>CAWHDF010000036.1:0-4914 GCA_963828105.1 uncultured Actinomycetota bacterium | reverse complement strand
TAACCCGGTCACAAGCGGCGATTTTCGCAAGCCCCCGTGCTCTTTGGTCGGCGGCGACCGAGCGTTCCCCGCGTTCCTGGCTGGCCGCGGCCGACCTCGGCAAGGTCGCGCTGGACGAGGGGCAGTTCCGGGACGCGGTGGCCTGGCTTGATCGCGCCGAGGCGCTCAGGCCGGACTCGGCGGAGGTCAGGCTTGATCGCGGCAACGCCTACAAACAGCTTGGCCGGCCCGACGTGGCCGACGCCGAATACAGGAAGGCGATCGCGCTCGATCCCTCGTTTCCCGGGGCCTACTACGATCTTGGGGTTCTCTTGCTCGAGCGGGGCGACCCTGCGGGCGCCTCGGAGGCCCTCAAGGAGGCGCTGCGTCTCGATGCAAACGACGCCTCCGCGCACAACGATCTTGGGCTGGCCTTGGGCCGAATGGGGGACGATCGCCGGGCAGGCCGGGAGTTCGGCGAGGCGATCCGGCTGGATCCCGGCAAGAAGGAGGCCCACCTCAACCTGGGAAACCTCTTCGCAAGGGAGGGAGAGCCGGCGGGCGCCATCAGGCAGTACCGGCTCGCGCTGGCGATCGACCCGACGTACGGGGCGGCCAGGGCGAATCTGGCGGCGGTCCTGCGGGCGTATGGCCGGCGTTTGCCGGACGACGGTGGATCCAGCACGGCACCAACCAGCGCGCGATGCTGAATGGATTCTTCGCCGCTGTGCAGCCGCCGGCGCTGCTGTTCTTCTACGCCAAACGCGTTCCGCTCACTGAAAGGGAGGGTCGAGTCCTAATCGGGGCCGCGCGCGTCATGCACGTGAGCGAGCCTTTCGAGTACGAGGGCGAGAACCCACTCCGCACGCTCGCGTGGGAGTGCATGGTCCAGCACTCGCTCGATCCGAAGTTTGGCGAGGGAGTCCTGCTGCCGTATCAGCAGGCGCTTGCCGCATCCCAGCAGGATCAGTCGATCGACCCCGAGCAATTCGTTGCGTTCGCGCCAGACGAAGCGTGGGGCGAGTTCGCGTTTACGTCGGAATGGGTCTCGCACGACACTGCGATCACCAGTCTCGTTGCCATCGAACAGGCGTTGCGTGTCGCCGAAGCGCATCTGCCCGGCCGGCGCAGCAGGGAACTCCAATGGGTCAGCGAACAACTCGGCGCACTGTGGACGCTCCGCGGCCCGTGCCCGGGACTCGGGGCGGCGCTGCATGCGTTCGGGGTCGACCAGTCGACGCTCGTCGTTCGACAGCTCGAGCCACTGATCCCGGAGAACAGTGATCCGTGGGAGATAGTCGAGCGGGCGATGGAGGACCCGCATGCAGTTCTGCCGGGCCTTCAGCAGCACCTCGGGATCAACCTGCGACAGAAGTGGAAGGTCCTCGACGATCAGCGCCGCGCGCTGCTGAAGCTGGTTTCCCGCTTCGCGCTGACGCCGGAGCAGGCGGAGCGCTGGTACCAGCCCGACCTCCGTGAGAGCGCCGGGATCGATTGTTCCGACGGTGAGATCCTAGCCAACCCCTACTTGCTCTACGAAGGGGACCGCTACGCCCAAGATCCAATCTCGGTGAGAACGGTCGACCACGGCGCGTTTCCCGCAGAGGTGGTGCGCCACGCCCATCCGCTGCCGCGCCCTAGTGGGATGCAGGACTCACTCGACGTCCGACGAGCCCGGGCACTGATCGTCAGCCAGCTCGAGCTGGCGTCAGCCGCCGGCGACACGCTGCTGCCAGCAAACCGGGTAACCGAACGCATACGAGATTTTGAGCTCGACCCGCCATGTCGGATCGACCAGGATCAGCTGATCGTGTATGGCAACGCTCTCCAACCGGCAATCGCGGAGTCGGTGCTGGCGGATGGGACGAAGGCGTTCCAGCTCGACCGGCTGCGCGAGACGAAGGACGTAATCCAACGGTTCGTCGAGCGGCGTCAGGCGGCCAGCCGGCACGAGGCAAAGATCGAGTGGCGGCCACGCCTGGACGCGGCGCTCGGAGGCGTGATCGAAGGTGAGGATCCCGATGAGGATCTGGCCAGGACCGAAAAGGTCGCCGCGCTCGAGGAGCTGTATGCCAGCCGTTTCGCCGTCCTGATCGGACCGGCCGGAACGGGCAAGACCACTCTGCTGAAGGTGCTCTGCGACGAACCGTCGGTGGAGGGCGGGAACATCCTCTTGCTCGCGCCGACGGGCAAGGCCCGGGTCCGCCTCGGCAGCGCGCTCGGCCGCGATGCCTTCACAATCGCGCAATTCCTCCTCACCAGCGGCAGATACGCGCCGGAGACCGGCCGATACCACCTCGCTCCCACCGCAGGGGTAGACGGCTACCGCACGGTGATCATCGACGAGGCCAGCATGTTGACTGAGGATCAGCTCGCGGCCGTCATCGATGGTGTGAAAGGCGTCGCTCGTTTTATTCTCGTCGGTGATCCGCGTCAGCTGCCACCGATCGGCGCCGGCCGACCATTCGTCGACATCGTCAGCCGGTTGCGCCCGGACGAGCTCGATACGAAGTTTCCGCGTCGAGCACCCGGCTGCGGGGAGCTAACCGTGCCTCGCAGGCCGACCCAGTTGGACGGAGTTGAGACCCATCACGCCGAGCATCGCGCCGACCTGATGCTCGCCGAATGGTTCGGCGGCCGGGACCCGAGCCCAGCCGCGGACGAAATCTGGAATCGACTCAGGGATCAAAACGTCGATTCGACACTGCAGGTGATGCGCTGGGACGACCCAGCCGACCTACGCGAGAAGCTGCTCGGCGTTCTCGTCGAGGATCTCGAGCTCAGCTCCACCGAGGACGTGATCGGGTTCGAACGGGCCTGCGGTGGCTCCGAGTACGAAGGTCAAATGTACTTCTGGCGGGCGCGCAATGCCGAGGCCGGCGCGGCAGCAAAGATTGAGCAGTGGCAGATTCTCTCGCCGGTGCGTGCGCACGCCCACGGGGTTCGGGAACTAAACCGTTTCCTGCAGCGCCATTTCCGCGGCGCGACGATCGAGCGAGCAAAAGAGCAGTCGTTCTACCGCAAGATCCCGCGGCCGCTCGGCCCCGAGGAGATCGTCTACGGGGACAAGGTGATATCGGTTGTCAACGAGCGCTGGCGCAACGTGTTCCCCAAAGAGAACGCGGTTCGATACATCGCCAACGGCGACATCGGTGTCGTGGTCGGTCAATACAAGCGCAAGGCGATGAAGGGTCTTCCGTGGAAAGGAGAGGTTGAGTTCGCCGGGCAGGATGGCTTCGTCTACGACTACCGGCCCGGAGACTTTGGCGAGGAGCGGTCTCCGCCGTTAGAGCTCGCCTACGCGCTCACCGTGCACAAGGCGCAGGGGAGCGAGTTTGGGCGCACGATCATCGTGATTCCGAACCCTTGCCGGATCCTCACGCGCGAGCTTCTCTACACCGCACTCACGCGACAAAGGGAGCGCATTACGTTGCTCTACCAGGGGGACCCGGCCGAGCTGAAGAGCTTCGCCCAGCCAGACCGGTCGGAAACCGCGACCAGGCTGACGAACCTCTTTGCTGAGCCCGACCTGATCGAAACATCGCCCGGAACGTTTCTCGAGCGCGGGCTGATCCACACCACCACGCGAGGCGACGTCGTGCGGTCCAAATCGGAAGCGTTGATAGCTGAGCTGCTGCACGCGCGGCGAATCGAATATGCGTACGAGCGCAAACTCACGTTTGACGACGGCTCCTTCCGATATCCGGACTTCACGATTGAGGACGACGATCTAGGTCGCACCATCTACTGGGAGCACCTGGGGATGCTTAACGACTCTGTCTACGCAAAGAGATGGCAGCCAAGCGAAAGTGGTACGCCGACCACGGCGTCGTCGAGTTCCCGGCGAAAGGGAACGAGCTTCTCGTGTCAACTCAAGACGACCCCCGGGGCGGCATCAACGCACAGCAGATCGTCAAGCTGATCGACGAGTTGTCCAACTGACAGGCCGCTCCACTCGCGGCGTCCGTGTCGTTGCGGTCAAGCGGCAGGTGCGCCGACTCGAGTTGTGCGCGCGCCCTTGATCAGCCGCTCAGCGTGGGTGCCCGCGCGAACGAGCTCACTCCGACAGCCACCCACCCACCCAGCTGGCGAACCCCAACAGTTCGACTCAGGGTCGGCGAGGGGGCCAGCCGCCTACGCCGGCCATGAGTTTTGGCTCCTCTTCGTCGGCGGCCATGACGACCGCAGCGAGCTCGTCGATGCCGGCCTGAATCATTCTCGACCGTGCCGCAGCGAACGCCGGCCGGTCAGTCAGGGTGAAGCCGCGGGCGACCATGAGGGCGGCCGCGACCTCCGGGTCGCTGTCGTCCAGCAGAGTCACGACGGGGCCGGCTCGCCGAACTCAGCTGGATGACGAGGCGTACGCGTTGCGCAGCTCGACCGAGCTGCCCCGAACCTCGTGCTCAAGGATCGCTCCCGTCGTGGTGTCGTAGGTCGTGCGGAGCCAGGCGTGCCCTTGGCGCCGACCTTGCCGAGGTTCGAGCTGATCGTAAGCGTTGAGCCGTCGTCGGGCTCGATGGCACCGACACCGCGTACGGTCTGCCGGCGAGTCTTGCCCCGTCGGCCGAGGATGATCGGATTCTCGCGGTCGATAGGCGTGCAGGGCACGAGCTCGTGAGTCTTCATGGTGGTGCCTCATTCGTGTTGTCCAGTTCTCCGCAGCCGTCCGGTACGGGCGGCAAGCGGCGAAACCGCGCGGCCCCGCGCGCGGACCTTCTAGCGACGCTTATCGGCTTGATCGGCCACCACGCTCTCAGGGGACCGCCGCAGATCGTCTCGGCATGCCCACATCCTCAGGGCCGAGCTGCGACTCGGAGCGGGCCGTTTCCTGTTCCGAACCGTGTCCCGACCTCCGCAAAAGTGAGGTCATTTGAAGGCACTTGAGGAGCACCTGAAATCCCGTGAAATAATGGAAAACCCCGCAAATGGCCAACT
>CAWHDF010000035.1:0-181979 GCA_963828105.1 uncultured Actinomycetota bacterium | reverse complement strand
CCTCGCATGCTGCTTGTCGCCGATCCACCTCCAAGCAGCCCGCCCGGGCACGGGGTGCGCTCGCTCTTCGTCGTCTCGCTCCCTCGCTCGCTCTCGACGACGCTCTACCACGCCGCCGCGCACGCGTTGCAGCTGCGCGAGCCGAGCTGGACGACGGGCGGAGAGGTCCTTACCGGGAGCGCATCCGGGGCTGGAAGCATCGCGCACGGCCTGCCGATGCGCGCTTTAAGAGCAAGGATGCAGCGCCTGAGCTGTTCGAGAGCGTCGTGCACTCGTTGAATGGCAGCGTCGAGCAGTGCGGCTTCGCCTACAAGGATGTCGTACAGCCCTTCGCCGTCGCAGAATGGCTTCAGCGCAGCGACCTACGGGTACTCAAGATCAAGCGCGACGTCGCCGAGGTTGCCTACGCGATGCTCAACCGGCGCTGGCACTACCCGGACTGTGCCGCCTCGCTCCACGACGAGCATCCAGCGGCGCTGATCGAGGGGCTGCTGCGCGCCGAGGCCGCACTCGCCAGGCTCCCGGGCGAGACGGTCACTTACCCCGAGGCGCTGGAGAGCCACGAGCCGCTCACCGGCGCCCTCACGGCTCTCTACCCGGAGGCGACGCTCGCCCCGATCGGCTACATCGACCGCAAGTTTGTCCGTACCCGTGCGCGGCTCGAGGAAAAGCTCCGGGAGTCCGCGCTCTTTCGCGAGCTCCAGCAGGTCGTCGTCGACGTGCGAGCAACCCTCGAGGACGGGAGCGAACAACGCGGCTCGCGCCTCGATCGGCTCAGCGTCGAAGCTTCCACGTGAGCCCTGCGAGCGCCCCGAGCACGAGGGTTGGTACGACGACGAGGAAGCGGTACAGCAGCACACCGGCGACGACCTGCGTGTCGTGTCCGGCGAAGCCGACGAGCGTGCCGATGAGCCCGAGCTCGACGACCCCGATCCCGCCCGGCGTGATCGGCAGCGACCCGAGCAGCCGTCCGATCGACCAGGCAGCGAAGCTCTCGGCGAGCGAGAGTTCGGCGAGCGTGATCCCGACGGCGCGCAGCGAGAGGTCAAGCATCAGATACCCGGTCAGCTGGTTCGCTAGCGTCGAGACGCTCAGTGCGAGCCAACGGCGACGCAGCAGCTCCAGCGTCTCGGCCCGCACCGCGAGCACGCTTTCGCCGTCGAAGCCGGCTCGCGCGTCCGAAGCGGCGCGTGACGCGCGCGACGAGCCGGCTGAGCAGTCGCCGAAGCGTCGCGTGCGCTCCGGCCGCGAGAGCGAGAGCGCCACGACCGCCGTGAGCGCGAGCGCGAGCACGACCCCGGCGACCGACACCCATTCGAGCGCGCCCGAAAGATGCCCCTCGGCCGCGACGAGCATGAGCGCCACGACCGGAAAGAGAAAGATGGTGAGCTGGTTCCAGAGGCCCGTCAGCGCCACCGCGAAGCCGGCCTCCTGCATCGCAACCCTCCGAGAGCGCAGCATCCCGTAGGAGACCGCCATCCCCATCGGCGCGCCGCCGGGGACAACCGAGATCACCGCCGTCGAGGCCTGCGTCACCCGCAGCGCGGCGAGGAAACCGAGCCTCGGAATGACCACCATCCAGGGATACGCGAACGTGACCACGTTGAGCACAGTCGCGGCAGCGAGCACTGCGATCCAGAGGTCGAAAGCCCGTGCAGCCTGTGCCAGACCGCCCCGTAGCGCGCGACCGTCGGGAGTACGAGGGCGTACGCGAGCGCGACGACGGTCAAGGCCACCGCTGCTGCCAGCGTGCGCCGCACGCCGGGCCCGTAGTATCGAGGCGCTCACCGTTCGACCGACTCCGAGCAGGCACCGAGGCGGGTGCGAAGCAGCCGACCCCGGGGTTGCGCGCGCCGCACCGGCGCAGAGACGACGCCCGCGGCGCTCCGCCCTTGACCTCAACCGCGCTCAACGAGACCGCCACCCGCTTCAGGCCCACACGCCGGGAGCTTGTGCTGAACGCAAGCGCGACGGTTCTGGCCGGAATTCATCCTCGCGCTCGACCCGGAACCGGGCGACGCACCCGCGCATCTCTATCGCACCTTCCTCGTCGAGCACGGCATCGTCCTCTGGGACAACCTCTGGTATGCGGGGCAGTATCCGCTCGCCTCCTACAGCCTGCTCTACTACTTTCCGGCGGCGGTCGTCGGCAACCTACCTCTCGTGCTCGCCGCCGCGGTCGTGGGCACACTGCTCTTCGCGCTTATCAGCTACCGCGAATGGGGCCGACCGCCCGCTGGCCGACCCGGATCTTCGGCGTGCTCGCGGCCGCACCGATGTTCACCGGCCTCTATGCCTACACGCTCGGCTTCGTAGCGATGCTAGCGGCACTGCGACTGCTCCAGTACGGAAAGACGTGGCTGTTCGTGCTCTTCGCCGCGCTCACGCTCGGCTTCAGCCCGCTCGCGTTCTGTTTCCTCGGCCTGATCCTCTGCGCAGTCTTCCTCGCGCGCCGCTCGATCACCGGACAGGTCGTCGAGCTCGCGGTCGCACTGGCCGCGATCGCCGCTTTCGAGTTCGTCGTGCTGATTCTCTTCCCGACACCGGGCACCTACCCCTTCAACCCCTACGACTTCATCGCGGTGCTCAGCGTCTCGATCTCCGGCGCGCTTCTTGCCTGGCGCGGCGGTCGTGACCGCCTGATCGCCTCCTTCTTCATCACCTGGGCGCTCGGCAGTGCCTTCCTGTACGTGGTTCCGAGTGCGGTCGGCGACAACTGGACGCGTCTACGCGGCTTCGTCTTCCCGATCATGCTCATCGCGGCGATCCAGGCGCGCTTCCGTCCACGTGCACTGACGGTCGTTGCGCTCTCACTCGCGCTTGCCTACAACCTCACGCCGTACCTGATGCTGATCCCCTACCGGCTTGCGAGCTCTCCCGGCACGGGTCAGTTCTGGCAGCCCGCGATCGGCTTTCTCGACCGCAACGCGGGCCAGTTCCGCCGCGTCGAGGTCGTACCCACCGCGGCGCACTGGGAGTCGTACTGGATCTCGAAAGCGGGGTTCGCGCTCGCGCGGGGCTGGTACCGGCAGCTCGACGAGGCGACGAACCCGATCTTCTACCACCCCCATCTCACCGGGCCCAAGTACCGTGCTTGGCTCCGTCACATGGGCATCAAGTATGTGCTGCTGCCGAAGACGAAGCTCGACCCTGACGGCGGCCCGACCGAGGCGCGACTGCTTCGCTCGGGTGCCGCCGGACTGAAGGTCGTCTTCAACTCGCCGACCTGGACGATCTACGCCCTGAGTGATCCGACGCCGCTCCTGACCGGCGTCGCCCACGCGCGGCTGCTTACCCTCGGCCACGACCGTATCGTCGGCTACGTGTCGGCACCGGGCCGCTACCTGCTGCGCGTCCGGTACACCCCTTACTGGTCAGTCATGCCGCGAAGTAGCTGTGTTCGCAAGGCGCCGGGCGGGATGACCTACCTCGAGCTGCCCCGCAGCGGAACCTTCACGCTCGGGATGCCCGACAGCGTGCTGGGAAGCCTCGACAGCGTGTTCGACGAGCTCACGAAGTCAACGTCGAAGGGCTGCGTGGTGGGCTGAACAGCGCTCCACCCCGTTGCGAGCAGCAGCTCAGCTCGCATGCGGGTCCGCGCCCGCGGCGGCCTCCTCGACCTCGACGTGCGGCAGCCAGCCCAACCAGCTCGGCAGGTACCAGCTGCGCTCGTCGAGCAACACGAGGACGCTCGGGAGCACGACGGAGCGGATCAGGGTCGCGTCGAGCAGCAGCGCGACTGCGACGCCAAATCCCATCTCTTGAAACTGTGCTAGCTGCCCGCGGGCGAAGCCCGCAAAAACGGCGACGATGATGAGTGCGGCGCCGGTGATGATCCGCGCCGTCGAGGCGACACCGCCCACGACCGCCTCGCGCGTGTCGCCGCTTCGGTCGTAGCGTTCCTTGATACGGCTCATCAGGAAGACCTGGTAGTCCATCGAGAGCCCGAACAGGACCGAGAAGAGGAAGAGCGGTACCCAGGCGTCGATCGCGTGAACGCGCTCGAAGCCGAGGAAAGCCGCCCCGTCACCATGGAGAAAGACGAGCGTCAACAGCCCGTAGGCGGCGCCGACGGAGAGCAGGTTGAGCACGATCGAGACGAGCGCGACGACGAGCGAGCGGAAGGCGATCGTGAGCAGCACGAGGCTGAGCGCGAAGACAAACCCGAGTACGTAGGGCGTGGAGCCGGTCGACGCGTCGAAGTACTCGGCGTTCCCTTCCGTCACACCGCCGACGAGGATCCGCGCACCCGTGCCCGCGAACGCGGCCGGAAGTAACCGGGAGCGGAGCTCGCGGATCGCGCGGATCGCGGGTGCGGCGACAGGGTCACCCCGAACCGGAACCGTCAGCAGCAGCACGTGCGCAGCGCGCGCGAGCTCGATCCGTCCCTGCCCGAACGGCGGGTCGTGTGCGAGCCGGTGTTCGACGGCGACGAGCCGGGACAGCGTGGTCGCATCCCCACCCTCGATCACGATGCGTGCCGGATAGGGGCTCTGGCTCGGGAAATCACGCGCGAGCGCCAGCGCGCCTTGCTTCGACGGCATCGAGTCGGGCAGCGTGTCGACGCCGCTCGCCCCGATGTGGAGTCCGAAGACGGGCGTTGCGGCGACGAGCATGACACCGGCGGTGAGCAGCAGGCTGAGCCACGGCCGACGCAGTACTCGCTCGACGAGTCCGCGCCAGAGCCGGCTCTCGGCGGCATCGGCCCGGCCGAGATTTCGCCCGAGCACCGGTACCCGCAGAGCGTCGACGCGATCTCCGAGCAGTCCGAGCAGCGCCGGCAGGAGCGTCAGTGCCGCGGCGACCGAGACGAGGCCGGAGACGATCGCGCCGACCGCGAGGCTCCGCATCACGCTCGTCGGCACGAGCAACATCCCGACGAGTGCGACGACGAAGGTACTGCCCGAGAAGAGCACTGCGCGACTTGCGGTCGCGCCGGCGAGCGTGATCGCCGTGACCTCGGCGCGTCCCGCGGCCCGCTCCTCCCGGTAGCGCGAGATCACAAACAGTGAGTAGTCGATTCCGAGCGCGAGCCCCATGCCGCTGAGCATGTTGACGATGAAGATCGACAGCGTGAACTCGAGCGAGAGCAACGTGATCAAGCCGAGCCCGACCAGGATCGTGACGAGCGCCATCAGCACCGGGACAAGCCCCGCGACGACGGCCCCGAACACGAGCAGCAGCACGATAAACGCCGCCGGGAGCCCGAAGCCGAGCTCACCCGCCTCGAGGTCCCGCTGCGAGAGCTGGTTGAAGTCCTCACCGACGCTCTGTGTCCCTGTCACGTTCACCGTGAAGCCCGGCTGCGTGCTCTCCGCCGCAACGAGCGCGTCGACGGGTCGCGCACCGCTCGTGCCGGCGATCTGGATCGGCAGCAGAAGCGCGCGCCGGTTCGACGAGACGAGCGGCGGCAGGACGACGTTGCGGATGCTCGCGAGTGCGTGCAGCTTGACGACCAGCGTGGCGACGAAGCCGTCGAAGCGCGCGCTGCCTGCCTGCGCGACGGTCGAGCTGACGATCACCACGTCACTGGCCTGGAGGCGGCGCTCGGCCGCGGTGGGCGGGAAGGCGGCCGCGATCGCGGCCGCAGCGCGAGCCGACTCGGGCTTCCCGGTCACCGACGCGTTCGAGCTGAGCCCGTGCAGCGACGTCGCCGTCAGCCCGAGCCCGACGAGGATTACAGCCCCCAGACGCCCACGGTTCGACGCGGGTGGAGGCAGGAGACGCGCGCGAGCCGCGCCGTGACACTTGCGCGCGGCACGGTCTCCGGGGAGGCGTTCAGGCCGCGACCTTCGGCAACGAGCTCGCGGCGGCCGGGAAGCCACGCGGCGGCACTCGGCTCACCGCAGCCCCACGGTGGTCCCGTCACGCGCGATATCGATCCGCTTGGCCGCCGAGCTGGCCGGAAGTCCGGGCATCGTCTGCATGTCGCCGCAGATCGCAACGATCCAGCCGGCGCCGGTGTACGCGCTAGCTCGCGCACCGGCAGCGTGAACCCGTCCGGCGCGCCCAGGAGCTGCGGGTCGTGCGAGAGCGAAAGGTGGGTCTTGGCCATGCAGATCGGCAGCGTGCCGAGCCCGGCGCGCTCGAACTCGAACGCCTGCGCGCGCGCGAGCGGCGAGAGCTCGACCCCGCCCGCAGCGTAGGCGCGCGTCGCGATCGCCTCGAGCTTGCGTTCAATCGGTTCATCGAGGCGGTAGAGGAAGCGCGGGCTCGGGCTGACGGAGGCCGCCTCCCGAACGATCTCGGCCAGCTCGGCGGCGCCGGCCCCGCCCTCCTCGAAGCCGGCGTTGACGGCGACTCCGGCGACTCCGAGCTCGCTGGCGAGCCGCCGGGCAGCGTCGATCTCTTCCGCCACGTCGCCCGGGAAGCGGTTGACGGCGATCACGCAGGGGAGCCCGAAGGCCTCGACAATCCGGAGGTTCGCCTGCAGGTTCGCGACGCCGCGCTCGAGCCGCTCTCAGAGCGCGGCGTCGCGAACCTTCAGGCGAACCCCCGGATTGTCGAGGCCTTCGGCCGCTCCTGCGTGATCGCCGTCAACCGCTTCCAGGGCGACGTGGCGGCCGAGATCGACGCTGCCCTGCGGCTCCCCAGCGAGCTCGGGGTCGCCGCAGTCGCCGTCAACGCCGGCTTCGAGGAGGGCGGGGCCGGTGCCGCCGAGCTGGCCGAGATCGTTCGGGAGGCGGCCTCCGTCAGCCCGAGGCCGCGGCTTCCTCTACCGCCTCGATGAACCGATTCCGAGGCGATCGCGACGCGCGCCTACGCTGCGGGCGGGGTCGAGCTCTGGCCGCTCGCGCGCGCGCAGCATTCGACTTCGAGCGCGCCGGGCTCGGCACGCTGCCGATCTGCATGGCCAAGACCCACCTTTCGCTCTCGCACAACCCGCCTTTGGGCGCGCCGGACGGGTTCACGCTGCCGGTCGCGACTTTTTTTTTTACACCGGCGCCGGCTGGATCGTTGCGATCTGCGGCGACATGCAGACGATGCCCGGACTTCGGCCAGCTCGGCGGAAGCGGATCGATATCGCGCGTGACGGGACCCCGTGGGGCTCGGTGAGCCGAGTGCCGCCGCGGGCTTTCCGGCCGCCGCGAGCTCGTTGCCGGGTCCGCGGCCTGAACGCCTCCCCGGAGACCGTGCCGCGCGCAAGTGTCACGGCGCGGCTCGCGCGCGTCTCTGCCTCCACCCGCGTCGAACCGTGGGCGCCTGGGGCTCGTAATCCTCGTCGGGCTCGGGCTGACGGCGACGTCGCTGCACGGGCTCAGCTCGAACGCGTCGGTGACCGGGAACCCGAGTCGGCTGCGCCGCGCGCGATCGCGCCGCCTTCCGCCCACCGCGGCCGACGCCGCCTCCAGGCCAGTGACGTGGCGTCCGTCAGCTCGACCGTCGCGAAGGCAGGCAGCGCGCGTTCCGACGGCTTCGTCCACGCTGGTCGTCAAGCTGCACGCACTCGCGAGCATCCGCAACGTCGTCCGTCCCGCCGCTCGTCTCGTCGAACCGGCGCGCGCTTCTGCTGCCGATCCAGATCGCCGGCACGAGCGGTGCGCGACCCGTCGACGCGCTCGTTGCGGCGGAGAGCACGCAGCCGGGCTTCACGGTGAACGTGACAGGGACAAGAGCGTCGGTGAGGACTTCAACGAGCTCTCGCAGCGGGACCTCGAGGCGGTGAGCTCGGCTTCGGGTCCCCGGCGGCGCTTATCGTGCTGCTGCTCGTGTTCGGGGCTGCGTCGCGGGGCTTGTCCGGTGCTGATGGCGCTCGTCACGATCCTGGTCGGGCTCGGCTTGATCACGTTGCTCTCGCTCGAGTTCACGCTGTCGATCTTCATCGTCAACATGCTCAGCGGCGATGGGGCTCGCGCTCGGAATCGACTACTCACTGTTTGTGATCTCGGTACCAGGAGCGGGCCGCGGGACGCGCCGAGGTCACGGCGATCACGCTCGCCGGCGCGACCGCGAGTCGCGCCATGCTCTTCTCGGGCAGTTCCTTCGTCGGCGCACTCGTGGGGATGTTGCTCGTCCGACGAGCGTGATGCGGACCTCGCGGTCGGCGCGATCGTCTCCGGCCTCGTCTCGGTCGCCGCGGCACTGACGCTCCTGCCGGCGCTGCTCGGCCTGCTCGGAGATCGCGTCGACGCTCTGCGGGTACCGGTGCTCGGGCGAAATCTCGGCCGGGCCGATGCCGCCGAGAGCCGGCTCTGGCGCGGACTCGTCGAGCGAGTACTGCGTCGGCCGTGGCTCAGCCTGCTGTCACCGCCGGTGCCATGCTCGTCGCCGCAACGCCCGTCTTCGGACTCCACATCGGGGCGAGCGGCGTCGACACGCTGCCCGACTCGATGCCGTCGAAGCAAGGCGCGCTGGCGCTCGCGCGTGATTTCCGACCAGAGCCCCTATCCGGCACGCATCGTGATCGAGGGTGGGGATGCGACCACGCTGTCCCGGCTCGTCGCCGTCGAACACCGGCTCGCACACGACCCGCCGTTCGGGCAGGGACGGATCGAGCTCGCGCGCGCTGCGCACGTGGTGCTGCTGACGGTTCCGGTTCGGGGTGACCCGGTCGCCGCACGCCGCGATCCGCGCGATCCGCGAGCTCCGCTCCCGGTTACTTCCGGCCGCGTTCGCGGGCACGGGTGCGCGGATCCTCGTCGGCGGTGTGACGGAAGGAACGCCGAGTACTTCGACGCGTCGACCGGCTCCACGCCCTACGTACTCGGGTTTGTCTTCGCGCTCAGCCTCGTGCTGCTCACGATCGCCTTCCGCTCGCTCGTCGTCGCGCTCGTCTCGATCGTGCTCAACCTGTCTCCGTCGGCGCCGCCTACGGGCTGTTGACGCTCGTCTTTCTCCATGGTGACGGGGCGGCTTTCCTCGGTTTCGAGCGCGTTCACGCGATCGACGCCTGGGTACCGCTCTTCCTCTTCTCGGTCCTGTTCGGGCTCTCGATGGACTACCAGGTCTTCCTGATGAGCCGTATTAAGGAACGCTACGACCGAAGCGGCGACACGCGCGAGGCGGTCGTGGGCGGCGTCGCCTCGACGGCGCGGATCATCACCGGCGCCGCACTCATCATCGTCGCCGTTTTTGCGGGCTTCGCCCGCGGGCAGCTAGCACAGTTTCAAGAGATGGGATTTGGCGTCGCAGTCGCGCTGCTGCTCGACGCGACCCTGATCCGCTCGGTCGTGCTCCCGAGCGTGCTCGTGTTGCTCGACGAGCGCAGCTGGTACCTGCCGAGCTGGTTGGGCTGGCTGCCGCACGTCGAGGTCGAGGAGGCCGCCGCGGGCGCGGACCCGCATGCGAGCTGAGCTGCTGCTCGCAACGGGGTGGAGCGCTGTTCAGCCCACCACGCAGCCCTTCGACGTTGACTTCGTGAGCTCGTCGAAGACGCTGTCGAGGCTTCCCAGCACGCTGTCGGGCATCCCGAGCGTGAAGGTTCCGCTGCGGGGCAGCTCGAGGTAGGTCATCCCGCCCGGCGCCTTGCGAACACAGCTACTTCGCGGCATGACCGACCAGTAAGGGGTGTACCGGACGCGCAGCAGGTAGCGGCCCGGTGCCGACACGTAGCCGACGATACGGTCGTGGCCGAGGGTAAGCAGCCGCGCGTGGGCGACGCCGGTCAGGAGCGGCGTCGGATCACTCAGGGCGTAGATCGTCCAGGTCGGCGAGTTGAAGACGACCTTGAGTCCGGCGGCACCCGAGCGAAGCAGTCGCGCCTCGGTCGGGCCGCCGTCAGGGTCGAGCTTCGTCTTCGGCAGCAGCACATACTTGATGCCCATGTGACGGAGCCAAGCACGGTACTTGGGCCCGGTGAGATGGGGGGGTAGAAGATCGGGTTCGTCGCCTCGTCGAGCTGCCGGTACCAGCCCCGCGCGAGCGCGAACCCCGCTTTCGAGATCCAGTACGACTCCCAGTGCGCCGCGGTGGGTACGACCTCGACGCGGCGGAACTGGCCCGCGTTGCGGTCGAGAAAGCCGATCGCGGGCTGCCAGAACTGACCCGTGCCGGGAGAGCTCGCAAGCCGGTAGGGGATCAGCATCAGGTACGGCGTGAGGTTGTAGGCAAGCGCGAGTGAGAGCGCAACGACCGTCAGTGCACGTGGACGGAAGCGCGCCTGGATCGCCGCGATGAGCATGATCGGGAAGACGAAGCCGCGTAGACGCGTCCAGTTGTCGCCGACCGCACTCGGAACCACGTACAGGAAGGCACTGCCGAGCGCCCAGGTGATGAAGAACGAGGCGATCAGGCGGTCACGACCGCCGCGCCAGGCAAGAAGCGCGCCGGAGATCGAGACGCTGAGCACCGCGATGAAGTCGTAGGGGTTGAAGGGGTAGGTTCCCGGTGTCGGGAAGAGAATCAGCACGACGAGCTCGAAAGCTGCGATCGCGGCCAGTGCGACGGCAAGCTCGATCACCTGTCCGGTGATCGAGCGGCGCGCGAGAAAGACTGCGCAGAGGATCAGGCCGAGGAAACAGAACGCGAGCGGGCTGAAGCCGAGCGTGAGCGCGGCGAAGAGCACGAAGAGCCACGTCTTTCCGTACTGGAGCAGTCGCAGTGCCGCGAGCATCGCTACGAAGCCGAGCGTGTAGGCATAGAGGCCGGTGAACATCGGTGCGGCCGCGAGCACGCCAAAGATCCGGGTCGGCCAGCGGGCGGTCAGACCCCATTCGCGGTAGCTGATAACGGCGAAGAGCACTGTGCCCACGACCGCGGCGGCGAGCACGAGAGGTAGGTTGCCGACGACCGCCGCCGGAAAGTAGTAGAGCAGGCTGTAGGAGGCGAGCGGATACTGCCCCGCATACCAGAGGTTGTCCCAGAGGACGATGCCGTGCTCGACGAGGAAGGTGCGATAGAGATGCGCTGGTGCGTCGCCCGGTTCCGGGTCGAGCGCGAGGATGAGTATTCCGGCGAGAACCGTCGCGCTTGCGTTCAGCACAAGCTCCCGGCGTGTGGGCCTGAAGCGGGTGGCGGTCTCGTTGAGCGCGGTTGAGGTCAAGGGCGGAGCGCCTGCGGGCGTCGTCTCTGCGCCGGTGCGGCGCGCGCAACCCCGGGGTCGGCTGCTTCGCACCCGCGTCGGTGCCTGCTCGGAGTCGGTCGAACGGTGAGCGCCTCGATACTACGGGGCCCGGTCGTGCGGCGCACGCTGGCAGCAGCGGTGGCCTTGACCGTCGTCGCGCTCGCGTACGCCCTCGTACTGCCCACGATCGCGCGGTACGGCGCCGTCTGGCACAGGCTGCAAGGGCTTTCCGACCTCTGGATCGCAATTCTCGCTGCCGCGACTGTGCTCAACGTGGTCACGTTCGCGTTTCCCTGGATGGTCGTCATTCCGAGGCTCGGTTTCCTCGCCGCGTTGCGCGTGACGCAGGCCTCGACGGCGGTGATCTCGGTTGTCCCCGGCGGCGCGCCGATGGGGATGGCGGTCTCGTACGGGATGCTGCGCGCTCGGAGGGTTGCGATGAAGGAGGCCGGCTTCGCGGTGGCGCTGACGGGCCTCTGGAACCAGCTCACGATCTTTCTCTTTCCGGTCGTGGGGCTGATGCTCGTCGCGGCCGAGGGGCATCTTTCGGGCGCGCTCGAATGGGTGTCGGTCACCGGGGTCGTGCTCGCGCTCGCGCTCACGGCGGTCGTGGCGCTCTCGCTCTCGCGGCCGGAGCGCACGCGACGCTTCGGCGATCTGCTCAGCAGGCTCGTCGCGCGCGTCACGCGCCGCTTCGGACGTGCGAGCGTCGGCTTCGACGGCGAAAGCGTGCTCGCCCTGCGGGCCGAGACGTTGGCGCTGCTGCGTCGCCGTTGGCTCGCACTGAGCGTCTCGACGCTAGCGAACCAGCTGACCGGGTATCTGATGCTTGATCTCTCGCTGCGCTCCGTCGGAATCACGCTCTCCGAACTCTCGCTCGCCGAGAGCTTCGCTGCCTGGTCGATCGGACGGCTGCTTGGGTCGCTGCCGATCACGCCGGGCGGGATCGGGGTCGTCGAGCTCGGGCTCATCGGCGCGCTCGTCGGCTTCGCCGGACACGACACGCAGGTCGTCGCCGGTGTGCTGCTGTACCGCTTCCTCGTCGTCGTACCAACCCTCGTGCTCGGGGCGTTGGCAGGGCTCACGTGGAGGCTGCGACGCTGAGCCGATCGAGGCGCGAGCGGCGTTGTTCGCTCCCGTCCTCGAGGGTTGCTCGCACGTCGACGACGACCTGCTGGAGCTCGCGAAAGAGCGCGGACTCCCGGAGCTTTTCCTCGAGCCGCGCACGGGTACGGACAAACTTGCGGTCGATGTAGCCGATCGGGGCGAGCGTCGCCTCCGGGTAGAGAGCCGTGAGGGCGCCAGTGAGCGGCTCGTGGCTCTCCAGCGCCTCGGGGTAAGTGACCGTCTCGCCCGGGAGCCTGGCGAGTGCGGCCTCGGCGCGCAGCAGCCCCTCGATCAGCGCCGCTGGATGCTCGTCGTGGAGCGAGGCGGCACAGTCCGGGTAGTGCCAGCGCCGGTTGAGCATCGCGTAGGCAACCTCGGCGACGTCGCGCTTGATCTTGAGTACCCGTAGGTCGCTGCGCTGAAGCCATTCTGCGACGGCGAAGGGCTGTACGACATCCTTGTAGGCGAAGCCGCACTGCTCGACGCTGCCATTCAACGAGTGCACGACGCTCTCGAACAGCTCAGGCGCTGCATCCTTGCTCGTAAAGCGCGCATCGGCAGGCCGTGCGCGATGCTTCCAGCCCCGGATGCGCTCCCGGTTGAGGACCTCTCCGCCCGTCGTCCAGCTCGGCTCGCGCAGCTGCAACGCGTGCGCGGCGGCGTGGTAGAGCGTCGTCGAGAGCGAGCGAGGGAGCGAGACGACGAAGAGCGAGCGCACCCCGTGCCCGGGCGGGCTGCTTGGAGGTGGATCGGCGACAAGCAGCATGCGAGGCGACGCGAGCGGCGAGGTTGACTCGACGCTCGCTCCGGTCACGACGCTCTCTCCGGTCACTGCTGGTTCGCGTTCAGCTCGGGATCGCACCGCGCGCGCGAGACTGGCAGCAGCGCAGAGCCGGAGCAGCGAGCGCGCGCGAGCATCACAGCCCGGACCGTACCGGTCCGGCCGGACACGCGATGCGCACCGGGTGCGTCGAGCCCGACTCGTCGCGGGGGACGTTGACATGCTGCCGCGCCAACGTGGGCGAAGCGCCCGCACCCACATCAGGGCAGCTCGTCCGCCTCACCGGGCGGCAGCCTACGCGGCGACTCTGAAAAGTTGATGAGAATCCTGGCGGGAGTGTCGCGGAGGCCTCCGGCAACTGTGCCATGATCGGGCGATGCACGCTGCTCGCAGACCGACCGGGTCGGCACGACTCCTGTCCCCAGCCGAGTGCCCAACGCCGCGCCCGTGTCGAGCAGCGATCCTCTAGCAAGCCGGCTCGCGACGCGTACGCCGACGACGACGGAGCTCGCCAGGCGTCTCGCGGTCGCGCGCGGCGACGAGCCGGCCGACACGGTCGTTTGCGGTGCGCGTGTGCTCAACGTGTTCACGCGCGAATGGCTCGAGGCGGATGTGGCAATCGTCGACGGGACGATCGCTGGTCTCGGTAGCTACGAGGGTCACGAGCTCCTCGACGTGAGTGGCGGGTTCCTGGTGCCGGGCTTTGTCGACGCCCACATGCACATCGAGTCGACGAAGCTGCTGCTCGACGAGTTCGCGCGGCTTGTGCTTCCGCTCGGTACGACGACCGTCGTGGCGGATCCACACGAGATCGCGAATGTGCTCGGCAGCGACGGGGTGCACTGGCTGCTCGACACGGCCGCGGAGCTACCGCTCGACGTCTTCTTCATGGCCTCCTCGTCGGTGCCCGCATCGGTCTTCGAGTCGCCTCGTCGTGAGCTCACGCTCGGTGACCTCGAAGGGCTGCTGCGGCGCCAACGTGTGCTCGGCGTGGCCGAGATGATGAACTTCCCCGACCTCGTGGCCGGCTCGACCCGCGAGCTCGCGAAGCTGCGGCTCTCCCGGCACGTGGACGGACACGCCCCGGGGGTCAGCGGCAAGGCCCTGAACGCGTATGCGGCTGCCGGGGTCGAGTCCGACCATGAGGCAGCGACACTCGAGGAGGGGCGCGAGCGGCTGCGTGCCGGGATGTGGCTCTTGATCCGGGAGGCCTCGGGGGCGCGCAACCTCGAGGCACTGGTGCCGCTCGCCAAGGAGTACGGGCCGCATCGGTTCGCGTTCTGCACCGACGACCGCGAGCCAGAGCATGTCGCCGATGACGGGCACATCAACGCGATCGTGCGTGACGCCGTCGCGCTCGGTCTCCCGGTTGCGGATGCGCTCGTGATGGCCTCGTTCAATGCCGCCGCCTATCACGGGCTCAGGGAGCTCGGCGCGATCGCGCCGGGGTACCAGGCGGACCTACTCGTGCTCGACGAGCTCAGCACGTTCAGCCCGCGCTCGGTGCTCAAGCGCGGTCGGGCACTGGGTGAGATCGCTTCCGTCGCCGTCCCGGGCTGGACGCGGCGCAGTGTGCACATATCGAGGATCGGTGCCGAGGAGCTCGCGGTGCCATGGCGTGGCGGTCGGGGGCGCGTGATCGGCCTGATGCCGGGCCAGATCACGACTCGCCTGCTGCTGGAGGAGCTGCCGAGCCGTGATGGCTTCGCCGTCGCGGACGTCGAGCGCGATCTCGCGAAGATCGTCGTCTTCGAACGACACCTCGACACCGGACGGGTCGGCAAGGGCTTCGTTCACGGCTTCGGGCTGCGCCGCGGGGCATTTGCCTCGACGGTCGCCCACGACGGCCACAACCTGATCGTCGTCGGCGTCGAGGATGAGGCGATGCTCGTCGCAGCGCGACGACTGCGCGAACTCGGAGGCGGGCTCGTTGTCGCCGAGTCCGACGGCGTCCGTGCCGAGCTGCCGCTACCGGTCGCGGGGCTGCTCTCAGACCGCCCGCTCGCCGAGGTGCTGAGCGCGAGCCGCGAGGTGGCCGCGGCCGTCGCCACGCTCGGTGTCGGCTTTCCGCAGCCGATCCAGACGCTCGCGTTCCTGTCGCTCTCCGTGATCCCGTCGCTCAAGATCACCGACCGGGGCCTCGTTGACGTCGACCGCTTCGAGCTCGTCGAGCTCGCCGTCTGAGACCGCTCAGCCTGGACGGTTCCTCGGAGGCGACGGCTCGAGTTCGAGTTCGATCTCCTCGAGCACGACACCCTGTGCATCGGCGGAGGTGACGGCGTCGTCGGCGTCGGCGATGACCGCTGCTCCCTCGGCACATGTCCCGCGAGCGGCATCGACGAAGTGCTCGCGGAAATGCTCGGGCGTGAAGTGGGAAAGGGCGCCGAGCCGCACCCGGATCGAGACGACGCGCCGCGCCTGCTCGGTCTCCGCCGTCGCCAGGATCTTCCCGATCAGATCGTTCATCACCGCGCGTTCGTGCACTGCGTCACCTCCTCCGCGACGAGTGCGACGACCCGCGCCACAGCGTCCGCGACCGCGGGGCTCAGCTCGGCGCCGGTCGCAAAGTTCGAACCCTCGATCCCGAATACGACGACGCGCGAGGGCAGGCGTCCCAGCGCGCGTCCGAGCTCGATCGCCTCGGCGAGGCCTATGTGGTGCGTCGAGGTGCGAAACAGCCGCTCCGGGAGTTCGGTTGCGGAGGCGTCGAGCCGGTGCACGGTGCCCGCCGGGGCGCCGGAGCTGACCGCATCGAGCAGCCAGACCGCATCGGCGCCGTCGAAGTGGTCGAGCAACGCGGTCGGCTCACCGGATTCGGCCAGCACCTCGACCGCAGCGGGGACGTGCCCGCGCAGCGCGGCCGCTGCCTGCAGCCCGGCCGCGTCATCGCTCCGCCACGGGTTTCCGATCCCCACGACTCTCAGCATCGCTCGATCTCGAGGGTCAGAAAGTGGGTAGCGCAGGAGATGCAGGGGTCGTAGTTACGAATCGTCTGTTCGCAGAGCAGCTTCAACTCCTCGTCGGGGAGCGTGAGCGAGCGCTCGACGACGCCACGCAGATCTTCCTCGATCGTCCGCTGATTCTGGGAGGTGGGCGGCACGATCTTCGCCTCGAGGATCGTGCCGGCGTCGTCGATCTCGTAGCGGTGATAGATCAGGCCACGTGGTGCCTCGCTCGCGCCGTAGCCGACGCCGGCGCGCGGGGTGAGTTCGAGTGCAGGCCGGTCGGGCTCCTCGTAGCCGGCGATCAGGCGCAGCGCCTCATCGGCCGCGTAGACGAGCTCGACTGCACGCACGATGATGCTGCGGAACGGGTTGCGTTCGCTGGGCTCGAGCCCCGCCTCCGCGGCAGCTTCTCGTGCGAGCGGGGAGAGCCGTTCGGAGTGGAGCGCGAAACGCGCGAGCGGGCCGCAGAGGTAGGAGCCCCGCTCGATCACGCGCGAGTGGAGCGCATTCGACCAGGGGACGTGCTCCTCGACCAGATGATCCTCGACCTGCGCAATCGGCACGTCGAGCCCCCGGTTGGAGACAAGCTGTCCGAGGTCGATCGGGTACAGCTTCGGGTCGGCGAGACAGACGAGCTCGTAGTCGTGCTGGTAGTCGGGGAAGGTGAAACGTGACACCCTGACGACGGCCTGAAGCGCGAGCTCGCGGGCGCGCTCGAGCGGCTCGACGAGGGTTGCGAGTTCCGCACGGGTCGGGGCGCGGTAGAAGCCGCCGACGCGGACGTTGATCGGGTGCACCTCGCGCCCACCGACGACGGTCATCACCCGGTTCCCGGTCTTCTTGAGCTCGAGCGCGAGTTCGACCAGTCCCGGCTCGGCGCGTGCGAGCTCGATGGCGCTCGGATACCCGAGGAAGTCGGGGGCGTGCAGCATGAACACGTGCAGCGCGTGACTCTCGAGCCACTCGCCGCAATAGAGGAGCCGACGCAGGTCGCGGAGCGGGCCGGCGTCGATGCTGATCCCGCAGATCGCCTCCATCGCCCGCACCGAGGCGGTCTGGTAGGCGACCGGGCAGATCCCGCAGATCCGGGCGGTGATGTCGGGCGCCTCGGTGAAGGCGCGACCGCGGAGGAACGCTTCGAAGAAGCGTGGCGGCTCGTAGATCCGGAGCTTGACGTCGGTCACCCGGCCGTCCTCGATGCGAACGTGCATCGCGCCCTCGCCCTCGACGCGCGCCAGGTAGTCGGTCTTGATCGTCTTCGTGCGGCGCTCAGTCATCGGCGCGAGCCTCCTCAAAGGCGAGCACGTTGAAGGTTGAGTACACGCGCTCGAGCTCGAGCTCGCTCATGCCGAGCCTGCGGAGCTCGCGGCTGAGGGACGCGGTGTTGGGCGTCTCCTTGGGGCCGAAGCAGCCAAAGCAGCCGCGGTTGTAGGCGGGACAGAGCGCGCCGCAGCCCGCATGCGTGACGGGGCCGAGGCAAGGGGCACCGTGGGCGACGACCACGCAGACGGTTCCGCGCGCCTTGCACTCGCCGCAGACGCTCGTTGCGGGGATCGCCGGCTTTCGTCCCGCGAGGAACGCCGTGATCACCTCGAGCAGCTGGCGCTTGTCGATCGGGCAGCCCCGGAGCTCGAAGTCGACCGCGACGTGGTCAGAGATGGGTGTCGAGCGCTCGAGTGTCGAGATGTAGGCCGGGGACGCGTACACGGTTGACACGAAATCCGCGACGTCGGCGAAGTTGCGGAGCGCCTGGATGCCCCCGGCGCTGGCGCAGGCACCGATCGTGACGAGGTGGCGGGACTGGCGCCGCACCTCGAGGATGCGCGCGGCGTCGTGGGCGGTCGTGATCGAGCCCTCGACGAGCGAAAGATCGTAGGGCCCTTCGACGACGGCGCTTGAGACCTCCGCGAAGTTGGCGATCTCGACGCCGCTCGCGAGTGCCAGCAGATCGTCTTCACAGTCGAGCAGCGACAACTGACAACCGTCGCAGGAGGCGAACTTCCAGACTGCGAGCTTGGGGCGCGGCGCGCTCAAAGCTCTCTCACCGCCGTCAGCCGCGCCGCCTCGGCGTAGGAGTAGACCGGCCCGTCGCGACAGATCAGCGTCGGGCCGAGCTGGCAGTGGCCGCAGTGACCGAGCCCGCAGCGCATGTTGCGCTCGAGCGAGACGAAGATCCGCTCGGCCGGGACGCCGCGCTCGATCAGCGCGAGCGCCGTGTAGCGCATCATCACCTCCGGGCCGCAGAGCAGGCAGAGTGCCCGCGCCGGCTCGAAATCGGCTGTCGTAACGAGCTTGCCGACGACGCCGACGCGGCCCTTCCAGCCAGAGGGGGCGCTGTCTACGGTGACGTCGACGTCGAGGCCGCCGCGGCGCCAGCGGTCGAACTCGTCGACGAAGAGCAGTTCTCCGGGGCTTCGGCTGCCGGAGAGCACGACGACGCGGCTGTAACGGGCGCGCTCGGCGAGAGCCGCATAAACCGCGCCCCGCAGAGGCGCAAGCCCGATACCGCCGCCGACGATCACGAGATCGCCGCCGGCGGCCTCCGCGAGCGGCCAGGCGTTCCCGAACGGGCCACGGACGCCGAGGGTCATACCCGGCCGGGCCTCGCAGATCGCCTGGCTAACGGCCCCGACGGCGCGTACCGTATGGACGAGCGCGCCCTCGGCGGCGCCGGAGATCGAGATCGGAACCTCGCCGACGCCGAAGGCGTAGAGCATCGTGAACTGACCCGGCGAGGCGGCCAACGGCGCTCCGTCGACGGGCTCGAGCTCGAGCGTCCACGTATCGCGCGTCTCGCGGCGGCGCTGCGTGACTCTGAACGGCCGGGGCATCAGCGCGCCGACGGCGGCTCGCTTCAGCCGCTCGCGACGTCACCGTACACATCCAGCAGACGCAAGCGGGTCCACTGCAGGCGCTCCATCATCACCTGCGCAAAACGCGTCATCAGCGCATAGCCGAGCGCCGGGTCCTCGGCACACTTGGCGCGCAGGCAGGCGCCGTCGAAGACGGTCGCGCGCACGAGCGTCAGCGCGCGCGCGTCGAAGTGCCAGCGGTAGGGGGCAAACAGCCACGACCAGCCGACGACGTCGCCGGCCTCGACCGTCTCGATCGTCATGCTGCCGCGTGCCGGCACGAACGTCTCGATCGCGACGCCGCCGTGGCGGACCACGAAGAAGCTGTTGGCCGGGTCGCCCTCACGGAAGATCACGTCGCCTTCGGCGAAGCGGACGTTCCGGGCACAGCCGGCGAGCAGTGCGAGCTCACCTCCAGCGAGTCCCTCGAACAGCGGGATCTCCCGCAACATCAGCTCAAGCGTGCGCATCGTCTCCTCCGATCGGTACACGGAGCGCGCTCAGCTCCTCGGTGACGTCGATCCCGGGCGGGCACCAGGTGATGCAGCGGCCGCAGCCGACGCAGCCGGAGCTTCCGAACTGGTCATGCCAGGTGCCGAACTTGTGGGTGAGCCATTGCCGGTAGCGGGCGCGGTCGCTCGGACGGATGCTGCCGCCGTGGATGTAGGAGTGATCGACCGCGAAGCACGTGTCCCAGACACGTGAGCGCTGCGCCTCGCCGTTCAGATCACTCGTGTCCTCGATGCTTGAGCAGAAGCAGGTCGGACAGACGAGGGTGCAGTTACCGCAGGTCAGGCAGCGGCTTGCGACCTCGTCGTAACGCGGATGCTCGAGCGTCGTCGAGAGCAGGTCACGAAGGTCGCCGGCCTCGAGGGTGCGGCCCATCGAGCGGGCGGCACCGTCGAGTGCGACCCTCGCGGCCTCGTGGTCAGCGCCGGTCGCGGGGCGTCGGGGAAGCTCTGCGAGTAGCTCGACGCCCCGAACGCTGCCCGGCTCGGCGAGCAGCCTGTGCTCACCCTCGAGCAGCTCGGTCAGCAGCAGGTCGTAACCGTGTTCGACGCGCGGCCCGGTCCCCATCGAGACGCAGAAGCAGGTACCGCCGGGCTCGAAGCAGTTGACGGCGACGACGAAGACGTCCTCCCGCCGCGCCGCGTAGTCGCGGTCGACGAAGCGCCCCTCGAGGAAGACGCGGTCCTGGATCGCGATCGCGTGCAGCTCGCAGGAGCGCACGCCGATCAGCGCGAGCGGTTGCTCGGGCGGCTGCTCCTCCTCGAGCTCGAGCTCGCCGTTACGCTGGCGCGCGCGCCAGAGGCGGATCCGCGAAGGGAAGAGGAACTGCTTCCACGAGTGCGGCCCGACCGCATACCCGAAGCGCGCTGCGTCGTCGCGTTTGCGCAGGCGGTAGCGGCCGGCGTCCTGCTCGTCGCTGACGCCCACCGGCAGCTGACCGGCCGAGGCGAGTTCGGCGTAGACGATCGCACCGTCACGCACTGTCGGCCCCAATACGAGGTAGCCGCGCCGGCGGAGTCCGGCGAGCAAAGGCGCGAGCGTCTCGGGCTCGATCACCGAGGCTGCAGGCGTGTCCGCGGGGCCTGCGGGGGAAACGCCAGATCCGTCTCCGACGGGGTTCACAGCTGCCACTCAAGCCTCCTGCGGATCGTGCTGCGTCGTGGAATTCACGGATCCGGCTTGGCCTTCGCCAGCCGTAAGCTACTTCCCGTCGCCCGCCCGCGAGGGGAAAGGATGTTCCATCCGTGTGTCTTGGCATTCCCGCCCAGATCATCGAGTCGGTCGATCCCGAGGCGAAGCTCGTCAAGGCCACGTTGGGCGGCGTGCGCCGCGTCGTCTCGATTGCGCTCTGCCCTGAGGTCGAGGTCGGTGACTGGGTGCTCGTCCATGTCGGTTTCGCGCTCGCGCGCATCGATGAGGAGGAGGCGCGGCGGACGCTCGCCCTGCTCGAGGAGATGGGCGAGGCGTATGCGCAGGAACTGGCGCGAGGTTCGCGAGGGCTCGCTGGGATGAGCGTGCCTGCGCGCCAGTGCGTGACCTGCAGCGACGCTGCCGCACTCGCGACGGTCATCGAGGTGGGCGAGTACGACGCGCTCGTCGAGGTCGAGGGCTGCCGCCAGCTCGTCGCGATCGAGTTCGTGCTCCCCGTCGCCGTCGGCGAGCGCCTGCTCTGCCACGCGGGTGTCGCGCTCGCGAGGAGTGACGGGCCGTGAAATACATCGATGAGTTTCGTTCGGGTACACATGCGCGCACGCTTGCGCGTGAGCTTGCGCGTCTCGTCCAGCCCGGCCGCCACCTCAAGCTGATGGAGGTCTGCGGCGGCCACACCCACGCGATCTACCGCCACGGGATCGAGGATCTCGTCCCGGCCGAGGTCGAGTTCGTGCATGGTCCCGGCTGTCCGGTCTGTGTGATCCCGATGGGTAGGGTCGACGACGCGATTTCGCTCGCCGAGCGTCCAGGGGTCGTGCTCGCGACCTTCGGCGACATGTTGCGCGTTCCCGGCGCCTCGGGGACGCTGCTCGAGGCCAAGGCGCGCGGTGCCGACGTGCGCATGGTCTACTCGCCGCTCGATGCACTCGCGCTCGCCCGCCGCGAGCCCGCACGTGAGGTCGTCTTCTTTGCGATCGGCTTCGAGACGACGGCCCCTGCGACCGCGATCACGCTCCTGCGCGCGCGTCAGGAGCGGCTCACGAACTTCTCGGTTTTCTGCAATCACGTGACGATCGCCCCACCGCTCCGGGCCATCCTCGACACACCGGGTCTGCAGCTCGACGGCTTCCTCGCGCCCGGTCATGTCTCGACGGTCGTGGGCACGCGCGTCTACGACTTCATCGCCGAGGAGTACCGGCGTCCGGTGATTGTCACGGGGTTCGAGCCGCTCGACATCTTGCAGGCGGTTGTGATGGCAGTCACGCAGCTGCGTGAGGGGCGCTCGGTGGTCGAGAACCAGTACACGCGGGCGGTTCGGGTCGACGGGAACCCGGCCGCGCTCGCCGCGCTCGCCGAGACGATGGAGCTGCGCGCGAGCTTCGAGTGGCGCGGGCTCGGCGAGATCCCCGCGAGTGCGCTCGCGCTGCGGCCCGAGTTCGCCGCCTGGGATGCCGAGCGGCGCTTCACGCTGCCCGGAGCGCGCGTCGCCGACCCGAAGGCGTGCCAGTGCGGTGAGGTGCTCGTCGGTGCGATCAAGCCGTGGGAGTGCCGCGTGTTCGGTACCGCCTGCACGCCCGAGCGGCCACTTGGCACCTGCATGGTGTCGAGCGAGGGCGCCTGCGCCGCGTACTACAACTACGGGCGGCTCGCGCGGCGGCGCGAGCCAGCGCCCGCGTGAGCCGGCCGAGACGGCCGCCGCTGCGCGACGAGATCGTCACGCTCGCACACGGCGCGGGCGGCAAGTCGAGCCGAGCGCTCGTCGAGCAGGTCTTCCTACCCGCCCTGGGAAACGACCTGCTCGACCCGCTTGGCGATGCAGCCGTCTGCGAGCTCGGCGGCCCACGTCTCGCGTTTACGACCGACTCGTACGTCGTCACGCCGCTCTTCTTCCCCGGCGGCTCGATCGGTGAGCTGGCCATCAACGGGACGGTCAACGATCTCGCCGTTGCCGGGGCGAGGCCCCGCTACCTCTCGGCCGCTTTCGTGATCGAGGAGGGCCTACCGGTCGCGGATCTGCGCCGTGTCGTCGCCGGGATGGCGCGGGCGGCGCGCCGCGCAGAAGTCGCGGTCGTCACGGGCGACACGAAGGTGGTCGAACGCGGCAAGGCCGACGGCCTCTACATCACGACCGCGGGCGTGGGCGAGCTTGTCGATGGCCTGCGGCTCGGTCCTGGACAGGTGCGGGTCGGAGACCGGGTGCTGCTCAGCGGCACGCTCGGTGATCACGGTATGGCGGTAATGATCGCACGCGGTGCGCTCGAGCTCGAGGTCGAGCTCGCGAGTGATAGCGCACCGCTCCATGAGCTCAGCGCGGCGCTTGCCGAGCTCGGGCCGGCGTTGCGCTGGATGCGCGACCCGACCCGGGGCGGGCTCGCGAGCGCGCTCAACGAGCTCGCCGAGCAGGCAGGCATCGCCGTCCGACTCGACGAGGAGGCGTTGCCGTTGCGCGAGGAGGTTGCGGGGGCGTGCGAGATCCTCGGAATCGACCCGCTCTACGTCGCTTGTGAGGGACGCCTCGTCGCGGTCGTCGCGGCCGCCGAGGCAGCACGGGCTCTCGAGCTCCTGCGGGCCGTTCCGCTCGGTGCAGGTGCTGCGCTCGTCGGCGTGATCGAGCAGGAGCCCGTCAGCCGCGTGCTGCTCGATACCGCGTTCGGCGGGAGCCGGATCGTCGAGATGCTCGTCGGCGACCCCCTGCCCCGCATCTGCTGAGCCGCCGTCGACGCACGTGCCCTCCGCGCGCAAGGCTGCGGCCCTACCGCTCGGCAGCGAGCTCGCGCGCGGCGCCGATGCGTTCGGCCGGGGTCGGATGGCTGAAGAAGAGCAGGTAGATCGCTCGCGGCGGATCGAGGTCGGCCAGGTTCGCCCGCGCGAGCCCGCGATGCATCGACACGAATGCAGGCAGATCCCCGGTGAGCTCGAGCGAGAAGCGGTCGGCCTCGCGTTCGAAGCGCCGCGAGAGCGCCGCCTCGAACGGGGCCGCGAACAGTGGCAGTAGCGCACCGAGCAACGCAACGAACGCGACGATCCGCGGGTCGCGCGCCCCCGCCGGCGCGCCGAGCGCGGCACGCATCCCGGCAGGCAGCAGGAGCGCCCAGAGCAGCGCGACGAGCATTGCCAGACCGGCCATCGCGAGCACGACACCCTTGAGGAGGTGCCGTGCGCGTCGGTGGCCGAGTTCGTGCGCGAGCACGACGGCGAGCTCGCCCGCGTCGGCCTGTTCGAGCAGTGTGTCGTAGAGGACAAGCCGGCGCGTGGCGCCGAGCCCGGAGACGTAGGCGTTTGCCTTGCGCGTACGCCTGCTCGCGTCGGCGACGAGCACCTCCTTGACCGGCGTCCCGGCCCGCTCGGCGAGCGCCTCGAGCTCAGCGGCGAGGCCGCGGTCGGCAAGCGGCTCGAAGCGGTTGAAAAGCGGCTCGAGCAAGAGTGGTGCGAGCAGCGTCAGTAGGAGTACGAGCCCCGCCCCGGCAGCCGCGACGGGTAGCGGCCAGAGGCGGGGGGCAAGCCGGGCGGCGGCGACGAGCCCGAGCAGCGCCGTCGCCGAGAAAGCGACGCGAAGCGCGAACGCCTTCGCCTGGTCGGCGGCGAAGCCTGCTCGGCTCTGGGTCGAGAACCCGAAGCGATGCTCGCGCACGAAGCCCGACCAGAGCGAGAACGGGAACGAGAGTGCCGTCGTGACGGCGTCGATCAGCGCGCTGTAGCCGAGCACCTGCGCCCACCAGGGCCAGTGCGCGAGCGGCCGGAAGAGCTCGGCCCCGAGGCGGCTAAAGGCGAGGAGTCCGAGCGCGGCAACTTCGAGCGCGAGCCGTGTGAGCGCGGCGAGGTAGAGCGGGCGGTGGTAGCGGCGTGCGCGCTCGACCTGCTCGGCATCGAAGAGGTCAAGCGCGACAGCGCCACGTTCGTTCGCCGGCATGCGTGCTCAGAGCGCCGTGGCGAGGATGACGCCGAGCACGCCGGCGAGGAAGATGCCGTCGAAGGTTCCGGCACCTCCGATCGAGGCCACGGCCGCGCCGATGTCGGAGAGCTTGTGCAGATTGAGCAGATCCGCGCCGATCAGTGTCCCGAGCGTCCCGGCGACGAAGGCGGCCGGAGCCGCGGCGGTCCCCGCGAACACGAGCGCGGCCGCGGCGGCTGCGAGTGGAGGTGCGAGCGCCGGAACCGCGATGCCCAGGTTCTTGACGGGGCGGGCGAGCCGGTTGGTGAGTGCCGCCACGACCGCTGTGGCTGCGAGCGCCGCGGGCCAGTGGGCATCGTGGGCAAGGATCCAGGTGGAGACGCCGACCGGAATCACTCCACCGCCGACGTTGACGGCAAGCAGTGTGCGGCCCGGCTGCCGGGCGAGCGGTACGCGCCAAGCCACGCCGAAGGCCGATACGACCGGCGTCTGGGCGACCTCCCGGCGGGGAAGGCGCCAGAGCGGGATGTTGATGAAGCTGCCGAAGAGCGAGGCGACGAGGAGTGTGTAGGCGGTCCGGGCGCCGATCCCGACGCGACCGAATGCAAACGACACGCCCGCGAGCAGGAACGGTGCGAGCAGGAAGAGGAGCAGGAAGAGCCCGAGCAGGAACGGCCAGGCGAGCGGCCGGTAGACCGGGCCGCGCGGGGCGCCTCGGGGCATGACTCGCTGAGGGCGGACGCCGCCGCTCAGGCGGCGAGCGCCTCCCGGGCTCTCGCGAAGCAGTCGATGGCGAGGTCGAGGTCGGCGATTGAGTGCGCCGCCGACATCTGGGTGCGGATGCGTGCCGCTCCGCGCGGCACGACCGGATAGGAGAAGCTGACGGCGTAGACGCCGAGCTCGACGAGCTTCGCGGCGAGCCGCGCCGCCTCCTGCTCGTCACCGATCATCACCGGCACGATCGGGTGGCTACCCGGGAGGAGCGTGAAGCCCTGCGCCTCCATCCCGGCGCGGAAATGGCGCGTATTGGCTGCGAGCTGCGCGCGTAGCTCGTGCGACTGCTCGATCAGGTCGAGGGCGCGCAGGCTCGCACCCACGACGGGCGGGGCGAGGCTGTTGGAGAAAAGGTACGGGCGTGCGCGCTGTCGGAGTAGCGCGACGATCTCGCTCCGGGCGGCGACGTAGCCGCCGCTCGCACCGCCGATCGCCTTGCCGAGCGTGCCGGTGAGGATGTCGACCCGCTCGATGACCTGGTGGTGCTCGTGGGTCCCGCGCCCCTGCTCGCCGACGACGCCAACCGCGTGCGAGTCGTCGACCATCACGAGCGCCGAGTGGCGTTCGGCAAGCTCGCAGATCGCGTCGAGCCGGGCGAGGTACCCGTCCATCGAGAAGACGCCGTCGGTCGCGATCAGCCGGTAGCGCGCGCCGGCCGCATCGATGAGCGAAGCCTCGAGCTCGTCCAGGTCTCCGTTCCGATAGCGAAGACGCCGCGCCTTGCAGAGCCGGACTCCGTCGATGATCGAGGCATGGTTGAGCTGGTCGGAGATGATCGCGTCACGATCGTCGAGCAGCGCCTCGAACAGTCCGCCGTTCGCGTCGAAGCAGGAGCTGAAGAGGATCGCGTCGTCGCTGCCGAGGAAGCCGGCGAGTCGCTCCTCGAGTTCACGGTGGAGCTCCTGGGTGCCGCAGATGAATCGCACCGAGGCCATCCCGTAACCCCAGCGGTCGAGCGCGGCATGTGCGGCTTCGATGATCGCCGGGTGGCTCGCGAGCCCGAGATAGTTGTTGGCACAGAGGTTGAGCAGCGTCCGGCCCTCGACCTCGACGTGGGCGCCCTGGGGCGTCGCCATCACCAGCTCGCTCTTGAACGTGCCCGCGGCGCGCGCCTCGGCGAGCCGCGCTTCGAGGTCGCCCCGGAGTGCGCCGTACATGGCTAGCCGACGTCCGTCCAGTCGAGCAGCACCTTGCCGGACTGTCCCGACGCCGCGACGGCGAACGCCTGCTCGAAGTCGCGGTGAGAAAAGCGGTGCGTGATCACGGGGCTGATGTCGAGCCCGGAGCCGAGCATCACCGTCATCTGGTACCAGGTCTCGTACATCTCGCGACCGTAGATGCCCTTGAGCGTGAGCATGTTGAAGATCACAGGGTTGAGGTCGAGTGACACGCCGCCGGCGGGGATACCGAGCATCGCGATCCGGCCGCCGTGCGCCATGTTCGCGATCATCGACGTCAGCGCCTCTGGTGAGCCGGACATCTCGAGTCCGACGTCGAAGCCCTCCGCCATTTCGAGTTCACGCTGTACGTCGGCGAGACTGCGCTCGCGCGGGTCGACGGCGAGGGACGCGCCGAGCGCGCGTGCAAGCCCGAGGCGGTACTCGTTGATGTCCGTGACGACGACATGGCGCGCGCCGGCATGCCGAACGACGGCGGCCGCCATACAGCCGATCGGCCCGGCGCCCGTGATCAGGACGTCCTCGCCGAGCACTGCGAAGCTCAGCGCGGTGTGGACGGCGTTGCCGAACGGGTCGAAGATCGACGCGATCTCCTCGTCGACGCCGGGCCAGTGGCGCCAGATGTTCGTCATCGGCAGCGCGACGTACTCGGCGAACGCGCCTGGTCGCTGCACGCCGAGCCCGATCGAACTCGCACAGAGGTGCCGTCGGCCCGCAAGGCAGTTACGGCAGCGGCCACAGACGACGTGGCCCTCTCCGCTGACGATGTCGCCGGGCGCGAAGTCGCTGACGTTCGCGCCGACCGCTGCGATCTCGCCGACGAACTCATGCCCGATCACCATCGGCACCGGCACGGTCTGCTGGGCCCACTCGTCCCAGTGGTAGATGTGCAGGTCGGTGCCGCAGATGCCGGTGCGGTGCACGCGGATCAGGACGTCGTTGATTCCGATCGCCGGCTCGGGCACGTCCTCGAGCCAGAGCCCCTCACCGGCCCGCGCTTTGACGAGTGCACGCACCCCACCACGCTACCGCCTCGAGCTCGCCTCACCTCGGCCGAGTGGGCGCAGGCTCAGCGCTGCTCGAGCGGAACGTAGTCGCGCTCACCAGCGCCCACGTAGACCTGCCGTGGCCGGGCGATCTTCTGCTCGGGGTCGTCGAGCAGCTCGATCCACTGCGCGAGCCAGCCGGCCGTCCGCGGGATCGCGAACATCACCGGGAACATCGACACGGGCAGTCCGAGCGCCTGGTAGATCATGCCGGAGTAGAAGTCGACGTTCGGATAGAGCTTGCGGCTGATGAAGTACTCGTCCTCGAGCGCGACGTGTTCGAGCTCGAGCGCGATATCGAGCAGCGGGTTGCGTCCGGTGATCTCGAACACCTGGTCCGCGATCTCTTTGATGATCTTGGCGCGCGGGTCGTAGTTCTTGTAGACGCGGTGGCCGAAGCCCATCAGCCGCCGCTCGCCGGCCTTGACCTGCGTGATGAACTCGGGCACGCGCTTGACGCTGCCGATCTCGCCGAGCATCTTCAGCACCGCCTCGTTCGCGCCGCCGTGCAACGGCCCGTAGAGCGCGGCGGCGGCTCCGGCGAGCGCGCTGTAGGGGTCGACGAGACTCGAGCCGATCGAGCGGATCGCATTTGCCGAGCAGTTCTGCTCGTGGTCGGCGTGGAGGATGAAGAGCACCTCGAGCGCCCGTTCGAGGACGGGGTCGGCGACGTAGCTGCGCTCCGCCATCCGGAACATCATCGAGAGGAAGTTCGAGACGAAGCCGCGGTCATGCTCGGGGTAGACGTAGGGCAAGCCGAGGTTGTGCCGGTAGGAGAAGGCAGCGATCGTCGGTGTCTTCGCGATCAGCCGGTGCACCTGCTTCAACCGGATCGCCGGATCGTGCACCTGGTTCGCCTCGGGGTAGAAGGTCGAGAGCGCCGCGACCGCGCTCACGAACATCCCCATCGGGTGCGCGTCGTAGCGAAAGCCCTGCATCAGCTGCTTGAAGTTCTCGTGGACGAGTGTGTGACGCATGATCTGGGCCGTCCACTGCTCGAGCTCCTGTGCCGAAGGCAGCTCGCCGAAGAGCAAGAGGTAGGCCGTCTCGAGGTAGCTGCTGCGTTCCGCGAGCTGCTCGATCGGGTAGCCCCGGTAGCGAAGGATCCCGCGATCCCCGTCGACGAGCGTGATCGTGCTCCGTGTCGAGGCGGTGTTCAGGAAGGCGGGGTCGTAGCTCATCAGTCCGAAGTCGTCGGCGTCGAGCTTGATCTGGCGGAGCGCGGTCGCCGAGATCGCGCCATCACTGATCGGAACCTCGTAGGACTCACCGGTGCGGTTATCCGTGATTGTCAGCGTGTCGGACATCTCGACCTCCAGTTGCGGGTAGGTGCACGGTACGTCCCGGGTTCGGCAGCCGAGCCGCGACGCACGGATACGGTAAGCGACGATAGACGCCGCGCGAGCTCCGCCGGTGTCCGCTCGCGCGCAGGGATGGAGCGGGGGGCACGCTCGCGCTCAGCTCATCGGCACCTGGCGGAGCAGGACGGGCTCGATGCGATCGAGGATCTCATCGAGGCTCTCGCCGGTCGCCGTGATGCCGTGATTGCGTAGTCCGATCACCGCGTGGTTCGGGTCGGGCTCGCGCGCGATCAGCGCGGCGACGCTGGCCGCGAGCTCGGCGGTGCCGCACGGGAAGTTGATCTCGGTCGCGACGACGCCGTCGATCCAGGCGTGGACGTGGAGGATCGCGCCGACCCCCGGATGCTCGCGATAGATCACCCAGTGCTCGATCGCATCGACCGAGACGCGGCGGGGCGAGCACTCGGGCGGGACGCTGAGGAGCATCCGCTGCCCGACGGAATCGAAACCGGTGACGAGGAGGATGTCTCGCCCCGGTTCGACCAATGCGCCCTTGTCGACGCCGCTCGCGCTCATCCAGAACCGCGTCGCATCCTTGCGTACCGAAAGGTTGCCGTAGGAGAGCCCGCCGATGCCGTAGAGACGCTTGATGTGGCGCAGGTCGCGCTCGTTGACGAGATCCTCGATCGGGAATGGGGCCGGGAGCAGCCCGAGCCGGTCGAGCCGCTGTCCGGCAGCCGCGATCTGGACGGTGGCGTCGTCGCCCGCCCAGAGCTCCGGTTCGAGGTCGGGCGCGAAGACGTTGTCGATCACGAGGCGCGCACGCGCGAGTGGAGCGAGGCGTTCGGCGACCGCCGCTGCGAGCGCGGGCGCGTCTGCCGCCGGGACGACGTAGTGACCGCGTTCCATCGTCGTGAACGAAACGCCGAGCCCCGGGATGTAGCAAAGCGCGATGTTCGCGAGTGCCCGTACGAGCAGCGGGTAGGTCTCGCGCAGCGCGTCGGCAGGCTCCTCCGGCAGCAACGCGAGCGCGGCGACGAAGGTGCCACGGGAGCGTCGCCGGAACGGGCGTGGACGTTGCGGATCGATCACGTTGAGGACGAAGTCGGCCTCCTCAGCACTTGTGCACTTGGTGAAGCCGAGCCCGGTCAGCGCTGCCTCGAGCTCGCCCAGGAACGGTGCCAGACGCTCGTCGGCCTCGCCCGCGATCGCGAACGACGGTACCGCAGCACGGTCGGCCTCGAGAGTTGTCTCGAGCTCCGAGCTGCCGGGACGGGACGCGGCGGCGGCCGCGGGATCAAGCGTCTGTTCGAGCATCGTCTCCCTGTCGTCGAGCGTGGTCTCGGTGCCTCTCTGGGCTCCCTCGGGGTCTGCCTCGCAGATGTCGGCGATCAGCGCCTGTGCGAGACGGACGATATCCCGTGTTCGCAGTCGGACCGACTTCTCATGCGAGCCCGCCTCGAACACGACCGACTCGCGGAGCGCCAGGCGGCGGTCGAGGATCGTGCGGTCTCCCGCGGGCCCGCCGAACGGCGGCACGGCGCCGAGCTCGAACATCGGGTACGCCGTGAGCAGCTCCGCCTCGCTCGCGAGTCGTAGCTCCTCACCGAGTAACTGGCGCAGCTTGCGCAGGTCGAGCCGCGCGGAGGCCGGCACGAGCGCGCGAATCAGCCGGCCGTGGGCGCTTAGCACGATCGTCTTGCCGACCTCGGTGAGGCCGATCTCGAGCGCCTCCGCGTAGGCCGTCTCGGTGCGTCGGTGGGCGATCAGCTCGAACGAGACCTGTTCCCGGATCAACGTGCGCGTGAATTCGGTCGCGCTCATCCCGCCTCCTTTCCGCACGGCCGCACCGGCGATCGATTCCTGATCAGCACCATCATTGGCCGGGACTGTCGCCTCGCCATCCGCGCTCGCGCTGATCGTCACCGCGGCTTCTCACGGACAGTTTGGGCGAAGCGCGCCCGGTCATCGTTCGACCGCGCCGAGCAGGTGGGACCCGGCGCTACGCTCGGGGCGTCGCTCTCGAAGTCACCCAGTTCACCGATCCCGCGTGCCCGTTTGCGTTCTCCGCCGAGCCGGTACGGCTGTGTCTACGCTGGCACTACGGCGACCAGCTCGACTGGTACCCCAGGATGATCGTGCTCACGCTCGAGCCCGGCGAGGCCGAGCGACTCGCCGCCGGTGCACCGAACCTCCAGCGCCGCTTCGGAATGCCCATCGACCCGCGGCCGCTGCGCCGGCCCGCCTCCTCGGAGCCCGCATGCCGCGCCGTCGTCGCCGTCCGGCTCCACGCCCCGGGCGCCGCGCAGGCGCTTCTGCGCCGCCTGCGTGTCCGTGCCATGGTCGGTGGGCTTCTCGACGAGCCCGAGCTGATCGCCGGGGCCGCGCGTGACGCCGGGCTCGATCCGGGTCTCGTCGCCGTCTGGGCGGACCGGGAGGATGCCGCCGAGGCGCTCGCCGCGGACATCGCCGCCGCGCGTGCTCCCGCTGCGGCAGCGCGTGCGCTCGACCACAAGCTCGGCGGGCCGCCGTACGAACGCCGCTACACGGCTCCGAGTTACGAGCTGCGCCGGGGGGCGGACGCGACAGCATTCGCGATCCCGGGTCTGAACCCGGTGGAGGTCTACGAGACGGCGATCGCGAACCTTGCTCCGGAACTCGTGCGCGCGCCCAAGCCGGAGCGCGTCGAGGAGGTGCTCGCGTGGGCCGGGGAGCCGCTCGCGACCGCCGAGCTCGCGCTCCTGATGGGCCTCGAACTCGTGGCAGTCCGCGCACAGTGCGCCGCGGTCGCGCGCGAGCTTCCCGCGGGTCGTGAGAGCTACTGGACGCTCGGCGAGGAGACGCGGGCAGGCTTCCTCGGGCTCGCCGACGCGCTGGCAGAGCGCTGAGCTCGAGCCTGCGAGCGGCCCCTCAGTCGCGGATAATCAGCAGCCGCTCGGCCCAACGCGGCAGGTACCAGTTCCAGCGGCCGGCGAGCGCCATCGTCGAGGGCAGCAGGAGCCCACGCACGAGGGTGATGTCGATCACGATCGCGCAGGCGAGCCCGAAACCGAGCTGCTGCATCGTCGGGATCGACCCGATCATCAGCCCGCTGAAGGTCGCCGCCATGATCAGGCCCGCGGCGGTGACGATCCGGCCCGTGTTCGCAAGGCCGTGCACCACCGCGCCCTGGTTGGAGCGGGTCGTGTCCCAGGCCTCCCGCATGCGGGTGACGAGGAACACCTCGTAGTCCATCGAAAGTCCGAAAAGCAGCGTGAACATGAACACGGGGATCCAGCCCTCGATCTCGTTGACGCGCAGCAGCCCCGCCCAGCTTCCCCAACCCCACTGGAAGAGCGCGATCATCAGCCCGCTCGCAGCAGCGACCGTCAAGAGATTGAGCAGGATCGCCTTCAACGGGAGCAGGAGCGAGCGGAACGCGCGCACGAGCACGAGATAGGTGATCGCGATCACACCGAGGATCAGCCACGGAAACGACCCCAGCGTGTCGCTGACGAAGTCCGCCGCGTAGGCGGCGCCACCACCCGCGAGCACGAGTACCGAGCGCGGGAAGTGGGCGGCGGGGATCAGCACCTTGCGCAGGCGGGAGGCGAACGACTGCGCCTGAGGGCTCGCCGGGTCGGGGCGGCTGAGCACCTCGATCCGCAGGTAGGCGTGGTTGCGGCTCCGCTGGGTGGTGGAGACGCTGGCGACGTCGGGATCGGCGTGGAGTAGACGGTCGAGGGTGGCGATCGCCGTCCTGGTCGGGCTCGCGCTCGCCGCGCTGTGGGTGCTGACGATGATCGTGGTGGGGTCGGCCGAGTAGCTGCTGCCCGCGGCTTCGAGCTCGTCGAGCCCATGGACCGAGGCGAGGTCTTGGGGGAGGGAGTGGTTCGAGCTCGGGCCGACCTGGATCGCGATCAGGGGAATCGCGGCTATCCCCAGTGCGATGACGACGACAGGCGCGACGAGCTTCGCACGCCGCATCACCCACTGGGTGTGGGCCACCCAGAGCCGGATTTCGAGCGCGTGGCGCCGTTCGGCGAAGTGCTCGGGGAAGACGCGGACGCGCTCGAGGCGCTCGCCGAGCGTGAGCAGCAGAACGGGCAGGAGCGTCAACGCACAGAGGATGCTCAGCACCGGCACGAGCAGCCCGCCGACGCCGAAGCCGCGCAGGAACGGGACCGGGAGCAACACCATCAGCGCGAGGCCGAGCGAAACGACGAGGCCGCTGAAGACGATCGTCCGTCCCGCGTGGAGCATCGTCTCACGTACCGCCTGCTCGTGTCCACGTCCGCGGCGGCGTTCGTCGCGATAGCGGTTGACGACGAGCAGCGAGTAGTCGATCGCGATTCCGAGCCCGATCATCATCACCATGTTGAGCAGGTAGTTGCTGAGCGCGAGCGCATGCGCGACCGCCCAGGCGACGCCCAGCGCGGGCGGGATCGTGAAGGCGGCGAAGACGAACGGCAGCAGGGCGGAGCCGGTGCCGAACACGAGCACGAGGATCAGGAGCGCGAGGGGTACGGCGAGGTAGAGCTCGCCGACGCGCAACGCGTTCGCGAGTGCCGGCCCGATATCGTGCTGAACGGCGGCGTCGCCGGTGACGACCACGCCTGGGCCGAGCGCGCGGCGCAGCCTGCCGGTGGCGTTTTCGGCCTGCGAGGAGCTCAGGCGCGAGTGGATCAGGACGGCCGCGCTACCGGGCGCGAGGAGCTCCGAGCCGCCGAGGCGCCCGCCGGGCAGCAGCTTGATCGCACGCGCGGCGGCCGCGTGCGCCTCGGCGAGCGGCCGCGCGCCCTTGACGATCAGCACATAGTCGCCGCTCGAGTGATCCGGGAAGTCGCTGCTGAGCAGCGCACTCACCCGGTTCGAGTCGGTTCCGGGCAGCGAGAAACCCGAGCTCAGTAGCGGCGCGAGGTGCAGCGCGCCGACGGTCCCACCGCCTGCGGCGACAAGCCAGACCGCGAGCACGACGATCCGATGACGCAGGCACCAGTCACTGACGGCCATCAGGGGCCCGGGGCGTGCTGGCTTGGAAACGGCGGGCGCGAGTGCGCGACGGATCAGGTGTGCTGTCAGCGTGTCGGCCGCTCGAAGGGGGAAGGCCGGCGCTGCGGCAGCACCTACAGTTGAACGCTGCCCTGCTCCGGGTGGTCCCGCATCCCCCTTTTCGGGGGTTTGCCTGGGCGGGCATGGCTAAAGGCTGCGCGGCAGCGTCGCGGCCGCGCTCGCGATGCGCCGGGCGGTGTCGTCGATTGCCCACGTCAGCTCGAGCGTTGCGTCAACGACACCCGGAATCCGTCTGACATAGGTCTCGATCAGCTCGGCTGTCGAACGGTTGTCGACCAGCCCGGTGATCGTCACCTGCCCCTGCGAGACGCCGATCGTCAGCGTCGAGGGGTCGACCCAGAGAACTCGCAGCAGCACATCGTCGGTGAGCTCGCGTTCGATCTCCTCGTCGCTGCGCACGAACGCGCGCACGAGATCCGTGCGGGTGACGATGCCGACCAGGCGCCCCTCGGAGACGACGGGCAGCCGGTTGACGTGAGCCTCGAGCATGATGCGGGCGGCGCTCGCCACGCTCGCGGTCGGCGAGATTGTGACCGCTGGTGCGCTCATCGCACCCCCGGCCGTCAGCGCAGCGAGCTTGTCGTCGTCGTGATCGGCTGCGTTGAGGATGCGAGCGAGCGCGCTCTCGGGCCGGGCAGCGAGGCCGGTCTCCTTCCAGATGATGTCGCCGGCGGAGACCACGCCGAGCAATTCGCCGTCGTGCCCGCAAACCGGCAGGCCCGAGATGCCGCGCGCGACAAGCGTCTCGGCGACCGCGTGCAGCGGCGCCTCCGGCAAGACGGTAACAACCTCGGCGGTCATAATCTCGGCGATTTTCATAGCTCCATCGTCGCCGCGTCTCCCCGCTTGCTCATCGGACTGTTCGCTGATCCTCGGGGGTGGAATTACGCAGTCAAAAATGGCGTCGATGTTGAGCAAAGCTGGTGCGAAAGCCCGTGTCGGGCGCGGGAAACTACTCGCTCAACGCGTGCGCTCGCTTCGCGCGAGGCGTACGGGAAGGCCGCATCGAGGAGCGGTGTTTTCTGCGGTTGTTGCCGCCCTGATGCGTCGCCAGTATCCCGATCACTTCGCCGCCCGACCTGAAGCGAGCCGCATCCATGCCCATCGACACCCTCCTCCGCTGCTGCACCTCACGTCCGGATACCGACGGTGAGCAGAGGTGCTGCGGGGAGTGCGCGCACGATGCATCTGGAGTGCAGCCGCCGCAGCCCGAGGCGCACGAGCCGGCCGGTTTCGGGGCACATGCTGAGTCGCACCTGCGCCGAGACGGCAGGCCCGCCTGATGGGCCATATCGCCGACACGATCGCGGTGGGCTTCACCGTCGTCTGTCTGATCGCGATCGCGTTCATGGCTGTCGTGGTCCGCTCGACGTTCGGGAACCGGCCTGACATCGCCACGGATCTCGAGAAGATCCGCGAGACGGAGAAGAAATGGTTCGTCGCCGTCGTCGTCATCCTGGCCGCGCTCGTCGTCGGGACGATCTTCTTTACGCCGTACGGGCGCAGCGCCGGCAAGAACGCGCAGGTGGTCAAGATCACCGCCGAGCAGTTTGCGTGGCTGATCCCGCAGACGACCATCCGCGTCGGCCACCAGGTCGAGTTCGAACTGACCTCCAAGGATGTCAACCACAGCTTTGCGGTCTACAACTCGGCCGGCGTCCTGCTCTTCCAGGTGCAGGTGATGCCCGACCACTGGCAGGACTACGTCTACACCTTCTCCAAGCCCGGCACCTACCAGGTTCTCTGTCTCGAGTACTGCGGTGTCGGCCATGACGACATGCACGCCCAGTTCACGGTGAGCGCATGACGCACGACCAGCCGATTCCTCAGCCGCTGGCGCCCGGCGTGGAGCTCGACCAGGCGCGCTCGCTGGCGTTGCGCTATCTGATCGCTTCGACGGTGATCCTCGGCGCGAGCGGCCTGCTCGGCGTGATGCTGCGCCAGAGCCAGGCGGGCCTGATCCGGATCGATCCTGGTTGGTGGTACGCGCTGATGACCGCTCATGGGCTGGGGGCGTTTCTCGGCTGGGCGGGCTTCGCGGTGATGGGGCTTGCCTTCTGGGTGCTGGCGCAGATCGGTTTCCCGTTGAGCCGGCTCGGCTATCGACTCGCGGTCGCGACCTGGTGGCTGATGGTGATCGGCGTCGCCGGCGTCGTGGTCACCTGCCTGATCTTCAAATACGGCGGTTCCTGGGTCTTCCTCTATCCGATCTCGTTCCACGGCGCCGGGCAGTGGGGCAAGTGGACCGCCTTCTTCTTCACCCTCTCGGTGCTCGCGGCCGGGCTCGCGATCCTGACCTGGTGCGCCGCGATCCTCACCACGGTGCTCGGCCCCGCGCTGCACTCGGTCAGCAAGAAGCTCCGACACCGGATCGGGCTCGCGCTCGGCTTCGGCTACCTCTCCCCGAGCCGCTTCGCGACGAACCCCACCCCGGTGCCATTCGCGATCATTCCGCTGACGGTGATCGCGATCGACATGATCATCGCGACGATCCCGTTCGCACTGCTGCTGATCGAGATGATGGTGCAGGCCCTCTCGCCCGGCGTGCACGTCGATCCCCTGCTCGCGAAGAACGTCCTCTGGTTCTTCGGCCATCCCGTCGTCTACCTGCTGCTCTTCCCGACGGTGGCGATCTACTACGCGCTGATCCCGCGCTACGCCGGGCGCCCGCTCGTCGCCGGCAACATCGTCTCGGTCGGCTGGGCGATCGCGGTCGTCGCCAATGTGATCATCTGGGCGCACCACATCTACATCGACTATCCGGCGGGGTCGCCGCAGGCGACGCTCAACACCGTCATGCAGCCGCTCACCTTCTCGGTGACGATCGTCTCCGCCCTCTCGCTCTACAGCCTCTTCTTCACGATGTACCGCTCCCGGTTCCAGTGGAACGCGGCGTCGACCGCACTTGTGCTCGGGCTCGCGAGCTGGTTGCTCGCCGGCTTCTCAGGGCTCATCAATGCGACGATCGCGTTCGACCAGATCGTCCATAACACGCTCTGGGTTGTCGGCCACTTTCACCAGATGGCGCTGCTCGGGATCGGCCTGCCGATCATCGCCGCCACCTACGCCTGGCTGCCCGAGTTCATCGGCAAGCCGCTCTTCAGTGAGACGATGGCGCGCTGGCATGTTTGGCTGACCTTCATCTTCGGTACCGTCAACTCGGCGATCTGGATCTACCAGGGCCTGCTCGGCGCTCCCAGGCGGTATGCGGTGCTGCCGGCGCGTTACGCCGCAGCGAATCAGCTCGCGTTGCCGATCACGCTCGTGCTCGGTGCCGCCCAGCTGCTCTTCGCATGGAACATCATCCAGACCTTCCGCGGCAAGGGCGCCGTCGAGCACAAGCCCTCGACGCTCGGCTCGCCCCGCGCGATCGCGCTTGGGCTGGCGGTGCTCTTCGCCGCCTCGGTGGGCGGCTGGGGCGCCTACCGCGCACAGGCGAGCTCTCCGAGCGCCGCGACGACGACAACGACGACGGCACCGCACTCCGCCGCCTACACGACCGGCGAGCAGATCTTCAACTCGGCGGGCTGCTCGGGCTGTCATACGCTCGCGGCGGCAGGCGCGGCGGGCACCGTCGGGCCGAACCTCGACCAGAAGAAGCCGGCGTTCGCGCTGGTCGTGACCTTCGTGACAAACGGCAAGAAGGTCATGCCGTCATTCCGCACCACGCTTTCGGCCGCACAGATCAAGGACGTCGCAACGTTCGTCTCGCAAGCCGACGGCTCGGGCTAGAAGTCGCGCCGCTTCCTGGGGTGGGCCGGCTGGCTGCGGGCGGGCGGCCAGTACGAGCGAGCCTTGCCGATCTCGCGCCGCTTCGGGGCCGTCGAGTGCGCCGGGAAGTGAGCGTCGACGGCGGAGGCACCGTGGGTCAACGTCGCCGGCCTCACAGGTCTACGGCCAATTGCGGAGGTCGAATACGCACACCCACGGAGAGTCTCCCGGGCGGATGCTGCGATCGTACGGATCAAAAGGAGGGAGTGCCATGAACACTGCTTTCGCCATCGTCGTCATCGCGTTCGTCGTCATTGTGCTCGGCCTCGTCGGATACGTGCTCTTCGAGATGACCCCGCTTGCGCGGCATGCCGATCACTATCGCGATCCGCGAACCGGCAAGCGGCGTTTCCGCAGCCCTCGGCTCGACTGACCACTCTCAGGAGTGATCGCGTCGGACTTGGCCGGCGCGATCGTCGGGGGACAGGGGGAGGGCGCGTCGGCGCTCAGCCGCGCGTGCGGTTCTTCGGCGCGCCGGGGGTCGCCTCGCTGGCGGCCTCGAGCCTAAGTGCGAGGGTCGGGCACTCCTTGACGGCCCGGCGCGCGTGGCGGAGCACTTCCCCTGAGACCGGAGCGGAGTCGATGATCGGGTAGCCCCAGTCGTCGAGTCGGACGAGCTCGGGTACGAGCTCGGCGCACAGGCCATGGCCAGCACACGCGATCGGGTCGACGCGAAGCGTGCGGCTCACTGCAGCCCGCGCTCCGAGACGGGCAGCACGCGCTCGCGAGGGAGGCTGCAGCGGTGCTGGAGGTGCTGTTCGAACTCGTCTGCGAAGACGCGGAGCGCGGAGCTGACGAAGCGGACGGCGCCGTCTGGGTGCCGGCAGGCGCCCCGCCCGTCGACCTGGCCGAGGATCCGTTGCAGTGCCCGGGCGGCGTCGTTGCCCGGCCTCCGGCCCGCGGCGATCTGCTCGAGCGTTGCAGCGGTCGCTTCGAGGCCGTAGACGCAGGGGCCGCACTGGCCCGCGCTTTCGCTGGCCAGGTAGCGGGCGACGCGCGCCGTCTCGTTGACCGCGCAGGTCGAGGACGGGAGAACGGTGATCGCGCCCGCACCGAAGCGCGCACCCACCCGGCGAAGGTCGGCTTCGGTGAGCGCGAGGCCGGCTGCATCGGCGGCGGCGACCCAGGTGCCGAAATACCCGCCGAGCAGCAGGGCCCGCGGTCGTTCCGAGAATCCGCCTGCGCGGGAGATCACCGTTGCGAGCGGCGTCCCGAGCGCGAGCTCGAACACCCCGGGACGCTTGACGGCGCCGGTGACGGTCACAAGCGCCGAGCCAGGCTCGCTGACTGTCCCGAGCGCCCGAAACCAGGCTGCTCCATGCCGGCCGATCAAGCCGATGTGGCATGCCGTCTCGGCATTCTGGACGAGCGTGGGCGCGCCACCAACCCCGCGCATGAAGGGCAGCGGCGGACGCGCAGTTGGCGTGCAGATGCCGCTGTTCAGGAAGTGCACGAGCGCCGTCTCCTCGCCGCTCACGAACCCGGCGGGCACGACGCCAAGCTCGAGCCCGACGCCAGGGTCGGCGTCGCACGCTTCACGCTCGGCCATCGCCGCGGCGAGTGCCTGCTGCTCGACGACGGCCCGCTCCGAGACGCCGACGATGACGCGGCGCGCGCCGAGTGAATGCGCACAGAGAACGGCGCCGTCGAGCAGGAGGTGGGGGGTGTGCCGGACGAGAAGCTTGTCCTTGCGGCTCACGGGTTCGCCCTCAAGCGCATTGATGACGACGACCGGACGCCCACGCTGGGCGGCGACCGCGCGGAGCTTGTCCGCGGTTGGGAACCAGCCGCCCCCGCGCCCGCGCAGCCCGCTCGAGGCGAGCATGTCGACGACGTCGCGAGCGTGCCGTCCACCCGTCACTGGGAGCGGGCCGTGGACGCTGAGATGCTCGCGCCAGGAGAGCGGGCGACCCGGCACGATGCCGGTGAGCAGGCGCGGAAGCTGCGTGCCCGGCTGCACCGCGCGCGGCGCGGCGGCGAGCGCGCTCAGCTGACGACCCCGTGAACGGACCCGCGCACGTGCCCGGTGCGCTGATCGATCTCCAGTCGCAGCGTAAGGCGCAGGGCGCCTTGGCCCGGGGCCTCGAGCACGGCGACGATCTCGGTGCCTTCGAGCGCGACGATCCGTCCCTCGTAGACGACCGGGGCACTCGCACCTTCGAACGCGACACCGCTCGCACTCATCGCGACACCACCGCCCACGGTCGGGGCGCCCTTGAGGGCGACGCGTACCTCTCCGCCGACCTTCCCCCGCAACGTTGCGTCGATCATCACGGTGACGAACCCGGCCTGGTCAGGGCTCGACTGACGCAGGCTGCCGCTCAGGTGCGAGCTGAAGTGGGTCGGGAGTGAAGGCGCGACCGGTGTCGCGGCGCTGCGGACCCCTGCAGTGAGGAGCAGCGATGGCGGCGTGCCGGAGCGAGCCGCCCAGCCCTTCCGTGCCGGACCGCCTTCGTACCAGTACCCGAGCGCGAGTGTCAACGCGGCCGCTGCGGCAAGCAGAGCGAGTGGGCGCGGTCGCAGCCCGTCGTGCAGTGCCCTGAGCGTCACCGCCGCCGCAACCGCGGTGATGCAGGCGGCGACGAGGGCCACCATCCATCCGAACCGTGCGTCGCTGCCGGTACCGAGGCCGTGGACGAGCGCGAGCGGCCAGGACGCGTACGCGAACCAGTGAGTGAGGCGCCAGGTGCGGTAGCCGAGGCGGACGCGTAGGAGGCTCGTCAGCACCAGTGCCAGCACGAGGTCGGAAGCGAGCGCACCCAGTCCGAGCCAGAGCGGGCGGTAGCTTGCCGTGAAGGGGATGAGCGCGTTCTCGAAACCAATCGAGGTGTAGCGATCGGCGACGGTCGTCAGCACGTGGACGGCGAGGAAGACCACCGCGAGCAGGGTGATGTTGCGGTGCAGCCCGGCGACAACGAAACGGGGGAGCCGCGGACGCTGCCAGCCGAGCGTGGCGGTGACGCCCAAGCAGATCGCCGCCGTGAGCAGCACGAGCGTGACGACGCCGGAGCCTCGCGTCAGAAACCAGAAGGCGCTCGGAGAGCTGGTGGTCGCGCCGATCACGCGGCCGCCTCGAGCGGCCAGCCACCCGTGCGCACGACGGCGCCAGAGTGGGCGACAAGCCGGGCGGCGAGCGCATGCTGCGTCAGCCAGCCGCTCGCATCGTCGCCGAGCACGATCGCGCTGAGCGCGGCCGCGTTCGCATCCAGGCAGGAGCCCGCGCTGACATTGACGGTTGCCCAGGGGCTGCGCGCCGGCTTTCCCGTGCGCGGGTCGAGAATGTGGTGCAGCGTCCCCCGCGCCGAGCTCCAGCGCCGGAGCCTAGTGGTCGAGCTCGCAAGCCCGCCGCCGCTGATCAGGACGACTGGGCCAGGCGCCTCGAGCGGTGCACGGTGGTCGCTCGCGAGCCTGATCGGCCAGCCCTGTGCGGGCGGTTCGCCCGCCGTCGCGACATCGCCACCGACCGAGACCAGTACGCCAGCCCCGTCAAGGACAGCCGAGGCGGCTGCGGCGATCGCATCGGCCGCGAAGGCCTTGGCGCTGGCGCCGAGGTCGAGCTCGACATCGTCAGGAAGGCACACGGTTCTTGCTGACGAGTCGAGCTCGATCTCGGCGTAGCGTCCGGCCGGCTCGAATGCCGGCCAGAAGCGGCGACCGTCGCGAAGCTGAAGCTGCGCCAAGGTACGGTCGTATCCCGCCAGTCGCAGCGCGCGACCGACCGTCGGGTCGACGAGACCTCCGCTCACCCGAGCGCATCGCAGTGCGGCCTCGAGTGCGCCGAAGAGCGTCTCGCTGACCTGTAGCGGCGCTCCCGCGGCCCGGTTGAGCGCGACCAGCTCCGAGTCGTCGCGAAAGCGGCTGCAGGCGAGGTCGAGCCGCCGCAGCTTCGCCACCATCAGCCGGTGTGCAGACCGGAGACGCTCATGCTGCCCGCTCACGAGTACGGCCGTGAGCCCGAAGGCGTGCACCCTGGTCGAGGCGAACTCGCTCACGAGCCTCCGGAAACGACCACGGGTGGGGTCGGCGGCGGCGCCGCCACCGGCGGTGGCGCACTCGTCACGACGGCGGCGCTCGCCGCCTGGGCTGTGGCGGCAGACGGCGCGTTCGCCGCGGTGGCGCTGCCCGCGATCGTCACCGTCGGGGTCGGAGCCGGAGGCGGGGTCACCCGTGCACGAGCAGCCTCCGAGACCGACGTCAGCACCACCTTGCGGGCGTGGTACGACGAGGCAACGAGCGCCGCGAGCGCACCGGAGGCGGCGAGCGAGAGCATCGCTGCGCCGCGGGTCAGACGGGAGAGCCGCGCGAGACCCCGGTCGCGTGCGCCGACGGGATCGTGGGCGGCCTTCGGGGCAGCCATGCCATCAGTGTCCTTTCGCGAGATGAGATCGCAATGAGGTGGGAGCAGTTGTCGCTTGCGGTAAACCCGCAAGCGGTGCGGTGGATCTCCGGATGATCGCGTGGCCGCCACCCGCGAGATTGCTCTCCATGCTCCATCCGCTGCTCGGTGCAGTTCAGCCGCTTGCCTCGCTCTTCTCTCTGAACGGCCGCCCCCGCTATCTCCATGCCGGCTGGTTCCTGATCTCCGTCGCGAACCTCGTCGTGATCGTGACGATGATCGTCGTCTTCGTGCTCGCCTTGTTCCTGCCGTTCCCGCACGGCAAGGATCACGAGTGAGCGCACAGACTCCTGCAAGCGGGCCGCCGCCGCTCGAGGCAGTCGCGCCGACCTGGACCGGGAGATTGCGGCAGCTGGGGCTCAACACGCTTCCGCCCGAGCGGCTGCTGCCCGACACCCAGCCGATCTACGTCTCCTCGTGGATCTACGTCTTCGGGGTGCTCACCCTCGCCGCCTTCGTCGTCGTGCTCGTCTCGGGCGCTGTGATCGCGCTCGCCGGACCGGCCTGGTGGCACGGCTCGAGCCTCGGGCACTTCGTCAACAGCACGCATCTCTGGGGCACCGAACTTTTCTTCTTCTTCATGGTCGTTCATCTCTGGGGCAAGTTCTTCATGGCCGCCTGGCGCGGACGGCGCACGCTCACCTGGATCACCGGGGCGGTCGCGTTCCTGGTCTCGATCGGGACCGCGTTCACGGGTTACCTCTCCCAGCAGAACTTCGACTCCCAGTGGATCGGGACGCAGGCGAAGGACGGTCTCAATGCCTCCGGCGTCGGCGCTTTCTTCAACGTCCTGAACTACGGGCAGATGCTGATGTGGCACATCCTGCTGCTGCCGTTGATCGTGTCGCTGCTGATCGGCGGGCACGTGCTGCTCGTCCGCCGTCGCGGCGTCTGCCCACCACTTCCCGGTCGTGGCGCAGGTTCAGCCGCCACGCCTCCCGCCACGCCGCCCCCGGTAGAGGCTCCGTGAGCAGCGTCGGCTACCCGCTCGCGCCGGATCCCGCCGTCGAGTGGACCGGGGCGAAGCGCCGCTACGACATCGTCAAGGAGGCGGTGATCGCCCTCGTCGTCGTCTCCGTGCTCGTGCTCGGCTTCTCGCTGCTTTTCTCCTCACCTGACGAGCACCCGGTCACGATTGCCCAGTGGGCGAACGCGGCGCCGCAGGATTTCCTCACGACCGCGCTCTCCGAGCTCGACGGGACGAGTGGGATCGCCACCTACGGCCCTCCCTACAACCATGTTGCCGGTGCGGGCCAGAACATCATCGGCGGCCTCTCGATCGAGCGCCTGATCGGCGTGCAGATTCCGATCAACAGCGCCAATGCCTTCGTGCTCGAGCCGCTCTCGTTGCTCGCGCAGGACGCGCCGCGGCTGCGGCTAGCGATCGCCGTCTGGCGTCACGCCTCGGCGACAGCGCAGCAGGCCTGGTCGGGTGCTTTTGGGAAAGCGCTCGCGTCGGCGCGTTTCTCGGGCGGCCGGCTGGTCGGCGCCTTCCCTGCCGGGCATTACGGGCCGGTGCCGGTGCTGATGGCGGATCTGCTCGCGATGGCGCGGAGCGGGGCGCTTGACGGCGCGTTGATCTCGACGAGCCGCTTCTACCAGACGAACTTCACCAAGGCACTGCTCTTCCTCGCCGATGGCGGTTACCTCGCGAGCCTCGCCCAGCGGGAAAACCTGCTCGGCGAGCAGTGGGGGATGATGAACGAGACGGGGAACTACCCGGGTCAGGCCTGGTTGTGGCTCTACACCTTCTGGTACCAGGTCCCGCCCTTCTCGGACGCGTCCGACACGAGTGCCGACGCGCAGATCTGGGCGCTCATGGCGCTGCTCTCGCTGTGCCTCGTCCTCCTGCCGTTCATTCCCGGCGTGCGCTCGCTGCCACGGCGCCTCGGTATCTACCGGCTGATCTGGCGCGACTACTACCGTGTCGCCGAGCGGCCCGCTCGGGTCCCGGGCGCGCCCGCCCCGTAGCAGCGCGTCGCGCTCAGGTCGTCGCGGAGCCCTCGCGGGCGAGCCTGACGGTGCGCTTGACGACAGTGGCAAGCTGCTCGGGCACGTCGGCCTCCGAGCGTGCCTCCGCGAACCAGTGCAGCGCGCGCTCGGGCTTGTGGCGATGGCCGTGGAGCCGCGCGACCTCCTCGAAGTCGCGGGCGAGCTCGACCGTTCGCTCGCGCCCGGCGACGCGGATGATCGCGTCGTTGGCGACCAGCTCCGAGGCGATCGGGCGGCGCCCGGGCGCGGCGTCGCGGTCATGGACGACGAGGTAGGGGATCCCGACGTCGTTGCAGACCTCGGCGATGATCGGGATGTTCGGCTTACCGCCACACTCGACGATCGAGATTCCCTCCCGGTCGACGTCGTGGCCGAGTGCTCGAAACAGGAACGGGAAGACGAGCTTCTCTGTTCTGCCCTCGACCAGGAGCGCCGCGCGCGCCAGCAGCAGCTCGCTGCGTTCGGCGTCGAATTCGCTGAGTGCGCGAAACGTCTCGGCCTGAGGAAGTGCTCTCGGCCTGCGAATGCGGGTCACCCCGTGCACGTCGCGCTGCACGACCGCGAGCTCGTCGAGTCGCGCGACGTTGAGAAAGCTCGCGGCGTGCGTCGAGTAGAGCACCTGGTTCCCGTGCGCGGCGAAGTCACGCAGGAGCCGGTAGAGCGCGCGCTGGGCCTGGGGCCGCAGAAAGAGCTCCGGCTCCTCGATCATCAGCACCTGACCCGAGGGTGCGCGTGCGAGCAAGTGCTCGAGCGCCGGCAGCAACGCGAGTGCGGGAGTGGGGCTGTGCGCGAGCGCGACGCGGAATGGCTCGGGCGGCTCAGCCTCAGCCTCGACGAGGCGGTCGCCGCGCGCGGCGGCGGGAAGGAAGAGCGTCGGTGGCGGTTCACCCGTCCGTCTCCCGCCCTCGCTGGCGCCGCGGCTCAGGAACCGGACGGTCTTGCCCGAGACGAGCGTGGCGCCGAGTTCGATCGGCGCCGCAGCGCTGCTCGAGTCCGACGGCTCGAGCAGCGGCGTCGGGGTGGCGAGCAGCTTCCAGAGTGCGACGAGCAGGTTCGATTTGCCGCTCCCGGCCGCCCCGATCAGCGCGGTCAGCGGGCCGGGGGTCAGCTCGATGTCGTGTGCGGTGCGGAAGCCACGGATCGTGATCGAGCGGAGCGGTGAGCTCAAGGCCGTATGCGCCTCCGCGCCGGACGGCTCGAGTGAGCCGCGCCTCGCGAGAGGCTCGAGCCGCTGCCTCCTACGCGCGCGGCTCGGGCCACGCGCGTCGCTCTCGTTTGCGCCGGCACCGGGCCCGGTCAGGGGCGCCGCTCGAAGATCACGAGCACGATCAGATGCTCGTAGGCGCTGAAGCGATGCTCGGCCCCGGCGGGAACGAATACCGCGTGCCCCTCACGCAGCTCGACCTGCTCGTCCTCGACGTCCAGCAGGCCGCTGCCCTCGAGCACGAGGTAGATCTCGTCGTCGGCGTGAGGCTGTTGGCGGTCCGGTTCGGGTGCGACCAGCACGTAGACACCGACCTCGACGCCCGGTGATTCGTGGACGATCTCGTAGCCGCCACCGGCCGCAACGAGCCGCCGCTTGACTCCCTCGACGTCGAAGGGGTGGGCGGGAGGAAGGCCGCCAGGGCCTCCTTTGTGCTCGTCGTCGATCATCGCTGTCCTCTCTCGCTCGTTTGCGCCATCCTGCCTGGTCGCGGGCGGCTTGGCTAGAGGCCGAGCCCAAGATGAGCCGGGTACGGCCCGGGCGCTTCGTCTTGCCTCCCGGAGGCTGGCTGCTTGCTCGTCTCGCCGACGCTGAGCTGCTCGTCCAGGTCGCGGAAGATCCAGTTGTTGACGGCGCTCTCGAGCTCGACCACGCGCCCGGCGGTGGTGCGCAGTACGAGCGTTGGCCGCTCCTCGGGGCCCTGCAGCTCGGGCGGGCAGAGCGTGTCGTAGCGGAGCTCCCGTTCCACCGGGGTTTCGGCGTCGAACGGCACAAGGACGACTCGATCGGCAGCGACGCTGAGCCGGCCCGCGCACGGCGGCTCGTCCGCCTCCTGCCAGACGACTCCGTAGGAGATGCGCATCACGCCAGTCTTGCGCGCCGCGGGTGACGTTCCATCGGTGGCGGGCCCGAGTCGGGCTGTGGGAAAGCCACAGCAGCGCGTTCCTACCCGGACTACTCCTCGAGCAGGCCGTTTGCGAGCGCGTAGCTGACGAGCTCCGCCCGGCTCGCAAGCCTGAGCTTCTGCATCACGTGCGCGCGATGGGTCTCGGCGGTACGAACCGAGATGTAGAGCTGCTTGGCGATCTCCTGGTTCGTGTAGCCGTGGGCGAGCAGGCGCAGCACCTCGCGCTCGCGCTCCGAGAGCGGGTCGTTGACGGCGCGCCGCTCGGCCTCCGCCTCCGCCGCAACCAGTCGTGCACCCAGCTCCGGGTGCACGTAGCGGCCTCCGCGCGCGACCTCGCGAATTGCCTGGACGACCTCTGCATCGGCAGCCTCCTTGAGCACGTAGCCGGCAGCCCCGACGGCGAACGCCTCGCGGACGTAGCGGGGATCGTCCTGCATCGAGAGCACGAGCATCTTGAGCTCGGGCTGCTCGTGCAGGAGCTTCGGTACGCCCTCGAGACCACTCTCACCGGGCATGACGACGTCCATCAGCACGAGGTCAGGCTTGGATGTTCGGGCCTCGAAGACGGCGTCGCGGACCGTTCCGGCTTCCCCGACGGTCTCCATGTCCGACTCGGCGTCGATGAGCAGGCGCAGCCCGGCGCGCACGACGGCGTGGTCGTCGACGATCAGCACACGGGTCGTCAACCCGGGGAGACCTCGACCACCAGCGTGGTTCCCGTCCTCGGGCGTCGACTCGATCTGCAGCCGACCGTCGAGCAGGGCGACGCGCTCGCGCATCCCTTCGATGCCGAAGCCGTCATGAGCCCCGTTGGGGTCGAACCCGCGTCCGTCGTCCTCGATCACGGCAACCATTCTCTCATTCTTCCGGGTCAAGAGGATGCTGACCTTTTGAGCGGCGCGTGCTTGACGACATTCGTGAGCGATTCCTGGACGATCCGGTAGAGCGCCGTCGCCGCCTCGCTCGAGAGCTGGGCGTCGCCGAGGCGGGCAGTGAAGTCGACGCTGATGCCTGTCGTCGCGCTCCATGTCTCGGTCAGCCGCTCGAGTGCGGGGACGAGTCCGAAGTCGTCGAGTGCCTTGGGACGCAGCTCAACCGCGAGTCGGCGCACCCCCTGAAGCGTGCTGACGGCGAGTTCGCGCAGCCCTGCCACGGCCGCCTTCGACTCCTCGTTCGGAAGCGCGTCGTCGAGCGTGCGCAGCCCGAGCAGGATCGAGGTGAGCGCCTGGCCGGTCTCGTCGTGCAGTTCGCGGGCGAGGCGACGGCGCTCCACCTCCTGGGCGGCGACGACTCGTCGAAAGGCGTCGCGTTGCGACGCGCTCGGAGAGGTCGACCGCGACCGCCGCGCGGGTCGCGAAGGTCTCCGCGAGCCGCAGGTCGTCGTCGGTGAAGCAGCCGTCGGACGAGCTCAACTTGTCGTGTACCGAAAGCACGCCAATCGCTGCGCTCTCCCATGAGCAGCGGCACCCAGAGTCCGGTGCGCACGGCGAACCGGCGCGAAAGCTCCTGGTTGACCTCGGGATCGTCGAGCAGAGAGTCGACGCGCTCGCTGCCCCGGCGGGCGAGCACCTGCCAGCCCTTGCTCTCGAACGGGGCACCGTCTGCCCGACGAGTTCCTCGCCATGCTCACCGGCGACCGCGGCGATCCGCAGCTCGTCGGATCCGGACGGCAGCGCGACCATCACGACGCGCGCGTCGAGCAGGTCGCGAAGGCAGTGCACGATCAGGTCGAGCGACGGTCGCGGTCGGTTTCGGTCGCGAGTGCGTTCCCGACCTCGATCAGCGACTCGAGCCGCTCCGACCAGCGGGTTGCGGCGCGGTAGAGGCGCGCGTTCTCGATCGCGACCGCGGCCTGGGCGGCAAGCAGCGTCACGAGCTCCTCGTCCTCGCTCGTGAAGTCCTGGCCGTCGGCCTTCTCGGTGAGGTAGAGGTTCCCGAAGGCGACGCCGCGGAGGATCACAGGCACGCCGAGGAAACGTGCGCATCGGCGGGTGGTCGCCGGAAAGCCGACGGAGCGGGGGTCGTCGGAGAGCTCGTGAAGGCGCAAGGGGATCGCCTCGTGCAAGAGCGCTCCCAGCATGCCGCGTCCCTGGGGGAGCTCCGGGATCGCCGCGGCGATCGCCGGCTCGATGCCGAAGGTGTGGAACTGCTCGAGGTGCGAGCCGCTCGCGTCGATCACGCCGAGCGCCGCGTACCGCGCCCCCGTCAGCGCTGCGGCGGCCTCGAGCAGGCGCTGGAGCACCTGCTCGAGCGAGAGCTCGGAGCTGACGGCCATGCCGGCCTGGATGAGCGCCCGCAGGCGCGTATCGATCGTGACCGTGTCCAGCATCGTGCTCTACCTTCGCTTCGAGGCGTCGGACGTGTGTGGGACCAGCCGCACGCATGGCGAGGCGCGCACCCGTTGCGCCTCAACCACAAGCTCACCGACTTCCAACGTGACGTGGCTCTGGTTCGTGGTCGCTCAACCCTCGCCGGGCTGACCGGCGCCGCCGTCGGTGACTGGCCTGATTCCCATTACGGGTTTCCCGCGTCCCGGTGGCGGTCGTGGCGACGGTCGTCCGTGCGGCGCTTGCGAATCGGGAGCACGGCCAGGCTCGGATCGAGCAACGCGCCGAAATCGGTGATCACCACGTCGGCCCCGTGCGCCTGGAAGTGCTCGGCGATCCCGGCGCGTTCGATGCCGACGATCAACGCGCACCCTGCCGCTCGGGCCGCATCGACGCCCGCGAGCGTCGTCGCAAAAAAGACGGTCTTGTCGGGAGCCGTGCCGAGTGCCCGGCAAGCGGCGAGGAGGGTGTCAGGAGCCGGCTCGGGCGCGTGCGCACTCGCGCCGTCGACGAAGACGTCGAAGAGCGAGGAGAGGCCGGCGCGTTCGATCATCGGGCGCGCGTTGGTGCTCGCCGATACGACGGCGCAGCGGAGCCCCGCCTCGCGGGCGGCCTCAAGATAGCGGTGAGAGTCCATGAAGGCGCTCATGCCCTCGTGCTCCAGACGTCGGGTGAGCGCGAGCAGCTTGCGGTGGGCGAGCCCGCGTACCGTCTCGGCGTCAGGCGGGTCGTCGGGGCCGCCTTCGCGGAGCCTGATGCCGCGGCTTGCCAGGAAGGCGTGGATGCCGACGATCCGCGGCCTGCCGTGCAGGTGCAGCTGGTACTCGGCGTTCGGGTCGAACGGCCGGAAGGGAGCGAAGCGCTCCCCCGTCCGTTCGCTGCGGCGGAGCAGAAACTCGTCGAAGGTCTCCGCCCAGGCGGCTGCGTGCATCGCCGCGCTCCCTGCGAGGACGCCATCGAGGTCGAAGATGCACGCCGCCACCTCGCTCGGCAGCCCGAGCATCGGTCGCGTCACGCGCGGGGCCGAGAGTGGCCGGTGGAGCGTGACGTGCTCCTCGCGAGCGACACGTTCGAGCAGGCCCGAGACTGCTGCCCGCTCGCGGGTCAGACGCGCCCGCAACTCGCCCAGCTCGCTCTCGGCGAAACGGATGCTCGAGCCGCCCGCGCGGACAGCGGCAAGGGAGTCCTCGGCGCTGTTGAAGGCGACACGCCAGTGCGCGCTCAGCTCGTCGATGCTGATCGCGAGCCGGGCAGCGGCGGCGACGAAGTCGTCGCGGCCGCTCCCGCCGGAGACGGCAGGCTCGGTCGAGCGACGCTCGCCCGTCAGCATTTCGACCGTCGACGGCGTGGCCGTGGCGGGGGTGGTTGCGGGCGAACTCGCGGACGGGCTTGTGAAGCTCATCAGCTCCAGTTTCGGGTTCGAACGCCCGCGGGCCATCGGGAATTTCTACGCAACGGGAAGCGGATGGTCACGTCCGCGCCCCCGGCCCGGTTGTAAGGCGCGAGACTGCGCGGGATGAGCTTCGGTGTCCTGACGGTGATCGTGCTTGCGGGGCTCGCCGGGCCGCTGCTCGGGAGCGGCGGCCGCGTGCCGGTGCCCGTTGTCGCGGGCGAGCTGCTTGCGGGTCTTCTGCTCGGCCGTTCGGGATTCGGCTGGCTCCGTCCCGACGAGCCGACGCTCGCGTTCCTGGCCAACATCGGCTTCGCGATGCTGATGCTCAGCGCCGGGATGCACGTGCCCCTGCGCCAGCCGGCGATCCTCGCTCGCGTCCGTCGCGGCGCACTGGGCGCCGTGGTCGGTGGCCTGCTCGCGCTCGGTGCGGGTTGGGCGGTGACGCATCTCGTCCACGTTGGACACCCGCTGCTCTACGCGGTGGTGCTCGGCAGCGGTTCGGCGGCCGTCCTCGTACCCTGCCTCGAGGAGTTCGGTCTGCTCGACGACCCGGTCGCGCTCACCGTCGCAGCGCAGGTGGCGCTCGCCGACGTGGCGAGCATCGTGCTCGTCCCACTTGTTCTCCGACCGGCTCGCGCGGGCGTGGCGCTGCTCGGTCTCGTCGTCGTCACCGCGTGTGCGGGACTGCTGTTGGTCGTGGTGCGGTCTGTGCATACGCGCAGTTGGGTTCACCGTCTCCGGCAGCGCTCGAAAGAGCGCGATTGGGCGCTCGACCTGCGGCTCTCGCTGATCGTGCTCTTCGCCCTCTGCTGGGTGACGGTGCGGACGGGCGCGAGCATCCTGATCGCCGGTTTCGCCGTCGGGCTCGTCGTGGCAGCCGTCGGCGGCCCCAAGCGCCTCTCCCGCCAGGTCACCGGGATCGGTCAGGGGTTCTTCGTGCCGCTTTTCTTCGTCGTGCTCGGGGCTCGCGTCGACCTGCGCGCGCTGATCCACCGGCGCTCTCTCGTCGAGCTCGCGCTGCTGCTCGTCCTGCTCGATGTGGCACTGCACGTGCTCGCCGCGCTCGCGACGAGGCAGCCGTTCGTCGCAGGTCTTGCTGCAACCGTCCAGCTCGGGGTACCGGCGGCGGTCGTCTCCCTCGGCCTCCAGGAGAAGGTGGTCTCCGCCGGCGTCGGTGCGGCCGTGATGGTCGCGGCGCTCGCAAGCATCGTCGTCAGCACCGGCGGCGTCCTGCTGCTCGAACGACGGCGCCCGCCGCGGCCGGTGACGCCGGTTCTGGCCCTTCCCCGGCTCGCGTCAGGCGATCGTTAGCCCGTCCAGGCTCGGGTCCGGAGGCGGCAGCTTCGGGTCCAGACGCTCGAACTGCTCGACGAGGATCTCGGCAACCGCCAGGTTACGAACCCAGTTGTGGTCGGCGGGCACGACATACCACGGCGCCGACTTGGTCGAGGTTTCCGCGATCGCATCCTCGTAGGCGGTCGTGAACTCATCGAAGCGCCCACGGTCATCGAGGTCGCTGGCCTTGAACTTCCAGCGCTTCTCGGGGTTGTTGACCCGCTCCTGTAGCCGCCGTCGCTGCTCGGCGAACGAGACGTGGAGGAAGATCTTGAGCACAGAGGTGCCCTCGTCGGTGAGCATCTGCTCGAAAGCCCGGATATGCGTGAAGCGCCGGCGCCAGACCGCCTCGGGGACGAGTCCGCGCACACGTACCGCGACGACGTCCTCGTAGTGGGAGCGGTTGAAGATGCCAAGCTCGCCCCGGGCCGGACAGTTGGCGTGCACCCTCCAGAGGTAGTCGTGAGCCAGCTCGGTCGTCGAGGGCTCGACGAACGAGACGACGTGGCAGCCGAGCGGGCTGACGCCCGCAAGCACGTGTCGGATCGTGCCGTCCTTGCCCGCCGCGTCCATGCCCTGGAGGACGAGCAGCACCGCCCGCTTCGATTCGGCCCCGAGCCGGCTGTGCAGGATGCCGAGCCGCTCGACGAGCTCCTGCAGGCGGATCAGCCCTGCCATCTTGTCGCTGGCGCCGAAGCGCCGGGCGGGGTCGCGCCGGTCAAGGTGCGGTTGTGACCCGGGCGCGACGCGCAGCTCGGCGAGGTCGGCGTAGCGATCGGCCATCCCGTCATTGTTGCTGGTCGCTGCGGCCGCGTGTGCGGCGCGCAAGCGGCTGCGGGCAAGCCGCAGCAGAGCCGCACGCTTCGCGGAGGCGGGCCGCGGACGGTTGGCGGAGCATGATGGCGTCGAAGTTTGGAGAGGAGTTGAGGGTCATGCGCAAGCACTCTCTCGCCGTCGTCGTTTTCGGACCGATCGCCCTCTACCTGCTCGCGATGATCGTGCTCGCGGGCGCCTACCTTCAGCCGCCGCTGCTCGGCTGGCTCGGTCTCGGGATCGTAAGTGTCGTCGCGCTTTCGCTTGGCGCCGTCGCGTACCGGCTCTACCCGCGGCTCGGCATCAACGCAGCGCGGGTCCACCATCCCGAGCTCGAGGACCGCTTCCGGTTGCTCGTCGTCAGCCTCTCCGAGGTCGATCCAGCGGAGCTCGAGGCCGCCGTCGCCGTGAGGTTGGTCGGTCGCCGCGGCATCGTCAAGGTGGTCGCCCCACTTGCCGCCTCGACCGTCCATCTGCTCACCGCCGACGAGGAGCCCGAGGGCGCGGCGGCAGCCGAACGTCTCGAGCACGTGCTCGGGATGCTCGCGCGTGCCGGGATCACCGCCTCGGGCGAAGTCGGCACCGACGACCCCTTGCAGGCGACGGGCGACGCGCTTGCCGAGTTCCCCGCCGACGAGGTTCTACTGCTCGCGACGGTACCGGCGCGTCGCGACGCGGGTGGTGAGACCTTCGAGCGGCGTGCTCGTGACCTCTTCGGTGTACCGGTCACGCCGTTGTACGGCGCCGCGCGCCACGAGCCGCAGACGGTTGCGGTCGCCTCCTAGGAAGCTCCTGGTACGAGTACCAATGCCCCACGAACCTCACCGCGGCGAAGCCGGGCGAGCGCCTCGTTGGCGTCGGCGAGCGGAATCGGCTCGACCGCGGTCGCGACCGGAGCGGACGCGACCAGTTCGAGGAACTCCGCGGCGTCGGCGCGCGTGAGGTTCGCCACCGAGCGCAACGTGCGCTCACCCCACAGCAGCTCGTAGGCAAACGCCGGGATCTGCGACATGTGGATCCCGGCGCAGACGACGGTGCCTCCCGGCGCGACCGCGCGCAATGCCGCGGGCACGAGCTCGCCGGCCGGCGCGAAAATGATGGCGGCGTCGAGCTCCTCGGGTGGTGGGCCCGAGCCGGCCCACTCCGCACCGAGCGAGCGCGCGAACTCCTGCGCGCTCGTGTCGCCCGCTCGCGTGACCGCGAAGAGCCTCCGTCCCTGGAGATGAGCGACCTGGGCGATGATGTGTGCCGCGGCGCCGAAGCCGTACAGACCGAGTCGCGTCGCCTCGCCGGCGAGTCTGAGGGAGCGGTAGCCGATCAGCCCTGCGCAGAGCAGGGGCGCGAGTGAGACGTCGTCCCGCTCCCCGGGAAGCGGGAAGCAAAAACGCTCGTCGGCGACGACCCACTCGGCGTAGCCGCCGTCGAGGTCGTAGCCGGTGAAGCGGGCCCGCTCACAGAGGTTCTCGCGCCCGGAACGGCAGTAGCGGCAGCGACCACATGTCCAGCCGAGCCACGGGATGCCGTAGCGCTCTCCGGACTCGGTGCGGCCGACGATCTCATGGCCGAGAACGAGCGGAAGCTTCGGGTGGGTGAGCTCGCCGTCGAGGATATGCAGGTCGGTGCGGCAGACGCCGCAGGCGCCGACACGCAGCAGCAGCTGGCCGGGGCCCGGCGTGGGGCGCTCGAGCTCGGTCGCGCGTAGTTCTGAGCCCGGCGCGGAGAGCACCATTGCGCGCATCCGCGCAAGCTTAGGAGACCGCGTTGGGGTGGGGCGCGTGCCGCCTCGGCGCTCCTTCGGTTTTTCCGCAACGTGTCGTGACGGTTAATGCCGATTCGCGACAACGGGCTCGCTCGTACCGTCGAGTTACATACGACGCGAAGGGAGAACCGAGATGGCAGTGCGCGTAGCGATCAACGGGTTCGGGCGAACGGGGCGCGCCGCCTTCCGGGCGGCCTACGAGCGCCAGGCTGACATCGAGTGGGTCGCGATCAACGATCTTGCCGAGCCGGCACTGCTCGCCCAACTGCTCAAACACGACACGGTCTACGGGCCGTTTGCAGGGAGCGTCGAGGTGATCGAGGGCCGACTCCATGTCGACGGCGTCGCGATCGCGACACCGTCGGAGCCGCGTCCGGCACTGCTTCCCTGGGGCGAGCTCGGCGTCGACGTCGTGATCGAATCGAGCGGGCACTTCCGCTCGCGGGGAGATGCGCAGCAGCACCTCGATGCCGGAGCGCAGAAGGTGGTCATCTCGGCTCCGGCCAAGGATCCGGACGTCACCGTCGCGCTCGGGGTCAACTTCGACCAGGTCTACGATCCGGAGCGCCACCAGATCATCTCGAACGCCTCTTGCACGACGAACTGCCTTGCCCCGGTTGCGAAGGTGCTGAACGAGGGTGTCGGGATTCGTCACGGGCTGATGACGACGGTGCATGCGTACACGGGCGACCAGATGCTGCTCGACGGCCCCCACAAGGACTTCCGCCGGGCGCGCAGCTGCAGCCTGCAACCTCGTGCCCACGACGACGGGCGCTGCCAAGGCGCTCGGTCTGGTCGTGCCCGAGCTCGAGGGCAAGCTGCAGGGCTTCGCGGTACGGGTGCCGGTGCCGACGGGGTCGCTCGTTGATCTAACGGTCGAGCTCGAGCGGCCGACGACGGTGAGCGAGATCAACGAGCTGATGCGCGCTCGTGCCGATAGCGGTGAGCTGACCGGGATTCTGCGTTACAGCGAGGAGCCGCTCGTCTCGAGCGACATCGTCAAGTCGCCGTTCTCGGCGATCTTCGACAGTGGCCTGACAACCGTGATCGACGGCACCCAGCTCAAGGTTGTCGCCTGGTACGACAACGAGTGGGGGTACTCGAACCGGCTCGTCGAGCTCGTGCAGCGGGTCATCGTTCCCGTTCCCGTGCCGGCGTGAGGCGGCCGGCACCGAGGCCCGGGGGCGCGCCCGCGCCCCCGGCACGCTCAGGGCGCGGTCATGCCCCTTGTCGTACGTCCCTGCTTCTTGACTTCTTCGATCGACGCCGCTGCGGCGGCCGGGTCGAGGAAGCTCCCGCTGACCCCGAAGCGGGGATCGATCGGCGCGGACGGTCGCAGCTGCGGACCGAGCTCGTAGAGGAGAGGTATCCCGGTGGGAAGGTTGATCGCCGCGATCTCGCCGTCGGAGATCCCGTCGAGGTGCTTGACGAGCGCGCGCAGCGAGTTGCCGTGTGCGGAGAGAAGCACGACGCGACCCGCGCGCAGATCGGGCACGATCGCGTCATGCCAGTAGGGCAGCGCGCGCTCGAGCACATCCTTGAGACACTCGCTTGCGGGCAGGAGATCGGGTGCGAGCGCCGCGTAGCGCGGGTCGCGCCCGGCTGCGTACTCCGAGGTCTCTTCGAGTGGCGGCGGCGGGACATCGTAGGAGCGCCGCCACAGCATGAACCGCTCCTCGCCGAACTCGAGCCGGATCTGCTCCTTGCTCTTCCCCTGGAGCGCTCCGTAATGACGCTCGTTGAGGCGCCAGGAGCGCTGCACCGGGATCCACTGTCGACCTGCAGCTTCGAGCGCAAGTTCGGCGGTGCGAATGCCGCGTGCGAGCAGCGAGGTGTGAACGACGTCCGGAAGCAGCCCGTGCTCGGCGAGCAGCGCGCCGGCGGCGCGCGCCTCCGCGGTGCCGCGTTCGGAAAGCCCGACGTCGACCCAGCCGGTGAAGAGCCCCTCGTTGTTCCAGACACTCTCGCCGTGGCGGAGCAGGACGAGCCGGTAGCTGGGGTCGGGCGCGCTCAGAGCACTGAAGTGTCGCAGCAAGCGCGTCGCGCCGCCGGGCGAGCGCGCAAGCTCACACGTCCCAGAAGCCGCCGCGGCACGGCCGCACGGCGTCTCCCGACTCCGGCGATCCCGCTTCCGCAGCGCACTTGCCCGCGCCGCGCGAGGCGGGCGGGGCGCCGCGCATGAGCGATTTCTCGGCTGACCTGCGACGCCCCTTCCCGACCTCTCCCACGGTCAGGCTCACACCGGGCCGACGCGAGCCCGTCGTCCGGCTCTACGCCGACCTTTTGCCCCCTGCAACGCCGGGTGCCCGGCGGGCGAGAACATCCAGGCCTGGCTCGCGCACGCCCGGGCCGGTGACCACGAGCAGGCCTGGCGTCAGCTCGTCGCCGACAACCCGTTTCCCGCGATCCACGGGCGCGTCTGTTACCACCCCTGCGAGAGTGTCTGCAACCGGGCGGAGATCGACAGTGCGGTCTCGATCCACTCGGTCGAGCGCTTCCTTGGCGACCTGGCGCTCGCGCGCGACTGGACGCTCGAACGGCCGGCGACCGCGAGCGGACGCCGGGTGCTCGTGATCGGTGCGGGGCCGAGCGGGCTTTCAGCTGCCTACCATCTCGCCCGGCTCGGGCATGAGGTCGAGATCCGGGACTCGGGCGCGGAGCCCGGCGGGATGATGCGATACGGCATCCCCGCCTACAGGCTGCCGCGGGACGTGCTCGACGCGGAGCTCGAGCGCCTCGGCATGCTCGGAGTGGCGATCAGCTGTGGACATCGCGTCGAGAACCTCGTCGCCGAGCGCGCCGAGGGCGGGTTCGACGCTGTCTTCGTTGCCGTGGGTGCCCATCTCTCCCGACGAGTCGACATTCCCGCGCGCGACGCCGGTCATATCGTCGATGCGGTCAGCTTCCTGCGCAGCGTCGCGTCGGGTGAGCGGCCTGTGCTCGGCCGCCGCGTCGCCGTGTACGGCGGCGGCAATACCGCGATGGACGCAGCACGCGTTGCGCGCCGGCTCGGCGCCGACGAGGCGTTGATCGTCTACCGGCGGACCCGCGAGCAGATGCCTGCCCATCTCGAGGAGGCTGCCGACGCCGAGCAGGAGGGAGTGCGCATCAACTGGCTGCGTACGATCACGGCCTTCGACGGTCCGGAACTCGTCGTCGAGGTGATGGCACTCGACGAGACCGGCTTTCCGCAGCCGACCGGAACCTACGAGACGCTCGCCGCGGACACCGTGATCCTTGCACTCGGCCAGGAGACCGACACGGGCTTCCTCGAGGCGGTGCCCGGCGTCGAGTTCGAACGCGACGGCACCGTGCGGGTGTCAAGCGGGCTCCAGACCGGTTGCCCCGGTCTCTTCGCGGGCGGCGACATGGTCCCGAGTGAGCGCACCGTGACCGTTGCCGTCGGCCACGGCAAGAAGGCGGCTCGTCACATCGACGCCTGGCTTGCGGGGGTGACCACCGAGCCTCCGCCCAAGCATCCGCTTGCGAGCTTCGACAAGCTGCATCTCTGGTACTTCGGCGACGCAGCGCGGCGCCTCCAGCCCGAGCGGGCGCCAGCGGAGCGCATCGCGGACTTCAGCGAGGTCGTCGCCGGGCTGGGGGAGACGGAGGCGGTCTTCGAGGCCGCGCGCTGTCTCTCCTGCGGCAACTGCTTCGAGTGCGACGGCTGTCTGGGCTCGTGTCCCGAGGATGCAGTGATCAAGCTCGGCAAGGGCAACCGCTACCGGTTCGATTACGACCGCTGCACGGGCTGCGGCGTGTGCTACGAGCAGTGCCCGGTACACGCGATCGAAATGCTCGCGGGAGGTGGGTGAGATGCGGGTAACGATGGACGGCAACGAGGCCGCGGCGTGGGTCGCCTACCGGTTGAACGAGCTCTGTTGCATCTACCCGATCACCCCCTCCTCGCCGATGGCGGAGCTCGCCGACGAGTGGTCGAGTCTCCGGCACCCGAACCTTTGGGGGGCCGTCCCGGGCGTGGTCGAAATGCAGAGCGAGGGCGGCGCTGCCGGCGCGCTCCACGGCGCGCTTCAGGGCGGCTCGCTGGCGACGACGTTCACTGCGTCCCAGGGGCTGCTGCTGATGATCCCGAACATGTACAAGATCGCCGGCGAGCTGACCCCGGTCGTCTTCCATGTCGCCGCACGCGCGCTTGCTGCCCAGGGCCTTTCGATCTTCGGCGATCACTCCGATGTGATGGCCGTCCGCCAGACCGGCTTCGCGCTGCTCTCATCCGCCTCGGTGCAGGAGGCGCACGACTTCGCCGCTGTGGCGCAGGCGGCGACGCTGCGCACCCGCGTCCCGTTCGTGCATTTCTTCGACGGTTTCCGGACCTCACACGAGCTCAACACGATCGAGCTGCTCTCCGACGACGACCTGCGCGCGCTCGTCCCCGAGCAGCTCATCCGCGACCACCGCGCCCGCGCGCTCTCGCCGGAGCGTCCCTTCATCCGCGGTACTGCCCAGAATCCCGACGTGTACTTCCAGGCGCGCGAGACGGTCAACCCGTTCTATGCGCGGGTCGCGGGTAGCGTCGAGCAGGCATTCGACGAGCTCTGCGAGCGCAGCGGCCGCCGGTACCACGTCGTCGACTACAGCGGGCATCCCGAGGCCGAAGCCGTCCTCGTCGTGATGGGCTCCGGCGGGGAGACGATCCGCGAGACGGTCGACTGGCTGAACACCCAGGGTGGGCGCGTCGGCGTGATCCAGATCCGGCTGTACCGGCCCTACCCGGTTGAGGCCTTCCTTCACGCGCTGCCGTCGACGGTGCGCCGGATCGCCGTGCTCGATCGCACCAAGGAGCCGGGCTCGATCGGCGAGCCGCTCTTCCTCGACACGCTCACGGCACTCAGCGACTCCTGCGCCCGGGGTGAGCGGGAGATGCCGCGTGTGATCGGCGCCCGCTATGGGCTCTCTTCGAAGGAATTCACGCCGGGGATGGTCGCGGGCGTGTTCGACGAGCTCGCGCGCGACCAGCCGCGCACCCGGCTGACCGTCGGCATCCGCGACGACGTCTCGGGCACGAGTGTCGACTACGACCCCGAGCTCGACATCGAGCCTGCCGCGACGGTACGCGCGGTCTTCTTCGGGCTCGGCGCCGACGGCACGGTCGGCGCGAACAAGAACACGATCAAGATTCTCGGCGCTGAGGAGGGCCTCTACGCGCAGGGTTACTTCGTCTACGACTCGAAGAAGTCGGGTTCACAGACGGTCTCCCACCTCCGCTTCGGCCCGCAGCCGATCCACGCCCCCTACCTCGTCCGCCAGGCAGGCTTCGTCGGTGCGCATCACTTCGGCCTGCTCGACCGCGCCGACGTGCTCGGCGTCGCCGCCGAGGGCGCGACGCTGCTGCTCAACTGGCCGCGTCCTCCCGAGGAACTTTGGGATGCCCTCTCCCGCGAGGTACAGGAGCAGTTGCTCGCCAAGCGCATCGAGGTTTACGTGATCGACGCCGGCCGTATCGCGCGCGAGGTCGGCCTGCCCGGCCGGATCAACATCGTCCTTCAGACGGGCTTCTTCGCGATCTCCGGTGTCCTGCCGCGCGAGCTGGCGATCGAGCACATCAAGAAGGCGCTCCGCAAGAGCTACGCACGTCGTGGCGAAGAGGTCGTCGCGCGCAACGAGGCCGCCGTCGACCGTGCACTCGAGGGGCTCGTGCGCGTCGAGTTGCCCCGCGCCGTCAGCTCGACGTTCGTGCCGGCGCCGCCGGTGCCTGCGGGCGCCCCGGCCTTCGTGCGCAGCGTCACGGCCGAGATGCTCGCGGGTCGCGGCGACGCCCTCCCGGTCAGCGCCCTCCCTGTCGACGGCACCTACCCGAGCGGCACCGCTGCCTACGAGAAGCGCAACATCTCGGACCTTGTCGCCGCCTGGGACGCCGACCTTTGTATCCAGTGCGGCAACTGCAGCTTCGTCTGTCCGCACAGCGTGATCCGCTCGCGCCACTACGACGGCACCCAGCTCGAGGGCGCGCCGCACGGCTTCCACTCGGCCCCGCTCAACGCGGTCGGCCTGCCGGACGCGCGGTACACGCTCCAGGTGTACGTCGAGGACTGCACAGGCTGCTCGCTCTGTGTCGAGGCCTGCCCGGTAACCGCCCCCGGCGAGCCGTCGCACAGGGCGATCAACCTCACTGCGCGCGAGCCCGTGCTCGAACAGGAGCGGGCCAACATCGCCTTCTTCGAGGCGCTCCCGCAGAACGACCCCGCCCGCATCGACTTCGCGACGGTGCGCGGCACCCAGTTTCTCGAGCCGCTCTTCGAGTTCTCGGGAGCCTGCAGCGGGTGCGGCGAGACGCCGTACATCAAGCTGCTCTCCCAGCTTTTCGGTGACCGGCTGATGGTCGCAAACGCCACCGGCTGCTCCTCGATCTACGGCGGGAACCTGCCGACGACCCCGTGGACGACGGACGCCGCCGGACGCGGCCCCGCCTGGTCCAACTCGCTCTTCGAGGACAACGCCGAGTTCGGGCTCGGGTTCAGACTCGCCGCCGACGGTCACATCGAGCTCGCTCACCGGCGGCTCGGCGAGCTGCGAGAACTCGTTGGCAGCGAGCTCGTCGACGCGCTGATCGCCACGCCGCAGCGCCATGAATCCGAGCTGCGCGCCCAGCGTGAGCGTGTCGCCGAGCTGGGGCGCCGGCTCGAGGGAATCGACGACCCGGGCGTGCGTGATCTCCAGAGCGTGCTCGACCACCTTGTCCGGCGCAGCGTCTGGATCGTCGGCGGCGACGGCTGGGCGTATGACATCGGTGCCGGCGGGCTCGACCACGTGCTCGCGAGCGGTCGCAACGTCAACGTGCTCGTGCTCGACACCGAGGTGTACTCGAACACCGGCGGCCAGATGTCGAAGGCGACCCCGCTCGGGGCGGTCGCGAAGTTCGCGGCCGCAGGCAAGACGATGCCCAAGAAGGATCTCGCGCTCCAGGCGATCGCCTACGGCAGCGTCTACGTCGCGCGCGTCGCGATGGGCGCCGATCCGCAGCAGACGCTGACCGCCTTCCGTGAGGCCGAAGCCTACGACGGGCCCTCGCTCGTGCTCGCCTACAGCCACTGCATCGCGCACGGGATCGACATGGAGAAGGGACTGGACCAGCAGTACCGCGCTGTCGCGAGTGGCTACTGGCCGCTCATCCGCTACGACCCGATGCTCCGCGCTGCCGGAGGTAACCCCTTCCTCCTCGACTCGCCCCGGCCACGTCTCGCGCTGCGCGACTACACCGCTCGCGAGCTTCGCTACCGGGTGCTCGCGAACAGCAACCCGGCCGAGGCCGAGCGCCTGCTCGTCCTGGCTCAGGAGGCGGTCGATCAGCGCTGGGACACCTACGAGGAGATGGCGACGCGGGGCGCCTCTCACTTCGCCGCCGACGCGCGCAAGGAGCGTTGATGGAGCTTGCGACGAGCTACATGGGGCTCCCGCTGCGCAACCCGCTTGTCGCCTCGGCCTCGCCGCTCTCGCGCAGCGTCGATGGCGTACGCCGTCTGGCCGCGGCCGGAGTCGGCGCGGTCGTGCTCTACTCGCTCTTCGAGGAGCAGGTCGAACGTGACGCGGCGCTCAGTGCCCGCCTGCTCGAGGCGGGAGCCGAGAGCTTCGCCGAATCGCTCAGCTACTTTCCGGCCGGCGTCGCGGAGGAGAGCCCGGTACGCCGATACCTGCACTTGCTCGAGCGCGTGGCGCCGAGTGTCGAGATCCCCGTGCTCGGGAGCCTCAACGGCGTGACCCCCAGCGGCTGGGTCGACTACGCACGGGCGATGGAAGACGCCGGGGCCGCCGGGATCGAGCTCAACGTCGCTTATCTGCCCGCTGACGGGCAGGTAAGCGGACGTGAGGTCGAGCAGCGTCAGCTCGACGTGCTCGCGCGGGTCAAGCAGGCGGTCGGCGTGCCGGTCGCCGTCAAGCTCGGCCCGTATTTCAGCTCGACCGGTGCGTTCGCGCGCGAGCTCGACGCGGCCGGCGCCGACGGGCTCGTGCTCTTCAACCGTTTTCTTCAACCCGACATCGATCCGGAAACGATGTCTCTCGACACTCGCATCGGGCTTTCACACCGCGACGAAGCGCGGCTGCCGCGCACCTGGATCGCGCTCTTGCACGGACGCGTGCAGGCGTCGCTCGCGGCCACCACTGGGGTCGAGAGCGCGGCTGACGTCGCCGCGTACCTGCTCGCGGGGGCCGATGTCGTGATGACGGCCTCGGCCCTGCTGCGACACGGCCCCGAGTACGCAACGGTGCTGCTCGAGGGGCTCGAAGAGTGGATGCGGCGCAAGGGCTTCGCGGCACTCAGCGAGTTGCGCGGCCTGCTCGCGGTCGCACCCGGAACCGACGCGGCACGGTCGGAACGGGCCGGCTACGTCGAGGCGCTGAAGCGAGCAAACAGCGGCGGCGGCTATCTCGCCTGAGCTCGGTTTCGACTACGGACTCTCACGGAACGAGTTGCGTGTCTCCCCGGAGGCAGCGAGTCATTGCCCCCGGAATGCTGGGGAGGCGACCCGACGACTTCGAAAGGAGGCGTGGACGATGCTGCTTACCGCACAGGCGTCAAAGCATCTCGCGCAGGTCCCGCGCACGCTGCACGGAGAGTTCCCTGCGGTGCCGCTGGAGTTCATCGAGCACGACCTCGAGGAGCGCGTGCGTGCGCTGCTTCGTGGCGCGCATTTCGACGACTACATCCCCCTGCTTGCGCACCGAGCCGTACGCGAGCGTCTGCGCGCGACGAACTGAGCCGGCCGCTGACCGCGCCTGGCGCGGGCGCGCGGCGTACCGCCGTGCGCCCGCCGTGGCACCTGCCTTTCCGGGCTCCAAACCGCAGCGCTGGCGCTCCAAGCTGCAGCCGTGGCGCGGGACTGCGCCCTCGCCGGAAGGACCGAACGCGCAATCCGCAAAGGGGAACCCGTCTGCCGGGAAGCTCCCAAGTCGCAAGCGTTTCCTACATGGGGGGAAGAGGAAACAGCGTCGCAACTCACGAGCCCCCCGACAGTCGGGATACCCGATGTGCAAAAACACAGTGCCTGAGCCTCGACGACCGCGCATCCGCAGACCTCCGCAGCTCTGCCGGTAGTTAGCCGCAAGCTGCGCTACCAACTTTTAACGCGCCGGGAGGGCACCGGGGTCGCGAGCCGCACACGGGCGTCGACCGCGACGCAGCGCTCCGGGCCGGCGAGAATCGGGTTCAGATCGAGCTCCGCAAGCTCGGGCAGCTCGTCGGCGAGTTGTCCGAGGCGCTGCAGCAACTCGGTCAGCGCCGCGACGTTCGCGCCGGGTGCGCCGCGGAAGCCTGCGACGAGCCGGCCCGCCTTGCCGCTGGTCACGAGCTCCTCGGCATCGAGCGCACTCAGCGGTGCAAGACGGAACCCGGCTTCGCCGATCAGCTCGGCAAGCGCGCCGCCGGGTCCGAAGGCAACAAGCGCACCGAACACCGGGTCCTGGACGATCCCGGCGAGCAGCTCGGCGCCGGACTCGAGGAACGGCTGGACGAGGACCGGGAAACCGATCCGTGTCGCCGCCACCCTGACCTGCTCCTCGCTTCGGAGGTCGAGTGCGACGCCGCCGAGCTCGGTCTTGTGCGCGCCCGGAATCGCTGTCTTCACGACGGCGGGTAAACCGAGCTCGAGCGCCGCGGCGACGGCTTCATCGGCGTCTGCCGCGACGCGCTCGCCCACAAGCGGAATCCCGTAGGCCTCGAGCAGCGTGCGGGTCGCGTCGGCGTCGAGCCAGCAGTCCTCACAGTCGGCGAGGGCCGCGGCGCTGACGCGGTGCGCGGCGACACGGTCGATGCCCTCAATCGGTTTGACCTCGGGCTCCGGCCGCGCCAGCCAGTCCGCGTGGGCTGCGGCTAGCGCCAGTGCGCGCGCCGCCGACTCCGGGTACGGGAGTGCGACGACCGGTGAGTCGCGTTCGCGCAGCAGCGGCGGGGTGCCCTCCGCGCTGACGACGACGGCAATCACCGGCTTCGCTTGCGCCGCCTCCTCGACGGCAGCGCGGATCGCGGCCGCGACCTCATCCGCGCCGGCGACGACGGGGGGCACGAAGAGGATGATCAGCGCATCGAGGTTCGGATCTGCGAGCACCGGTCCGATCGCAGCCCGGTAGGTCTCGGCGGTGGCCGAGCCGAGCACGTCGATCGGGTTGGCGAGACTTGCCTCGCCCGGGAGGAGCGGCACGAGCATCGCACGTGTCGCACCGTCGAGCTCGGGGAGCAGCAGCCCTGCAGCCTCGCACGCGTCGGCGCAGAGGATGCCGAGCCCGCCCGCGTTCGTGATCACCCCGACACGCCGCCCGCGCGGCAACGGTTGGCTCGAGAGCAGCGCGGCGGCGTCGAGAAGTTCCTCGAGTGTCTGGGCACGCAGCACGCCGGTCTGGCGGAAGAGTGCGTCGACGGCGACGTTCGAGCTCGCGAGCGCGGCGGTGTGCGAGCGCGCGGCCCGCGAGCCCGCAGAGGTGGAGCCGGCCTTGAGCGCGAGGATCGGCTTGCGGTGCGCGACGCGGCGGGCGACGCGGGCGAAAGAGCGCGGGTTCCCGAACGACTCCAGGTAAAGCAGTACGAGCTCGGTCTCCTCGTCGTCCTCCCACCACTCGAGCAGGTCGTTCGAGGAGACGTCGGCCTTGTTCCCGATCGAGGCGAAGGCAGAGAAGCCGAGGTTGCGCTCGGCCGCCTTCTCGAGCAGCGCAAGCCCGAGGGCGCCGCTCTGAGAGGAGAAGCCGATCTTGCCCGGCGGCAGCGCGCGCGGCGCGAACGTCGCGTTGAGGCCCCGGGCGGGCACGGCGATGCCAAGGCAGTTCGGTCCCACCAGGCGCGCCCCGTGCGCGCGGGCGAGCGCGAGCAGCCGTTCCTGACGTGCGCGTCCCTCGGCGCCGGTCTCGGCAAAGCCTGCGGAGATCACACAGAGCGCCCGTACGCCGTGCTGGAGCGCCTGCGCGGCGGCCTCGATCACCTGCTCGGCCGGGAGGCAGAGCACAGCCAGATCGACACGGTCGGGGATGTCGGTGATCGCGCGATACGCGCGTACTCCGGCGACAGGGTCGCCTTTGCGGTTGACGGGGTAGGTCGCGCCCGCGAAGTCGGCCTGGAGGATGTTGCGGAAGAGTTCGCCGCCGATCGTGCCGCGGCGCCGCGAGGCACCGATCACCGCCACCGAGTTCGGCTCGAAGAACGGGCGCAACGAGGCAACGACGGCCGTGTGGTCGCGCTCCTCGACTCGCGCGGCGAAGGTGCCCGTCTCCGTCAGGGGGAAGCGAAGTTCGATCTCCCCGCCCTCATGCTCGCTTACGAGCTCGAAGCCGGTTTCGGAGAACACGCTCAGCGCCGAGGCGTTGGAGGCGATCACGACTGCGAGGAAGCGCGTCATCCCCGCCGTTCGTGCGCGCTCGGCGAGCTGCTCGAGCAGACGAGTGCCGATTCCGCGTCCCTGCTCGTCGTCGATAACGGCGAAGGCCATCTCCGCGGTGGTCGTCCCGGGCAAGACGGCGTAGCTCGCCACGGCGACGACGCGCTCGCCGCCCTCGTCGTCGGCGAAGGCGCCGAGCAAAGCACCGTGGCTCGTCCAGTCAGGGTCGAGGAGGGGTTCGACGAGTGCGCGGTCAACGACGCGCAGGCCGTGAAATCGCAAGTACAGGCTCTGAGGGGTCAAGCCGGCGAAGAACGCGATCAGTCCCTCAGCGTCTGCCTCGAGCGGCGGCCGCAGTCGGAGCGTCCCGCCGTCCCTGAGAATGACATCGACCGCGTCGAGCGCGGAACCCGCGAGCTCAGCCACGCGACGCTCCCGGCTCCTTCCGGCATATCCTCGTGCCCGGAAGCTCCCGGGCGTAGACGCTCGTCATGTGACCCCCTCGTCGTGTTGTCTCGAGGCAGTGTCGTCGAGCTTCCGGGGCGACGCCACGGTCTCGACCCCGACGAACGTTGCGGGTTTACCGCAAGCTCCAGTGCGTGCCATGCCACGCGCAGGAGCGGCCCGGGGCCAGCGGACGGCGATCCTAGCCGCCGATGACGTCACGGCGTGCGAAGAGGGCGGTCGCGGCGGCGAGCGCGCACGCCGCGACGGCGACCAGCAAGAACGCCGGGCCGGCACGGAACGGCTCGGCCGGGACAAGCCCGATATGTGCGAACGGTGTCAGTTCGACGAGCCAGGAGGGTGCCCCGAGGAGGGCGCCCAGCAGATCCCAGAGAAACGCGACCGTCACGAGGGCGTAGCCGACGAAGCTGGTCGCGCGCGGGACGACCGCGAAGGCGAGGGTGCAGAGTCCGAGGAAGAACAGCGCCGTTGGCAGACAGTTGAGGCCCGCCTCGAGCAGGCGGAGGCCTGAGACGGATGCACCGACGCCGGCCGCGCCCGCCCAGGCGAGCAATCCGGCGCTGCAGGCGAGTGCCAGCGCGCCGGCGGCCGCGAGCACGATCCGTCCGCCCAGCCAGCGCTGCCGTGAGAGCGGGAGCGAAAGCAGCGTCTCGAGTCGCTCCGCCTCTTCCTCCCGTCGGGCCGCGGAAAGCTGTGCACAGACGAAGAGGCTGATCGTGAGCACGAAGAAGATGAAGTAGAAGCCGAGCGCTCCGTTCGGCGTCGTGATCGACGCGCCGCCGAGCTTGCGGACGTCGGCGCGAAGGTTGGCCGGGATGTCGGCATTCGTCAAGCTCGTCGTGAGCAGACCGACGACGAGCGCGAAGAGTCCTGTCCCCAGGAGCCAGATCGCGAGGCTGCCGCGCTCGCCGCGAAAGGCCTGTGCCAGCGGCGAGCTCAGCAGCCTGAGTCTCGGGGCGGTCGAGTCGTGGTCGGCGAGCAGCCCCGAGCCGAGATCGCGGCGCGCGGCCAGCCACCGGGTCAGTGCGAGCAGCGCGACGGTTGCGCCGAGCGGTGCGAGTAACGGTGCAGCCGTCGGTTGCGCAAACGGTCGCAGCTGCTCGACCCAGCCGAGTGGCGTCAGCCACCGCATCCAGCCGAGCCCGCCCGCGGTGTCGGCGACAACCCGCACCAAGAGCGAGAGTCCGAGCAGTGCAGAGGCGAGTTCGGTCGCGAGGCGTCGCGTCGGCGCCACCTGGCTCGCGACCGCCCCGAAGGCCGCGAAGACGGGGGCCGGGGAGATCGTCGCGAGGGCGAGGAAGGCCGAGCCTCCGGCCGGGAGCCCCGCCGCGAGCAGAGCCACGTAGATCGCGAGCCAGAGCGCCGCGATCGTGGTTACGAGCGCGGCTGCGACGGCGTCGAGCGCCCCGGCGCGGCTGATCCGGCAGGCGAGCACGAGCTCGCGCCGGCCCGAGTCCTCTTCCCCGCGAAGCGCGCGCACGGCGACGAGCAACCCGAAGGCGCCCGCGAAGACCGCGCCAAGCCCCGAAAGCCGCCAGGCCGTGTAGCCGCCAACGGTGAGCAGGTCGTGCGGCACGCCGTAGAACAGCTCGACCGCCTTGTTTGTCCCGAAGCTACGCGCGAAGGCGATGCGTTCGCCAAGCGTCCGGTAACTGTCGCGGTAGCCAACGACGTCGCTGAGCGCGACGAGGAAAAACAGGAGCGCGAACGAGACCGTCGCCACACGGGCGTCGCGTAGCGTCCGGCCGGCGAGTGCTCTAGCCGGCCGCATCGGCCTCGCTGCCGTCGTAATGATGGAGAAAGATCTCCTCGAGCGAGGGCTCGCGGCTCGTCAGGGATGTGACCGGCGCGTCGGCGAGTGCCGTGAGGAGCGGCTTGATCGGTCCGCTGACCTCGAACCGCAGCGCGTGCGGCCCGGCGGAGGAGACGACGACCCCGGCGAGCGGCGCGAGCTCGGGCGGTGCGCCGGCGAAGCTCACCTCGACGGTCTGCGCAGAGAGGTGCCGGAGCTCGGAGAGCGTGCCCTCGTCGACGAGCCGTCCCTGCCGGAGGATGCCCACCCGGTCGCAGAGCGCCTCGACTTCGCTGAGGATGTGCGAGGAGAGGAAGATGGTCTGGCCGCGCTCCTTCGCCTCACGCACCGTTTCCCGGAAGGCCATCTCCATCAAGGGATCGAGGCCGCTTGTCGGCTCGTCAAGGACGAGCAGGTCGGCGCGGCTTGCGAACGCCGCGACCAGCTGGACCTTTTGACGATTGCCTTTCGAGAGCGCGCGCACCCGCTTGCGGAGATCGAGCTGGAAGCGCTCGACGAGCAGCTTCAAGTAGCCCTCGTCGACGCCGCCGCGGAGCCGAGCGAGGTAGGCGAACGTCTCCGCCGCGTTGAGCGCCGGCCAGAGTGCCGGCTCGCCCGGGACGTAGGCGGTGTGGCCGTGGGCCTTGACCGGGTTGTTCCAGGCATCGACGCCGAAGAGTCGGGCACGGCCCGAGCTCGGCCGGTGCAGGCCGAGCAGCAGCCGAATCGTCGTCGTCTTACCCGCACCGTTGGGGCCCAGGTAGCCGTACACCTCGCCGACACCGACACGGAGATCGAGCCGATCGAGCGCGAGCGTCGCCCCGTAGCGTTTACTGAGCTGTTCCGTCTCGATCGCGTCCATCGCCTCTAAGCCTCTGAAGCGCCCGAAGCGCACGCATCCGCAGTCAGCACCGGACGACCTTAGTAGTTATCCGCAACCGGGTTCAGCAGGTCGTCGGAGGCATCGGCGCCGACCCGGCGCGACGATTGCAACGTAAGCTGCCAATCCATCAAAGAGGGGGAAGGAACGACATGCACACGATCGTCGTAGGCGTTGACGGTTCAAAGGCCGCGGAGGAGGCGTTCCGCTTCGCCATCGCCGAGGCGCAGATCCGCTCGGGAGAGGTCAAGGCCGTCGCCGCCTGGCACATTCCGGCGATCGTGTACGAGGTCGGCTGGACGGCGGCGCCGATCGACGTCAGCGAGTTCCCGAAGATCGCACAGGCGATGCTCGAGAAGAGCATTGCCGAGTCCGGGGCGGCCGAGGCCGGTGTGACGGTGACGCCGGTCGTGCTCGAGGGACAGCCTGCCGACGTTCTTTGCGAGCAGGCGCGTGGTGCCGATCTGCTCGTCGTCGGTTCGCGCGGCCTCGGAGGCTTCCGCGGGCTCCTGCTCGGTTCGGTCAGCCAGCAGTGCGCGAATCACGCGCCCTGCCCCGTCGTGATCATCCCTCACCACCAGCCGGAGACCGCCGCCGCCTGAGCGTCGGGCACTCGGCGCAGGGCGCCGGCCAGAAGCGGGTCGGCGGCGGCTGGAAGTGCTTGTGGCATCCGAACGTAGCTGATAGAACCGCTGTCCAGAACGCGCGTTTCGCAGCGGTTACGTTCGAGACGTTCAACGGGTCTGGGGGCGGCAATGGCCGAACACGTGACGGCTCATACCGGCGAGGCGGCCGAGAATAGTCTCGTCACCCGTGCTGACCGTTTGCAGCGCCTGGTCGAGACCGGAATCGCGCTCAGCTCCGAGCTTTCGCTCGAGGCGCTGCTGCTGCGTCTGACCGAGGCCGCCGTCGAGCTGACGGGCGCCACCTACGGCGCTCTCGGTCTCGTCGACCGGCTCGGGGTCGGGCTCGAGCGTTTTATCACGGTCGGAATCGACCCGGAAACGCGCACGACGATCGGCGACCCACCCCGCGGTAGGGGCATCCTCGGCGCGCTGATCAGCGCGCAGGCGCCGCTGCGGTTGCGCGATCTCGGCCAGGACGCGCGTTCCGTGGGTTTTCCACCCGGCCATCCGCCGATGGCCTCGTTCCTCGGCGTCCCGATCCTCCTGCGAGGTGTCACCTTCGGGAACCTTTATCTCACCGAAAAGCGCGGCGGCGAGGAGTTCAGCGAGGAGGACGAGGAGCTGGCGCGAATGCTCGCCGGCCAGGCCGGGGTCGCGATCGAGAACGCGCGCCTCTATGAGTCGTCCCGGCAGTGGTCGCGCCAGCTCGAGTCACTCAACGAGGTCACCGCTGCCCTGCTCACCGAGGCCGATCTCGCCCAGATCTTCGATCTGGCCGCCCAGCGGTTGCGGGAGCTACTCGACGCCCGTGTCGCGTTCGTCGAGGTACCGACACCCGAGCGTGCAGGCGGCCTCGTGATCGCCGCGGCGAGTGGCGAGAACGCCGAGGCGCTGCTCGGCGTCTACCACGAGCAACGTCGCTCCAAGGCGGGCCGGGTGTTCCTCCGCGCGCGCGCCGAGCGGGTCGACTCGTTGATCGACGATCCGGAGGTCGACCAAGCCGCACCGCGAATCCTCTCGGCGACAGCGGCGCTCTTCGTTCCCCTGATCGTCCGTGACGGCGCCGTCGGCGTGATCGTCGTCTACGACAAACACGGACGCGACCCTCGCTTCTCGGACGCCGATCTTCGCGTCGCGCAGGCGTTCGCGACCCGTGCGGCGCTCGCGCTCGAGCTCTCCGAGCGCGTCGGGCGCGAGTCGGTTCGCGCGTTGCTCCACGGCCAGGAGCTCGAGCGCACCCGGCTCGCCCGCGAACTCCACGACGAGACCGGCCAGGCGCTTACGTCGATCCTGCTCGGGCTCAAGGCGGCCGAGCAGGAGCTTGGCGCCGAGCAGGTGCAGCGGATCCGCACGCTCGTCGCGTCCGCGCTCGCCGATGTCCGGCGGCTCGCCGTCGAGCTGCGGCCGGCCGTGCTCGACGACTTCGGACTCGAGCCCGCGCTCGAACGGCTCGTGCGCGTCGTCTCCGAGCGCAGCGGGCTCGTGGTGCGCCTCAACGTCGACTCGCAGCTCCAGGCGTTGCCGCCTGAGCTCGAGACGGCGCTCTACCGGATCGTCCAGGAGGGGCTCACGAACGTCGTCAAGCACGCACGGGCGAGCGCGGTCTCGATCGTCCTGGCGGGCAGCGAGGGCAACGTGCGGCTGCTGATTGAGGACGACGGCGTCGGCTTCGACCCTTCCAGCGTCCGTACGGGCGCCTTCGGGCTGATCGGCATGCGGGAGCGCGTCTCGCTGCTGCGCGGGCGGCTGCTCGTCGAGTCGGAGGTCGGCGCCGGTGCGACGGTGATCATCGACCTGCCGCTCCCGGCTCGCGACGCGTAGCTGTTTCCGTACTAAACCGCAGCTGCGATTGTGGCAAGCCCGGGTGTCGCAGGGTGCGAACGGCGGAAGACTTCCGGCCATGGAATCGACAATCACCGTTCTGATCTGTGACGACCATGCGCTCGTTCGCTCGGGCCTTCGTCGTTTGCTCGAGGCCGAGTCGGATATCGAGGTCGTCGGGGAGTCCGCGAACGCCGAAGAGGCGATTGCCGAGATAGGCGCGCGCCGACCTGATGTGCTCTTGCTTGACATCGTGATGCCTGGACGGAGTGGGATCGAGGCGCTTCCCGAGCTTCGCCTCGCGGCTCCGAGTACCCGGGTGCTCGTGCTCTCGATGCAGGACGATCCCGCGTACGTCCGCCAGGCCTTCGGCGCCGGTGCGATCGGCTACCTGCTCAAGGAGGCGGCTGATGCCGAGCTCGTGCAGGCGATCCACGAGGTTGCGAGCGGCCGGCGCTACGTTCATCCGCTCCTCGGCGCGCGTCTTGCTGCGGCCGAGGCGGCAGCGGAGGAGCAGGCGCAGGCGGACCCGCTCTCCGATAGGGAGCGCGAGGTGCTGCGGTTGCTCGCGCTCGGCCACACAAACCAGGAAATCGCCAAAATGCTGTTCATCTCGGTGCGAACAGCCGAGACGCATCGGGCTCGGATCATGCAGAAGCTCGCGCTCCGAACCCGCGCCGAGATCGTCCGCTATGCGCTTGCCGTAGGCGTGCTCGAACCGGAGCGGGCGCCGAAAGCGGGCGAACGCAGCGGCCACGAGCGCCGCGGGCTGTCCGGGCCGAGTAGCGGTCTCGGCTTTGCCTGAGCGGCGCTCCGACCCGGGCAGCTGGCCGGGTCGGCAGTAGTTCAGACCGAAGACTGCGGGAACCCACCCGAACGTCCAGCGGCAACGCGGGCGTGCGCGCCTACGGTGCGTGAGGAGCTGCCTGTGGTGCGCAACCACGCGTGCAGGCGCTCTACCGCCGATCGTGACCGCCGCACCCACTCTCACGAGCCTCGCAGCTTCTCGCTGCGCATCCACTGCGCCGCGGGGACGGGTGCTCGAGCTCTTCACGGCGCGTGCGAGCCATGTGTCCGGGCATGTCGTCACGCTTTCCGAGGGACTGCGTCAGCGAGGCTGGGAGGTGACCGTCGCCGGCCCCGCAGCGAACCCGGCCCTTGCTCGGCTCGAGCAGCTCGGCATCGCCGTGCTGCCGCTCCCCGCCCGCGACCGGTCCTTGCGCCAGACGCTGGCGGCGCTCGAGCACGCACTGGTCGATCATTCGGTGCTTCATGCCCACGGTCCAGGCGCGGGGCATCTGGCGGGCATCGCGAGCCGGCGTACTGGGGTTCCCTCCCTGTACACGACGCATACCCGCCAGAGCGACCGCCGCCGCACTCCGCTCGGACGGACACTCGGCGCACGATCGGAGCGTCGAGCTGCCCGCAGCCACCGCGCGATCGTGAGCGAGACCGAGCGCGTGCGCTCACGGGCGCTCGGACGGCGGTTGGCGGCGCCAGCGCAGATCCGGGTGATCGCAGAGGGCCTCGACGCGACCAGTGGTGTCCGCGAACGCGCGGACGCGCGCGCTCAACTTGGGCTCGACGCGAGTGCACGCGTCGTCTGCTGGGTCGGCCAGCGAGGCCGACACGAGCGCTGCGGCGTCCTGCCGCTGCTCGCGACCCGGCTGGCACGCGACGGGATTCTGTTCGTCGCGATCGGACGTGGCTTCGCGGGAAGTTCCGAGGCCGCACTGCTCGGACGGTGCGGTGCGCTTGTGCTCCCCGACCTGACCGAGCCGCAGCTGCTGTATGCGGCGTCGGATGTGCTTGTCTCGACCTCCGCCGCCGCGGAAGGGCAGCACCCGATCCTGGAAGCGATGCGCGTCGGACTCCCCGTTGTGGCCTACGCCGACAGCGCGGAGACCGAGGCGCTCGTCGATCGGGAGACGGGGTTTCTCGTTCGGCCCGGCGCGCTCGAGACGCTCTCCCGTCATGCGGCTCGGCTTGCAACCCACAGCCGGCTCAGCGCCGAGATGGGCGAGGCCGCACGTCAACGCTTCGAGCAATGCTTTGCGAGCGCCCGGATGGTCGAAGCGGTGGACCTGCTCTACCGTGAGTTCGGTGCGGCGACGTGCGTGTTCGAGACGCCTGCCGTCTAGAGGTCAGCCCACGCCTGTTCGCGGGCGCTGGAGGGCCTCGCCAAGGCGCGAGCGCTACCATCAAAACGTCGTGACGCGGTCGACCGCATGGATCCGCTGTCGCCATGTGGGGCGAGCCGTGTCGCTGCTGACGCTTGCCGCCGTGGTGGCGTTAACAGGCGGCGTCACCCGCGCGCATGCTCGGGGTGCGGCCGCTGCGGCAACACCGCTTTTCCGCATGTCACCGATCAAAGCGACGGCGGTGCCGGCGTTCGGCGCGACGCGCTACCAGGTCACCGTCGCCGACGTTCCGCACGCGAACCCTCCGGCCTTCACGTGGTACCTGCACCTGACGGCGGCCGCGGCCGCCGGCGCGTGCAACGACGCGCCGGTTGCGGGCGGTCAGCGTCTAAGCGCGACCGAGTACGCCTGGCCCGACCAGAGCGCCACCTTCCTCTGGTACCACGGCAGCGCCGGCTCGGTCGCGGGTGACCGGCGCTACAGCTGTGGGCAGGCCGCGCTCGGCCGCTCGCCGGGCACCGTCACGGTCGTTGCCGAAAACGAGTTTGCCCACTGCTCGGCGACATTCGACGGACTCGTGGCCGGCGCTGCCCGCGAGGGTCAGCCGGCCGGATGTGCCCTCGGCGGCTACACGCTCGCGTCGAACCTCCTCCCGGTGCCCTCCCGTCTGCTCACGCTCTACCGCTCGCTCACGGTCGAGGTCGCTCAGGTGGTCGAGCGCGCACGTGCCGGCAAGCTGCCGCCCGCGGCTGCGCTCGCGGACGAGCTCAAGCAGATCGTCGCTCAGCAGCAGCATGCGTTCGGCCAGCTCTTCCCGCCTGTCTGGGGTTGCAGCTTCGACAGCTTCTTCAACGATGTCGTCGCGGCGCGTGCAGCGCTCGCCGCACCGCTCGCCGCGGGCACGACCTCCAGCCAGGCACTCGTCGGGGCCGACGCGCAGGCGACGGCTGCGCTCGCCCGCGCCGTCGACGCCTGCAAACGCACCTCGACGAGCCCGGGCGGGGCCCCGCCCGCCGTCACACGTGCACTCGCCCAACTCGCGGACGGGGCGGCGGCGCTCGGGAAGCTGGGAAGCACGACCGAGCTCAGCTCGCGGCGCTCGCAGCTCTCGAGCTCGCTCGAGGCGATCGTCAGCGGCGAGTTTCCAAGGGTCTTCGGCTTGCGCTTCATTGATCTCGTTGCTGGCCTCGGCTCGGAGCAGACCGCGGCAGCGGCCGCCGAGCACGCCGCGAGCAGCGACGACACGGGCCAGGCGCTGAGCGCGCTCGAGGGTGTGCTCGGGGAGACGAGCTCGATCTCGACCGGGCTCGAACGAACTCAGAAGCACGTGATCGCGCTCGAGAACTCCCGGAGCTGAAGGCCCGCACCCGTTCGGCCTCGCGTCCGTCGCCGGAATCTTGACGGGGGCCGCTTGCGCGGCCCCCGTCAAGATTCGGTGCTGAGGGTGTGTGCGCCTCTAGGAGGCGGGAAGCGGCGTCGTGCCGCCCGCTACCGGAGCGCTCGCGTGCTTGCCGAGTCGGGCGAGAGCGCTATCGCGGTTGCGGAGCGCACCGCCGATTGCGAGGACAGCGAACCCGATGCCCGAGAGCAGTAGCGCGACACCGACGACGATGCCGAAGAGCGCAAGCTGGCTCGCCATGTAGGCCGTGTTGAGCGCCGTCGTCAATGCGGTCTCCTCGACCCAGACGCTACGCGCGCCGTTCTGGACGGGCTGCTTGGTGGTCGGATCGACCTGTGCGAAGGCGACGTTGTCGGTGCCACCACCCGGGAGCAGTTGCGCGGCGGGCGCGCCCGACTTCGCCGTGTAGATCCCCATCTGCGAGAAGTAGTAACCGCCCGTCGAGTCGAGTGCGTCGATCTGCATGTACTCGGCGAAGCAGCGTGCTGTCGCCCCGTTCGTCACCGCAATGTTGTTGACGCTGCAGCTCGGGATGGGAAAGTTCTTGTTCGCGTTGCCGTCTTTGGCGATGACGGCCTTAATTCCGGCGGGCGTGAAGTCGGGCTCGCCGACGATGTGTTGCTGCTTGAGCTGCGAGCCGACGGTGTTTCCACCTTGAACGCCCATGACGATCGCGACAACGCCGAAGGCGATCAAAATCGCACCCGCAACCAGTCCTCCGATCTCCAGTGCCTTGCGCATCACAAAGCTCCCTTCACCTGGCCGGCTTCGGTGCGGTTCGACAGGAGCCGCCGCTCGACCTTTTCGCGCAGTGTCGGGCCTGCGCGGACGCACGCCATCCGGACGACCACCGAGGGGAATTGCGGGGTTACGCTGGGGAATGCTCAGGGGAATCGCTGACTTGCTCAGGGGAATCGCTGACTGGTTGCATCGATCCGCTTGCGTGAGACAGGTACCCGTTCCGACGCGGTAGAAGTAGGCGGCGTGACGTAGGTAGTACGGTTGTTGAAAAGCAAGGCGGCCGCGTAGAGTGAGAGTGACGTAGGGGGTGCAGCTCGCCTCTGACGCGTCCCTCCGGGTCGGGCTCCCTTTCCCGCATCGGTAGCGGGTCCGGGAGTCCGACCTTCCTCTTTGCCACGTTCGAACCGACGCTCGGCGCCGCACGTGGATGGCCCGCCCGCTGCGGGTGGTGCCGCGATCTCCGAGGTCTACGTACTACGATGGCGGGGCACGACACCGGCCACGACGACCTCGGAGCGTTGCGCGGATGGATAGGGGGGACAGGCTCGTTTCGGCGAGCGACTTTGCGGTTCTGGCGCTCGTTGCCGAGGCGCCGACGCACGGCTGGGCGATTGCGACCCAGCTTGCCCGCGGCGGTGAGTTGGGGGCGATCTGGTCCGTTGGTCGACCCGTCGTCTACCACTCCCTCGCGCGGCTCGAGGCGGAGAGGCTGATCGTGACAGTGGGGATCGAACGCGGCTCTCGCGGGCCGCACCGGGTCAACTACGACGCGACCGAAGCCGGTCGGGCCGCCGTGAGTTCGTGGCTCTCCGAGCCTGTCGAGCACGTGCGTGACATCCGTTCGCTGTTTCTGCTCAAAGTCGTGCTCTCGCAGCGCGCCGGGGTCGAAATCGAGCCTCTTCTTATCGCGCAGAGGCGGGTCGTCGTACCCTTCCTTGCCTGGGTCGAAGCACAGCTCGACGAGGCCGATCCGGCCGTCCCGTCCGAGTTCACGGTCCTCTACTTCAGGCTCGAGACCGCCCGCATGGTGATCCGCTTCATCGACGGGCTGCTCGATGGCACGCTTGGCACTGCGCCCGGTGGCGAGGCCGTCCTCGCCGGCGTCGGGGGCTCGCTCTCGTTGCGCTAGGCGTCGAGGGCGCCCGCCGCGGACTCGAACGCCGCGCCGGGCTCACGGGCCGCAAGTCCGGCGGGGCCTCCGCTCCGCGGGAGTCTCGCTGCGAACAGCACCCCGACGAGCGGCGCGAGCGCGGCGAGCAGCAGCGCGTCGCGTAGCCCGATCCGGTCGGCGAGCGCGCCCAACCCGACCGCAGCCACCCCGCCAAGCCCAATCGAGAGCCCCGCCGTCAGTCCCGAGGCCATCCCGATACGGCGGGGCAGGTACTGCTGGCTCAGCACGAGCGTGATCCCGAAGGTGCCGACCACGCAGGCAGCGAGCGGGATCAGCGCGAGCACCCCGACGGTGCCGCCGACGAGCAGGAAGACGAGTGCAAGGGGACAGACGAGGATCTGCGTGACGATCACGACCTTGCGGCCGCTGCTGCGGTCGGCGACCGGACCGAGGATCAGTGTGCCGGCTGCGCCGGCGGCGAGCATCAGTGTGAGTACGAAGTCGCCGTAGGCGCGCGAATGACCGTGGGCGTGCTCCCAGAGCGGCACGAAGGTTACGAGCCCGAACCAGGTCAGGCTGCGAAAGGCAATCACCGTGACAAGCAGCGCCATCGCCCCGGGGCGATCAGCGCCGGCCTCCAGCCGGGTCGGTCGGCGCGCCGGCACGAAGGTGCGGAGGAACGGCGAGGCGGCGACGAGCGCCCCGGCGACGGCGAGTCCCGGGAGCGCGAGCAGGAGCCCGCCGCGGAGGCCGAGCCAGACGACGAGCGGCGCACAGACGGCCGGTCCGACGGCGTAGCCGAGGTTGCCCCCGACCGAAAACACCGACATGCCGCTCGACCGGCGTGTCCCACTCGCGTAGGCGGCGAACTTCGAGCCCTCCGGGTGGAAGGCAGCGACGCCGATCCCGGAGATCACGACGAGCACACAGACCAGCCAGTAGCTCGGCGCGTCGGCCGCGAGGCCGATGCCGACACCCGCAAGCCCGACGCCGAGTGGGAGTAGCCAGAGCGCACCGTGACGGTCTGGACCAAAGGCCGAAGAGCGGCTGGATCAGCGAGGACGAGGACGAGGAGGCGAGTATGAGTACCGCGGAGAGCAGATAGTTGAGGTGGAAGCGGTCGTGGAGAAACGGCAGCAACGCCGGAAGCGACCCGCCCGCGAAGTCGGTCATGAAGTGGCCGGCGGCGAGCGCGGTCATCGCACGCCTATCGACTCCCGCCCTCACCTGCGGCTGATTCTACGAGCCGTGCGGGCTGCGAGTCCCCCGGCGCCTCCCGGCTGCCCGCGCGCACCGGCAGCGTTTGACAAGGCACGAACCCCAGGGACAATGGGACCGTGTTCGAGATCGGACGCAGCCTGGCCGAAGCGCGCGAGGCGCATGGCCTTCAGCTGGCGGACGCCGAACGGATCACGTTTCTGCGGGCTCGGCATCTGAGTGCGCTCGAGCAGGAGCGCTTCGACGATCTGCCCGGACAGGCCTACGCCCGTGCCTTCCTGCGCACATACGCACGGGCGCTCGGCCTCGACGCGGAACGGTTCGTGAGCGAGTTTGATCATCGCTTCGGCTCCGAGGTTCACGAGTTCTCAGCCCTGCCGCCCAGGTTCTCGCTCGACGGCGTCAGGCTCAAGCCGCTTCTCGGGCTCGTCGTCGTGCTCGCGGTGATCGGCGGCTTCGTTGCGCTTGCGCTCAGCACGCCGGCAGCCTCCCCCCGCGGTGCAAAGAAGGTCGTCGTGACTCGTCACCACGCCCGGCACGTACCCGCACACGCGGTGATCGCTTTGCGGCCCGACATCATCGCTGGGCCGCTTCCGGCCGGTCCGCCGGTCGTGGTCGTGCGTGCGCGCAGCGGTGCCTGCTGGCTGCTCGTGCGCGCGGGCGGCCCGAACGGCCGCGTCCTCTACGAGTCGACACTTGAGCCCGGTTCGAGCCTGCGCTTCGCCTCCTCGGTCTGGCTCCGGCTCGGCGACCCGGCGCACGTCATCGTCAGCCGCGGCGGCAAGGTGCTCCGCGAGCTCTCGGGCGGCGCGCCTGTCGATCTTCGTGCGTAGCGGTCGGCGGGCTCAGGGCAGCCGCGGATAGCCGACGAGTGTCAGGAACTCCGGCAGCTCAGGGGCGAGTGCGACCTCCGCGAAGAGCGCTTTCGCCGCGGGTGACGCGTCGACCGCCGCGAGTTCCGCGCGGACGGTGGCGGTGTCGAACAGCCCGTGCCTGACCCAGCTCCAGACCTGGGAGCGCGAGATCTCAGCGGTGGCAGCGTCTTCCATCAAGTTGTCGATCGCCGCCGCGCCCGTACCGGCGAGCCAGGCGTCGAGGTAGCGCGTCGCGACCGAGACATTCATGCGCAGGCCCTCGGCCGTCGTCGCGCCTCCCTCGACGCTGAAGTCGAGCAGCGTCGCCGCGTCGCGTTCGACGTCGTCTCGCAAGCGCTCGAGCTGGTTCGGGTGCACGCCGAGTTGCGCGTCGAAGACCGCCGTCGCGACAGGCACGAGATCAGGGTGCGCGACCCAGGTACCGTCGAACCCGTCTCGCGCCTCGCGCTCCTTGTCCTCGCGTACCCGTGCGAGCGCCCGCTCGTTGAGCGCGGGGTCGCGGCGGGAAGGGATGAAGGCGGCCATGCCGCCGATCGCGTGCGCGCCGTGCGCGTGGCAGGAGGCGACGACAAGGTCGCTGTAGGCACGCATGAATGGCACCGTCATCGTCAGCTGGTTGCGGTCGGGAAGCAGCGCGTCGCAGATCTTGATCACACTGAAGAGGTAGTCCCAGCGACCGGCGTTGAGCGCGCAGCCGTAGTCGCGCAGCGCATAGAGGATCTCCTCGGTCTCGAAAGCGGCAAGAATCGTCTCGATCAGGACGGTGCAGCGGATAGTGCCGTGCTGGAGTCCGAGCGCGTCCTCCGCGACGGCGAACGCCTGCGCCCACAGTTCTGCCTCGTGGTGGCTCTCGAGCTTGGGGAGGTAGAAGTACGGGCCGCTGCCGCGCTCGAGCAGCGGTTTCGCGGTCTGTGCGACGCTGACGCCGAAGTCGAAGAGGCTGGCCGAGACAGGCTCGTCGTCGACGAGCAGATGGCGCTCGGGCAGGTGCCAGCCGCGCGGGCGCACACAGAGCGTCGCGGTCTGCTCGGCGAGCGCATAGCGCTTACCCGCCGTCTCGAGCGAGATCGTTCCGGCGGCAGCGTCGACGAGGTTGCGCTGGCCGGCAAGCATGTTCGCCCAACTCGGGGTGCATGAGTCCTCGAAATCGGCCATGAACACGCGTGCTCCGGAGTTGAGCGCGTTGATCATCATCTTGCGGTCGACCGGGCCGGTGATCTCGCAGCGCCGGTCGCACAGGTCGGCCGGAGCGGGCGCAACGCGCCAATCGCCGCCGCGCAGCGGCGCGGTGGCCGTGAGAAACGACGGTCGTTCACCGGCCGCGATCGAGGCGTGCCGCTCTCGACGCGCCGCGAGCAGTCGCTGCCGTTGCGGCTCGAGCTCGCGGCTGAGCGCCGCGACGAGCGCAAGCGCGCTGTCTGAAAGGACGGCCGGCTCGGCCCGCGCGAGCAGCGTGACGCCGGCGGGCGCGCTCATCGTCCGCTCCTCGTGAGCGGCACCTGCTCAGGTTCCATCCTCATAATGGATCCAATATATCGAACACCGTGACGCCTCAAGGGCTCAGATGCTACGTCTTTGCCCAATTCAATCCCGGGATGTGGTACATATTGGATCCAATACAGTCCGAGCGAAGGAGCGAAGCCATGGAACGGGAGCACGCGATCGAGGAGCTTGAGGCACGCTGGGCCGGCGAACGCTTCGCGGGTATCGAGCGGCCTTACTCGGCGGCCGAGGTCGTACGTCTGCGCGGCTCCTTCCCGCTCGAGCGGACGCTCGCCACGCGTGGTGCGGAACGGCTGTGGCGTCTCCTCAGCGAGGACGGCCACGTCAAGGCGCTTGGAGCGCTCACCGGCAACCAGGCAGTGCAAATGGTGCGCGCAGGGCTGCGTGCGATCTACCTCTCCGGCTGGCAGGTCGCCGGCGATGCGAACCTCGGCGAAACGACCTATCCCGATCAGAGCCTCTACCCCGCCAATAGCGTGCCCTCGGTCGTCCGCCGGATCAACAATGCGCTCCTTCGCGCCGATCAGATCCAATGGGCCGACGGAGAGGGCGAGATCGACTGGGTGGTCCCGATCATCGCCGACGCGGAGGCCGGCTTCGGCGGCGTCCTGAACGCGTTCGAGCTGATGAAGTCGATGATCGAAGCGGGCGCGGCCGGCGTGCACTTCGAGGACCAGCTCGCGGCCGAGAAGAAGTGCGGTCACCTCGGCGGCAAGGTGCTCGTGCCGACCGCACAGTTCATCCGTACGCTCGTCGCGGCGCGGCTCGCAGCCGACGTCTGCGGCACGCCGACGGTGCTGGTCGCGCGCACCGACGCGCTCTCGGCGGCGCTACTCACGACCGATATCGACGCGGCCGACCAGCCGTTTCTGACCGGGGCGCGTACGAGCGAGGGGTTCTTCGTCGTCCGCGACGGGCTGGAAGCGGCGATCGCGCGCTCGCTCGCCTACGCGCCGTACGCGGATGTGTTGTGGTTCGAGACCTCCGCTCCCGATCTCGAGCAGGCGCTCGCGTTCGCCGCGGCGATTCACGCGCGCTACCCGGGGAAGATCCTGGCGTACAACTGCTCACCGTCGTTCAACTGGAGACGCAATCTCGACGAACACCAGGTAGCGAGCTTCCAGGACGAGCTCGCACGCGCCGGCTACCGCTTCCAGTTCATCACGCTCGCGGGCTTCCACGCGCTCAACGCCTCGATGTTCGAGCTCGCGCGCGGCTACGCGGCACGTGGCATGAGCGCCTACGTCGATCTTCAGGAGCGAGAGTTCGCGCTCGCCGAGTCGGGGTATACGGCGACCCGGCACCAGCACGAGGTCGGCGCAAGCTACTTCGACCTGGTCGCGACGACGGTGTCGGGAGGCGAATCCTCGACGCTGGCGCTGGTCGGTTCGACGGAGGCCGACCAGTTCGAGGACGCGCGCGTCGCCTGAGCTGCTCGCCTCCGGAAGCGGGACCCGTGTGCGCCCAGCGTGGCGAGCAGACCGTAGGATGCGGATGTGTCCTCCCAGTTCGATTTGCTCGCCGCTTCACTGCGTGCCGATGCCGTTGATCTCAAGGCATTCGTCGAGGCACTCGCGGTCAAGCTGAGCGAATCGTTCCCCTCACGCGTGCAGATCGAGCGCAAGGGCGGTCGGCTAGGGGGCAAGCAGCGCGTGCGCCGGGTCGCAGTCAAGCTCGGTGACAACGAGTACGCGCTTGCGAGCGACGACGGCGAGGTCAGCTGTACCCGGCGTGTCGTCGTGCGCGGGATCGCCCTGCGAACCGAACAGCTCTCACTCGAGCAGTGGATCGACTCGCTTGCCGGCGAGCTTGTCACGGAGGCCGGCAAGACCGAGTCCGACCGTGTCGCGCTCGAGCGGATGTTGAGCGAGTGATGCCACGCTCCCGGCGCCCCGACCCGGAGGCCGCTCGGCGCAGCGCCGAGGCGATACAGGCGATCGAGGCAGGGGGCATTCCGCCGGCGGCAAGCGAACGTCTGCGCGCCCTTGCCCAGGGAGGGCGCGGCTTCTTCACCTCGGATCTGACGACGTCGGAGTTCCTGCTCGTCCGTCAGGCTGGTTTCCGTCCGCTGACCCAGGTGATGGGCAGCTGCTTCTACTCGGTCGGTTTTCAGTACATGCCGTGGGGTGCCAACTGGGGTGCCTCCGGCACCGTCGAGCTTGACGTGCAGTCGGAGGCCTGGAACGAGGCGCGACGGCTTGCGCTCGGCCGCCTCGCGCAGGAGGCGCAGCTCGCGGGCGCCGACGCGGTGCTCGGGGTGGAGATCACCCGCGGGAACTACGACTGGGCGCGCGGCCTGATCGAGTTCGTCGCGATCGGCACCGCGGTCGTCTCCGAGGATTACGACCTCGGTGAGGAGGACGTCTTCCTCACCTCGCTCTCGGGACAGGAGTTCGCAAGCCTCGTGCGCAACGGCTACATGCCCGTGGGCATCACGGCAGGGTCGACCGTCGCCTACGTCGTCGGCGGTGGGCAGACGATGCAGGCGCTCTCCGGCTACGGCTCCCGCTGGCGCAACCAGGAGCTCACCGAGTTGACGCGGGGCCTCTATGCGGCCCGGCAGCTCGCGATGCGCAGGGTCGAGCGCCAGGCGCGCGAGCTTCGCGCCTCGGGCCTCGTCGGTGTGCGTCTCGATCAGCACCAGCAGCCGCGCGAGATCGACCAACAGGGCTACAAGCGTCTCGATCTGATCGTGACGATGCACGTGCTCGGAACCGCCATCGTCGCGATCGACGAGCCCGATGAGCCACCCCCGACCTTTATCGCCCTAGCGTTGAACGAGGAGAGCAGATGAGCGACACCGAGCAGCAAGACCCCTACGACCCAACCTCGACCGCGGGCGTGCCCGAACACGGACGCGAGCGGCTCGAGCGTATGAAGGGCACGGGCTTCTTCACGAGCGACCTGTCCGTCAACGAGTTCCTGCTCGTCAAGGAGGCCGGCTTCGAGCCACTCGGGCTCGTGATCGGAAGCTCGATCTACCACGTGGGTATGCAGGTCGGGAACTGGAGCCAGAACCAGGAGATGGATGTGCTCAGCCAGGCGATGTACCACGCGCGCGAGCTCGCGATGACGCGAATGGAGGAGGAGGCGGATCAGCTCGGGGCTGACGGCGTCGTCGGCGTGCGGCTCGACGTGAGCCGTCATGAGTGGGGAGGAGACCTCGCCGAGTTCATCGCCGTCGGCACTGCGGTGCGTCACCGTGACGGCGTACTCCATCGCGCCAACAACGGCCGGCCATTCACGAGCGACCTCAGTGGGCAGGACTTCTACACGCTGCTTTCGGCCGGCTACCGCCCGCTCGGGCTCGTCATGGGCACCTGCGTCTACCACGTCGCCCACCAGGGGCTCGGCGGCTGGTTTCGGCGGATCGGCCGCAATGCCGAGATGCCGAACTTCACGCAGGCGCTCTACGACGCACGTGAGCTCGCGATGGAGCGAATGCAAAGCGAGGCCGTCACGCTCGAGGCCGAGGGCATCGTCGGCGTCCAGTTGACGGAGGGAAGCCACGGCTGGGATAGCCACGTGATCGAGTACTTCGCGATCGGGACGGCCGTCATGCCGACGAGCGACGACCATACGATCCCGGCCCCGAGCTTCGTGCTCAGCCTCAACGACCCCGCCGTCAAGAACCGGCTCGGCGGTTTCTAAGCTCCATCGCGCCGGCTGCTGCCGCCGGTCATCGCCTCCTGCGGCCTGGGTGTCGGCCGGACCGTTCCCTAGGCTGCAGCCCGATGACCGAGGACCGGCCAGCGGCGTCCGTCGAACCGGAAGGTCGACCCTACCCGCCACCCGCCCGTCCCGAAAGTCCGCTCCCGGCCTTCGCGAGCATGCTCGTCGCGATCGGGTTGCAGCTGCTGCTGCCGAGCAGGCTGACCGCCGGCCCGATCTGGCTCGTCCCGGTGCTCGAGGTGGTGTTGCTCGCCGGTCTGGTCGTATCGACCCCACGCCAGCTCGAGCATGAGCACAACCGGCGCCGTGCTGCGGCGCTCGTGATGACAGGTCTCGTCAGCCTCGCAAACACGATCTCGCTCGTGCTGCTCTCGCGAGAGCTCCTTCACCACGGCTCCCCGAACGGCCGTGAGCTGATCAGCTCGGGCGCGCTGATCTGGCTCACGAACGTGATCATCTTTGGGCTCTGGTACTGGGAGGCCGACCGGGGTGGTCCGGGCGTGCGCGCGGCGGGCCACGACGGCGCCCCTGACTTCCTCTTCCCCCAGATGACCGATGACAGGATCGAACCGAGGGCCTGGAGGCCGCTCTTCGTCGACTACCTCTACGTCTCGCTCACAAACGCGACGGCGTTCAGTCCGACCGACACGATGCCACTCAGTCGTCGTGCCAAGGGGCTGATGGGCATCCAGTCGCTCGTCTCACTCGTGACGATCGGTCTCATCGTCTCCCGCGCCGTCAACATCCTGCAGTGAGCGCCGAGGCCGGTCAGGGTCGTGCGCTCCGCGCCGACGAGCGCGAACCGCGGCTTGACCCCGAGCTTTCCTGGAGCGAGGTCGAACTTCCCGAGCGGGAGCGGACAAAGCACGTGCACCGACTGCATCCGTATCTCGGCAAGTTCGTGCCACAGCTCGTCGAGGTCTTCCTGCGCCGCTCCTTCAGCCGTGGGCAGCGGATCATCGACCCGTTCTCCGGCAGCGGAACGACGCTCGTCGAATGCTCGATCTACGGCGTCGACAGTGTCGGGATCGACATCTCGGCCTTCAACGTCCTGCTCGGCCGTGTCAAGACGGCCGTCTACAACCCGTTTGTCGTCGAGCACGACCTTCGTGACGCGCTCGCCCGGCTCGAGAGCTTCGTCGCGAGCGGACCGCCGTCCGCGCCCGCCGCGGCGATCGAGCCCGTATCTCGACGCCTGGTTCGATCCGCGCGCCTGCGCCGAGCTGCTCTTCTACCGGTCGCTGCTCGGCGACTACGAGAGCGCCGAGCTGATGGCGGTCGTCCTCTCCCGGGCGGCCCGCTCGGCGCGGCTGACGACACACTTCAACCTCGATTTCCCCAAGCAGCCCCAGACCGAGCCGTACAGTTGCGCGAAACACGCCCGGGTCTGCCGGCCCACGCGCGAGGCCTACAAGTTCCTGCGCCGCTACAGCCTCGACACGATCACGCGCGTCAAGGAGTACAGCAGGCTCCGCTACCGGCGCCGAAGCTACGCTCGTCCACGCCGACGCGCGCAGCGTCAAGCTGCCGGGTTCCTTCGACGGGCTCATCACCTCGCCCCCGTACCCGGGGCGGATCGACTACCACGAACAGCACCGCTACGCCTATGAGCTGCTCGGGCTGCCCGATCGGCGCGAGCAGGAGATCGGGGCCGCGGTGGGCGGTACCAGCGCGCGAGCACTCCGTCGCTACGTCGAGGACATGGTCGCCGTGTTCGGCAACGCGCGCCGATGTCTCCATCCCGGTGCGGCCGTCGTGATCGTGATCGACGACGCGCGAGGTCTCTACGACGAGATCCTCACGAGCGCGGGGCTGCAGGTCGACGAGCGTCTCCGCCGCCACGTCAACCGTCGCACCGGCCGCCGCGGCGGCGAGTTCTTCGAGCAGATCATCCTCGCACGGCCTCGCTGATCCGGTCTGCACCCGTGGCCCCGGAAGGCCGAGCGCCCTCCTCGCCCGAGCGCCGCCCCTGTCCCTACACTGGCAGTTCGCCGTCGCGTCCAGCCCGCGCCGGCACCTGAGCCAGCAGGCGCCGCGCGCCGAGGAGGAACTCGTTATGCACCAGACGGCAGGACTCCATGACCCCGACCTTGCGCACGCCGACCCGGAGGTCGCGCGTCTCGCCGAGCTCGAGTTCGTGCGCCAGTCGCGCACCCTCTGCCTGATTCCCTCCGAGAACCACGTCTCCGCCGCGGTGCTCGAGGCGATGGCCACCGTGTTCGTCAACAAGTATTCGGAGGGTTATCCGGGGCGTCGCTACTACGAGGGCCAGCAGGTGATCGACGAGCTGGAGCCGCTCGCGATCGAGCGGGCCAAGGCGCTTTTCGGGGTTGAACACGCGAATGTGCAGCCCTACTCTGGCTCGCCGGCGAACCTCGCCGTGTACCTCGCCTTCCTCGAGCCCGGCGACACGGTCATGGGCATGGCGCTGCCGATGGGCGGTCACCTCACCCACGGGTGGGGCGTTTCCGCGACCGGGAAGTGGTTCCGGGCGGTCCAGTACGGTGTCGAGCGGGAGAGTGGGCTCGTCGACCTGGATGCGGTGCGAGCGCTCGCGGTTGCCGAGCGGCCGAAGCTGATCTTCTGTGGTGGGACCGCGATCCCGCGCACGATCGACTTCGCCGGCTTCGCCGCGATCGCGCAGGAGGTCGATGCGGTGCTCGTCGCCGACATCGCGCATATCGCAGGCCTCGTTGCCGGGAACGCCCACCCCTCTCCGGTCGGTTACGCCGACGTGATCTCGACGACGACCCACAAGACGCTGCGCGGCCCGCGCGGCGCGATGCTGATGAGCGGCGAGACGCATGCGCAGGCGATCGACCGCGCTGTCTTCCCCGGGCTGCAAGGCGGCCCCCACAACCACACGACCGCCGCGATCGCCGTCGCGCTCCAGGAGGCGTCGCAGCCGGCGTTCGGCGACTACGCGCGACAGGTTGTCGCGAACGCGCGCGCGCTCGCCGCTGCGCTGATCGAGCGAGGCTTCGAGCTCGTTTCGGGCGGCACCGACAATCATCTGATCCTCGTCGATCTGACGTCGAAGGGGGTCGCGGGCAAGCCCGCCGCACAGGCGCTCGACCGCGCCGCGATCACGCTCAACTACAACACGGTGCCTTACGATCCACGGAAACCGTTCGATCCTTCCGGTGTTCGGATCGGCACGCCGGCGGTGACGACGCGCGGCATGCGCGAGGCGGAGATGGAGGAGATCGCACGCTGGATCGACGAGGGTGTCGAGGCGGCGCGCCGTGAGGACGAGGCGGCGCTTGCGCGGATCGCGGGCGAGGTTGGCGAGCTCGCTGCGGCGTACCCGATTCCCGGCTTCGGGCTGCTTTCCGATCTCAGCCGTTGAGGCGCGGCGCCGTCCCGTTCAGCGGGGAAGCGGTGTACCGAGCAGCTCGAAGAGCGGCCGTGCCTTGACCCAGGATTCCTCGATCTCGGCCGCGGGATCGGAGTCCCAGACGATCCCGCCGCCCACCCAGAAGTGAATTCGGCCCTCGGCGACAGCGAACGTCCGTATTGTCAGGGCGAGCTCGAAGTCGCCGTTCGGGGCGATCCGGCCGAGGGCACCCATCGCCGCGCCGCGGCCGACCGGCTCGAGCTCGGCGATCAGGTCGAGTGCCGCGGTCTTGGGTGCGCCTGTCACCGAGCCGCCCGGGAACGTCGCCTCGAGAATCGCTGCGAGCCCGGCTCCCCGAGCGAGCAGGCCTTCGATCTCGGACTCGAGATGCGTGACCCCGGCGAGCTCGCGCTGGACGGCGAGCACAGGCCAGCGGATCGAGCCGGGCTCGCAGACGCGGGCGAGGTCGTTGCGTTCGAGATCGACGATCATCACATGCTCGGCCGCATCCTTCGCTCCGCGCACGTCTTCGCCGGCGGGACGGGTCCCCTTGATCGGTGCCGTGACTAGGCGGCGGCCACGGCGAGCAAGGAAGAGCTCCGGCGAGGCCGACACGATCGCGAACCCATCGCCACCGAACGGCTCCCGCACGCGGGGGGTGAGGACCGCGAGCGCGGCGGCGAGCCCAGCAGGGTCTCCGGCAAACGGCGCCGAGAGGTGCTGGACGAGGTTGAGCTGGTACACGTCGCCACGCGCGATCGCGGCTCGCGCCGCGTCGATCGCGGCGGCGTAGCCGGCGTCGTCCCAGGTGCGCTCCCAGCGACCGATCGTAAAGCCAGCGGCCGCCGGCGCCGGCCGCTTGACGGGTCTGATCCGGCAGGAAAGGAGTGGGAGCGGGAGCGGCTCGGGTGGGGAGGGCGCCGGCAGGCGCCGCTGTGTTGTCGACAGCCCGTACCCGAGAAAGAGCTCGGCGACGACGCCTTCCCGGCCCCAGAACTCCTCGCGCTCGAGAAATGCCTCGAGCGCGGCGAACGCCCCTCGGGGCTCGTCGAGCTCGAGCATCTCAGTGGGCGCCGGGCGGCTCAGTCCGGGCGCTTGACGTGGACGGCCAGCCAGCTGGTCCCAGCCTCTGTCTCTTGCACGCTGTGCGCGCAACCCGCGGGCAGGTAGAGCCACTCGCCGGCACGGAGCTCGAGCTCGCTGCCGTCGAGCTCGAGGCGGGCACGTCCTTCGAGCACGAGCACCCACTCGTCGTGGTCCTGCAGAAAGCGCAGCGGATGAGGAAGCTCCGCGCTCAGAATCTGTTCGATCACAAGTCCAGGCAGCTCGAGCAGCGGCAGCGCCTGCTCGCCCTCGGCCGGTGCCGACGCGCCGGTGGCGAGCACGCCGCGCCGGATTGGGGTCGGCGGGGGCTGCTCGCTCATTGCGTCTGGGTCAGGGTCGCCGTTTCCGCGGCGGAAAGCCCGGCGCTGACGAAGAAGGCGCGCATGCGCGTGTCGAGCGCCGCGAGCACTTTGCTCTGCCTCTGGTTCGCGGTCGAGAAGAGCGGCGTGACGCGCGTTGCGCTGATGCCGAGCACCTGCTCGACCTGCTCGGCGTTCAACGTGTTCTGGCGCAACACTGTGACCACGCTACAGAGGTTAAGCGGTTTGCCATGGTTGTCGAAGAGGAGCATCTGCGCGAGGGCCGGATGCTCGGCAGCGGCCCATTGCCGCAAGAGCGACGCGTCGGGGTGAAGCGAGGCAAGCGTCGCATCGAGGCTCACGAGCTCCGGCCGGAAGCGGTCGACGAGCTCGATCAGCAGTGCCGGTAGCACTGCGATCGCGGGGCCGAAGGCCGCGTCCGGGTGCGTGCGCAGGTACGTACAGCCCGCCAGCCCGGGTTCGGAGCTCGCGTTCGTGTGGAGCGCGACCTCGCGGAACGTCTGTACTTTCGCCGCGAGCAGGGCGACGAGCGCGCGGTCGTGCACCTCGGGTGCCGGGCCTGCCGGTGCGGCCTGGCTGACGAGCATGAGCGCGACTCCGACTGCCGTGGGCGTTCCTGCGGCTCGGCGGTGGCGCTGCCGCCTCCTCCGCAGCCCTGCAGGCGTGGTCACAGCTTCGGCAACGAGCCGCTGGTGGTGGCCGTTGCCGTGCCTGTCCCTCCGGCCGTGCCGGCTCCCGTGCCCGACTGCGCGAGCTGTTCGCAGACGGCAACGGCGGCGTCGAAGCCACCTGGCCTTCCGCCGCCCGGGGGGCCGCCGCCGAAGCGTGGGCGGGGCGCCCGCGCGACCGTGTTCTGCAGGCAAAGCTGGAAGCGCTGCTCGGCCGCGCTCGGCGGGCCGAACGTCCCGATCGTGGTCCCGGGGGGCAACAGGTTCGCGCACGTGGCGCCCGGCGGCGGGCCCCCTTGGTGCGGCGCCCGGTGTGTACGGGCGCAGCGCTCGTACGCAGCGAGCGAGCGGGTCGTCGGAGCTGCGCCGTGCCGCGTCTCGCTGTAGACGATGAGGCCGGCGACGAGCGCGAGCGGGAGCAGACCGCCGAATACGATCCTGGCCAGTGAGATCGGTGCAGGTGCCCGCTCCGGGCGTCTTGGCCACCAAGCGGGATCCGAGAACTGCGTCACCGCTCCGATTCTGTCAGCTGGCCGCTCCGCGGGTAAAGCTCTCGAGTGCCTGCCCTCAGGCGGCGCGTCCGGTCGCGCGGCTCAGCGGGACGAGAGGAGCGCGCGAAACGACTGTCGCAGCGAGCGCGTCGCCTCGAGCACCGCCGTCGGCTCGTAGCCGCAGTGCGCCATGCAGTTGTCGCAGCGCGGGTCGTTGCCGCGCCCGTACTTCGACCAGTCGGTCTCCTCCACGAGCTCGCGGTAGGTCTCGGTATAGCCGTCGGCCATCAGGTAGCAAGGCCGCTGCCAGCCAAACAGCGAGTAGCTCGGGATCCCCCAGGGCGTGCACTGGAAGTCGGCCTTGCCCTCGAGGAAGTCGAGGAAGAGCGGTGTGTGGTTGAGCCTCCAGCGGCGCCGGTGCCCGTCGGCGAAGGCCTCGGAGAACAGTCGCCGCGTCTGCGCGACGCCTGGGAAGTGCTCCTGATCTGGCGCCTTCTGGTACGCGTAGGCGGGCGAGATCATCATCTGGTCGACCTCGAGCTCGTCGTTCAGGAAGTTGAGCACGTCGCGCACCGTCTTCGGCGTGTCGGTGGTGAGGAACGTCGTGTTCGTGTTGACGCGGAAGCCGCGGCGCTTGGCCTCCCGGATCGCGGCGACCGCCTTGTCGAAGGTGCCCTCACGCTCGACGAACTCGTCGTGACGCTCACGCATCCCGTCAAGGTGGACAACCCACGCGAAATACGGCGAGGGTGTAAAGCGGTCGAGCTTCTTCTCCATGAGGAGCGCGTTCGTGCAGAGGTAGACGAAGCGCTTGCGCGCTGTCAGCTCCGAGACCATCACGTCGATCTCCGGATGGACGAGTGGTTCGCCACCCGCGATCGAGACCATCGGCGCGCCTGATTCCTCGATCGCGGCGATCGCCTGCGCGACCGGCATGCGCTTCTTGAGGATGTGCTCGGGGTACTGGATCTTGCCGCAGAAGGAGCAGGCGAGGTTGCACTGGAACAGCGGCTCGAGCTCGACGAGCAGCGGGAACTTCTCGTTGCCCCGACGCCGCTGCTCGAACAGGTAGCGCGCGACGGTGAGGCTCTGACGCAGCGGGACGCTCATGCGGGCGCCAACTCTCGTGGAGGACGAAAGCGAACCGCCTCCACCGTCGTCGTACGCTCCTCGACGTGCAGCGGCCCCAGCGCGGCAAGCCCGGCGAGCAGGCGCGTCACGATCCACTCGGGCGCGGAAGCGCCGGCGCTGAGCCCGACCGTTGACACGCCGGCGAGCCAGGCGACATCAAGCGCCGCCTCATCCCCGACGAGGTGCGCCCGGGCGCCTTCGCGCTCGGCGACCTCGACGAGCCGTTTGGAGTTCGACGAGCGCTCCGAGCCAGCGACGAGGACGAGCTCGGCCTCCCGCGCCACCTGCCGGACCGCTGCCTGGCGGTTCGCGCTCGCGTAACAGATGTCCTCCGAGCCCGGGCCGCGCAGCGCGGGGAAGCGTGCGCGCAGGATCGCGACGATCTCGTCGGTTTCGTCGACGGCGAGCGTCGTCTGGGTCAGATAGGCGACCCGGGCGGGGTCTCGCGGCTCGACGGTCGCCGCGGCTGCGGCATCCTCGACGAGCACGATCGAGGCAGGCGCTTCGCCGAGCGTTCCCTCGACCTCCTCGTGATCGCCGTGGCCGACGAGAAAGATCGTCCGCCCCTCTGCCGCAAACCGCCGCGCCTCGGCATGCACCTTGTTGACGAGCGGGCAGGTCGCATCGATCACCGCGAGCCCCCGCGCTTTCGCGCTCTGGCGAACCTCAGGCGAGACGCCGTGCGCCGAAAAGACGATCGTCGCACCTGTCGGAACCTCCGGGAGCTCCTCGACGAAAACCGCCCCACGCTGCTCGAGGTCCGCCACCACATGCTCATTGTGAACTATCTGCCTGCGCACGTAGACGGGGGAGCCATAGCGGCCGAGTGCTGCTTCGACGACTCCAATCGCGCGCTCGACGCCGGCGCAGAAGGAGCGCGGCCCGGCGAGGATCGCGGTACGCGGCCCCAGCGCCGCCGCCCATTCGGCGAGCGCGGCCCGGCTCAAACGCAGGCTGCGTAGCGCGTGTGCGGCCGCGCTCACGATCCGGGGATCGTACAGCTGACGTCCATCCGCGTCGACGACGACGCGGAGCACCGCGAGCGGTCGGCCAGCGGCCGCAGCCGCGAGCCAGGCCGATTCCATGTCGAGCGCGAGCGTCTCGCCGGCGCGTCGCCGGCGCTTCGCGGCGCCCTCGATCCGATCGCTGCAAGCGATCGCGCCGACGTGAACACGGAGGCCCTGGCGCGACAGGGGCGCAGCGAGAAGCGCGCTCCCAGGCACCGCGATCGGCTCCCCGTCGTCGGGTCGAAGCTCGGTCGCGCAGACGACGTCGCCGGCGCGGAGCTCGGGCGCGATCGCCGCGCACAGGCCGGCGATCGCGACGGCGGGTGCGGGGCTCGTGGCGGCCCGTGCCGCTGCGCGCTGCGCGTGCTCACGACCCATCCCGGTGCGCGTGACCTGGAGCGCGTCGTTGCCACCGAGCGCGAGCTGCTCGATCCGCAGCGGTGCCAGCACAAGCAGCCGTTCGCTCACGCGCTCCCTCGCAAAAGGCGTCCGAGAGCCATCACCGGGAAGACGTCGCGGTAGAGGTGATAGTTCAGGTAGAAGTCGCCCGGAAATCCGGTACCCGTGTAGTACGGCTCGTCCCAGCCCCCGTCCGGGCGCTGCGTCTCGACCAGGAAGCGGGTTGCAGCCACCGCGGCAGGTTCGTCGCCCGCACCTGCGGCATGGAGACCAATCAACGCCCACGCGGTCTGCGACGCGGTCGAGGCACCCCGTCCACGCCAGCTCGGGTCGCGGTAGGAGCGAAGGTCCTCCCCGTAACCGCCGTCGGGGTTCTGAACCTCCTCGAGGTAACGGCGGGCGCGCGCGACGCTCGGGTGGTTCTCGAGGCCGCAGGCCTTGAGCGCGGGGAGCACCGCCCCCGTGCCGTAGATGTAGTTGGCGCCCCAGCGGCCGAACCAGGACCCGTCCGCCTCCTGGCGCGCAAGCAGCCACTCGAGCCCGCGCCGGGCCTCGTTGCTGCTGCCGAGCCCCTCGTAGGCGAGCGTCTCGAGCACGTGGGCGGTGACGTCAGCACTCGGCGGGTCGGTGACCGCGCCGAAGTCGCAGAAGGCCACCTTGGCGCAGAGGCGGCTCGTATTGTCGACGTCGAATGCACCCCAGCCGCCCGAGCGGCTCTGCATTCCCAGCATCCAGCCGACGCCTCGCTCGGCGGCCCCGCCGTCGGCGCCTTCGCTCCGACGCAGCGCGAGCACGACGACGGCCGTGTCGTCGACGTCGGGGTAGTTGTCGTTGGCGAATTCGAACGGAAAGCCACCGGGCGCGAGCCGGGGCTGGCGGACTGCCCAGTCGCCGCGAGCGCGGATCTCCTGTGCGGTCAGCCACGCCGCCGCGCGTCGAAGCGCAGGAGCGTCGGCCGGAACGCCGGCGTCGAGCAGCGCGATCACCGCGAGCGCCGTGTCCCAGACCGGTGATTGGCAGGCCTCGATCCGGCGGCCGAGCTCGTCGTCGATCGTGAAGGTCTCGAGGCCGCTCAGGGCACGCGTCAGCACGGGGTGGTCGCGGTCGTAGCCGCGGGCGTGCAATGCGACGATGGACCAGACCCAGGGCGGCTGAATCCCTCCCCACGAGCCGTCACGCTCCTGTCTGTCGACGATCCAGCGCTCGGCTCGGCGTAACGCGGCGCGTCGCAGCGGCGGAACCGGGTGGCGGCCGTAGAGGTGCGCAATGCGGTCGACGAGCAGGAACACCCGTCCCCAAAGGTCGTCCGGTGCGCGGCGGGGCGCCGTCCCGGTCTCGAGCTCCTTGATCCCGAAGTCGACCGAGACCGAGGGCTGGAGCGCGGTCACGACCGAGAGCGCGACGATCGTCTGCCGCGCCCAGCAGCCGAAGGCGTACACCGAGAGCGGTGCCCGTGCCGGCAGCAGAATCTGTTCGGGTGGGAGCGTCGGCACCTCCGCCCACGACCAGAGCCCGAGAAGCGCCAGCCACATCCGGGTGAAGACCCGCGTCGACTCGACCCCGCCCGCGTCGCGGATGAACACGGCTGCGCGGCGCATGTGCTCGGCACCCGCGCCGTCGCCCGCGAGCCGTAGCGCGACGTACGCCTCGACGCTCGTGGAAAGGTCGCCCGGCCCCTCGTAGAAGGTCGCCCATGAGCCGTCGGCGCGTTGATGGCTGCGAATCCAATGTGCCGTCCGCGCCGTTGCCCCGGGACGCTCGAGCCCCAGGTAATGGCCGAGGAACAGGTCCTCGGCGTCGATCGTCACGTTCGTTTCGAGCTCGCCCTTCCAGAAGCCCTCGGGATCCTGGAGCGCGAGCAGCCGCTGGCAGGCACGCTCGAGTGTCGCCTGCGCCCCACCCGTCGCGCGATCGGTGACGACCGTCATGAGCGCGGGCCTCCGAAGGCGGCCTCGCTCGGGCGCCCCGAGCGCGGTTGACCGAGTTCGGCGAGCGCGTGGCGCGCCGCCGTGAGCCCGCTGCGGACCGCCCCTTCCATCGTGGGTGGCCAGCCGGTATCCGTCCAGGCTCCCGCGAGGTAGAGACCGCGTACCGGGGTCAGCGCCCCTGGCCGAAGCTTGCCCGTCCCGGGAGCGACCCGGAAGGTGGCGCGCGGCGAATGCGTGACGGCAAAGTCGAGGATTTCAGCATCGCTCGCCGCCGGCAGCAGCGCCGCAAGCGCGGGCAGGTAGATCTGCGCGAGCGCCGCGACCGAAGCGCCGATCTCCTCGACGGCGTGCGAGAGCGAGACGGCAAGCAGTTGGCCTTCGCCGACGCGCGAGGGGCCGGTACGGTCGAAGATCCACTGCACCGGGGAGCCGAGTGCGGCGGCGAGAGGCTCGTCGAGCACACGCCGGTCGTAGTGCACGTGCAAGTTGACGATCGGGCTCGTCCCGAGCCCGGTGAGCGCCGAGACGTCGACGACGCCCGGCGGCAGAAGGTCGGCGGCAGTCTCGTGTGGCACCGCGAGGATCACGGCGTCAGCGGTCATGCGCTCCTCCTCGATCCGTAGCTCGAGGTCGGGGCTCACGGCTCGGACGCGGGTCTGGATGCGAATCTGCGCGCCCGCGAGCTCGAGCGCACGCCGCGCCGGCTCGGCATGGAGCTCCCGGAAGGGCACGGAGGGAATGCCGATGTCGGAGCCCGAGGCCGAGTCGAGTACACCGGTGCGGAAGACCTTGACCGCCGCCGCGAGCGATGCCTCCGCAGCGGGAAGGTTCAGCGTGGGCAGCGCAATCAGGTTCCAGAGCGCCTCGATCGCGTTCTCCGACTGACCGTGGCGGGTGAGCCAGGACGCGAACGTCTGCTCGTCGAGTTCGGGGTTGTCGGGGTCGAGCGCCTGGAGCGCCCGTGCTGCGCGCACGGCGGCGAACCGCTCGCCGAGGCTCAGCGGCGCATAGCCGAGCAGTGCGGGGGCGAGATGCAACGGGGCCGGGAGCGCGCGTCGCGCGAGCAGTGCCGGGGCGGCGCCGACGCGCAGCACCGGGACGCGCAACGTCGGCTGCAGTGCGAGCAGGTGCGCGACCCCGAGACGCTGCAGAAAGGCCAGATAGGCCGTGCAGCAGCGGAGGGCCACGTGCTGCCCGTTGTCGAGCCAGAGGCCGTTGCGCTCGAACGAGAAGGTCTCCCCACCAAGCCGCGGCCGTGCCTCGAAGAGCGTGACCTCGGCGCCGGCCTGCGCGCACTCGACCGCGGCCGCGAGTCCCGCGAGACCGCCACCGACGACCGCGATCCGTCCGCCGCTCAGCGCGCCACCCCGGCACCCGCGAGGCTCTGTGCGAGCACGAGACCCTTTTCCCAACGGCGCAAGCGCAGGCGCCCCTGGAACACGATCTCCGGCTCGCGTTCGATCCGTTCGAGCAGCCGCCTGTACTTGCCCGCCATCGCGAGGACGCAGGAGGCGCTGCGGCGGTCGAGCAGCGGAATGAGCTCGAGCCCGCGTTCGAGCCAGAGCAGGCCGCGATGCGCCTCGAAGGTGAGCACGAGACCCATCGGGCCCGAGAACCCCTCGGCGGTCACCGCGCAGCCAAAGCGCTCGAGCTCGACACGCGGCAGGTAGACCCGGCCGTTAGCCGCGTCCTCGCTCACGTCGCGCAGGATGTTGCCGATCTGCAGCGCGACGCCGAGGTCGTCGGCGAGCGTCTCGCCGCGGGCACGGTCGGAGCAGTCGAAGACGCCGAGCGCGAGGCGTCCGATCGAGCCCGCGACCTGGCGCGCGTAGCGCTCGAGGTCGGCAAAGTCGGTGATGACCGCGCCGTCCACGTCCTGTGCGGCGCCGTCCAGCAGGTCGTCGAATGCCGCCAGCGGGATCGGTAGTCGACTCGCCGCGTCCGCGAGCGCGACGTAGACGGCGTCGTCCTGCCCGGCGAGCGCGTGGACGCAGGCGCGGATCTGCACGAGCTCGGCGCGTTTCGCCTCCGGCGCGAGCACGCCGTCGGCGACGTCGTCGATGCGGCGCGCGAGCGCGTACACCGCACAGAGCGCGTCGCGGCGATCGGCGGGCAGGAGACGGATCCCGGCGGCAAAGCTCGAGCCCGAGCCGCGTGTCAGCAGCCTGCAGTGCGCGTAGGCCTCGGCAGGCGTCGTCATCGTCCTCTCCGGTACCCGCGGAGCGCCTGACCTATTCGTCGAATCCTGCTCGCGCGGGGCGGGCCGGGGAGTACGTCGTAGCCGGCGGCCTCGATCGCGTCAAGTGCGGCGCGGCCCCCGCCCACATAGCCCGCCACGGCGAACCGTGCGCTCCCGCGGAGCATGCCGATCAGGCGCGCGCCGTCGTCGAGCAGCGTGCGGGCCCGCGCGACCTCGAACGCAAGCAGCTGGCGCAGCCGCTCACTCGCATGCGGTGCCGCAAGCTCGGCGACACCGACGCCGAAACGGGCGAGATCGTCGGCGGGGAGATAGACGCGGCCGGCCGCATAGTCCTCAGCGACGTCCTGCCAGTGCTCGGCCAGCTGTAGCGCCGTGCAGACCGAATCGGAGAGAGCGATCCGTTCCGGGTTCGCCTGCCCGAAGACGTGGAGTACGAGCTCACCGACCGGGTTCGCCGAGAGCCTGCAGTACGCGACGAGCTCGTCGAAGTTCGCGTAGCTGCTCGTCGTCTGATCCTGCCGGTTCGCCTCGATCAGCGCCTGGAAGGGAGGCTCCGGGAGCCCAAGCGCGCGTACCGTTGTCGCCAGGCGGATGAGCACCGGGTGCTCGGGGCGGCCGTCGGCGGCGAATACCTGCTGCAACTCGTCCTCGAGCGCATCGAGCTGCCTAAGCCTGTCGCCGGCGGCGCTATCGCCGAGCTCGTCGACGAGTCGCGCGTAGCCGTAGATCGCGAGCAGATGGGAGCGCAGCCGCCGTGGAAGCAGTAGTGACGCGACCGAGAAGTTCTCGCCGCTCGCGCGGTCCATCACCGCGCGCTGGCCGGGGAGTGACGGCGTCGCCGTTGCTGCCCCCGACACCGCCAACTCGCCCGCTGCGGCTTCGGCCATTCGGGCATTCTTGCGCCTACAACGAGGTCGCGGCAAGCCCGGAGTGCGAGGAGGCCGCAAACGACGGCTCAGCCGGTGTTTCTGAGCGCGGCCGCGATCCCCGCGATTGCGCGTCCGAGCGGCAGCCGGGCACTTTCGTCGCCCGCGCGGTAGCGGCGAAGCAGCTCGACCTGGATCCCGTTCATCGGGTCGACGTAGGGGTTACGGATCCCGATCGAACGGCGCAGCGTCGGGCTGCGTTCGAGCAGTCGCTCCTGTCCGAGAATCGTGAGCACCGCTGCGACGGTGCGCTCGTGCTCGGCGGTGATCTGCGCGAAGAAGCGGTCGGGCTCGAGCTCGGCAGGCACGAGCTCGAGGTATTCGCGTGCGATCTCGAGGCTCGACTTCGCGAGTGTCATCTCGAGGTTGCCGACCAGCGAGGCAAAGAACGGTAGCTCCCGGTGGAGGCGTGTCGAGCTCCGCGCTTTCGGCTTCGGCGAAGGCGCTGCCGCAGCCGTACCAGGCCGGCAGCAGCGTTCGGTTCTGTGTCCAGGCGAAGACCCATGGGATCGCGCGCAGCGAGCCGAGATAGTTCGGCCCGTCCGCGCGCCGTGAGGGGCGTGAGCCGATCTCGAGCAGCGCCAGCTCGTCGACGGGGGTGAAGCTGCGGAAGAACTCGACGAAGCCCGGGGTCTCGTTGACGAGGCCACGATAGGCCTGTTCGGAGCTGAGGGCGAGCCGGTCGAGTAGCTCGCGCTCGCTCCCCGAAGGCGCGCGGCCCGCAATCTCCGGGAAACGCCGAGAGCACCGTGCCGGCGAGCGCCGCCTCGAGGTTTCGCGTCGCCATCCCTGCAAGCCCGTACTTGAACGAGACCGTCTCGCCCTGCTCGGTGAGCTTGAGCCGGCCGGGCGGGTGTCCCGGGGCCTGCGCGAGGATCGCGGCGTGAGTGGGGCCGCCGCCGCGCCCCGCGCTGCCGCCGCGGCCGTGGAAGATCGTCAGTTCGAGCCCACGTGCGCGAGCGACTTCGGCGAGTGCCTCCTGGGTACGGTAGATCGCCCACTGCGCGGCGAGGTAGCCACCGTCCTTGCCCGAGTCCGAGTAGCCGACCATCACCTCGAGCCGGTTGCCGCGCTCGGCAACGCGCCCCGCGAAGCGCGGGTCGGAGAGCATCGCCGCGAGTGTGTCGGGCGCCCGGGCGAGGTCGGAGATCGTCTCGAACAGCGGCACGACCGAGACCGGTTCGTCGGTCAGGTCGAGTACCGCGAGCACGTCGTTGGCGTCGGCGGTAGCCGAGACGATCACCGTGTCGAGCGCCTGGGCGCCGTGACGCGCGCGTGCAGTTTCGATCGCCCGGAAGACCTCGAGTGTGCGGGCGTCCGGGTTGTGCACCTCGCTCGCGTGGAGGCGGACGTCGAGCTTGGCAAGGTGGAAGCCGAAGAGCTCGACCCGCCGCTGGAGACGGGCGAGCTGGCCCGCCGCAATTCGGTGGCCGCGGTTGGCCTCGAGGCTGCGTGCGATCACACCGAGGTCGGCGAGTAGCTCGCTCGGGTCGCGGTAGGCGTCGTGCTCGAGCCGCCAGCGGATGAAGGCGAGCTTCTTGCGGTAGGCCTCGCGTTCGTCGGAGCGCGCCAGCGCCGCCGCCGCCTCGGGGAGCGCCTGCTCGTCGGCGGCGATCGAGGCGTCGAGCTCGGCCGAGACAGACGACGAGCGTGCGGCTCGACGCGAGCATGATCGTGAGCTCACGCACATCGGCGCGGTAGCGGACAAGCGCCGTCTCCCGGGCACGCTCGAGCGCGAGCAGCACCGTCTCGCCGCTGACGTTGGGGTTGCCGTCGAGGTCACCGCCAATCCAGCTACCGAACGAGAACGGCGGTGCCGCGTCGGGCAGGAAGTGACGGTAGTCCGCAAGCACCCGCTCGCCCGCGTCGAAGAGGCTCTGCACGAAGAACCAGAGGCCGTGGCGGATCTCATCGACGACCTGAGGGCGGACGCCGCGCACCTCGTCGGTCTGCCAGAGGATCGTGATCTCCTCTGCGAGCTCGGCCTCGAGTTGCCCGTGCTCGGCGCTGCTCACTCGCGTCTCATCGAGACGGGAAAGGATTGCCGCGATGCGAGCGTGAGTGCGCAAGAGGGTACGGCGGGTTGCCTCGGTCGGATGTGCGGTCAGCACGAGCTCGAGCGAGACCGCGGCAAGCCGTTCGGCACGCAGTTCCTCTGGTACGACGGCGATGCGCGCGAACGCGTCCTCGAGCGACTCGCGCGCCGGCAAGGAATTCTCGGCGTACTCGCGTCGGCGCCGCAGCCGGTGATGCTGCTCGGCCGTGTTCGCGAGCTGGAAGTAGAGACCGAACGCTCGGAGGACGCGCGCCTGCTCCTCCGGCGGCAGCGCCCGCACCGCCTCGCGGACGATCCGCGGGTCTCCGACCTCGCGCGACCGTCGGGCCGCGGCGCGGATCTGCTCCTCGGCGGCGAGAAACGCTTCGCCCTCCTGCTCGACGAGCACCGTTCCCAGCACCGAGCCGAGCAGACGGACGTCTCTCCGCAAGCGGGCCGTACGGTTCCTCGCTGCGGGCCGGGTCTCGCATCCGCCCGACATCTTCGCCGCTCGCGGCGCTAGCCGTCGTCTCAAGCCGTCGCACACGAGCGTCCGGCACCAATATGCTCTTGAGGCCATCAACCGCGCACGGTGCGGTGCGGCTGCTGCGAGCCTCCCCTGATGACCGATTCGAGCTCCCCGCCTCTCCCGCTGTCGCTGCGCGCGGGTACAGGTCGTCCGGCCGGTCGCAAGAGCGCACGGCGCGTTATCTCTGTGCTGCTCTGGCTGTTCTTCATCGGCAACGGTGTCGGCGTGATCTGGATCTGGGGCTCGGGCGGGGGTGACGGGCTCGCCTACCACTGGCACAACTTCGACGAGGTGCTCCTCGGCATGGGCCGGATCACGGCGCTGCTCGCCGGCTACCTGGCGCTCGTCGAGGTGCTGCTGCTGGCACGGCTGCCGTTTCTCGAGCGGCTCGTCGGCTTCGACCGGCTGACCTTCTGGCATCGCTGGAACGGACACGCGGTGCTCGACCTGGCGCTCGCACACGTTGTCTTCTCCGTCTGGGGCTACGCCAAGCAGGACAAGCAGTCCTTCTTCCGCGAGTACTGGAACTGGCTCACGCTGCCGCAGCCGGGGTCGAGCTCGTTCGGCTCGACCGGGCTCGGGCATGGCCATACGCTCAGCCTCAAGCCGGGCAGCCTGAGCATCAATCTCGCTCCGACCTCGCCCTACCCGGGGATCATCACCGCGACCGTCGGCACGGCGCTGCTCGTCGCGGTCGTCGTCACCTCGCTCGTGGTCGTTCGGCGCAAACTCTCCTACGAGTGGTGGTACGCCGTCCACTTCACCGCCTACGCGGGGATCGCGCTCGCCTGGTTCCACATGATCCCTGACGGCAACGATCTCGTTGTCGACAAGATCGCCGCCGACTACTGGCGGAGCCTCTATGCGCTCGCGCTCGCACTCGTGCTCTACTTCAGGCTCGTGCGTCCGCTCGTGCGCGCCGCTCGCTTCGACCTGCGTGTGACCGACGTGATCCAGGAGGGGCCCGGCGTCGTCTCGCTCCGGATCGGCGGTCGCGGTCTCGACCGGCTCAACGCGCGAGCGGGCCAGTTCTTCTTCTGGCGCTTTCTTACGCGGGGCTTCTGGTACACCCAGCATCCCTTCTCACTCTCGGAGGCTCCCGACGGCCGCTCGTTCAGGATCACCGTCAAAAACCTCGGTGACCACAGCGCGAGGTTCGCGCAGATTCCGGTTGGGACGCGTGTGTTCGCCGAGGGCCCGTTCGGCGTCTTCACCGACGAGAGCCGCCACTCGGGCAAGGTGCTGCTGATCGCGGGCGGCATCGGTATCACCCCCGTGCGGGCGCTGCTCGAGCAGATGGGCGGCGACATCATCGCGCTCTACCGGGTCGTCTCGGCAGATGAGATCGTGTTCAGCGACGAGCTCGACCAAATCGCCGCCACGCGCGGCGCGCGCGTCACCTATGTCGTCGGCGACCACGCCACCGAGGCGGGTCGCGACCTCCTCTCACCGAGCCATCTCACCGAGCTCGTGCCGGATATCGCCGAGCGCGATGTCTACATCTGCGGACCGCTCGGGATGGTCGACAATATTCTCCCGAATCTGCGTCGCGCGCACGTGCCGCGCAATCACCTGCACGTCGAGCGTTTCGCTCTGTAACCTGTTTCGTGATGCTGCGTAGGGGGATCACCGCGGTGTGCTGTGCCGCTGCGCTCGCGGTTCCGGTCGGGAACGCGTTTGCGCTTGCGCGTAGCGCGCGGGCCGCGACCAAGAAGACGGTGACGATGGTGACCGTTACCGGCCCCTCGGTTCAGTGCCACAAGTGGGGATTCATGGAAGTGCGCCTGACCGTGCAGAAGACGGTCACTACCAATGGGGCGAAGACGACCGTGACGATCAAGATCCCGTCCCTGAGCGACATCAGCTGGCCGGTCTTCCCGAATCACACACCCCGCTCGCGCTACATCAACTCGCAGGCGCTGCCGTTGCTGCAGCAGGAGACCTTCCAGCTCCAGGCGAACGCGGCCAAGGATCTCGAGACGATTGCGGGCGCGAGCAATACGACGGTCTCCTGGCAGGCGTCGCTGCAGGCGGCACTGCTCCAGGCTGAGAAGCCCTAAGCTCGCGCGGTGAGCGAGCTCCCGGGTCTGCGGCGTGTCGAGCAGATCATGGGGATGCCGATTGTCGTTGATCTCCGCGATGCCGGCACGGAGGCACTGGCCGAGGAGGTCTTCGCCTGGCTGCGCGTCGTCGACGAACGCTTTAGCACTTACAAGGACACGAGCGAGATCAGCCGCCTCAACCGGGGCGAGCTCCGGGTTGTCGAGTGTCACCCCGACGTGCGTGCGGTGCTCGGGCGCTGCGATGAGCTCCGCGAACTCACCGGAGGCTACTTCGACGCCCGCTACGCCTCGCTGGAAGCGGTCGATCCGTCGGGGTACGTCAAGGGCTGGGCGGTCGATCGGGCCGCCGAGCTGCTCGACCGGGGCGGCGCGCGCAACTACTCCGTCAACGCCGGCGGAGACATCAGGATGCGTGGCGGGGCGCTCCCGGGCTCGTGCTGGCGTGTCGGAATCCAGCATCCGGCGGAGCTCGAGCTGGTCGCGGCCGTCGTCGAGGGCAACGATCTCGCGCTCGCTACCTCCGGGGCCTACGCGCGCGGCGAGCACGTGCTCGACCCGCACACCGGTGAGCCGCCGCCCGCGGGGCTCGCGTCGGTGACGATCGTGGGCGAGGAACTTGCCACCGCCGATGCCTACGCGACCGCTGCTTTCGCGATGGGCCCCGCCGCGGTTGCGTTCACGGCCCAGATCGCGCCCTTCGAAGCCTTGACGATCTTCGCCGACGGGAGCGCAATCGCCACACCGGGCTTCCCGAGCGCACCCTGAAGCCGGTGCGCCCGCCGGCGCGTGCGACCTCGCTCAGCTGGGGAAGCGGTCCCTCGCGGATTCGACGGCGGTCAGCCCGCGCTCGGCGATTAGCCCGCCGAGCGATCTGAACAGACGGCCGCGCGAGTAGCGCTGCTGCTCGACCGGAACCGACGGCGCCGCCGGAGCCGCGGGAGCGGGCACCGGTGCCTGCTCCGCCGCACGTGCGTCGCTTGCGGTGTAGGAGCTACGGCGGTAGTCGGGAACCTCGGTGTCGCACGTCGCGCAGATCGCCGGTGGCGAGTCCGCGAAGATCGGCTCCTTGGGGAGCACGACGATCGCTCCGCAGCCCGGGCATCTCGCTGTCGCCGGGGGGCTGTAGCCGTATGCACTCATCGGGTTCGTTCCTCCGTCAAGATCAGGGACGTTCGTGCCCTCAGTCTTCACCGTAGCAGGGACGCACGGGTGCGGGTCACGCGCACGCAGAGCTTCGCCGCGGCCTGCGGCTCAGGTGGGGGCGGCCCTGACACGGCCGCAATCTGCGACTCCTTCTCCCGTCGGTCAGGCGAGCGGGAGCCCGATCAGCCGGTAGACGAGCTTTGCGAGTGCGGCCTCCACGGCGCCCGGCACGGCGTCGGTGAAGCTGCTGAAGGTCAGCTCCGAGAGCGTGGCGTCGCGCCCGACGAAAACGACGTCGAAGAAGGTCTTCAGGGTTCGCCCCGTCGATTCGGAGGTGAGGTCGGCGACGACGCGGTATCCCGCCGTGAGCGTGCCGGCAGGCGCGACGCGTAGGGGGCCCTCCGAAAGGATCTTGATGCGGAAGCCGTGCGTCGAGATCGTCTCGAGCGTTTCGCTGACGCACCTGACCAGTCCCGGCTTGATTGCCCGGTCCCAGAACGTCCGGGCCTCGGCCGCTGAGGCGTAGGTGCTCGTGAGCTGGACGATCGCGACATACGAGCCCGTCGAAGCGGTGATGTCAGGCGAGGAGGCGGTGCCCGTGATCGAGACGCCCCGCCCGCTGGGCTCCCAGCCGGGGCAGTCGACCTGGAGCCCGCTCGTCCCGGCCTTGGTCGCCGCCACCCAGCCGCTGCCGAGATCGGATGGGCTCAGCAGCGAAGCGGTCGCGCGTGTGCTGCCGGCGACCGTCCGGTGCACGCTCGGCCCGGCGGCGAGCGCCGACACCGCAAGCACTCCCGTGAGCACGAGCGCAGGCAGGATCGTGCCCGCGACTCGCATGCACGCACTGTAGCCCTGCTGTCCAGCCTCTACGCTGTATCGATGGCAACCGTCGACAGACCCGGGGAGTTCGTCGCGCTCGGACACGCCGGTTCCTCGCACTACGCGGGGCTCGAGACTTTCGCGAACCCCGGCGTGGCGGAGGTCGAGCTGAAGAGCGACGAGCTCAGCGCGATCTGCCCGATCACCGGGCAGCCCGACCTCTACACGCTCACGCTCAGCTATCGCCCCGACGGGCTCTGTCTCGAGTCGAAGTCGCTCAAGCTCTACCTCGCGCGCTTCCGCAACGACGGCTGTTTCTGCGAGTCGCTCGCGGTGCGGATTCGCGACGAGGTTGCCGTGGCGCTCGCGCTGGCACCCGACCGTGTCTCGGTCGGGCTCGAGCAGAAGGCGCGGGGCGGGATCACGATTACCGCGCGTGTCTAGCGCGGCCGGCGCGCCGGCCGCCGGCTCCGGTCTGGCCGGCTTCGACGACGTCGATCTCGCCGCACTACGTCGCCGGCGAAGCGCGAAGTGGACGACGTATCCGCCCGATGTGCTTCCCGCCTTCGTCGCCGAGATGGACTTCCCGCTCGCGGCGCCGGTGCGCGATGCGCTCGCCGCGGCCGTCGCCCGCGACGACACCGGCTACCCCTCGGCGGGTGCGCTCGGTACCGCGTTCGCCCGTTTCGCGGCCGCCCGCTACGACTGGGACGTCGACCCCGGCCGCGTGCGGGCGGCGACCGACGTGATGACTGCCGTCAGCGAACTGATCAGGGCGTTGACCGAACCAGGGGATGCAGTCGTCATCACCCCACCCGTCTATCCGCCGTTCTTCACCGTCGCCGTCGAAGCGGGACGACGCGTCGTCGAGTCACCGCTCGCGCGCTCGGACCGCGGCTACGAGCTCGACCTGGACGGGCTCGAGCACGCGTTCGCCGCCGGCGCGCGCACATTCCTGCTCTGCCATCCGCACAACCCGAGCGGCCGTTCGTTTCGGCGCGACGAACTGGAGGCGATCGCCGAGCTCGCCGGCCGCTACGGCGTCGTCGTGATCGCCGACGAGATCCACGCTCCGATGACCCTGCCCGGCAGCGTCCACGTCCCCTACCTCACGCTCGGGCCGGAGGCTGCCGCCGGCGCCGTCGCGATCACCGGCGCGTCGAAGGCGTGGAACGTCGCGGGCCTCAAGTGCGCGCTGATCGTGACCGGCGACGCCGGGCTCGAGGCCCGGCTCGATGCCGCGTTGCCGAGTCATCTGCCGTACCACGTCGGGCACTTCGGCGTGCTCGCCGCGCTGGCCGCGTTCGAGCAGGGAGCCGATTGGCTCGACCTGCTGATCGCGCACCTCGACGTCAACCGCCAGCTGCTCGCGCGGCTGCTTGCGGCACGGCTTCCGCAGATCGCCTACGACCCGCCCGAGGCGGGTTACCTCGCCTGGCTCGACTGCCGAGGACTCGGCCTCGGTGACGACCCCGCGTCCGTGTTCCTCGAGCGCGGCCGGGTCGCGCTCAGCCCCGGACCGAACTTCGGCACACAGGGTCGAGGCTTCGCACGCCTCAACTTCGGCACCTCGGCAGCGTTGCTCGGCGAAGCCGTCGACCGGCTCGCGGCCGCCGTCACCTGACGGCGTTCAGCCGCTCGTTGCCTCGGCTCGCCGTGCACCGCTCGCGAGCACGGAGACAAGGGCGCCGACAAGCAGGATGATCCCTGCAAGCACGAGCGTCGCGTGCACGCCGCTGCCGAACGAGCTCTCCGCGGCGTCGAGCACACGGGCGACGAGGCTCGGGTAGGCGGCGATGATCGGGTTCGCCGCCTCGGCTGCCGACGCGTTCGCCGGCAGGCCGCCACGCGTCACGTCGTTGATCACGAGCGCGTGGAAGATCGTCGGTACGCCGAGCGCGGTCAGCTTGTGGCCGAGCTCGCTCACGAGTCGGGCGTTGACGAGTGCGCCGAGAATCGCGACGGCGAGGACGCCGCCGAGCTCACGCGCAGTGTTGAGCGTCGACGCGGCCATGCCCGAGCGTGCGGCCGGAACCGCCGAGAGCACGCCGCCGGTCACCGCGACGAGCGCGAGCCCGAGCCCGAAGCCGACGAGCGCGAGCGCGGCCGCGAGCGGAGCGAGGCCGACGCGGGGGCTGAGCAGCGAGGCGACGACGAACATGCCCCCGCCGGCACAGAGGCAGCCGACGAGCATCGAGGCCCGCGGCCCGCGGTTCGCCGTGGCCCACGCTGCGAGCCGGCCTGCGAGCACCATCGCGAGCGCCATGGGGACGAACTGCAGGGCGATCTTCCAACCCGAGAAGTGCGCGACGACCTGGAGGTAGAGCGCCGTGAAGAAGAAGACGGCGAAGAGGCCGAAGCTTGTCGTGAAGGCGACGAGCATCGCGCTCGTGAAGCTCCGGTCGCGCAGGAATGCCAGCGGCAGCACAGGGTCGCGGCTGTGGCGCTCGAGCAGCACGAAGGCGAGGCAGGCAACGCCGGCGAGCGCGAAGAGCGCGAGAATCCGTCCGCTCGTGAAGCCCGACGTTTCGCCCTTGATGACCGCGAACGTCACCGCGCTCACTGCAATCGTCCCCGCGAACAATCCCGGGACGTCGAGCGAGCGGCCCTCGCGATCTGCGCTCTCGGGAAGCGACAGGGCAGCGACACACAGCGCCGCTGTCCCGAAGGCGAGGTTGAACCAGAAGATCCCCCGCCAGCCGGCAAGTGCGACCATCGCCCCGCCGAGCACGGGTCCGACCGCGAGCGAGATGCCCGAGACCGCCGTCCAGATCCCGAGAGCCCGGGCGCGCTCGCGCTGGTCAGGGTAGAGCTGCCGGATCAGCGAGAGCGTCCCCGGTTCGCTTGCAGCGGCCCCGATACCCATCACCACCCGGCCCGCGATCAGCACATCGGCGTTCGGGGCGAGTGCTGAGATGAGCGACCCGGCGCAGAAGATCCCGACCCCCACGAGGAGCACACGGCGACGACCGAGCAGGTCGCCGAGCGTTCCCCCGGTCAGCATGAGCGCGGCGAACGCGAGCATGTAGCCGTCGACGATCCACTGGAGGCTCGCGACGCCGCTACGCAGCGACGTCTGCATGTCGGCAAGTGCGACGCTGACGATCGTGTTGTCGAGGAAGGTCAGGAAGAGCACGCCGCAGACAGCGGCCAGCGCGAACCGCGGCGCGGCCTGGGAGGGCACGTGAGCCACTCGGCCACGATAACCGGTGGTCTCGCCGGCGGTGGGTGCGCTCAGGAAACGACGGCGCTGGCCGCACTGAACGCGGGCTGCGACTCGGTGCCCTGTCGTGCTGTGACCTCGGCGACCAGCGTGTGGCCGGCATCTGCCGTCGTCGGGTCGAAGCTCGCTGCCGTCGCACCTGAGATCGGGCTGCAAAGTCGCCCGTTCCTGTTGCAGAGGAGCCAGCCGTAGAGATAGCCGCTCGGAGGCGACGACCACGTGCCCGGGCCAACCGTGAGCGTGCCGCCACTCTCGGCGCTGCCAGACAGCGTCGGTGGGCTCGTCGAGACGAGCGCCGCCGAGGGCGGGGCGACGGGTCCCAGCAGGCTCGCGTAGGCGACGCTCGTGCCGGTCAGATCGGTGGCTCCCACTGTCAACGCGATCGTACGGCCTTCGTCGAGCACCCCGAGCCGGTAGGTCGCCGCGGTGGCACCGACCACGGTGGTGCAATGGCTCCCGAGCAGGTCGCAGCGCAACCACTGGAAGGTGTAGCCGACGGAACCTGTTCCCTGCCAGCGGCCGGTCGCGGCGACGAGCGCCGAGCCGCTCTCGGGGCTACCGACGATCTCGGGTGCCGTCAACGCCACTGGGCCGCGCACGGCAGCCGAGACGACGGCCGGGGTCGCGAGCGAGTAGGTGTTCTGCAACGTCGCAGCGTTCGCGGCCTGGACGAGAGCTACGAGTGCGTGTCCGAGGTCGAGCGGCGTGACCGTGTAGGCAGCGCTACTGGCACCGCCGATCGGCGCGCAGACGCGACCGTTCGCGTCGCAGCGCATCCAGGTGTACGTGAACCTTGTGACCATCGGGCTCCACGTACCCGTCGTCACCGTCAGACGTCTGCCGACCGCCGGTACGCCGTTGACGACCGGCTGCACGGTCGCGACGAGCGGAGGGCGGGTCGCGGCGATCGGGCCGACGAGGCTCGCGTACCCCGACGCGGTCCCGGATGCGTCGGTCGCATGCACGGTGAGCCCAACCGTCTTGCCTATGTCCCTCGCGACGAGCGTGTAGTTCGAGGCGGTTGCCCCGCCGATCGCGACGCAGCCGACCCCGGCGGCGTTGCAACGCTCCCACTGGTAGCGGTAGGCGATCGCGCCGGTTCCCGACCAGACGCCGCTCAGCCCGGTGAGGCGCTTGCCCGCGGCTGCGATCCCGATCACCACTGGGGGGCTCGTAAGACTCGGACCGGGCGCCGGTGTGGCCTCGGCGGCCGACGCGAGGAGCAGCAGGCATGCAACGATGCAGAGCGTGGCCCACGGCCCCCAGCGTTCGGTATGCATCCGGGACAGGATACGAGCCGGTGCTGCCCGCCCGGTTCGCCCAGGCAGGGAAAGTCCTGCGGGTTATGAAGTTCTTAGCTCACGTTCATGCTTTGTGAAGGCGCTTCCAAGGCAGCCGCTGTTTTCTGAGAACGTGAACACTCCGAGCGCTCCGTGGTTCTTTCGGCTCGTCGGCGGACTCGTGCTTGCCGGGCTCGTCTCCGCCGTTGCGGTGCCCGGTACCTTGGCGGCTGCGCCTGCAGTCAGTTCGAACTGGGCCGGGTACGTCGTGACGCTTCCGGGTGCATCCGCTCCGGTTGCGACGACGACGACGCCAGCCACGACCACGACCACGGCCGCGACGTCAGGCACGACCACCACGGCGACGCCGGCGCCGGCAGCGTCGTCGACGTTCGGCAATGTCGCAGGAACGTGGGTCGAGCCGAAAGCAAACTGCACCGCCGCGAAGTCGAGTGGCATCCCGACTGCATCGGCGTTCTGGATCGGCCTCGGCGGCAACTCCAACGGTTCCAACAGCCTCGAGCAGACAGGGACGGAGGCCGATTGCGGGTCGAACGGGCAAGCGCACTATTTCGCCTGGTACGAGCTCGTGCCGGCTGCTGCGGTGTCGCTCCAGTTCAACGTCACCCCCGGCGACACGATCTCGGCCTCGGTCGACGTCAAGGGGGACAAGGTCACGATCGACCTGCGCAATCTCAGCCAGGGCACGAGTTACCTCAAGACGCTGCCGATGTCGGACCCCGACACGACCTCCGCCGAGTGGGTCGCCGAGGCACCCTCGATCTGCTTCTCGCAGTACCGCTGTCGCGAGCAGTCGCTGACGAACTTCGGAACGGTCACCTTCAAACACGCGAGCGTCCAGAGCGGAACGTTGACCGGCTCGATCACAAACAGCGCCTGGAGCGCGTCGGCGATCGAGCTGCAGTCGGGGGCTGCCGGTGGCGGGTTCGGCCGCTTCCAGCCCGAAGGCTCGGTCTCCGAGGCGCTACCCGACGCGCCCTCGCATGGTGGCGCGTCGTTCTCGATCACCTGGCACCAGCTCACGATGCCCGCGCCGCCCGGCTTCAGCTCGGGCGGTGGCGGCTTCGGTGCGCCGCCTGGTGGCAACCCCGGCGGCTTCGGCGACGGCGCGATCTAGCGCCGCGGCGCGGGAGGGCATCGCGCCGCTGACCGCGGACGGCGCGTACGTTGCTTCGCCTTCATGTTTTCCGTGCGCGGGGTCGGTCAGCGCCAGTGCCCCGAGGCGTTGCGAGGACGGTTGCCGGCTGCGCGCGGCTCGCCCGTCGGCGACGCTCAGCCGGGTGTGCTCGAGGTTTGTGCGTCGGGGGCGTAGGTTGTGCCGAAGTTCGGGCCGGTCACGCTCGCGCGGTATCCGGAGCCTCGCCAGTTTGGGCGCAGCAGGACGCTGAACTGGCCGTCGGCGCGAGGTGCGACGCCGAGCATCTCGCTCCAGCCGTGCTTGCCGCCACAGTCGAAGCAGTCGAGAAACACGTAGATCCGCGGCCGCAGCCCGCCGAGCGTGAAGCTGTGGCCGCTCAAGGGCTCGTCGTGGAAGCTCAGCCGACCTTGCAGGTGGTCGCCGCTGAGGGTGAGTGTGAGCGTCGTCGGCGCTCCCCGCCAGCGGGAGAGATCGAGCATGGGGGGCTGACCGCCGATGCTCAACTCTTGTAGTGCGTAGAGGACGCCACCGGGGGTGCGGCGGATGCTGAGCGCCCCTGGCACGAGCGCGCCGCCAACCGGCTTCGAGACGTCAGGGCCCGACAATGCACCCCCGTGGCTGAGCTCGCCCGAGGCGGGGACATAGATCGACTGCTCGTTCCCGCCCTGCTTCCAGGTGATCAGCGCGTCGCCCTTGGCGTCCACCTGCAGCGAGGCGTGCTGGGCGCCCTGCCCGAGTTCGACCGACGCATGCGCGGCACGGACGAGGCCGGTACCGGCGCCGAGCAGCGCGACGCACGTGAGCGTCACGAGTGCGTGGCGCCCGTGGCGCCGCGGATTGTGTTCAGCCAACGCTGGCTCCGGCCGGATCGCTGAGCAGGAGCGGGCTGTCAGCGCTCGCAACGCCCATCCCGGCGGCAGCGAGCGCGACGCGATAAGACCAGCGGCCCGCCGGCGGATGGTCGACGTAGCTCGACTGCGAGCCCGGCACGATGGCGACAAGTGTCGGCTCGTAGCTGCAGTGGGAGCCGCCGGGGGCGCAGGAGAGGGCGTCGACCCCGCTCGAGCGGTAGATGTCGTAGCCCGCGGCGCTCCCGTGCGTCGCCTGGGGTCGCCAGCGTAGCGTCACGGTGGCACCGCGTGCCTGAGCCGAGAGGCTGAAGCTGTTGAGCGGCACATAGATTCCACCGATGCTCGCCGCGGTCGGGCTAGCGAGGACCGGCAGTGCCGAAAACGCGAGCAGTGGTACGACCGCGATTGCTCCGAGCGCGACGGCGAGCCTGCGTACGCCAGCAGGCGAGGCAGGCCAGCTGGACGACGGCGAGCTGGCGGACCGGTGCCGGCCGTAGACGGGCACGAGGAACACGATCGACGTCACGAGCAGGAAGAAGGCGGGGAAGATCGGCACGAGCGCGGGGAAGAGCGTCCCTCCGCCGACGTTGAGGCCAGGATCAGACGACTTGCTGACAAGCGCCACCGCAAACCAGACGCCGATCAGGAGGGCTCCGCGGAGTGAGCGCCGAGCGAGCCCGATCAGCCCCGCCAGCGCCGCCCACTCGACCAGGCGCTTGCTCCAGCCCCATTCACGGAGGCCGTCGAGGTTGCCCTTGAGCGCGGCGAAGTTGAAGTGGAACGAGAGGGGCGGGAACTCGCCGAGACCTCGCTCCTTCCAGAGCATGAACGCCAACAGCGAAGGGGCGACGCCCGCCGCGAGCAGCGCGAGCTGGCGTGGCCGCGGTAGGAACGCGACTGCCGCGGCGAACACGAGGAACAGGCCGACGGGCTCGAAGGCGACCGAGATCCCTGCTGCGAGACCCGCGAGCAGCGCATCGCCCCCGCGTGGTGCCGAGAGCGCGCGGTAGCCGAAGTAGGCCGCGACGAGTGCGGTGACCATGGCGGGGTAGACGCTCAGCCCGGTCAGCCCGACCGCTGCGGGCAGTGCCAGGTCGGCATAGTCGCTGTGATAGTTGGGGTAGAAGTAGCTGATTGTCGCGAGCGGAAGCACGATCCAGAGCAGCGCGGCGCCGTAGGCGAAGAGTGTGCCGCCGATCGCCTTCGAAATCCCGTAGATGCAGAGCAGTGCGATCGGGGCGAGCACGAGCCCATTGACGAGCATCAGCGCCGGCAATCCGGCAAGCAGGTTCGGGCCCGCAAACCAGGCGATCGGCGCCGCGAGCAGCGCCTCGCCGTAGCCGATCGCCGCCTGCGGGAGGTGGCCGTGCGCGAGCACCCAGCCGCCGGTGTAGTTCCAGGTGCTTCCGCCGCCACCGTCGTCGTAGAGCCAGCCACGATGGGCGGCGACCCGCGCCGCCTCGAGCACGCTCATCCAGTCGAGCCCGACGAGCGCCCCGAGCACCATCCAGGGCTTCGGCAAAGGCAGACGGGCAACCGCACCCTGGAGCCGGCCGAGCCTGCGCCCGAGCGCGTAGGCGGCACGGCTCGAGCGAGCCGGGCCGGCCGGCGCGCGCGCACTCAGGGGGTTGAACATGGTCATCGTTCTAGCGGAGAAATGTGTAGAGATCCGTTACATAGCTGAGCGCGTAGAGCGCCGCAAAGCTCGGCAGCAGCATACGAGCGGCGAATGCGCTGCGCGCACTCGTGCGGAGCCACCCGTGGAGCGTCAGAAGCGCCCAGCAGGGCGTGACGAAGAGCATGTAGCTGGACTTGATCTCCTTCCCGTCGAACTGCGGGTAACGGAGGATCGTGAGCACGAAGGCGATGAAGGCGGCGACGGTGACAAGCGTGAGGAAGCCGGCGGCGAAGTCGGGAGCGTCTCGCGTGCGGCGCAGGAGGAGACGGATCGCGGCGGGCAGGCCGAAGCCGAAGAGGCCGACGAGCGCAAGTGCATCCCAGCCGAAACCGAGTGTGCTCTGCGTCGAGGCGACGAACGTGGTGAGCTTCGACTGGCCGCTCCACTCATTGCGTAGCGAACCCCAGTAGTCGGCCCATAGATCCGCGTGCAGCGTCGGCAGCAGCTGGTTTGTGAAGTCCGGGCGGTAGGGGTGGGTGATCAGCGAACCGAGTGGGAACGAGACCCAGAATGAAAGCGGCTCTCCGCTCGAGGACATATGTCCGGGACGGTCGAGCGCAAGCTTGATCGGGCTGCCCCAGCGGTTGGTCGCGTAGCCCCACCAGGGCCCGGCGACGAGAACCACACCGATCGCGGCGGCCGCCAGGAACGGGAGCGCGCGGCGACCGCCGGCGAGTGCGACCGCGAGCGCGACGCTCAGGATCACGACGCTGATCGACTGCCGCACCGAGGCGCCGAGCCCGAGCAGGATCCCGGTTACCGCTCCGAGTCGCCATGGCCACTGAGAGCGCTGGGCGCGCAGCACCGTGAGCAGCACGAGCGAGCAGATGAACGCGAGCGTCATCTCCGGGTGGAACATGATCCCGAGCCGGAAGACGATCGGATAGGCAAGTGCCATCGCCGCGGCGGCGAGCGCGCGCCGTGGGTGCCCCGGCCAGAGCTCGCGGGAGATCAGCGCCGTGACCACGAGCAGCCCGAGCATGAACGTGAGCGAGACGAGCTGTCCCTCCGACCAGTCCTGGAGCTTCGCGAGGGTGATCACCTCGTCAAGTGCCCAGAGCAGGGCCAGCACGAGTCCGGCCGCGCCGAGCCGCCGAACCACCAGGCGAGCCGCGGTCATCGCGGCGCACGCAGCCGCCACGAGCGCGAGCCAGGCGAGTGCGGTTAGTAGCCGCGAGTGGAGCTCGAGCGAGAACGACGGCAGCCGATGGCCGAGCCACTCGAGCAGTCCCGCGCTCGCCTCGTAGAGCGGCGGCGTCGAGTATTCGCTCGGGTTGAGCGCCGCGGGTGGAAGCGTGTGGAAGCGGGCGAGATAGGAGGCGTAGCCGAGATAGTTCTGGGCGTCGCTGCCACCGTAGGGCGTGAGCACGTAGACGCCGCGGAAGCCGACAAGCGCGATCGCCGCGCCCAGCATGACGAGAAGCGCGCGCGTCCGCGACCAGCGAGGGAACGCGAGCAGCCGTGCGCCTCGCGAAATCTCGGGCGCCGCGCTTGCCGCGAAGGCGGTGCCCGCGTTGCTCAGGCTCCCGCTGTGTGCCACAGCCCGCTCTCTCCCGAGCTCGTTCGAGCGCGCGCCGCAAAGGCCCGCCTCGCGGCGCACCTCTGGGCCACCCCGGCAGGCGGGGCGTCGTTCCGGCTGCGCAGGGATGCTCCCACCAACGCGCGACATCCTCGCACACCCGCCCGTCTGCACTCTGACGCGCCGGCTCGAGCGGGAGAGCTGCGGTTCCCCCTCGACGAGCTAGGCGAAGACAGCGCGTCGGTCACGTCGCCGTCGCACCCGCTCGGCCCGCCACTTCAGCCAGGCGACCGCGTCGTAGCCGCCCCGGAGCGCATCCGTCCAGGCGCGTTCGCCGGCGTCGAAGGCGAGCGAGTCCCGTCCGAGGAGCAAGGGATCGTCCGCACGCGCCCAGTACCCGGGCATGATCGTGAATGCGGCTTCGTAGCCCGCCTCTCTGATCGCGCTCGTCGCCAGGGGCGAGGTGTGATGGGCGCCGCCAAAAGGGAACGCGAACCAACGCGGTGCCGTGCCGGTGAGCCTCTCGAGCTCATTCCGGTCGAAGCCGATCTCCGCGGCGAGCAGGGCGTCGTCGTCGACGCTACCGAGATCGATGTGGTGGCGCGTGTGGCCGCCCACCTCGAACAAAGGGTCGGCGGCGAGACGCCGAAGCGCCTCCTCGCTCATGAACGTGAAGGGCCGAGAGCTTCGGCGGAGCCCGTTCGCGGCGAAGCGTGCCGCGGCTTCGCCGCTCAGGCCGACCGCGCCGGACGGAACGAAAAATGTCGCGGGCAGCCCCAGCTCGCGCAGCGCCGGGGCCGCAAAACCCTCGTGTTCTGCATACCCGTCGTCGAAGGTGAGCACGACGTTGAGACGCTCGGGGTCGAGCTCGCGACGTGCGTAGGCATCGGCGAGCGAGACGACGCGGCAGCGCCCGGCGAGCCATGCAAGCCGGCCCGGGAAGGGCGAGTCCCGTCCGGGGAAGACGTCGTGGAAGGAGATAACCCGCACCCGCGGGCGCTCGCGGAAGCGGCGCTCGGCCAGCGGCCCCAGCGCGCGCACCGTGGATGCGCGCACGAGCGCCTTCGGCGGGGAGCGCATTCCGCTCAGCCCGCGGGGTCGAGATGACGGCAGTCGAGTACCTGTCCCTCCCAGGGGTAGACGCGCCCGCAGCCGGCGCAGCTCATCGCGCCGTCTTCCTCCTTGAGCGCGCCCGCGCAGGCGGGGCACTGGAGGATCTCGGCGAGGCTTTCGCCGGGAGGCTCGGCGGCGGCGGCCCTGCCGGTGCGTTCGAGATCGACGAAGCTCATCGGCGCAAGGTCGATCGGCCCGAGCAGGCGATCGAGTGCGCGCTCGGCAAGCGCGAGCGCGGGCTGCAGCGGCGGATCGCTCCGCGAGACGAAGCGGCTCAGGAAGCCGGTGCCCTCGCGCCTTTGCAGCTCGAGTCCGGCGTCCGCCGCCATGCGCCTGAATGCGGTCGGGTGGGTCCCGAACAGCAGCTGTCCGTACTCCTCGTGGTCGACGCGAAGCGAGCTTCGTGGGTGTCTGAGCGTTCGTACCGCGCTGCGCTTGTTCGAGTATTCGAGCACGAGGTGCGCCGCCGGCTGGAGCACACGCGCGCACTCGGCGAGGAAGTGCTCGGGAGCGCTCATGTGGTGGTAAGTGCGCACGCTCAGCCCGGCAGCGAACACCTGCGGACGGAAGGGCAGGTGGTAGGCGTTGGCGGCAACGAAGGAAACCTGGGCGCTAGAGGGGATTGCTTCGGCGGCCAGCTCGAGCAGATGCGGCGCGTAGTCGACGAGCACGACGCGCCGTCCGGGTCGGGCATAGAGCGGGTAGAGCCGACCGTACCCGGCACCGATATCGATGAACCAGCCGGGCGCGCTCGGCAGCAGCCGCCGTGCGAGCTCGTCCTCGAACCGCCCCGAGAAGATCGCATCGGGCTTCTCCCAGACGGTGCGGTAGTCGGTCCCGGCGTAGTCCTTGATCCGTTCCGCCGGCGCGCCTGCAGCGAGCGGGTCATGGGAGCTGGGCGCCATACCGTCTTCTACCTGAGAACGCCGCGCTGAGGCGGCGCTTCCTCGCTCAGCAGCTTCCCGACGGCACAGGGCGGTGCGCCTGTTCGAGCGCCGCCTGAACCGCACCGGTCGTGACTCCGTAGCCCGCGTTCGAGCCGGCTCGCGCCGCAAAGATCGTTGTCTCGACGACACCGTTGGCGTCAAGGGCCGGCCCGCCCGAAGTGCCGTGCTCGACACGCGCGCTCAGCTCGGTGACGGGACGGGCGACGCCGCTGACCCGGACGCTCAGTGTGGCGCCGATCCGTCCCGGCGCCGCAGCGAAGCTGCCGCCACCCGGGTAGCCGAGCACTGCCACGGGCATGCCCGCGTGGGCGGTGCCGAAGGGCAACGGGCGAGCGTCGAGTCCCGGGACGTCGAGCACCGCGACATCGTTGCGGCGGCTGATGGCGAAGAGGCGCGCCGGCCGACCATCGACGCGGATGCCGGTCGTACCGGCGACCACGTGAGCCGCCGTGACGACGAGCTGGGACTCGGCGACCCAGCCCGAGCCCTCGACGCCGAGCCCGCAGGCGTCGGCGATGACACGCACGACGCTCGGCTCCGCCGCGCGCACTGCGGGCTCGTCGAGCACGGCGGGATCAGGAGGAAGCGCGGCACTTGCCGGTGCCGGGCCCGAGACGAGGGGGAGCTCGTCGATCCGGTCGAGTGCATGGAGCAACTCGTTCGGTGGCGCGAGCGCGTTGAGCCGTCGCAGCACCTCGGATCGCTGCACATCGCGGCGAAGCGTCGTCTGGCCTGGAAACTGCAGCGCGACTGCGCCGAGCACCCAGACGATCACGATCCCTGAGGCGGCGCCGGCGATCAAGCCACCGATCGAGTCGAGCGCGTGGAGGGGAGGGATGAGCCGGAGCCCGCTGCGCGCGAACGAGGCGATCACCGCCGCAGCGGCCCGGAGCAGGAGCGCGCCGACGAGGGCGCCACCCAGCGTGACGAGCGGTGTGTACGGCGAACGCGAGCCGGCGGAGAGCAGCTGAGGTGCGTAGTGGTCGCCGAGCGCCGCTCCACCGACGAGACCCGCGAGCGAGAGAACCGTTCCGATCAGGCCGCGCCGGAGCCCGGCGAGCGCGTTGATACCGATGAAGGCCAGGGCGATCCAGTCGAGCTTGGTCATCCCTGCACGACCTCGCTCGCAGGCGGCTCGCACGAGGCACCTCGCCCGGCCCGGACAGGTGGGTCACGCCGGGCTGGGGCGAACAGAGGCAGGTCCGATGCGGTTCGCCCCGTCGGACGCCCGTCGCCGCCGGTGTGCCGCAGGGATCGGGATCTGGCCGGGCTCACACGCCCTTGAGCTTACGCCCTTGCGCTACGCACTCCTGCTCGCGCACCTGCCTCGGAATGGCCGGTCGCCATCCTGCTACTCACCGAGAGCAAAGGTTCGCAGCTCGCTCACGAGCACGCTCAGCCGTTGTCCACGGCGTGTGAGCCGATACTCGACCCCGGGCGGACGCGTGTCGAGCACGGCGCGCTCGAGGACGCCCGCACGCTCGAGCTCGATCAGCCGGCTCGCGAGAGTCGCAGGAGGTAAGCGGCCGATCACCTGGAGGAACTCGTTGAAGCGCACGGCCCCCTCGTGTGCCGCGAAGAGAATCGAGACCGTCGCGCGCCGCTCGAGGAGGTCCGCGATCGCGCGGACCTCCTCGGGGATCGGCGCGCAGTTACGACAACGCATGTGCCGCCTGGGGCTCGAGCGCGAGCTCGAGCGCCTCGTCGAGGTTCATCACCGGATGGAACGAGAGCTTCTCGCGCACATCCGCAGGGACGTCCTCGAGGTCGGGCCGGTTCCGCTCGGGGATGATTACGTCGGTCAGGCCGGCAGCATGGGCTGCGAGCACCTTCTGCTTGAGCCCGCCAATCGGGAGCACGCGACCCTGAAGCGTGAGCTCGCCGGTCATCCCTATGGTGTGCTTGACCGGGCGGCCCGTGAGCAGCGAGGCGAGCGCGGTGCCCATCGTGATTCCGGCACTCGGTCCGTCCTTGGGGACCGCTCCCGCGGGAACGTGAACATGGAAGCTCGCATTCTCGAAGCTGTCCTCGTCGATCCCGAGCTCGTGGGCGTGCGAGTGCACGTAGGAGAGAGCGATTCGCGCCGACTCCTTCATCACGTCGCCGAGCTGCCCTGTAAGCACGAGGCCCTCCTTGCCCTGCATTCGAGTCGCCTCGACGAAGAGCACGTCGCCACCGCTGCCCGTAACGGCAAGCCCGGTCGCGACGCCGGCGACGGCCGTGCGTTCGGCGGACTCCTGGAAGAAGCGCTGCCGTCCGAGCCCCTCGCGCAGCAGCGTCTCGTCGATGTCGACGGGTGCCGTCATCGCGTCGGAGGCGATCCGTGTGGCGGTCTTGCGCAGCAGCTTGCCGAGCTCCCGCTCGAGCTGACGCACGCCCGCTTCGCGCGTGTACTGCGAGACGATCAGTTCGAGCATCGGATCGCCGATCGCGACCTCGTCCTCGCGCAGCCCCGCCCGGTCACGCTGTCGCGGCCAGAGGTAACCACGCGCGATCGCGATCTTTTCGTCGACCGTATAGCCATCGAAGCGGATCACTTCCATGCGGTCGAGCAGCGGTCCCGGGATCGTCTCGGCGACATTCGCGGTGGCGAGGAAGATGACCTCGGAGAGGTCGAGCTCGACATCGAGGTAGTGGTCACGGAACGAGTGGTTCTGCGCCGGATCCAGCACCTCGAGCAGTGCCGAGGAGGGATCGCCGCGCCAGTCGGCGCCGACCTTGTCGACCTCATCGAGCAGGATGACCGGGTTCATCGTCCCGGCGTCACGCAGCGCCCGCACGAGCCGACCCGGCAGCGCGCCGATGTAGGTGCGCCGGTGCCCGCGGATCTCGGCCTCGTCACGTACGCCGCCGAGCGACATACGCACGAACTCCCGGTTGAGCGCTCGCGCGATCGACTCTCCGACCGACGTCTTGCCGGTGCCGGGAGGCCCGATCAGTGTCAGGATCGCGCCCGCACGCTTGTCGTCGGAGATTCCGCGCTCCTCGCGAAGCTTGCGCACCGCCAGGTACTCGATGATCCGCTCCTTGACGTCGTCGAGACCCTCGTGGTCCGCGTCGAGCACCTCGCGGGCCGCCGTCAGCTCGAGCCGCTCCTCGGAACGCTTGCCCCACGGGATCGAGAGCAGCCAATCGAGGTAGGTGCGGATCATCGAGGACTCGCCCGTCTGGTCTCCGATGCGCTCAAGCCGCGCGGCCTCGCGTTCGGCCTGCTCACGGACGTGCTCGGGCATCTCCGACTCGGCGATCTTCGACCGGTAGTCCTCGCCGACCGAGGCGTCGTCCTCGCCGAGCTCCTTGCGGATCGAGTCGAGCTGGCGGCGCAGGATGTAGTCGCGCTGTTGCTTCGCGGCGCCCTCCTCGACGTCGTCACGGATCCGCCGGCGCACCTGCAGCTCGGCGAGCCGCTCACGCTGGAGTCGCACCGCGAGCTCGAGCCGCTTGACGATGTCGATCGTCTCCAGCAGCTCGATCTTCTGGTCGAAGGACGTCTCGGGCGCATAGGCCACGGTGTCCGCGAGCGTTCCGGTCTCCCGGATCGCGCGCACGAACGCAGAGATGCGTCCGTCGTCACCACGCAGCTCGAGGATCTCCTCGACCGTTGCGCGATACTCGCGCTCGAGCTCGCGCGTCGCGATCCCTGGTGGCTCCTCATCCGGGCGCTCGGTTACCTCGACGCGCAGGTTCCCCTGCGAGTCGGTGTGCGCCGCGCCGAGTTCGGCGCGGTGGAGCCCGACGAGGTTGACGGCGCGCGCGCCGCCGGGAAGCCGGACATGCTCGCCGACTTCCGCGATGGTTCCGACGCGGGCGTATTCGCCCTCGTGGCGCGGAACGAGCAGCACGCGCTCCTCGGTGCCTACCTCGACCGAAATTGTCACGTTCATGTTGGGGAAGACGACGAGGTCGTCGAGCGGGACGAGCAGCAGAGAACTCACAAGCGTGTCACCTACTTTCCTGAGGTTGCTATGCCTTAGATAGTAACTACAACGGTTGAAGTGCCGTAGCGATTCCGCGACGAACTTCGCGGCGGTGGGGCCACAACCGCCCGCGAAGAGCGCTTGCCAGCTACCGCCCGCCGGCGCACGGTGGTGGCGTCACAACTCCACAGGGGAATCACAGGAAACGTTCACGCGCCTCTTAGTCGTGGCCCGGATACTCGCCGTCAGCATGGAGCTTGCGACGACGATCCCGGTTTCCGCCGAGCCACCCCCCGACCGGGGCGGCGAGGAGTCGCCCCCGGATGTGGACATCGTCGTCCCCGTCTACAACGAGGTTGCGGTGCTCGCACGCAGCGTCAAGCGTCTCCACGCCTATCTGGGCGCGGCCTTTCCCTTCAGCTTCCGCGTCACGATCGCCGACAACGGGAGCTCCGACGGAACGTGGGAGGCAGCACGCGCACTCGCTTCAGAGCTCGAGGGTGTTCGGGCGGTGCGGCTCGAGGCGCGCGGGCGCGGGCGCGCGCTCGATGCCGTGTGGTCGGCGAGTGACGCGCGGGTGCTTGCTTACATGGACGTCGATCTCTCGACCGACCTCTCGGCGCTCCTGCCGCTCGTTGCCCCACTCGTCTCGGGGCACAGCGACCTCGCGATCGGAAGTCGTCTAACGCGCGGCGCCCGCGTTGTCCGCGGTTCGAAGCGGGAGCTGATCTCGCGCGCCTACAACACACTCCTGCATGTCGTTCTCGGCGTGCGCTTCTCCGATGCCCAGTGCGGCTTCAAGGCGATCCGGGCCGAGCGTGCGCGCGAGCTGCTCCCGCTCGTGCGCGATCGTGCTTGGTTCTTCGACACCGAGCTGCTCGTGCAGGCGGAGCGGGCGGGCCTGCGCATCTACGAGGTTCCGGTGGACTGGGTCGACGATCCCGACTCGAGGGTGGAGATTCTGAGCACCGCGCTCGACGACCTCCGCGGTGTGGCGCGGCTCGCACGAGACTTCCGGCCCGGCAGCGAGCGGCTCGCCACGGAGAACACTCCGCTACCGGGCTTCCGTGGCCAGGTGCTTCGTTTTGCCGCGATCGGTGTCGTCTCGACGCTCGCCTACGCGCTCCTGTACCTCCTTTTCCGTGATGGCTTCTCCGCGCAGACGGCCAATGCGCTCGCGCTGCTCGTGACCGCCATCGCGAACACGGCGGCCAACCGGCGCCTCACCTTCGCGATTCGTGGCCGGCGCCGCATCGTGCGCCACCAGCTTCAAGGACTCGCGGTCTTCGCGCTGGCGCTCGCGGTCACCTCGGGGTCATTGCTCCTTCTCGAGGCTCTCTCCGCGCATCCCGCGCACCTCACCGAGCTGATTGTGCTCATCGCCGCGAACCTCGTCGCGACGGTGTTGCGCTTTGTGTTGCTGCGGGCCTGGGTTTTCCGTGCGCGCCGCGTCGCACCCGCTTCGGAGCCGTCGGAGGCATCAGACCGATGAGTGCGACGACCGGCGAGACGCTCGTTCGCTCTCCCGCCGCGACGGCCGGGGCGCAGGAGCGTCTTCGCAGTCTGGTGCGGGGGCGTGTCGACGACCCGGCCTGGGTGCGGCCGGCACTCTGGTCGTTGCTGGCTGCGACGGCATTGCTCTACCTCGTCGACCTCTCGGCGAGCGGGTACGCGAACTCCTTCTACTCGGCCGCCGTCCAGGCAGCAACGAAGAGCTGGAAGGCGTTCTTCTTCGGCTCGTTCGACTCGTCGAACTTCATCACCGTGGACAAACCGCCGGCAGCGCTTTGGGTCATGGACATCTCGGCCCGCATCTTCGGGCTGAGCTCGTGGAGCATCCTCGTCCCCCAGGCGCTCGAGGGCGTCGCCGCGGTCGGGCTGCTCTACCTGACCGTACGGCGGCGCTTCTCGCCGGGCGCGGGGCTACTCGCTGGCGTCGCGCTCGCGGTAACGCCGGTCGCGGCGTTGATGTTCCGTTTCAACAATCCGGACGCACTGCTGACACTGCTGCTTATCGCCGCCGCCTACGCGCTCACGCGCGCGCTCGAGGCCGGCCACACCGGTTGGCTCGTTCTCGCGGGCGCCCTCGTCGGCTTCGGCTTCCTCGCCAAGATGCTTCAGGCATTTCTCGTCGTGCCCGGCTTCGCCGCCGTCTATCTGATCGCTGCGCCCACGCCGCTGCGCCGACGGCTGCTTCAGCTGCTTGCCTCAGGCGTTGCGCTCGTCGTCGCCTGCGGCTGGTGGGTTGCCGTCGTCACGATCTGGCCGGCGTCGAGCAGGCCGTACGTCGGCGGCTCGCAGAACAACAGCATTCTCAACCTCATCTTCGGCTACAACGGCTTCGGCCGGCTGACCGGAAACGAGGCCGGAAGTGTGGTCGGCGGTCACGTCTTCGGCTCCGCGGCGGCCGGCACCGGCGCCGCTCCGGGCAGGTTCGGCGGAGGTGGGGGTGGAGTCGGCGGAAGCGGCATGTGGGGTCCAACCGGGGTCACTCGGATGTTCGGCAACGAGATGGGCACGCAGATCTCTTGGCTGCTGCCAGCTGCGCTGCTCTTCGGTGTCGCGCTGCTCTTTCTCACGAGGCGGGCTGTGCGAACCGATGGCCGGCGCGCCGCGGTGCTCCTCTGGGGCTCCTGGCTCCTCGTCACCGGTCTTGTGCTCAGTTTCGCGCAGGGGATCATCCACCCCTACTACACGGTCGCGCTGGCGCCGGCGATTAGCGCGCTTGTCGGCGCAGGAGCCGTCATGTTCTGGCGCGAGCGCAGCACGCTGTTCGCCCGCGTCGTGCTCGCCCTCGCCGTCGGCGGCACTGCCACCTGGGCATACAGCCTGCTCGAGCGCACCTCGTCGTGGCTGCCATGGCTACGCACCGTCGTGCTCGTCGCCGGTCTCGGTGCCGGCGTCGGGCTCCTGCTCGGCCCGCGCGTCTGGCGCCGCGCGCGGCTGGCCGCGCCCGCAACTGCCGTGCTCGCGATCGTGGCGGCGCTTGCCGCTCCGACCGCCTATGCGCTTCAGACCGCCTCGACCGCTCACAGCGGCTCGCTCCCGACGGCCGGCCCGAACGGAGCCGTCGTGCAGGGCGGGCCAGGCGGTGGCCGCCCCGGCTTCGGCGGCGCGGGACGCGGGTTTGGAGGCGGGCCAGGTGGTCGCGGCTTCCCAGGAGGTGGCTTCCCGGGCGGCGGTGCCGCCCCTGCGGGCGGGTTCTCCGGCGGTGCGCCGGGCTTCGGGCGCGGCTTCAACCCACAGGGTTCGAGCGGTGGGGGCGTCGGCCGGATCGGCGCAACGAGTCCCGGCTCATTCGTAGGCGCCGGCTTCGGCGGCGGCGGCGGGGCGCTCGGTGGACTGCTTCAGGCAGGGACGCCCGGGAGTGCGCTCGTCAAGCTGCTCAGGCAGGATGCTGCGTCCTACCGCTGGGTTGCGGCTGTCGTCGGCGCCAACAGCGCGGCCGGCGTCCAGCTTTCGACCGACGACCCGGTGATGGCAATCGGCGGCTTCAACGGTACCGACCCGACGCCGACGCTAGCCCAGTTCGAGGCGTACATTCGCGCAGGCAAGATCCACTACTACCTCGCCTCCGGTGGCGGCGGTGGGGGTGGCGCGGGCAGTTCGGCCGAGAGTCAGGCGATTGCCAGCTGGGTCGCGTCCCACTACACGGCGCAGACCGTCAACGGCGTGACGATCTACGACCTCGCGACACGCGCAGGCTGAGCGTCGACGTATCTCGCCGCGGCGGCAGTGCGGTTACGCGTCGGGCTGGGCCGGGCGCACGATTACGAGCGGGCAGTGCGCGTGTAGGGCACAGGCCTGTCCGACTGAACCGAGGAGCAAGGCCGAAAGCCCGCTATGCCCGCGTGAGCCTACGACCAGGAGCTCGGCTCCGGCGGCCGCGTCGAGCAGCGACTGGGCGGTGTCACCCTCGACCAGCAGCGACTCGAGCTCGAGATTCTTTTCGGTGAGGCCGGCCACGATGTGGTCGAGCCCCGCCTGGGCGAGCCTGCGCAGTTCTTCCGGGTCGATCGCGGGGGACTCGAGCATGGGAGGCGACAGCGGCCCGCCACCGCTGAACGGCATCACCGGCATTTGCCAGGCGTGCACGACCCGGAGCGAGGTCGCCCGGAGCTTGCACTCCTCAACGGCCCAGTCGAGCGCCGCAACTGCGGCGTCGGTGTTATCGACGCCGACGACGATCATTGCCGCGGTCGGCTCTCCTCGCCCCGGGCGACGATCCGACTCACGCCGCCGCGACGTCGCCGAGAACCGAATCGAGCTCGTCGATCCCGGCGAGTGCCGTCGAAAGATCGGCGAGCGCGGCGAGCTCGAGCTCACGGACGCGTTCGCGGCTGATCGAGAGGCGACGCGTGATCTCTTCGAGGTTCGCGGGCTCCTCGCGTCCGAGCCCGAAACGGAGCTCGACGACCTGCCGAGCAGGCTGCGGGAGCGCCTCGACCGCCGCGCGGACGCGCTCGCGGCGAAGCACCCCGTGCGCATCCTCGAGCGGATCGGCGGCGGAGGGGTCCGCGAGCAGGTCTCCGAGCTCGGCATCTCCTTCGCTCCCGACGGCGCTGTTGAGAGAGACCGGTGTCTCGGTCGACTCGAGCACTGAGGCGACGCGTTCGACCGGAATACCGGTAGCGTCGGCGAGCTCGGTACGCGTTGCCTCACGTCCGAGCTCGGCATGAAGTTCTTCGCCGGCGCGCAACAGAAGCCGGCGATGCTCCTGAATCTGGACCGGAATTCGGATCGTGCGGGCCTGGTTCGCGATCGCTCGCTGGCAGGCCTGACGGATCCACCAGGTCGCGTAGGTCGAAAACTTGTAACCACGGCGCCAGTCGAACTTCTCGACGGCGCGGTTCAGCCCGATCGTTCCCTCCTGGATCAGGTCGAGCAGCGAGAGACCGTGACCCTGGTAGCGCTTCGCGATCGAGACGACCAGCCGCAGGTTCGCATTGATCATGCGCTCCTTGGCGGCCGTGTCCCCCCGCTCGATCCGCTTGGCGAGTGCAACCTCGTCAGCAGCCGTGAGGAGGCGGTGGTGCCCGGCGCGGCGGAGGAAGACCTGGAGCGCATCGGGGAGCGCGGTGACGGCGTCAGCCGCATACGCGCGCGGCGTGCTCACCTCCTCTTCGGAGGCTTCGCGAACCTCGATGTTGCGCTCGTCGAGGGCACCACGCAACGCATCGAACTCGGCATCGTCGAGCTCGAGAGCCGCGACAATTCCCTCGAGTTCGACAAGATCGATCGTGCCGCGCTCTTCGAGCTCGACGATCACCCCTGCGAGTTCGGGACCTTCAAGAAATCGGTTCAGCTCTGTTTCGTTCATGTCACCAGTTTCGCTACGGTTATTCGTGCGGCCCGCTTGAGACCTCGTGTCTCCGGCTCTTTCAGAACCGGTTTGGGCCCTGCACCCTGATCGACGGCCAGAGATTGTCGCTTGGCCCGGCTTGACGGCTCGCCTGCGCGAAGAAGGATGTTCCCCGCGCGCACGACGCTACGTGTTGCCGCCGTTCATTGTAACGGGCGGAGCTGACGACGCCGCGTGACCTGTCTCGGACGAGTTTATCGCCCGTGACGCGCCCGCTTTGCCCCGGTTGCGCATGGCGCTCGGTTGCGTGCTCGTCCCTCGCTCGGCAAGAGCATTGAAGGAGTAGCAAATCGTGCCGATAAGCGGACTGTGGCGAGTGCAACACACCCGCAAATCGAATGTTTGACCTGTGGCGCCCGGCGCGTCGTCGAAGGCACACGCCTGGGTGAAACGGGTGAATGCGCTCGCTGCGGTTACGTCGGTTGGGCGTACCCGCTCCCGCACGGCACCAATACACGCCTTGTCACCCCGAGAGCGCCCAAGCAGCGCGCACCGCGAGCGCTGGCCTCAATGCTTCTATCCGCCCGGCCGGCTCGCAGCGCTACAGGGCGGACGCGATTGCGGCGACCTCGCGACGCGCACGAACTCGGAACGTGAAGCGATCTCGACACGCCGAGGCCTCCCTCACAAGAGTGCATTTACCCCTTTCGGGGCTGAGGGGGTTGCCACGTTCGAGCGATGGTGAAGTCGAGCCATCTCCATGTCTAGCTACACCCTCCGACGCGTTCGGCGCACCGCGCGCTTTCTTCCCACGCCCGACCTCGGGCGTCTGCTGCGCGTGGAGGCGGCGATCGTGGTCGTGGTCGTCGTAGTGCCGATTCCCGCCTTCGCCTTGACCGGCGCCTCCATCTCGATACCGGGACCGGTTGACCGCATCGCGGCCTCGCTCGCTCCCTGGACGACTGCGCCCCTCGCGGCGTCGCGAACGAAGGACGGACGGAGCGCGCCACCGGCGAAGGTGACGATCCAGCTTACGGCGACCGAGGTCGCGCAGGCGCGGCGCTCACTCGGAGCGACCGCGACGCTCGATGCGGCGCGGAGCCTTCGTGCCTCCGGCGCCGTCGGCAGAACGACCCGCCATCACGAGTTGAGCTCCCCGTCATCGCTCGGCCGCCGGTTGCTGCTCCTCGCCGCGACTTCTCACCACGCCGGTTCGGGCGTCCTGCGACTCGCAGCGACGACGCGACCCGCCGCAACGGTCCCGCTGGCTGCGATCAGCTACGGGGCGGATCGCTCCGACCCATCGTCGAATCCGCAGCCGAAGGGAGGTACGACGACCGATCCGGCCACGACGCCGCCCGTGAGCCCGACGCCAATCGTCACGACGCCGGCCGTAACGACGTCCACCGCTACATCCACACCGAGCGAGGCGGCCCCGGCGGTCACGACGCCGACCGTCACGGCGACGCCGACGAGTACGCCGCCACAGGGCCAGCCGACCGGCTCGAACTCGCCGGGTAACGGGCAGGGCGGCGACGGAAATCAGGGCGTTTCGATGAACGGCTCCCACTCGTGGAGTACCGGCCTTGGACAGACGCCGTCGGGTACCACGAGTGCGGGTGGGTCGACGACGGGCGCAGGCTCGACAGGTGCACCCGGCGTTGGCGGAACCGTCGGTCCTCTCGGGCATGCAACTGGTTCGAGCACGTCCTCCAGTAGCGGTGGCAGCGCCAATTCGGGCGGCGGGGCCGGGAGCCGGGGCGCGACCGGTACGTCGGGATCGCCCTTCGGTGCCCCAACCTCGGGCCCGGGTGCGCCGCCGGGCCGGTCGTCGACGACGCCGACCTCGACGACGCCGACCTGGACGACGCCGACCTGGACGACGCCGACCTCGACGATGCCGACCTCGACGACGCCGACCTCGACGACGCCGACCTGGACGGCGCCGATCTCGACGGCGCCAACCTGGAAAACGCCGACCTCGACCGCGCCGTCCTGGACGACCGAGACCTCGACTACGCCGGCGTCGACCGCACCGACCTCCACCACGCCGACTTCGACCGCCCCGAGTTGGGCAGCACCTGCGTCGACGACTCAGACGTGGACGACAACGACCAGCGGCACGGGAAGCTCGAGCGGGGCGGGGCGGACGCGCGGATGAGCATGTTCGGCTCAACCCTCGGCCGCGTAGCCCGCGGCGGCAGCCGGGAGTCACGCTCTTGCGCACCGTCCGTCCGGAGGCAAGCGCTTCTGTCCGAGACCGGGCGGTAACCTCGATGCGTGGCTCGGGACTAAGACGTCGGCGTGTTGCGCGGCCTCAAGTCGGGGAACGCGTGCCACGGCTCGTGCTGCGGTTCGCGACGATCGTCAGCCTCGCGCTTGCCGCAACCGCGGGCGTGATCTTCCTCGTCGTGCGCCACTATGAGATCGCCCAAGCAGAGCATCTGGCGGGCAAGAGCGCCGTCTACGCAACCCGCTCGGTGCTCTCGCGCGAGCTCTCACCCCACGATCTCACCCATCTCGTGACCGGTGCCCGTCGGCGGCAGCTCGACGCCCTGTTCGGGAGCCAGGAGATCCCGCCCGGAGGCGTCGTGCAGGTTTCGCTGATCGGACACGACGGGCGGATCACGTACTCGACCGATCACCGGCTAATCGGCCACCTCGCAGACCGCAGCCTTGTCCGTGAGGCGGAGAGCGACCACGACGCCGTGTCGGACACCAATACGAGCGGCGGCTCCGGACATACGAAGGTCTTTAGCACCTACGTCCCGATCAAGCTCGGCGGGCCACGGTCGCTCGGAGCCATTGTCTTCGAAACGCGCTACGGCACGATCACGAGCGCGGCAAATGCCGTGCTGCTCCCGGTCGTCGGCTCGCTCGAGGTTGCACTCGTCGCGTTGCTCGTGATTCTCGGGCCGCTGCTCGCGCGCGTTGCGCGCCGGATTCAGCACCAGATCGAGGAGATCCACTTTCGTGCCACGCACGACGATCTCACCGGGCTCGCCAACCGTCCACAGTTCGCCGACGAGATCGCAGCCCACTTCGCCGCCGACCGCAACGCTGCGCTCGCCGTGATGCTCGTCGACCTCGATCGCTTCAAGGAGATCAACGACACGCTCGGCCACGGCGCGGGGGACGAGCTGCTGCAACGAGCGAGCGAGCGTCTACGGCGGACGCTTACGGACACCGACATCGTCGCACGGCTCGGCGGCGACGAGTTCGGCATCGTCCTGCAGGGCGACGCCACCGTCGCCAAGGCCGTGGCCAAACGCGTCTGCGGGGCGCTGGCCGCCCCCTTCGAGATCCAAGGCCTGCTTGTCTCGGTCGAGGGCAGCGTCGGGGTCGCGCTCGCACCTCAGCACGGAACCGACGCGAACGCGCTGCTCCAGCACGCAGATGTTGCCATGTACCTCGCCAAGGGGCGCCGCACCCAGGTCGAGCTCTACGACCCGATGGAGGATCCGAGCGACGAGGATCGGCTGAAGGTGCTGTCCGAGCTGCGCCAGGCACTCTCGGCGGGCGAGCTCATGCCGTACTTCCAGCCCAAGGTCGACATGCGCACCGGCTTGCTGTCGGGCGCGGAGACGCTGATTCGTTGGCGTCACCCGTCTCGCGGGATTCTCGGTCCGGGCGAGTTCCTGCCCTCGGCGGAATACACGGGACTCGGCAAGGACATCAACCGCTTCATTCTCGAGGAAGCAGTCCGCAGCTGCGCCGAGTGGAACGCGAGCGGGCTCGACCTCGACGTCTCTGTCAACCTGACGATGATCGACCTGCTCGACCTGAACCTGCCCGAAACGGTCGGGGAGGTGCTCAGCCGTTACCGCCTGGCGGCGCGGCGGCTGACACTGGAGATCACCGAAACGATGATCATGGCCGACCGGGAGCGCGTCACCCGCGTGCTCGGGGCGCTCGAAGCGATGGGCGTCCGGCTCTCGATCGACGACTTCGGCACGGGCTACACGTCGCTCTCGTACCTCCTCCAGCTGCCCGTTCACGAGGTCAAGGTCGATCAGTCGTTCGTGCGAGGCGCGCTCGCCTCGCCCGAAGACGGGCAGGTGGTTCGCTGGACGGTCGGCCTCGGGCACAGCCTCGGGCTCAAGGTCGTCGCGGAAGGTGTCGAGCTGCTCGAACAGTGGGAGTCACTCGAGGAGCTCGGCTGTGACATCGCCCAAGGGTTCCTGATCAGCAAGCCAATCCCGAACGATGAGTTCGTCACCTTCGCGCTCGCACGGCGCCCCGCCCCGCTACCGCGGGCCCCGCTCGAGGCGAACGCGTTCGCCTGACCAGGATGTTCTGAGCCGCCGCCGAGATCGCTCGCCTCGAAGTGGTTCTGCGAAGTAGGCATTCGCCGCGCCCGGCCACGCGCGCCTGTTGGTGGGTGGGTTTAGGGCTTCTTTTTTTGGGGGGAGGTGCGGAAGATGGTGTCCCACCAGGGGGCGGAGACGCCGAAGGCTTTGGTGTGGTCTTCGAAGTGGTGGCGCATGTGGAGTTGGTGGAGCCAGCGGCCGGCACGGTTTTTGGGTTTGGTGTGGTGGAGGGCGTAGTGGGTGAGGTCGTAGGCGAGGTAGCCGCTGTAGTAGCCGGCGGTGGTGGTCCAGGCGAGGGGGGTGGGGAGGGTGAGGAGGAAGAGGGCGAGGAAGGCGGCGGCGGTGGGGATGGTGACGATGGGGGGCATGACGAGGCGGAGGGGGTCGTTGGGGTGGTCGTGGTGGATGCCGTGGATGATGAAGTGGAGGCGGTGTCCGAGTGGGGTTTTGGGTTCGATGTGGAAGAGGCTGCGGTGGATCCAGTATTCGCTGAGGGTCCAGAGTGCGTAGCCGCCGAGCAGGCCGAGTGCGGCGGTGGTGGTGTTGTGGTGGGCGAAGCCGAGGCTCGCGGTGACGAGGATCGCGGGCACGAAGATCAGGGGTGGCACGATCGGGCGTACGCGCGTGAGCCGATCGAGCCAACGCGACTCGAACAGCGGCGGCGACGCCCGCAGCAGATCAGCCCGGCGCACTCGTTCCACACGACAAGCCTACAACCAACACCGCGGCGATCCGTCCGATGCAGCCCGAGTCGGGCGCGCTGCCGGCCAGGTCCTAGCCGGCAGCGAAGCTCGTGACGATCGCGTTCGCGAGCACGCTCTGGGAAGGCGGCAAGGTCAGCTCGACGCTGAGAAGCGGGAAGTGAGGCGCTTGCTCGCCGCCATGAGCGGCCAGCAGCAAACCGGTGATTGCGCCCGGTCCGACACCGGTAGGACGGCTCGCGCTCGCCGGCGCCTGAAACATCAGTTCCCAGCTGGAGGGGCGTCCCGTCAAGCGGGCGCCCGCCGGAGGCGCGAGCACGGGCGTGCCGGCCGGGCTCGTCGCGTGGCAACCGCCGCCCCGGCAGGTAATCACGTCGAGATGCTCGCCGGTGTGCACAGGGTTGAACCAGACGTCGATGTCGGTGTCCCCGCCCTCGGAGCTGCACAGCGTCGCAGAGAGTCGTGGCAGCGAACGGGTGCTGCAGGTGCCGAAGTGAACGAGGCCATAGCGCACCTGGATCCAGCCTTCCGGAATCAGCGCCGTCCAGCTCCCGGCACGGAGACCGCCACGCCGCACGAGCGTTCCGGCGCGGGGGCAGATGATCCCGAGCGGGTAGTGGCCGCCTGGGAACCAGCGCGCCGCAAGCGCCGCAGGCAGCAGGCAGAGCCCGCCCTGGGCGTACGCGAAGGCGCCCGCGCTTCCGCTGCGGTAGAAAACCTGGAAGCCGCCGGCATCCTGGCAGCTGACGGGGTTCTCGACGCACACCGAAGCGACGACCCATTCGGAGTCGGCGGCGGCGTTCGGGCCGGTGACGACGCCGGCATAGCCGATTTGTGGCCCGATCAGCGTCGAGATCGGCAGGCCGGGGGGCGCGGAGAAGTCACGGCGAGGATTGGCGTCGCGGCGGTAGGCGGCGTAGAAGCTCGCACGCACGGCGGCCTTGAGCGCCGCGGTCGGCGCGAGGAGACGCGTCGACCGCGGGAGGGCGCTGCGGGCTGTCAGCGCCAGCCGCCCAGCCTCGCTCCCCGTCCGTGTCGACGGAGCCGCCAGCGCGTTCGGTAGCGGGATGAGCGCGGCTGTCGCGCAGAGCGTCAGTGTTGCGCCGAGCAGCGGGAGCGCGCTGCGCTTGCGATCGCGGACCGCGGGCGCAGGGAAGCGAACCTCGGGGGCGCGAACAAACGCTAGATGCCGACGCATGCCCGAAGGCTACGAGAGGGTGCGGACGCTTCCGCTGCGCTCAGGCGCAGTCAGGCGGCGAGGCGTCGAGCTGCGCGAGGCGAAGGGTGAGCAGCGAGCCGAGCTCGGTGCTCGGATGGAACGGGTCGGCGAGGACGGTGCCGCCCGCAAGCGGCAGGGCCGCACGCGCCTCGCCGTTGACCTCGGCGACGAGCGAAGGCCCCGAAGGACGTTCGACGCCCGAGAGCTGGGCAAGCCGCTCGAGCTCCCCGTCGGCATCCTGCTGCACGACGCGCAGCGTGATCACATTGCCCGCAGCGAGCGTCGGCGCGACGGCATCGGGATCGGACGGCCGTGCCCTCTGTCCGAGCCTGCCGATGCCACCGACGAGCCGGAGTGAGGGCGTCAACGTGAGGACCGCCCGGTCGGCAACCAGCCACGGCGATCACGGGTGTCGCGCACACGTGAGTCGCTCCCGAGCACCGGGGCGAGCAGGCAGAGACCGAGCAGAACGATAAGGAAGAGAGCTGTCATATGCACAGTATGCCTGTCCTTGTTGATAAGGGCAAGTCGAGTTATGATTCAAGTCGATCATGGAACTCGATCAATGGTTAGGGATTGAGATACGGCATCTGGCCGCACTTCAGGCTGTCGCGGAGGAGGGGACATTCCGTGGCGCCGCCGTCCGGCTCGGATACACCCAGTCGGCGATCAGCCAGCAGATCGCGACGCTCGAGCGCATCGTGGGGGCCAAGCTCGTCGAGCGTCCAGGCGGCCCGCGCGCCGTCTCTCTCTCCCAGACCGGCACGCTCGTGCTGCGCCACGCTGAGGCGATTGTCGCGCGGCTCAAGGCCGCGCACGCGGACGTGACCGCCGTGATCGAAGGAGGCACCGGTGCCCTACGAGTCGGAACCTTCCAGAGCGCGGGCGCGCGCCTGCTGCCGGACCTGCTGCGGCGGTTCCGGGGCGACTGGCCGAACATCACAGTGCAGTTGATCGAGTCGGTCTCCGATCCGGAGCTGCTCGCCTACGTCGAGCGCGGGGATCTCGACCTCAGCTTCGTCATGCCACCGCTTCCGGAAGGCCCGTTCGAGACGGTGGAGTTGATGCGGGATCCCTGGGTGATCCTCGTCCCTTCCGAGTCGGCGCTCGCCTCACGGCAGGAGCCGATCACGCTCCGTGAGGTCGCCGAGCTGCCCCTGATCGGCGCGCGGCTCTGTCGTAGCCGTGAGCAGGTCAACGCGCAGTTCCGGGCGCGCGGGCTCGAACCCCGCTACGTGTTCCACTCCGACGAGAACAACACGATCCACGGGCTGGTCGCAGCCGGAGCGGGGATCGCCTTGATGCCACGCCTTGCGGTCGACGAGAACGACGAGCGCGTGAAGGCGATCGAGATTGGCCCGAAGGTGCCTCCGCGCGTGATCGCGCTCGCCTGGCACCGCGATCGTTACCGCCCGCCGACGGCCGCTGCCTTCGTCGAGTTGGCACGCGCGATCGGCAGCGAGCTCGACCACAGTGTCGCCGGACGCGCGCTGAGCGGCGTCTAGGGCGGCCGGCGCGTGGAGACCGATCGACACGCCCGGGCGGCGTGGACGGCGCTCGCTGTGCCACAGCCGCGCGCGCGACGGCTTGTCCAGCTCTTTGCCGGACTGCTGCTGTACGGGACGAGCGACGGGATGCTGCTGCTCGCGACGCTCGGCGTCGACCCTTGGGATGTGCTCCACCAAGGGCTTTCGCGTCAGCTCGGGCTGGGCGTGGGCACCTGGGCGGTGATCGTCGGAGCGATCGTGCTGGTCGCGTGGATCCCACTCCGGCAACGCCCAGGCCTCGGCACGCTCTGCAACGTCATCGTGATTGGCAGCGTGATCGACCTCGTGCTCGCGCTTGCTCCCGCACCGCATGCGCTCGGAGCACGAGTCGTGTTGATGCTCGCGGGCGTGCTCCTGAACGGCATCGCGACCGGCGCCTACATCGGCGCGGGTCTCGGGCCCGGGCCGCGCGACGGCGTGATGACGGGTCTTGCCGCTCGCGGCTACTCGATTCGAGTCGTGCGGACAGGGATCGAGCTGACGGTACTCGCGGTCGGGTGGTTGCTCGGAGGCACGGTCGGGGTCGGCACAGTCGTCTATGCGCTCGGCATCGGGCCGCTCGCGCACGTCTTCATTCCGCTGCTGCGAATCGACCGGTCCGCGCGGGCTCAGCCCGCGGCCGCAGCGGCAACCGCGAGCGGCACGGCGCTGCCGTAGTCGCGACAAGCGTGCGAACGTACGGCCTCGGAGCCTGGCGCCCGAGACGGTTCAGCGGGCGAGCGTGACCTTGGCAAGCTGCCCGGGGCTGTCCGGGTCGAGACCCTTGGCGGCGGCGAGCCCGGACGCGACGAGCTGACCCGGCGCGATCGAGAGCAGCGGCGCGAGCAGCGGCAGCGGACTTTCGGGGATCGGGATCCGCAGTGAGGCTGCGTCGATCGCGTCGCTTGCAGGACCCGTCGCGATCACCCGGGCGCCCGCGCGGTGCGCGCGCTGCGCTGCCTCGACGACGATCGGCAGGCTCGCGTCATTCGCCGTGATTACCCAGACGGGGAACTCGGTGTCGAGTGCGGCGACCGGTCCGTGCGCGAGGTCCGTCGCGGTGAGCGCGTCGGCGGCGAGCCGGCAGGTCTCGAGCAGCTTGAGCGCAAGTTCACGCGCGGTCGCGTACTCCGGGCCGCGGCCGAGCACGAGCATCCGGCTCGCGGGTGCGAGCTCCTCTATGACCGGTGTCAGTGCGGCGCGTGGTCGCGCCAGCAACTCCGCGAGCGTTGCGGCCTGAGCGTGGAGGCCGTCGTGGTAGCGCGCACCGTCGTTGGCCGTGTGCGCCGCGAGTAGCGCCAGCGCGGCGAGCTGGGCGCTGTAGGTCTTTGTCGCCGCGATCGCCTGCTCGGTGCCTGCGCCGAGCGGCAGCACCGCGTCGGCGCAGTCGGCGAGCGGCGAGCCCGGATCGTTGGTCACGGCGATCGTGAACGCGCCCCGACGTCGTGCTCGCTCCAGATAGTCGACGACATCGGGGGTGCGGCCCGACTGGGAGAGCGCGAGCACCGAACTCCCACGTACGTCGAGCTCGGCCCCGTAGTAGACGGAGAGCGAGATCGAATCACGGAAGGCGGTGACCCCCGCGAGCAGTCCGAACGCGTAGACGCCGTAGCTCGCGGCATTGTCGGACGAGCCGTGCGCGATCATCCGCACGGGTCGCTCCGAGCGACGGCGGATCTCCGTCGCGATCGCCGCGATCCGGTCATCGTTCGCCGCGAGCGCTGCAAGCACGTCGGGCTGCTGCCTGATCTCTCGCAGGAAGTGCTCACCCCGCCGGGCGGAGTCGTCGGTCGGCGTCGGTGTGCTCACCGCCGGCTTCCGTCACCACGTTCGCGCACCGCACCGTCGAAGAGCACCTCGCGGAGCGCGAAGGCTGTGTCGACCACGATCAGGTCGGCCCGGCCGGCGAAGGCGAGCTGCCCGAGCTCGGGTCGCCGCAGCAGCTGAGCAGGGCGCTCACTCGCGGCCGCGACTGCCGTCATCGGCTCGATCCCCAGCTCGACGAGCCGAGCGAGCCCCTCGTGAAGGGGAGCGACACTGCCTGCGAGCGTGCCGTCGGCGCGACGTGCCACGCCGTCGGCGACGGTGAGCTCGACCTCGCCGAGCCTTGCGGGGCCGTCGCCCATGCCGGCGGCAGCGATGGTGTCGCTGACGATCATCGCGCGACCGGCAGCCGCAGTGAAGGCGAGCCGGATGAGCTCGTCGGCGACGTGGACGCGGTCGGCGATCAGCTGCACCGTCACCCCCGGCCGGGCGAGCGCGGCGCCCGCGAGCCCCGGCGCACGTGCGCTGAGCGGCGCCATCGCGTTGAAGAGGTGGGTCACCGCGGCTGCGCCTGCGCCGAATGCCGCCGTGGCCGCGGCGGTGTCCGAGTCACTGTGGCCGAGTGAGACGACGACACCGTGTGCGCGGCAGCGCTCGACGAGCATGAGGGCGCCCGGGAGCTCCGGAGCGAGCGTCGTCATCGTCACCGGGCCGGCCGCGAGTAGACGCTCGAGGAGGTTCGCGTCCGGGGCGCGCAGATGTTCGAGCGGGTGCGTGCCGGCGCGCGTGGGCGAGAGGAACGGCCCCTCGAGGTGGGTGCCGATGATCCGGGCGCCCGCACCTCCCCGGGACACCGCCGCCGCGATCTGCGCGAGCGCCTCGACAAGCGTCGACTCGCTCGAACTGATGAGCGTCGGCTGGTACGCGAAGACGCCATCGTCAAGGAGTGCGTGGGCCAGCGCGTTGAGAGCATCCGCGTCGGCGCTGAGAATGTCGATCCCGGCGTAGCCGTTGACTTGCGCGTCGACCAGCCCGGGCAGTGCATAGCCCTCGCCGTGCCCGGCCAGCGCAATGCCGCTGATGCGCCCGTCACTGACCTCGACGTCCCCGCGGACGAACTCGCCATCGATGTATGCACCGGCGACCCCGAGCCGCTTGCTCGATTTGCGAACGCTCAAGCGGGCCGACTCGCGTGTGGCCCCCTCGAGTTCGGCGAGTGCGGGTCGAAGCCGCCCCTTGTGGCGTTCAAGAGTTGCTGCCGCGGCATCGCGATCGAGCCCGCCGAACAACGCTGCCGCCGCGAGTTTCGGTTTCCAGTCGCACTCCTCGAGCGCGCTGCGGGCGCGCTCGAGCGTAACCCCGGTGATCTGCGCGACGATTCTGGTCGCCCGGTCGCGGAGCTTTGCGTTCGTCGCGCGCAGGTCGACCATCAGGCCGCCGTAGGTCTTGCCGAGCTCGACCATCGCCGCCGTCGAGATGATGTTGAGCACGATCTTCTGCGCGGTGCCCGCATTCAGTCGGGTCGACCCGGCGATGATCTCGGGGCCTACCGGAACCTCGATCGCGATGCGGCTGCGTTCGGCGAGGGGCGTGCCGAGGTTGCAGGCGAGCCCGACGGTGAGGGCGCCCGCCGCGGCCGCGGCGTCGATCGCGCCGAGAACGAACGGTGTGCGGCCGCTCGCCGCGATCCCGACGACGACGTCGTGGGTGGCGATCTCGAGGCTCCGCATCGCAGCCTCGCCGGCCTCGCGGTCATCCTCGGCGTTTTCGATGGGGACGTCAAACGCGCCGAGACCTCCGGCGAGGACTCCGATCACCTGCCCGGAGGGGACGTTGAAGGTCGGGCCGGCTTCCGCTGCGTCGAGCATGCCGATCCGGCCTGCGGTGCCCGCCCCAACGTAGACGAGGCGTCCGCCGTGGCCGAGCCCCGCGACCGTACCCTCGACCGCCCGGCTGATAGCAGCCTGCGCTCCGGCAACCGCGGCGGGGACGCGCTCGATCTCGGCGCACATCAAGGCGACGAGGCGCTCGGTGGAGAGCAGGTCGAGGTCAGCGAGCTCGGGTCGCGATTGCTCAGTGTCGAGCTGATGAAGCTCGGAGCTGTCGGCCTCCCTGCTCACGCCCAAGCCTCGGCGAGGCGCCGGTGTAGCGCTCGCCGGAGGGCTGCCTGCTCCTCGGGACGCCGGACCGGGTGGACGCCGCCGAACAACAGCACGACGCCGACCCCGAACTCGGGCGCGATCAGCAGCGAGGTTCCGGTGAAACCCGTGTGCCAGTAGCTCCCCTGTGGCCAGTGGCCCCAGTCGGAGGCGTCAAGTCGCCAGCCGAGTGCGCGCACGTCCGGTGGCGCGCCGGCCTGTCGCCGGGTCATCTCGGCGATCGCGGCAGAGCCGAGCACCGGATGGTGGTCGGGCCGCAGCAGTGCACTTGCAAAGCGGCCGAGATCGGAGGCCGGTGCGAAGAGACCCGCGTGGCCTGCCACTCCCCCAAGTGCCCAGGCGTTGCCGTCGTGCACCTCACCCCAGACGAGTCCGGGTGCGAGGCGCTGGTCGCCGTCGAGCTCGGTGGCGGCGATCCGGCGGCGTTCGCGCAGCGGTGGCCGGTAGCGTGTTTGCTGCATACCGAGGGGGCGGGCAACGGTCTCGGTAAACAGCCGCGCGAGCGGTGTTGCCGCGCAGCGTGAGAGCGCCCAACCGAGGAGGATGTAGTTGAGGTCGCTGTAGTTGACCGGGCCGGGCCCGGCAGCCACGGCTTCCGCGAACAGCGCAGGCCGGATCGCCGAGACGCCGCTGCCGCGGCGGTAGAACGGTCGATGCGGCGGCAGCCCCGAGGTATGCGTGAGCAGCTGCCGCAGGCTCAGATCGGCCCGGGGGAAGCCCGGGAGCCAGCGCGCCACGGGATCGTCGAGGCTCCAGGCGCGGCGCTCGTCGAGCACGAGCGCCAGCGGCACCGTCGCGATGACCTTCGTCAGCGAGGCGAGGTCGTAGATCGTCTCGCTGGTGGTCGCGATCTCGGCGTCGATGACGCACGAGAAGCCGCCGTTGATGCGGAGCAGCGGCCCGTCCGCGTCGACGACGAGGAGGGACGCACCGGGCGGGTAGCCCGAATCGAGGGTACGGCTGAGTTCGTCGACGAGCTCGGCCCGCGCGGCGGCGAGCGGTGCGCCCGCGCGCGGCGCGAGCTCGCTCTCGACCCTGACAGGCGACGGAGCGCCAAGGCGCCGCAGACGCACGAGCACGCCCGTGTCCGCGCCGCGCTCCCGGCCAGTGGGTTGAGACGCCGACTCTGGGGATGAGCGCCGCAGCATCACCTCGGGAGCGCCGAACTCCTCCTCGACGCGTTCACGGCCCGTCGCTACGAAGCCGGCCGCCGCATAGAACCCGCGAGCGCCTTCGTTTGCCTCGAAGACCCAGAGCGTCGTCACCGAACGCCCCTCGGCGGCGAGTCTCGCCAGCGCGTGCTCGAGGAGTTGTCGCCCGACACCACGCCGTGCCTCATTCGGGTGCACGTAGAGGCCGAAGATGTGACCTCCCTCGGCGCTCTCCGGGTCGGCGCCGAAGCGGACGAAGCCGATCACCTCGCGGTCGCTGCCCTCGGCGACGACCGTCTGCAGCGCAGAGTCCGCGAGCAGGACGGCAAACCACGCGGTGCGCTGTTGCTCGTCGAGGGCAGCGAGCACCTCGGCGTCGACGACGTTGACATAGGTGCTACGCCAGGCGGCGACAAACACGCGCGCCAGCGCGGCGGCATCATCGCCGACCGCCGGTCGCAGCGCTGGTGTCAGTGCAGGTGCGGGGAACTGCTCGGCGTGGCGTTCGAGCCGCTGGCGGAAGCGAAAGCGGTCGCCGCGGTAGAGCGAGCGCACGTACTCGATCGGCCGCCCGCGCGTATCGAGCGTGCGCCGGGAGAGCAACAGCAGCGCTGCTGCCGGGCCGCAGTTGAGAAGCTTCGCCTCCCGCGGGCCCGCGACGACGGCCTCGATCGTCTCCTCGGCGCTCGCGAGCTCGACGCCGTAGTCGGAATGGAGAAGCTGGTAGAAGGAGACGTCCTCGCCGAGCGAGGCCGAGATCCCGTCGAAGCGTTCGGCGTTGAGATAGAGCACCTCGAGCGCGATCGGCTCCTGATCGGCGAGCCGAAGCCGCTCGATTTGCAACACCTCGGCGCTGGCGGGGAGCCGGAGCGCAGCGGCAACCTCAGCGCCCGCGGGGACACGGGTAACGTTGATCAGCTTCGAGCCGGGCTTGATGCCGCTCGCACGCATCTCCTCGGTATGGCTCGTGAGCCCGAGGCGCTGCTCGAGCTTGGCGCGTGCGACGAACGTCCCTTTGCCCTGCCGCCGGTAAATGCGTTGCTCGCTCTCGAGCTGCTGGAGCACGGCCCGGACGGTTGCTCGGGAGACGCCGTGAGCAACGCAGAGCTCTCGTTCGGTCGGCAGCGTCGCGCCTTGGGGCAGCCCGCGGATCGTCTCGACCAGCGCCTCGCGCAGTCGTTCAGACTTCAGCTGGCCCCTGGCTTGTTGTTGCGACCGCACCTCGTCGAGCACCGTGACCTCCGTCCGAGCTCCGTCTGGTCGGCACCTGCCGGAGCGCGTGCTCGCAGCCTCTGCCGAACGTCGGCAACCGCCTTTTGAGCCCCGCGTACTCTTGCCGGTGCGGACCGATCAAGGCAAGACTACCCTCCTTGACCGTACCACTTCGGATTTGTATGATCACGGCCAAATTGGTCTGGAGGATCCGGGCGGTGAGCGTCTTTGGCCGCGTCGGTTCTGCGCCTCCCCGGCCTGCCGCCGGGCGAGGAGGAGGTGCGTGCCGGCTGTGACCGGAAGCGGGCCGGAGGAGTGAGGTACCGATTGTGTTCAGTGAGTCTGCCGACGGGAGGAACCGAATGGGCCGTGTACGAGGTCTCAGGGCAGTCACGATTGCGGCTGCTTGTTGCGTCGCGATTGCAGCGTCCGCAGTTGTTGCGTCCGCCCGCACGTCGAGCACTGCGGGCAAGACGGCGAGCTCGACATTTGTAGTTGCCAATACCTCGAGCGTTCAGAAGCTCGATCCGGATGTCGTGACGAACTTCCTCGACTTCCAGGCGCTCGGGCTGATCTACGACACGCTCGTGCAGTTCAATGCGAAGCTCCAGATCACGCCTGACCTCGCGACGAGTTGGAAGTACAGCGCCGGGAACACGGTGCTCACGCTCCAGCTGCGCAAGGGCGTCACCTTCGATGATGGCACCAGCTTCACCTCGGCCAACGTCGTCGCCTCCCTGAACCGCGCCCTCGCGCCCAAGACGGCGGACGCGTCCGCCTCGTTCCTCGCGACGCTCAAGAAGATCGTCCCGGTTGGGCCCTATGCGGTCAAGCTCGAGCTCTCGCGTCCGGACACCTCGGTGCTCGACGGCCTGACCTCGGTCAACCTCTCGATGCTGTCGACGAAGGCGATTACGGCGGGCACGCTCGCCAAGCAGCCGGACGGGACAGGCCCGTTCACCTTCGTCAGCTGGGCGCCGAACAGCTCGTTCGTCGTCGCCGCGAACCCGAAGTACTGGGGCGGCAAGGTCACGCTCCCACAGGTTGAGATCAAGACGATTCCGACCGAGCAGTCGATTGCCTCAGCACTCGAGGCCAATAGCGTCCAGCTCGGCCTGCTGACCGAGCCGCAGGTGGCTGATCATCTACCGAGCTCGTTCACGGTGCAGAAGGTGCTCGACCTCTCCTATCGCGCGCTGATGCTTCAGGACAAGACGGGTCCGCTCGCGAACGTCGACAACCGGCTTGCGCTCTCGTGCGCTCTCAACCGCCAGCAGGTCGTCGCCAGTGCACTGCTCGGACAAGGCGAGGTCGTCGGGCCCGTGCCGCTCGGCCCGTACTCGAACCCGGTCCCGGCGGTGTGTCCGACGCAGAGCATCACCACTGCGAAGTCCTACCTTGCCAAAGCGGGTGACCCGAGTGGATTCACGTTCACCGCGATCACCTCGGACGATCTTGACCCGACCAGCGCCGATCAGGCGACCGCGGTGCAGTCGGCCCTCGCACAGGCGGGCATCAAGATGAACATCACGAACCTGGCCGGCAATGCTTACATCCAGGACTGGCTCAAGGGTGACTTCCAGGCAGCCTTCGCCGAGAACGGCGCGGATCCAGACCCGTACGTGATGTACGGCCGTTACTTCGGCCCGGGCGCGAACCTCGGTGTCCCGGCCGGATACAGCAATCCGACGCTGCAGAAGCTGATCGTCGCGAGTGACGTCGCTGCGACGCCGGCGGCGGCGACGAAGGCGTTCGCTGCGCTCAACCACTACCTGACGGCGAACGCGGTCTGGCTGTGGCTGTTCGACAGCTACGACTACGCCGCACTGCCTTCGAGCGTGCACGGCTTCTCGCTGCCGCCCGACCGGCAGCTGAAGTCGCTCGCCTTCACGACCGTCTCGTAGTTCTGCCCCGCCGTCGGCCTGCCGGGCATGCCAAGATGCCCGGCAGGCCACGGATGTTCGAACGAGGAGCCATCGCTTGTTGAACGGGGTCGCCCGGCGTCTGGCCAGCACCGTGGTCACGCTGCTCGGAGTCTCGATCGTGATCTTCGTGATCCTGCGGCTGCTGCCGGGGAACGCGATCACCGCCTCGCTCGGGGTCGAGGCCGGGATGTTGAGCAGGGCGCAGGAGCGCGCGCTCGACCACTACTACGGCATCGGCCAGCCCGCGCTCGAGCAGTACTTCTCGTGGCTGCGCTCGACGCTCACCGGCAACCTCGGTATTTCGCTCTCAGCCCAGGAGCCGGTCTCGACGCTGATCGGGCAGGCGCTGCCGGTCACACTCGAGCTCGGGATCGTCGCGCTCGCGCTCGGGCTGCTGATCGGCGTGCTTTTCGGCCTGATCGGCGCGTTGCGTCCAGGCAAACTCGGCGACGACGTCGGCCAGGGCGTCGCGGTGATCGGTCTCGGGGTGCCGAGCTTCGTGCTCGGCACCGGTCTTGTCACCGTTCTTTCCTCGCAGTTCCAGTACTTCCCGTCCTCGGAGACGTACGCGAGCCTGTTCAGCAACCCGTGGCTCAACGCCCAGCAGATCTTCTTTCCGGCGCTCGTGCTCAGCCTCGGCATCGGGGCCGCGATCATGCGCACGACGCGGGGCGCCGTGCTCGAGGTGAGCGGGCAGAGCTTCGTCCGCACCGCGCGCGGCAAAGGGCTCGCCGGCCGCACCGTTGTCTGGCGGCACCTGTTCCGGAACGCCCTCGTCCCGATCGTGACGATGTCAGGAATCCAGCTCGGCTACCTGCTCGGTGGCACGGTGATCGTCGAGCAGATCTACGTACTGCCCGGACTCGGAAGGCTGCTTGTCACCTCCATCAACAACCGCGATTTCCCAGTCGTGCAGAGCGTCACCATGCTCTTTGCGACCGGTTTCGTGCTGCTCAACGTCCTGGTCGACCTGCTCTGTGCGCTGATCGACCCGCGCTCGCGGACACGCTCGTGAGCGTTTCCGAGCAGAGAGGCACCCGTTGAGCGTCGCCCCGGCCAGCGCCCACGAGCACCCGGCGGGCGGGTTGGCGCGTGCGCGAGGGGCGCGCTTCCCCGGCGAGCTTGCGCTGCGCGCGCTCTGGCGCAGCCGCAACGGTCGGATCGGGATCGTGCTGGTCGGCATCGTGCTGCTCGGCGCCCTGCTCAACGAGGTCGGCCTCAACCTCCACAACCCTCAGGCTCAACCTGCGAACTCCGCGCTCAAGGCGCCCAGCCTGAACCATCCCTTCGGCACCGATCAGTTCGGCCGCGACGTGTTTTCGCTCGTCCTCCAGGGGATGGGCGTCTCGCTCGAGATTGCCTGCATCGCAACGTTCATCGCCGGCGGGATCGGAACGCTCGGCGGCATTGTCGCCGGCTACCTCGGCGGCTTCAGCTCGACGGTGATCATGCGCGCCTCCGACGTCATCTTCGCGATCCCGGCGATCTTGCTCGCACTCGCCATCGTGACCGCCCTCGGCCCGGGCATCCTCGACAGCGCCATCGCGATCGGAGTCGGCTACATCCCGATCTTCGTGCGCGTCGTGCGGGCCCCGGTGCTCGCGCTGCGCGACGCCGACTTCGTTCGAGCCGGACGCGTGCTCGGCTTCTCGCGGGCGCGCCTACTCCTTCGCCACATTCTCCCCAACGTCGCCGGTGCGGTTGCCGTACAGGCGAGCCTCGCTCTCGCATGGGCTATTCTCGCCGAGGCGAGTCTGAGCTTCCTCGGGCTCGGTCCTCCACCACCGACCGCGTCGCTCGGCCAGATGGTCAACGACTCGAGTGGGCTCGCCGCGTTCGCTTGGTGGACGCTTGCCGGCCCCTCGCTCGCGATCGTGCTCGCGGTGATCGGCTTCAACTTCCTCGGTGACGGGCTGCGTGACGCCGCCGACCCGCGGGCGAGGAGCCGCTAGCCCGATGCGTGTCATCGGCATGATCTCCGGCACCTCCTACGACGCGATCGAGGCCGTCGCGGTCGAGCTCGCCTTCGAGGGTGAAAGCATCGTGGCCGACCTGCGGGCGCATCTCTCGGTGCCCTACCCCGACGAGCTGCACGCGGCGGTCGCCGCCGTGCTGCCGCCGGCCACGACCTCGATCGAGGCGGTCTGCCGTCTCGACACCGCGATCGGTGAGTGTTTTGCGGAGGTCGCGGCCAATCTCGCCGCAGACAGCTTTGCAGGCGACGTACAGCTCGTCTGTTCGCACGGCCAGACCGTCTTCCACTGGGTCGAGGGCGGTCGCGCGCGCGGCACGCTCCAGCTCGGTCAGGCGGCGTACATCGCCGAGCGGACGGGCGCGACCGTCGTTCACGATCTCCGCCCACGGGATCTCGCCGCCGGAGGGCATGGCGCGCCGCTGGCGAGCCTGCTCGACGTGCTCCTGCTCGGCGCTCACCCCGAGCGGGTCTGCGGCTCGCTCAATCTTGGAGGAATCGCCAACGTCACCGTCGTCGGCCCGGGCCGCGAGCCGCTCGCGTTCGACATCGGACCGGCCAACGCGCTGCTGGACGCAACGCTCAAGCTCCGTAGTGGCGGCGCCGAGCTCTTCGACCGGGGCGGTGTCGCCGCCGCTCGTGGGCGTGTCGACGAGGAACTGCTCGTGCGTTTCCTCGACGAGCCCTACTACGCCGAGCCGCCACCGAAGTCGACGGGCAAGGAGCTCTTCCATCTCGACTACGTGCTCGAGCGCGTCGGCGCACGGGAGATCGCGACCGACGATCTGCTCGCGACGCTCACGGCCCTCTCCGCCGAGACCGTCGCGCGCGACCTGCGCCGCCTCGGCGTCGTCGAGGTCGTCGCAGCCGGTGGCGGCACGCGCAACGCGACGCTGATGGCTGGGCTCGCCGAGCGCCTTCCGGGCGTGTCGATCGCGACGATCGACCGCTACGGCGTCGCCGAGGCTGCGAAGGAGGCGCTTGTCTTCGCGGTGATCGGGTTTCTGACCGTCCACGGGCTGCCAGGTGTAGTCGCGTCATGCACGGGTGCGCGTACGGCGAGCGTGCTCGGGTCGATCGTGCCGGGAGGCCGGCCGTTACCACTCACACCCGGCGCGGCTGCGCCGACCCGCTTGCACGTGCGCACGCCCCTGCCCGTGGGCACATGAGCGCGCTGCTCTCACTTCGCGGGCTCCGCGTCGGATTCGAGAGTCGTGGTGGTCGAGTCGAACTCGTGCGCGGCGTCGATCTCGAGCTTGCAGACGGCGAGAAGCTCGGGATCGTTGGCGAGAGCGGTTCGGGGAAGACGTTGACGATGCTCTCAGTGCTCCAGCTGCTGCCGAAGCCGCTCGAGATCCTTGCCGGCTCGATCGAGCTCGACGGGGAGGATCTGCGTGCGGCCTCGTCCGCGAGGTTGCGCCAGGTGCGTGGGGGCGAGCTGGCGATGGTCTATCAGGATCCGATGAGCTCGCTCAACCCGCTGTTGCGCGTCAGGGCGCAGATCGTGGAGGCGTTGCGCGCGCACGGGGTCGATGCCGCCGTAGCCCGGCAGCGCACGCGTGAGGTGCTCGGCCATGTCGGGCTTCCGGACCCCGTGCGTGTCGAGAACGCCTTTCCCCACGAGCTCTCGGGCGGGATGCTCCAGCGGGTGATGATCGCGATGGCGCTCGCGACCTCACCTCGGGTGCTTGTCGCCGATGAGCCGACGACCGCGCTCGACGTGACGATCCAGCAGCAGATCCTGAGGCTTGTCGAGCGGCTTCACGCCGAGACCGGGATGGCGGTCGTCTGGGTCACACACGACCTCGGCGTCGTCGCAAGGCTTGTCGATCGGGTCGCGGTCATGTATGCGGGGCGGATTGTCGAGAAGGCCTCGACCCGCGAGATCTTCGCGAGTCCTCAGCATCCCTACACCGCCGCCCTGATCGCCTCGTTGCCCGGCCCGGCCACTGAGCATCGGGCTGCACTCCGCCAGATCGGCGGCGCCCCGCCCGACCCGGCTCGGCTCGCGGCCGGTTGTCCCTTCAGGTTCCGTTGCCCATCAGCCGACGACCACTGTGCTGCGGCTGAGCCCGAGCTGGTTGCGCGCGGCGACGGGCGGGTTGCAGCCTGCTTCAAGGAGCCTTCCGCGTGGACCCGCTGATGCTCCGGGCCGAGGGGCTCGTCAAGGAGTACCCGGGCCGGCGCGGCAAGCCTCCGGTGCGCGCGGTGCGCGGGGTTTCGTTCGAGCTCGCAAAAGGCAAGACGCTCGGAGTCGTCGGCGAGAGCGGCTGCGGGAAATCGACGCTCGCGCGGCTACTCGTCGGGCTCGAGCCGCCTACTGCCGGGACGATCATGCTCGAGGGGACGTTGCTCGGGGCACGCTCGAGGCACGAACGGCGCGCCCTCGCGCGCAAGGTTCAGCTCGTCTTTCAGGATCCGTACTCGTCGCTCGACCCTCGTCTCAGCGTCGCGGGCGCGCTCGGGGAGGTGCTGAAGGTGCACGGGCTTGCCGACCGCGAGGACCGCCCGCGGCGCGTCGAGGAGCTGCTCGAGATGGTCGCACTCGGGGAGCGGTTCGCCGATCGTTACCCCCATGAGCTTTCAGGTGGGCAGGCCCAGCGGGTCGCGATCGCCAGAGCGCTGGCGGTCGAGCCCGGGATGCTCGTGCTTGATGAGCCAACCTCGGCGCTCGACGTCTCGGTCCGGGCCGAGGTCATGAATCTGCTCGTGCGCCTCCAAGACGAACTCGGGCTCACGTACGTCTTCATCAGCCACGACCTCGGCATGGTGCGGCATATCAGTGACGCGATCGAGGTCATGTACCTCGGCCGGGTCGTCGAGTCGGGTCCCTATCACGCCGTGCTCGATAACCCGCGCCATCCCTATACGCGGGCGCTTGCGGCGGCAGTGCCCGTCCCCGACCCCGTGCTCGACGAGAGGCGGCGGGCTGGCGCCGGCGACCACGACTTCGCGCTCGTCGCGGAACCGGCGTCGGGGTGTCCCTACCATCCCCGCTGCCCGCTCAAGGAGTCGCTCTGCGTCGAAACCGAGCCGCAGTTGCGTGAGCTCGAGCCTGGTCACGCCGTCGCCTGCCATGTCGCGGCGCGCGCGGCCGGTCTCGAGGCGGCCTGACGGAGATTCAGCCCGAAGCGTGTTCGGCCTGCGTCTGGTTCAGGCGTGCAGGTGCCGCAGCACCGACGCCTCCCAGCGTGCGAGTGCCTCCGCTTCGGCCAACGTCCCGCCGCCGAGCACGTAGCCCGAGAGGAGCGTGGGCCCGTCGACAGAAATCACGACGGTGATCGGGACGCCGTCGTAGCGCCCGCTCACGATCTCGCTCGGTGAGGGGACGCCCGCGGCTCCGTGTGTGACCCGTGCCGAGGTGTAGACGCTGTCGGGGTTGAAGGCCGCCAGATCTGCAAGCGCATCCGCGTGCGTCGGGAAGGCGTACCAGGAAGCGTGGTACAGGTAGGCAGGGCTCGAGTGGGGCGTTGTGATCTCGACCCGGCAGAGCACATGGTGCGCGAGCGCATTCGTGCTCGGCGTCTCGCTGTAGAAGGAGAAGAGCGATGCGGGTGCGAAGCTCGGTAGCGGCACCGGCGGTGGCAAGAATGCCGAGCGAAGGCAGAGCGTCCCCGGAGCGAAGCTCGGCTGCGCAGACACGTTCGCGGCACAGGCGGCAAGGATGCACGCGACCAGCCCGGCCGCCGCGAGCACGCGCCGGGGCAAGGCTGCGGCGAAGCCGGGTCGATGTCGCGGCAGCGACGACTGCCTGAGCGCCTTCACGGGGCCGAGGCTACTGATCGGGGAGCGCGGGTGTCAACGGCTGCGGGCCGTGAGCGTCTCCGAGGCTCCAGGGAGACCGGCTACCGACAGTCAGAGGTCGCTCAGTTTCAGACGGGAGCTGCCGAATACCCGGCCAGAACGTTCGCGGCGCAAGCTGCGAGCCAAGCCGATTCGAGGAGGCGATCCGTATGCGACGGCGATCGTTGGCTCTTGGTCTGATGATTCTCTGTGGGGTGCTTGCTCCCGTTGCCGGGGCTGTCTCGAGCTACCGCGTCGAGCCCGGAGACACGCTGACGGCGATCGCCGCCCGCGTGCACACGAGTGTGACGCGGCTCGAAGCCCTCAACGGCCTGAGTGCGAACTCGACGCTGCTCGCGGGCGTGCTCCTGAGGCTGCCCCCGCCGCCGAGTCTCGATGTGCGCTACGAGGTTCTTCCGGGCGACACGTTGACGGGAATCGCGGCGCGTTATGCAACGGACGCCAGTGCGATCGCACGGGCCAACGGCATCGGCGTCGGCGAGGTGATCGTCGCAGGCACGACGCTGCGCGTCCCCGTTCGCGGAGACGCCAGCCCGCTCACGCCGAGCCGCGTACCGCGATACCGTGTCCGATCCGGCGACACGCTGAGCGGAATCGCGCTTCGCTACGGCATCTCGCTCAACTCGCTGCTTGCGCTCAATGGGCTCGCGGCGAGCGCTCCCTTGCTCGCGGGGGCGACGCTTCTGCTGCCGGCCGGCTCTGGCACGGTCGCGGCCTCGGCGACGCCAACCGGGACGGTCACCCCGGTGGAACCGGAGGGAGCCACCGCCTCCGCGCAGCCGTCCCCGACGATGACCGCGACGCAATTGCCCGCGACGGCACAGAGCGTGCGTAGCTCGCTGCTCTACTGGTCCGAACACTACGGCGTCGACCCACACCTGGCGACCGCCGTCGCCTGGATGGAGTCGGGCTTCAACAACAACGCTGTTTCGACGGTCGGCGCAGTCGGTGTGATGCAGATCACCCCCGCAACGTGGAGTTACGTACAGCAGGTGCTGTTGCTTGGTGAGCCCGTACCGAACACCGCCGACGGCAACGTACGGATCGGAGTGGCGCTGCTTCACCACCTGCTTCACATCTACGACGGAAACGTCGAGAAGGCGCTCGCGGCCTACTACCAGGGTGTGCACTCGCTCCAGGTCGACGGACCACTCCCGGGCACCGGACACTACGTCGCCTCCGTGCTTGCGCTCGCCGCGCGTGTCTGACGCGCGGCCTCGTCCGCTCTGAAGACCGTCGGCGCTCGCGCTCTTCCCGACACCGCTGCTCGGGACACCTGGTGCGCTTGGGTGGCGCGACGGTTTGAGCTCAGGCGACGGTGGTCGAATCGCCGTCTCGGCCGCCGTCCGCGTGCGCCGGGGCCGCTGGCGTAGAGAGGCGGCGCGCGCCGCGGAGTGCCCGCACCAGGACGACGGCCAGCGTGAGATCGGCCAGAGCGAGCGCGTCGACAGGGGCACCCCTGAGCACGAGCAGGCCGCCGACCAGCGCACCGAGCGCCATCGCGGCGACCGCGAGCAGACGGCGTCCGGTCGCTGACCCCGAGCCTCCACCCGCACGCGAGTCTGCCGCGATCCCGGTGAGCGTCAGGGTCAGCACCGTGGTCGTCAGGTCCGGGACTGCGAGTCGCCGTGCGGTCGCGTTCTGTACGCCGAGTGCGAGTGACAGGAGACCGATCAGCACGTAGCGGCTCGTCGCAGCGGGATCGCTGGCCCCGAATGCGGCGACGACGACGGCCAGCGAGCAGAGTCCGACCTCGAGTGCAACAGCCGTACGGAGCTGGTCGAGGGGGCGGGCGCCGAAGCGCGCCGCAAGCCGCCCCGCGGCAACACCCCCTGGCAGAAAGCAGCCGAGCGCGATCAGCGAGCCGATCACCGACAGCCCCCGGGCGCCGGCGCCCGCGAAGCCGAGGAAGACGACGTTGCCCGTCATGTTCGCGACGAAGACGTGGCCAAGCTTCAGGTAGGCGGTTGCATCGACGATTCCCGTGACGAGCGTGAGTCCGAGCATCAACGGTGGGAGGATCCCGTCACGGGCTCCGGCCGGCGGGCGCAGCGTCTCGACCACACTCCGCCAGAGCAGCGAGTCGCTCATGCGTCTCTCTCCGTTTGGGGGTGACTAGTCATCGTCTGCGCGCGCTCGCCGACCGAGCCGCCAGATCGCGACTCCGACCACGAAGAGCACAAGCTCGACGAGCGTGATCGTGAGCCGGTTCAGGATTGTGACTCCGAGTGCAGTCGAGTCACTCGTGATCGCGATCAGGAGCGCGTACATCGACGCCTCGCGTACGCCGAGCCCTGATGGGGCGAACACCGCAAGCACCGCGACGATCGCACCAATCGCGGCGGTACCGCCGAGGAACGCGACGGTCGAGATCGCGGGCGCGGCGCTGAGGCTGCGGATCAGGAAGTAGAGGCCGAAGCCGCCCAGCAGCCACGTGCAGCTGTAGAACGCGAGGAGCAACGCCATGGTCGGGAACGGGAGCGGCTCGAGCGACGCGAGCCCAAACGGGCGCAGCAGACGCCCGATCACAGGCCGGAACACGCGCGGATGCAGGAAGGCGACGCAGATGACGCTGAACAGGGCCAGCGGGATCAGGGGCGCGTCGACGTGAGGCACCCAGGCGAGGCTGACAACGAACACGAGCACGCCGGAGATCGCAGAGAGCACGGCCTCGATCAAAATCGAGGCCAGCACCGTTCCCGTCGCGCGCTCGCCCGTAAGCCGTTCGAGCGCCGTCACCCGCGCGACCGGTGTCCAGACGCCCCCAGGAACGTACTTGGCAAGCATCGACGCCATCTCGGCCTGGAGGGCCGCCCGGTAGGAGACGCGGATGTTCCAGGCGGCGAGGATCCGGATCCAGCCGAGGATGAAGACGAGGTAGTACAACGCGACCATCCCGAGCGAGAGGGCGATGTCGTCCAGTCGGGCGTTTGCGAGTCGCGGTCCGGCTGCGGCCCACTCGCCCTTGACGGCGTACGCGCAGAGCGCGATCACCGTCAGGGCGGCGAGGGCCGCAAGGGCGCGCAGCAGCCGGGGATGTCGCTTCAACGAGGTGCTGAGCGAGCGAGTCCCGGCTAGCAGGCGCAGACCCAGCCCCTGCGCGCCGCCGATCGTGGCGGTCGTTCTGTCGCGTGAGCTCATCCGCGCGGCGACGGCGCTAGGGGCTCGTTCGCAGCGAGCGCGCCGCGCCGCCAGGCGCCCTGCGCGTCGCGGGCATTGCGGGCATTGCGGTGGATCATCCGCAAACGTCTATCAGCACCGGCCGGGTAGAGCAGCCTCCGGGCCCGAAGACGTCGCGATGAGCGGACCACTACGCTGCGGACGATGATCGCGCTGAGGCTCGTCGTCGCGCTCGCCGGCGTGGCACTCGTCGTGTGGACCGTCCAGCAGGCAGTCAAGACTTTCGTCGTCGCGCGCGCGGTGGCGGTCCCGCTCAGCAGGTCGATATTCGTTGCCCTGCAACGAATCTTTCTCGGCATCGTTCGGATCCGGCGGGCCGTCGACGATCGCGTACGTCGTGACGCGATCATGGCGCACTGGGCGCCCCTGAGTTTGCTCGCGCTTCCGGCTGTCTGGCTCGTCCTCGCGCTCGTCGGGTACGCCGCCGTCTTCTGGGCCGTGAGTCGGCACGGCGTCCGAGCCGCGATCGAGGTCAGCGGCTCCTCACTCCTCACACTTGGGTTTGCGGCGCCGGGCGGACTCGGCCCCGACCTGCTCGCTTTCTCTGAGGCGGCGGTCGGGGTTGCGCTGCTTGCGCTCGTGATCACCTACCTCCCGACGATTTACGCCGCCTATTCGCGTCGCGAGCTCGTCGTTGCGATGCTCGACACCAGGGCCGGCGTGCCGCCGACGGGCATCGAGCTCATCCGGCTCCACCAGCGCTTCGGTGGCTTGCCGCGCCTTGACCAACGCTGGAACGAGTGGGAAGAGTGGGCCGTCGACCTCGGTGAGACGCACCTCACCTACCCGGCACTCCCATTCTTCCGCTCGCCGACCGCTGACCACTCGTGGGTCACGGCGATCGCCGCGCTGCTCGACGCGTCGAATCTGAGGCTCTCGGTGATCGAGCTTCCGGGCGGGGGAAACGCGGACGCGGCGCTCTTTCTGACCGCCGCAACAAGGGTCATACGCGAGATCGCCGGCTACTTCCGCGTTGAGCTCGATCCGGCCTCGGCGCTGCGGCTCAGCCGGGCCGAGTTCGAGGTCGGTCTCGAGCAGTTGGCCAAGGTCGAGATACAGCTGAGCGGCGATCGCGACGCGGCCTGGGAGCGCTTCGCACAGCGACGCGCCCGCTACGAAGCTGCAGTGCGGGGACTCGCGACGATCGTCGACGCTCCTCCGGCACCGTGGGCGAGTGACGGCCTGCCGCCGCTGCGCCGGCCGAACATCTTCTTGCGTTAGCCGCAAAGAAGCGTGTCCAGCGCAGATGCGCAGCGGCGCCTCCAGGGAGGGAACGGGCACGTCAACTCGCGCCGCAACCGGCCGCAAGCCACGGTGGGTCGTCGGACCCGAGGCGGCGGCCGCGCCGGGTTTCAGGCGCGGAGGAAGACGACCGCGGCGTTGTGTCCGCCGAAGCCGAACGAGTTCGAAACCGTTGCGCCTAGCTGTGCGGCGCGTGCGACGAGTACGTGATCGAGCGGCGGCTCGGGCTCCGGGTCATCGAGGTTTGCGGTCGCAGGAATCAGGTCACGAACCAACGGCATGATTGCCGCCACGGCCTCGACGCCGCCCGCCGCACCGAGCGTGTGCCCGTGCAGCGACTTGGTCGCGGTGATCGCAGCATGAGCTAGGCCGGCGGCGACGATGGCCCGCGCTTCGGCGATGTCACCGGCTGGGGTCGAGGTCGCATGTGCGTTGACGTGCCCGACCTCGGCCGCCGAGATACCGGCTTCGGCAAGTGCGATCCCGATCGCACGCGCGGGACTCTCGCCGGAGGCGTCCGGATCGGTGATGTGGCCGGCATCCGAGGAGCTCCCGTAGCCGCCGAGCTCGCAGAGGATCGTCGCTCCCCGCGCACGCGCGTGTTCGCGCTCCTCGAGCAGCAGAATCCCGGCTCCCTCGGCGATGACGAAGCCGTCACGGCCGCGGTCGAAGGGCCGGGACGTCTCCGCCGCGGGTCGTGAAGCGCTCGCGAGCGCGCCGAGGCGGCGATATCCGGCAACGACCGGCGGCGTGATCGGCGCCTCTGCTCCTCCTGCGAGCATCGCGTCGGCTCGTCCGGCCCGGATCAGCAGCGCCGCGAGGCCGAGTGCGTCGGTGCCGGCAGCGCAGGCGGTCGTCACCGTCGAGGAGGGCCCGCGGAGGCCGTTGACGCGAGTAACCGCGGCCGCGGGTGCGTTCGTGAGACCGAGCGGAACCATGAACGGGCTCACGCGCTCGACACCTTCCTGCAACAGCGCGAGCTCGCTGCGGTAGAGCGTGTCCGCGCCGCCATGCACGTTCGCGATCACCGCGCCGAAGCGCTCGCGCGCAATAGGCTCCCCACCCGCGTCTTCGAGCGCCTGCGCGGCTGCGACGACCGCGAGTCGTGCGGCACGATCCATTCGGCGCACCTCGCGTCGCCCGACGATCTCCTCGGCTCCGTCCTCGGCCGGAGTGAGACACGCGGTCAGGAATCCGACGTGGTCAAGCTCGATGTGGCTCGCGCCGACGTGGCCCGCTGCGAGCGCGTCCCAGAACCCAAGTCTGCCGCTGCCGATCGACGACACGACCCCAGCCCCAGTGATGACCACACGCCGCCTCAAGTGCCTCCCCTGACGTTCGCCCAGTAGGTGCCGGCCGGCAAACGCGGGATGGCCGCGGCGACCAGGCAGAGCGTAGCGCTGGACGCAGCCCGTGCGGTGCGGCCACCGCTCCGGCCTTCCTTCGGCACGTAGCTGAGCGGATCGCGGAGAGTCGGCGAGTCGTCGTCGCCTTTGCCGACACGGCTCGTCGGTTTCCGTTCGGTGAATGAGGGAACGGGCAGAGCATGGAACATGAACCCGAGCAGGTCGAGGGGGTCCAAATCTTCTTCGTCACGCGGCGCACCTCGGGTGCGGGGCGACGGATGGAGTCCGTCCTCGCACGCCTGCAACTGCAACGGCGGGAGCTGCGGGTGTTCACGGTCGATGCCGACAGTCATCCGGAGTTGATCCACGCGCTTCAGATCGCGCAGATCCCGTCGATTGCCGTTGTCACCAACGGCCAGGTCTCCGCTCGGCTCTCAGGCAGGGTCGCCTTCCGCGACATCGAGGCCGCACTCGTTTCCCCCGAGTAAAGCTCGAACTGAGCGCGGGTCAGGGTCAGATCGCTCTCGCGACCGCCGAGGCTCGCTGGCCCGCGCACCTGTCGGCCGGGCGGCTACCGGACGTGGTGACGGCCCGGGGTGTCCGGGCCGCCCTTTACATGAGTGAGTTTGTGCCTGTCGGGTTGCGTTTCGCGGAAACGGTGTGCCCGAACGCGGCGCTCTGTACGAACCCACTTTCCGAGATGAACAACCTCCGCACATCCCCCGTTTGGGGCGCGGTCCAAACCTCGCGCGGGAGTTGCGCCGCAACGTCGGCCGCGGGCTCGCACGGCGCATCCGGAGAGGTGGTTCCGGACACCCCAAACCGAGCGGATGCGTACGCTGACCCGGTGCGCTCGACTGGCCCCGTCCTCTGGCTGTGCGCGCTTGCGCTCGGCGCTGCGCTCGGCGTCACTGGAGCTGGCGGAGTTGTCGGCGGCCAGGTGATCCCGATCGGATCCGCGCCCTGGGCGGTGTTCCTGAGGGATACGTTTGGTTCAGGCGACCAGGAGATGTGCTCCGGCTCGATCATCGACGCGACCCACGTCCTCACGGCCGCGCACTGTCTCTACAACTCGAGTGGGCTCTTCGTCAAACCAGGGCAGATCGTTGTGGAAGCGGGGATCTCGAACTTCCTGCAACCGACGGCGACCGATGCGCGGCAAGAGCGTCGGGTGCGGTCGTTTCGCATCTTCCCCGGCTATGTTTGGACGGCCGACGAGACGCAGGCGACCGTCGCGACGGATCTGGCGGTGATCGAGCTTGCGCGGCCGCTGGTGCTCGGAGGTCCGGACGTGCAGGCGATTCCGCTCCTCGACGCGGGTGCCGCGCACCCGTCCGGGAACGGCTACATCCTCGCCGGGTTCGGTCGCGAACAGGCATCGTCCGCCGCCGATGGCGCACTCGAGCGCATGTCGGTGGAGGTCGCCCCAGCCTCCAACACCTGCACACAAGCGCATGTGCTCTGCGCCACCGCCGCCACGAGTTCGCCCTGCTACGGAGACAGTGGCGCCGGGCTCGTCGCCCTGAACCCGAACCCGACGCTCGTGGGCGTGACCGTCGAAGGAACGTGCGTCCCAGGTACCTGGTCGTTCTACAACGATCTCGGTTCGGCGATTGAGCGTCGCTTCATCGAGAGCCCGACGCTCTCGGCGCCGCCCCCGCGGGTGCGCGCGAGCCGGTGGGTTCCGGCTGGCTGGCTGGGGTACTCGGGCTTCTCGCAGAGCGGATTCTCGTTTCCGCTCAGCTATGCGTTGCCGCGCACCTGGTCGGCCGGCGCCAACGCGGCGGGCGGCGCGAACATCTACAACGCCGGGCTCCGTGGGCAAAGCTCCGTGAGCATCTACCCGGGCGAACCGTCCGAGGACTCGTTCTTCGGCCGGGTGCGCGCCGAGGCGGTGGCCACGTATCGCGCGCGTGATCCGAAAGCAGACATCCGTTGGGGTGTCGTGCAGCTACCTGGGGGCACCGCGCTGGAGATCATCGTGCAGGCGGTGTTCCGCGTCGGTGCGCATACCTATTTTCTGCGGGTTGAGAACTTCAACCTGTTTCACGACGGGGTCGGCTACGACGTCACCTTTCAAGGACCGACATCCGAGAACGGCGTGCTGATCCCATTGTTCGCCCGCGCAGCCGCGACGATTCATTTCCTCGCGTCGTCGTAGCGGCCGGCCCGCCGCTCAGATTCGCACACCCTGCAAGCCTCCCGCGGACACGCTTCGCGCCGCCTGACCGGCGAGGCGGCGTCCGCCTAGAGCCTTCCCAACAGGGAACGGCGCGCCTCGGCCGGGGAGTCGCGCTCCAAACCTGCCCTGTTCGAGGGACGTAGAGGCCCTCAGCGGGGGCGATTTGGCTTGGGCGAGGGATGTGAGCGGACCCGGGGACCGTCGATGGATCAGGGCACGCGTGTCAGTCGACACGTCCCTTCACCCCTCTTCCCCAAGGAACCCCCTCAATGCGGCGTCTCGTCTTCATCCTCTCCGTGCTCGGAGCAGCGATCGTTGCTGCCTCGGCCAGTGCTTCTCAGATCATCAGCACGAGCAACGTCACGGACCTCAAGCTCGGCGTCAACGGGAAGGGTGAAGCGATGCTCACCTACAGAGCCGGCGGCAAGCTCGTGCACGTCTTCGCCTGGGGCGCGATCAACGCGATCGCTCCGACCCAGAACGGTCAGCAGGTCGCCTTCCGTCTCGCGTATGACGGTGGCTTCCAGCAGAACTACAGCGATAATCCGGTCGTCCGGGACGCGCTCAAGACGCTGCGCGAACTCCAAGGCCAGACGCGCGAGGAGATGAGCGTCGACAACCGCAAGGGTGCCTGGGCGCTCGGACCGAAGATCTCCGCGATCTATGCGACCCTCGCTCGTCTCCGCACCGCCGCGGACAATTTCTGGCAAACGTTCAGCTGCCCGAGCTACAGCGGGCCCGCGCTCACGGACGTGGTTGCTGCCTGCAAGGCCCCCGACGGGAGCTACTGGGCGGTGCAGTCCTGGGACCGCGACCTGCCTGACTACGGCGTAACGCCAACGTCGACGCAGGCGCAGATGGAGGTGCATCTCTCGCACTGGACGGGAGCGCTGCCCGTGCTCACCGTTCACACCGACTGGGCCTACGGAGGACAGTGGAACCACCTCTGGGGGACGTATACCTATAACGGCGTCGGTGTCTACGGCTTCCGCTCGACCCCCCAGGGCGATCCGCTCGATAGCTTCGGACGCAACCTCTACGTCGACACGGACAACTCTGTCTACGGCTCGGGCTGGAGGCGCGAGAACAGCTTTCTCACGCATGACCCCGGCGGGACGTGGTGCTACTCCGTGAACCCGCACGGGTCCCACCCGGCGGGCACCGGAACCGCCTACCGGCTCACGATTCTCGGGCCGGGCGTCACCCCCGATGTCAGCGTGACCGTCAACGCACCAGCTCCGTACGTGAAGGGCAGCCAAACAGCTGACGATATGGGCATCCGCGCTCTCAACGATCCGGCCTGCGTCGTGCACTGAGTCGGGGCGTGCCGGCAGCTCCCGCGCGAGCCGCCCGCTTCTCCGCGCCTGCAGCACATCGACTCACCGGGGGACGGGGGAGTGTCCCAGGAACGCGACCGCCCTCGCTGTTGCTGCTCCCTGCGGGACTGCCGCTCCGTGAGCGCCGGATCGCGTGGAAGCCGCCTGCCGAAAGCCACCGGAGCGGTGTCGCATGCCCGAGGATCCGCGCCTCGCGCCACGGCCAACACCGAAGCGGCGCGCGCAGTCCTGCCAGTACGGGCGCCAGTCGGGCCCCGCCACAAGCGGTTGCCGCTTGACGGCAGCTCGAACGCATCGCTAACGTGAGCAAAGCGCTGAACCTGCGGGCGGCGCAAGGCGATGAGGCCTGAGGACCCTTTTCGGGTGTCCTTGGGCCTTTTGTCGTTTTCGACGAAGAAGGAGCAGTGACGAGGATGAGTCAGTTGGCAGAGCTGGTAGCGGCGGCGAAATCCGACTCACGGAGTTGCCCGCCCGGCACGACGGCGAAGATATGGGAGGTCTGATGAGCAAGTACAAACTCGAATACATCTGGCTTGACGGTTACGAGCCTGTCCCGAACCTCCGCAGCAAGACGACGGTCAAGGAGTTCGGCAGCTTTCCGACGCTCGAGGAGCTTCCGCTCTGGGGGTTCGACGGGAGCTCGACGCGTCAGGCCGAAGGCGGCGACTCGGATCGCCCGTTGAAGCCGGTGGCTCTCTTCCCCGACCCTGCGCGAGACGCGGGCGCGCTCGTGATGTGCGAGGTGCTGTACCCGGATGGAACGCCGCACCCCACTAATAGCCGCGCGACGATCCCCGATGATCCAGGCACATGGTTTGGATTCGAGCAGGAGTACTTTCTCTACCGTGATGGCGTGCCGCTCGGCTTCCCCCGCGAGGGCTTTCCCTCGCCTCAGGGTGAGTACTACACGGGCGTCGGCTACAAGAATGTCGGAGACGTCGCACGCGAGATCGTCGACACCCACCTCGATCTCTGTCTCGCCGCTGGCATAAATCACGAGGGCATCAACGCCGAGGTTGCGAAGGGCCAGTGGGAGTTCCAGATCTTCGGGAAAGGCTCGAAGAAGGCCGCGGACGAGGTCTGGGTGGCGCGCTACCTGCTTCTGCGTCTCTGCGAGCGCTACCGCGTCGATGTGAACTTTCACCCCAAGCCGCTCGGCATGGACTACGACTGGAACGGCTCGGGGATGCACACGAACTTCTCGACGGAATACATGCGAGAGGTTGGTGGTAAGGAGTACTTCGAGGCGCTGATGACGGCCTTCGACGAGTACAAGGAGGAGCACATCGCCGTCTACGGCCCGGACAACCACATGCGTCTCACCGGGCTGCACGAGACGCAGGCGATCGACAAGTTCAACTACGGCGTCGCGAACCGCGGGGCGTCGATCCGGGTGCCGCATAGCTTCGTCAACAACGGCTATCGAGGCTACCTCGAGGACCGGCGTCCCAACTCGCTCGGTGACCCGTACCAGATCGCAGGTCGGATCCTCCAGACGATCGAGACGGTGCCGACGAGTGGTGCCGAAGCGGCGCCCCGCGATCCTGCGGGTGCGGTCGCGTAGAGGCGGCACTGTCGAATCTCTGAGCGGAGGCTGCCGGAGCCCGGTCACGGGCTCCGGCGTGCCCGCCGTGACAGGCGGACCTGCAGTGCTTGTCCCCTCCCGCGGACGGGTGCGAGCGGTCGTCGCGTGCGGGGTGACGAGTTCGTGGCGCTCGTGTGCGGCACTCGCGCTCGGCTTCTGCGCGCTGTCGTGCGCGGGCGGTGTCTCGGCGGCGTCCACGCCCTCACTCGTGCGTGTCACGGCTCCCGCGGGCGCCTACTCGCTCCTGCTACCTCACGGCTGGCGTTTCCGGAACGTCAGCTTTCCCTCCGATCACGCCAGTGAGCTCTGGTGGACACCGCATGGACCCGCTCGACCGCCTCGTCGTCACGCTCAGCGGCTGCGTCGGCTGCGTCTCCACGGCTAACGGCGCGGCCAACCCGGCCGGCGCGATCCCGGATGCCGTGGCGACAACGCGGCTGAACGCGAGCGAGATCGCGTTCACCGGTCCGGTCGATAGCGCGGAGCCGGGGTACGGCGATACCGGTGTCGTGCTCGTCACCTACACAAGAGGGAGGGTTGACGGCTACATCCGGATCGACCTCTGGCTACCCCCTCGCGAGCAGGCGCTTGCAGTCCGGATCACAAGAAGTCTCAGGCTCGGGCACAAGTAGTCAACGCGGTCAGCGCCCGACCCCGTGGCGCAGGCGCGTTTGGGACTCGAAGCCGCTCGGGTCAGATCTTTTTGTAAAAGGCAGTCGCCAACTGCTCGACGCCGGCCGCTGCGACGGTGTTACTCCAGACGCTCGCGTAGTAGGGGCCCTTGACAAAGCTCACCGTTGCATAGATGTAGGGCGCGCTGATGTCATAGGAAAGGTGTCCATGCGGGCCATAGGCGGAGTCGGCTCGCGATACCGTGGCGGGGCCCCCGAAACCTCCGTCGGCGATGATCGCCGCGCCGACGCTCAGCTCGAGCTTGCCGCTCCCCTTCGTGAAGGTGCAGACGGTCTCCTTGAAGGATCCCGTACCCTGGGTCGAGAGCTTGCCGACCGTGGAGGATCCGAGTACCGCCGTGATTGCGGTCGACGGCAAGATTTGACACGGGTTCGGCATCGCAGTCGCGGCTGCACCGGAGACGCCGACAGAGCCGAGAAGCCCTGCGAGCGCGAGGATCGTGACGAGTCTGCCCATGAGAAAGTCGCTCCTTCTGACGGAGGCTGCGTGAGGGTGTCGCGTGCGCAAAAGTATAGGGCCGGCGGTCAGCTCAGGCATCGCACGACGTGCGTTTGAGCCCTGGGATGATGTCGGCCGAGTCGGCACAGGCGCCTCCTCGCTACCGCCTCAACGGGCTCGCGAGGCGCTGGATTTCCCGGGACGGCGGCAGGCATATCGGCCGAGGCTAGCGCGGGCCGATCACGGCCTGCTGAACCTACGTTTGCTTCACAACGCCCACATTCGCGGGGCGGACGAGTCGTTCGGGCCGAGACTAGGGCCTCCGTATGAACGCCACCCTGCTGACATCCCCGACGTGCGGCGCGGGCAATCCACCCGCCCCTCGAGGCGCCTGGTGAACCGGCTAGGCGAGCACGACATCGTCGAGCTCAGTCTCGACAACGCTCGACGGCTCGGCCGTCGCGGAGACTTCGAGGCGCGGATCCTTGCCTTTTCGGAACGGACCGTTACGCTCGAAGCGCTCCACAAGGGCGAGATTCTCGCACTGCCAGAGAAGTCCAATGGCATCGTGCTCACCGCGCCGTTTCAAAGGCGGCGTGCTCACCTGGTGCGGCACACTCAGGCTCGATTCGATCCCGTCCCGGTGAAAAAAGTTGCATTTAGCCGTATGAGCGATGTAAAATCGGTCGTGTAGTTGGGGGGGATACTTCGTCGCGTCCTTGCTGGCTACCGCGGAGGGCTCCAAAGCGCACACCTCCACGAGCGCGCTACGGGACTGACGACACGTTCCGTAGCGCGCTTTTTTTTGGTCGGATGGCGCGTTCCTCGGCGGTGGCCCTGCTTGCGCCACTCGCGCTCACAACATTGAAAAGGCAACCGAGAATGTCCGCGGTGAGCCCAAGAACGCGTGGGGTGCGGCGGCCGCGGTGGCGCGAGTCGCTCAGGCGCGAGAGGCATCACGATCTTCGCTCGCGCATCCGCACCGGGCGGAATCCGGTTCCTGTGCCTGGTAGGCGCAGAATCGATCATCTAGGATTGACGATGGCGATGCGCCTTTATCCTGCCGACTCTGGTTCCTGGCACGTTCGATTGCTCGCGGTGAGAACCATCGCCGCGTCGGTGTTCTGCCTCGCGCTGGCAGCGCCCGCGGCGGCAGCCTCGCCCTCGTCGCTCACGACGCGGGTCTTGAAAGCAGGGCAGCTTCCAGATATGCGCCCCGATGTGAAGCCGACCATCGTCCGCACAGCGGCCGCGTGGGCAGACGGCAACGCGAGCAAGGCGACGGAACTCAAACACTGGGGCTTTGTCGGCGGCGTCGCTGAGGCCATGAGCACTCCGGGCAACTCCAACCGCTACGGCCTGAGCCTTGTCATCCAGCTGTCGTCTGCCGTCAACGCGCGGGCAGCTATGAAGGCCGAGTACGGCTCGAACGGCCCCTGGACACACTTCGCCGTCGCCGGGATCCCCGGCGCGGTCGGCTTCGAGCGGCTTACGCGGACTGAGGGTGGACGGAACGTCACCTTCGCGGTTGGGGCGTATACCTACCTGGTTGCCGTCGGCTGGCTGGGGGGCGCAAGCAACAGCGTTTCGCAGACAGCGCTGGTCACGGCGGCGAAGCTGCTCTATTCGCGCGTCCGATAGCGCTTCGCGCTCGGCGGTGAAGGCGGAACGACCCGGCCGGCTCGGGGCGCTAAGCGCGAGGCTGCTCGGAGCCAGCTCCGCCCGACGGCCGCCGCAGTCGGCTCAGAACACACAGTTGCTGGTTACGTCCCGTGTAGTTCGAAGGTCAGTTCTTGACTCTGTCCCGTGCTGCGAGCCGCGTCCACCTCACCGATGCTGTCACCGAAGCTCCCATAGCCACCGGTTACAGCGAGCGTAAACGTCTTGGCGTTGAAGTTGAGGGTTCCCTCCGCGACTATTGTTCCATTCCCGAATTCGGAACGTTGCATGACAGAACCCGTCTCGGGAAAAATAGTATTGGCACATCAGGATGCCCAACCCTGATCCACTCGACCGCGTCTCGATCTTAAAGTAAAAAACGCCTCATCACCTGGAAATGGTCCGTTGACGTGCTCATCGATGATGGCGGCAGCGCCATTGTTGATGCCTCCCCAGGGATTGTTAACATCACCGCGAGCTTCGTCATCGTTGTTGTCGATGAACGTTTCGTTCGACGGTACTTCTTTGATCGCGACAGGATGCCAGTCAGTGGCGCCCGTGCCCGCAATCGGATTTGCAGTGACGTCGAGCGTCAGTGCTTGAAGCAGCGGAACAGAGCGCTTGACCGGCTGTGCCTGTGTTGAAGGGCCCGAGGCCGTCACCAGGATGGTGCCTTTCGTAGCGCGGTAGCGGCCCGTTCCCCCTGTTGCTGAAAACGAAAAGTGCGAATCATTGAAGTTCATTGGGCCCTTGCCGACAATTATCCCTCCCGATAACTCAAGGGCTATGTCGCAAATAGCATTTTGGTCGAAGCCGTATTGGCAGATGAAGATTGCTTTACCAGCAGAGCGATTACGTGCTGAAGTCGCAAAAAGAGTGAACTGATATTCTCCGATATCACCTGGGAAAGGGCCAGAAAGGCGCTCGCTGGCATTCACGGGAATGTTTAGTGCCGCTCCGGCGTAATTGCCAAACGGGTTATTTCCAACGCCGCGGGCTCTGTCGCCGCCATTGTTGACATACTGTTTGTCACTCGGAGATGCGTAAAAGGTTGTGGTAGTTGAGGATCTCGCCGTCGATCTCGTGCTTGAGCCTGTGGCTGCGCTCGTCAGCGAGGTGAAGATCGCAAGGGTGATGATCGCGACCCCTGTCGCTCGAGGCCCTCGACGAGGGATGTGCGCGAGCGCGCGCCCATTGGTGATATTGATCAGCCTCATCGCAATTGAAAAGTGAGATGCTCGGCGTTGAGTGCGCCGGGAACGGCAGCCAGCGTTCCTGTGGTCACATGCTGGTATGCGCCGGTGCCGCCAATCACGGCGAGACCGAACGCAGTCGCGTTGAAGTCCAGCTGACCTTCGGCGAGTAACGTTCCGCCCGAGAGTCGAAAGGTGGCGTCACAAAAAGCGTCCTTGGCGAAGGTGTACTGACAGAAGAATACGCCGATACCGATGCGCGACGTCAGCGAGGCGTCCCGATAGACGTTAAGGGTAAACGTGCTCTCGTCACCGGGAAAGGGCCCCTTTGCCTCGCTTTGGCTCACGGAGTACGTGTCGCTGAAGTCCCCAAACGGATTCTTGCCTTCACCGCGAGTCCGGTCGTCTGACTTGTCGACGAACTGTCCCTGCTCGGCCCGAGTGTAAACCGACAGGTGATGCGAAACGGCAGCCGCGGCTCGCTGTGTGCTCAGGATGCACGCGACTGTTAAAGCAAGTGCGGCAAAGAGGGCGTACCGCCGTACCGTGAATGTGACGTGCATATGTCCCCCACCGTCGAAAGAGTTTGCGCGCGGTGATGCCATCGCATGCTCAGAGCGCTCGCGCGCCAGCGCTATTGCGGCTTTTCAAGGCCGTAACGTCTGCAGCCTGGATCATCACGTTCCCCCATCCCCTCGCGCAGCAACACTGCGTTCCACGTGGCTCACGGTACCAGAGACGGGTCACGAAAATGAGGGCTTGTGGGGGTGATTTCGCGGCGCCTAGAGACTGCACGGTGCTTCAATCGCGGCAGGGCCAGGTGTTGTTTTGTTTGGGCACGTTCGTCTCGGTGAGCGATGGTGAAGGTGCTTACGCTCGGGGCCGGCCAAGAACGCTCCAGCTTGCGCTTTCGGGTGGGGACGCAGTTCATGGTGCGACGAGTTGAAGCTCTTGCGGCGCATGGCTGCTCGAGCCGCCTTGTGTTCTCGAAGGGCGCTAGCCGGTCGAATCTGCCTCGTTCTCGACCGGGTCGGCGATCGACTGCTTTGCGTGCGCGAGGCTCTGGCATGAATCGACGTTGGCGTAGGCGCTGTCAACGTCGCTTAGGATGCGCATCGGTACCCTCATGGTTGAGCTTCGTCGATGAGTTCCGAACTCGGTAAGTTGCTCGCGGTCATGCGCGGCGGTTGCATTCACCGGCCTGTTCTTGTGCCTTCGCAACGGGTGACGCGCGCGCGTCTCGGGAGGCGGGCGTGGTGCTTGCTCGTTCTTGGGGTTGGGACAACTTGTCTCTCTGGCTGTGGAGGGAACGGGCGGCCAAGCCTCGCGACGGCGGAGCAGAGTGCGCTCGCGCTGCTGCGAAACTCACCCATCTCGCGGAGAGTCGTCGCGTTGAGCTATGCCGCCGACGAGGCTCCAACGACTTGCCTTATTCAGCCCGAGGCAGGAGCGAGCGACCGTTTTCAACTCTTCGTGACCTGGAAGCCGAGCACGGTCATCGGTGCGCAGTTGCCCCAAAGCGTGCTTCTCGCATCGGTGAGTGATGCGTCAGCGAGCAAGGACACCTTCGAAGTGGCTACCTACCGGGATCGGTTGGGAAGGCCCGTCTCTCTGGCGCCGAGCGTCGTGGCCGATCTTGCTAGAGCCTCGCTGAATCAGTCGGCCAGCCAGTGTGAAGTGCTGGACAACGGACAACTCGAACTTGCGAGCGCCGCAGGCGCTTGACACGGGAGTGGCCCGTCCGCTCGGCGGCGCCGCTCGGCGAGACTCACGCGTCGGGTTGGCACGCGATTCCAAGGTTCGCGATTCCAAGGTTTCTGCCATCATGGCCGACGCTGAGCTCCGATGGAGTTGAAGCCGGGGTTGGTGGCTCAAGCGGATTCTGGCTGCATCACGAATACCGGGGGGTGTGATCGAGCATGTCAGTCGCACCAAGTCGCGCGAGTCATGATCTGACAGGCGAAGAGTTCTGGGTGCGGACTAAGCGATGACGATCGCGAGTGTCGTTCGCCGTCTCCGAACTCCGGCTGAACCCGGGCCCGGAGCGATGACCGAGGCCAGTCTGCAAGCCCTTGACATCATCATCGGTCGCCGGCTCCATGGGCTCCTCGCGGGCGACTACCGCTCTCCATTCTCGGGCACGGGCACCGAAATTCACCAGCTACGCCCGTACGTCCCCGGCGACGACGTGCGCCGCATCGAGTGGAACGTGACCGCGCGAACGGGCGAGCCGCATGTCCGAGAAGAGCTCGAGGATCGGCGAGCGGTCACTTGGATCTTGGTCGACACTTCTGCGTCGATGGCCTTTGGCTCGGCGATTCGCCGCAAGATGGATGTCGCCGAGGGTGTCGCCATTGCCATCGGCCATGTCGCGACCCGGCGCGCGAACCGCCTAGGCTTGGTCGCCTTCGGTGGCGAGAAGCCGCTTGTCGCGCCGCCTCGGCAAGGTCGCGCCGGGCTACTCGCGGTGTTGAACTCGCTGCGGCAGGGGCCCGGGGGGAACGGGGGAGTCGACGTCGCGCTTCAGATGGTAAGCGGACTCGCGGCGCGGAGATCATTGGTCGTCATCGTCTCGGACTTTCGCGGCCCGCAGGAGTGGCGCCTGCCACTCCTCAAGCTCGCGCCGTTCCATCGCATCCTCGCCGTCGAGATCCGCGACCCGCGAGAGCAGTCGCTGCTCGACGTGGGCGAGCTTCGGTTCGAGGACCCTGAGACAGGCGAGCAACTGCTTGTCGATACCCGCGACCCCGTGCTGCGCAACCGCTTCGCCGAGGCTGCGGAAGCAGAGCGCGCGGGAATTAACCCAGACCTTCGCTTCGTGCGGGGTGCGGCACGTGGCGCTCTCCACTGACGGCGATTGGCTAGTCGCCCTAGCGGAGTTCTTGCGCAGGGACGATCGACTGTGAGCTTTGCTTCCCCATCGCTTCTCTTTCTGCTCGTAGCGGTTCCGATCGTTGCAGCGGCCTATGTCGCGCTTGAGCGTCCTCGTCGAACGCGGGCGGACCTTTGGTTGCGTCCGGCGATGCGGCCCAATCTGGTGCGGGATCCGCGGCATCGCTGGCGGTTTGCGCCCACGCTCTTGTTCATGATCGGACTGAGCCTCCTCATCGTTGGGGTCGCACGACCCGAACGGGTGCTTCCGGCATCCCAGGTGGAGGCGCCCACTGTCGTGCTTGCCTTCGACCTCTCCTCTTCGATGGGCGCTCGTGACGTCCGGCCTAATCGTGTTGGCGTCGCGGCCAGGATCGCACGAGACTTTCTGCGCAGGCTGCCCTCGAACTATCGTGTGGCGGTCGTCACATTTGGCAATACACCAGCTGAAATCGTCCCGCCGACGCTCGATCGAGCCCAGGTCATTTCGAACATCCCAACCTCGGTCTTGCCGCGTTCGGGCACGGCCATCGGAGACGCCGTCAATGAGGCGGTTGCCGTGGCTGCTGGGACAGCCGGCGTGCAGGCGAGCAGCCTCGACCGTCCCGGCGCGGTGCTTCTGTTCTCCGACGGCGGGGAGAACGCGGGTGGCACGACGCCCGCGGAGGCAGCAATTTCGGCGCTGGTTGACTATGTCCCGGTCGATACGGTCGCGATCGGGACGAGCCACGGAACGGTGACGCAACTTGATCGTGTTTCCGGATTCCCGACGAGCATTGTCATCCCCGCTCCCGTGGATTCAAACACGCTGAGTACTCTTTCCAAGCAGACAGACGGCCACTTTTTCGAGGCGGGAACCGTTGAGCGATCGCCGAGCGTCCTGAGTGCCGTGTACCACGGCCTCCAGTCCTACGCGCTCGCCGATCATGAGGTAGACGACCTCAGTCCGATCGGGGCAGCCGCCGGGATGGTGTTCGTCGCCTTGGCGGTGGCACTGTCGGGACTCCTCTATGGAAGAATCGTCTGATGTCGACCTGCCGAGCGATCCTCTGCTTGGCAGTGGCGTGTGCTGCGGTTGCGACGCCGACTGCTTCTGCAGGGGGCGGGCTGTTCTACTTCGCACCGCCGCCCACAAAGGAATGCACGAACGTTGCTAACTGCCAGGCGGCCGTCGGTCCATGGGTTGTTGTACCCGCACAGGGAGAGGCGAACTTTCTTCTAAGCTGCCCGGCTCGTCAGGGATACATCATCGCGGGGACAGACGCGCTCGCGAGCTCAGGCTCTGTCCGTGTCTGGTTCGACGGCCAGCTTGGTGCCCCTGGCGGACTGCCGCCGAGCACCGCTCCGGGCGGGGCCGCGCTCCTCTTTCATGCGCGCTCGCTAAACGGTCGGCCAGCATCCTTCCAGCCGATTCTCGGATGTGTCTCGCTGGTTCAGAAGACCAAGATCGCAACGATCAGCATTCTTCTGTCGAGAGCGCTCCCGGGTGTGCCTCCTGCGTCGGAGATCGATTTTCACTCGGAAACGATCACAATCATGCCCGCATCACTCGATCGCCTTAGCTTGCGCTGTCCATCAAACGAAACGCTCATTGGGAGCTGGCACAGCCTCGCGTTTCACACGCTCAGTCCGCCTGGTGCCTCCTACTTGGATGCGGCAACAGTTACCTCTTCGATTGTTGGGAAACGTGTGTACGGACATATCGTTCCGCAGACGCGTCTTCTCGTGCCGACCGCCCCGGAATCGATCGCGCAAATCGGTGCCATGTGCGAGGCGTGATCGGTTCCATCGTCGGTACCGCACTGCCGACATTCGCCTCACCAGAGCGTCTGATCTCGCTCCTTCTGGTTCCGATCTTTTTGCTCTTCGTCTATGGAATTCGCCGGCGGCGGTCACGAACTCGCGTTCTGTTCACGAACTTGCCGTTGCTTGCCCAAACCGCGCGCTCCCATCCGCACAGATGGATGCGTCATGTGCCAATTGCGCTTCTCGCACTTGCGCTCGTGAGTGCGGCCCTTGCTTTCGCCCGCCCGGGAGTGCGACTAAAGACTCAAACCAAAGGGGCTACGATCGTCCTACTCGCGGACATTTCTGGCTCAATGGAGGCGACGGACATCCGGCCCGAACGGATCTACGCGGCCGTCGATGCAATGCGGCAACTCGTGAACGAACTTCCGTTGGATGACAAAGTCGGGCTTGTCACCTTTAGTGACAAGGTCGAGGTGCTCAACGTACCTACGACCGATCACGCCGCCGTCGATGGAAGCCTCGAATTGCTTGCGCCGCAGGGTGGTACCGCACTCGGAACGGGCGTTCTCACGGCCGTCCGCGTGGCGGTGCAGTCGGTGCAGAAGAGTGGGGCGACACGGGCGCGGGGCGGGTACCTGCCGGCGGCGATCGTGCTCGAATCAGATGGTGCTCAGGACCGAGGTGGTGTGACGCCTTTCCAGGCCGGCAGGGTGGCTGGTCAGGCAGGTGTCCGAATCTACGGCGTGGCGCTCGGGACGGCACACGGCACGATCGTTCAGGGCAAGGGATTGCTTGCGAAGGTCTACCCGGTGCCTCCCGACCCCGGCACCGTAGCTCTCCTCTCGCGAGAAAGCGGCGGCCAAGCGTTCGATGCGACGAGTGCGGCAGCCGCCGACGAGATTTATCGCCACCTCGGGGCAAGCGCGAGCGCTCGTCAGTCGACGTCTGACATCAGTCCGTGGCTTGACCTAGCGGCGGCTGTGTTTCTTGCGTCGAGCGTTCTACTGGGTCGCGCGCGAGGTGGCGCGCTCCCATGAGGCCGCCGATTTTGGTGGCGTCCGAACGCGATCGACGGCGTCCAGAACTCGAACGAATGCTCCCGGCGAGCCCTTGGCGATGCGTCAGTCGCGTGCTACAGTGCCGCATCGCGTGAGCAAGTACCCGTTGTTTCTGGTCGTGTTATTTGCGCTTTTTGTGGCGCCGAACGCGCAGCCCGAAATTCTAACGACGGCGCCGAGCGTCTACGTTACAACGTATATCACTCTCAGCGCGTCCAAGGTGAGTGTGTCACCGAACCGGGCGCCAGAGGGGGCTTACTTGCGTATCGTCGTAACTAATACGGCGTCAAAGTCCGTAAGATTGTCGTTCGATTATGCGCTTCTTTCGGGTGGAAAGCACACGGGTTTCGATCTGGTATTCAAGCCGCACCACCGCCGGATTTTTCTCCTCGAACTTGAAGTAGAAGGAAGACTCGCGTACTTCACCGGCTCATCGTTCGATGCTACGAGCGGGGCGCAACGAGGGATGTTCGTTGTCGGACCGGAGTGCGCCGAGTGCGACGCGTAAGTCCCATGAATGCGCTGATCCGTCACAACGGGAGCCGTCGGCCTCTTCGAATGTCGAGCACCGATCGGAGCGTCTCTCTTTTCGGGTGCACATGAGAAAGTACGCCAGGGCGACGGCGGTAGGCGACTGGACTCGCTGGCCATGAGGACGGATGCTCGGCGGTGTCTTGCACGGAGAGGCGGCTACTCGTCCCGGTGTGCCACGCTGGCGTTCGCTAGGAGGGTGATGTGGCTTGGCTGCGCGCAGTTCGCCATCGCCGTCGCCATCGGGGCCGGAGCCGGCGGCGCGGCCGCGGTGGTGGCGAGAGGTGCTCACGACGGTCTGCTCCAGTTCAGTGGAGGCATTGATGCTCAAACGTCGGTGAGTCGTGCCACGTGCACAACGGGTCCCGCCGACTCGATTGCGATTTCGCTTGTTAACGTCGGCGGGTGGTCGTCGCTCTACCTCACCGCGTCGACGCCCGCTCCGGGGAAGCACGGGGAAACAAAGGTTAGCCTGCAGGGTACGGGACATCGAGACAACGCCGACGCGATAGCGATCTGGACATACGGGAAGAAGGCAGCTTCCGGGCCCGACGCACCTGTCCGGATAACAGCGAATGGCAGCGCGGGGACTCTCAAGGTCAAGCTGGCGTTGGCTGCCGTCGATGACGCGTCATCGATCCCGGCGGTGAACATCGCGCTTCAGTGGACGGCGGGCGTGTGCGCGCGCGCGTAGCGACGTAGCGAGAAGACAAAGCGGACCCGGTAACGGGTAATCAGCGCAAGCAGGCCGCGATCTTGGTTCGCTCTACCTTCGTGAGCGGACCCGTCGGTGAGTAGTAGAAGACGTTCCTCGCGAGCGCGACGCCAGCTTGCACATACGCGTGGGTGACCGATTCCCCGTTCACGCCGAGCGTGCGTATCGTCAGCGTGATCGCTTTGTCTTCGGTCGCAGCCGCCGAGGTCGCATCCTTGTCGAAGACGAGAAAGACGTATTCGTTTGGCAGCACCGTTCCCCCGGGCGCATTCGGTGTCAGCAGCGGTTCGACGCTACGGAGGCGGACGAGCAGGTTGCCGCCCGTGCCTGGCAAGGAGTGGTTCGCAAGGGCTCGCGCCTCGTAGCCGGCATGCTGCATGCAAGCCCGAGTGGCTTCAAGCGTGTAGAGGTGCTGACCGCTCCCTCCACAGCCAGCCACGGCGAAGACACCGAGCAATCCGACAGCCGCGAGTCGAACGCGTCGCATCTCCGTCACGCTACCAACCGTCGACGTCTCCTCCAAGCGAGCGCATGGCGCCTAACTGGAGCTTGGAACGGAGGGACGAGCGCTACACGGCTCAGCGTGAACTGGCGGCCGTGGCCCGCCGGCAGGTGACGAAGATGCAGCTCGCAGACCCGCGGCAGTGGCGGAGTTCGCGTGTAACTCGCCCAAAATGCTCGGAAGCAATCCGAGCGGGGCAGGGCTGCCGTATAGACTCAAGAACTGGACGTTTCGTAACACCTTGATGTTTTCCGACACACGGCGTAGAGTTGAACGTCGTCGACCTTGGGGGAGGGAAATGGTGCATCGCTTGAGGCTTGCTCCAGTCCTGTTGCTCGTTCTTGGGATCGTGGTCATTGTCGGAGTGGGGCCGTCGTCGGCGGCACGCTCCTCGAAGAGTGCGGTGACGATTATCCCGTCGCCGGCATACACCGGCGCGCAGCTCAGTACGTACGCCGGCGCTGACTGGCCGACGGTAGGTGGTGACCTCCAGAATGATCGATACTCAACGCTGACGGGGATCACGGCCTCGAATGTTGGTCAGCTCCAGCAGGTCTGGACGACCAACATGACTGATTGCCAGGGCTACCAAGCCAGCCACGCGGCGCTCGCGCCCGGCGTACCCGCGAACTGTCCGGGCGAGGAGGAAAATCCCGTCGTCATCGGTGGCGTGATGTACGTCGCCGACGCTCTGAGCAATGTCTACGCGTACGACGCAACGACGGGGGACCTGCTCTGGCAGTACACGCCGACGTTCGCCACGGGCTACAACATCAACGCGGGCGGTAGGCAGCCAGGTGTGTCTGTTGGTCAAGGCCTCGTGTTCCTCGGCCGGCGCGACGGCACCGTCGTTGCTCTGAATCAGATCAACGGCGCGGTCGTGTGGACGGCTGTGGTCGGTCCTTGGCAGAAGGGCACGTCGCTGTCCGAGACGCCGATCTACTACGACGGTGAGGTGATTGAGGGTACGAGCGGCGGTGATGGCGGCGGCGAGAGCAGCACCATGCAGGCGTTCAACGCCACGACCGGTGACCTGCTCTGGGCGTTCAACCTGATTCCGTCGCACAACCAGCCGAACGGGAACTCCTGGCCGTGGTCGAGCACCGCGTCGAACTACGGTGGCTCCGCGATGTGGGAGAACCCCGCGGTCGACAGTAAAGACAACCTTGTCATCTTCGGGACAGGCGGGCCGGTGCCATGGAACTCTCGTGGCCCGGGCGCTGACCTGTACACGGATTCGATCGTCGCACTGAACGCGAGCACGGGACAGCTCAAGTGGTACTACCAGACTGTCCACCATGACATCTGGGACTCGGATCTTCCAAACGAGCCCCTGCTGTTCAACATGAACGTGTACGGGAAGAAGATTCAGGCGGTCGCGTCAATCGCCAAGTTCGGCTGGACGTGGATCTTCAATGCTGCGACCGGTCAGCCACTCGAGCCGGTGAAGCAGGTTTCCGTACCGACGGACTCGGCTCCCGATGTGAACAGTGCTCCGGTTCAGCCGATTCCGCAGACACCGAACACCCTGACGGGGTGCGTTGCCGGGGATCCGACGAGCTACAACGGGGCCAACCACTGCTACGACGAGCCGTTGAAGGCTGGTGGCGGACGCCTCTGCGCCGATCCGGGGCGCTGGGCGGGTTTGACGTCGCCCTCGGGCAATCCGTACGACGTCTCGTGTCACTTCCAGCCGTATGACACGACCCAGTTCGTCGTTGCGCCATTCGAGTCGATGGACTGGCCGAACAGCTCGTACAGCCCGCTGACCGACGGGTTCATCACCTGCGGCGTGACCAACCGGACATACGGCAAGGAGCAGATCCCGGCGGCCTCGCAGATCGTCGGGGCGTTCGGCGGCATCGGCTCCGGGATTGTCTCGGTCGCCGACTCGTCGATCGATCCTCTGAACCTCAACGACTTCGGCAACTTCTCGTCGCTGAACATGTCGACGGTGTCGCCGACCTCGGGTGGGAAATTCAGTTGGCATCAGGAATGGGACGCTCCCTGCTACAGCGGGACGGTTGATACGGCGAGCGGGATTACGTTCGTCGGGCATCTCGGGGTGGGCACCGCACAGAACGGTCAGGGCTACCTGGCAGCGGTGGACACGAAGACCGGCACACAGCTTTGGCAGTCCAGCCTCTTGGATGCCCCGGCGGCCGGTCCCCCGATCACCTATGAGGTCAACGGGGTGCAGTACGTGTCGGAGGTCGTCGGTGGCGAGGGCCATGACGATCCGACCCGGCCCGATCCAGCGGTGCCCTCCGCTCGCGTTCGCGGAGACAGCATCTACACCTGGGCACTCACGTAACGCACCACCGAAGCTCGTGGTGGCGGCCCGAAGGGGCCGCCACCACAGTTCTTTTTTCGGGCTCCATATGTTGGCTCACATGAAACGCTTGAATGTCATCTTCGTCGTTGTTGCGGTGGCAATGACGACGGCTGGCGGGTATTGGGTCACGGGAGGCTCTGCGGCGCGGCTTTGCGGCTCGGAGTCCGAGTGCGCCAAGCAACAGGCGACAGGCTCGTCCTCACTGAGGCCGGCGATGATTGCGAGCCCCAATTGGTCCGGCTATATCGCCACTGCGCCGTCCGGCAAGGTGCTCAGCTTCAAGAGCGTCACCGGCACGTGGACTGTCCCGACGGCCGTTTGTAAGCCAGGCAAGCTTGGCGCCTATTCGACCATCTGGGTCGGGATCGGTGGCTTCACCCAAACCCGACAAGAGGAGGTGGGTACGGACGCCAACTGCAGCAAGTCAGGAAAGGCGTCGTACTATGCATGGTTTGAGATCGTCCCGTATCTTTCGTTTCCGACGGTCGTTGCCGACAGGGTGAACGCAGGCGACACGATCACTGGCCTCGTAAAGTTTCTCAACCCCAAGCTGATCGAACTCCAGCTCACGAACCGGACGCGCGGTTGGACGTTCACACGCAAGATCAACTGGGCGCTCAATGACACCACTTCGGCCGAGTGGGTCGTCGAATCACCGGCGATCTGCAAGGTGCAGCTCTGTCAGGAGGCTTCGCTTGCGGACTTCCACAAAGCGACGATGCGCAGTATCTCGGCGGTCGCCAACGGTAAGGGTGGGAACCTCTCGAATCCGCGCTGGAAGGTGATTCCCGTCCGCCTCGTGCCGGCGCCGATGACCGTCCCGAGCATCAGTCCGACCGCGATCAGCGCGGGCCACGACGGACCGTCAGGCGAGGCGGCTTCCCCGGCCGGAGCGACTCCAAGCAAACCGTCGAAGGACGGAAGCAGCTTCAGCTGGACATGGCTCAAGGTAGCGAGTCGCGGCGTCTGAGCCTTTGGTCGCTCGACTGCCGATCTGTTGCATGCACGGGGGTGCCCGTTTTCGGGGACCCGTCCAGCCCCGGTAGATCGAATGGCTGCACGAGTCTCGCCCGGTGCGCCTCGGGGCGCGTACACTGTTGTTTCGTAGCTATCCGCCCGGTATAGTTACTCGATTGGGGGGAGGGTACAGTTTTCTCTTGGGGGGAACTTGTATCTCCTCGTCTCGGTAGGTGCATCGGGAATGCGCTATCGAAAGGAGCAGACCAGTGGTACAGCTGCATAAACGTCCAGTCGCTCTCCGTACGATGCTCTTTCTCGGCGTCGTTGCGGCTGTGGCGCTTCTCACGACCGGTGCGCTAGTGGGGAACGCGGCCACGGCGTCCCAACCCAATGCGGTGCTGGGCCAGACGCAGTTCACATCCGCAGGGTGTGGCGCCTGTCATATGTTTGCCGCGGCTCATTCAAAGGGCAAGATTGGGCCGGACCTTGACGCTCCGGCGCTCACTGTGCCGCAGATCATTCAGCAGGTCACGTTGGGCGGTTATACGATCCTTGGGAACGCAGCCAAGAAGCAGTATCCGTTCCCAATGGCGGCCTTCAAGGGCAAGCTAAGCGCAGCCGAGATTTCGAATATCGCCGCATTTGTCTTCGTTTCGCGGAACCCGAAGGCCGTGCCGAAGGGCGCCTCGATCCCGATTACGTACGGGAAAGGCGGCGGATCCTCGTCGTCGTCGAGCTCCTCGAGTAGCTCGTCGTCGACGTCAACCTCTTCCAGTGGCGGCGGTACGAGTCTCGTGAACAACGGGTGTCCGGCTGGTACGACGATCGTCACCTCCGGGGCGACTGACAACGACGGGGACGAGGGCGGGGCCCCAACTGACAACGACGGCTGCATCTAGCCCAGGTCGCGACGCCTAGACCACTAGGCGACGGACTGACGACACTGAAAACGGACTGACGACACTGAAAGCAGAGGGGCGCGGAGAAGTGCACTCCGCGCCCCTCTTGCTCGCTTTTCGCGTTGGGTCGAAACAGGGGCAATGCCAGTGGCCCGGCAAAAAGGCTCGACTTCAAGTCACTCGCTCGCCTGCCACGCGCTCGTCTCCGTCGGCACCGCATCGTTCCGGTTGGCTCGGACTCACGATCATAGGACCAACACGAAACACGTGAGGGCTTTGGCGCTTGCGAGAGTCGTTCAGCGATTCCGTGCTCGGTCATCGCGGCGCAGAGCGCTCGAGTTTGAGCGGGAAAAGCACATATCTCTGCTGGACATATGCAGGACGTGCGTCCTGGGCCTAGCGCAACCCGTGTGCAGCGTCTAACGCAAGCATTGCTGGACGGTGGTCCGAACATTGAGCGCGATCGGCTGAGTATCAGAGTAGTAGAAAACGTTTCGGCTGATATCGACGCCTTGGAGCACCTCGGCCCGCGTGTAGAGGAGGTCCCTCTTCTCGAACGCCTTCAGTGCTAGACCGACCGCCTTGTTCTCCGTCATCACGGCATCGTCGTGGCTGCGGCCAAAAACGATGAACACGTACTCATCGCCGAAGTTCGGCCCGAGCGCGATGCGGAGATTGCCGTTCGCGCCCGGAAGTAACTGATTCGCGAGCGGCACCGCTTGGTAGCCCTTGCCCTTGAAGCATGACTCAGTGTGCGCAAGGCTATAAGTTGAGCTTCCTCCGCAGCCGGCGACTCCCGCGACCATGCCGAGTGCGAGCGTGCCAACTGCCAACTGCCTGCGCATCGGAATTATCTTACTTGGCTTCTTCGGTCCGCGTACGTAGTAAGTCCCCAGTGGTTGGCGAGCCTGCGACACCCTGTCTTTCTCATTTGTAGCCGCAAACACGCCGTAGAGAGTCTTGGGCAGCGCTCGCGGACAGAGCCAAGAAATCGGCCTAGCGCCTGAACTGAAGCAAGAAATCGGCCTCGCGCCTGAAGAAGACGGGACCGCGAGAGCACGGTACCAACGCCGCTGCTCGCGTTTCCCAGAGGGAGTGTTCCGCGTGTCCGCCGCTCGTGCCCCGCTTCTGCAGCGGTCGGCGCAACGAGTAGAGGAGCAGGGGAGACCTGTAGCTCTGCCTCCTCGTCCTGAGCGTTCGCGCGCGCTTTCGCGGGCGTGGTGGGAGCGACTCGGCAGGTGAGCGGCTCCATCTAAGCCTGATGAGGGCTCGGGTTGCGACGACGATGCCCTTCGTGCTTGGGCTAGCGTGCATTACGATTGCGACGAGCACGGTCAGCCCTCTCGCCGCGGGAGCGGCGCGACACCAGACGCTGTTGAGCCAGCGCGCCGTGATCAAGGCTTTTGCGAAGTCTGGGCTGGCGCTCTTCAATCCTGAGGCCGGATTCATGGACTCGACGATCACGCTTAGCCTCGAGAGCTCGACCTATCCGTTCACCCTGGGCGTAACGATCTACCCGAGCGTTGCACAGGCCGAGCGTTCGTATATCGCCGGAAAAGCCGCCTGGCACGACGACGGCTACGCCGTCGCGATCACCCAGAACATCATCGTCGCCGTCGTTCCGAGAGGGGCGGCGCTGGGGCGGCGGGCTGCGAAACCCTTCGCGATGCCCGCGAAGGTCGCCGCAAGCGTCGCGCGCCTGGGCTAGCGCCCCAGGGCCGCAATCGGCTTCGGCCTTCGGAGTGGAGATCTTCGGAGCCGCAATTTGCGCCATGGAGGCCGCCGCGCGGTCCCCGTCATCGACGTGTGTATTTACCTCGTTCGGGTGGCGTCAAGATCACTCGTCGGAGGTCCAGGAGTCAAATTGAGGTGCCGACAACGGTCACTATGCGCCGACTCCTTCTCATCCCCGTAGCCCTCTTCGGGCTCGCGAGCGCCGTTGCGCTCGCCTCAAGCTCGACAGTGTCCTCAACGTTCGCGGGCACAATTACCCGCGCTCGATTCGTCAGCGATCACCGTCAGCGATCATGGTGACCAGCTCGTCTGCTCCGTGAGCGCGTCGTCGCCTGCCCTCGCGCTCTTCGGCTCGGGCGAGCACGTGGTGATCAGCTGTCAGAACGGCGCGCTGGTGCGGATCGCAGCGGTGACTCCCCCTCCACTCAAGCACCTTGCAGGCACCATCACGGAGCTGAGCGCGAGCTCGATCATCGTGCGGGACGGCACGCGTAGCCTTACGTGCGCCCTCGCCGAGAGTTCGCCGAGCACGGCGGCGTTCTCGCTCGGCGGTCACGCCGACATCGTCTGCGCCGACGGGGAGCTCGTCGCAATCGTCGGTGCTGCGGGGCCGCTGCGGAAGCTTACGGATACGCATACGACGGTTAGCGGGACATCGGAGCCGACGCCGGAGGTGGTGACGGATGCGACGGGTTTGATTTCGGCGTTGTCGTCGACGTCGGTCACGGTTGATGGGTTGACGTGTCCGATTCCGGCTGGTTCGACGGCGGCGGTCGGGTTCAGTGTTGGTGAGGATGTGTTGATGTATTGCCTGAATGGTTCGCTGTACCGGTTGCGGGCGCCTTCGTCGGAGCCGACGACGACGACTACGACGACGCCGACGACCACGACGACGCCGGAGGTGGTGACGGATGCGACGGGTTTGATTTCGGCGTTGTCGTCGACGTCGGTCACGGTTGATGGGTTGACGTGTCCGATTCCGGCTGGTTCGACGGCGGCGGTCGGGTTCAGTGTTGGTGAGGATGTGTTGATGTATTGCCTGAATGGTTCGCTGTACCGGTTGCGGGCGCCTTCGTCGGAGCCGACGACGACGACTACGACGACGCCGACGACCACGACGACGCCGGAGGTGGTGACGGATGCGACGGGTTTGATTTCGGCGTTGTCGTCGACGTCGGTCACGGTTGATGGGTTGACGTGTCCGATTCCGGCTGGTTCGACGGCGGCGGTCGGGTTCAGTGTTGGTGAGGATGTGTTGATGTATTGCCTGAATGGTTCGCTGTACCGGTTGCGGGCGCCTTCGTCGGAGCCGACGACGACGACTACGACGACGCCGACGACCACGACGACGCCGGAGGTGGTGACGGATGCGACGGGTTTGATTTCGGCGTTGTCGTCGACGTCGGTCACGGTTGATGGGTTGACGTGTCCGATTCCGGCTGGTTTCGACGGCGGCGGTCGGGTTCGTGTTGGTGAGGATGTGTTGATGTATTGCCTGAATGGTTCGCTGTACCGGTTGCGGGCGCCTTCGTCGGAGCCGACGACGACCACTACGACCACGCCGACGACCACGACGACGACCACCTCCACGACGACGACCACCTCCACGACGACCACGTCCTCGCCGCTTTGAGAATGTGACGCTGCGAGCCGTGCGGGGCGTTGCTGACACAGCCCACCGCGCGAGGTTCCCGGGCCGTCGACCCGTCCTGTTCTTCGCCGATCGCGTGTTCGGGCCCGCGCGGTGGCGCATCCTCGGCGGGGGGTCAGCGCCCCGCGCGGTATTCTCCGGCGGTGTTCGTAACGCGCATCGCCCGTCCGCTCCGTCTGCTCGTGCTCGCCACGATCTTCGCGTTCGTCGCGGCCGGGCTCGTGAATGACGCGCACTCCACTCCGAACCTCTGTGAGACGGCTGGGCTGACGAGCGCGCTTGTGACGAAGGTGCTGGGTTGCGCCGCCTCCTCCGAAGATGAGTGCGATCTTAATGCATCAGCACAATGTTTTTCATCCCCGCAATGGGCTGGCAAAAACCCGGGTTGTCGCATACCGCCCATCAAGTTGATTTTGTTATCGACGGTAACCTTTTCATTGAGCAGCCAGCGCCCACCCCCGTGGTTAGCAAAGGCGTCATTGATCATCCCGAAGTCGGCGTGGGAAACATAGTCGTGGTTACCCGGGACGCCGTAAATCGGGGCGTCGATATTCTAGCACGTCCAGCACTTCAGGCAGGTGCTCGGAGTGTTCGATCAAATCTCCCGTAAAGCATACGAAGTCCAGCGAGAGTTAATTTGATGGACTGCAGAGGCCGAGATAGGCGCGGTCGCCCTTGTGGTGGGTGTCGCTGAACTGGACGAAGCGATGCGTGGCGGGTTCTCCCTGCGTGAGCGAGACGAAACGCGTTTTGATCAATGAGGGCTCAATGCAAAACGCGTCTGTCGCCACTACTGAAGCGGTACCGGCAGCGATGCCGATAAATTGACGGCGTGATAAATTGGCAGGTGTTTTCATCGAGTCAGTGAAGTCGAGAAAGGCGTAAAATATACGTGAAAAGAATCCTACCGAACACTACCCCTCAAAGCAATTCCTATTCCATTAAAATAGGGCTGAAAATTTGTAAATTATTGTCTCTAACTCGTTAAGCTCAAAGCACTTATAATTTTAAAAGCTGGTCAAAATCCTTGACCGAACGCGAAAAAAGGCAATTTCTATCTTAATATTTTCTTAACGCGACTCTCTTGCCATTGCTTGCGAAGCCATGCCGTAAATCCATCAGGCTTTTGCAACGACCTTTAGCTCAAGGACTAGCAGTAGCCACCGTCGTCGTCGCATTCACGTTAGAAGCTTGTATTTTGCGGGGGGTTTCGATGGCCTGCCGCACGGATTGCTTCAACGCGTCCAAACCCGTGAACATATCAGCAATTTGTAATGGGCCAAAATACCGTGCAAAATGGCGGTCCTTGGTAAGTATTATTCGCCAAATCCGCAAGATATTGCAGCCGCAAATTGCGTACCTTCATTGATTTCCGCGCCCTTCATCCACTCCTGTAAATCCTCCGCACGGCCCGCATAAGTAGCCAACAAATCCGGTAAGTGGCGAAGCCAGCCTCGGCCAGCGATTGTTTGACACGTAGCAAAAGCCGGGCTATTTAAGCGGGCCTGCCACTCATCAAGGCGTTGATGTTGGGTTCCTTCGGGTTGGCCAAAAAGCACGGCATCATAACCATCGCCGGTGTAATCATTGCTCCACAAAATGCCTTTCGGATACACCTGAAAGAAAGTGGCCAACACGCTCTTTGGCCGTCGCATCGCTGCTCTCATAAAAGGGAATCCACAGGCTCATGACCCCCCGGGTTCAGGTGGTCCCGGCACATCGTATAATATTCGACCGTATTCAGCGCCGCACAGCCCTTAACCCACGGGTCAATCGAGATGCGAGGTGATGACATCAAATTTTTCCTTCGTCGTGCGGATGAAGTGGCGCCCATCATCATAAACGACCAATGACGATTTTATCGCCCGCTCGGCGTGTGCACTACGCGGGGATTCTGGTTTACCACATTGTCCGTAATCCCATAATTTTCTTTCGTGAACATCGGCGTCACATATTTCGGCGCCAAGGGCTCGATGTCGCAGATGGTGCATCTGTTTACCACGCTGAGATTGTCAGGAAATGTTCCCGCAGTGACTCCCGCGCCGCAGGCGACCACCAGCACGCTTACTTGGTTCCTTGACGGACAGGGCCGAAAGAATCGCCCAACATGCGCTGCAGACGCATATCATGCGGATCATTCGAGGCCTGGACTTTCCCGCCGGAATGGAAACTGCGTACGCCTGCCGTGCTCACTGTCACCGCGACGGTCCCGTTCAGGCCCTCACCCGTATAGGTGCAATAAACATTGGAGGTTCCATCATGCTGGGGCACATCGGCCCGGGCGTAATGTCGGGCATCAAGGTGCCTTGATACGTCGCCACCATCGGCCATAGGCAACCGCGCCCCAAAAGCCCGGGCTCACTGTCCAGCCAAGCAGAGGGGCCGCAATCAGGGTTATCACCAGGAGGACCGAGACGCCCAGCGCTGGTTCGCGCACCGCGCCCAGACTCTTCGGCAGTCGTGCGGCGCTGCAAAAAGAATGGGTGCCAATACCGTGAAAGTCGAAATGGCGGCGACTACCGATTAAAATCCGTTGCGACGCCTGTGTGCCCCACAGCGGTACGGCGCGAGGCTGAAAAATAACGCGCCAAATATCGCGCCCACTGTGTTGGCCGCATACACCCCACCCACCAGCCTGCCTGGATCTTGCCCGGGTGGCGAGCCACCGACGCCAGCGCCCGAGGGGGAAACTCGCCCCCCATAAAATCGCCGCGGGTAGGATCGTCCACAGGGCCACCGCGAGATCGAGCTGGAAGACCTACGTCCCCCACGCGCCGTTTTTGACATCGCCAATCAGGGCCGGGTCAATCGGCCAGTCGGGTGAGGGTATGCGAGATGTTTGAACGAAGTCCACGCGACGCCGGCAATCAACAGCAACTGACACACGCCGAGGGCGAGGCGGGGCGAAATTAATGCGGTGGCGAACGAGCCCGCGCTGCTGCCGATCCCCAGTCCAAAGAGGAACACCGCCAGGATTATGGAAAAAGTATAAACCGTTCCGCCCAGCAAGAGGGACAACAGGCGCGTCCAGATCACTTCTGCGCCGAGCGCTGTCAGGCCCGACAGTGCAATCCCCACATAAATGGCCCACGTCGTCGGGATTGGCCGAGCCTGTAGGGCAGGCGTATCGCTGGCGACGGCCCAGTTTTCTCTCGGGGCCGCGGCAGTTTTGTCCGAGGCCAGGCCCACGCCAGCATCGCGACGGTAAAGTTGATCGCCGCCGCCACATAGGTCGCCGTCGCCATGTCGTGGACGCGCAAAAGATAAAATCCCGCCAGCAGGCAGCCAAACACCGCCCCGGCAATATTGCCGCCGTAAAATAGACCCGAGCCACGACACGCCTTGTGGCGACATTTCCACCCAGCGGGCAATGGCTGGCAGTGTTGCGCCCATCAACAGTGTGGGCGGCGGCGAGGATCGCCGCCACCACCCCGCGTGCAATAATGTTCAGGTAGTCATGTCCGCCCGCGTGGTCACTATAAAATGCGCCCACCGCCGGCATCGCCACAGTTCGAGGATGCCGATCAGGCCGATGCCCAGCTCCAGGCACGCATACACGCGCAACGGGTGCCGCCCCACGCGTCACCAGCCGCGAAATGGCGATGCTCCCCAGGCACATCCCGCCCATGAAACTGCCCAGCAGAAGCCCAGGGAAATGGTCGTCAGCCCGATGACCAGTTGCAGCATCTGGTACCAGACGATTGCGTAAATCAACGCCGCACACCCGCTGCCGATAAAAAGGAGCAGAATTAGCGGGAGAAAACGGTCGGCGGTAGTTGGGCTGGTAGTATTGCGCGGGGTAGGGTGGGGCATGGGGTAAACTATTAGATAAACTGCATTATTCACGGTTCAGAAAGCAAATTAAGATGAATTTAAAAATAGATGGATTCGATGTTTGCGACGGCCTTGCGCAGCTTGTTGCAATGGAGTAACTTGAGAAAAAAAGAACCTACGCTCCACGGGGAGGGTAGGCCCTTTGGGCATCCTTAACAACCACAGTCGGGGCAAAAGCATTGCGAAGAACGTTAATGCAGTGAAATTATTTATTCGCCACGGAATCAAGCGACTTAATCAATGATTCGGCAAATACACATTCATTCACATCATTTTTGTGGCAATTGACGCATTTGTGCCAGCGTTCCCGTGCCCCTTTCGCGTCTTTATTGAGATAATGCACAACCCCGCTGAAATAATTGGCCTGGCAGATCTTTGTGGCTGCATCGGAGCCGTTGGCCGCCGCCACCATCAAAGCAGTTTCACTCAGCTCCGCTTCAAATACTGGCCGATGGCCTGATGCCAGGGATTTGTCCAACGATTCAGGCTTGTCGCCAAGCTTCGCGGAGGGCTGCCCGACCAGCGTTCCAGCACTTCACGATATAATTGCGATAGAGAGTCATCCGGTTGCAATTCGCACACGTAGTCGTAATCAACGATGGCCCCAGGAGCGTCGTTTTGAGTTTGTTTGATGACCGCTCGGGCAAAATACGCCTCAGTAAAACCCACATTGTAGTCAATCGCATGTGAGTAATCTGCGATGGCTCCGTCCAGGTCATTGTGCGCGTATTTGAATTTGGCGCGAGCGGTGTACGCCCATACATTGGCCGGATTCAGTTCGATGGCTTGGTTAAGGTCGTCCTGCGCCCCCACCTCATCCTTTTCCGCCAATTTCATCGAAGCACGAACCGTAAAGGCGGTATCATTCTGCTGATCGTATTCAATGGCGTGGCTGCATTCGGCCAAGGCGCCGGCATGGTCGCCATTTTGGTATTTTTCCCGGGCATCGCCCAGCAATATGTCACCGGCCATTTGGCGGGCATGGCTGGTGTGGCTCAGCCTTACCGGGCCTTCGATTGTCCAGTCCTTCCCCAACGGGCCGCCCGCGGGATCTCTTTCAATCCCCGAGCCCGTTCTATGCCCGGATAATACGGACCGGGCAAGGGCCGGGGCCGGGCATAGGCCACGCCATGTTTGCCATCCAAAACCAGCTCAATGCGCGCCAGGGCATCGAGCCCCAGCGTCCCAACATAGTTTTGCGGATCGGTGGCCATTTCCAATTCGTTCGCTTCATGCACCGGCACGTCGGTCAGGGTCAGTGTCCCAAGTTAATCATCGCCCATACTTCTTCCGATGACTGGGGCCCATTCACCCCGGGAATGCAATACATCACATAACCACTCCGGGCGTTGGGATGGGCCGCCCGCCATGCCTTCCACTGGGCTGGTGGCAGCGCGACTCCGAAATACGTCCGGTATCCACCAAAATGGTCCCGACTTGGCCATTGGCCAATTTGATTTAGAGTCAACTGATCACCACAGCCGATGGCGAATTCAGGCCAGCTTTCTTTAACATCGCTTGGCACAGCCCGCACACTTTCAATTTTGTGCCGGGCCGTCAAAAATCCGGACATTGTACCACACTTCTGGCCAGCCCACGAGGCCATCGACGCGTGCCTCATCAGCCGATACCATGACGGAAAATTTCGCCAGATTGCCCATCAGCGGCTGTACCCTGAAGTCTCCGCCACCCAGGTTGATTTCGGGCCGGCTTGGCCAGTGCCAGCGTCAACGTTTTGCGGCTCCCGTCCACCGCTGGCGTATCCCGCCGGAAATCTGCATACCCGCCCGTTTTGCCGACCCGTCGAAAATAATCATGTTCGCCGAACCAGTATCCAGAGCCAATCGTGCCGGCATGTCGTTAATCGAGGCATGGTTGAAGAGGATTCGCGTGCTCGGATGATCATTCGCGCAACCAGCCGCGAGCATCGCCACGGCGAAAATTGTGCCCAGTGGCAAGCCCTTGAGTAATTTATTCCGTTTCTCCCGTTTCAGAGCACTTGCCAATAAAAAAATCCGGGAGAGTTTAACAATGCCAGGAGTATGGCAACGGCTGGTCTTGGTCGGCGCTGTTTTCTGCTGCTCAAGCAGCTCGGGCCGTTTGTTTGCACGGGCGTCGCATAGGGGCATGGCGAACTCCTGTCTAATTCAACCTACCTTGCGTACTCTCGGGTATTTCCGCGTTTGGGGTTGTCTTAAGCATCATCGTCCGCACCCTCTCAACCTTAATGGATATCCTCAAACCAGCGGAAGATCATTTCCGGTCTTTATAATCGAGCGACAATTATTTCTCGAAAATCTTATTATGACAAATAGTCATTCAAAGAATTTTATAATGTTGGCGTCGTCTATTATGCTATTTATTCTGGTTCCAGGCCCTGAGTCCCTATGCCAATGGTATAA
>CAWHDF010000034.1:0-438292 GCA_963828105.1 uncultured Actinomycetota bacterium | reverse complement strand
TATGTAACTTTTTCATTCAGTCTCTCGTCTTGTATATGAATAAGTTCGGTGGAAGCGAGACCGTTACTGCAACCGAAAGCGAATCGAGCGCTTCGGCGAGTAAGTAAGTGCTCAGAGTGTTCAGTTCATTCCAATAGGAGAGTTGCAGAGTCCCGCTCGTAACACTTTCCACATTTGTAAGATCCTGGAATCCAATTCCGAAAACAGCTAGCTCGCCAGCGCCCGGCGCATCTAAGAGGAAGGATGGGGCAGAAGGCACGCCTGCATCGGAGACATTTCCGCCGAGATGCATGCGCCGAGATAGACGCCAGACCGGGATTACTTTCCTGGTTCAGGATGTTCGCCGCGCGACCGGTCACCTGGATTCTCCACCCAAGCGATACGGAATGTCGAATTGTGCTGGAGTATTTGAAGATATAGCGGCTAGCTTCCAGGCGGTTTCTGCGATGACAAAGACACTGGTTGAATCAGGCAAGATTGACCAGGAAGAAAGCAAGGTTAGGGTGGTCTGCCGTTTCGAAACAATTGACCGTTCCTGGCCTCGGCCGGCACCGTCAGTAATGAGCACCACCATGTTGATGTAAGCCCCAGGCACGGCCCCCATGGTCGAGCAGCCGATTATGTTTGAAGTTGTAACGGGAATGTCGGCCTGGAATGGGCCAGCGTACTCGTTTCGATAGTAAAAATTGGCGTGATCGAAGCTGGCGTCGGGCGGTCCTATCAGCAATGTCCGGCAGGCCGTTATCCGCGAACCACGTCTGAATGGCTTGCGATGTTGCAATCTGATAGAGAACTTGAGGCGAGGCGCCACGGTACACGTTGAAAGCGACAGCTGTGACAGGAAAGCTCAAGTTCACCAATGTGACCGTATTAGTGTTGGTAACTTCCGGCACGTTGGCGGGGATTGTAAAGGAGAGACGGACCCTCGGCTCCTGTTGCATCGACGGCGGTCACAGCGTAATACCAAACCGAACCGCCGGGCACAGTACCACCAGTAGTCGACAATGTGGAGATAACTTACTAACGGCAGATAAGTAAAGTCGCGGACAGCTTACTTGGAAGCGTAAATCCAACACTTGCATCTATCGATTGCAGAGCCATCCTGTAGTGCACTCACACTATCGCTTAAGCCGAAATCAAAATACTCCAACTCACCCGAACTATCCATATGAGCGATCGTTCCGAGTAGTGGCCGAGGAATGGCTATTTGTGCGTTTGGCTGTCTCCCTAGTTCGAGAGGACTGCAGGATCATCGCTGTCCCAGTCATCGTCATGCACCTGCGCCAAAATCGTCACAAGCTCGTAGTTCAGAGATGGAGAGATCTTCAAGACCCTGAAGGGAGTGCGCACAAAACCTTCTCTTACGTAAGTAACGGCGATAATGTCTCCGGGCCGAACTTTCAACGCTCGGAAACTAAGTCTGAAACTGAACATATTGATTGCCAGCTGTAGACTTATCGAGTTGTCGGAGTAGAATTCGGGTGGCTTGGTTGAAGTTAGGCAGACCGAGCGCAGTTGATTGGCTGGCAACTTCGAAACCAATCAGGTCGGAGTCGCCCGTGTTCGATAACGAAAGCGGAGTCCTGCTGATACTCGTTGTTCTCGTCCTGGAATTCAACGGATATTCGGTTGGAAGTCTCCGATATGTTCGCCGCTGTCAATTTGAGAGTTGAGCCGCCCTTCGCGTTTCTAGCGATGCCGGAAAAGCCTGCCGAGCTGTCGCTGAATTCGTAAGCTGGCCATCCTCCGTTTAGCAGCTCTATGCTATTGCTTCCGTCCGGCAGATCGCCTTGCTGCGAAGCCAGCGTTCCCTCTGGGAACCAGTCCAATAGCCCATCCGCTCCCGTGCAACATGAGGCCGGCGCCTCTCCGAATGCCGCGTCCAGGTTCGCGGCACTTTGTCGCTTGTTCAAAATCAAGTTGCAGCCATAACGTTTGAACCTGAATGGCCGCGCCATTCAGATCGTTTGTGTCGATTCATACTGCATTGAAACGAAGCCTGATAGAAAGTGTTTATGTTCAGGTCACTCGGAGCCCAACCGGCTCGTTGTAGGGACATCCATAACGATCCACGCTGGATTGTTCGTGAAAACAGGATCTGACTTCACGCCATTAACGTCATAGGTATCCACTTTCATGCCCGTCATACAGAACTTGGACTGTAGGTGTGCTGGTCCCTGGACTAGGGCGTGTTCACACTAATCCGGAGTGCTTCAACGATGAGAGCGAAGGATAGAAACGCCAGGAAGACGACGTCGAGCTTTCTCAAAACGTGAGAAGATGCGGCGGAAACCTTTGAGTCTGCGGAACAGCCGTTCGATCTCGTTGCGCTTTTTATAGAGGGCGGGTCATAGTCCCACGGATGCAGTCGGTTGGATTTCGGCGGGACGATAGGGATCATGCCGAGATCGAGTACCAGTTGCCGAGTTTCGTTGCCTTCATAAGCGCGATCCATCAGCAGCGGAAGACTCTCCGGCATGGTCCTAACTCTTCCAGCAAGGCCCGCCCGTGCGGCCCATCGTGGTCGTTGCCGGGGGACAGAGAAAAAACTATGGCCGTTCGAGCATCCGCGGCAACCATATGAATCTTTGTGTTCCATCCGCCTCGGGATTTTCCGATAGCCTGCGGTCCGTTTTTTTTAGAGCGCCTGTACCATCGGGATGAACTCTTACCGACGTAGAGTCGAGTGAAAATGCCTCGATCTTAATCTGCACGATCTGCTGCAACTGGAGTTGCTCAAACACACGGTCCAGCACACCCCTCTTCGCCCATCGGTTCATGCGCATGTAGATCGTATGCCATCGGCCAAAGCGCTTGGGAAGTCCCCGCCATTTGCAACCCTGCTCGGCCACATACAGAATTGCATTGGGCACGACTACCGATAAGACCGCCATGCTGCCTTGAGGATCGCCGAGTGGGTTGTTGGAGGAATCGACAAAATCGAGATTGAAGGAACCGTTTCTGCTGCCGTCCGATACCATCGAGTACCAACCCGTTGCGGACATGCTGGTGCCGCTTGAATACCCGGGAATCTCGACATCGTTGACCACAACCTTGAGAACGCCCAAAATCTGACCGAGACCAAGCAAGACCTCCATATGAGTCAGATTGCCGTCGTTGCGGAAAAAACAACTGGGGCCTTAAGCCAGCCAGTTCCGTAAACCAGGGGCACCGCATCATTTGCTTTGGCAGTGTTGTCGATGACCGATGCCAGGTGCGAAGTTTTGTCGCCGGCACCGCGGACGAGGTACGAAGTCGGGATAACTCGAGCACCATAGCGGTTATTGACGTTACCTAAGGAATCGGTGCTGAACATGCCCCGCTGTAAGCACTGGGTACGCGAGCCGTCGCAGCTTGTGTATGCCTGGCCGGCGTTCAGGTTCCCAAAACCACCCGGTACGTCAGCGGAGTATCCGCAGCGATAAAAGCGTGAAAATCGGCAGTACTGCCCTCCTTCGAAGGCTTCTTGACGCTGTGACGGGGTTGCAGGAAATTCCAGGGGCAGGTTCGTTGGACTCGGACATCGGGAATAGCCACCCGTTGGAGGCTCAACTTATTGGTGAAATTAAGCGTCAGCGTTTCTTCAGTGATCTCTTCCGGATCGCCCGCGACTCCTCGGAACAACATCGTGGACTCCGTCGTTGCCGCGCCGCTCTGCAGATCTACAAAAGCAAAATTTACTGTCAGTTGAGCGCCTCTGAACCCTATTTCGGCATTTAGCACTGACATCGCAGCGTCGGCATTTCCTAGAACAATCGATAACTGAGTTAGACCTTCCATTGCGTCGTCTGCAGACAGTTGCAGAGTAAACAGGTTATGCTTCAGAGATTCGCGCGGCGTACTGTTGTCCCTCGAAGGAAATGGAATGCGAACTCCAGTATCTCGTGTCCCCGCTGGGCATCAGACACTGGAAGAAGAGGATTGGCGTATCGGCTGCGGCGAGCTGCTTAACCTGATTAATGGTAGGCATGGCGAGTTATGTCGTTTCTATGCTGATGAATGTCGAGAACAGTCCGGGAGCATCCGATTCAAAAGTGATGCTGTCACCATTAACATAACGTCTGATTCATCGAACTCCTCTGATGTACCTGTCCAGGCGCAATGCACGAAACCGTCTGTGCCCGGAATGGGACCGGTTTGCATATCGACAATGTGTTTGCCTTTATCGTTGAATGCCCACAACACCGTGTAATAAGTATGGCGATGAATTACGAAGCGATCTCCATACACATCTCTTCGGCTTTCTTAATTACAAAAGATTGTGCAAGATATCGCGATAGCGCAACATCTTGTCATTGTAGATTTCATTTTTCATAAAATTCATATAAACAACAAGTTGAAATAGGTTTGAACGTTGCGTTCAGCGATTGATCTTTGAATCATATAACTTTATATTTATACTATTTCGATTCTGCTTTTCCGTTTGAGGTTTTTACTACTCTTACTTGGGCCGTGATACGTTCCGTCATTTCGGCAACGTGTGATCTGACACCTATCTTGCGACCCTGTGTTTGTAATTTTCCAATGCATCCATTGCTACACGCAGAATATCAATATCAGCGAACCGAACCCCTCGTCAATAAAAAGTGATTCGACATTCATCCGGTTAGATGACAAAGAAGATCTGAACCTAATGCAAGGCCCAATGATATTAAGAATGATTCTCCTCCAAAAAGAGTGAACCGTTCGGATTTCACCTGACATAAGATCGACCACTTGTTCGTGCCAATGTATCTGGAATGCGTTGTAATTCATAGCGTTTCGATAATTCGTGCAAATGCTTATTGGCATAGGTAAGCAGCGCTTCCAACGTGTAACCTTGTGCCAGTACCTTGAATTTTGCACCGTCAGCAGACAAATAGTTCGTTCAATTTTTTCCAGTTTTCGGAAAGGATACTTTTCTCGCTAAGCTCTTGCTCGAATGCCGGCAATTCTGGCTTTCTACCCTCTCATGGTTGGTAAACAACATTACTATTAACATCAATTTGTTTTTTCTCAATTTGCCTGTTTTTTCAATAAGAATAGTTTGTAAAGTTTCCTTTATTTTGATCTTCAGCCGGTCTAGCTTCGGCTTCATAATGTTTTTCAAGGGTTTTCTTTCACTCTGCGAGAGTTGCTTGAGCCAATGTATTATTTCTTTCTTCAAAAACTGATTAACGCTCCTCGTTCAACCGTAAGCCAATGGATATCCTTTGATAATAGTTCCGATAATTGCTCAATCGTCTGATCTGTTTCATTTTCAAAAAACCATATGTTCAATTGCTTTTATTTTGAAGCGTTGAACAGTGCTCAGACAGTATAGTCAGATCATTCGAAATTCTCTTTGTCCGTACCCGACTCATTTTCACTCTTGGCTATAATATCTAGGCTTCGTCAGTTGCTTTTGCAATCCTGTCCGCTATTTCTTTATTCTTTGCAGTATATGTTTTTTCAACATCGTCGGCTCCTTGTCCTTCGATTAACTTGGCTCTTTCTTCTTGTCAGTTTGCTAATTCACCCACGCTGTTTTTCTTGTTTGCTCTTTAATAGCCAGCATATTTATTGACTCAGCATGACTATTTTGCTCAAGTTGTAACGTAGTCTTTCCAGTTCGTGATTTGCTCGTTGGATTTTGTCTGTTTTGAGGTGGCTTTATCCAATTTTGGCAATTTTTTTTAGTATATCTTGCAAACCACCTTACGTTGTTGCTGCCATGATGGTAACGTAGCAAGATCCAGCCACGTTCAATTTGACGATTCCTGCAGGGATTGTATTAGCGGCTGGATTATACGGTACAACGGATATTTTCAGCTCTTGCGCTTATCTATGTTTCGGTCAGCGATGCAAATTTTGTCATTGATAGCCTCTTGGCTCTATTGAGCTCTTTTTCCTCTAAACTTTCACCTTGGAGGTTACTCATCGGGTGGTGCAAGCTTCCACAAACGAACGGATTCCCATATTGTAACTTTGCTCTTAAAATAGCGATTTCAGCAGGTAGTAGATTATTCAATTTCTCTTCTTCCTCTTTTAATTCGGCAAGTTTCTGTATGTCTTTGTCAAGTATTACTTTAGAACCGGCCAGCGTTTTGGTATTGTTCGTACTTTGTCTGTTCACAAGTACAAGAATCATCGTCAAGCAGGTTAACTATCAAATCGACCCTTGGAATAATATTCGTGTACTGCTTATGATCTTCAAACCAACTATTGATTTTTGCAACAGTCTGTTCCATTGCTTCAATACATTCTGTGAATTGTAAGATGATTTCCTCTTTAAAACTTTGCCACCACTTGTAGCTTCATACTCTCTTTGTGTATCTTCAACATTAGTCGTTGCTCCAATAATACGGATATCTAATGCGCGAGCCTCTCTAATTTGAGGTTCAATCTTTGTAAAAGCCTCATTGTGCTTTCTTTCTTTTTTCTGCCTCACAAGTCGCTAATTTCTAGGTTGACTGTTGTAATAATAAAAAACATTAGCAGCACGCTCCAACTACCAGTTGTAAAAGGTTAGCTTTAGTGTTTGTAAGTTGTTTTTGTGAGTTCTTTAGTTCATTAAAACTATATCAGATTGTTGTACCCATCAGTTGGGGTGAGATCATTAGTACCTCGGTTGAGCTTCTTCAATTACGTTTGAGATTCCTCCAATTTCCTTTCTGCCAGTTTAATCCCGCACTTAAAAACTATTGCATCGGCTATCCATTCATTTGATCTTTGCAGTCAGTTGTGTAACTTCTATTTTCAATGATTCGAGTTCTTTGAGAATAGGCTGCTTTCTGCCGAGAGTCTTGCAACTTCTTCGTCTGTCAGTAGCTCAATACCTTGAATCCGTTCCTTCAATAAATTCAGATCCTGCTCGGCGCTTTTTGACTTTTCATATCTTCAGAAGTATGGAGTAAATATCTGTGCCCGTCCAGTTTTTCGAGCAATTCAGCTTTTTCTTTTTCGGTTACTTTGCAAAAAATATCCGGCAAAGTCCCTGGCAAGTAAACGGCACGGGTAAATTGGTCGAATGTAAGTCCGATAAGTTCAACTACTTTTGCTAACAATTCTGTTTTGCGTCCTTGTACTTCAATGTTTGTAGTCAGATTGGTTGACTTTTAAACCGGAGTTTTGCAATGAACCGTCAATTGTCCTCCGTGAACGACGAACACTCCAACGGGAGCGGAAAGTCTCTTCTCCAAGCGACCTAAAATCAACTTCGCCATTCCGTCGCTTGTACCGCGTCGTAGAATATTTCGACTGTCTTTTTGGTTGATTGTCTTGTCCTTTACATCAACGATATTTATATTTTCCGATGTTCGGTTGTTACGGAACTGTAACGAATAACGCTAAACATAATGCATCAAGCAGGGTTCATTTGCCCGAGCCTGTGTTACCGGTTATTGCAAAAATACCTGCCGATTTCAACGGTTCCGCCTTAAATCTCTCTGAATTCGCCTCCAAAGAGGCAAGATTTTCCTCTTCTTGCCAATATTTTCATCGTTCAACCTCCTGTATTATGTACTCCTGCAAAAGATCCTTCATCTTTTCCGGCATCTCCTCGCCGCCATATTTTCGCTTAAAAATATCGTTTGCCATATCCATGGGATTGATCGTTTGAAGTTCTTCAGACAGTTCTGGTCTTTGTGACTGTTTCCTTTTTGGGCGTAATGGCAGCAATACCCGAGCTAAACGTACAGACTTTGTTTTCAAAGCCTTTACCTCGATTTGATGCCTTTAGCAATGGTTCCGGTTCGGTAATCAATACTTTTAATCTCAGAGTATGGCGAAGTTTCTGTGATTTCCCCGACGGGAAGTTCTTCTATTTTTTGAAGTACCTGGTTCGGCGGCATCGGTTCTGCCAGGAGGAACTTAACAGCTTTACCGTTGCATCAAATACAATACGTTCTATATTTGTCGTATCCATTATGGTAATAAGCGTAACCACACTGTATTTTCGTTGTTTCTCCTGCAAACGACATGGGTAAAGGAGACCCTGCATAACGTACGTTTTCGCGTCCGGAAACTCTTTGTCCTTTGTGTAAGTGTCCAAGAGCGGTATACATTTTTCCCGAGAATGCGTCCGGAGATACGCATTCTAAACCTCCGATAACTGGGTGCATTCCAGAACAGTCAGATTTTCTCTGAAATTTCCGAACCTGTAGCTTCCAAAATGACCCATAGCAATAATCGGTTGTTCTCTATCTGGTACCGTATAAAAATACTTCATACATACCTGCCTACCTTTGTGTATATGTGTCTGCTACCGGATAATCTCCTTGTCGGAGATAGGGTACTGCCAAGCAATATCCGCCTTTTCTTCCATAAGGAACTGCAGAATGATTAAAATCTATATCTCCATCGTCAGTACGTTTAACAATTCCGCGAACGGTAATGTCCATATTTTCCAACAAACGGATTTTCGGAGCTTCAAGCCATCCTCCGAATAGTGGTTGCCCGCGATAATTATTATCTGTAAATCGGAGTTGGCAGAGGTGATTTCATAAAGAAACCGATAATATATCTTTTGTGACTCAGCCGACGGGTTCGGACTGTCAAATACATCGCCTGCAATGAACAGCACATCGACATTCAACCTTTGTATTTGATTTTTCAACCACGCCAAAAAATTGAAAATGTACCGCTTTGCGGTCGTATTAAAAAAACTGTGCCTATATGCCAGTCGGCGGTGTGAAGAATTCATAATAATATATAATTGATAATGAATCGTTGATTCGTATTTTTATAAGAGAATCGCGGCGGCTGAGACGATTGGTGTTTTGCCGGTTTCGAAGTTGAGGGTTAGTTGGGTGGGTCCGAGGGTCTGCCAGCCGTCTTCGAAGGTGGCGCTGAGGCTGGTGGGGCTGATTGCGGTCGTGAGTCCCGTGTGGGTGACGCCGTCCGAGGTCGCGGTGAGCGGCAGCGTGTAGTGCAGCCGCGTCGGCCTGGTTCGTTTCGTGGCTGTGTTGGGGTCGGGCGTGAAGCGCAGGTCGCCGGGGATCGCGTCGAGGGTGAGTGTGCCGCGCAGCGCGAGCAGGCCGCCGACGTAGAGTGCGGTCAGGAGCACATGGTCGGAGCGTTCGGGTATCGCGAGCATGTCGCTCTTGTCGACCGCCTCAAGCGCGACCGTCTGTTCCGAGAAGGCCAGGATCCGCGCTTCGAACTCGCCACGCCGCCCGGCGCCGCTCCCACCGCTGAGGCTCAACTCCACAACCTCGTGTTCCGCCAACCTGTCCACTGGCACCTCGCGTCACAAACGCCGTCATCTACTCGCTTTCCTGTGGGCCTATCCGGGAAGCTAGTCCGGACACGTGCGGTCGCGCTGTGATACTACGCCTTACCGAAGTCGGGGCTTCAGCCCAAAGCTTACGGCGACGCAAGCAGGGGTTGACCGCTCGAAATCACGCGGTCAACCGCGGTCAACTACGGGCGCGAAGATCCTGCTTATGCAGCGCTTAATGCGGGGCCGCCAGCAACCGATGAATGCTGAGCGATCGCCCCCGAGAGAAAGCAGGTCAAGCGTGTCATACCTTCGTCTCCTCTACGTGAGCACCGCCGCCTCCGGGCTTGGTCAGGCAGACCTGCTGAGCATCCTTGCGACGGCCCGGCGCGAGAACGCCCAGAATGGTGTGCGTGGGGTGCTCTGCGCAAGCGGCGGTCACTTCGCGCAGGTGCTCGAGGGTAGCGAGTCGGCGGTCATCAACACCTACGCCAGGATTCTCGAAGACCCCCGCCACACCGACGCCACCCTCATCACCATCGCCCTGACTGACGAGATCCTCTACGCGGACTGGTACATGGCCGCTGTGCCCGAGACGGCCGCCGCGTTCAGCATCAACGACCTTCTCGACCTCCGCAGCGACGGGAGCGAGCACGACGACGCACTCGCGCTGATGGACCACTGGCTCGGCGTCCTCTGAGACCGGATCCAGGGCTGGCACCAACTGCTGAAGACGCCCGAGCGACGAGTGTTTCTCAAGGTTCGGGTGGTGGCGGCATGCCGCCGCTCTCTGGGCAAGAACTGTTGCCGGGCAGCCTGCCAGCACGGCGGCGGCGATGATGGGAAACTAAGGTCGGACATTGGACACGCCCACCTCCTGACGCTCGCGCATCGTGCGGCTGGTAAGGTCGCGAGGAGGCGTCCCGAGATGTCGGCGCCGCTGGTTCGGGGACACCTCGGTAGCATGGTTTTCGCGGGCTTTCTTCTCCTCAACGAGCGGGGGACGGTGGTGTACAGCGACCGAGAGCGCCAATCTGTGGTCTCCTTCGCTAGGAGGAAGATCATGGGGCTAGCGCGCCTCACGGGCGGGCATCGTTCCCGGCCACTGGAGATCCCGGTTGCTCACCCTGAGGGTCGATCGAAAGAGGATGTGTTCGGACACGTTCGTTGCTGGTTCGAGGGGCACGCGCCGTCCGCGCCCTGGCCGACATGCCGGCCTGACGGGCCCGGTTGGCTAAGTGCCGGCCTGGTCATGGTCGGTGGTTGGTCCCAGACCGGCAGGGCGGCGGCCGCATGACGGCGGGCAACGGCGAGCCTGACCTGAGCGGGATCGGACTGGGCCGTACGCGGGCGCTCGTCGAAGCTGGGATCGCGCTCAGTTCGGAACTGTCGCTCGAGGCGCTACTGCGAAAGTTGACGGCCACAGCCGTCGAGTTGACCGGTGCCCGGTACGGAGCGCTTGGCGTGATCGACCGGGCCGGGACGGGGCTTAGCGACTTCATCACGCTCGGCATCGATGAGGACACGAAGTCCGTGATTGGTGATCTCCCGCGTGGTCGCGGCATTCTGGGGGTGCTGATCCAGGATCGGACGCCGCTGCGGCTGCGGAGCCTGACGGATGATCCGCGTTCGGTTGGGTTCCCGCCTGGGCATCCAGCGATGGCGTCATTTCTGGGATGCCCGATCATGCTGCGTGGGGTCGCGTTCGGAAACGTTTACCTCGCCGAGAAAACCGATGCTGAGGGGTTCAGCGATGAGGACGAGCAGGTCGTTCGGCTCCTTGCGGCGCAGGCTGCGGTCGCGATCGCCAACGCACGCTTGTACGAGTCCGCGCGTCAGTGGGCACGGCAGCTTGAGGCGCTCAACGAGGTTTCGGCGGCACTTGCCTCCGGACTCGACCTTGCGCAGTTGTTTCGGTTGACGGTCACGCACTTGCGAGCGTTGATCGACGCGCGGGTGGTGATGGTTCAGGTGCCCACGACTGATGGCCTCTCGCTCACCGTCGAGACCGCCGACGGCGAGCACGCCGACGAGTTGCTCGGTCTGAGAGTCGACCGGGCCGGCTCGAGGAGCGGCCTGACACTCACCCGGGCCCGCGCGGAACGGATCGACTCGCTCATCGAGGACCCGGAGGTCAACCAGACCGTGCCACGCCTCGTCGAGGCCTCCGCGGCACTCTACGTGCCGCTCGTCGTTCAAAAGCGGGTCGTCGGTGTGATCGTCGCCTACGACAAGACCGACGCCGACCCGCGTTTCACCGAGGCCGACACGCGGCTGGCGGAGGCATTCGCGAACCGCGCGGCCATCGCAGTTGATCTCTCCGAACGGGTCGCGCGGGACACCATCCTTCCGACCTGACCTCTGCCGGGGCAGAGCGCGTGGCAGGTGCTCGCGCAGACCACATAAGCCATTTGGGCGCTCTCAAGACGAGTCGCAAGCCCTGACATCAGCGACCGCCTTCGTCTCTGCGCGAACGGAGCGACCGCACCGCCGCCGCCCTGCACCGATGGTTTCGTCTCCCCTGTCCGCACGACCCCCAACCGCAGTGACAGGCACACACGGTGTGGGTTCGGGTGTCGCGACCGCGTTCTGGCAGCACGTCTGGTTACCGCAGGATTAAGGTTGCGAGGCGCTCGGTGCACCCGTTCGCGAGCAGTTCACACGCGACATGAAGATCAATATCCGTGTGGGTCGCGATGATGTCAGCCGAGACCCGCGAGTACCCAGCGCGCAGCGACTGTTCGAAGCGCCAGCAGTAAACGTCAGCCGCGTCGTGACGATGGGACGCTGGCTCCTTGCCCTCGACCAGGTCATGGCCGACTGTCTGTTCCGTCATTATCGAGTCCTTTCGATTCGCGAGAGCGTCCGTGCTCACAGCGACCATCGGCACCGCACGCCAAAGATTCAGTGCATTCAGTGCCGATACGGAATTTCCCGCCGTGTGAGTGTGAACGATCCTCGAAATGACAGCGCGCATGGCGACACGGTCGGGCGCACGCGGGCGAACCCGTTGTCTAAGCCGTTTTCGAGACGCTGCTCGGCTTCAGCCACGCTGATCGTGCCGTCGGGTGCTTCGAAGAGGCCGATGAACGCGAGGGGACGGTCGCGGTCGGCCGGCGCATGGAGGCTGAGCACTTCGGCGACGACGTTCTCCGTGCTTGTGCCGCGCTCTTGCGCTTCCGTGGCAAACCGTGCGGCGATATCGTCCGGGACGGTGACGCGGAGCTCGGCCATTTGAGGCCAAGCGAGACAAAGATCGCAACCAATCGGCAGAGGCCCGGTTATATGCCGCAGGACGGTTGATGGGCCTGCACGAAGCAGTGTCGTTGATGCAGCAACAGGCTGTCGCGTTTGACCTAAGGCTCGACGAAATCGGTCTCGAGGGCTTGGACCCGGAACGCGATCTCCTGTAGCGGCTCGGATGAAACTCCATGTGGCGCGCAAATTTCAGAGGTCGTGGTAGCCGCCGATGAATGCTTGTTTATTCTGGGATGAGGTGGAGAGCGCTGCAGTGGTTTGGGCGAACGACTGAGAAGTCGCTTCGGTCAAGGGTTGCGACCTTCGTTTCCCCGAGGCGCTCGCAGAGTGCGATGACCGATGCGTCGACGAGGCCGAGGTCGAGGTCCTCGTACTCGTGCTCTAGGTCAGATGCTCTCTTGAGGTCGTCGATAGTTAGCCATTCGAGGCGGTAGGCGCCGGAGGCGATATCTTCGACGAAGATGTTCCAGGCGGCGGGTCCGAGGAGTTTGCGGGTCCAGTAGTTGACCTCGACGAGTACGCAGGTCGGGATGACGAGATCCTCGTGGACGTCATCGACCATCGCGACGGAGCGAGCGTGTGCAGGATCGCCTGCGTCGAGCAGTGCCAGGATTGGTCCTGTGTCGAGGATGAGCGCGATTATGTGCCCTGTCGGCTGCGAATCGGTGCGTGTTCATCAGCGGCCGCGACGTACGCGGCGCCTTCTGAGGTTCGCGCAACTCCGAACCGGGGTCTCTGCGTGCCTCGCAGCCCGTCGGCTTCGCGAGCAACGAGCTCACGCAAGACTTGGGCGAGCGAGACACCGCGGCGTCGAGCTTCCCCCTCGAGAAGCGCGAGGTCGTCGCGATCGGCTGCCAATGTCGTCCGGCGAACCACCATGCATCAGATGCTAGCATCAGTCAGCATCGTTGGGGGGACGGGGCTTGCGGTTCGACTTGTCCGGTCTCGAGTTGCGCGGGGCTACGGGGGTTGGCCGTAGGCGATCGCTCTGTGGCGGATTGCGCGGATGATGATGTGGTTCTGGTCGATCGTGTAGAGAACGCGGTAGTTGCCGACGCGTGCTGACCAGAGTCCTTTCATGCGGCCGACGAGCTGTTTTCCGGCTGTCTCGGGTTCGCGGGAGATCAGGTCGAGGGTTTCGAGTACTGCTTCGCGGACCGTTGCGGGGAGGTCGGTGAGGTCGTGCTTGGCTCGTCGGGTGAGTCGGAGTTCAGGCAAGCCCGAGCTCGCGTCTCACCTCGTCGATGCTGAAAAGGCGGTCAGCCTTGACGTCCTCGGCGCTTTCTCGAAGTGCTTCGAGGGTGGGTTCGTCTTGGAGGATGTCGAGGGTTTCCTCGATCGCGTCCCACTCGTCGGGCGAGACGACGATGGCGGCGGGCCGGCCCTTGCGGGTGATCACGACGTGTTCGTGGCGGGCTTCGACATCGTCGAGGAGCTCGGTCAGGTGGGCGCGTGCTTCGGTGAAGGGAACGATTCTTGCCATGCGCGTATTGTACAGAGTTCTGTGCGGCGTGATTTCGCGCTGGGCTCCGAGCGGTTTGCGCTTTTGGTCAGCACGGAGCTCCCTATCGGGACGAGCTTTCGACAGAGCGTCTGCGCCGCCGTGAGCCGGGCGCTCGTAGCCGGAGTCACCTCGGACAAGATCCCGCCGCCGGGCAGGACTTTCGCATTCCCGCCATGGGCGTCGATGCACGCGACGAACGCATGCTGCAACGCGATCTCTTTGCCTGGCGACATCGGCGCGCTGCCCGCTGATGTCGTCGTTGAGTGGGATGCCTCCTAGGTTCGCGACCGACGGTGTCTTCGGCGCGCCGCAACCGGCGGCGAACAGGGCGAGACTGCCGAGTCCCGCCGCGAACGCCAACACCCCGCAAGGCAACGCATCGGCGGTTCACGCAGCTAAGGAAAGCAGAGCCCTCTACATCTAGAGCGACTCTAAAACGTGCGATCCGGGCTGTCGAGGGTGAGACCCGTCTGCTGGGCCAACGTGTCGAAGGTACGCCTGACGAATGGGGCTATTGGCCCAGGAGCGGTTTTGATCAAATCAGCGAGGGGCTGCGTCGCGGATGACCAGACTCCGAGGTGGGCGGATTTGCGTGACCGGTGTGGGCGCGCAGGTCGACCCTGCGGCGCGGTTCAAGCGAAGTGCTGGCTGATGTACTTCTCGCCCTTATCGCAGAGCACCGTCACCACCGTCTCGATCTCAGGATGGGTTTCGCGGTAGGCCCGCGCAGCGACGAGGTGGGCGCCGGAGCTGGGTCCGACGAAGAGCCCGTGTTCGCGGGCGAGGCGGCGCATCTCGGCAAGGGCCTGGTCGTCCGGTATCGAAACGATGTCGTCGATCTCGTCGCGGTGGCGTTCGATGATCCCAGGGATGAAGCCGTCGGCGATCCCTTCGATCGAATGCTTGGCGATCTCGCCGCAGCGCAGCGTGCACGATCCATCTGGCTCGACCGCAACGAGCTTCACAGCTGGGTTGACGGCCCGGAAGGCCTGGCCGACTCCGATGAGAGTGCCGCCGGTCCCGACACCCATCACGAGCGCGCCTGGCAGCACGCCCGCCGGTAGTCCCGCCAGAATCTCCGGCCCGAGCCAGGTTCGGTTCTCGTCGACGTTCCACTCAGAGTCGAACTGCTGCGGGGCGAAGTAACCGGGCTGTTGTGCGAGCTCGCGGACGGCGGCAAGCGCGTCGGCGACGTGGAACTCGCCCACTGTCATCACCTCGGCGCCGAAGGCCCGCGAGATCGAGGCTCGCTCGCTACTCAGCCCGTCGGGCATCACGACGAGCATGCGATACCCACACACCGCCGCGACCATGCTGAGCGCGTTACCGGTGTTGCCACTGCTTGCCTCAACGATGGTGTCACCAGGGTGGAGGAGCCCTTCGGCCTCGGCGCGGGCGATCATGTACGACGCGATCCGCGCTTTGATCGAGCCAGAGGGGTTGAGGTACTCGGCCTTCGCCCAGATCCCGTCGACCTCGACAAGCGGCGTGTCACCGATACGGTCGAGGATCGTGCCCGTGCGGTGGCGCACGAGCGGAGCTATCCCATCGCTGGCACGGTTCACGCCGCAAATCTGCCAGCACCGCCAAGCAATCGCAAACCGCGATGGCGGCCACGGACCGATAGACCACGATGACACGCTGATTTCAGCCCGCCAACGATGGCCCACCACGACCCACGAGAGGTTCCCGCGTGCCACAGCGGGACGTTCTGGCTGAGGCTACGACGCCCTCCGACGTCGGGCCGGAAGCGGTGTTCGCGTCAGCATGATTGATGGGTCGCGGGGAGGTTTCTTTTCGCAACGACTCGGCCGCTCTGGCTTAGCGCGACAGCGGAGACTACGGCGCCGCACCGGAGGCGAGCCACGAAGAAGCCGACGTTCGGATCGAAGGCAGGAGCTGGACGAATGACCGGGGTTTGTAACGTCTCCCCGTTGAGGGTCTTCACTACGACTTTCCGGGCGGTGGCGAGCACCGTTCCCTCGATGTAGTCGAGGCCTGGGTTCGTCGATGTGCTCCATCCGATGCCGGTTTCGGGAACAGCGCGTTTTGTGCAGCTCTCAGCGTGGAAGTGGCTTGGGCTGAGCGTCATGGCGACGCAGTAACCCTCATTGGCGTCTCGGTACACGCTCGCGGTCCAGTAAACGGCACCCCAATGACCTGTTGCGACCTCGGCGGACCCGTTCGGTTCCGGTGACCCAACGGCGTTCGGTTCCGGTGACCCAACGGCAACGAGCGGAAGTGCCGCAATCACCGCCACCACTAACGCTAGCTAGAGAGACAAACGCTTTCATCGCTGCTGCCTTCACTCGCATGTGCTGAAAGACACGATCATCGCATGCGGTGTGTTCGCGGTGAGTTCCAGCAGGGTCAGGCTTCGGTAAACAATGTGGAGCAGTAGTGAGGCACCGCGCCAATGGGCGCTGGTCCGCGTTTGCTACCGACATCCGACGATGGGTCACAATGGCCGTCGCATCTCGCGCTCGTCGCCGTCCTGGCTCGTCTCGAGGAAGCCTGAGCGTTTGTAGAGTCGGCGGGCCGGTGCGTTCTCAACGCGCACGCGGAGAAACAGATCTGTGTGCCGCCCCTCTCGGGCGAAGGCGACCGCCGCCTGAAGGAGCGCTGCGCCTATTCCTTGGCGGCGCACCGACGGAACGGTCCACATTGAAATCAGCCAGCAGCGTCCTTCATCAACGTAGGCCCCTAGGATGCCGAGCGGGGCCTCACCATCCCAGGCGAGAAAGAACGCTTGGCGGTTCCCCTCTGCCGACCGCGCAGCCCAGTCGATCCACCAGTCCTCCGACCGCTGCACGGCCTCCTCGTACTGCGTCTCGAAGGCGTCAGGCGACTCAGAAAGGGCCAACAGCCGGGTATCCCGCAACTCGCGCCACTGCTCAGCCCGCACGCGCCGAACCTCCATGCCGAAGTCTTGCAAGATGAAACCATGAGCGTGCAGGGACGCACGCTCAATCGCGTTACGGGTGGCTTTGGTCAAAGGCTTGATCGCGTATCGGCGCGCCTCGTCGCCGCCGGGGACGACCGAAGCGAGGGATTTTTGGCGGTTGCGGTCGGTCATGATTGACCCGGGTTGAGTTGAGCATCGACGGGCTCCAAGCGGGTGGCCGAACTCGACCCTCCCTTCGGCGCAAATGGGGTCCATGGAGTTGGTGACGCTGCAGTAGCCAAGGGGAAAGCGATCTCGATTCGGAGGCCACCGCCGGGGCGGGCGTGTGCGTTTATGTATGCGCCGTGCGTCGCAGCGATCGTCTTGACGACGGCGAGCCCGAGTCCGAGTCCAGCCTCAGGACTTGTCGGGCCGATCTGCTCGAACGGCTCGAACAGCCGCGCGAGCTCGTCGGCAAGAATCGGAGTGCCCGTGTTTTCAATGGTGACGACCGCTCGTCTTGCCCTGGCGCCCGCGGTGATTGCGATCCAGCCGCTTGGGTCGTTGTGGCGGATCGCGTTCGTAACGAGATTGTCGAGGAGACGCTCGATCAAGACTGGATCGCCGGTCGTTGGCGCCGGTTCGAGGCTCACGGTCGCGGTGCGCCCGTGTAGATCTGTGGTTTGCAGGAGCTCGGCGATCGTCGCTGAGAGATCGAGGATTTCGTAGCGGTCGAGGTCGACCTCGCTCCGGCTGAGCGTGATGCACGCTGTCAACACTCGTTCTTGCTGCTTGCAGGCTGTGAGCACGTCATGTCCAACGTCGCGCCAAGCGGCGATGTCTGCGTCGGGATCGGTCAGTGCGAGTTCGAGGAGCGCACGCTGGGTTGCAAGCGCGGTGCGGAGCTCGTGGGCGATGTAGGCGGCAAACGGCTCGGACCGCGCAGGGGCTGCATTCTTGCTCGTGGCGGCGTCGTTCGTGAGTCCCTCCGTGAGTGTTCCCTCGTTCGGGCTGTGGCCCGGTAAGTGGCTGGGTTGGTTGATCGCCTCGTTGGCATTCTTCATCGCCAATCCGCCATTCGAGGCTGGCCTACACCTCCACCCGCAGTCGCTCCCTCAGCACCGGAGATGACGACGAGGTTGCCGGTCGCAGCCGCCCGCAGATCCGCTGCAGCTTTCCGCATCACTGGTCCTTCTGTACGCCGGCTGCGGAGGCGTACTGGCCGCACTTCTGCATCGCGATCTTGAGCATGCTCATACCGCCAGTTGTTGCTGCGGATGGGATTCGATTCGTGTCGACAAGGGGCCCATTCGGAGTGGGGTCGGGGAAGTCGGATACGCCGTTTTCGCGCACGCACTGGGCGAACTCGAGGCGTGCCGCCCTTTGCTCGGGGGTCGCTTTGGCGCCGGTGAAGCCCGGCGGTTCGATGTCCTTACACGCGCCGAGCGCCTGCTCGAACGCGGCACTGTTCGGGTTGAGCGACGAGCCGTTTACCACCCCGTCGATGGTGAACGAGCCCGACGGGCCGGGGTCGGGGAACGCGCTGACTCCGTTGGCGCGCATGCACTCGGCGAACTTGACTGCCTTCTCAAGGGTGGGGCCGGTGCTCTCGGTTCCGCCTGTGGCGTTGCTGCTGCTGCCGGTACCGGCAGCTCCGTGCCCACAGCCCGCAACGATCACGCAAAGCAACCCAAGAGTGGCTAAGGGCCATAGAGTTCTACGCATCTTTTCTCTCCCATTCCCTGGTCGGATTGACGTTGGTTCGACGCCCGGGCGCGCTGGTCTCGCCGCGTGCTGTGGGCATACCGCCAGACTGGACCGCGTGGCGTTGCGAGCACGTATGCCGTTTTTGATACGTCGGCGATAACACGCCGGCTCTACCATCGGAGCATGCGTGTGTTGATCGTTGAGGACGAGCCTTATATGGCGGAGGCCATCCGCGATGGCTTACGCCTGGAGGCGATCGCGGCCGACATCGCAGGTGACGGCCGCGCCGCTCTGAAGCTGCTGAGCTTCAACGATTACGACATCGCCGTCCTCGACCGAGACATTCCGGGTCCTTCGGGTGACGAGATCGCCGCGCGGATCGTCGCCTCGGGCAGCGGCATGCCGATCCTCATGCTTACCGCGGCAGACCGTCTCGACGACAAGGCCACCGGGTTTGAGCTCGGCGCCGACGATTACCTCACCAAACCCTTCGAGCTGCGTGAGCTCGTGCTCAGGCTCAGGGCGCTCGACCGTAGACGCGCCAACAACAGGCCGCCCGTGCGAGAGATCGCAGGGCTGCGGCTGGATCCGTTTCGCCGCGAGGTCTACCGCGACGGCCGTTACGTCGCACTCACGAGGAAGCAGTTCGCGGTGCTCGAAGTTCTCGTCGGCGCCGAAGGCGGGGTCGTCAGCGCCGAGGAGCTACTGAGGCGCGCGTGGGATGAGAACGCGGACCCGTTTACCAACGCCCCACGCATCACCGTCTCGGGATTACGCAAACGCCTCGGCGAGCCCTGGATCATCGCCACCGTGCCCGGTGCCGGGTACCGCGTCGATTCGCGGCCAGCTACCGACGGTGAGGAAGGAGAGCGTGGATAGAGCCCCCGGTTTGAGCGTGCGTCTCAAGCTCACCCTCAGCTACGCCGGCTTCCTCATGCTCGCAGGCGCCCTGCTGCTCGCTGCGGTGTGGCTGTTTCTCTTGCGTTACGTACCTGAGCGCGCGTTCATCTCTACTCCGGTTCCTGGTCCTTTCCCGGTCAGGTCGAGGCTGCTGCACGTCTTTGCTCCGAGGGCTGCTGAGGCGTTGGCATTTCTGCTTGTCGTCGGGCTCGCGGGAGGCTGGATGCTCGCCGGCCGAATGCTCGCCCCCGTTACTCGCATCGCGGACGCCACACGCCTGGCTGCGAACGGATCGCTCTCCCATCGAATCCAGTTAGACGGCCGCAACGACGAGTTCCGTGAACTCGCCGACGCGTTCGATGTCATGCTTGCGCAGCTTGAGGCACACGTCGCCGAACAACAGCGATTTGCCGCCAACGCCTCTCACGAACTGCGCACTCCGCTAGCGATCACGCAGACACTTCTCGAAGTCGCCCGCAACGATCCGAACCGTGACAACGACAAGCTCGTCGACCGCCTCCACGCGGTCAACGCCCGAGCGATCGACCTCACTGAAGCATTGCTACTGCTCAGTCGCACCAACCAGCGGTCATTCAGCCGCGAACGCGTCGACGTCACCCTCATCGCCGAACAAGCGGCCGAAACGCTCCTCCCGCTCGCAGAAAAGCGCGGCGTCACGATCGAGACGTCCGGCGATAGCGCCTGCACCGTCGGCTCGCACGCGCTCCTGCTGCAACTGACCACGAACCTCGTGCACAACGCCATCGTCCACAACCTGCCCGAACGGGGCACCGTGTGGGTCACGACCGGCGCTCACCTTGGCAGTGCAGCGCTCACCATCGAGAATACCGGCGAGAAACTCGCCCCACGGCAAGCTGACACGCTTGCCGAACCGTTTCAGCGCGGCAGCGGACGCATCCGCGCCGACCATGCAGGCGACGGCCTCGGCCTGGCAATCGTCAAGAGCATCACCCAGGCACACGACGGAACCCTCACCCTCACTCCGCGCGCTGAGGGTGGGCTCCGCGTGACCGTGCATCTACCCGCGGCGCAACCGCACGCACAGTGCGTTAGACAGCGAGCGAACGGTTCAAAACAAGATCTGGGGGGCCGGACTCGGGTCCCGCTGGGCGACCCAGGGTATCCCGAGCAGGTGGCCAATAAGAGCCCGAAGCGCTCGTCGCGGCGCGGATAGTTGTCCGGAGGCTGGGCCTCGCGCTTTGCGCCGTGATCGGAGCTCGATACGCATCGTCGCGAGCGCCATCAGGTCAAACTCAGTGACAGCCGTTGCCACGTAAGCAAAGGAATTGACAGTCCCTGACAGTCTCTCCGCCGGGTTACGCTCCGGTCTATGGGTCGTCAGCGGCGTGGGCTGATGCGGCTTCGACAGATCTTCGTCCGGGCGCCATGGGCGAAGGATGTTCGATACGGGCGTCGTTTGGCGTGTTCGTGAGGGATCCGCTTTGGCTGGCCCTGGCGGGGTTTGGTGGTGGTCTCGTTGGAAGCGTGGCCGGTCTGGCGTCGCTCGTGAGTTACCCGGCTCTTCTGGCGGTGGGGTTGCCTCCGGTCAGCGCGAATGTGTCGAACACTGTCGCGCTTGTGTTCGGCAGTCTCGGCTCTGTCTCGGGGTCGGCGATCGATCTTCGGGGCCAGCGCGCTCAGGCCCAGCGTCTTGGCACGATCGCAATCGCCGGGGGGACTCTGTGGCGGGTTGTTGCTGTTGGCAACGCCCTCAAGCGTCTTTGTCCGGATCGTGCCATGGTTCATTGCGGCAGCGTCGGCGGCGATCCTCATTCGACGCACGCCCGGGCCCGCGTTGCCGAGTGCGGGTCGGCGGCCCACCGTGATGCTCAGCATCGGTGTGTTTCTCGTGGCGGTCTACGGCGGCTACTTTGGTGCAGCGGCGGGCGTGATGCTTCTCGCCTTGTTCCTGGTTGTCACTCGGGAAACGCTACCGCGCAGCATTGCGCTGAAGAACTTGCTCCTTGGTCTTGCCAATGCGGTCGCGGCGGTTGCCTTTGTTGCCGACGGACCAGTGCGTTGGTGGGCGGTTGTGCCGCTCTCGGTCGGGTTTCTTCTTGGTGGACGACTCGGGCCGATCGTTGTGCGTCATGCGCCGGCCGGTTTCTTACGGGCGGTCATTGCTTGCGCCGGACTCGCGCTTGCAGGCCACCTCGGCTGGGATGCCTACCGCTGAATCTGCCTACCGCTGAATCTGCCTACCGCTGAATCTCCAACGAAGCGGCCGGCTCACAAGCGTCTCGCGAAATGATCGTTGCCTATTGCCTCTCGGCACCGGCACCGGCGGCGCGAAGCCACGCGCGTTGGGACTAGGCGCGCGCTGGTAGCGAGCCGGGGCGGATGTGGACGGCACGTCGTGATCGCGTGAAGTTTGTTTGCCGGCAGAGGTTTCAACCTACGCGCATCGCGGAACACACGGACCGTGGAAGTCCGGGGGGTCTTTCTACACCGTTGGTCGCGCCGCCGCTGGTTCGCCGCCTCTGTTCTTGTGGCAGCCGTGGTGGCCCTCGGAGCGACGGCGCTCGGGGGCGCGCGCAGGCTGTCGAGCGCCCCGGTTTCCCCGCCGGCCTTCGACGCGAGCGAACTCGCTGCCCAGCCAGGGGTGAACTGGACCGGCTTCGGCGGCAACAGCTTCGGCGACCGTTACTCGACACTCAGTTCGATCGGTACGAAGAACGTGGGCTCGCTGAAGGCGGCGTGGGAGACGACGCTGGGTGAGCCCAAGGCGGAGAACGTCGCTGGTGGGCTCGAGTACGACGGGACCTACTACATCCAGTCCGCGCAGGGCGACGTCTTCGCGCTTGATGCGTCGACCGGAGCGCTGCGGTGGAAGTACACGGGCGACGGTAGCGGCGGTGGCCGCGGGATCGCGATGGGTAACGGCCTCATCTACATGGCGGAGGACGACTGCTATCTCGTCGCTATTCACGCGACGACGGGCAAGCAGGCCTGGCGCACAAAGCAGCTCTTCCTGCCGTCACTCGGCTATTCGTTTCCCGGACCAGTTGCCTACACGCCGTTGAACGGAGGCGAGGTATTGGTTGGCACCGGTGGCTCCGACGACGGTGTTCGGGGTTTTCTCGTGGCGGTGCGGGCCTCGAACGGGTCGGTGCTCTGGGAGCGCTCGTTCGTTCCACTCCACAAAGGCGACCCGGGATACAGCACGTGGGGTCAGCCTGCCGATCTCGAGCACGGAGGCGGTGGCGTTTGGACTGAACCCGTTGTCGATCCCGCGACCGGCGACATCATCGTTGCGACCGCCAACGCATCGCCCTACGTCAACCGTCCAGCAGGCGACGACCTCTACACGTCATCGGACGTCGCCCTTAACGCGAAGACGGGGAAGATCGTCTGGGGCTATCAGGAGGTTCACCACGACGAGTGGGACTACGACATGCCTCAGGCGCCCACGCTGTTCGATCTCACGATTCACGGCAAGGTGGTGCCTGCGCTCGACCAGCCGACGAAGATGGGGCTGAACTTCGTGTTGAACCGCGATACCGGCAAGCCGATCATTCCGGCCCCCGAGACGGCCGTGCCCCAGAGCCCGAGTCAGCCCGGGAACTCGAAGACCCAGCCGATACCGGTCGGCGACCGCCTCGCTCCCGCCTGCGCGACGCGCTCGAATTGGTTGAAGGTCGGCGGCGATCCGACGTTCAAGGGCCCCGACGGAAATCCGATTGTCTTTGGCTGCACCTACACGCCACTGTCCTCGACGCACTACACGGTCAATGGCTATCACGATGTCGCGGACTGGCTTCCCAGTACCTACGACAGCAGCACGCAGCTGTTCTACGTCTGTACAACCCAGGACAGGGAGAAGGGCTACGAGGCGGTTCCGGTCGCCGAGGCCAAGCCGGTCGTTGGCACCTCGACGGAAACCGAGGTCAACGGTGTCAGCGGCGGGGATAACGCATTCGAGAAAGACGGCGAGGTGATCGCCATTGATCCTGCGACGAACAAGATTGCGTGGCGCTCGACGCTGCCGGGCGGGGACGCCTGCTATGCCGGGCTCGCCTCCACGGCTGGCGGACTCCTCTTCGTTGGCACGCAGAACGGTTACTTCATGGCGTACAACGCAACGAACGGCAGCGCCGTCTGGCGCTCGCCCAAGCTCGACGGGACGGTCGGATCCTCTCCGATCGTCTACCAGGGGACAGACGGGCGCGAGTACGTGACGCTGATCGTCGGCGGCACCTCGGAGGGTGGCAAGATCGCGATCCAGAACGACACCGTGTACGCATTTGCGCTGCCGAGCGGCGCGCCGACGAAGGTCACCCAACTCCCGATGAGCTCTACGACCACGACCCCGACGACGACCACCACGGCGCCGCCGCCGACAGGGGCTGCCGTCGCCGGCGCCAAGCTCTTCGCGGCGGCCGGCTGTGGAAGCTGTCACACGCTTGCGGCGGCCCACGCGCAGGGAACGGTCTGGACCGGATCTCGACACGCTGAAGCCCACTCAGGCCCAGGTGGTCGCTCAGGTCACGAATGGTGGTCGTGGCATGCCAGCTTTCAACACCCAGTACAGCGCGAAGCAGATCTCCGAGATCGCCGCCTACGTGTCGAAGTCAGCCGGAGGCTGACGACGCTCCAGATGCGCCGGTCCGCCGCTGGATCCGCGCTGGCGCTCCTGCTCGGTTCGGCCGCGGCTCTCGTCGCAACGGCTGCCTGCGCGACGACCGCGCCGGCCGTGGAGCGTTATGCGACGGTCGTCTTTGAGCGAAGCGGTATTGCGCTGGCGCCCCGTCGGGTGAGGAGCGTTCCGCAGTCGGCGCTCATCGTCGTCTTCCGGATCCGGAACGACACGAGCGTCGGACGCCGCCTCGTCGTCGGTAGCTATCACTCGCCGATCGTTCCTCCGGGCGGCATCCGCCGCTATTCGGTCGCTTTTGTCGACCCCGGCCCGATCGTCTGCCGAGTGGTGCCCGCTGAAGGCAAGCGCGTCGAGCGAACGCTTACGATCTTGGGCTAGAGCGGGGCCGCATCAGCCCGCGGGGAGCTGCGCCCAAGCATCCCGCGAGCATGACCGCCTCCTTCACGGCCTCGATATCGGCGATCGTGAGTAGGTGCTGAGGTTGCGAGCGAGTGTGGTCAGCTCGGACAGGAGGTCGCTCGCCCGGGAGTCGAGCGCCGCCTCGCCACCGTGTGGCACCAACGCGTGAACTTGGCTTCGGGATTGGCCTCGCCCTCACGTGCGCCAAAACACCCACGGTTTGCTACACGGGCCGTCTCGGGCCCCGCTTGCGGGCTGTGACGCTTGTGTGACGGGTGCCAGTCAATGTTTCAGGACCGGCACGCGTGCGCCGGTCGCAAGGCCTGCCGGCGGTCACCTGCCGGGTCACCACAAGTCAAGGAGATGCGCCAAATGCGCTTTTGGATATCGCTCTCGATCGCCTCCCTCATGGTGTCCGTCGCCGCTGCCGTGGCGATCGCCGCGCCGAAAGGTGGAAAGATCGAGATCTTTGTTACGCCTGGGAAGACTCAGGGAGAGGGAACGATCGTCGTCGCCGGTGCGATCGGCGACTACGGCACCACCACGAAGCGGAGCAAGTCGGGAATCGGTGAGGCTGTCCTCCACAGCGGAACGTTCCAGGTCAACCTCGCAGCGATCAGCAAGAAGTTGAACAACGCGAATCCGACCCTCTTCAACACGAAGACGTGCTCTTACGTTTTTGGCGCGACCGCACCTGTCAAGATCCTCAATGGAACCGGGCTCTACAAGGGCATCAGCGGCACCCTGATGCTGACCGAGACCTTTGCGGGCTATGGGCCGTTCTACGCGAGCGGTGCGCACAAAGGAAAGTGCAACACGAGCAATAACGCGGTGCCCCTCGCGCAATGGGGGTCGGTGACCGGCATCGGAACGGTGACGTTCGGGTAACCGTGTGACCTTTCGTCGAAGACGTCGAGACGTCGCCGCCTGGGACCACAAGTTCGGTGGCGTGTGACCGGATCAGACGGATCGATACCGAACGCTCTTGGCTCCGGCCGTGTTGGGGCGGCCGGAGCCAAGATTTCGGTCAGAACGTTTCGAGGGAGGCCGTGCGTCTGCTTTCCAGCTCGAACACTTTGAGGACGAGTGTTCCGATCAAGGTGTATGTGATTCCAATCGTGACTTCGGTGAGGAGGAGCCTGGTTGTCTGGCCGAGGCTCGCGCCGGCGACGATGGCGCGTCCGGCTTTGAGGCCGTGAGTAAGTGGGAGTACGCCGCTGATTGCTTGTACCCAGCCCGGAAAGCGGCTGATCGGCACATTGGCGCCTGTGAGAAGCAGGAAGGTGACGAGTGCGACATTGTCGAGTGCGGTGGTGCTTCGGCCGCGGAGTCCGATTGCGCCGATCCACAGGCCGACGGCGGCGCAGGAGAACGTCGAAGCGAGTATCGCGACGAAGAGTCCGGGGAGCGCGGCTGCCGCAGGGTGGAAGTCGAGCAGGAGCGCGCTCGCCGCGAGGCAGAAGAGCGCGACAACGAACCCGTTGGCTATCGAAGGTAACGCTCTGCCGAGAAAGAGCGCGAACCTGCTTGCAGGGGACGAAAGGAGCATCCCGAGTGTCTGTGTGCGTCGCTCGTTGGCCACGCCCTGGGAGGTTCCGAAGACTGCGGGGATCGCGGCGGCGATAAACGCGTCGCCGACGACGAAGTAGGTGTCGGATTCCGCGTGGGCGGCGCGTCCGAGGTAGGCGTAGAACACGAGCTGGGCGAGCGGATAGACGATCATCGTGGGCACAAGGATCCAAGGGTTCAGCCAGGCGAAGAGGGCCCGGTAGCTGGTCAGCCCGCCGACGAAGAAGACGCGGAGCCAGTTCATGAGAGTGCCAGCGTGGCGCGTCGGCGGGCGAGATGTTCGAAACCGTGGATCGAGAGCACGGCCAGCAGCCCATAGGCCAGGCTGAGACCGAGGCAGGCGCCGATGTCAGGGAGCGCGTTCCCGCCGAGTGCGGCGTGGCGAATCGCGCGCATTCCCCAGGTGGGGGCGAGTGCCCATGAGATTGGTCGTATCCACGCGGGGAGGACGGAGAGCGGTACAAGGAGGCCCGTGATCAACCAGCCGGGGTACTCGAGCGAGTTGCCGAGGAAGCCCGCAGCCCGGTAAACGACGATGGTGGTCGCAATCAGCAGCCCAAGCATTCCGATCGCGAGGACCGCGGTCGGCAGAGCGGCGATGAACAGCATCGGGTGCGAAATGTGCACCGGGATGCCGAAGGCAAGCCAGCCCCAAACGAGTGTTGTTGCGAGTGCATAGATGCCGATCGAGGCGGTGGCGATTGTGATCGGGGCGAGCACGGCGATGAACGGAACGGGTGCTGCGACGAGCAGCTCCAGGGTGCCGTATCGACGTTGGGCGTCGAGCGCGAAGCTCGAACCGGTCGTGACTGATCCCCAGATCGCCATCACCGTCGCGCCCAGGGATGCCGAGAACAGCACGCGAGTGTTGCTGTGCGCTCCAAAGAGGTAGTAGGCCAGCGTCGCGTAGAGGATCGGCCAGAGGGTCATGGCGACCATGTCGCTGCTCGAGCGGGAGAGCTGGATGAAGTGAATCCTCAGACCGTTCAACAGCAGCCGGATCATGCGCGCCCCACGAGTTCGACGTAGGCGTCCTCCAGGGTGGGTTCACGCGAGACCACCCTGCCGACGGTGGCGCCATCCAGTTCCCGCATCAGCGCCTGAACGAGCTCCGGGCCACGCGATGACTGAATCAGGATCACTTGTGCTTGTTCGCGGGCTTCGACTGCGACGGAGGCAACACCTTCGACCGCGGACAAACGCTCGATCAGCGCACCGCTCGCACCATAGACCTCGACCTCGATGATGGTGCGATCCGCGACTGTCGTCTTCAGTTCGGTCGGGCTGCCAGCCGCCACGATCTGGCCGCCGGCGATCACCGCGATGCGGTCGCAGAGCGCATCGGCCTCGAACATGTAGTGCGTTGTGAGCAGGATTGTCTTTCCTGCCTGCTTGAGCGTCGCGATCGACTGGCGCAGCTCACGGGCGCCAACCGGGTCGAGACCGATCGTAGGCTCGTCGAGGAACAACACGGGCGGATCGTGAAGTAGTGCTCGCGCGATGTGAAGGCGTTGGCGCATGCCACGGGAGTACGTTTCAACACGCTCGCCCTCCCGTCCCTGAAGCCCGACCATCTCGATGAGTTCGCCGATCCGAGCACGCTTGGACCGAAACGGCACTCGATACACATCTGCGAAGTAACTCAAGTTGTCAAACGCAGACAGACGATCGTAGAGACCACGGTCGCCACCGAAGACATAGCCGATTCGGCGCCGGACCTCCCGCGCTTGCCGAGCGACATCGAACCCCAGCACCCGCGCTGACCCGGAGGAAGGCAGGAGCAGCGTGGTGAGCACTTTGATTGTTGTCGTCTTGCCGGCCCCGTTGGGCCCGAGCAACCCGAATAACTCCCCTTCATCGATCGAAAGGTCGATCCCGCGCACCGCTTCGATGAGCAGACGACGTCGTCGCACAACGCCGGTGCCTGACCGGTATGTCCGTGACAACGACTCCACCTCGATCGCAGCCACCACGCGGACACCCTAACCCCGCGCCGCGAAGAATGAGTTCGTCGCGCAGTGTGGACTCTTGGCCCTCTGCCGCACTTGTTTCCGGTTCGAGTGACCGAGTTTCGGGAGGCGCCCCCTAGGATGTCGGTGTGAGTTTCGAGGTGAGCCCTGTTTCGTATGACCGGTTCATGGGCCGGTTTTCGGCTCTCCTTGCGCCGCAACTCGCCGACCTCGCCGGCGTCGTGAGAGGACAGCGGGCGCTTGATGTTGGCTGCGGTCCTGGCGCGCTCACCGCCGAGCTCGTGGCCCGGCTCGGCTCTGCCTGTGTGACAGCCGTTGACCCTTCGATGCCGTTCGTCGCAGCGGCTCGGGAACGGCACCCCGGGGTCGACGTGGTCGTATCGGCCGCCGAGCGGCTGCCGTTCGGCGATGACGGGTTCGACGTCACCCTCGCGCAGCTCGTCGTGCACTTCATGTCGGACCCTGTCGCGGGGCTGCGCGAGATGGCGCGCGTTACGCGTCCCGGCGGTGTCGTCGCCGCGTGTGTCTGGGATCACGCCGGTGGGCAAGGCCCGCTAAGTGTCTTCTGGAATGCCGCCCGAGAGCTCGATTCCGGGGTTGCGGATGAGTCAGAGCTTCCAGGAACGGCTGAGGGTCAACTCGCCGGTTTGTGCCAGGCGGCCGGACTGCGCGACGTCGAGGAAACGACGTTGATCGCCAGTGTGCGGTTCGAGGACTTCGAAGAGTGGTGGGAGCCGTTCACCCTGGGCGTCGGCCCCGCAGGCGCGTACGCGACAAGCCTCGAGTCCACCGCCCAAGCGCGCCTGCGCGAACGTTGCCGCGCCCTGCGCCCGGTGGTGCCGTTCGCGGTCACCGCTCGGGCCTGGGCGGCACGTGCCCGCGCCTGAGCAGAGACTTTCGTCTGGTCGTCGAATCGGAGCACGGAGGCCTCGATCTGGCGAGTCCAACGCCCAAATCGTCATGCCCGCGCTGGATGCGTTGGAGCGCTGTCTCATCGCCGGAGGGCGGGTTTTTCGGCCGCAGCAGGAATTCGAAGGATTTCAGCTTCTGCGCCGAACTCTTGCATGGTTCGGATCGCAACGCGGGTGCGATCACGTGCGAGGAGCTTCACCAGGTCGGCCGGCCTAGAATTGCTCGGCCTAGCGATACGCGAGAGAAGGCGAGCCAAGGAGTTCATGGTCATGTCGCGAACCCGCCTTGAAGCCAAGCTTGAAGCAATAGGCCCCTGGGTCATCCTGAGGCTGCCAACGGAGGCAAGCGCGACGCTTCCGTCACGCGGCCAGGTAGCCATACAGGGCGAGCTCAAGGATCATCCGTTTCAGGCAGTTCTCGAGCCGGATGGCAGACGGGGGCATTGGCTCAAGCTGGACGAGGTACTCCAACGAGCCGTAGGCGCGCGGGTTGGTGAGACCGTGACGCTCGCTGTCGAACCGTCAAAAGAATGGCCAGAGCCAGAGATACCACCGGATTTTTCGATTGCTTTGGAAAATGCCGCCGATATTCACGACCTTTGGCGGAGCATCACGCCGATGGCGCGTTGGGAGTGGATACGTTGGATAAACGCGACGAGAAGCGCCGCGACCCGTCAACGACGCATCGACGTTAGCGTCTCGAAGCTCCGAGCTGGTAAGCGAAGGCCCTGTTGCTTTGATCTCGCGGCATGTACCGACCCGGATTTATCACGAAACGGCGTCCTCCTCGAGTGATTCCTTGGACGCGGAAGAACGCGCCGGTGGTGTAGCTCGCTCTAGGCAGGTCGCCGACGGCGGTTGGGCAGGCAGATAGTGGTCGGCGGCTCTGACGTTCGCGCTCGGGTCGAGTGGGATCACCGGATTCCTGCGCTCGTACGACACGGGTCGCCTCGGCCGCATGGAGCGCGTGCCACGTGAGTTGCACGCGTGCGTTAGTTTCAGCCGTCGTGTTCCGCGTTCGCGTCATCCCGCTGCTGTGTGCGCTCGCGGCGCTCACGACCGCGGGAGTCGGCGTTGACGCGGCGCTCCGCAACGACGGCTCGAACACGACTGGCTTGGTTCAGCTTTGGCGGAAGCTTCCGCTATCCAGACTTGCTGTTCATGACCAACCAGGGTTTCTGCTGCGCGGGAGCGCGGGACACTACGACGGGGCGTTCTTCTACGCCGTGGCTCGAGACCCGCTCGCCACGGGACAGGCGCATAGGCTCGTGCCTCAGCCTGCGTACTACTGGGGCCATCCCGCCTATGGTTGGCTTACCTGGCTGGCGAGTGGGGGCGGCCAGCCCCGTGCAGTGCCGGATGCCTTGCTCGCTGTCGGTCTCTTATCGATCTTCGCTGCTGGTGCCGCGGCGAGCCTGCTGGCGAGCACGCTCGGCTGGTCGCCGTGGGGAGGACTCGTCGTGGCGCTGAATCCGGGCCTGGTCTTCGCGGTGTACTCGGACACGAGCGAGCCCCTTGGCGCCGCGCTCCTGCTATCCGCCCTCGCGGCGATGGCTCGCGGCCGCCGCGTGTGGGCGATCGCGCTTTTCGCCGCGCTCTGCTTTGACAAAGAGCCGCTGGTGCTCGTGCCGCTGGCCATCACGGCCTGGGAGATCTGGCGGACGCGACGTGCCTCCTTCGTTGCCGTTGCCGTCATCCCCGCCGCTGCGTGGTGGCTCTATCTCCGCATCCACCTCGGCCACTTGCCCTTCGGCTACGGAGGCGAGCGGCTCACGACGCCCCTCTCGGGCTGGACGAGGGGGATACTCGACGCGGCGGGACAGATCTGGAGCCCGAACCCCGATACCGCTCAACTCGGTCAGGCGGCCGTCGCGCTGATCGTCGTGGTCGGCGCCGTCATCCTCGTCGCAGCCTTTGTCGCGGCGAGGCTCCGCAACGTCGTCGCGCCCGCGTTCCTGGCGCTTGCGGCGCTATACGCATGCATCACGCCTAACGGGATTGAGTACCCGAAGGATCTGATCCGGGAGGTCGCGCTCGTGCTCACGCTCCTCCCGTTTGTGTTCAAGGCTTCGACGGCTCCGGCGGATGCAGCGTCCGCTCGTAAATATCCTCGAGCTCGTCTGCCTTTTCGGCCACGATCAGAAAGCTGAAGGCGAACAGTCGGGGCCAGAGGCGTGCTAGGAGACCCGAGGTCGAATCGGCAGCTCGCAGCGCAGGACTCGCGCCGACCATGTCGCGGATTGGAGGGCCGAACCCGTGGAGCTCCTTGATCACGAAGCCGCCATTCACCAGCAGTTGCTTGAACGAACTGATCGTGAACAGACGCGTGTGCGTGAGATCGAGGATGCCGCGTTTCCCGTAGTTGAACTGCCCCAGGAAGAGGCTCAAACGCATGACGTGGAATGCAACGTTGCCGGTACTCGCGTAGAGCGTCCCCCGGGGCTTGAGGATCTCCGCGATCTTGCGCACACCCTCGTCCGGACGCTGAAGATGCTCGAGCACGTCGAGGACGAGCACACAGTCATAGCGATGCCGCCCGAGCACCTCGTCGAAGTCTGTGTTGAGATCGAGCTCGATGGCATCGGCGTTCCCGGCATGACGCGGCCGCTCGACGTCCGCCGAGGTCACGTGTGCGACCTTCTCGGCGAGCTGCGCGCTCAGGAGTCCACGGTTCGCGCCAAGATCGGCGACCTCCCAGTCGGGCGGCCACGTCCGCGCGAGGATCTGGCGATGCAGCGTGTTATCGGCCTGCTTCAGGAGGTAGCCGCTCTCGTCGAAGGTCCCGAAGTCGAACTTCGGCTCGTAGAACACTCCGGCTTGGCCAAGACGCGCTTTGGTGACGGCTTTGAGGCAGTTCGCTGCGTACTTCAGGCCGTTCACGCGCGAGATCTCCTCGCCGTAGAACGTCGGCACAGGGATCTCCTTCACGACACGGCCCGTCAGGAGCAGCTGAATCAGGATCTCGGTATCGAAGTGGAAGTCGTCCGAGTTCAACTGAAAATGAATCGAACGAAGCGCGTCCACCTTGTAGGCCCTGTAGCCGGAGTGGAACTCTGAAAGGTCGCTGCCGAGCATCCGGTTCTCGATTGCCGTGAGAACCTGGTTACCGACCCACTTGTAGAGAGGCATGCCGCCGCGTAGCGCATCTCGGCGGTTGATCATTCGTGAGGCGAGCAGGGCGTCCGGTTCGTCGGCGGCGAGCGCGTTCACGATCTGGGGCAGATATTCGGGGGCGTACTGCCCGTCGCCGTGCAGAAGCACGACGTAATCAAAACCTTGCTTGATCGCGTGGAGGTACCCGAGCTTTTGGTTCCCGCCATAGCCGCGATTGAAGGGTGTCCGCAAGATCGTGACGTTGCGGAATCCGACTCGTTCCGCGGCGAGGCGGCTCGTCTCGAACGTAAGGTCGCTCGAGTAGTCGTCGATGATGAGCACCTCGGCGAACAAGTCGCGGAGCTCGGGCGGAATTCGGTCCAGGACGCTCGCGATGAAGCGCTCTGCCTCGAAGGCAACGATGAAGAGTGCCACCTTCGTGTGTTTGAGTGTCTCGGCGGCCGCCTGGACGGCCTCTGCGTCGACGGCCGGGTCAGCAGCGGAGACGAAACGTTCGGCCGCTTCGGATGCCGGCGGCTCGGTCACCGATCCGTCGCTGCTGTCGAGTGTCCCGTCACGGCACGCATCGTAACGGCGGCGGCTTCGCCCTCATCGAGAAGCTCCAACGTCCGCGACGCCCGCGCTCCCGCCTCGCGGCGGGTGAAGCCGGGAGGGTTGCGCAACGTCACCTCAGCGCGCACCGCAGCGCGGAACTCGGGCCGTGAGCTCATACAAGAGAACGCCCCCGAGCGTTTGCGGCTTGGCGATGCGGTCGAGCGCTCCCTCCCAGCGCTTTGCGTCGCGTGCGTCGACGACGACGGCTGTCACATCGTTTGCCTTGATGTAGGCCGCAAGCGTTCCAGCCGGGTTTGGCGGCAGCGCGTCTCCCTTGATCAGACGCGCAACCCCGGGGGAGGCCACGACAGACTCCGGCGGGCTCGGAGCGATGTACCCGCCGGCCATGCGGAAGCGGTATCCGCTCACGGCCTGCCAGAGCATCGACTCGCTCTCGGCGCTCACGGGTAGCGGGAGGATGTTCTCGTTCGGGCGCAGGCAAGCGCGGTATGCGTTCGCCGTGAAGAACGCCGGAACGGTGAAATGCGTGTCCCAGGCGCCGGCAGCTGGATTCGGGACGATCGCCAGGATGGCAAGCCCGGGAAGGAGCCAGCGAAGCGGCCCAGGTGGGCGTGCGGCGATCCAGAGTGCGGCGATCACGGCGGTCACAAGCGACACGTAGACGGCAAGACGCTCGGGGAGGACGTTGTCGAACAGCGGCCACCTGCCCACGAGCGCCCAGGGCAGAGGGAAGCTTCGCCGACCGGCGACAGAGAGTTTGGCGCCCAGTGAGGCGACGCTCGCAAGGGCGAACGCCGCGATCAGGAAGAAGCCCGAAGGCGTGGCCGCACGCGCGCGGGCATAGAGCACGACGATTGCGAGTAGCGGGACGCCGAGGTAGCCACCGCGCTCAGCGTTGTTGCCCGGGAAACGTCGCGCGAGGGAGGTCGCCCAGCCGAGCGAGGCGAGGGCGAGCTTGGTCGGGACGACGAAGTTGAGGAGATCCGTGACGTAGTCGGCGGGAGGGTGGAATGCGCCCGACTGGAAGCCCGTGATGGCGTAGTAGACGAACGGGGCGGTGAGCAGCGCCGCCACGAGCGACGCCCCGATCAGCGGAGGAATCAACTCGATGAGCCGGCGGCGCCGCCCGGGCAGCAGCATGACGCCGAGCGCGACGGCGGTCGCGATCGCGAGCGCGAGCGTAAACACGAGCTCCGTCGAGATCAGGAATTCAACGCCGATCAACGGGCCCAGGCGCAGGACGAGGCCCCGACCGCTCAGCTCGCCAACGACGAAGCGCACGATCACGAGTGCGACTAACGGAAGCAGGAACACCGCGGAAACGTGTGGGTGACCCTCCTCCTGGCCAAGCATGTAGCTCGAGAAGCCAAACAAGTAGCCGCCTACCAGCGAGGGCCACAGCGAGCGGGTGAGGTACCTGCAAAGGAGGAATGCCGTCCAGGCGGCGAGCGCGGGCAACAGCACGGCTGCGATGTTGTAGGAGCTCACAGGGCCGACGAGCATCGTCAACGGGGCAAACAGGAGTGCAAGCCCCGGAATCGACGCCGTCCAGATCAGGTTGACGCCAGTCGGAGCCCAGATCGCGTGACTCACGAACGGGTTCTCCCCGTGGAGGATCGCGTGTGGCCACCAGCCGAAGCACCAGATGAAGATCTTCGGATCGGTGCCGAAGCCAAGAAAGCTGCGTCCAGGCTCGAGCAACAGGCGCAGACCGAAGAACACGAAGGCGAGGAGGCCATAGCCCGCGAACGTCGCTGCGCTCGTCCCATCGCGTCGCAGGGCATCCGCCCGAATCGTGTCGCGAAGCACGGCGAGCCAACCGTACCGTTGGGCTCGGCGGTTTAGTGGCCCTCGCGAACTCGATCCAGAGCGGAGGCGCCCCGATGTGGTTCAGCTCGCCCGTTCTGAAGCGGCCAGACCTCGACGACACCGTAGGCCACAGCGCACGGGGATCGCGACACACGGTCGATGGTGTGTTCGAGGTTCGCAGCCTCGATCACAGCGAATCCAGCGAGCGGCAGATTCGAGCGCATGAAGGCTCCCTCGAGTGTGCGTACACCGGAAGCATCATGATTTCGCACCTGCACGGGGTGGCCGGCTACTCCGATGAAGGCCCCGTCGGCTCGTAGGGCGGCATCGTGCCGATGGGCGGCAGCCCTTTTCGACGGAGCTGTTCGCTCCCAGCTTGACGCGATGCTGGCCGGCAAGGCGTATGTCAACATCCGGACGCTCAGGAATAGGCAGGGCGAGATCCGCGGCCAGATCAACCATGTGAGCTGATCCTGCGAGGCCAGGTCTTGTCGTCTGCACCGCCCCTCGCCCGTGCGGGGCAGACGCCGGGACCTGGCTCGCATGCTGGGGCTCCTCGCGCGGGGTGGCCGCGGGGGAGAACGACCCGGAACCAGCAGTACCACGAGTCGGAGCACGTGGTCAGCCGTGCCCGCTGCTAGGACTACGGAAGATGACGAAGGCCGGAGCCGGTGCATATGACGCTCGCGGTGACGGGGCATCTGCCCCTCTGGTGAGTGTGGTTTGCGCCGCCTACAACCATCCGGTCTTTTTTCCGCGTGCGGTCGAGAGCGTGCTCGCCCAGGAGCTCCCTCACTGGGAGCTCGTGATCGTCGACGACGGTTCGACGGACGAGACCGGGGTGACCGCCGCCGCGTCTATGTCGAGCTGACCGACCATGCGAGACAGCAAGCGGGACGCTTCTACGTCGACCACGCCGAACTCGCGGAGTCGCTCTACCGTGAATACAGCGGGGACCAGTTGACGCTTCTGCTCGAGTTCGTGCAACGCGGCCGGAGGTTCAACGAGCAAAAAGCGGAGGAACTCGAGGCCCAACTCAGAGCGCGAGAGGAGTCGGACGCGACGTAAGCCGCGGGCCGGGATCTCTGAGCCGTCGAACGCAGGTCGGCGACGTGACGACCCGAATCGCTTGCTCCCTCCGCGTGGGCGGAACCTTTACCCGTTTAGGGGTGACGGTGGACGATCAATACGGAACAGCTGGTGTGTGCCGCGACCGCGGCGGCGACGCTACCGAGGAGATGCCCCTTAAGACCGCTTCTGTGGTGAGAGCCGAGCACGATCAGCTCCGCTCCTCGCTGCTCGGCGACCTCGACGATGCCCTTCCAGGTCGGGGCTCCCTGGATCGCCATGCTCTGCGCCTGAAACCCCACCTTTGCTGCGATCTCCGCTCCGTACGCGGCGGTCTCCTCCGCGGCTGTCCGCACCTCAGCGGCCGCCGCGGCGTCGAAGTGCTGACCGCCGGCTGGCACGAAGCCGACATCAGACGGCTGCCAGACACAGAGGACGAGTGCGTCCTGTCCTGGCGCGAGCTGCCGGCCGGCCTCCTCGATCGCAAGCTTCGCGAGCTCGGAGCCGTCGTAGGCGAAGAGGACGGGCCCGGGCCGCGGCGCGTCGACCTCAGGGGTGCCGTCGATCGTCGTCACAGCGCGCTTTCGGTCGCCGCCCGCGTGACCGCGGTGCCCGGGCGGAGTTTCGCCAGGAGTGGGGGCGAGTACCAGGCAGCGGAGGCGCCCGAGAGGAAACTGTCGAGATCCGCAGGCTGAGGGCGTGCGCCGCCGAGCGCGTAAATCGTGACGCCGAGAGCAGCGCCAGCGATCGCGATCCCGAGACCGACCCAGAGCGCGATGCTGGTGCCGCCATCGAGATTGCCGCCGACATTGGCGGCGAGATGCGCGAAGATCGGCGCGATCATGAATGCCGCCACGGCTCGCATCAGTTCCACGATCGCGAACACGCGCTGAAGACTAGGTGCCGGCAGCGAAAAGCCGGCGACGAAGAGCGCCGGTGCGACCGTCGCACCGAGACCGATGCCGGTCAGCCCCGAGGCGATCAGCGCCGCCGCCTGCGTGGAGGGCACTCGGATAAGGAAGACGCCGATGCCGGCGGCGAGGAACATCATGCCGGCGAGGGGTAGGTAGTGGATCGCCCGCCTCCGGAGTACGACGCCGAGTGCGATCGCGGTGATGACGGCGCCGGCGACCTCCGGCAGATAGAGCAGGCCGAGGTGGAGCGGGCCGTAGCGTTGACTGAGCGCACCTGCGGTGAGAGCCGTCGCCGAGACGGAGGCAGCCGCTGCGAAGAGCGCGACCACGATTCCTGCGACCGGCATCGTGCTCGTCAGCATCGCGCGGATCGTCAGGAGCGGCCGTGTGGCCCGGAACTGGTAGACGATCAGCACGACGATCGTCGCCAGGCCGCCGAGTAGGGGCGCGATGGTCTCGCCGCTCAGGAACGGGTGGGTCAGCAACTCGGAGGCGCCGAAGAACGCGGCCGTGCAGCCGACGGCCGCCAGTGCGATCGCCGGCAGATCGCGCGGCGAGTCCGGATTGGCGGGCGGCGCGTCCTCGAACGTCAGGATCGCGAGGATGAGCGCGCAGAGGGCGATCGCAGCGACGATCCAGAACAGCGGCCGCCAGGCGTGTGATTCCGCCTGCAGCCCCCCGAGGGTCGGGCCAAGTGCGACGGCGCCGAAGATGCAGATGTTCATGATCATCGCCGTGGCGCGGAGCTTGCTCGACGGAAAGCCGATCGCGAGCGGAGGGACTGCAGCGATGAGCAGCAGGCTCGTGCAAAGCCCCTGAAGGATGTGACCGGCGATGTACATCCCCGGATCCTGCGCGGCTGCGGCGAGCACCGACCCGAGCACGAGCAGTGTGGCGTAGGCAACGAGCATCCGTCGTTGCGGCAGGTGCTGGGCGAACCTGGACCGCGAGCACGGTGCCGACCGCGTAGGCGGCGTTGGCGAGCCCAGAGCTGAGGCTCATCGTCTGCAAGCTCATGTGCAGGTTGCTGGCGATGATCGGCGTCAGCGGGCTCAGCGCCGCGGACAACGCCAAGTAGGGAATCAGCGCCAGCATCACCATCAGCGCGACCGCGGGATACCGTCCCGCGAGAGGCCCCTGACGCATTAGCGGGCGCCGTCCGGCCTGCTGGACGCGCTGGGCCAGAGCCCGGCACCGTCAGCTCCGTACCCGACGATGATCTGAACGTTTGACACCGCGGGCTCCTTGGGGAGAGGCACGTGCTCGCGCCGGGAGGCGCGGACCTACGATAGCAAGGTGCTTGCGTGCTCACGGAAGCGCGCCTTGTCTGCGCGTGAACTGACACGATTGCCCGACAAAGGGAGCGCGCGTCGAACGTTGTCGAGTAGTCGCGGCCAGGCGCTGCTCAGCGAAGCGGTACCGCGAAATCGAGGTCGGGGCGGCTCCCGGCCGTCCGCGGCGCCGCGGCCAGGTAGGTGATGCGCACACCGAGATCGCTCGGTTGCCGCTGCTGCTCGCGGGCCCAGGCAAAGAGCGTGTCGGAGACGACCTGCCACTGTGGCGGGCTCAGCTCGGCGGTTCCGAGCGCAACGAATGCCTCTTGATGAGGCGGTTCGAAGCGCGGGGCGAGTTCGGGGAAGCGCGCGGCGAACGCCTCGGCACCGTCGTCGGGCACGGGGCGGCACCATTCGACCGGGCCGTCGCCGTCGTCATTGACCTGGCCGTGATAGATCAGGAACGCCGCGCCCGCCCTTCCGTCCATCATCGGCAGCGGGCGCTCCTTGAGCAGGGCGATGAACTGTTTCCCGAGCGCCCAGACGCCGTCGTAGCCGTCGACGTGGCGTTTGAGGCAGAGCAAGCTCCGACCGGGGATGTCGCGCGTCGTGACCTCGTACATCGCAGACCTCTTTCCGTTGAGGCGATCGACGAGGCGATCCGCCAACGCTCGTCGCGCGGCGTGGTCTTCCTCGGCCTGGGCCCAGAACAGCGCTAGCTGCTCAGCCGTGCTCACGCGGTCCAGTTCGAGCATGACCTTGATCTGTGCGAGCGGGACACCTATCTGTCGGAGCGACGAAACCAGGTGCGCCCGATCGAGCTGGTCGCGTGTATACGACCGATAGCCGGACTCGGGGTTGACGCGAGCCGGCCGTAGCAGCCCCAGTTCGTCGTAGAGCCGCAGGGCTTTCGGCGAAAGCTGCGATCGCCGCGCGAACTCTCCAATGCTCAGCATGTCCATGGCTGCTCCTCGTTGCGGGCGGATGCCCGACCCCCCAACTATGCGGCTTCCCCCACGGTCAAGGTCAAGTCGGGGCGCGCGGCGGCGCCAAGGTGCGCGAAGGGCGCCGGCGGTCCGGACACGTCCCCGAGGGCTGGCTGCCCGACTGTTGTCGCGCGCTGGATCTCGACTGCCGGGACGCGCACGACTCGGCTCGCTCCCGAGTGTGAGCCGATCTACCGCCGAGACGCGAGCGCGGGGGAGAGACACCCGAGGCGATCCTCGCGACTCACGATCGCGACCGAGCGTCGGAACGGAGAAGGAGGGATTCGAACCCTCGATGGAGGATTAGACCCCCATAACGCCTTAGCAGGGCGCCGCCTTCAGCCACTCGGCCACTTCTCCAGGGCCCCGGCATCGTACCCGAGCCGAACGCGCCCGATACTCGCTCTCAGCCTGCGGCCGAGGTGGCGACGAACGCAACCAGGTCGGCGATCTGCTTCGCCGTCAACGAGCTTGCAAACGTGGCGGGCATGACCGACGTCGGGTATCCGGGTGGCACGTAGTCCGGCGGTGGCTTGGTGACCGCGCTCGCGATGAACGCCGCGACGCCCATGTGGCCCTTCTGGGCATAGCTCGCGATGTTGTCGAGGTCAGGCCCGATCGTCCCAGATGCGCCTGCAGCCTTGAGCGTGTGGCAGGCAGCGCAACCCGCGCTCGCGAAGACCGCTTTGCCGGCGGCTGCATTCCCGTTCGCGTAAGGGCCGCTCGTGAGGGTGGTGCCTGAGCCGGATGTGGAACTCGGCGGCGCCGAGGCGGCCGCGGCCGCCGGCTTCTTCTCGACGTCGAAGACGAGTACGGCAGTGATCATCGCCGCGAAGAAGCAGACGCAGAGGGGGATATACCAGCGCAGCCCCTTCTTGCCCGGAAAGTCGGGATTGATCCGAGGGAAGACGAACGATGAGAGGAGCGCGAACAGGATGAAAGCGGCTCCCACCGCAGCCAGCCCGATCTTGTGCCCAGTCGAGAGCGCGAAGACCATCGGCGCGGAACTTAGCGAACTCTCCCGGCTGATGCGTCAGTACCGTCGCGAAGGGGGCCAGAATGGGGCGAAACGTGGGGTTCTGGGCAGTCCAGCGCTACCGTTCGCGGCGTGAACCGCCTCGCTGCAGAGACCAGCCCGTATCTGCTCCAGCACGCGGACAACCCGGTCGACTGGTATCCGTGGGGGCAAGAAGCGCTTGCCCGGGCGCGGGCGGAGGACAAGCCGATCTTCCTGTCGATCGGCTACTCGGCCTGCCACTGGTGTCATGTGATGGAGCACGAGTCGTTCGCCGTGCCGGCGACGGCGGCCGTGATGAACGAGTACTTCATCAGCATCAAGGTCGACCGCGAGGAACGGCCCGACCTCGACGCGCTGTACATGGACGCGGCCATCGCGCTGATTCGCAGCGGCGGCTGGCCGCTGAACCTCGCTCTCACCCCAGACGGCAAGCCGTTCTGGGCGGCGACCTACCTGCCGCCTGTGCGGCGCCACGGGCTGAGGAGCTTCCCCGAGATGCTCGAGATGCTCGCGGCAGCCTGGCGTGGGCAGCGCGAGCAGATCGAGGAGACCGGGCTCGCGCTCGTCGAGCACCTGCGTACGAGCGCGCATCTCGTGCCCGCTGCCGGAGGCATCGACGGGGAGCTGGTGAGGCTCGCGCTCGAGGAACTGACGCTCGGCTTCGATTGGAGTCACGGCGGTTGGGGCGGCGCGCCGAAGTTCCCCGCGGCACCCGTGCTCGAGTTTCTGCTGCGGCGGGAGGAAGGCGCAGCGATGGCCGAGCGGACACTGACGGCGATGGCAGCCGGGGGCATGTACGACCTGGTCGGGGGCGGCTTCCACCGCTACTCGGTCGACGAACAGTGGCTCGTACCGCACTTCGAAAAGATGCTGCCCGACAACGCGGAGCTTGCCCTCTGCTATCTGCACGGGTTCCTCGCGCTCGGCGAGGAGCGGTACCTGCGTGTCGCCGAGACGACAATCGAGTACATGCTGCGCGAGCTGAAGCTGCCCGACGGCGGCTTCGCCTCCTCCCAGGACGCCGACACCGACGGCCGGGAGGGCGCGACGTACACCTGGCGGCGCGGAGAAGTTCCGGATCCGCTGCTCCAGCACTTCGAGGGAGACCGCTTCATCGTTCGCGGCGAGCTCGGCGAGGAGCTCCGCTTGTGGTTGCTCGAGCAGCGTCTGGCGCGCCGCCAGCCCGCCAGGGACGACAAGGTGGTCAGCTCCTGGAACGGGCTCACGCTCGCAACGCTCGCCGAGGGCGCCCGACTGCTCGGCCGGGACGACTGGCTGAAGGTCGCGCAGGCGCTCGGGGAGTTCCTGCTCGGTCCGCTCTCGAGCCCCGACGGCCGGCTCCACCGTACCTGGCGTGTCGGCACCGCTCGGGGGGTCGGCTACCTCGATGACTACGCGGAGGTCGCCAACGGGCTGCTCGAGCTGCACGCGGCCAGCGGCGAGCTGCGCTGGCTCGAGGAAGCCAACAGGCTCGCCCGGCTCGCCGTCGAGCTCTTCAGCGACGGCGAGGCTGGCGGCTTCTTCCAGACCCCTGTCGACGCCGAGGAGCTCGTTGTGCGCCGCAAGAGCTTCGACGATCATCCGGCCCCGAGCGGAAACTCGATGCTCGCCTACGTGCTGTTGCGACTCTCCCGCATCTATGGCGACGACGCACTGGAGCAGCAGGCGCTGTCGGTGTTTCCGTTTCTTGCCGCACCACTGCTCCGCGCGCCTACGGCGTTCGGCTTCGGGCTCGTGGCGATCGATTTCGCGTTGGCGCCGAGCCGTGAGCTCGCGATCGCCGGCGGACCCGACACGCCGGTGGCCCGAGCCGCGCTCGGCCGCTTCGAACCCCGAACCGTGATCGCGTTCGGGCCTGCCGACGGCATCCCGCTGCTCGAGGGCAAGACGCTTGTCGACGGCGCCCCGGCGGTGTATCGGTGCGAACACTTCGCCTGCCAAACGCCGGTCACCGACGCGCGCGACCTGTAAGGCTTCGGGCACGGAACGGCCTGTCCGCAGCCCCTCGTCGCGTCACTACGATTGCGCGATGGAGCTGCTCGCCCGCCCCCTCGAGGAGCTGATGGGTATGGCGCGCGAGCGACGCGACGCGGTCCGGGGCCGGATCGTCACCTACAGCCCAAAGGTGTTCATTCCGTTGACGAAGCTCTGTCGCGACGTCTGCCACTACTGCACCTTCGCCCAGCCGCCGCGGCGCGGCGAACGGGCCTACCTGACGATCGACGAGGTGCTTGCGATCGCGCGCGCGGGCGAGCGCGCCGGCTGCCGCGAGGCGCTGTTCACCCTCGGCGACAAGCCCGAGCTGCGCTACCGCGCGGCGCGTGAGGAGCTCGCGGCCCTCGGCTACCCCTCGACAATCGCCTACCTCGAGGCGGCTGCCGCAGCGGTGCTCGAACAGACGAGCCTGCTGCCGCACCTCAACCCCGGGGTGCTTACCGCCGACGACTTCGCGCGCCTGCGCCCTGTCGCCGCCTCGATGGGGATGATGCTCGAGGCGACGACGGCGCGCCTCTCGGCGCGCGGTGGGCCGCACTTCGGGTCGCCTGACAAGCTTCCCGCCGTCCGACTCGAGACGCTCCGCCTCGCTGGTGTGGCGCGGGTCCCGTTCACGACCGGGATCCTGATCGGGATCGGCGAAACGCGCGCCGAGCGAGTCGACGCGCTCACGGCGATCGCGGAGGCCGGGCCTCAGGTGCAGGAGGTCATCGTGCAGAACTTTCGGGCCAAGCCGCGGACGCGCATGGCCAACGCGCCCGAGCCGGTTGTCGAGGAGCTGCTCTGGACGATCGCCGTTGCGCGCCTGCTGCTGCCCCCCGAGGTCGCCGTCCAGGCGCCTCCGAACCTCACCGAGGACTTCGCCGTGCTGCTCGACGCCGGCATCGACGACTTCGGCGGCGTCTCTCCGGTCACGATCGACCACGTCAACCCGGAGGCGCCATGGCCGGAGCTGGAGCTACTCGCTCGTGCGACCGCGAGCCGCGGGCTCGAGCTCGCTCCGCGCCTGACCGTCTATCCGGGGCACATCGATGCCGAGTGGCTCGATCCCGCTGTGCTCCCGCGCGTCCTGAATGCCTCGGACTCGCTCGGGCTCGCGCGCGAGCACCGGTGGTCGCCGGGGGAGACCGGCCCGGTGCCGTTCGTCGTGCGTCGCGACCCGCTCCCGCTCGGGCTCGAGGGCGAGCTCGGCGAGGAGGAGGTCGTGCGGCTGTTTCGCGCGCGCGGGGAGGAGCGCCACCGCGTGTACGCCGACGCCGACCGCCTCCGCCGCGAGGTCAACGGCGATGTCGTCACCTACGTCGTCACGCGCAACGTCCAGTACACGAACGTCTGCTACTTCCGCTGCGGCTTTTGCGCGTTCTCGAAAGGCAAGCTTGCCGCGAATCTCCGCGGCGCCCCGTACCTGGTGCCTCATGCGGAGATCGTCCGCCGCGCGGTCGAGGCGTGGGACCGTGGCGCGACCGAGATCTGCCTGCAGGGGGGCATCCATCCGGGCTTCGACGGCGACTACTACGTCTCGGTCGTGCGGGCGATCAAGGATGCGGTGCCCGAGATCCATGTGCATGCGTTCAGCGCGCTCGAGGTCTGGCAGGGCGCCTCGACCCTTGGGGTACCGCTTGCGGCCTATCTCGAGCGCTTGCGAGCCGAGGGCCTCGCCTCGCTTCCGGGGACGGCAGCGGAGGTGCTCGACGACGAGGTGCGGCGCATCATCTGCCCGGACAAGATCACGACCGCGCAGTGGCTCGAGGTTCACGAGACCGCCCACGCAGCAGGACTGCGTTCGAACAACACGATCATGTTCGGGCACGTCGATGGCCCCGCGAACTGGGCGCGTCACCTGCTCGCGGTGCGCGAGCTGCAGCGGCGCACCGGCGGCTTCACCGAGTTCGTGCCGCTGCCGTTCGTGCACATGGAGGCGCCGCTCTACCTCAAAGGCCGCGCGCGACCCGGGCCGACGTTCGCGGAGCTGCTGCTGATGCACGCTGTCGGGCGGCTCGCGCTCCATCCGCTGATCGAAAACATCCAGGTCTCGTGGGTGAAGGCGGGCCCCCAGGGTGTCGTCGAGGCACTCAACGCCGGCGTCAACGACCTCGGCGGCACACTGATGAACGAGTCCATCTCGCGCGCCGCGGGCGCTGGCTGGGGTCAGGAGTTCGCGCCGGAGCAGATGGAGGCATTGATTCGCGCCGCCGGCAGGACGCCGCGCCAGCGGACGACGTTGTACGGCACGCCTCCGCGTGCACAGGTCGACCGTTCGTTCGGGGCCGCGCCGCTCGCCGAGCCTTCGAACCCACCCGTCTCCGAGGCACGACTCGCTCGGCCTCGAGAGCTCCTGCGGCCTCACTGAAGCGACGCGCGGCGGGCCGCTAGCGCGCCGCCGCGATGCGTACTCTCACCGAGCTCGCGGCGCGCGCCTCGCCCGCGAAGGCATCGACGGCGAACGTGACGGTCTCCGCATGGAGGCCAGGAGCGATGCGCAAGTCGAGCGGGAAGACGAACCAGCCCGCCCCGCCGGTCTGGTGCTCGAGCGAACTGCAGACCCGTTCGCCGACCCGCAGCGGCGGGTCGAGGCAGGCGCCGAACCGGCCCTCGAGTCCACGCGGAGCGTGGAAGCGTATGCGGACGATCAGCTCGTCACCGGCGACCCCCCGCACTGGCCCAGCGGGGGCGAGCGTGAGCCGGGGCACGCCGGCGACGGCGGATGTCGCGCGCGTCTCGGCGACCGCCGTGCCGCCGTCGTTCGAGGCCGCGACGCGGCACACCAGAGCGGCGCCTTGCGCACGTGGCGCGACGAGGTAGCGGTCGCGTGGCCCCGCCTGGAGCTCCACTCCCGTCGCGGTCTCGAACGTGTACTCGAGGCTGACCGGCCCGCCCCAGGCGCCCGAGCTGCAGGAGACGGTCGCGCCGACGACGAGCGGCGGCGTCCACGTGAGGTTGACGAACGTGTGCGCGCGCAGTCGGGGCGCCTGCGGCGCCGTCGGCTCGCCCTCGACGAAACGGAGGATCTCTGCTGCGGGCAGGTAGGTGAAGACGCTGTGGCTCCCTGGCGCGCAGCTCGGAGCGCCGCTACTGAGCAGGCCGAGCAGCACCGGCGGCGAGGAGGTGCTTACGAGCCCCGCGCCGCTATCGCCGTTGCAGGTCGCGCTCGTCGGCGAGGAGGCGCAGAAGAGGATCGCGTCGGCGACCGCGACGGCCGCAGAGACGACGCGGCCACAGCTGCCCTGGGGGTCGACCGTCGCGATCATCGCGCTGAGCGCGCCGTCAGGTGCCTGCGTCGGCCGCTCGCGTCCATAGCCGGCGAGCGTGACGCGCGCCCCGGCCGGGTAAGCGGTGCGAGGGCCCGGCAACGTCACCGCCCGGAGCTCGCGCCCACCGAGCACGAACGGGCTGGTCAGCGTCAGGATCGCGAGATCGTCACTCGCCGTGCCGGACGACCAGTGGTACCCGGGGTGGACACGCACGGCGCGCACGGCACTGACTTGCGCGAGCGGCCCGGCGGACGCGAAATCGGAGACACCGCCGAGCACGCTCAGCGACGTCAGCGGCGCCCTCGCGCCCGTGCGGCTGAAGACGCAGTGCGCCGCTGTCAGTACCTCGGCCGGCGCGATGATTGCACCAGTACAGAGCGACCGCTGCGCGCTCGTCTGCTCCTCGACGACGACGCTCCACGGCGCAGTGCTGATCGGGACGCTCGTGCCGCCGACGACGCTCGCCGCGTTCGCCGGGGCCCAGAGACAGAGGGCCGAGAGCAGCGCCCCGCCGCTCAGGCACCGTCGCAGCGCCGCGCGCCCCATGCCGCGCACGCTAGCGAGGCCGGCTTCGGGGCCTACGGCTCGAGCGCGAGCAGGTCTGCGAGGGTCTCACGGCGGCGGATCAGCTGCGCCTCCCCGGCGTCGACGAGCACCGCCGCCGGCCGGGGAAGCTGCGTTGTAGGTGGAGCTCATCGCGAGCGTGTACGCGCCCGTTGTGGGCACGGCGAGCACGTCGCCACGGTGAGGCTCGGGCAACTCGACCTGCTCGATCAGCAGATCCCCCGTCTCGCAGTGCTTACCGACGATCGAGTAGCTGCCGTGCGCAGGGCTGTCGGCACGGTTGGCGAGTAGCGCTGTGTACTTGGCGTCGTAGAGCGCCGGGCGCGGGTTGTCGGACATGCCGCCGTCGACGGCGACGAAGGTCGTTGGCCCCGAACGCTTGACCGAGCCGACCGTGTAGAGCGTGACGCCGGCGCGCGCCGTGAGCGAACGTCCCGGTTCGAGGATCAGCCGCGGGGTGGGCAGGGCGTGGCTCTCGAGACCGCGGGCGAGCTCGTCGAGCAATGCTGCGACGAACGCAGGGATCGAGAGCTCGGTCTCGGCCGCCGAGGTCGCGACCCCGAGTCCGCCCCCGAGGTCGAACGTGCGCGCCGTCCACCCGAGTTCGGCGCATGCAGTCGCGGCGAAGGCGAGCAGCACGCGCACGGCGGTGCGGGCCCCGTCGAGGTCGTGGAGCTGCGAGCCGATATGCATGTGCAGCCCTTCGCAACCTGGCTCGAGCTCGAGCGCGGCGAGTGCGTCGGCGCCGACGAGCCCGAACTTCGAGCCGAGGTGTCCCGTGCGGATCGCCTCGTGCGTGTCTGCATCGACGCCTGGCGTGACGCGCACGAGCGTCCGTGTGACCCCGGCCGCTCGCGCCCGCTCGACCTCCTCGAGCGAGTCGACGACGACGAGTGCGTGCACAGCTGCTGCGGCTTCGAGCTCCTCGTCGGACTTGTTGTTGCCATGTACGACGAGCGCGGAGCCGTCGAGGCCCGCCTCGAGAGCAAAGCGCAGCTCGCCGAGCGAGGCGACGTCAGCCCCGATCTGCTCAGAAGCGAGCAGTCGCATCAGCGCCAGGTTCGGGAACGCTTTCGTGCCGAAGCAGACAAGCGCTTCGGGTGCCGCCCGACGATACGCGCGTGCGCGCGCGCGCACCGTCCCCGCGTCGTAGACGACGAGCGGGCTGCCGTAGCGAGCGACGAGCTCGGAGCAGCGGATGCCGCCGAGCACGAGCTCGCCCTCGTCGATCCGGCTGCCGTCGGGGAAGAGTTCGAGCACGGGCCGATTCTGCCTCAACGCGACGGCGCGGCGGGCGCGGCAGGCCGCCGGCAGAAGTTGCCCGTCCCGGAAACCGCTCGCTACACTGCGCTGCCAGTGAAGACGTTCCTTTCCTGATCTCACGGAAGCAGCGCGCGGCCCACGCGCCGGCTTCTGCAGAGCCTCTCGCGCGCGAGAGGCTTTTTTGTCTCTCGGGCGACCCATGGACGGCTACGAACCCCACGTCATCGAGCAGAAGTGGCAGCAGGTCTGGGAGCAGGCCGGCGCCTTCGTCACCCCGAACCCGACCGACCCAGCGGCGGACGGGCAGCGCAAGGCCTACGTGCTCGAGATGCTTCCCTACCCTTCCGGCGAGCTCCACATGGGGCACGTCCTCAACTACACGCTTGGTGATGTCGTCTCTCACGTCCGACGCCGCAACGGCTGGTCGGTGCTGCGTCCGATGGGGTACGACGCCTTCGGGCTACCGGCTGAGAATGCCGCGATCCGCGAGGGTGGCCATCCCCGCGAGGTAACCGAACGCAACATTGCGGCGATTCGCGAGCAGATCCGGCGCCTTGGCTGGTCGATCGACTGGACGCGAGAGCTCTCCACGCATGAGCCCGAGTACTACCGCTGGACGCAGTGGATGTTCCTCAAGCTCTTCGAGGCCGGCCTCGCCTATCGCAAGGCCGCGCCGGTCAAGTGGTGTCCGAACGATCAGACCGTACTCGCCAACGAGCAGGTGATCGACGGTCGCTGCGAGCGCTGTGGCGCAGAGGTCGAGTCGCGCACGCTCGAGCAGTGGATGTTCAAGATCACCGACTACGCCGACCGGCTGCTCGATGACATGGCGCTGCTCGAGTCCTGGCCCGAGCGGGTGTTGACGATGCAACGCAACTGGATCGGCCGCTCCGAGGGCGCCGAGGTGAGCTTCGAGATCGAGGAGCTGGGCGAGCGCGTCGCCGTCTTCACGACGCGACCCGACACGCTCTTCGGCGCCACCTTCTTCGTGCTTGCACCGGAGCATCCGCTCGTCGAACGGCTGGCGGAGCGCTCGCCCCACGCCGACGCGATCCGTGCCTATGTCCGGCATACGGCGACGCTCAAGAGCGAGGAGCGCGCCGCGGCGGTCGAGAAGACGGGGGTGTATACCGGCTTCGCTGCGATCAACCCGGTCAACGACGCCCGGATCCCGATCTGGGTCGCCGACTACGTGCTGATGGACTACGGCACCGGCGCGATCATGGCGGTGCCCGCCCATGACGAGCGCGACTTCGCGTTCGCCGAGCGATTCGACCTGCCGATCGTCCAGGTGGTCGCGCCCGCGGCCGGCGAGGCAGTTGGGGAGCAGGCGTACGTCTCGCACGCCGACAGCGACGTGCTCGTCAACTCGAACGGATTCGACGGGCTACCGGTGCCCGAAGCGAAGCGGGCGGTGGTCACCTGGCTCGAGCGTGACGGGCGCGGCAAGGAGGCCGTCAACTACCGGCTGCGCGACTGGCTGCTCTCGCGCCAACGCTACTGGGGCTGCCCGATCCCGATCGTCCACTGCGGCGAGTGCGGGGTGGTCCCCGTTCCGGAGACGGAGCTGCCGGTGTTGCTGCCCGAGATCGACGACTATCTGCCGAAGGGTCGTTCGCCGCTCGCGGCGGCCGAGGATTGGGTCACGACGAGCTGTCCACGTTGTGGTGGGCCGGCCCGCCGCGAGACCGACACGATGGACACCTTCGTCGACTCCTCCTGGTACTTCCTGCGCTACACCGATCCCCGCAACGACACCGCCCCGTTCGACAGGGCGATCGTCGACTACTGGCTTCCCGTCAACCAGTACATCGGCGGGATCGAGCACGCGATCCTCCATCTGATGTACGCGCGATTCTTCACCAAGGCGCTTTTCGACCTCGGCCTGGTGGGTTTTCGCGAACCCTTCGCGCGTCTTTTCAACCAGGGCATGATCTATCGCTTCGGCGCCAAGATGTCGAAGTCGAAGGGCAACGTCGTTTCACCGGACGAGCTCGTTGGGCGCTTCGGCGCCGATGCGCTGCGGCTGTACGTGCTCTTCATGGGCCCGGCCGAGCAGGACAAGGAGTGGCAGGACACCGGGGTGGAGGGGATGTGGCGGTTCCTGACGCGGCTCTGGCGGATCGTGCACCAGCAGGCGGTGCGACCGGTTGCCGATCGCGAGCCCGCCGGAGTGACGCCGCTGCTGCGCAAGGCGCACGAGACGATCAACAAGGTCAGCGATGATATCGAGCGGCGTTTCGTCTTCAACACCCCGGTAGCCGCGGTGATGGAGCTCGTCAACGAGATCTCCAAGGCACCCGACGATCCTGCGGGGCGGTTCGCGGCCGAGACGGCCGTCTCGTTGATCCAGCCGTATGCGCCGCACATCGCCGAGGAGTTGTGGCAGGCGCTCGGCCACGAGCGGCTGTGGTGCGAGCCGTGGCCCGTCGCCGATACCTCGCTGCTGACGCGCGAGACGGTCGAGCTCGTCTGCCAGGTGAACGGCAAGGTGCGCGATCGGCTGATCGTGCCGACGGGCCAGCCCGAAGACGCACTCGTTGCGCTCGCCAAGGCCTCGCCCAGAGTGCAGGCGCACCTTGACTGCGCCGAGCCGCGCGCGTTCGTCGTCGCCGACAAGCTCGTCAACCTGGTGTGCCGCTAGCAGTAGCTCAGGCCGACCGGGGGCGCTGCGGTGCCGCCTATGCTTGCTTGCTCCAATGAGCTCCGGACTCGAAGCCGCCTATCTGATTGCCGGCACCGATCGGCCCAAGGTCGACCGGGCTGTCGAGCGTCTGCGCGGACGCTTCCCCGCTGAGGCGGTCGAGCTCTACACCGCCTCCGACTGTTCCGGCCTCGACGCGGTCGCGGCCTGCAACGCGCTCGGGCTGTTCGGCGGCAGCGGCCGGCTGATCCTCGTCGAGGGCGTCGAGACCTGGAAGGCCGACGACGTGAAGGCGGTCTCGGCCTATCTGCGCGCACCGGCTCCGGAGACGACGCTCGCACTCGTGGGGGCCGAAGTCGCCAAGGATGCCCCGCTGGCGAAGGCGGTCAGCGCTGCGAAGGGCGAGTTGCTGCTCTGGGACGTGCCCCGACGCGCGCTGCAGCGCTGGGTCTCCGACCAGTTCCGCCTCCACGGGGTGAACGTCGAGCCCGAGGCCTGCCGTGCGCTCGTCGAGCTCGTCGGCGAGGACATGTACGACCTCGCTAGCGAGGTTGACAAGCTCGTGACCTGGTGCGGCGGCGAGTCGATCGGCGCGGCCGATGTTGAGCGGCTCGTCGCGGCCCGCGTCGAGACGACCAACTTCGCGCTGACCGACGCGTTCGGCGCCCGCGATCTGGTCGGCGTGCTGCGCGCCTCCGAGAGCCTGCTCGAACGTAGCGGCGACCCTCGCGCGAAGACGATCCCCCGGCTCGCCTCGATCCTTGCCAATCACGTTGCGCGTCTGCGCAGTGTCCAGCTGCTCGAGGCGCAGGGCGTCCCGTCGAAGGACGCGGCGGCGAAGCTCAAGCAACATCCGTTCTACGTCGCGAAGCTTTATCAGCAGGCGCGCAACTACGCCCCGGCCGAGCTCGCGGGCGCGACGGTTCGCTTCGCGCGCCTCGACCACGCCCTCAAGGGCGGCTCACGGCTCTCGCCGGAGCTCGAGCTCGAGCGCGCGTTGATCGAGATCGCGGCGCCGCCGGTTCGCTCGGGCCAGCACGCACGCGTCGCCGGCTAGCCGCAGCCTGCGCGCGGAGCGACGCTCAGCAGGACGCACCGCGACGCCAGACGATGTAGTCGAGCCGTCGCGCGCTCACGCGGTAGGTGTGGGTGCGGAGGGCCTCGAGCAACGGGTCGGCGGCGGCGTAGTGCTCGATCCGCGCTCCGCCTGGGAGCGCGAAGGGGATCCGCAGCATCTCGACGACGACGTCGGGCAATCCCTGCTGCTGCCAGTAGTCGACGAGGTCGCGGTGGTACGGGAAGGTGAGTCGTCCCGAAACCGTCGCCGTCCAGACCGCGCTCGTGTCCGGACGCGCCGCGGTGAGGAGATACCCCGCCGGGAAGTCCTGGAAGAACGCGATCGTGCAGCGCCCGTTGACGCCCGTGAGGTCGGTCGCGAGCGTGTCGAGGAAGTGCTGCTTGTCCGAGCTTGTCTCGAGACCCGCGTAGGGCCCGTTCGTCAGCCGGGTGCCGAGCGTCGAGAGCGTGCCGTCACGGTAGACGCCGAGCGTCGAGAAGGCGACCAGGAGCCCGGTGATGAGCAGCGCGGGGACGAGGTCGACCCGGGTCTCGAGTCCGGTGAGGTCCCTCACTGCCCAGGCAGCGAAGACGAGGGTCACGACAACGGCCGGAAAGAAGCCGACGCCGAAGTTGACACCACCGTTTGCGCTGCTGTAGCTGGTGATCACCCCGCCGCAGAGCGCGGGGAGCCAGACTGCGGTGAAGAGCTGGACGGCCCCGGGTCGGGCACGGATGCCGATCAGCAGCGCCAGCGCAAGGAAGCCGACGTGCGCGACGAAGTTGAGTGAGCTCGCGTATGAGCTGAGCGCCGGCGGCAGCGTCGTCAGCGGCAGCACGACCACGGTCAGGGCCGCGAGTCGCGGCCAGCGCCGCCAGCTCCAGGCGATCAGGATCAGTGCGGCCGCGAGCAGGTACCAGAGCGGCAGCGTCTCCTTGAGATGCGCGGCGATCCCGTGCAGCTTGGTCAGTCCCCCGGCCTGGCCGAGGTAGTGCGACGAGCGCCGGTAGTCGGAGACAATCCGGTGTGGACCCGCGACCGCCGCGATGACTGCGAACCCGAGCACGGGGATCCCGAGCGCGGGCCCGACGAGCGGGACCAGGCGTGAACGCCAATGCTCGCGCTGCAGCCAGAGTTGGAGCGCACAGGTGGCGACGACCGCCACGACGAGCGGCGGGTAGCTGAAGGCGGCGAGTCCGAGGCAGACGCCGGCGAGCGGCCGCACGCGTGCGCGGGAGAGAGCGAGATAGCCGAGCACGGTGCCTGCGGTGAAGAAGCCGCTGCCGAGACTGTCGTAGCTGATGCTCGGAATGTTGAACGGGACGAACACGAATGCTGCGAGTCCACCGATGAGTGCGAGCGCGCTGCCCGCCACGCGGCGCAGCCCGAAGCCGACGGCGGCACCGACCGCGAGCGCAACGAGGAAATGGAGGTGGCGCACAAAGAGCACGAGCCCGGTCCGGCCCGCGACCGCGTGGTAGAGCCACAGGAACGGGTAGAGCAGTACGGCTGCTGTGGTCTGGGGGACGCTGAGTTCGTCGACGTAAGGCTTGCCGCCGAGCACGAACCGGTAGGGGACGGCGACGTACCAGGCCTCGTCGGTGAAGTCGACGCCGTAGTAGAGCCGCCAGTAGGTGAGCGCAACTATCGCGAGCGCGACCGTTGCGAGCAGGCCGCGCCCGATCGTCGTTCTCGACACGTCTGGCCCGCGGCCTGCTAGGCGGCCCGGCCGCGGTTCCCGGCCGGCTCGCGCAGACCCGGCCGGAGCCGGCGCTCTCCGCTCCCAGCCCGCCGGTAGTCGCCGCGGCTCAGGTGGTGCTCGAGGAAGACGTAGAGGACGATGAAGAGATAGCGGCTCCCCATCTCCTGCAGCTTCAGCTTCGAGACGCCCTCGTCGCGGTTTGTCCAGGCGATGGGGACAACGCCGTAGCTATGTCCGCGCACGATCGCCTTCAGCGGCAGTTCGACGGTGAGGTTGAAGTGGTTGGAGAGCAGCGGCTGCACCGTCTCGATCACCTCGCGGCGATAGGCCTTGAACGCGTTCGTGGTGTCGTTGTAGCCGTGCCGGAACACCAGCCTGATGAACGTGTTGGCCGCCCGGTTGAGCGCGAGCTTGAACCACGGGTAGCCGGAGACGCTCGAGCCGCGCATGAAACGCGAGCCGAATGCGCAGTCGTAGCCGCGCTCGAGCAGCCGGTAGTACGCGACGAGGTCGGTGGGTGAGTCGGAGGCGTCGGCCATCATCACGCACACGGCATCGCCGCTGAAGTTGTCGAGCCCATAGCGGACGGTGAAGCCGAACCCGCGCGAGTAGCGGGAGGGTTCGTAGCGGATCGCGGGGTTCTGTTCGGCGAGGCTCGTGACGATCGCCGCCGTGGCGTCGGTGCTCGCGTCATCGACGACGAGCAACTCGTAGTCGATCCCCGCCTCCTCGAGCGCCGAGACCGTCTGTGTGAGCGTGCGCTCGATCGAGCCCTCCTCGTTGTGGGCGGGAATGACGACGGAGAGTTTCACGCGATCACCGACCAGCTCTCGACGTTGTGGTCGTAGATCTCGCGCAGCGTCTCCTCGATCCCGTACTCGAGCTGCCACTGCGGGTAGTCGCGACGGAAGGGGGCGAGGTCGCTGATCCACCAGCGGTGATCGCCGATCCGAGGGGCCTCCCCGAGCTGCCAGTCGAGCTCGCGTCCGCTGATCGTCTCGCACAACGCGATCGCCTCGAGCATCGAACAGTTTGATTCGCGTCCGCCGCCGATGTTGTAGACCGACGCGGTTCGAGGTGAGGCGTGGAACGCGGCGAAGGCCGCGACGAGATCGGCGCTGTGGATGTTGTCGCGCACCTGCTTGCCCTCGTAGCCGAAGACGGTGTACGGCTCGCCGGTGACGGTGCAGCGCATCAGGTAGGACAGGAACCCGTGCAGACGCGCACCCGCGTGGTTTGGGCCGGTCAGGCATCCGCCACGGAAGCACACGGTCGGAAGCTCGAAGTAGCGGCCGTACTCCTGAACGAGCAGGTCGGCCGAGGCCTTCGAAACGCCGAAGAGCGAGTGCAGGCACGTGTCGATCGACATCGAGGTGTCGATGCCGGCGGCGTAGCGATGGTCGGGAGGCAGCTCGAGTCGGGTACCGATGTCCTCGAGCGGAAGCCCGTTCGGACGGTCGCCGTAGACCTTGTTGGTTGAGCAGAAGATGAAGCTGGCGGTCGGCGCGTGCTTGCGCGTCGCCTCGAGCAGGTTGAGCGTGCCGACGGCGTTGACGCTGAAGTCGGTGGTGGGGTCGCTGGCCGCCCAGTCGTGCGAGGGCTGGGCCGCGGTGTGGATGACGAGTTCGAGTGCGCCGGCGTGAGTCGCGAAGAGGTCGTCGATCGCGGCTGCGTTCCGGATGTCGAGGTCGACCGGGGTGAACGCGTCCGCGTAGGTCTCCTCGAGGCGTCGGGTCTGCGGCCGGGTGCTCGCCGACGGGCCGAAGAAGGTCGCTCGGAGATCGTTGTCGATCCCGATCACGTCGAAGCCAGCCTCGACGAAATGCGCGACCGATTCGGAGCCGATCAGACCTCCGGAGCCAGTGATGATCGCGACGGGCACGCAGACCGTCTCGGCGCTACGCGCGCCCCGCGGCGCAATGCGGCGCGGACGGTCCACAGAAAGGACGAGGTGCTCTCATCGAGAGCGCACCGGCTGACGGCACAAACCCCTTCACGCTGCCATGCTAGTCAGCGAGCCGCGTGGGGATTCTCGGGATCAGAGAGCTCGGGCACCGGGTTAACCTCGACATAACGTTAATTCCCCCGCTCAAGCGGGCGCAGGGACGGCGGTGCGGGTTACCGCCGGTGCGGAGCCGAGGCTCAGGCGGCAGGCGTCGAGAGCTTCGCGGCCTGCGACTTCTTCCGCGCGCCCGTGTTGCGGTGGAGCGCACCGCGGGCGACCGCCCGGTCGATCAACTGGACGAGGCTCCGGTGCTCCGTCACGATCGTGTCCGCGTCGCCCTCGGCGACGGCGGCGGAGAGGCGCTTGGTCAGCGTCTTGATCGTCGAGCGGTAGCGCAGGTTCTCGAGCCGTTCGTCGGCTGAGATACGGATGCGCTTCTTCTGCTGTCGGATATTGGCCATCTCAGAAAGCCGAGGGCACGCGCAGCGCACCGACTCGGGCCCGTCGATGGTAGCAGCGATGACGTCCATCGGCGGGACCGCTCCCTATGCTCCTTCGCATGGACGAGCGGCGCGCAGAGCAGGAGCGGCACGAGCGTCTCGCGGCACGCAACCGTCGGCGGGCCGACCGGGGCGAGCCGACATGGGAGCCGCCGAAGCGCACGCTCGACTCCTGGACGGTTGCAACTGCCGACGAGACGACGTTGATCGCCTCCACCGTCGACGGTCCCGGTATCGCCGTACCGCGCCGCGGTCTCGCGCGTTCGACCGCGATCTTTTCGCTCGCGACGGCGCTCTCGCGCGTGCTCGGGCTCGTCAGGCAGGTCGTTGCCGCGTACTACTTCGGCGCCGCGGGGAAGATCAACGCTTTCACCGTCGCCTTCCAGTTCCCGAATCTCGTGCGCGCGCTCGTGGCAGACGCTGCGCTTTCCTCAGCGTTCGTGCCGGTCTTCAGCGAGTTGATCGAGAAGGGCGAACGCCGGCGCGCCTGGCGTGTCGCCTCGAGCCTCTTCTGGCTGATGCTGCTCGGGCTCTCGGCGCTGACGGCACTGTTCGTGCTGGTCGCCCCGTGGATCATCGGCATCTTCGGGAATCCCGGCCATGACCGCTCGCTCGCGGTCGGGCTCTCGCAGGTGCTGTTCCCGATCGTCGCGCTGCTCGGGATCTCCGGGGTGATCGTCGGGATCCTCAACACCTACGACCACTTCACGGTGCCCGCGCTCTCGCCCGTCGTCTGGAACCTCGCGATCATCGCCGGCCTCGCGATCGGTGTGCCCGAGGCGCACTCCTCGAACACGAAGCTCTACGTCTACGCCGCCTCGATCCTCGTTGCGACGGTGATCCAGGTGCTCTTGCCCTACCCCTGGCTGCGCGGGCTCGAACACGGGGAGGAGCGGCTGCGCGTGGTGATCGACTGGCGCGACCCGATGGTCAAGCGCACCTTCGTGTTGATGGTTCCGGTCACGCTCGGCCTCGGGCTGATCAACGTCAACGCCGTGATCGACACCTTCTTCGCCTCGCGTCTGATCCCCGGGGATATCGCGCCGACTGCGATCCAGAACGCGTTTCTGATCTACATGCTGCCCCAGGGGATGTTCTCGGTGGCGATCGCGACGGTGCTTTTCCCGTCGCTCTCGCGGCTCGCCGCGCGCGGCGATCTCGACGGCTTCCGCACGACGCTCGGCAGCGGCCTGCGCCAGATTGCGTTCATGCTCATTCCGGCCGCGGTGGTGAGCGCCGTGCTTGCCGAGCCGATCGTACGGCTGCTCTATCAGCGCGGCGCCTGGCTGCCGTACGAGACACCCGTCGTCGCGGACTGTCTTGCCGCCTTCAGCGCGGGGTTGTTCTTCAACGGGGCGATGCTGATGCTCAACCGTGCCTTCTTCAGCCTTCAGTCGAACTGGCTGCCGACGGTTGTCGCGCTCGGCAACCTCTTCCTGAACGCGCTGCTCGACCTCGCCTTCTACCACTTCGGCACCTGGGGGATCCCATTGTCGACCGCGATCGTCAACATCGCCGGCACGGTGGCGTTGCTCTTCGTGATGCGACGGCGGATCGGCGGGCTCGAGGGGACGAAGACGCTGCTTGCGACGGCGCGGATCATGCTCGCCTCGGCGGCAGTTGCCGGCGTTGCCTACGCCGTCTGGAAGCCGCTCGATACCGAACTCGGCCATTCCTTCCCCGCACAGGTGTGCTCGCTCGGGCTGGCGCTTGCGGCCTGTGGCGCGACCTATGTCGCGTGCGCGCGTTTGCTCGGGGTCGAGGAGCTCGAAGTGCTCCGCCGCGCGGCGCGGCGGCTCGCGCACTGACCTGCTCGCCGCTACAGGTGGGCGCGAAGGAGGTGAGCTGGGGCCGGGTGCTAGCTGTACGCGGGCCGTGTGTTGAAGGCTGCGCGCCAGTCCTCGTGGCTCTCGCCGTCGATCGAGAGCTGCCAGACATAGCGCGTGTCGGGCGTGAGCGGCAGCGGCCCCAGGTTGACGGCGAAAGGGACGTCGATCGGCGTGCCGGGCTTCGTCCCGGGAGGTCTGCCGACCTCGAAATCACCCTCCACACGGAGCCCTTCGCTCGCCCCCGGCGGAATCACCGCGGTGCCGTCGCTGTCGAGGAGTTCGAGCCGTAAGCGGTGTTTGGTGTTCGTCTGACTCCAGGGCACCTCGATCTTGACTGCGATCGCCATCGGGCTCGGCTCCGGACCGGTCACGGACCAGCCGCCGCCGAGGACATACAGCTTCCCCTCGACCGCCTGGGCGGCGTCGGCGAGGAGCAGGGTCACTTTCACGCGGGGCTCTTCTCCCTTGACGGTGGGCGGGTACGAGGCGAGCGCTTGCGATCGACTCGGACCGAAGCGCGCGCTGCTCTCTATTCCTCAGCCTAGTCGCTCAAACCGCGGGTGGACGCCGTGCGAACGAGCGAAAGCACCGTTCAAGGGCGGCATCGGTGTCGCGCCGTGAGCACACAGGCCGGCGTTGCCGCCGCGGTTGCGCCGATCGGCCGGCGCCCTCGGCGGCAACGGCCGTCGCTCCGTGATCGCGACCCGGCACGCACACGGCGAGAGCGCCGCGCGGGCGTTCAATCTGCAGCGAAGAAATCGCGATATCCAGGGAAAACCGCATCGCGGCTAGGATCGCCGGCGACGTCTCATGGACCAGCAGCGCATCCGCAACTTCTCGATCATCGCGCATATCGACCACGGTAAGTCGACGCTTGCCGATCGAATGCTCGAACTCACGCACGCCGTCTCGGCGCGAGACATGCGCGCCCAGGTGCTTGACTCGATGGACCTCGAGCGTGAGCGGGGGATCACGATCAAGGCTCAGGCGGTGCGCGTGCACTGGAAGGGCTACGAGCTCAACCTGATCGATACGCCGGGTCACGTCGACTTCACCTATGAGGTCTCGCGCTCGCTCCAGGCCTGCGAAGGGGCGATCCTCGTCGTCGATGCGGCGCAGGGCATCGAGGCGCAGACACTCGCGAACGCGTATCTCGCGATCGAAAACTCGCTCGAGATCGTGCCGGTCGTCAACAAGATCGACCTGCCCCAGGCCGACCCCGATCGCGTCGCCGCCGAGCTCGCGGCGCTGCTCGGCGACGATCCGGCCCGCGTCCTGCGGATCTCCGCGAAGACCGGGCTTGGTGTCGAGGACGTGCTCGACGCGTTGATCGAGCGCATTCCAGCGCCGCGGGGAGATGCTGCGGCACCGCCGCGTGCGCTCATCTTCGACTCCTCCTACGACCAGTACCGTGGCGTCGTTGCCTTCGTGCGGGTCGTGGACGGTTCGCTCTCGACCCATGACGCGTTGCGCGCGATGGCGCTCGGGACGCGCTTCGAGGCGCAGGAGATCGGAGCGATGGCCCCGGCGATGGCACCGGTCGCGACGCTTGCCGCCGGTGAGGTCGGCTACGTGATCACCGGGCTCAAGGAGGTTTCCGAGCTGCGCGTCGGCGACACCTTGACCGCCGAGCGCACCCCGGCCGCCGCGCCGCTCCCGGGCTACAAGGACGTCAAGCCGATGGTGTTCGCCGGGCTCTTTCCGACCGACTCGGAGACCTACCCGGAGCTTCGTGACGCGCTCGAAAAGCTGAAGCTCAACGATGCGGCGCTCTTCTACGAGCCCGAGACCTCGCAGGCACTTGGCTTCGGTTTCCGCTGTGGCTTTCTCGGGCTGCTGCACATGGAGATCGTGCGCGAACGGCTCGAGCGGGAGTTCGACCTCGACCTGCTCGTCACCGCCCCGACGGTCGCCTACCGCGTCCGTGGTGCCGGCAGCAGCGAGTGGGTCGAAGTCCACACGCCGTCGGATATGCCGGACGCGGTCGAGGAGGTCGAGGAGCCGTTCATTTCGGCCCAGGTGATCGTGCCCAAGGAGTTCGTGGGCGCCGTGATCGAGCTCTGCAGCGGCCGAAGGGGACGCTTCGACAAGCTCGAGTACCTCTCCGAGGAGCGGGCGCTGCTGACGCATGAGCTGCCCCTGTCGGAGATCGTGCTCGACTTCTACGACGCCCTCAAGTCGCGCACCCGGGGCTACGCGAGCTTCGATTACGACTACATCGGTTTCCGTCCCGGCTCGCTCGTACGCGTCGACATCCTCGTCGGCGGCGAGCCCGTCGACGCGCTCTCCCTGATCGTGCACCGCGACTTCGCCTACGAGCGGGGGCGCGCGCTCGTCGAACGGCTGCGCGAGGAGATTCCACGCCAGATGTTCGACGTCGCGATCCAGGCGGCGATCGGCTCGCGGGTGATCGCGCGCGAGACGGTCAAGGCTCGACGCAAGGATGTCACCGCCAAGTGCTACGGCGGCGACATCTCGCGCAAGCGCAAGCTTCTCGAGAAGCAAAAGGAGGGGAAGAAGCGGATGAAGCAGGTCGGCGGAGTCGAGGTGCCCCAGGAGGCATTTCTGGCGGTGCTCAACCTCAACGACTCGGCCGGCAAGCGGTGAGCGTCAAACACCTCTACATCCACCTCCCGTTCTGTGCGCACCGCTGCGGCTACTGCGATTTTGTGACCGCCGTTGGACGCGGCGGTGAGCACGAGGGCTACGTCGAGGCGGTGCTCGCCGAGCTCGCACTCGAGGGGGAGCGGCTCGCGCCCGAGCTGGAGACGATCTTTCTCGGCGGCGGCACGCCGACCTTCCTGGTGCCACGTGCGCTGGAGCGCCTGCTCGACGCGCTCCCACCGGCCGCCGAGGTGACCGTGGAGGCTAACCCCGAGACGGTGACTCCGGAGCTTGCCGCGCTCCTGCGCCGCGGGCGCGTCAACCGCGTTTCGGTCGGTGTTCAGAGCTTCCAGCGGCCGCTGCTCGACGTGCTCGAGCGTTTCGCCGGCCCTGAGCAGGCGCGTCGGTCGGTCGCGGTGCTGCGGGAGGCCGGCTTCGAGAACATCTCGCTCGACCTGATCTACGGGGTGCCCGGCCAGACGCGCGTCGAGCTCGAGCGCGATCTCGCCTCGGCGCTCGCACTCGACCCGGACCATCTCTCCGCCTACGAGCTCGAGGCCAAGCCCGGGACACGCTTCACCCACGCCCACGGCGCGGAGCTTCGACGTCAGGCGGAGGCGATGGAGTCCTACATCGAGCTCGTCGTCGAGACGCTCGTGCTGGCCGGCTACCGCTGGTACGAGACGGCGAACTTCTGCCGTCGCGAATCGGCGGCAGGTGATCTGCGCTCACGCCACAACCTCGGCATCTGGCAGGGACACGACTATCTGGGGCTCGGTGTCGGTGCGGTCAGCACCGTCGGTGAGCTCCGCTGGCGGAACGCTCCCTCGGTTGCCGCCTATCGCACGGCGCTCGCGGCGGGCAAGCCGCCGACTCGGGACCTCGAGCCGGTCTCCGCAAAGGCGCGTGCGACCGAACGGCTGATGCTCGGGCTGCGCCTCGACGAGCCGCTCCCGCTCGACGAGCTCCGCTGGCTGCTCGACGAGCGCGAGCTCGATCGGCTCGAGCGTCTGGGTCTGGCCCGACGCAGTGGCGGCGGGCTCTCGCTCACCTCGCGCGGTCGATTCCTCGGCGACAGCGTCACCACCGCGCTTCTCGCCTGAGTCGCGTTAGTGCCGCGGCGGCATGGGCTCGCCTACCATGGTCCGGGAGATGAGCGACACGCTCACCGAGCGGCAGCAGCTGATCCTCTCCCGGGTGGTCGAGGAGTACGTCGCCTCGCGTGCGCCCGTCGGCTCGAAGGTGCTTGCCGAGCGCGCGCTCTTCGACGTCTCGACCTCGACGATCCGCGCCGAGCTCGCCGAGCTCGAGCGGCTCGGTTTGCTCACCCATCCACACACCTCGGCCGGGCGCGTCCCAACCGAGGCCGGCTACCGCGTCTACGTCAAGCGGCTACTCGTCCGCCAGGAGCCGCGCCCCGCCGAGTTTCCACTCGAGCTGACGACGGCACGCGCTGAGGTGGAGGAGGCGCTCCAGGCAACGACGGAGATGCTCTCGCAGGCGACGCGGCTGCTCGCACTCGTCTCCGCGCCGCCGCTCGAGGCGGCGACGGTGCGTCACGTGGATGTGATCCAGCTGCAACCGAGTGTCGTCGTCGTTGCCGTCATTACCTCCGCCGGAGGTGTTTCCCGCAAGCGCTACACCTTCGCGGTCGCCGTCGACCCGGGTCTCGTCACCTGGGCGGGCGACTACCTGCGCGAGCAACTCCTCGGCATCCGGCTCGGCTCGAGGTTGCTCGCGCGCGTGTTCGACGATCAGTCGCTCACGCCTCGTGAGCAGGCGTTCCTCCAGGTGTTGCGCGAGGCCTTCGACGACGTCGAGGATGACCGCCAACTCTTCGTCGGCGGTGCGGCTGGGCTGCTCGACGAGCTGCGTAGCGAGGAGATCGGTGCGTACCGGAGTCTGATCGGGGCGCTCGAGCAGCGCGCCGCCTTGCTCGAGCTGCTCTCGGGCTCGCTCGGGGCGCGGCGGGCGTTCGTGCGCGTCGGGGATGAGCTCGAGGACTCCGGTCTCCGCGAGCTTGCGCTCGTCGGTGCGACCTACGGCTACGTCAACCATCCACTGGGGACCGTCAGCCTGCTCGGGCCGCTGCGTATGGACTACGAAAAGGCGATCCGTACCGTCCGTTCGGCTGCACACGAGCTCTCGCGCCTGGTCGAAGAGGTCTACGCCGACGAGTAGGCACGCCGGGGCGCGCCGACGGCGACCGCTCCTGGCACCATGCTCACCGTTATGTCTGCGACCGAACAGGACTACTACGAGCTCCTCGGTGTGCCCCGGGGCGCCGGGGAGCCGGAGATCAAGAAGGCGTTCCGACGGCTCGCCCGTGAACTCCACCCCGACGTCTCTGATCATCCGGAGGCGGCGGCGCGTTTCCGCGAGGTCTCCGAGGCCTACGAGGTGCTCTCGAACGCCGAAACCCGACAGCTCTATGACCGCTACGGGCACGCCGGTCTCCGCTCGGGAGGTTTTCAGCCGAGCAACATCGACTTCGGCAACCTCTCCGACCTCTTTTCCGCTTTCTTCGGTGAGGACATCTTCGCGGGCAGCGGTCGCTCGAGTCGGCGTGGCGCTGCCGCCGCCCGCGGCGCGGATGTCGCGGCGGACGTCACGATCGATCTCGTCGACGCCGCGCGTGGCGTGACGGTGACCGTCCCGCTCGAGCTCGCGGCGCCGTGCGCCACCTGTGAAGGCAAGGGGGCGGCGCCCGGGTCGGCAGTCTCGAGCTGCCCTCGCTGCGGCGGTCACGGGATGCTGCAGCACGTCTCCCGCAGCCTCTTTGGCGAGTTCGTACGTCAGTCGCCCTGTCCCGAGTGCAACGGCAGCGGCCAGCGGATCGAGCAGCCCTGTCCCGATTGCGGCGGCGCTGGGCGCAGCGTCGTCGAGCGTGAGCTGGCGGTCGAGATCCCGGCGGGCATCCACGAGGGCCAGCGGATCAAGCTCACGGGTGAGGGGCACGCGGGTGCGCTCGGTGGCCGCTCCGGTGACGTCTACGTCGGGGTGCATCTGCGTCCCGACGAGCGCTTCGTCCGTGAGGGGAACGACATCTTCTCCCAGGTCGACCTGACCATCGTGCAGGCAGCGCTCGGGGCCAAGGTCACCGTCGAGACGCTCGAGGGCAGCCAGGAGCTCGAGTTCGCGCCGGGGACGCAGCCGGGCGAGGTGCGCGTGCTCCGAGGAAAAGGCATGCCGGTGCTACAGGGTTTCGGCAAGGGCGACCAGCGCGTGCTCGTCAACGTCACCGTGCCACGCCGCCTGAGCGAGGCCCAGCGGGAGCTGCTCGCCGAGTTCGAGCGCGGCAGCGACGAGCACACCTACAGCTCTGAGCCCGGCTTCTTCAACAAGCTCAAGAGCGCGTTCCGCTGATCCGCGCCGCGGTCAGCGCCCCCCTCGCGGAGGCCGAGCAGCTCCGGGCGCGCTTCGTCGAGCTGGCGCCCGAGGGGTTCGAGGAGTGCGCCGGACCGGAGCAGATCGAGCTCGCCGCCTACGGTGAGGCGGCGATGCGCGTGCTCGCCGTCTTCCCCGCTGCTTCCCGCGGCGAGGTCGCCGACGGTTGGGAGGACAACTGGCGCGCCTTCCACCGGCCGCTCCGGGTTGGTCCGCTCTGGGTGGGGCCGCCCTGGAGGACCCTCCCGGGGACGCGCTCGCCGTCGTGATCGACCCGGGTCGGGCGTTCGGCACGGGCGCACATCCGACGACGCGGCTCTGTCTCGAACTGCTGCTCGAGCAGCAACCCTCGAGTCTGCTCGATCTCGGCTGCGGCTCAGGCGTGATCGCGATCGCCGCCGCCGCGCTTGGCTTCGCACCCGTCGTCGCGCTCGACCTCGATCCGGTCGCGGTCGAGGTTGCGCGCGCGAACGTCGCCATCAACGCGGCAGCCGTCAGCGTGGGCGAGGCGGACGTGAGCAAGGGCGAGCTTCCGCCCACCGCGCTTGCGGTCGCCAACATTGCGCTCGACGTCGTCAACGCGCTCGGCGATCAGCTCGCAACCCCGCGGCTGATCAGCTCGGGCTACCTCGCCCGCGAGCGGCCGCACCTGCCCGGGTACGTCGCTGTCTCCAGACGCGAGCTCGACGGCTGGGCGGCTGATCTGCTGCTGCGCGCCTGAGCCTTGCGCCCGCTCACCGCGGCGGGCCGGGCGCAGTACGATCCGTGCCGATGCAGTTCAGCGTCGAGTTCCTCGGATGCAAGGTCTCGCATGTCGATGCGCGCCAGCTCCGCGACGCGCTCGTTGCGGCCGGACACGAGGAGGCGGCGCCGGGGACGGCCGCCGATCTCGCGCTGATCAACACCTGCTGCGTTACCGCCGAGGCTGTCGCGAAGAGCCGCAAGGCCGCGAGCCGCGCCTCCCGCACGGCCTCCCGCGTCGTTCTCAGCGGCTGCGCAACCGCGCTTCCAGGCAGTCCCTTCGCGCGGCTGCCGTCGAGTGTGAGCGTGCTGCCGGGACCCGCCGAGCAGGTCGCGGTGGCGCTCGGGGGCGACGCGGAGGCGATCGGCTGCACACAGGCCGCCTCCCGCTTCGACCGGGTACGTGCGTTCGTCAAGATCCAGGACGGGTGCTCGTTCCGCTGCGAGTTCTGCGTGATCCCGCTCGTCCGCGGAGGCTCGCGCAGCCGCAGCGCGGAGGCGGTGCTCCGCGAAGTCAGCCGCCGCGTCGAGCAGGGGCACCGTGAGGTCGTGCTGACCGGCGTCAATCTCGGCTGTTTCCGCGACCGTGCCGAACGCAGGGACCTGGCGGCACTCGTGCGCGCGGTCGGAGCCGTCTCAGGGCTCGAGCGTCTCCGGCTGAGTTCGATCGAGATCAACCACGTCAGTGCCGAGCTGATCGCGGCGCTCCGAGAAACACCAATCGCAGCCCGGCACCTGCACGTTCCGCTCCAGTCGGGCGACGACGGCGTGCTGCGCGCGATGGGACGGCGCTATACCACGGCCACCTATCTTCGCCGGCTTGAGGGTCTCGCGGGTGAGTTCAACCTCACGAGCGACGTGATCGTCGGCTTTCCGAGCGAGGACGACCAGGCCTTCGCGCGGACGCTGCGCACCGTCGAGGCGGCCGGGCTGGGACGCGTTCACGTCTTCCCCTACTCGCCCCGCCCGGAGACGGGCACCGCGGGGCTCGATCCCGTGGCGCCGGCGGTCAAGCGCGAGCGGAGCACGCGTCTGCGGGAGCTCTCCGCCAGGCTCGAGCGCGAACGCTGGCAGCGCCAACTCGGTGCGCTCGCCGAGGTGCTCGTCGATCGGCCCGGACGCGGCTACGCCGCCGACTACACCCCGTTCCTCGTCGAGGCGCCCGTCGGCTCGTTGCTCGCGGTACGTGCCAGCAGGCTTGCGGAGGAGGGGATCGTTGGCCTCGCAGCCTGACGACTGCCTGTTCTGCCGGATCGCACGTGAGGGCCCGCATCTTGCCGCGCGCGACGGCTTCGTCGCGATCCGCGACATCAACCCGCAGGCGCCGGTGCATCTGCTTGTGCTGCCGACGAGGCACCTCGACAGCCTGCGCGAGGTCGACGCGTTGAGCGCCGAGGAGTGCAGCGCGATGCTGCGCTTCGTCGCCGAGACCGCGCGGGCGCTGGGGCTCGACGACTACCGTGTGATCGCCAATGTCGGCGTTGGGGCCGGGCAGACGGTGTTTCATCTCCACTGGCATCTGCTCGGTGGCTTTCCACATAGCCCGGCACTTGTCGGCGACGGTTCAGGAGGCAAGGCGTGATGACGGACGGCGGCGAACTGATCGAACAGATCGAGCAGCAGGTAAAGACCGCGATGCTCGCCCGGGACGGCGATCGGCGCGATGCGCTGCGCTTGATCCTCGCGAGCCTGCGCTCCGCGGAGAAGGAGCTGCAGCGGCCACTCTCGGCGGACGAGGAGCTTCAGGTGCTCCAGCGTGAGCGTAAGCGCCGGATCGAGGCTGCCGACGCCTTTCGCGCCGGCGGCCGGGAGGAGCAGGCGGCGCGTGAGGACTACGAGCTCGGTGTGCTCGAGGAGTTCATGCCGGCGCCGCTCAGCGAGGACGAGCTCGAGGGCATCGTCGACGACGCGATCGCCGAGACGGGCGCGACCAACATCCGCGACATGGGTCGCGTGATGGCGGATGTGATGCCTCAGATCGCCGGGCGGGCCGACGGTAGCGCGGTCAGCCAGCTCGTTCGCGAAAAACTCGCCTGAGCGCGCAGTGGCTCAGCCGGCGGCGGCGGGGCCACTCGCGAGGAAGTCGCGCCCGCGGATCAGGACGACCGCGACGACCGCGCCAAGCGCGGCAACGCCGGTTCCGACCCAGAGGATCTCGTTGAGCCCCGAGACGAAGGCAGCGCGTCCGAAGCTCTGAACGCCCGAGGGAGTGGTGCCGCCCGAGAGCGCGTGCAGCGCGTGGGCGTGCGCGTAGGCGGTCACCTGGTGCTGAAAGAGCGCGCCGAGGCCCGCGATCCCGGTCGCGATCCCGACCTGCCTGAAGGTCGCGTTCACGCCCGAGCCGACGCCGGCCTGCTCCCGCGGGAGCGTCGAGATCGCGGTGGTCGCGAGCGCCGGGTTGGTGATCCCGATCCCGATGCCTCCAACGAGGAAGCCGGCGAGCAGAGCCGTCCAGCCCGAATGGGCGTTGAGCCCCGTCATCAGTGCCATCGAGAGCGCGACCAGCCCGAGCCCGACACCGAGCAGCCCCCGCACGGGCAACTGGGAGGTGAGCTTGCCCGAGATCGGCGCGGCGACGAAGGCGAGCAGGGTGATCGGGAGGAAGCGCAGGCCGGCCTGGAGCGGCGAGTAGCCGAGCACCTCCTGCAGGTAGAGCGTCAAGTAGAGGAACATCGCAAACAGCGACGCCGAGAGCGAGAACGCCGCGATCTGGACGCCGGTGAAGGCGGGCCTGCGGAACAGGTGCAGGTCGAGCAGCGGCTTCGCGCGTCGCAGCTGCTGCAGGCAGAAACCCGCGAGCAGCACGAGTGCGCCGACGAAGAGCCCGACGATCTCGCCGCTCGCCCAGCCGTGGCTGTTCCCCTCGATCAAGGCGAGCACGCCGCAGAAGAGGCCGCCGGTGAGGAGCGCGAGGCCGAGCGGGTCGATGCTGCCCCCCTGCGGGTCGCTCGACTCGCGCAGCTTGCGCACCGAGACGACGACCGCGACGACACCGATCGGGACGTTGACGAGAAAGATCCAGCGCCACGAGAGCCACGAGGTGAGCATGCCGCCCGCAAGCGGACCGACGGCGACGGCAGCCCCGGTGGTCGCGCCCCAGATCCCGAACGCGGTGCCGCGCTCGCGTCCGTGGAACTCCTGCGAGATCAGCGCGAGCGAGGTCGCGAACATGATCGAGCCGCCGATGCCCTGCACCGCACGCGAGAGGATCAGAACGAGGGGGTCGCTCGCGAGCCCGCAGATCGCCGAGGCGGCCGTGAAGAGCACGATCCCGGCGACGAAGATCCGCTTGCGTCCGAAGAGATCTCCGGCGGATCCCGCCGTGAGCACGCAGGTTGCGAGCGTGAGCGCATAGGCGTCGACGACCCACTGCAGCTGCGAGAACGAGGTGCGGAGCGCATGCTGGATCGCGGGCAGCGCGACATTCACGATCGTGATGTCGATCAGCAGCATGAAGATCGCCGTGCAGACGGCGACGAGCGTCCACCACTTCTCCTCCACGTCGTTCACGATACGGGATTGCGCCCCACCCGGGCGACACGCGCCGGACGCGCTCGCGCCTACACTGAGGCGCGTGCAGGAAGTTCTTGACGTCTCGAACACCGTCGCCGCCGAGCTGGCGGGTATGGGCGACCGGGTCCTCGACACGCTGCGCGAGCGCCTCGACTGCACGATCCGTCTGCGCGGCAACAAGCTGACGCTCGAGGGCGGTGACCGGGAGGTCGTGGAGGCACGCGAGGTGATCGGCGAGCTCGTCGGGCTGGTGGAGGGCGGGCACCAGATCGGCGCGCAGACGGTCGAGGCGATCGTCGGTGCGCTCGGTAGCGATCAGAACGTCCGCGAGGTGCTCGACGACGTCGTCTGGCGCCACCGGGGCAAGCAGATCGCGCCGAAGACGGTGACCCAGAAGGCATATGTGGACGCGATCCGCCGCTGCACGGTGACCTTCGGGATCGGCCCCGCGGGCACCGGCAAGACGTACCTGGCGATGGCCCTGGCGGTCGCGGCGCTCCAGGCACGTCAGGTCTCGCGGATCATCCTCACGCGTCCGGCGGTCGAGGCCGGGGAGCGGCTCGGCTTTCTGCCGGGTGACATGCTTGCCAAGGTCGACCCGTACCTGCGCCCGCTTTTCGATGCGCTCTACGACATGCTCGACCCCGAGCGAGCCAACACCTACATGGAGCGTGGCACGATCGAGGTCGCGCCGCTTGCGTTCATGCGCGGACGCACCCTCAACGACAGCTTCATCATCCTCGACGAGGCGCAGAACACCTCGCCCGAGCAGATGCAGATGTTCCTGACCCGGCTCGGGTTCGGCTCGAAAGTGGTCGTCACCGGCGATGTGACCCAGATCGACCTGCCACGCGACCAGGCCTCGGGGTTGATCCAGGTGCAGGGAATCCTCGACCGGGTCGAGGGGATCTCCTTCGTGCAGTTCGGGCACCAGGACGTCGTCCGCCACCAGATGGTGCAGCGGATCGTCGAGGCCTACCGCGCGCACGCCGAAGAGACCGGCACGACGCGGCGCAAGTGAGCGGCGTTCTCAGCGTCGAGGTCGACAATCGCAGCGGCACCGCCGTCGACGAGGATGCCGCGGTCGAGCTCGCGCGCCGCGTGCTCGCGGCCGAGGGTATCGACGCGGGCGAGCTCGGGCTGGCGTTCGTTCCGCCCGACGAGATCCGCATTCTCAAACGCGAGCATCTCGGCATCGATGAGGTCACCGACGTGCTCTCGTTCCCGATCGACGGACGTGAGCAGCTCGCCGAGGGTCTGCCGCGCGCGCTCGGCGACGTGATCCTCTGCCCGCAGGTCGTCGGGGAGGCGTGGCGGATGCCGCTCACCCATGGCTTGCTGCACCTGCTCGGCTACGACCACGGCGAGCTCATGGAGCGTCGCGAACGGGAGCTCGCCTCGTGAGGCTGCCTCGCGCGCGCGGTGCACGCACGCCCGCGCGCTTCGGCGCACGGAGCTCGAACGGGGTCCTCGACTCGTTCAACTACGCGTTCGAGGGGATCATCCATGTGCTGCGGACGCAGCGCAACATGCGGATTCACGTTGCGATCGCGGCGGTCGTACTCGTCGTCGCGGTGACCGCCGACGTCTCCAAGCTCGAGCTCGCCGCGCTGCTGATCTCGATCACCTTCGTGCTGATCGCCGAGATGTTCAACTCGGCGATCGAGGGTGCGATCGACATCGCGACGAGCTCCTTCGATCCGCTCGCGAAGCTCGCCAAGGATATCGCGGCGGGCGCGGTCCTGATCGCGGCGATCAACGCCGTTGCCGTCGGCTACCTCGTCTTCTCGGGCAAGAGCGCGTCGCGCGCGGCGCGGCTCGTCGACCGGGTGCGCGAGGTGCCCGCGGAGTTGACGATCATCGCGCTCGTGCTCACCGTGATCGCGGTGATCTGGCTGAAGGCGTGGAGTGGCAGCGGTACCCCGTTGCGCGGCGGCCTTCCCTCCGGCCACGCGGCGGTCGCGTTCGCGGGCTGGGTCGCCGCCACCTATGCGAGCGGCGCCAGCCATCGTTTCCTCGTCTCCGCGCTCACGTTCATCCTCGCGCTGCTCGTCGCACAGACCCGGCTCGAGTCGGGCGTGCACTCCTCGCTCGAGATCCTGCTCGGCGGCCTGCTGGGCTCCCTGACGACGCTTGCGCTCTTCCAGCTTTCGGGATGAGCGCCGCCCTCGTCGAGCAGGCGGAACGACTCGCCGCCCGTGCCTATGCACCGTACTCCGGCTACGCGGTCGGCGCCGTCGTGCGCGGTCGCGACGGACGCGAGTTCGGAGGCGTCAACGTCGAGAACGCCGCGTACCCGCTCGGAGTCTGTGCCGAAAAGAACGCGATCGCGGCCGCGGTCAGTGCCGGCTGCCGGCCGGGTGAGCTCGAGGCGATCGGAATCACCGCCGCGCCCTGCGGCGGCTGCCGTCAGTGGCTCGTCGAGTTTGCGCTCGACAGCGTCAGCTTCCGGGCCGAGGATGGCTCGATCAGCACTTTCACTCCGGCGGAGCTGCTCCCGGCCGGCTGGACGCTCCCCGTATGAGGTCAGGCTTCGTTGCGCTTACCGGTCGCCCGAACGTCGGCAAGTCGACGCTTGTCAACGCGCTCACGGGGGAGAAGGTCGCAATCGTCTCCAAGGTGCCGCACACGACGCGCCATCGCATCCGCGGTGTCTGGACACGCGGGGATGACCAGCTCGTGCTCGTCGACCTGCCCGGCTGGCAACGCCCGGTCGACACGCTGACCGAGCGGATGCAGGAGCGGGTCGAGGACGCGATCACCGATCATCCGGACGTCGTCCTGCTCGTCGTCAACGCGCGCGAGCGCATCGGCGCCGGCGACCGCTACGTCGCCCGGCGGGTGTTCGAGCTCGGCGCACCGGTGATCATCGCGCTGAACAAGGTCGACAGGCTCAAGCCCGCGCATATCGTCACCCAGATGAAGGCGGCCGCGACGCTCGGCGACTTCCATGCGCTCCATCCCGTCAGCGCCCGTCAGAACGAGGGTATCGACGAGCTGCGTGCCGATCTGATCTCGCTGCTGCCCGAGGGGCCGCTCTACTACCCCGACGGCGAGGTCACCGACATGCCGCTCAACGGTCGCATCGCCGAGCTCGTCCGCGAGCAGGCGCTCGCACTGACACGCGAGGAGGTTCCGCATGCACTCACCGCCGAGGTCGTCGAGATTCTCGACCGTCACGTGCACGTGCGCCTCTACACCGAGACCGAGAGCCAAAAGCAGATCCTGATCGGCAAGGGGGGCTCGATGGTGCGGGAGATCGGCCGGAGCGCCAGGCCCGGGATCGAGGCGCTGCTCGGCCACCCGATCTACCTGCAGCTGCAGGTCAAGGCCTCGCCGCGCTGGCGGCGCAACGAGACGATGCTCGAGCGCCTCGGGCTCTGAGCCTGCCGGGGTGGGGTGGTCCCGGGCCGGGGATAGACTCGGCGTGTGAGTGAGGCGCCCGCACTCCCTGCCGGGTTCGAGTTTGCGCTGACGCGGCGGCTGCCGCGGCTCGGTGCGATCGACCAGGTCGGGGTCGAGGCGCGAGCCGCCGAGCTCGCCAAACGCAGCATCAAGCGCGAGTCGAAGCGCTTCGCGCTCGAGCTTGCGCTGCGCTGCTGTGACCTGACGACGCTCGAGGGTCAGGACACGCCCGGCAAGGTTGCTGCGCTCTGTTCGAAGGCGTTGCGTCCCGATCCCTCGGACCCGACGGTGCCGGCGGTCGCGGCGGTCTGCGTGTACCCGAATCTCGTTGCGACGGCCGTCGAACGGGTCGCCGGCAGCAGCGTCAGGGTCGCGTCGGTCGCGACGGCGTTCCCCTCGGGCCAGAGCCCGCTCACGGTCAAACTCGACGACGTGCGGGCCGCGGTCTCGTTCGGAGCCGACGAGATCGACATGGTGATCGACCGGGGCGCGTTCCTGTCCGGGCGCTACGCGCGCGTCTTCGACGAGATCGTCGCCGTCAAGGAGGCGTGCGGGCCCGCGCACCTGAAGGTGATCCTCGAGACGGCCGAGCTCGGGACCTACGACAACGTGCGCCGTGCCTCGCTGCTCGCGATGGCGGCGGGTGCCGACTTCATCAAGACGTCGACGGGCAAGTTGCCGCTCGCGGCGACGCTGCCGGTCCAGCTCGTGATGCTCGAGGCGGTGCGAGATGTCTACGAGGAGAGCGGACGCCGCGTCGGGGTCAAGGCGGCCGGCGGGATCCGGACCTCGAAGAACGCGATCCAGTACCTCGTGCAGGTGCACGAGACGCTTGGCAGCGAGTGGTTGACGCCCGAGCTCTACCGGATTGGCGCCTCCTCGCTCGTCAACGACATCCTCATGCAGCTGCGCAAGGAGCGCACCGGCGTCTACCAGTCGCGTGACTACTTCACCGATGACTGAGCTCTCGCGCAACGGTTCAAGCGGGGAGGCGTGGGAGTATGCGCCCGCGCCCGAGTCGCGCGAGCTCGTCTCGCTCGCCGACCGCTACGGGCTCTTCATCGGCGGCGAATGGGTCGCACCCTCCTCCGGGCTCACCTTCACGACGCTCGCGCCACGCGACGAAGAGCCGCTCGCCGAGATCGCGCAGGCCGGCAGCGACGATGTCGCGGCTGCCGTCGCCGCGGCGCGCGCTGCGTTTCCGGCCTGGGCGGCGCTACCGGGAAGCGAGCGCGCGAAATACCTGTTTCGGATCGCCCGCATCCTGCAGGAGCGCGCACGCGAGTTCGCTGTGCTCGAGTCGCTCAACGGCGGCAAGCCGATCAAGGAGTCGCGCGACGTCGACCTGCCTCTCGCGGCGGCGCACTTCTTCTACCACGCCGGCTGGGCCGACAAGCTCGAGTATGCGTTCCCCAACCGCGTGCCGCGCCCGCTCGGCGTCGTCGGCCAGATCATCCCCTGGAACTTCCCGCTGCTGATGCTCGCCTGGAAGCTCGCGCCCGCGCTCGCGGCGGGTAACACGGCCGTGCTCAAGCCGGCCGAGACGACGCCGCTGACGGCGCTTGCATTCTGCGACGTTCTGCGCCAGGCGGAGTTGCCCGCCGGGGTCGTCAACATCGTCACCGGCGACGGTGCGACGGGTGCGGCGCTCGTCGAGGCGGACGTCGACAAGATCGCGTTCACGGGCTCGACCGAGGTCGGCAAGGAGATCCAGCGGCGGCTCGCGGGCAGCGGCAAGCGGTTGACGCTCGAGCTCGGAGGCAAGGCCGCCAACATCATCTTCGACGACGCTGCGCTCGACCAGGCGGTCGAGGGGATCGTCAACGGCATCTACTTCAACCAGGGGCATGTCTGCTGCGCCGGCTCCCGACTGCTCCTCCAGGAGTCGATCGCGAGTGCGGCGCTCGAGAAGCTCAAGCGCCGCATGGGCACGCTGCGGGTGGGCGATCCGCTCGACAAGAACACCGATGTCGGTGCGATCAACTCCCGCGCGCAGCTCGAACGGATCGAGGCGCTCGTCGCGGCGGGCGTGGCCGAGGGGGCGGAGATCTATCAGCCGCCCTGCCGGTTGCCAGAGAAGGGCTACTGGTTCGCGCCGACGGTGTTCACGAACGTCGCTCAGAGCTACCGCATCGCCCAGGAGGAGATCTTCGGGCCCGTCCTTTCGGTACTGACCTTTCGCACCCCACAGGAGGCGGTCGAGAAGGCCAACAACACGCCTTATGGCCTCTCCGCCGGCGTCTGGACGGAGAAGGGCTCACGGATCCTCTGGATGGCGGAGCGGCTCCGCGCCGGCGTCGTCTGGGCGAACACGTTCAACCGTTTCGACCCGACAAGCCCGTTCGGCGGCTACAAGGAGTCCGGTTTCGGCCGCGAAGGCGGGCGCCACGGGCTCGAGGCCTACCTCGACTTCGACCCCGTCTGATGGCGCGCCTGCCCGTCCGCAAGACCTACAAGCTGTTCATCGGCGGCGCTTTCCCGCGCTCGGAATCCGGCCGCACCTACGAGGCGCAGGGCCAAAACGTCGCCCGCGCCTCGCGCAAGGACGCGCGCGACGCGGTCAGTGCCGCCCGCGCCGCGCAGCCCCGCTGGGCGGCCCAGACCGCCTACAACCGCGGGCAGGTGCTCTACCGCATCGCCGAGATGATGGAGGCGAGAGTCGAGGAGTTCGCCGCGCTCGCTACCGGGCGCGAGGAGGTCGAGCAGGCGATCGACCGCTGGGTCTGGTACGCCGGGTTCGCCGACAAACTCTCCCAGTTACTCGGCGCGGCAAACCCAGTGGCCGGCCCGTACTTCAACTTCACGGTGCCCGAGCCGACCGGAGTCGTGGCGCTGATCGCGCCTGACGAGCCGCCGCTGCTCGGGCTCGTCTCACTGCTGGCGCCGGCGCTCGTCGGCGGCAACGCCGTCGTCGCGGTCGCCTCCGAGTCGGCGCCGCTCGCCGCGATCGAGCTTGCCGAAGCGCTCGCAACGAGCGATCTGCCAGGCGGCGCAGTCAACCTGCTCACCGGGCAGCGCGCGGAGCTGGCGCCGTGGCTGGCCGCACACATGGACGTCAACGCGATCGATCTCTGCGGGGCCGGCGAACTCACGACCGAGCTCGAGCGTGCCGCTGCCGACAACGTCAAGCGCGTCGTGCACGGGCGCCCGGACGGCCAGAGTCTCTCGGAGATCTCGGCTTTTCTCGAGCTGAAGACCGTCTGGCACCCGATCGGCGTCTGAGCGGCCCCGGTGTCGCTTCGGGTCGAGGTGCTCGGGTCGGGTGGGGCGGTGACGATCCCGCGGCCCGGTTGTGACTGTCCGGTCTGTGTCGAGGCGCGCGCGCGTGGGGTGCCGTATGCCCGCAGCGGCCCGAGCGTGTTCGTCCACGGACCCGACGTCCTGATCGATACGCCCGAAGAGGCCAAGCTCCAGCTCAACGCCTCGCAGGTGACCCGGATCGCGGCCGGACTGTACTCCCACTGGCACCCCGATCACACCTCGGGCCGCCGCGTCTGGGAATCACGCAACTTCGATTTCCGCTCCTGGCCCCGGCACGCGGAGACGACACCGATCCACGTGCCAGCAGCCGTCTGGGCGGACTTCGAGCAGCACTACGGGCTCGCCGATCAGTTCCGCTTCATGGAGCAACAGGGGACGGTCAAGATCTCGGTGCTCGCCGAGGGGGAGCGCCTGCGGCTCGACGACGTCAGCGTGACGCCGCTCCCGCTCGGCGCGGAGCACGCCTACGGTTTCCTGTTCGAACACGGGTCGACGCGCGTGCTGATCGTGATGGACGAGACGCACCGCTGGGAGCCACCCGAGCTCGGACCGCTCGACCTTGCGCTGCTTCCCATCGGCGTCTTCGAGCACCATCCCTTCAGCGGTGCCCGCCTGATCCCCGAGGTGTTCTGCGTCCCGCCGGTCGCGAAGACCCGCTATCCGCAGACGCTCGAGCTCCTGCGCGCGCTGGCACCGCGGCGCGCGGTGCTCTCCCATATCGAGGAGCTCGATCGGCTCTCCCATGACGAGCTCGTGCGGCTCGGTACGCGCGACGGCTGGGAGCCAGCCTTCGACGGGATGCTGCTCTCGCTCGAGCCGCCTACGGCTCCCGCTTGACGACGGCGTTCCGGCGGCTCGGGCGGCGGGCGACTACGATTTGGGGACGTGAGAGCCACGCTCGTCCGAGTCGTCCCGCTCCTGGTCGTCGTCGCGCTCGTCGCCGGTTGCGGCTCGAGCGCGCCCAAGACGGCCGTCTCGACGCCGGCTGCGACACCGGTGGCGAACACGAAGCCGACCTGCGCCTACCGGCTCGGCTGGCAGCGGCTCGCGAACGAGATCCACGCCGATGTCTACTGTCCCGGCTGGCTGCCGAGCTCGCTCACGAGCCAGATCGGGGGGGCCTGGAACAACATCAACGAGGTCAGCCACGACCGCAGTTACCTCGAGAGCTTCATCTGGCAGGACACCGACACGCCCGGTGTCAGCGGGCTCTTCCATGTGATCCTGCGCGGCTACCCCGGCCGCAGCAAGATTCCGACCTGCCTCGAGGGGCTCCATGACAACGTGCCGACACCCTGCTTCGCAGCGCCCCACGGGCACGTCACCGAGAACGGGATCCACACGACGGTCTACACCGTCAATCAAGACGCCGACGCCTGGCATCTGGCGCTCCTCTGGCACCACAAGGGCGGTCTCTACACGCTCTCCGAACACCTCTCACCGCCGCTCGACTTCCGTGGCGTGCTCGCGTACCTCAAACGGGAGCTCGCGGCGCTCGTGCTGATCTCTCCGTCCCACTCGACGTGAGCCCGACACGCCGCGAGCTCCTCGTCGGCGCGGCCGCCGGCGCGCTCGGGGCCGCAGGGATCTACGAGCTCGTCGACCAGCTCGCCGCAAGCACGCCCGCACGGCGGGTCGACGCGATCAAGCTGCCCGAGCAGCACTTGCTCGAGGGCATCGAGGTCGTCAAGGACAACGAGGTCGAGGTGCTCGTGCCGCCGCTTCACCACGCGGTCATGACGGCGCGCATCGCGCTCGATCCGACCCAACTGCGGGACGCGCAGTCAACGCTCGAACAGACGCTGATCGCGCTCGACGATAGCTATCCGCTCTCCCCGGCAGGGCTCGGGGTGACGGTTGCCTGGGGGCTACCGTACTTCGAGCGCCTCGTCCCGGCGGCAGCGCGCCGGTACCTGCCTTTTGACCGTCGGGCCAAGAAACCTGTCCTCCTGCCCGCGCGGCGTTTCCCCAGCGACCCGCTGACGACGGTGCTCGAGCAGAACGACGTCGCGATCCTGCTGCGCAGCGACGTGCTCGCGCATATCGATGATGCCCTCACCCGGCTGACGCACACGGGAGTGCTGCAGCAGACGAGCCTGCGGCGCGGCTTCGTGGGGGGCGCGTTGCAGGGTGGCCGCTCGCTGCCCCTCGAGATGGCCGTCGCCGCGGATGTCCCGGGCGCGGACCTGATTCCGGACGGTTCCGAGCTCTTCTTCGGGTTCACCTCGACGCAGAAGGCCGCGTTCGGCCCGGGCAAGATCGCCAACTTCGAGACGCTCGGCTACGTCGACCTGCGGGGCAGCGACTACTTCCGGGCGGGCACGCACATGCATCTCTCGCACCTGACCGAGGACCTGCTCACCTGGTATGTCAATTTCGCCTACAGCGAACGGGTCACGACCGCGTTCCGGCCGGGGCTCGACGTGGCCGCGAACACCCAGACGGTTCCGGAGGGCTCCGCACAGGCGGCGAGCACGGCCGACGTCAAGCGGCTCTACAAGCTCACGGGCCGGATCGGTCACAGCGCCTCGATCCAGACCGCCTCGCGCCTCACTGCCGACGCTGTCGGGCCTGACGGCACGCACTATCCGAAGGGCACCGCGGTGCCGATCCGAGCCGACTTCAACACGCTCGACAACCCCTTTTTCTCCGCGGACGATCCGGCGCTGCTCGGGCAGGGCCCGATGGCCGGACTCCACTTCGTCGTCTTCAACCCCTCGGGCGACGACTTTGAGCGGACGCGACTCGCGATGGACGGGGTGCTGCCGGACGGGACGACGCTTCCGTTCCTCGAGCGCTCCCGCGCCCAGGGCTTCAACATCATCCTGACGACGACGCATCGCCAGAACTTTCTGGTGCCACCGCGTCTCCACCGCAGCTTCCCGCTCGCCGAGCTCTAACGCCTTCGCGGCCGCTGAGGTACAGTAAGACCGCTCGACGCGCGATGAGGCTCGCGCTCAACCGCGGCTCCAGGGCCGCTGATGGCTTCTACCCCATAGGACAGACGATCCGGAGGTAGAGCGGTGGGCGGCGTGGGGCAGGCGGAAGAGGGCACGGCCCGGGGTGAGCGAGAATGAGCGCGCTCGGGACGGCGGCGCTACTCGGGGGAGCGATCTTGCTCGCGACGATGCTCTCGGTCGAGATCGGGCTCTCGGTCGCGCTGCTCGAGCTCCTTGCCGGGGCGGTGATCGGGGGCGCGTTTCACGTCGCGGTACCTGCCTGGCTCGACTTCGTCGGCAGCTTCGCCGGGATCGTGCTGATCTTCCAGGCGGGCGCCGAGGTTGACGTCGCCCAGTTCACCCGTGAGTGGCGGGCGTCGCTCTCGATCGGGCTCGCGAGCTTCCTGCTCCCGTTCGTCGTCGTAACGCTCGTTGCAGTCGAGCTGCTCGGCTGGCACCGCCGGCCCGCCGAGCTCGCCGGGCTCGCGCTTTCGGACACGAGCCTCGCCGTTGTCTACGCGCTCCTCGTCGAGACCGGGCTCAACCGTGACCTGCTCGGCAAGCGGCTGATGTCGGCGACGTTCGTCACCGACATCGCCGCGGTCACGGGGTTGACGGCGCTCTTCCTCCAGCCGACGCTCTGGATCATCCCGTTCGTGGGCGTCTCAGTCGTGCTCGTGGTGGCGCTGCCGCGGCTCTCGCCGTGGTTCTTCGGCCGCTACGGCCGGCGTGTGATCGAGCCCGAGATCAAGCTCGCCTTCGCGGCACTCTTCCTGCTGATGTGGCTCGGCGCAAGAGCCGAGTCGCAGGCGGCGCTGCCAGCGTTCGTGCTCGGGCTCGCGATGAGCGGCCACTACGCGAAGCACCGTCACGAGCAGGAGCGGATGCGCGTCGTCGGTTTCGCGTTCCTGACGCCCTTCTTCTTCCTCAAGGGTGGCATGAACGTCTCGGCTCACGCCCTGGGCGCGAACCTTGGTGTGCTCGCTGCGCTGTTCGCCGCCAAGGTCGTGCCGAAGGCGCTCGGCGTCTATCCGCTCGCGCGGCGTTATATGCCCTCCGAGGCGATCTTCACGACGCTGCTGATGTCCACGGGGCTGAGCTTCGGCACGATCATTGCGCTCTTCGGGCTCAACGACCACGTGATCGACCGCACCCAGTTCTCGCTGCTGATCGGGGTGATCGTGCTTACCGCCGTGATTCCGACCGCGATCGCCCAGCGCTTCTTCCACCCGCAGCTCGAGCACCATCCGCACGGGCCGCTCCCGGAAGGCTGAGCTTCCGCCTCCCGCACGCAGACGTGCGAACATACGTTCGTGACGTCCGCGGGCCACCTTCCGGCGCAATTCGCGCACGCCTGTGAGCGCGGCAACTATCCGGTGGCGAGTGCGCTTGCGCGGCAGCTGAAGCCGCTCTCGGTCGTCGAGGCGCTCAGTCTGCTGCCGTTGATCGCCGAACACGATCCGGTGCGCTTCGACGCCGCCGCGGTGCGCTGGCATGCACGCTGGGCGGCCGAATAGCGCGCGCGGCGACCTCGCGCGCTCGGCGCTCGCGCTGGCGGCCCTCGAGCTGCTCAGGGGCCCGGGCCGGGAGGAGGGGCTGCGCGTCCTGCGGGCGCTCGTCTGAGCCGGGGACGGCGTCGAGAGCGGCTCGGACGTTTCTCAGGCGGGGAGCAGGTCCGCGAGCACCGAGCCAACGAACGCCTCGAGCTCTGGTAGAGAGCCCGTGTTGCGGTAGGCGTAATCGGCCCGGGCGACCTTCTCCTCGTCGGGCAGCAGCCGCCACTCACGCTCGTCGCCGGCGACTGCCGAGCGCGCGCGGCGCACGTCGTCGGGTGCGGTGATCGCGATGACCTTGTCGAAGTGCCCTTCCGAGCCGGCTTCGTAGAGCAGCGGTACCTCGGTGACGCACACCTGCGGGGGCGTCGCAAGCTGTGCCAGCTGCGTTCTCCAGGCGAGATACTCGGCCGTCACGAGGGGATGAAGGAGCGCCTCGAGCCACGCGAGTGAGTCGGGGTCGTTGAAGACAACGGTGCCGATTGCCCCACGGTCGAGCTGCCCGTCCGGGCCGACGACGCCGTTACCGAAGCGCTGCACGATCAGGGCACGCACCTCGTCGCGGCGCAGCAGTTCGTGAACGATCTGGTCGCTCGAAACCGTCGCCGCGCCCTGGCGCTGAAAGGCAGCCAGTGCTTCGCTCTTGCCCGCGCCGATGCCGCCGGTGATGGCGACCGCGATCGGGGGGCGGGTCACTCCTCGGTGGAGGCGGTGGTGCTGCTCGGCTCGGCGGGCTCGTCGTCGTCGCCCGGCGCGGCGTCCGCGTCAGGCGCAACCGCGTCGCTCGCCTCGGGCTCGGCCAAAGCCATGACGGTCGCCTCGGAGTCCTCGGCGACAGTCGGCTCGGGCTCGGCGATTGCTTCCGCTTCCGTATCCGGTTCAACTGCGGCCTCAGGCTCTGCGCTCGTCTCGGCGGCGACGCTCGCCGCCTCGCCCGTTTCCGGCTCGGTGTCGGCCTCTGTGCTGGCCTCGGTCTCGGTGCCCGCGTCTGGCTCCGAGCTCGCTTCGCTGTCGGTATCCGCGTCAGGGGCGGCAGCCGGCTCGGTGAGCGTCGTCGCCGTGGCGAGCGGCGGCACAGAGCTGTCGTCGTCGCGATCCGAGAGGTCGAGATTGGGGTGGAGGTGGACGGACTCGCCGCCGTCGGCACGGGGCTGAACCGGATCGTCCTCCTCGACGCGCTTGAGCGAGAGTGAGAGCCGACGGCGCTCGCCGTCGATCTCGATCACCTTGACGTTGACAGCCTGACCCTGCGAGACGACCTCACGCGGGTTCTCGACGTGGTGCTGGGCGAGCTCGGAGATGTGGACGAGGCCCTCGACGCCGGGGAGGATCTCGACAAAGGCGCCGAACGTGACGACCTTCGTGACACGGCCCTCGACCACGTCGTTTTCGTGATAGCTCGCGAGCACCTGCTGCCAGGGATCGTTCTGCGTCTGCTTGAGCCCGAGCGAGATGCGTTGACGGTCGCGGTCGATGTCGAGCACCTTGACCTGGACGGTCTGACCGACCTCAAGGATCTCGGAGGGATGGTTGACGTGTGACCAGGAGAGCTCGGAGATATGGATCAGCCCGTCCATGCCGTCGAGGTCGACGAAGGCGCCGAAGTCGACGATGTTCGAGATCTGCCCCTCGACGACATTGCCCGGCTGGAGGCGGTCGAGAATCTGCTGGCGCTGCTCCTTGCGCTCCTCCTCGAGTACGGCCCGGCGGGAGAGGACGACGTTGTTGCGCGCACGGTTGAGCTCGATCACCTTGCAGCGCAGCTCCTGGCCGAGGAACTCGTCGAGATCCTGGACACGGCGAATGTCGACGAGCGATGCGGGCAGGAAGCCGCGCACCCCGAGGTCGAGGATCAGGCCGCCCTTGACGACCTCGATCACTCGTCCGTCAACGGGCTCGCCGGACTCCGCGGCGCGCTCGATGTTCTTCCAGGCAAGCTCGAAGCGGGCCCGCTTCTTGGAAAGGATGAGGCGGCCCTCGGTGTCCTCCTTGGTGAGCACGAGCGCATCGATCTCGTCGCCGACCGAAACCTCGTCGGCAGGGTTGACCGAGCGGCGAATCGAGAGCTCCGCGACGGGGATGACGCCCTCCGACTTGTAGCCGATGTCGACGAGCACTTCGTCCTTGTCGACGCGCACGACCGTGCCGTGCACAACCTCGCCCTCGTTGATCTCGGGGAAGGCGGAGTCGTAGTCGGGGATCAGGTCGCCGTCGGGACCTTCGACCCAAACTCCCGGTTCTTGCTGCATGAGGTCGCTCGTGGCCAAAATGGAACGCGGAGTATAGCTTCGCGGCGCCGGCTCGGAACGTTCACCGCTTGGCGTCGGCCCAGTTGTCGCCACTTCCGACCTCGACGGCGAGCGGCGGGTCGAGCGTGTAAGCCGCGCACATCTCCTCGCGAACGAGCTCCCGCACCGCTGGGAGCTCGTTCTCGGGCACCTCGAGGAGGAGCTCGTCGTGGACCTGCAGAACGAGCCGTGAGCGTCGCCCCTCGTCACGCAGACGCTTGTGGAGCGTCAGCATCGCGACCTTGATGATGTCGGCATTCGACCCCTGCATGACGAAGTTCGCGGCGAGCCGTTCGCCCAGGGAGCGTGTCTGTCGGTTCGAGGCGCGCAGCTCCGGCACCGGCCGGCGCCGCCCGAGCAGGCTCGTCACGTAGCCGTCACGGGTCGCCTGCTCGATCGTGCGTGCGATGAAGTCCTGGACGTAGGGGAAGCGCGCGAGGTAGGCGTCGATATAGGTCTGTGCCTGCTCGCGCGGGATCTCGAGGTTCTCGGCCAGCCCGAAGGCCGAGATGCCATAGACGATTCCGAAATTGATCATCTTCGCGATCGAGCGCTCCCCGGTCGTGAGCGTCGCCGGATCACGGCCGAGAACCTCGGCCGCAGTGGTCGCATGGATGTCCTCGCCTCGGGCGAACGCCTCGCGCAGCTTCGGCTCGCCCGAGACGTGCGCGAGGATGCGCAGCTCGATCTGCGAGTAGTCGGCGGAGACGAGCTTCCAGCCCTCCTCGGCGATGAAGGCGGAACGGATCTCCCGGCCGAGCCCGGTGCGGATCGGGATCGACTGGAGGTTCGGGCTCGTCGTCGAGAGCCGTCCCGTCGAGGCGACTGTCTGGTTGATCGTCGTGTGCAGCCGACCTGTTCCGGGATCGATCAGCTCGGGTAGCGGTCCGAGATAGGTGTTGAGCAGCTTCGAGAGCTCGCGCCACTCCTCGATCACAGCGACGATCTCGTGATCCGCGCGCAGGCCGCGCAGCACCTTGGCGTCGGTCGAATAGCCGGTCTTGCCTCGTCGGCCGGCCGTGAGCCCGAGTTGGTCGAAGAGCACGCGTGCGACCTGCTGGGTCGACCCGAGCATGAACTCCTCGCCTGCAAGCGTGTAGGCAAGCGCCTCGAGTTCGGCGACCCGCTCGGCCAGTCGAGCGGTGATCTCGCCCATCCGGTAGGTGTCGATCTTGACGCCGGCGCGTTCCATCTCGGCGAGCACCCGTGTCAGCGGCAGCTCGACCTCGCGATAGAGCCCGAGCAGCCCCCGCTCGTCGAGTCGCGCGCGCAGCGGATCGATCAGCCGGCGGGGAAGCTCGGCATCACGCACGAGCGCCGCGGTCGCCTCGTCGGTCGCCGGGTCGGGGGCGAGCTCGAAGCCATACTCGGCGGCGAGGTCGGAGAGTGCGTATTCGCTTCGTCCCGGCTCGATCAGGTAGGCGGCAAGCAGGATGTCGTCCTCGGCCTCGACGCCGAGCGACTTGGCGTCGTAGCAGACGATCTGTGCGCCCTCGAGCTGCTCGAGCGCGAGCGGGGAGACGATCACCTCGCCGGCGAGCGAGACCGCCATCCGCTCGGCGTCGGCGGCGACCCCAACCGCACCCGCCAGGGCGGAGGATCGCTCTCGCGCCAGGGTACGGCGACCAGGTCGGTCGCAATGCTCGCCGCGGGGAGCGCCTCATCAAGCGAGTCGAGGCGCGCGAGCAGACCGCGAAACTCGAAGCGGCGAAAGATCTCCTTGAGCTTCGAGCGGTCGGGGGCCGCGGCGACGAGCTCGTCGGGCGAGACCGTGAGCACCAGGTCGCGGCGCATCGTCGCGAGCTCGCGCGAGACGCGCGCCTGCTCGGCGTGCTCGACGATTGCGCGGGCGCGGGCGGGGGTGAGCTCGGCAGCATGCTCGATCACCGCGTCGAGCGAGCCGTACTGGGCGATCAGCGCTCCTGCGGTCTTGTCACCGATTCCCGGCACGCCCGGGATGTTGTCGGAGCTGTCGCCCTTGAGCCCGATGAAGTCCGGCACCTGGTCGGGCCGGACGCCGTAGCGCGCCTCGACGCGCTCGGGCGTGTAGACCTGCACGTCGGCGACGCCGCGTGGCGTCATCATCAGGCAGACGTTCGCGGAGCAGAGCTGGAACGCATCGCGGTCGGTCGACACGACACACGTGCGCACGCCCGCCGAGTCCGCGCGTGTGGCGAGCGTCGCGATCACGTCGTCGGCTTCCCAACCCTCGAACTCGACGTTTTCGTAGCCGAACGCTTCGACGATAGGGCGGAAGTGCGGGAACTGCTCGCGCAACAGCTCCGGGGTCGGCTTGCGGCCCTCCTTGTAGACGACCGCGGCCGTCTCGGCGAGGGCGGTGCGATGGACGGGGCGTGAGTCCCAGGCGACGGCGACGCCGCGCGGCCGGTAGTCGGTCAGCAGCTTGAAGAGCATGTTCGTGAAGCCGAGCAGGGCACCGCTCGGCATCCCGTCCGAGGTCGCAAGCTCCTCGGGAAGGGCAAAGAAGGCGCGGTAGGCGAGGTTATTGCCGTCGACGAGAAAGAGCTCCGCGTCCTGCGCGGGCGCATCGTCGAGCGTCAACTCCTCTCCGCTCAGCGTCTTGGGGGACACTACGCTCGATGCTATCCCGGAGTCCGACCGCCCCGTGAGCCGTGTTCCGCTGCTGACAGGCACGCGGCTCAGCGTCGTCGAGCTCCCCGAGGACGGGATCCTGCTGCGGCCGCCCCCGCCGGGAGACGAGCTCTCGCTCGACGGTGTCGCCGCAGCGACGCGAGAGGCGCTGCGTTTCCCGCTCGCGGGCCCGCCGCTCGCCGAGCTCGTCGTTCCCGGAGGTCGCGCGACCGTCGTCGTCGAGCTCCCGAACCTGCCGTTGCCGGCTGCCGCACCCGATCCGCGCCACCAGGCGCTCTCCGCGACCGTCGACGAGCTGGCGGCGCTCGGCGTCAAGGAGGTGACGATCCTCGTCGCGGGTGGGCTCTCGCGACGCCCCTCGCCACGCGAGATCGGTCTGCTTGTCGCGCCCGAGTTTCGTCGCCGCTTCCGCGGCCGGCTGATCGTGCACGACGTCGAGAGCGAACAGCTCGTCCCGCTCGGCATGGCCGCCGGCGTGCCCGCGGCCATTGCGGCGGCACTCGTCGAGACCGACCTCGTCGTCACCGTTACAGCCGCCGAAAGCGTTCTCCACGGCGGCCCCTCGGCACTGGCGCGGGCGTCCTCGCGCGAGGTCCTGCGCGCATCGGGCGCGAGCTCGCTGCTCGAAGCGTCGACCTCGCAGGGCTGGCGCATCGCGGTCGAGCTCGAACGGCTGCTTGCGCAGCGCACCGCGCTCTTCGGCGTCTCGGTCGTGCTCAACCTGCCGCGTGTGCTCGGCGGCTACGCCTACGACGACGATGCGCTCGCTCGGCTTGCCGGCTCGAAGCTTCGCCGGGGGCTCTCACTGCTCCCCGGCGCGATCCGGGCACGTCTGCTCGACCGTTCGATGGGGGAGCTCACGGCCGCGGCCGTCTTCGGGGGGAGCCCCTCGACGGCGCACACCGAGGCGCTGCTCCGAGGGATCGAGTTCAAGGGTGTCACGCTTGCGGCGCCGCTCGACGCGATCGTGATCGGCATACCGGCGACGACCGCGTTCCTTCCGCGCGAAAGCCCGAACCCCGTGGCGGCCGCCTACCTCGGGCTCGGGCTCGCCCTCCGTCTGTGGCGCGACTCGTTCCCGGTCGTGTCGGGAGGGACGGCGATCCTGCTCCACGACCTGCAGCGCCGGTTCCCCGCCCCGACCCAGACCCCGTATCGGGTGCTCTTTGCCGACGCGCGGAGTGCGCGCGACCGGGAGGCGCTACGCGAGGCGGAGGCTGCGGCGGTCGGCGACGAACGTGCGCTCGCCGCCTACCGTGCGGGCCATGCGGTGCACCCGCTCGAGCCGTTCGTGACCTGGAGTGCGTGCGACGCAGCAGTGAGCCGCCTCGGTTCGGTGCTGATTGCCGGCTGTCGCGACGCTCACTCTGCGCGCCAGCTCGGCTTCGTGCCTGTCCACGGGCTCGGTGCGGCACTCGCGATGGCGCGTGGGGGCGGCGCCCGCCGGATCGGCTTCTTGCTCGCGCCACCCTACTTTCCGCTGCTCAGCCCCTGAGCGCCGACAGGCTCTCCCTATCGGCTCAAGCCTCGCCGAGGTAGGTCTTGCGCACCTGCTCGTTGGTCTTGAGCGCTGCCGCGGAGTCGGCGAGCACGATCCTGCCGGTCTCCATCACGTAGCCGCGGCTCGCCGCGTCGAGCGCCATCATCGCGTTCTGCTCGACGAGCAGGATCGAGGTGCCCTGCTTGTTGATCGTGTCGATGATCTCGAAGATTCGCTCGACGAAGATCGGGGCGAGCCCGAGCGAGGGTTCGTCGAGCAACAGCAGGGTCGGGCGCGCCATCAGCGCACGCGCCATCGCGCACATCTGCTGCTCCCCTCCCGACATCGTTCCGGCTTTCTGAGTGCGGCGTTCGTGGAGGCGTGGGAAGAGTCCGAAGACGCGCTCCATGTCCTCACGGATTCCGGCCTTGTCGCTCCGCTGGAAGGCTCCCATCTCGAGGTTCTCGATCACCGACATCCGCGGGAACAGCCGTCGGCCTTCGGGCGACTGGGCGATGCCGCGCTTGACGATCTCGTGCGCCGGTGTCTCGGTGATATCGCGCCCCTCGAAGGTGATCGAGCCCTGCCGCGGCCGGTTGAGGCCGTTGATCGAACGCAGCGTTGTCGACTTGCCCGCGCCGTTGGCGCCGAGCAGTGTGACGACCTCGCCCGGAAAGACGTCGAGTGAGATCCCTTTGAGCGCGTGAATCGAGCCGTAGTAGGTGTGGACATCGCGGACTGAGAGGATCGGCTCGGCGCTCGCCTGTCCGTTGCTCGCCTGCGCGCTGCTCATGCAAGCCCCTGCCGCTTCATGTCAGCGACGGCGGCCTTGCCCAGGTATGCCTCGACGACCCGGTCGTCCTGCTGGACTTCGCGCGGCGTTCCTTCGGCGATCTTCTCACCGTAGTCGAGCACCGAGACGCGATCCGAGATGCCCATCACGACCCGCATGTCGTGCTCGATCATCAGTACCGTCAGCTTCCGCTCGTCACGTAGCTTGCGGACGAACGTCGTGAAGTCCGCCGACTCCTGTGGGTTCATGCCGGCGGTGGGCTCATCGAGCAGGAGCAGCTGCGGCTCGGTCGCGAGCGCTCGGGCGACCTCGAGCCGGCGCTGGTCGCCGTAGGGCAGGCTGCCGGCTGCCTCCTCCTCGTGGCGGCGGAGTCCGGCGAAGTCGAGCAGCTCCCGTGCCCGCTCACGCGCCTGCACCTCCTCACGCTTCACCGAGCCTGTGCGGAGCACCGAGTTGAGGAGGTTGGCCTTGAGACGCACGTGCATGCCGACGAGCACGTTCTCCAGCATCGTCATGTTCGGGAAGAGACGAATGTTCTGGAAGGTGCGGCCGACGCCCCGCTGGGTGATCGCGTGCGGCGGTTTGCCGGTTACGTCCTCGCCGAGCAAGATCACTCGTCCCGAGGTGGGCTTGTAGATCCCGGTGAGCATGTTGAAGAACGTTGTCTTCCCGGCTCCGTTCGGGCCGATCAGCGAGATCACCTTGCCGCGTGGGACGGTGAAGTCGACGCCGCCGACGGCGATGAGGCCACCGAACTCCTTGCGCAACGCCTCGGTGTAGAGGACGTTGTCGTCGCTGTCGGCCACTTCAGGCGCCCTCGTGTTGGACGTCGTAGAGCGGCACGTCGTGCGTTTCGGCGCTGTGGAGCTCCGCTGCGCGTCGTTTCGACGGCAGCAGGCCCTCGGGCCGGAAAAGCATCACCACGACGATGATCACACCGTAGATCCCCGAGGCGTAGAGCGGCACGTTGATGTTGGGCCGCCAGCCGAAGACGTGGATGTGCCCGTTGAGCCAGAAGCCGATGTTGCCGAGGCCGAACTGGTCGAGATAGGCGAGGAACGCGGCGCCCGCCATCACGCCCCAGACGTTGCCCATCCCTCCGAGGATCACCATGCAGAGGATGAAGACCGAGATGTTGAAGTAGAAGTCGTCGGGGAAGGTGCCGCTCTTGACGACGGCGTAGAAGGCGCCGGCGACCCCGCCGAAGAAGGCGCCGCTCGCGTAGGCCCAGGTCTTGGTACGCATCAGCGGGATTCCCATCGCCGCCGCGGCGGTCTCGTCCTCGCGAATTGCGACCCAGGCCCGGCCGAGCCGCGAGTCGCGCAGGCGCAGCGTGCAAAACACCGTGAATATCAGCAGGACGAGCGCGGTCCAGAAAAAGAGGTCCGTGTTCTGGAGCTGATGGCCGAGGAAGCTCGACGTGCAGCAGCTGAGGTAATTGGAGGGGAGAAAGTGTCCGGTGAGGCTCGAAAGCCCGTTCCCGAATCCGGGCGAATCGATCGGCGTGATCCCGTTCGGCCCGTTCGTGACGTTGTAACCGAAGAGGCTGTTGCCGTTCTGCGCGACCTGCGGGAGGATCTCCCCGAAGCCGAGGGTGACGATCGCGAGGTAGTCGCCACGCAACCGCAGCGTCGGCAGTCCGATGATCACGCCGAACCCGGCCGTGATCAGACCGGCGATCAGCACGACGAGGAAGATCGAGAGGTGGACGCCGCCCGTGCCGAGCGGGACACCGACGGCACCCAGGCTGAAGTTGTACTTGGGGACAGGCGCGACGGGGCAGTTCGCGATCGTAAAGTGCGGCTTCGGACACTTTTGCCCGGCGAACTGCGCCGAGGCGAGCCAGCCCGCGGTATAGGCGCCGGTTGCGTAGAACGCGACGTAGCCGAGGTCGAGCAGACCCGCGTACCCGACGACCATGTTGAGCCCGACCGCCATCATGATGAAGACGACCATGTAGGTCCCTGTCGAGATCGAGGGGAAGGCCCCGAAGACCGGGATCGAAAAGAGGTGGTCGACCATGAACGGGTAGGCGATCGCCGTGAAGAGTGCGAGTGCGGGGAGCAGCCAGCGGCGAGGACGCTGCGGGATCCAGGTGACGAGGAACGCACCCGCGAGCACGAGTGCGACGCTGATCGAGGTCTTCCCGAAAGCCGAGGCGAGCGCGAAGGCGAGCACGACGAGCGCCTCGACGATGGCACGCCAGGGCAGCCGCGGCAGGCGGCGAAGCCCGAGGCAGATGAACAACACGGCGACCCCGTAGCCGAGCTCGGAGTCGACCAGCCAGGCGAGAATCGTGATCAGGAGTTGGATGCCGACGACGGTGAGCGTCCGCTCCTGCTCCGGACGCTCGCGCCAGCGGGCGCGCAGTTGGTTGCGGACACCGACCTCTTTGCCGGCCATCCGCGCCTACCCGCCCTCCGGGGTGCGCTCCCCGAGGAGCCCCTCCGGCCTGAAGACGAGGATCATGATCAAGATCGCGAAGACGAGCGACGAGGTCCAGTCCGAGCCCGGCGCATGCCAGGTCAGCCCCTCGTTGAACGCCTGGATCAGGCCGATCAGCAGCGCTCCGAGGACGGCGCCGGGCAGGTTGCCGATACCACCGAAGACCGCTGCGGTGAACGCGATCAGCCCGAGCGTGAAGCCCTGGTCGTAGCGCACCGTCGTTTCGGCGAGCGCGTAGACGAGTCCGGCGGCCCCCGCGAGCGCGCCTGCGATCAGGAATGTGAAGGAGATCGTGCGGTTGACGTCGATGCCCATGATCGCGCTCGCCTCCATGTCCTGGGCGGTCGCGCGCATCGCTTTCCCCTGCTTGGTGCGCTGAACCAGCCAGAGCAGCCCGAGAAGCACCGGTACCGTCAGCGCGACGACGATCGGGGTCGTCCAGGGGACACCGACCGAGCCGATCGTGAAGAGGTTCGTCGTCGGGAGCACCGACGGGAAGTTGACGTAGCTCGGGCCCTTCCAGATCAGGCCGGCATCCTCGATGATGAAGCTCATCCCGATCGCCGTGATCAGCGGTGCTAGACGGGGGGCGTTACGCAGCGGGCGGTACGCGACGACCTCGATCGTCGCATTGATGACAGCACAGGCTGCCATCGAGACGATCAGCGTCACGATCACGAGCGGCCAGAGGTCGCCGGCGCCCGCCTGGAGGCCGAAGGCCGAGGCGAGCGTGATCGCGAACATGCCGCCGAGCATGAACACGTCGCCGTGGGCGAAGTTGATCAGCTCCAGGATCCCGTAGACGAGCGAGTAACCGAGCGCGACGAGTGCGTAGATACAGCCGTTCGTGATCCCGATCAGGCCGACCTCGAACCAGAGCGTCGGCGTGCGCTCGAGGTTGACGAGCAGCCAGACGATGACCGTGAGGACGAGCACGCTCCCGAGTAAGGCCGTAATCGAGGGCCGACGCACGAGTCGGCGGAGCGCCGGTGCCTGGGTGTTCGTTGCCACGAGTCCGGGGAGTATGGGCGTCACGGCGCCGGAGTTCAAGCGGGAGCCGTCAGCGCAGGCCTGTTGCCAACATCGACGACAGATGTCGGGACTGCGACAAGGGGAGCGTCCGGACTCCTGCGGCAAGAGCGCTACGACCGGTTCAGGACAGCGCCGGGAGCGCTGGCTACGATCTGCCCGAGACGGGCCGAAGTGGCGGAACTGGCAGACGCGCCGGACTCAAAATCCGGTTCCCTCCGGGGAGTGTGGGTTCGATTCCCACCTTCGGCATCAAGGATCTGTGTCGCAACGTGGCTGCCCCTCGATGCTCGAGACGGCGACAGTCGAACCCGCACACTCTGCCCGAGACTCGACCGTCCCGGCCGAGCAGGGCGCATCGGCTTCCCTCACACAGGAAGCGAGCCGGGCGGTTCCGCCGCGTGTCTGCGGCGGCGCGGGGCGCAGGTCGAGCACCGACAGCCTACGATCATGCAGGTCGTGGAGCGAGTCGTCGTCCTCGAGGCAGATCACGCCGCAAAGCCACCTCCATCCGCACGGGCGGCCGTGCGCGCCGCGGTGCCCGCGCACGGCCGCGGTGAAGGATTCGGGGACCGACGAACAGTGGTCGAGAGCGGAAGCTTCGGGTGCGGCGAAGAGACGGCGGGCCGGGAGCGGAACTCGGATGCGCGGTGGGCCGGTGCGTGAGGCAACCCCGCACGGGGAGCAGCGGCGGTTGTGTGTGGCCCTCGTGGTCGTCGGCGGCGTCGAGGGCGTGCGGTCGACGGTGCACGCGCTCCGCCTCTACCACCCGGAAGTCGTCGAACGGATCAACCTCCTGATTCTCGACGAGCACCCCGAATCGCCTGTCGCGCCACTCCTGAACGCGCTCGAGGAGACGGTTCCGAACCTGCGTTACGTGCCGTACTACGCGCGCGGCAGCGCCACCCCGGAGGACGTGATCTTCACCGAGGCGGACGCTGACATCGTCCTTTGCGGCGAGAGCCATTCGCTTCTCGAGGCGGGTGCGCTCGCGGCCCTGATCGCATGGTTCGATGCACATCCGACTAGCAGCGATCTGCTGCAGGGGACGCTTCTCGGCGACGACCTCGCGGCTGTCGCTGGCGGCGCCCTCGAGACAGGCGCGGACCGGGGGCTGGACGGCTCTGTGAGCGCCGCCGGGGGTGCTCCCGGGCAGGGCGCAACACCGTCGTCAACCAGGGCGCGGGGCTTCGGCCTCTTCGCCTGCCGCCGCGAGGTCTGGGCCGCTCGCGACCCGGACGCCCGGTTGGGCACCGGCGGCCTTCTCGAGCAACCCAAGCACGGAGACGGTGCCCGTTGTCGACCCGCGCTGCGCTGGACGCGTCGCCCCTCTCTCGGCGTCGCAAGCCCGTTCGGGTACTTCGACACCATCTTCTGTCTCAACCTCGACCACGAGACGGCTCGCTGGGAGGAGATCGAGCCAGCGCTTCGCGAGGCTCGAGATCGACTGGCGCGTGGAGCGGGTATCGGCGGTCGCGACCCCCGAGAACCATCATCTGGGCTGTGCGCTCTCGTACCGGAGGATGCTCGCGGAGGCGAAGAAGCGGCGTTGCCGCAACGTGCTGATCATCGAAGACGACGCGATCTTTCTCGACACGACCCTCGCGGTGATGCGCACCGCCGTCGCCGAGCTCTCGGAGCGCGAGTGGGATCTCTTCTATCTGGGGGGCGCGGTCTGGTCGCAGACGTTTCCGCTGGCCGAGAACAGCACGTCGCTCGAGGTGCCCCGCGGGATCACGACGACGCATGCGCTCGCGTTCAACGAATCCGTCTACGACGCGATCCTCGCCGAGATCCCCGAGGAGGGCGACCCGGCGCTTGCCGCCTGGATCGACGCGAATCTCGCCATCGATCAGTACCTTGCACAGTGCATCACCGCGGGCCTCTATCGCACCTTCATCGTCTCCCCGCGAGTGGCAACCCAACCCGCGCTCCGTCACTGGCCCGAGGCCGACCTGGCGCTTGCGCACCGTTACGTGATCTAGCGCTGCCAGCGGGTCGGGAGAACGCCGTTGCGCCCGGTCCGGCGCGGAGGGTCGGCGCCGCCGCGACAGAGCCCGACCGTCTCGCCGGCGGCGCTTCACCGAGCAGCGGGATCACCGTCCGCGCCTGTGACCCAGGCAAGCCGGTTGCGGCGGGCGTCGCGCCTTCGACGCTTCAGGCGCCGCCGAACTCGATGCAGGCGTCGGCACCAGTGCGGAGCCACGCATTCTTCAGCTCCTCGACGTTCGGCGCGTCGAGCTTGCTGGCCTCGACCTTGAGTGCGGCGAGGAGCTTCGTGGGTGTCAGCCTGGCGATGTTGTCCGGCGTCATGACGGCCCTGAAGCTGACGAGGTCGCGGTCTGTGAGTGAGAGCGCGTGCGCGACCGCGGTCGCGAGCTTCGTCGGCGGCACGAGCGCGTGCAGGCGCGCATAGGCCCTGCTCCAGTCGCCGACAAGCTCGACGAGGAACTCGTTACCGCCCGCTGTGATCGTCGCAGCCGAGTTCGTCGCCGCGTTGCAGAGCGCGTCGGCTGCGGCCCGGTAGCCGGCGGCGGTGAGGGTGCGACTACTCGCTGCCGCCGGGGCGGCGTTCGCCGAGCCGGCGCCACAGCCGCAGAGCGCGACCACCGCTGCGAGGAGGAGGGGACGATGAGAGTTCATGGGCGCGGGCGGAACGCTGCCCAAGAGTGTACGAGCTCGCTCGCCGAGCTTGACGCCGGTGCTGCGCGTTGCCGCTTGAGCCCGGCCGTCCGGGGTAAACCCGGAACCAGGGGTCTGGCCGCTACCAGTCGGTCGGGCGGAAGTCCTTGAGGAACTTGCCCCAGACGTGCTCGCCGCTGTTGAAGCCGCTGATGATCGGATCGACGATCCGAGCGGCACCGTCGACGATGTCGAGCGGCGGCCGGAAGCGGTGCTCGGCGGTCTTCCGCTCGGCGAGCTCGAGCGGATCCTCGTCGGTGACCCAGCCGGTATCGACGCTGTTCATGTGGATCCCGTCAGCCTGATAGTCGGTTGCCGAGGTGCGCGTCATCATGTTGAGCGCTGCCTTGGCCATGTTCGTGTGCGGATGCCTGGTCGTTTTGAAGCGCCGGTAGAACTGCCCTTCGACCGCGGAGACGTTGACGATGTGCTTGTCGCGCTCGGGTGTGGCAAGCAGCAGCGGCTTCAGGCGTGCGTTGAGCACGAAAGGCGCGATCGCGTTGACGAGCTGCGTCTCGAGCAACTCGACCGTCGAGACCTCCGCGAGGAGCAGCCGCCAGGAGTTGCGCGCCCGTAGGTCGATCTGCTGCCGGTCGCTGTCGAGCCTCCCGGACGGGAACAGTGCGTCCTGCCCCTCGAACTCCTCGGCCAGCAACGGGACCTGCGAGAGCTCCGCGGAGCGGGTGACACCGACGAGCGCCTCGGCGACCCCTGCCGCGAGGGGAAAGCTCGCCGGGACGATCTCGACGCTGCGCAGCCCCTCGTGCGCAGCAACGAGTGCATGCACACGGGGTGGCAGCGTCTGCGCCGCGGCGGTCTCGGCGTCCAGCATGTGCCGGTAGAACTCCGGCGGTCGACGCACCGTCTGACAGGCGTTGTTGATGATGAAGTCGAGTCGCGTCTGCGTGCGCTCGAGGTGGTCGCAGAACGCCTCGACGCTCGGCGTATGACGGAGGTCGAGGCCGAAGATCCGGAGCCGCTCCTCCCAGAGCGGGAAGTCGGGCTCCTCGGCATAGCGGGCGGCGCAATCGCGGGGGAAGCGCGTCGTGACGATCAGTTCCGCGCCCGCGCGCAGGAGCTTGATCCCCGCCTGGTAACCGATCTTGACGCGGCCGCCGGTGAGGAGCGCAACGCGGCCCCGCAGGTCGGCGCTCTCGCTGCGCTTGGCGAAGTTGAACTCGCCACAATCCGGGCAGAGCTGGTCGTAGAAGTGGTGGAGCTGGCGGTAGGGCAGCTTGCAGACGTAGCAGTACTGCTCCTCGTCGACCCGGCGCGGCTCACCACCGCCGGTCGCGTCGTCGGCGTCTCGCGGCGGGTAGACGTTCGGGGTCGTGAAGAGCGGGCGCTCGCGAGCGACGCGCAGCCCGGTCTCGGCCAGCAGCGTTTCGTCGCGCTCGATTCTCGATGCCTTCTCGGCGCGGCGGCGGACCTTGCTCCAGCGTCTGCGGGCGACGACGTCGGGCTCGAAAACGTCGCCCGCAGCCGAAAACAGGCGCGTCTGCTCGTCGACCGAGAGCAGATGCAGCAGGCTGCGGTCACCGACGACCGCCTCGAGCGCCTCGGTTGCCTCGCGCAGGCGTGCGACGATCTCCGAGCCCTCGCCCTCCCCGCCCGCGGGCCCCGTCGGCGCTTGATCGTCGCTGTTCGCCATCGGCGGGCAGGGTAGCGATGCATCCGACCGCCGCAGCGTGGTCGCAGTGACGCGCATGCGTCTGCGGCCTCCGGTGCGCGAAGCCGAGTTCAGCGAGCGGTGGCGCTACCGCCGCTGAGCACGAGCACGTCGCGCTCGAGCGCCCGAGCCTGGAAGTGGAGTGTCCCGTTGCGCCGCCAGATTTCGGTGCGGATCGTTTCGCCCGGGTAGGCGGGCGCGGCGAGCTGCGCCTCGAGGCCGCGAAGCCGGCTCGGCTCGTAGTCGAGGCACTCGCGCACGAGCGCGTGGCAGGCGAGCCCGAAGATGCAGAGACCGTCGAGCGTCGGACGCTCGAAACCGGCAGCGAGCGCGAGATCCGGGTCCGCTTGCAGCGGGTGGGCATCGCCGAGCTGGCGGTAGAGGAGCGCGGACTGCGTTGTCGTCGGCAGGTCGCAGACGAGATCGGGTGCCTCGGCGGGGACGGGCCTGGCCGGAGCGTCGGGCTCGTCGCTCTTCTCGAGCCCGCTCTGGCCGGGGCAGTGGGTGGAGAGCTCGAGCGTCGCGAGCGGGCGCCCATTGGCGTCGGCAAGCTGGCGCTCCTCGACGAGCGTTGTGCCGCCCGCCTCCCCGTCGTCGACGACCGAGACGATGTGGCTGCGGGCGACGACGGTACCGGTGACCGGCAGCGGCGCCTGCAGATGGAGGCGCGCGGCGCTCGTGCGCGTGTGCTTCCAGTCGATCCCGGCTGCGGGCGATCGCATCCAGCTGCCGGGATGGCCGAGTGCTGCGGCCAGCGACGGGGCGGCGACGAGCCCCTCCTCGTAGACGAAGCTCAACTGGCGGCGGTCGAGCGGCTCGTAGCCGTAGCCAACCGCGAGTGCGTAGAGGATCACGAGTCGGCTTGTGAGCTGCTGCCGCACCGGCTCGAAGCGCCAGTTCTTGAGCGTTGTGTAGGAGAACGACACCTGCGCAGCTTAGAGCCCGCCTCTGACTGCACCATCGCCCGGATGGGGTGCGCCGCGTTGCGCCTGTAGCTCAGCGCGTCTGGCCGGGACGGAGCAGCGGGAGGACGCGGTCGCAGAGCAGCGCGACGCCTCCAGCCGTCGTCAGGCCCTGCGGCGTCCCGAACTCGACCCGGGCCGCGCCGGCGTCGAAGAGCGCCTGTGTCTGCGCTGCGACCTGCTCGGGGGTGCCGGCGAGCACGAAGCGGTCGAGCGGCGGGGCTCCCGCCGGCAGCGTCGGGTCGAGCGCGCCGACGACCTCGAGGTACATCGCGACCTCGCGTGCGGCGCGCTCGCGTGCGGCGTCACCGTCCTCGTCGACCACGGTGACCGCGCCGACGACGATCTTGACCGCGTCGTTGCCGACCCAGCGTCGCATCTGCGCGACCATGTCGGGGTTCGCGCTGCCGCCGAGCTTGACCTCGTCGGCGATCTCGCCTGCGAGCGCGGCCAGGCGCGGTCTCCAGGTGCCGATCATCAGCGGGATACGCGGACGCAGCGGTGTGTACTCGAGCCCCGCGCCGGCAGCGAGCGTGAAGAAGGAGCCCGCGAAGCCGCTGCGGTCGCCGGCCAGGAGCCTGCGCACCAGCTCGGCCGCCTCTGCGAGGCGTGCGACGGGGTGGGGCTGTTCGAGGCCGAGCCGGTCGAGCCACGCGCCCGCGACGAGCCCGAGGTAGGCGCGACCTCCCGAGGCCAGGTCGAGCGCCGCGGCCTGGCCCGCGAGTTCGACGGGGTGGAGTGTCGCGCAGTTGAGTGCCGCCGGGCCGAGGCGGACACGCTCGGTCGCACGTGCGATCAGCAGCAGCGGATAGAGGGCGGGCTGGTACAGGAGGTCGTGGAAGACCGAGATCACGTCGAAGCCGGCGGCCTCGGCGCGCTGGGCGAGCGAGACATACTCCTCGGCGCTCTTATCGCCCTGGAGCCCGAGCCCGAGTTCGTTCACCGGCGCGCTGTGCGCTCGTGTCGAGGGTGGCTCGGATTCGTGCTTCCGCGCATCGTCAGGGACGATACGCGTTGCCGCTTGAGCGCTCGCTAGCTGAAGACGGTCTGGCGGGTGGGCTTGATGTACACGATCTGACCGGGTTCGAGCTCGAGCCGCTCCGCTTCGTCACGCGTCAGCTGCACGGAGAGCCGCTCGCCGTCTGCGCGGATGAGCTCGACCCGCACCTCGAAGCCGAGGTGCACGATGCGCTCGACGGCTGCCTCCGCGGTCGAACCGTTCGGGGTAAGGGTGAGCTCGACGTCGTGCGGGCGCACGAACGCGTCGCCGACACGGTTGACCTGTCCGACGAACGACATCACGAACTCGTTCGCGGGCTTCTCGTACAGCTCTCGAGGCCCGGCGATCTGCTCGATGTGACCGCGGTTCATCACGACGACCTCGTCGGCGACCTCCATCGCCTCCTCCTGGTCGTGGGTGACGATCACGGTCGTCGTGTGCGTCTCGTCGTGGAGGCGGCGGAGGTGGTCTCGCAGCTCGGCGCGTACCTGGGCGTCGAGCGCTCCGAAGGGTTCGTCGAGGAGGAGCACCGCAGGGTCGACGGCGAGTGCGCGCGCGAGCCCCATGCGCTGGCGCTGACCGCCGGAGAGCTGGGCCGGATAGCGTTTTGCGAGGCCGTGCAGCTGGACGAGCTCGAGCAACTCGCTGACTCGGGCATTGATCTCTGCCTTGGGACGCTTGCGGATCTTGAGTCCGAAGGCGACGTTATCGGCGACCGTCATGTGCTTGAAGGCCGCATAGTGCTGGAAGACGAAACCGACGCCGCGCTGCTGTGGCGGGCGGGCGGTGACATCGTCGCCGTCGATCGTGACGACGCCCTGATCGGGCTGCTCGAGTCCCGCGATGATCCGCAGCAGCGTTGACTTGCCGCTGCCGCTCGGTCCGAGCAGCGCCGTCAGCGAGCCGCCCTTGACCTCGAGCGAGATGCCGTCGAGCGCGACGAAGTCGCCGAAGCGCTTGGTGACGTTCTGGGCCGAGATCGACATCAGGCTGTCTGCTCCTTGGGTCGCACCAGGGTCATGAAGACGAGGATCGCGATCGAGATCAACGCGAGGATAAGCGCGATCGCGTATGCGCCGGGAAGGTTGAAGTTCGTGTACTCCGCATCAACGCGAAGCGTGGCCGTCTCCGTCTTGCCCTCGATCGCCCCCGAGACGATCGCGACTGCGCCGTACTCTCCAAGGCAACGCGCCGAGGTGACGATCACACCGTAGATCACGGCCCAGCGGATCGAAGGCAGCGTCACGCGCCAGAACGTCTGCCAGCCGGAGGCTCCGAGCGTGTGCGCCGCCTGCTCCTGGTCGTTCCCGATCTCGCGGAGCGTCGGAATCACCTCGCGTGCAACGAACGGGACCGAGACGAAGATCGTCGCGAGCACGATCGACGGGAGGGCAAACAGCACCTGGATGTTGTGCCGCGTCAAGAACGGTCCGAACCATCCCTGGCGCCCGTAGAGCGCAAAGAGCGCGACGCCGACGACGACCGGCGAGAGCGCGAGCGGCAGGTCGACGAACGCATTCACGAGTCCCTTGCCGGGGAAGCGGCGGCGCACGATCGCAAGCCCGCAGACGACGCCGAAGATCGTGTTGACCGGCACCGCGATCGCGACGGCGGTGAGCGTGACCTGGAAGGCGTGAAGCGTGTTGGGATCGCGCAGCGCCCGCCAGGCGTCACCGGCGCCCTCGAAGAGCGTCCGGTAGGTGACGAGCCCGAGCGGGGCGACGAGGATCAGCCCGAGGTAGGCGATCGCGAAACCGCGCAGGGCGTACTTAGACACGCTCGTACCCGGTCGCGAAGCGCCGGATGCCCCCGACGATCAGCAGGACGAGAAACGAGATGCTCAGCAGTTCGACCGAGACTGCCGCCGCGGCACTCGGGTTGCCGTTCTCGATCTGGTTGTAGATGAAGACCGAGGCGACCTCGGTGCGGAACGGGAGATTCGTCGAGATCAACACGATGGCGCCGATCTCACCGACGGCGCGCGCGAACGCCATCGTCACGCCGGAGAGGATGCCCGGGAGGATCGACGGCAGCACGATGCGCCGGAAGACGGTGAACTGGTTCGCTCCGAGCGAGCGCGCCGCCTCCTCCATCTCGAGATCGACCTCGGCGAGGACCGGCTGCACGGTGCGCACGACGAACGGGATCGTCACGAATAGCAGTGCCAGGTACACGGCCTCCCGCGTGAAGGCCAGATGGACACCGATCGGGGAGCTCGGGCCGTAGAAGGCGAGCAGCACGAGTCCCGCGACGATCGTCGGCAGTGCGAAGGGGAGATCGATCACGCTATTGATCAGCGACTTCCCACGGAACTCGTCGCGGACGAGGACCCAGGCGATGATCGTGCCGGTGAAGGCGTTCGTGAGCGCGACGAGCGCGGCCACGGTCAGCGTCAGCTTGAGCGCCGCAACCGACTCGGGGTTCGAGACCGCCTGCCAGAAGCCGGATGTGCCGCCCTTGGTGGAGGACCAGACGAGCGCGGCGATCGGCAGCGCGACGATCACGGTGAGGAACGTCGTCAACAGACCGGCGGAGAGCGCCGCGCCGGCCTTCTCGTTACGACGCGTCATCGCGACGCGGCCCGCAAACTCGCTGTGCGCGGTCAGTGGGGGAACCTCGAAAGGGGCGCGCCGACGCAGACGCGCGATGGGGTCGAGATGGTCACGGGACGAGGAACGTTCTATCATGAGCATAGCTCATGAGTCAAATAAGATCTGCTTGTTCTAAGCGGTTGCTGGCTCGACGCCGGCGCATCGTCGGGGTTAGACTTGAGTTTGTGTCAGCTGTCTCACAGCCACTGCTCAGGGAACGGCTCGAAGCGTGGGTTTCGTTTCTGCGCGCGCACTCGGCGATCACGCATCAGTTGAACGCCGATCTGCTCGCTGCACACGGTCTCACGCTCAACGACTACGAGGTGCTACTCCTGCTCTCGCGGGCCGAGGGCTCGATGATGCGCCGCGTCGATCTCGCCAATCGTGTCGTGCTCACCGCTTCGGGGATCACACGCCTGCTCGACGGGCTCGAACGGGCCGGCCTGGTCGAGAAGGCGGCCTGCTCGGCCGACGCGCGCGTCTCCTACGCAAAGCTCACCGAGAGCGGGCGTGCGCGCCTCGACGACGCGGCGCCGACGCACCTGCGTGGGATCGAGGAGCTCTTTACCGGCCGCTTCGCCCCCGCCGAGCTCGACACGCTCGCCGAGTTGCTCGGACGCCTGCCGCTCTCGGGCAAGGACTGCTGCGGCGAGCGCGCCTGCGGGAGCTAATGCCCGTCTACTGGAAGCCTCGTGCACCGACGCGGGTCGTGCGCGAGCGCGCCTGGGCGCGGAAAGCAGTTGCGCGCGAACAGGCGCTCCGGCGCTCCGCGCCGCGGGGCTCGCTCTTTGAGCGCGTACGTGCGCTCCTCCACCGGGGCTGATTCCTCCCCCAATTTCGCAGGCTCAGCGAGCCGACCCCGACGTCCTTGCCGGCAGCGTTCGCGTGGCAGGCGCCTACCCCTTCTCGGACGCTGAAGGCTTCAGCCGACGAGGCGTTTCAGCCGAAGAAGGTCTTCGCGACCTCGTACCAGCTCTCGGGCACGAGTTTGAGCTCGGCGGTCGCCTCGCTCAGCGGCACCGAGAGGATCTCATCTCCATGCAGCGCCGCCATCTGGCCGAACTGGCCTGCGACGACGAGGTCGGCCGCCTTGAGCCCGAAGCGCAGACCGAGCACACGATCACGTGCGGTCGGGGTACCACCGCGCTGGATGTAGCCGAGCACGGTCGCGCGCGCTTGCATCCCGGTGCGGGCCTCGACCTCGGCTGCGACGGTGTCGCCGATCGCGCGATTCTCGACGCGTACGTGCCCGAAATCGTCGACCTCGCCCTCGTCGGCGATTCCCGGTAGCTCGCAGCCCTCGCTCGCGACGATCACCGAGAAGTTCTTGCCGCGGCCGCGGCGTCGCTCGACGGCAGCAGCGACGTCGTCCCAGACGACCGGCTGCTCCGGGATCAGGATGAAATCGGCGCCACCGGCGATGCCGCTCATCAGCGCAATCCAGCCGGCGTGGCGGCCCATGGTCTCGACGACGATGATCCGGTTGTGCGATTCCGCGGTCGAATGGACGCGATCGATCGCATCGGTCGCAACCTGAACTGCCGTGTCGAACCCGAAGGTGTAGTCGGTGCCGTTGAGGTCGTTGTCGATCGTCTTGGGGACACCGACGACCGGAAGCCCGAGCTCGGTGTAGAGCTTCGAGGCAACGCCGAGCGTGTCCTCGCCGCCGATCGCGACGAGCGCATCGATCTCTCCGAAGGTGCGCTGCACGCCTTCGACACCGCCCTCGAGCTTGTGCGGGTTCGTGCGCGAGGTGCCGATGATCGTGCCGCCCTTGGGGAGGATGCCGGAGATCTCGGCGAAGCCGAGCGGCTTGAGGTCACCGTCGATCATCCCGCGCCAGCCGTTGAGCACGCCGACCGTCTCGTGGCCGTTCTCCCAGAGGCGCCGGCAGACGGCGCGAATGACGGGGTTGAGTCCCGGGCAGTCGCCGCCGCCGGTGAGCATTCCGATCCTCATAGCGCGGCGAGTCTAGCGAGAGGCCCGCGATGCTCGTCCCGGGAACCGTCAGTGCGCGAGGAGCGCGCGCTGGCGGTGCCCGAACGCAAGCGAGGTCGCGACCCCGACGAGAGCAGCGGCGACCGCGGTGCCGCAGAGCAGCAGCCCGGAAGCAAGCCCGAAGTTGACCGCCTGCGCGCTGTGCACGCCCAGTGCGAGCAAGACAGCGGCTGTTGCACCGACGTTTGCGATCGCACCGCCGGAGGTGATCGGAATCAGCGCCGCCGCCGCCGAGAGACAGAGCACGATCAACGCCATCGTCGCCGAGAAGCCGACGCCGAGCGCAGCCAGCAGCAGGGTGCTGCCGACGGCGCGCGTTGTCCAGCAGCCGAGCAGGAAGAACCAGGCGGCGATCGCCTCGCGGGCGCTGCCGCGCGGGCGCTTCGAGACGTGGCCGACCAGCCGCGAGAGCCGCGCCCGGCGGGCGACCAGCGGCAGGCGGAGCAGGTGCTGGCCGCCGACGAGTAGCGCGCAGGAGCCGACGCCGAAGGCGACGACGAGCAGCAAGGGCAGACGGAAGGTCGAGGAGCTCGTCGCTGTCGCCGAGATCGAGAGCGGCAGAAAGGCGACGGCGTCGACCAGCCCGAGCGAGATGATCGAGAACGCGATCGCCTCGAGGCCGAGGTTGATACCGCGCATTCGGCGCAGCGTCCCGATCTTGATCAGGTAGTCGAGCCGGAAGGGCAGCACGACGCCGCTTGCGGCTGCGGCACCGCAGGCGGCGAGGCAGCGGGCGCGATCGGGCCGGGCGTTCGCGGGGAAGAGCTTCTGCCAGCCGAGCGCGCGGAGGATGTAGCTCGCGAAGTAGAAGCCAACCGAGAGCGCCACGAGGTCGGTACGTGCCCGCTCGAGCGGCCAGGAGGTGTGAGTGAATGTCTGCCCGAGGAGGACGCAGGCGCCGATCGAGGCGATGGTGAAGCCGGTTCCGGCGAGCAGGCGCAGGCGGCGGTGCTCGGCCCGGACGCCCGGCGTGGGGAAGGAGAGCGCGGGAAGCGACGTCACCCTCTCCTTGTCGGTCGCAGATCGCCTGAACATGAGCGCGAGGGGGTAAGCCGTCTGCACCAGGGGCGAGGCGGAAGCGACCGCCCGGCGAGCGGCGCGCGCCCGCGGGCGAGGGACCCACCGGCTCCACACGAGATGACGCTGCGCGATGTCGAGTGCCGCAAGGCTCGAGGCGTCCGCCGGTCGTCGCGCGCTACGGTGTGCTGCGGGCTACAGGTCCGGCCAGGAGGGCTTGGTGAGCACGGCTGCGACGCGACCCGGGAGGCATTGACGGTGGCGGTGAGCTTCCACGACGAGAGCGAGGCTGGCTTCGGCTGGATCTCGGACAACCCCGCCTGGATGGGCCGCAGCTCGCATGCGCTTGCTGCGGACGGCGAGATCTGGCTGATCGACCCCGTCGACTTCGCCGGGCTCGACGAGCGCCTGTCCGCGCTCGGCAAGGCGCGGGCTGTCGTCCAGCTCTTCGAGCGCCACAGGCGCGACGCGACCGCGCTTGGCGCCCGGCTCGGTGTCCCCGTGCTAGCGGTGCCCGACGAGCTTCCGGGCTCGCCCTTCGAGCTGATCACCGTTCCCGGTGTCGGACGCTGGAGCGAGCGTGCCCTCTGGTGGCCGGAGCGGCGCACGCTCGTCGTCGCCGAGGCAGTCGGAACCGCCCGGTACTACTGCGCGCCGGGCCGCCCCCTTGGTGTGCATCCGCTGCTTCGGTTCTGGCGCCCGCCGGGGTTGCTGCTTGAGTTCGAGCCGGAGCACGTTCTCTGCGGCCACGGGGCGGGGCTGCACGTGCATGCCGCCGAAGCGCTCGCGCATGCGGTACGCCACGCACGGACGGAGCTGCCGGCGCTCGTGCCGCGCCTGCTCGGCGCGAAGAAGCATCCGGCGCTCTGAGCGGTCGGCGACCCGAGTCAGACCGCGGCTGGCGCCGCGTCCCAGGGCGAGGGCCGGCCGCTGCCGGGAAGGCAGCAGTTGCTCGGGCAGACGTCTGCGCTCGGGCCGAAGCGTCCGCTGCTCCGGCGCGGCGCCGACTCGTCGAGGCGCTCCTCGACGAGCTCGCGCACCATCGAGACGAACCCCGGATGCGTGCCTGCAGTGCCGGCGCGCAGCACCTGGAGTCCGAGTTCTCGTCCGAGGTCGACCGCCTCGACGTCAAGGTCGTAGAGCACCTCGATGTGGTCGGAGACGAAACCGAGTGGGGAGACGACGGCTGCGGTTGCGCCCGCCGCGTGGAGTCCACGCAGATGGTCGAGCACATCGGGCTCGAGCCAGGGGACGTGAGGTGAGCCGCTGCGGCTCTGGTAGGCGATTGAGTGCTCGGGGTGGCCGACAGCTTCGGCGACGAGGCGGGCACTCTCGACGAGTTGGGCGGCGTAGCGGCACTGCTCGGCCATTGCCGTCGGAATGCTGTGAGCCGTGAATACGAGCGGGGTCTGCTGACGCTGCGCCTCCGGGAGTTCGGAGAGCGTTGTGCGCACGCGCTCGGCGTTGGCGGCGATGAAGCCTGGATGGTTGTAGAAGCTCCTCAGCTTGAGTACCTCGGGCGCGTCCTCGCCGAGCTCGAACTGAGCCGTGAAGATGTTCTCGCGGTACTGGCGGCAGCCCGAGTACGAGCTGAACGCCGAGGTGAAGAACGCGAGCGCCCTGCGCACCCCCGCGTCGCGCATCTCGGCGAGCGTTTCGGTGAGGTACGGCGACCAGTTGCGGTTTCCGAAGTAGATCGGAAGCGTGAGCCCGTGGGCGGCGAACTCGACTTCGAGCGCCGCGATCAGGTCACGGTTCTGCTGGTTGATTGGACTGACGCCCCCGAACAGCGCGTAGTGGTGTGCGACCTCCTCGAGCCGCTCGCGGGGGATGTTGCGGCCCCGGGTGACGTTCTCGAGGAAGGGGATAACGTCCTCCATCCCCTCGGGTCCCCCGAAGGAGACAACGAGGAGCGCGTCGTAGCGGCGGTCGTCGAGATGCGGGTCGGCGCCGTCGGCCGGCTGCTTCCGCACGAACGTGCTCGGCTCCGTCACGGCTACAGCGTAGTGCCCTGCAGCTGTCCCGGGCCGGCAGAGGCCTTGCACGCGTGCGCGCCGGCGGCGCCCGTCGTTCAGGCCTCGACGTGGGCGACGAACTGTGCGTGTCCGCGGCGTTCGGTGCGTGCCATGCGCTCGATCTCCATCATTCCGTCGATCTCGCCCGCGGTCTGCGGTCGCCCGAGCAGGAAGCCCTGGGCGAGGTCGCAGCCGAGTGAGCGCAGCACCTCGAGCTGCTCGGTTGTCTCGACGCCTTCGGCGATCGTCGCGAGCCCGAGCGCCTCGCTGATCGAGATGATGCTGCGGACGAGTCCGACCTCGCCGCGGTCCGCGAGCGCGGCCACGAAGCCGCGGTCGATCTTGATGCTCGTCGCGGGGAACTGCTGCAGGTAGGAGAGCGAGGAGTAGCCGGTGCCGAAGTCGTCGATCGCGATCCCGACCCCGATCTGGCGGAGCTCGCTCAGGATCGACTCGACGCTCTGATGCTTCACGAGCACCGACTCGGTCAGCTCGAGCGTCAGCAGGCCGGGGGAGAGGCGCGTCGTCTCGAGCGTGTTGACCACGTCCTCGACGAAGCCGGGCTGATGGAACTGGAGTCCGGAGACGTTGACGCTGATCCCGAGGGGCTCGATCGAGCGCGAGTTCCAGAACGACGCCTGCTCGCAGGCGCGCGCGAGCACCCAGCGGCCGAGCTCGACGATCATCCCCGTCTCCTCGGCGGCAGGAATGAACTCGCCCGGGGGGATGAGCCCGCGCTCGGGGTGGTGCCAGCGCACCAGCGCTTCGAAACCTGACAGCCCCTCGTCGCTGATGCGCTTGATCGGCTGGTAGACGACCCGGAACTGGGAGGCCTTGAGCGCCGCGGGGAGCTCCACCTTGAGCTCGAGGCGGCGCACCGCGACGTCTCGCAGGCGGGCGTCGAAGACGGCGACGCGTCCCTTGCCCTGCGACTTGGCGCTGTACATCGCGATGTCGGCATCACGGAGCAACGACTCGGCGGTGCTTTCGCTCGTCCCGAAGGTGACGCCGACGCTCGCGCGTATCGCCAGGCCAACGCCGATCACGTCGATCGGCAGCTGCAGCACCTCGAGCAGACGCTCGGCGAGGGCGACCGCGTGCTCGAGCGACGTCGCGTCCTCGAGCAGGACCGCGAACTCGTCACCGCCGAGCCGGGCGACGGTGTCGCCGGGGCGGACGCTCGCGCGGATCCGTTCGGCGGCGCCGCGGATCAGCTCGTCGCCGGCACCGTGGCCCATCCCGTCGTTGACGGCCTTGAAGTCGTCGAGGTCGAGGAAGAGCACTGCGATCTGCTCCTTCTCGTCGCGTGCGTTGCGTTTGAGCGCATGCGAGAGCCGGTCGGCGAAGAGCGCGCGGTTGGCGAGTCCGGTGAGGTCGTCGTGGAAGGCGCGCCGCTCCAGCTGCTGCTCGAGCTCGCGACGGTCGGTCGTGTCACGGAGCGTGACGACCGTGGCGCGGACGTTGTCGTCGTCGAGCAGGTTGCGGCAGATGCCCTCGAGCACCCGTACCTGCCCGCCCGCGGCGACGATCCGGCCCTCGACGGGCAGTGTCGTGCCGGGCGCGGTCGTCGCCAGGTTCTCGAGCTGCCGGGCGAACGCGCCGCGGTGCTCCTCGACGAACGCGTCCAGAATCGAAGTACCGACGAGCGCCTTTGCCTTACGTCCCCAGAGCGCTTCGGCGGAGGGACTTGCAAAGCCGATCCGGCACGCCTCGTCGACGAGAAAGATCGCGTCGGCCGAGTGCATGATCAGCGCCGAAAGCCGCACCTCTCCGCGCAGGAGTTCGGCCTGGCGCGCGCGCCCGAGCAGGTGGAGCAGCGCCGCCGCCGCGAGCGCGATCACGAGAATCGAGGTGCAGGTCGCGACCGTCTGGGTATTGAGCCCGATCGAGCCGTGTCCGGCGAGCCCCTGAACGAGGATCAGCTCGGGGACGAAGACGGCGAGCAGCACGGTTCCGAGGCGCACGCGCCCATGGGCTTGGCGACGCGGGGCGTGTGCAACGACGGGCGTCGAGCTCCACGAGGAGGCGAAGCCGACCAGCAGGAAGCTCAGCAGCCAGATCGCATCAATCTGGGCGCCGGGTCGGAAGCTCGTCGCGAGATCCTGGCGGCAGAAGACGAGCTCGGTGAGGAGCAGCACCGTGGCACCGAAGGCGAACACGTTCGTCGGTCGGTCGCGCGCCTGACGCGAAAGCAGGAGCCGCAGGACGAACCCGAGCGCGAGCACGTAGCCGAGCGGCTGGGCGATATGGACAAGCTTGAGCGGCGTGCTGAGCGCCGCGTCCCCCACGTACGGCTCGATCAGCGCGTCCCAGGCGACGACTCCGGCCGCTGCGGTGAGGATTCCCGATTCGAGGAACGCCGAACGGTCGTACTCGAGCTCGCGAGCCTGCACGAGCGTCCAGGCCGCTACAGAGAGGAGACCGCAGCTGAGCAGGAAGCAGCCGCTCGCGACGGTGTGTAGCGAGCCGACCTTGGCGAGCGGCCCGGCGATCCAGACGATCCCGCCAGCGGCCGCCGCTGCCAGCGCGAGACTCGCCCAACCCCAGGACGACCGCTCGCTGCCCCAGGTACGGCGCCAGCCGCAGACGCTCGCCACGAGAGCGACTCCGAGCAGCCCCACGAAGGCGTCCGCCCCCGTCGTCGGCGTGCGGGGCACGGCTGCGTACGCCGCCGTTCCGACGAGCCCGAGCGCGAGCAGCGCGGCCCATCTGCGCGGTGGTGCAAGACGTTTTAGTGACATCCGCCCTCTAATCGGCAGAAAGCGGGCAGAAACTGAGAGCGAAATTTCGAAGCCTGAACTTCGCGGTGTTCGCCTCACACGGGTCGTCGCGCGCCGCGCCGCGCCGCGCGGAAAGTTGTCAGATCAGGCGTTTCGCGAGCCTGGCCAGCGCGGCGAGCTTGGCGAGTGAGAGCGGGCGCTCAACGCTTGCGGCAAAGCTCCGTTTCCCGACCAGGCCGGTGACCTCGCGCCCAGTGACGCCGTCGCTCGAAACCGTGAAGTAGAGCCCGTTGATCCCGAGCCCCTTGTAGGCGCGGACGGTGATCTTGGTGGTCTTTGTCGCGAGCTTCATCAGATTCTTCGCGGCCTTGCTGGCGCTGATCGGCTTCGAGTTGACCTCGACCTCGAGCGTTACGGCTTTCAGGAGCTTCGCGAGCGTCGTTTCCGTGCCGAAGGTGCAGGTCGTGACGACCCCTGAGGTCTCCTCGTTTAGGGTGCTCGCCTTCACCGTCCCGGTCGCGTAGGTGGCGGCGGGGACCTTGTAGCCCACGAGCGCGGAGACGCTCGCTGCACTGACCTTGGCGCAGATCGAAGCGGCCGCGGTCTCGGCGGCGCTCAGACGCGCCTGCGTCACGCCGAGAGCCGCAGGTGCAGCGGCGCTTCCCAGCACCAGTGCCACCGCGATGGTGCCGACAGAGGCTCGCATCCGGACGCAGCCAGCGGTCAAGAAAGGACGGGTGCGGGTGCGGCGGGCCATCTCGGAGCTCCTTGATCGGGTGTCTGGCGGGACGGCTCTGAGCTCACGGGGAGTGACGCTCGCCGACCGAGAACGCTAGTGGGCTCGACGCGGGCGCGTCAAGCGAGCGTCGCCCGGGCTCTGGTCGCACGCCTGCGCGCTGGTCAGGTGGCCGCGGCAGCCGAGGGATGGAGCAGCGGCAGCTGCGAGTGCCAGCCCGAACCGAGCAGCGCGACCAGCGAGGGCGGTGTGACCACGACGGCCGTCGCGTCGCGAGGCCGTGGGACCGAGTCTCGGTAGCCGTCGAGCCCCCAGCGCAGCAGGTGCGCTCCGGCGACGACACGGGGAGCACCCTCGTGGAGCACGGTCGTTCCGTCGGGGAGTCCGGCGAACGCTGCGCGATGGTGGCGCTGGCGCCCGCTCTGCGAATCGAAGCGTTCCCGCTGGAGTCGCAGGTCGATCGCGTCCGCGCCGCGCTCACGTCGGCCCAGCCTGCGCCAGAGCAGCACGAGCGCGTTGTAGTCCTCGCGGCGGCAGAGCGCGCAGGGCCGGTGCCCGGCGGCGAGCGCAGTCGCCTCGTCAAGAAAGAAGAGCTCGGTGAACCGCCCCGGCTGGAGGAGCTCACGTCGTCGACCTCGGAACTCGAGGCGGCAGGCGAGCCAACGATTGCCGTTGGCGGCCCGCACGATCCTGCCGCTCGGGTCATGGAGGCAGCCACGGTTCCCGTAGACGAGTCCACGCGCGGGCGCTGCGACAAGCGCACCGAGGGGTGTGACGCGGTTCTGGCGAGGCGAGTCGGTCATCGTGCGCGGCTGCTGCCCACGGTTCACCGTAGCGCGAAGCGCCGGGCCGGCCCCCGCGCGCACCGTCTGCCCATAAAGGATTGCTCCGTCGCGCCGATAGCTCCCGTATATGAGCGACTCTGACGAGATCAGCCTCGCGCCGGAGTTCGCCTCCGCCTCCAAGCAGGTGCTCGCTTTTCTGCGTGCGAAGGTCGGCATGGGGCTCTGGATGGTGACTCGCGTCGCCGGTGACGATTGGGTCGTACTCTCGGCCGAGGATCACGCCTATGGCGTCGAGCCGGGAAGTCTCTTTGCCTGGAGCGACTCTCTCTGCTCGAGCATGGTGCGCGGGCTCGGCCCGCGCGTTGCGCCGGCGATCGAGGATGTTCCGGCGTATCGGGAGGCTCGCATCGGCGAGCTCGTCTCGATCGGCTCGTACATCGGCGTTCCCCTCTTCGGCGTCGGGGGCGAGCTCTTCGGAACGCTCTGCGCGGTCGATCCGGCACCGATGGCACCCGAGCTCGTCGATTGCCTGCCGACCGTCGAGCTGCTCGGCCAGCTGCTGAGCGGAATCCTGGCAGGCGAGCTGCGGGCCGAACATGCCGAGCGGCTTGCGATCAGGGCCAAGCTCGACCGCCGCCACGACGAGCTCACCGGGCTCATCAGCCGCCGCGGCTGGCAGGAGGCGCTCGTCGCCGAGGAGGATCGCTGTGCGCGCCATGGACACCCGGCCGCAGTGATCATGATCGACCTCGACGGATTCAGATCGGTCAATAACCAGGACGGTCGTGCGGTCGGCGACGACCTCCTCCGGCGCGCCGGAGCCGCGATCAACGGAGCTATTCGGGCTCACGACATTGCGGCGCGGATCGGCGGCGACGAGTTCGCGATCCTCGCCCCCGAGTGCGACACCAAGACCGTTGACCGGCTCGCGCTGCGCATCCGCAAGACCCTCAAGGCCTCGGGGATCCGTGCCTCGGTCGGTTCCGCGACACGCCACCCGACCCTCGGGCTTGCGGCGGCGCTTCATCAGGCGGACGAGCGGATGCACGATCTGCGTTCCCGCAACTCCGCGTCGCGGCGCTGAAGCGCCCGACCGGGCCTGCAAGGCGCTGACGCGCGCCCGGCACGGTACGGTGCCGCCGGAGCATCGTCACAGCAAACTCACACCCGGCTCCCAGACGCGCCTCAGCTGGCGCGCCGAAGCTGACCCTCGTCGATCCCGTCTCACGCGGGAAGAGCCGCGGCCGGCCCGGCCGTAGGTCAACACGGATGGACAGGAAGGGAGTCGGAATGGACACACGCGACTCGATGACGAGGTGGCAGGCGGTGAGGCTCGCGGGTGGGCTCGGGGCGGCATACCTCGTACTCCCGCAGTGGCTCGGTGCCTTCGCCGGCGCCGGAAGCGCCGCCGCCGCCGCGGGCGGCATCTGTTCGAGGTTGACACCCGAGCTGACTGAGGGGCCCTACTGGGTCGACACGATGCTCCGCCGGGCCGACGTGCGCGCCAACACAGCGACGGCGTCGAGCCTGCCGGGCGCGCGGCAGCAGGGCGTCCCACTCAGCCTGACGATCAACGTGCTCGATGCCTCCGCCGACTGCAGGCCGCTCGACGGGGTCGCGGTCGATATCTGGCATGCCAACGCGCACGGCCTCTACTCGGACGAGGGCGGCCAGCAGGCGGGCGGCGGGACGAGTAACGGGGACACGAGCGGTCAGAACTTCCTGCGCGGGTATCAGCTGAGCGGCATCGATCCGGGGATCCGATCCTCGCCCGTCGCCGGCCAGGTGAGCTTCCAGACGGTCTGGCCCGGCTGGTACGCAAGCCGGGCGATCCACATCCACGTCCGTGTTCGCAAGCTCGACGCGAGCGGGGCCACGATTGCCGGGTACACGACCCAGGTGTTCTTCTCGGATGCAGCCAACGACCGCGTCCTACGGGGCGCCGCTCCCTATAACACGCGCAGCCCGATCGAGGATCCGACGAGCGACGAGAACGACACGGTGCTGCAAACGGCGTACGACGCGACGAACATCGTGCCCGTGCGTGGGAGCATCGAGCACGGTTTCGCTGCAACCTTCACGATCGCGCTCGACGCGAGCGAGACGGCCACCACCGGCAGTCTCGCCCGCCCGAGCGGAGGCGGGGGACCTGGCGGCGCGCCCCCGCCGTGAGCCGCTCTTGCGCCCGGGAACAGCCGCTCAGCCCAACGGGCCCGGCGGGCCCTCCTCGCCGCTCTCGGGAATCGAGAGGAGCGGCACGCGCGTGTGGAAGTGGACATAGGCGTTGACGCTGCCGAGCAAGCCCTCCTGGGTGCGTCCGCGTCCGCGTGAGCCGAGCACGACGAGGTCGTAGTTGCCGTGGGCGAGCTCCTGCACGAGCTGCGGGCCGACGTCACCGTGCCGCTGGATCGTGTGTGCGAGTACGTCCGCCGGAAGTGAGGCGCGCGCCTCGGCGAGGAGCCTGGAGGCCCACCCGTCGAGCTGCGTCTCGAGGCTCTCGCGCGTGACGCCGGCCAGTGTGACGAAGGTCGAGACGGGTGGTGTGACCGTCATCAGCGTCAACGTCGAGTTACAGACGCGCGCCAGGTCGATCGAGTGCTCGAGGGCACGCCGTGAGGCCGGTGAGCCGTCGATCCCGACGAGAATGTTGAGGAACATTGCCGGCGCTCGCCTCCTGCTGCAGCATAAATGCGGCGGCCGCAGACTGCGCTTCCGCTCCACGTTGCCATGTCGCTGGGAACCGGCCTGCCCGGAGGTCGCGGCGTGTGGCATCGTGCACGCATCAGCACGCCGCAGCCGTCCCGCTTTCGCGACCCGAAGCCGCCCGTTGGCTCGCCCGGTGCGTCTCCGCCGTCGACCAAGCCCGCGTTCCGGATCAGCTGGCAGCTGGTCGCATTCATGCTCGCGCTCTTCGCGATCAACATCTGGTTCGGCTCGCGAGCCGCCCAGGCCCCCGCGCGGATTCAGGTGCCCTACAGCCCCTTCTTCCTCCGCGAGATCGGCCTCGGCCACGTGGCGTCGATCACCTCGAAGGGGACCGCGATTCAGGGTGTTTTCGTTCATGCCGAGAGCTATGCCGGTTCGAAGGCGACGACGTTGTTTCAAACGCAGATTCCGGCGTTCGCCGACACGAACACGCTCTCGACGCTCCTGCAGAGCAAGGGTGTCGTCGTCAACGCCAAGCCCCTCTCGACCGGGGCACCCTGGTGGGAGGATGCGCTGATCAGCTTCGTGCCGACGCTCCTGTTCCTCGGCCTGCTCTTCTGGCTGATGCGTCGCGCCGGAAACGTGCAGGGCATGCTCGGGGCGTTCGGTCGTTCGCGCGCCCGGCGCTACGAACCGTCCGGGCAGCCCGTCACCTTCGCGGATGTCGCGGGGATCGACGAGGCCAAGGCGGAACTGTCCGAGGTTGTCGACTTCCTGCGCCGTCCGGAGAAATACCTGAAGCTTGGTGGGCGCATCCCCCACGGGGTGCTGCTCAGCGGCCCGCCGGGGACGGGGAAGACGTTGCTTGCACGTGCGGTCGCGGGCGAGGCGAACGTTCCCTTCTTCTCGATGGCGGCGTCGGAGTTCGTCGAGGCGATTGTCGGGATCGGTGCGGCGCGTGTACGCGACCTGTTCGTCGAGGCAAAGGCGGCAGCGCCGGCGATCGTCTTCATCGACGAGCTCGACGCGATCGGGAGATCCCGAACCTCGGGCATCGCCGGTTTCAGCGGCGGGAACGACGAGCGCGAGCAGACACTCAACCAAATCCTCACCGAGATGGACGGGTTCGACTCCTCGACCGGGGTGATCGTGATCGCCGCGACGAACCGACCCGACGTGCTCGACCAGGCGCTGCTGCGTCCAGGACGCTTCGATCGGCGCGTCAGCGTCCAGCCCCCCGATCGCAAGGGGCGGGAGGCGATTCTCAAGGTGCACACGCGCTCGGTACCGCTCGGCCCTGACGTCGACCTCGGCCGCATCGCGGCGACGAGCCCCGGGATGGTCGGCGCCGATCTCGCGAACCTCGTCAACGAGGCGGCGTTGCTCGCAGCCCGCCGCGACCACGAGCAGGTACTCGAGGCCGATTTCACCGATGCGATGGAGCGGATCGTGCTCGGTGCCGAACGCCAGGTGATGATGAGCACCGAAGACAAACGCCGCACCGCCTACCACGAAGGTGGGCACGCGATCGTGGGCATGCTCACCGAAGGCGCCGATCCCGTGCGCAAGATCTCGATCATTCCGCGCGGAATCTCGCTCGGCGTCACCTTCTCGGCGCCCGACGCCGACCGTTTCAGCTACGAAAAGCGCGAGCTGCTCGCGAAGATCAAGGTGGCGCTCGGTGGACGCGCTGCCGAGGAACTCGTGTACGGCGAGCCGACGACCGGCGCCGAATCCGACATCCAACAGCTCACCGAGCTCGCCCGCCAGATGGTCGGTCGCTGGGGGATGAGCGACGCCGTGGGCCCTCTCGCCGTGCTGCCCAGTGACGGCCGCGGGATGGTCTATCCCGGTGCGTCGGAGGTCTCGGTGCGGACACAAGAACTGATCGACTCGGAGGTGCGCCGGATCGTCGACGAGGCCCACAAGGAGGTGCTCGCGTTGCTGGCCGAGAACCGCAGCAAGCTCGACTCGCTCGCGGAGGCGTTGCTCGAGCACGAGACGCTCGACGAGCAGGCCGCCTACGCGGCCGCGGGTGTCGAGCACACGACCGACGGCGCGGCACGCGAGTTCGCGGCGGCGGCGAGGCTCGCGACCGAGCGGGCTACGAGAGCGCACCCTGCAGGGAGCGAGGGACGGCCCGAACGCGTCGCTCCATAGGCGTGCGCGCGCGGGCGGTCACGTTTCGGAGCGCCGTGACCGCGACGCACGCTCGTCGCGACTTCCGGTGGGGAGATCTCGGGGCGGCTCACCTCCGTACCTCAGTAGAGCATGTGGGATAACTTGCAAAGATAAAGGCATCAATGGAAGATTCTACAAGTACATGTGTCCTATATATGAACGTACGGAAAGTGAACATTAGTATTAAGCCAAACAAGGCAGTTATGTGCTTGCATACGACAATTGCGGCAGTTCTGCGCGAGCAAGCGATGTTCTGTGCAGTCACTGCGCGCCTCTGAACCGAAGCGAGTGAGGAAGCAGTTCGTCGCCTGCCGGAGTCCAATTCGCGCGGCCGAGAGGGTCGAAGCGGCGGTACGATAAGCCCCAGATTCTTCGACGAAAGCTCGAACCGAGGGGGCGGTGCAAGATGGCGCAAGCTGCAGAGAAGGCGATTTTCGCGGGAGGCTGCTTCTGGGGCATGCAGGACTTGATCCGCAAACGTCCGGGCGTGCTCTCGACCAGAGTCGGGTACAGCGGGGGCGATGTCGCCAATGCGACGTACCGCAATCACGGGTCGCATGCCGAAGCGATCGAGATCACCTTTGATCCCGAGCAGACCTCCTACCGGGACCTGCTCGAGTTCTTCTTCCAGATCCACGACCCGACGACCGTCAACCGCCAGGGGAACGACGTGGGTACGAGCTACCGCTCGGCGATCTTCTACCTCGACGACGAGCAGCGACGCGTTGCCGAGGAGACGATCGCAGACGTCGAGGCCTCCGGCCTCTGGCCCGGACGGGTGGTAACCGAACTGGCTCCCGCGGGGCCCTTCTGGGAGGCCGAACCCGAGCATCAGGACTATCTCGAGCGGTACCCGAGTGGCTACACCTGCCACTTCGTACGTCCCGGCTGGGTTTTGCCCCGTCGCGCCGACGCCGTCGTCAGCTAGGGCACGAAGCGGCTCGGGGTTCCTGAGCTGCTGTCGACGACGCCTCCTGCCCGCAGTGGAGTGACCACGTCGAGGCGCGACGGTCCGGAGATCGTCCGGGCCGCAGCCCGCCGGTTCCGGGCGTTTGCGGGCATGCGTGGCTACCAGCCGGTGGCGCTCGCCGCCTGTCTGAGCCTGGGCGTCGTCGCTGCGACCGCAGCCCCGGCATCCGCTCGTCGCGCCGAACCAGCACGTCTCGGTGCGGACGGCGGCTCGGGAACCTACATGGTCGAGGGTGCGACATTCGCGTTCGACCTTGTCAACACGGGCAGCACCTCCTGGCAGTACTTCGCGCTGATCGGCCCCACGGGTTCGACGTTCGTCGGGGCCGCGACTGCCGGTGAGAGCACGATCCGCTGCGTCACCGCCCAACCCGACGCGCTACCGAACGAGCTCGAATGCGGGCCGCTCTCGCTCACCGGTGGGTTGCCGTCCACGCAGATCGGCCTGATTGCGACGATGAGCGATGCCCAAGCGTGCGGCGCGCCCTTCGAGCTCGAAGTGAGCTCGACAGGAGTGCTGCCGTACACCGCCGTTGGCGAGGTAACGCTTGCCGGCAGCTGCGCCGCCGCGCCACCTACGAGCACGAGCAGCGCTGCGGGCACGCCGCCAGGGGCGGCCGCGAGCTGTGGCCCGCAACGAATCACCGTGGCCGGTGCCCGGTCGACGCTCGCGTCCCGCACGCGGGAGCTGCAGGCGCTCGAGGGGCCGTGGCAGGTCGGGCTTGCCGCGGCCGCCGCGGCCCGCACAGGTCTCGCGCGCGCGAGCGCGACCCCGCGCGCCAAGCTGCCACCGAGGCTTGCGTCCGCGCTCAGCGGCGGGGCAGGGGCCGATAGCGAAGCCGCATCCGCGCTCGAGGAGCTCGCGCGGACCCACTTCGAGCTCGAGACCCTCGCAAGTACGGCACGCACTGGGCTCAGCCGGGCGGCTGCTGCGCTTGCAGCCTGCGCAGTGACGCCGGCCGCCCCGAGCAGCAGCAGCGCCGCGACGGCGACCGCGTGCCCTGATGAGCGAGCGGCTGTCGCCAGCGCGCAAGCAGCGCTCGACGTCGTCGGCGATCCGGGCAGCCGTCGTGCCGGCACGCGCGGGCTTGCCGCCGCCAAAAGCCTGGAGGCCGCGATCGGCTCGCTTCGCGTGGCGCTCGTCGGAACCCCGCCGTCCCTGTTGACTGCGGATGCGCGCGCCGCGCTCGCTCGGCTCGTGACGACCGAGGTGGTCGTGAACGGGGGTGCGGAACGCTTCGAGACGTACCTCTCGTCGCGCGGGGCGGTTGCGGGTGAGCTCGTGCGCGCGGAGGCGGCGCTGGCGTCGTGCACCAGGAGCTGAGAGCCGCCGACGGCGGCCGTAGTCAGTGCGATTCGTGCGTGTTCGCGCGCGTCGTCAGCGGTCGACTCGGGCAGCGATACCGGCTCTGCGGGAGCGAGGCGGTGGGGGAGAAGTACCCCCGACAACCGGTGTCGCGCTGCCCGGCATACGAGGAGCGCTCCGCGAGCAGGTGACGATCGGAGCGGGAAGCCAGAGACGGGCCCTGCTCGGCGTCGAGGCTCCGTGGTGGGTGAGCGTGCGCGCCGGGTCGCTCGCCCGAATGCTGGTCTAGGTGTCCTGGGTCGCGACGATCATTGGCCAGATATCGGCGAGCGTGCCATTCAGGGTGCAGCGTGCGACCGGTTCGCCGCCCTCGTCACTGTCGTTCGCGGACGAGACGTGCGCGACAACGCGGTAGCCGTGGCAGAAGTCGACGTCCCCGCGCGTATAGCCGATCACGAGCGCGCGCCGGCCTTGCACCCGCGGGCGCCAGTAGCGCAGCGTCACGTCGGTCGAGGCAACCGGCGGAAGGCCATTTCCGAGGACCTCGAGCGCTCCGGCCTCGCCGTAGTTGGCGGTCACGATCACATCGATGCCGGCGGCGTGCTGCTTCACGAGCGCGACGAATGCGGGCCAGCCGACCTCCGACTGGTAGTCACTTCGGTCCTTGACGATTCCGTCGCGTACTGCGGTGTGTAGCGGCAGTACCGGCAGCGCGAGCGGCAAGCTCAGGAGGCCGATCACGCTGAAGAGGGCGCCCACGGCCAGCAGGCGTCGGCGTGTCGCCCAACGATCGAAGGGGATCGAGCCGGCCGCGAGCGCGAACACGAGGACCGGCAGCGCGTAGTAGGACTTCCCGTCAAGCGCGAAATAGGCGACGACGGTGCCGACGATAGTCCAGCCAAGAGGGCGCAAGGCACGGTCCCGGACGAGCATGACGACACCCGCGAGCGCGACCGGAAACGCCACCAACGTCAGCAGGATCAGGTCGACGATGAACTGTGGCCGCGTTTCCTGCGTTGCGCTCGGGGGCGGATCGAGGACGAAATGCACGCTCGTCCAGCCGTGACCTGCCTCCCAGACGAGGTTCGGCACGAGCAGCACAGCGGCGATCACGATGGCGAGCGGGAAGCCCCTCGAGTGCAGCACGTCCCGACGTCCCGCGGCGAACCCGGCGATCAGCAGCACGAGCACGACAGCGAGCGTGTACTTCGTCTCGAGCCCGATCCCGGCGGCGACGCCGAGCAACGGCCAGGACCCGCGCCCGAGCGCGAGCCGGACCGCGAGCCAGAGGACGATCATCGTTGTGAGCTGGTCGAACGCGACCGGTTGGAAGAGCAGGTTCGACCCGAGCATCCCCGGCGTGAACCCGATCATCACCGCCGCAAGCGTCTGCGCCCGACGCGTCGCGCCGAGTTCGCGGGCGACAAGGGCCCCGACGAGAACCGTGCCCGCGCTTGCAAGGATCGTGAACGCGCGCAGGCCGACCAGCGACCACCCGAATAACGTGCGGGCGAGCGCGGCGACGAGCGCGGTCAGAGGTGGGAAATCGACATAGCCGCCCTGGAGGTGGAGGCCGGCGACCGCGTAGTAGAGCTCGTCGCGGTGCCAGCCGTACCGTCCGGCGACCGCAAGCTCGAGCGCGCACTTCGCCGCCACGACGACGAGGACCGGCCCGGCCGCGAATCCGGCCTTCGCCAGCGTTGGAGGTTGACGCGTCATCGCGCACCCACCCTAGGGCACGGGCGGCCTTCCCGACGATGCCGCTGAAAAACCCCCATCTCCCGGATCAGACAAGTCGCCTCATCGCGCAAGCCACGCCGTCGCGACGCGCTCGGCTGGCCGAGCCCGGCCCGGCTGCAAGCGAGAGGGTGAGGCAATCGACCGTGAGCAGATCAGGTGTGGCGCCGATCACCTGCCGGCAAGACGGTCAGCCGCTGTCTCGTTGGGCGCGCCGACGCTCGTCGTCGCTGAGGTCCGATTCGGCGACGGGCTTGACGAGTGACCAATGGTTGCCGACCGGACAGTGCTGGAACCTTCCGAAGCCAAGGCGGATCGACCCGAACGAGCCGAGCGGCGACCAGGTCGTCGTGAAGAGGTGACCCTTCCGGCACCGCACGACCGTCTTGCCGCCGAGCGCGGGGCGTCCCCTGCGCCTCGAGAGCACCACCTTGAGGAGCACGACGAGCACGACGAGCGGGATCGCGACGATGAGCGGGGCGTGGAACCCGGACGCCACGAGCGGCGACGACCCCGACGCGAGCAAGACGCTCAACGAGACCTGAAGCCGACGCCGACGATCGCTCTCACGACTTGGCCAGCGGCGACATGGTTACGGACGCCGCTGGGACGCTCACGCGCGGCGAAAGGACGAGGAAGCCAATGTTCGCCGCGGCGTCGGCGAGGCGGCTCCTCGGGAGGCGCCCCTCGGTGACCGCGTCGATGATCGCGGCGGCGCACTCCGAGGCGGCCGACGCCGCGACCAGGAGCAGGTCGACGCCCGCCGCGAGCGAGGCGACGGCCGTCTCGCCGACCTGGCGGCCGCGGAGAATCGAGACCGCGTCGAGATCGTCGCTCACCAGCGTCCCCGCGAAACCGAGCCGCGTCCGTGCGCGTTTCACAACCCGCGCGCTACACGACGCTGTCTCGCGCGCGTCGACGGCCTCGACGACGGCCGGGCCGAGCATGAGCCCGCGTACGCCAGCGGCCACGACGGCTGTAAACGGCGCTTCGTCGATCGTGTCGAGCTCGCTCGCGGGAGTCGTGACGCGCGCGAGTGCGATCGCCGGGTCGAGCGCGGCAGTCGCGTGGCCGGGGTAGTGCTTGGCGACTGACGCGACGCCTGACGTCAGCAGGCCCTCGACGACGGCGCGGCCCGCTGCCGCGACGACTGCCGGGTCCGGGCCGAGGTTTCGGCGTTCGAGCCAGGGGTTCTGACCTCGAACGACGTCGACGATCGGTCCCAGGACCACGTTGACGCCGAGCGGCGCGAGCTGTTCTCCTGCGAGCCGGGAGCGGTCGCGTATCTCGTCGGCAGTGGCGAACTGCTCAGGCTGACCGGCTTCGGAGAGCAGATGTGCAAATCGCCGAATTCCGACGAGCTCGTGGTCGACGGCGATGAGGAGCGGCTCGGCGCTCGCGCGTTTGAGTGCGGCGATCGCGGCGGCGACGAACTCGCCCGTCTCCTGGGCGGCGCGTCCGTCGCCCATGCGGCGGGCCAGGTACTCCTCGCGTGTTTCTCCGAGGAGTACGCTCCGGCAGCCCCGCTCGAGGAGTGGCTCGAGGCGGGCGACGTCGAGGTCGTCGATAGCCGGGAGGAGCACGGCATGCGCGAGCTCTTCTACTGGCTTCATGACGCCTCGGCCGAGACGTGGCGCGATTCGTTATGGGTCACAAGACCTCCCAGCTCGGTGTCGCTACCGCCCGTGCAACGTTCGTGAGAGCGCACAACCCCGCCGGCCCCCGGGGTCAACACGCTCGCGGGCGCGCGCCGGTCCGGCCCCGTGACGCTACACGTTCGGCTTCGGCATCCATCGATCAGGGCCGGCTGTCCCTTCCGGCCTTGGGCAACGGTAACCCGCAGGCGGACGGATCAGCCACCCGAACGGTACGCTTGCGCACTGCGACTCGAGCGTTCCCTCGGTGGGTCCGCCGGCCTCGGTACGGGGGCTCAGCCGGGGTTGCCGCGTCGACGCTGCCCAGTGGCTCTCTCAAGACCGCCCGGACGATTGCCGGCCCGACACCCGATCGAATGCTCTCGACGCTCATCTCAACCACCTGGGCTCGGACAGGGAGGCTGCGCATCTCGAGCCGACGGCGGCCGCGGTGACGCGCGAGGCTGTCTGCGCATCCTGCGCCTGCGCGCGCCCCGCTCAGGAGTAGCGGCGAACCGGTGAGCCGCGCGAGATCCTCCAAACGTCGCCGCGTGCCCGCACGCGCTCCGGGGCCAGCGCGCCCGGAAGCCGCCAAGGCCGTCGAGCTCCCGGCGACGCCGGGCGCAAGCCTGCCGCAGCCTCCTGTTGTCGTCTGGGTCGGCGTCGCGCTCGGCCTGCTCGCACTCGGGCTCTACCTCGTGACCCTCGACACATCACTTCCGACAGGCGACAGCGGCGAGCTGATCTCGGCGGCCGCGGTCCTCGGTGTCGCCCATCCTCCCGGCTACCCGCTCTTCACCCTGCTCGGCCGGTTCGCGCTCCTGTTCCCGATCGGATCGCCTGCGCTGCGCGTTAACGCGGTCTCCGCCTTACTCGACGCAGCGGCGGTGTCGGTTGTCTACTTCGCAATCCACGCGGTGCTCGAGGAAGCCGGCGACCGAAGCCGGGCCGGCTGGAATGCGGTCGTCGCAGCGGCATTCGGTGCGCTGCTGCTCGCCTTCTCGAGCACGTTCTGGGCGTACGCAACGGTCGCCGAGGTGTTCCCACTCAACGACCTGTTCGCCGCCTCCCTCTTGTTGCTCGCATTCCGCTGGGCACGCAGGCCCGTCGTGGCGCGCCGCGGCTGGCTCGCGCTGTTCGTCCTCGGGCTCTCGTTCTGCGACCAGCCGACGATCGTGCTCCTGATCCCGACGCTCGCCGTGCTCGCCTGGTGGGGTGTCCGGCGTCTGCGCGCGTCCGTGCCTGGCTGGCGGCCGCGCGCGCGCACGCTCGCGATCGGCCTTGCCGCGTTTCTCGCCGGCCTCGCCCCCTACATCTACATCCCGATCGCGGCAAGCCGTCGGCCGCTTCTCGACTGGGACAACCCGACCAGCGTTGGCCGCTTCGTCGATCTCATCCTGCGCAAGAACTATGGAACGCTCTCGCTCGGCATGGGAGCGGCCTCCGGTTCGCTGGGCGGTCAGCTCTCGACGCTCTTCGGGAATCTCAGCCGGGGCTTTCTCGTCATCGGGCTCCTGCTCGCGCTCGGCGGCGTGGTCTGGGCCTGGCGTTCATACCGCGCGGTCGGTGCCGCCCTGGTCCTGGGATTCGTCGTCTCCGGGCCGGTCTTCGTCGCGTACGCGAACCCCGACCTGAGCGTGCCGGTCGCGCACGAGGTCATCTCCCGCTTCTACGTCCTGCCGGCGATCATGCTCGCTGTCCTCGCCGGGCTCGGCGCCTACGCGACGCTCTCGCTGCTCGGGCGTCCTTCCGGCCCCGGGGTCTGGGGACGGATCGCGCCGCTGCTGGGAGCCGCCGTGCTCCTCGGGGTGGTCGCGGCGTCGGCCGCGGCGCACTATGCGGGTGACGACCGCCGCGGCGACGCCGTCGAGCTCAACTTCGCCGACGACCTGCTCGAGTCGCTCCCGCGCAACGCGATCTTTCTCTCCTTCAGCGACGAGTACTGGGAGGGAATCACCTACGCCCAGGCGGTCGATCACGTTCGGACCGACGTGATCGCGCTCGATGCTCCGCTCCTCGGCGAGCGGGAGTATGCGTTGCAAATGCGCCGGGAGCATCCGACGCTCGCCCTGCCGCTGCTCCCCTTCGATTCGGCCGCCGCCTACGACACGTTCATCCGCGCCAACCTCGGCACGCATGCGGTCTTCTACGACGGGCTGCCGGCGGTCGCCGGTTTCGGGGGCCCGTTCGAGCGCGTATACGACGGCCTCGTGATCCGGCTTGTGTCGAAGGGGAGCATTCGCAATCCCTACGCGCTCTTTCTCACCCACGCGACGACCTACGAGCACTTGCACTACCCGACGCGGACGTACCCGTCAACCTCGTGGGAGGCGCTGATCGCTCAGCACTACGCCGTCTGTGCTTTCTCGCTCGGACTCGCGCTGAGCTCGCGGAGACACGTCGACATCGCTGTCGTGGAGCGGCTGGACGAACTCTCGATCAATCTCTTCCCTTCATTCGCTGACGCGTACCTGAATCTCGGCACGCTTCTGCTGCTGCACGGTGGAGCTCACGGGGAGATCGAGTCCCTCTGGCGGCGTTACCTGCTCCTCAGCCCGACCGGGTCAGGCGCGACGGCGGTGCGGCGAGCGCTCCTCCAGCTCGAGCTCGGCGCGTCCGGCTGAGCGCGGGCGGCGCCCGTCGGAGACGGAGGCCGCGCACGCCCGATGCCGTTCCAGGCAACCCGCGCGAAGGGCGGACTAGGCGCCGATGGTGACCGCGTGGATCGCGACGGGTTCGATCGTCACGGCGACGCGGCTCGTCTCGGGGCTGTCATAGGCCCTCAAGTCGGCGCCGTACTTGTTTCCGACCTGATCGGCAAAGACGTAGCCGTCGTCCGCCTCGAGTCGCGCGCGGCCGCGCACCTCGAGATAGCGGAACGCGTTCGCCGGGTCGAGGATGAACAGGCTGCATTCGGGGCGCGCACGCAGGTTCTGCGTCTTGCGCCGGTCGGTGCTCAGCGAGAGCCTGAGCTTCTCGCCATCGAACAGGAACCAGACGGCGGTGACTTGGGGAAAGCCGCGATCATCGATCGTCGCGAACGAGGCGACCTGCGCCTCGAGCAGATCACGATGTGAATCAGGAAAGTTGGGCATGCCCCACATTCTCGCGCAGCGGACACAGGTGACGCGGGAATGTAGCCGGCCCGTACCCGTCACCCGCCGTTCGGAGGTGTCGCAAAGTTCGACGACCGCCGCGAAGAGGAACGTTCGATCGGGGGCGCGCGAGCACCTGGGAGGTCGCCGAACGCGTGATGACCTCTCGGAGGACGGCTGCCGCGGCCCGAGCGCAGTAGGCGCGGCCGCGATCCGAAAGCAGCGCGCGCGAGATCGTTTCGTCCACCGGAAAAACACGCCTGAAGTCGGTCTCGTCGTAGCGCACCGTCCTTCCACGAGTCCCAGAGTTGTTGCGCGACGGTGATGACCTCTTGAGCGCGGTTCTTATCGATGGGCCCACCCCGGGGCCTGTCACTTCCGACGTTCTCGGCAGCACGGCCATCGCGCGTGTTCGGAACGACGTCGCCCCGGTGCACAACACCAGACTGATGGTTACGCCGCAGTGGTTTCCTCCGCATAGATGACGGACGTTCTGCGGAGCAGCCCGTTTGCATTGACGTCGTAGTACCCCATGCGCCACAGCGCGGGCGAATAGACGTGGATCGAGACTGCGGGAGGGCGCCCCTTCGGGTGCCGCACGCAGTGCACATGGGAGGAATCGAAGTCGAATGTGGTCGCTTCCGGCCGTGTGATCGAGACGCGCTGGAAGGAGCCGTCCCGCAGCTCGAGGCGGTCCTCGACGAGGTCACCCGCGCAGACGTGCACTGCGCCCGAGGAGACGTCGTGATCGTGGAGACCAGTTTCCTGCTGGTTCGTCCAGCAGATCAGCCAGACGTCCAGGTGGAGGTCACGGTGCAGTTGGACGAAGTGCCGCTCGCCCTCGTCGTGGCGTACGAGTGGCCGCCAGAAGGTGTCGTCGTGGGCTACAGCGAGCACGAGCCCGTGCAGCTCGGCTCGATCGAGATCCCGGCCGGTCGGTAGACCGTCGAGCCACGCTGGCTCAGACCTTGAGGAGGGAGGCAGGGTTCTTGCGGCAGATGGCATCAGCGGTGACCTTTCCGAGAGCGTTGACGGCGGCGAGAGTCACGTTGGCATCGATGACAGGCGCGTCGCTGCCGTAAACGATGTGCTCGACACCCGAGGCGGCGAGGCAAAGCTCGAGGGACAGACGGCCGTACGAGGCCGTATCGAAGTAGACGTTGCCGAGACCGAGACGACGAACGTCGACTCCGCGGGAGCTCAACCGTTCGAGCTGAAAGAGCGCGCCCCCGGCGAGGATTGCGAAGACGACGCGAAGCGTTGGCCACCGTGCCGCGCCTCCTGAGACCCAGGCGGCAAAAGCGCTCTGCATCTGGGCCGTGTAGTCGACGACCGGAGCCCACCAGCTCGGGGCGTTCCTCGGCGGTGCGGCGGGCCCTGGATGGACGAAGAGAATCTGCCCGTTGCCCACGAGCTCGCTTGCGCTCGGCGCCAGCCGCTCGAGATCCGAGAGCTCGTCGGCCGCTACGCAGAGCCCCACGAAGCCCTCGTAGACGCCTCCGCTCGAGAATGCCCGGAGGCGGCCGTTGGAGCCCGAGACGAGGCGTCGCACACCAGAGTCGTACGCCCCTTTGATCTCGGCGGCCTCGTTGGCGGGGAGGGTCGAGGTGCCGAGCGTCGGCTGGAGCGAGATAACCGCAACGTCGATGCCCTCGCTGTCGATGTCGCTGACACAGGCGCTCGCGCCATGCGCCCAAGGATCGATCGCGAATCGCCCTTCGCTCGTCACGAGTGAGCTGCCGGCGAGGCACGGCGCCGACGAACGAGCGGCGAGCAGTGCGACGAGCTCCTCCGGCCAGAGGTGTCGGTGGATGTCCACGCGCGGCGAACGGAGCGGCAGCACGGACACCGACCCGTGCGAGCGCTCACAGAGCTCTGGCGTGGTTTCGTCGGCAGCGGTGATCGGCGCAGGGGCCGTCAGCGTCGGGGTCTGAGCTCGGGTGTTCATGGCCGGAAAAGAAAACCTCTTAGATCCATAATATCACTTATAGAAGATGCTCATAGCCGGACGAGCACTCCGTGCGGCTTTCGCGCTCCTCGACCCTCTTGGCTGAGGGGCCCGCGTCCAGCGCTCGCAGGGACTCGCCCCCCTCGTGGCCTCGGCTCGACGAGCAGCTCGAGGATTCGGCTGTCCGGCGGCGGGAGCCGTCGTCGAGGTGATCGATACGGTGACGCCGCCCTAGCCCGGGCGCGACGATCTACGGTGCGTCAGGGTCGTGCATCGAGACGGGCTCGGGCGGAGCTTCCGTGATCCGGTATCCGACGTTCGTGATCGTTTCGATCGCCGGAGGCTCCCCGAGTTTGCGGCGGAGCCTGCTGATCGTGACGGTGACGGTGTTGCTCAAGGGGTCGATGCGCTCGTCCCACACCTGTGCGAAGAGGTCGCCGGCGCTGAGAACGGCGTGTTCCGCGCGCATCAGGACCTCGAGCACCGCGAACTCCTTGGCCGAGAGCTCGAGTCGGCGGCCTTCGCGAGTCGCGGTGTGCCGGAGAGGGTCGAGTTCGATGCCGGCGGCTCGGAGTGTTCGCGGCCGGGCGCCGGGCCGGCGCCGACTCAGGGCGCGGATCCGCAGCACAAGCTCGGGAAAATGGAACGGTTTTGTGAGGTAGTCGTCGGCTCCGAGGCTGAGACCGCTGACTCGCTGTGTCGGAGTACTCGAGGCGGTCAGCATCAGCACCATTGCCGGCAACTCGCGCTCGCTGACCATGCGGCAGATGGTGTCGCCGTGAATCCCGGGCAGGTCGCGGTCGAGAACGACGACGTCGTAGCTGTTGAGCTCGAGCTTGGCCGCCGCTTCCAGGCCGTCGTGGGCGACATCGACCGCCATCCCCTCGTCCTGTAAGCCCTCGACGAGCGCGTCGGCGAGCGTGCGAGAGTCTTCGACGACGAGGACCTTCATGCGGGCACCTCGACGGTGGGGCTCATCGCGAGCGGGAGGATGGTCGCGACGCGCAATCCGCCTCCGTCGAGTGCGTCGAGCTCGAGTGCACCTCCGTGGACCTCGACGATCGAGGAGACGATCGCCAGCCCGAGGCCGGCGCCGGTGTCCGAGCCGGTGCGCTCTGCGCCTATACGACGGAACGGCGTGGTGAGGTGGGCGACCTGGTTCGCGTCGAGGAGCTCGCCGCCGTTCTCGACGATGAGGCGCACGCGCGTGTCGGCCTGCTCGGTCGTGACCCGGATCCAGCCACCCGACTTGTTGTGCAAGATCGAGTTGTCGATCAGGTTCTCGACCATCCGGGTGATCAGCGTTTCGCTCCCGCTCACCCAAGCGGCGTCACCGTGCTCCTGCTCGACCGACAGTCCGCGCACCGAGATCTCCTCTGCGCGACGCGCGATCGCTTCGCGGGCGAGCACGCGGAGCGAGACGGTCGCCCTGTCGCCGAGCGGCCCTTGCTGGGAGTGGGCGAGCGTGAGAAAGCTCTCGAGGAGCAGGTCGACATGGTCGAGCTCGCGGCGCAGCCGCCCGGCGAGGGTGTCGAGCTGCGGCGGTACCGGCCCGGCCTTGGCCATCGCGACGTCGAGCGATGCGCGCATTCCCGCCAGCGGCGTGCGCAGCTCGTGCGAGGCGTTGGCGACGAACTGGCGCTCGAACATGAACGAGCGCTCGAGCCGGTCGAGCAGCTCGTCGAAGGTATCCGCGAGTTCCTTGAGCTCGTCGTCGGGGCCGTCAAGATGCAGCCGCTCGTTGAGGTTGGTAACTGAGATCTTCCTGGCGGTCATCGTGATCGTCCGCAGCGGCAGCAGGAATCGTCCCGCGACGATCCAGCCAACCGCGAGCGAGAGTGCGGCCATGATCGTCAGACCGATCCCGGCGGCGACCAGGAGCTGACGCCGGTCGGAGCTGTGCTGCGTGATGCCGGTGGCCGTGTTCGCGGCGCTTCCGGCGGCGACAGGCATCGCAGAGGCGGTCACGGCGCCGGTTCTGCTTTGCCACACCGCGACGGTGACGGCGAGCATCACGACCCCGGAAGCGACGAAGACGCCGAAGAACAGTGCCGCGAGACGGACGCGAATCGTCCGTCGTGACCCGCCACGTGCCCCTCTCTCGCCGCGCTTCGAGGCGCCGCGCTCGATCCTCTTCATCGGCGAACCCGGCGGGCGCACACGTCAGCCGGGGAAGGCGCGGGCGTAGACGCTCCCGGCCGCGGCATCGGCGCGAATGAACGAGCAGCGCTGCGCTCGGGGAACACGGCCGTGGTTCGCCGTGCACGCGTTACGCGCCGTTCCATCTGGGATCTGCAGGACGTATCGGGCATCTCCGTACTCGACGCAGCGGTGCGGAACTGAGGATGCCTGAGCCCGCCTTACAGCGGGCTAACAGCCACGGTAAGGCCCATGTCAGCGGTCGCGGCGTACAACGCACCCGAGGACCACCTCCAACCCATGGGAGCGAAGAGATGACGAGTTCATGCAACCACGAAGGCCACTCCCTTCACCCGCCGCACATGCAACGCCGGCGCTCGATGCGCCCGCTCAAGGTGGCGACGGCGTTGTCACTGTTGCTCGCGTTTTCGCTCGTCGCTGCCGGCTGTGGCGGTGGCAGCGGCCCGGGCATCGCCGGCTCGGGTGCCCGCCACGCCGAAGCGCCCGCGACGTCGTCGTCGGGCAACGGCATGGCTCAGCTGCTCGCCTACGCACGTTGCATGCGCACCCATGGCGTCTCGGACTTCCCCGATCCCACCGCCAGCCCGGGCGGGGGCGCCGCGATTCAGATCAACGGCGGGCCCGGTAGTGATCTCGATCGGAACAACCCGACCTTCATGGCCGCCAAGCGCTCGTGCGAGTCGCTTCTGCCCGGAGCAGGCGAGCAGAGTCCGCCGGCGTCTCCCGAGAAGATCGCGGCGGAGGTGAAGTGGGCCCAGTGCATTCGCTCGCACGGACTCCCGAACTTCCCAGATCCAGACGGAGAGGGCGCCTTCGACAGCGGGAAGTTCGACCCCGGCTCGGCCGCATTCGAGGTTGCGAGTAACGCCTGCCGTTCACTGCAACCTGCGGGACCGACGGTCGCGACACCCGGGCACGCCTAGCGAGCTCGCCGAACGTCGTCTGCCGCCAGGCGCTGTCCTCGACAAGAGAAGGCGTCGGTGACACTACGGTGACGAAATCTGTTACCGGGCTGTCGGCCACGACCTGTCATCCTTAGCGCCTGGGCTGGTACCTGTGCCCGCTTCCTGCGAGTCAGCCCTGCGCGTCACAGGTCGCGGCAGTCAGGAGCGAGGATGAGAGTGCTCGTAGCCGAAGACGACGAGGTACTTGCCAAGGCGGTAGCGGTTGGGCTGCGCCGGGAAGGCATGGCCGTCGAGATCGCGCTCGACGGAAACGACGCCCTCACGCGTCTTGCGATCAGCCCCTACGACGTCGTCGTGCTCGACCGCGACCTGCCCGGCACGCATGGCGACGACATCTGCCGCGCGCTCGTCGCAGAGAGGTCGACGATCAGGGTGCTGATGCTCACTGCCGCCAGCACCGTCAGAGATCGTGTCGAGGGCCTGGGACTCGGTGCCGATGACTACCTGCCAAAGCCCTTCGAGTTCTCGGAGCTCGTCGCCCGGATCCGTGCGGTGGGACGACGCCCGGCGGTGCCTCCGGCCGACCTCGCCTACGGCGACTTGACGCTTGATCCCGTGCGTCGAGTTGCGTTTCGTGGAGGCCTCCGCCTTGCGCTCACCCGCAAGGAGCTTGCGGTGCTCGAGTGCCTGCTCGCCGCGGACGGAAGGCCGCTCTCGGCCGAGGAACTGCTCGAACGGGTCTGGGACGACGAAATCGACCCCTTCACCGCCACCGTCAAGACCACCATTCGCCGGTTGCGAGGCAAGCTCGGTGCGCCACCGGTGATCGAAACCATCCGCGAGAGCGGTTACCGCATTGGAGGGCCATGATGCATCTGTCTCATCCTCGGCTCGCATCGCCCACCTGGCTGCGACTGCCCCGGCGCACCGCCAGGCTGCGGCTTACTGCGCTCTATGGCGGGCTCTTTCTCCTCTCGGGCGTCGCGCTTGTCGCTGTCACCTACATCCTTTTTCAACAGGCCACCGATTACCGACCCCCGCAGCTCCCGAAGATTCCCGAGACGCCCGCGATCCCGTCGCTCCAGCTGCCGCTCGCGCTCGCCAAGACGCTGCCTCAGCTGGTCCAGGTTCAGACGCGGCTCGCCTATGACCAACACCAGCTGCGGCAGCCGGCCGCCATCTCTCTGGGCCCACCTTCCCACGGTCACAACCCGCTGCTGCTGCCGCTGCCACGGCTGAGCGAGGACAAGCAGCAGATCGCGCATGACCAGCATCAGCTTGCACAAGCAGTGCACGAGCTGGCTCAGGCCGTGCACCAGCTGACGCGCGCAGGATCCGTCCAAGCGGCGCAGCGTGCTGCCGATTCGCACCAGCTGTTGGTCACCTCGGGAGTCGCGCTCGCGATCGTCGCGGCACTCGCGCTCCTCGCGGGCTGGCTCGTCGCCGGCAGAATGCTGCGTCCGATCCGCACCATTACCCGTACGGCCCGGACGGATCTCGTCGACCAGCCTGCACAAGCGTCTCGCTCTGGAGGGCCCGGAGGACGAGCTCAAGGAGCTCGGCGACACCCTCGATGATCTCTTCGCGCGCCTCGAAGCCGCCTTTGCGGCCCAACGGCACTTCGTCGCGAACGCCTCCCACGAGCTTCGAAGCCCCCTCACGCGAGAACGCACCCTTGTGCAGGTCGCTCTCGGTGATCCCTCGACCTCGGAGGTGTGGAGGGCGACCGCCGAGGAGCTCCTCGTCTCCAACCGTGGACAGGAAACGCTCATCGAGGCTCTGCTCACCCTTGCAAGCAGCGAAAGTGGCCTCGATCAGCGTGAGCGGACCGACCTCGCGGACATCTGTCTCTCGGTGCTGTCGCGCCCTGGTCTCGACACCGGACGACTCGACTTGCAGCTCGAGACCGCGATTCGCTTTGCGCCACTCGACGGAGACCCCAGGCTCGTCGAACGCCTGGTCGCGAACCTCCTCGACAACGCGATCGGTCACAACGTTGCCGGCGGCCAGGTTCGCGTCGCGTGCGCTGCCGTCGACGGCAGAGCCGTGCTCGCGGTCACCAACACCGGGCCGATCATCGCGCCGAACGAGGTCGAGCGACTCTTCGAACCCTTCCAGCGACTCGACCTCCGCCGAAACCAGGCCCGGAACGGGCATGGCCTCGGGCTCTCGATCGTGCGGGCGATCGCCGCGGGCCACGGTGCAACGATCGACGCGCGCGCCGACCCGGACGGTGGCCTCGCCGTCACCGTCACCTTCCCTCCGGTCGTTGAGCTCGACCAGGCCACCGCGATGCCCGCCGGTGCCGGGAAGCCGCAGCCGCTCGACTCGGACGCTCGCGAGCGGGTCAAGCGGTCGTGGTGGAGCACGAGTCGGGCCTGATAGCCGCCTTGGTGTCGGGAGGCCACGGTTCGCGCCTGCGTTCACGTGCTCCCCGCTCGCCGCGCCGCGACCCGGGGCGTATCAGGGGTCGCGTCGACGGAAGAGGAGCCCGCTTGCGAGCAGCGACGCGCCCGCCCAGGCCACGAGCACGCCGATACCTGTCCAGGGGCCGATCGGGAGAGCGTTGAGGTCGGTCGTCGACTGGATCGCGAGTCCGGCAGTCGAAGGGGCGACCTGTTCGAGGTGTCGACGGAGCGGGTCCGAGACTGCCTGCGCGAGGAGAGGTGGCAGGTAGAGCAACGCGAGAACCGTCCCGATCGCGACGGCAGTGTCCCGGATCGCGATCGCGATGCCCAGGCTGAGGAGGGCGATGATGACCACGTAGAGCACGGTGCCGACAGCTGCGCGGAGCGTGGCACCGTCGCCCGGCGACACGAGTGCGTATCCGTGGGCCGGGTTGAGACCTCGCGTGGGGAGCAAGAGCCGGCCGACAAGGAGGGACCCTGCGACGGCAAGGATTCCGGCTAGGAGCGCGAGCCCGGCGAGATTCGTCGCCTTGGCGCCGAGGAGCACGAGACGTCTCGGCACGGCCGTGAGGCTGGTGTTGATCATGCCGGTCGCGTACTCGTCGGAGACGACGAGGACGGCGAGGACCGAAATGACGGCCTGCCCAAGGTAGATGCCGGTCAGGCTCAGCTTGGTGGGATCCTGACGGCTCGCGGCGCCGGCATGGATCTCGGCGGCGACCGCGGCACTCACCGCGACGGTGAGCGTGACGGTGCCAACGAGCAGCCACGAGGTCGTAGCCAGGGTGCGCAACTTCGTCCACTCGCCGTGAAGCGCAGCGATCATGCGTCCCGCCGGCGCACAACGAACCAGGCAGTACCAAGTGCGAGCGCTGCGTAGGCGCAGAGCACGGCAAGTCCGCTCCAAGGAGCCAGCGGGTAGTAGCCGTTCTCGAGCGTGTAGGGGTAGCTGACCTGCGCCGAGTACGGCAGCGCCGCCAGCACCGAGAAGCCCGCGGCCGGGGTGAGGCGGAACAGCCATTGCTGGGCGCCACCGGAGAGGGACGAGCCGAGTATCAACGGGAGCACGAAGACGATGAGGCCTACGCAGATCGCCGCTGCGCTTGTGCGCAGGATGGTGCCGAGTGCGACGACCGCGGCGGCGCTGACGGCGACCAACACTCCGCTACCGGTGATGATCCGCAGCTCGACGAGGCTGCTGACGGGGAAGACGTAGTTCCCGTTTGCCTCGAGGATGTGCTCGCCGAGCGTGATTGCGACGGTTGCAGCGAACGCAGTCGTCGCGAACGCGACGACTGCGACGGCGAGGGCCTTGGCTGCGAGGACGCTGCCGCGGTTCGGGGTACCCGCGAAGGTCGTGCGGATGAGGCCGCGGCGGTACTCGCTCGTGACGAACATCGTCGCGAGCACGAGCATCACGATCAAGCCAACCACCAGGCCGAGCACAAGCGTACTCCCGGGTGTTTCCGTGCCGAGAAGCCCTGCCGCGACGCCGGGGGCGATGTCACCCGAGCCGCTGACGACGAAGGAGCCGCCTGAGCGGAAGTAACTACCCGCTGTAAGGGTGGGGTAGAATTCCTGCGGATCGGTGCCGACACGCTGGCCGTGCCAGCCCTGCGGGTCGCTGTGGTTGTCGATGGTGACGTGGTCGAACGTCGCGGTGGCGAGCGTGGGGAAGCCGCTGCTCGATCCTGCGAAGCTCACCGGTGAGGTGGCGAACATCCCGACGTCGACGACGGCGGGCAGTCCGGGGAAGCGAGCCGTGCCGACCTCGCTCCAGCGCGCGCCGTCGGCCGAGTCGTAGCCCGTCACCGTATCGCCCTTGCGCGTCAGTCGTAACCAGCGGGGCGCACGGCTCGTGACCGCTCCCGTAAGACCGGCCCGGTCGTGGGTGTAGTCGTACTGGAAGCGGACGCCGTGGTCGCCCGTGACCACGACCGCGGCGTAGCGTGACCCCTGTCGGGTCGTCGGCGTCAGCAGAATGCCGGCTTTTGCCCACGCGGCCAGCCCCGGCCGGGACGCTGCGGCCGAGGGCGCGACATTGGCGGGGTTGGTCGAGATAGCGCCGGTGAGCGAGCTGAGCCGGGTGGTGATGGTGGCATCGGCTGTGAGCAGCCGCGCGACGAACTCGTAGCTGTCGGCGACCGGTCCGCCGTTCGGGCCGGTCGGAACGAAGGGATGGCCGGCGTGGCAGTCGGTTCCGGGTGTGTTCGATGCGGAAGCGGGGGGTGGGGGGCCGGTGCACGCGCCTTCGTGGCTGCCGTTGGCGCCCAGGAACGTGAACGTGACGCAGAGAGCGAAGGCAAGCAGCAGCCCGAGCAGCCAGCCCCGGACGGTCGAGAATTTCGTCGACTCCGACCGGAGCACGGCGAAGAACTGTCCGGCCCGGAACTCCCTGGTCGCCACCGGAGAGGTGTCGAGCGCGCTCATCGTTGCGCCTCGGTGCCGGTACCGGCACGGAATTCGAGTTCGCGGCCCGTCAGCTGCAGGTAGACGTCTTCGAGGGTTGCTCGCTCCACCGTGACCTCGGAGAACGGAATGCGGGCCTCGTTGAGGAGTTCAACGAGGCGTGCTGCTCCGAGCCCTGCGACGCTGAGACTGGCCTCGCCGAGCGTCGCCTTCACACCCGCGCCCTCCGAGCAGCCTGGCGGCGTCGCCTGCGGCCGGCGTGCGGACGACGACCGAGTCTCGAGAGGCGCGCGCAAGCAACGCATCGACGCTGGCGTCGGCGAGCACTCTGCCGCGCCCGACGACGATGACGTGATCGGCCAGACCTTCGAGCTCGCTCATCAGGTGGCTCGAGATGAGGATTGAGCGTCCTTCTGCGGCGAGCGATCGGAGCAGTTGGCGCATCCAGATGATCCCGTCCGGATCCATGCCGTTGAAAGGCTCGTCCATGATCAGCACGGGCGGGTCGCCGAGAAGGGCAGCCGCGATCCCGAGTCGCTGGCGCATGCCGAGCGAAAACGCGCTGGCCTTGCGGCGCGCCGCGACCTGGAGACCGACCAGTTCGATCACGGCATCCACGCGTCCGCCCGACAGGCGGTTCGAGCGGGCCAGCCACAGCAAGTGGTTGCGCCCGCTTCGGGCCGGGTGGAGGGCGCTCGCGTCGAGCAGCGCTCCGACGTGGGTCAAGGGGCGGTGGAGCTCCCGGTAACGGCGGCCACCGATCAGGGCGGTGCCTTCGTCGGGACTGTCGAGTCCGAGGATGACGCGCAGTGTGGTCGACTTGCCGGCCCCATTCGGACCCACGAAGGCGGTCACCTGTCCAGCGGCCACCGCGAAGGAGATCCCGTCCAGCGCGAGCGTTGGTCCGAACCGTTTGCACACATTGCTCAGCGCGATGGGCGTGCGCTCGATTGTCGATCCGCTCATGCGAGCTCCCTCCGTCGACTCCGGCATCTGTCGAAGAGGGTTGTACGACGCGCCCGGTGCCAACACGGTGTCTGCGGTTGACACCGAGCTGTCACCGGCAGCCTGGCATCGTGTCGGAGCGAGGCACCCCGCCGAGGGTCGTCGGCCGGATCGCTGCCGAGCAGAAAGGGGGCGTTGATGAGAGTGCTCGTCGTTGAGGATTTCGAGGTACTGGCGAGATCGATCGGGAAGGGGCTGCGTCGGGAAGGGATGGCCGTCGACGTCACGCTCGACGGCCCAGCCGCGCTCAGCCACTTGGCGCTTACGCGCTACGACGTCGTTGTGCTCGACCGCGATCTACCCGGAGTCCATGGTGACGACATCTGTCGTCGGATCGTGACGGATCGCACCGAAACCCGTGTCTTGATGCTCACCGCGGCGAGCACGGTCAGGGACCGTGTCGAAGGACTCGGGCTCGGGGCCGATGACTACCTGGCGAAGCCGTTCGAGTTCGCCGAGCTCGTCGCACGCGTCCGTGCTCTCGGGCGTCGCTCGACTCCTGCGATACCGCCGACACTCGAGGCGGGCGACCTGCTGCTCGATCCGGCCCGGCGGACCGCCTCCCGCGGCGGTCGGCGCCTTGAGCTCAGCCCCAAAGAGTTCGCGTTGCTCGAATATCTCCTCGCTAGCGCTGACCATGTCGTCTCGGCCGAGGAACTCCTCGAACGCGTCTGGGACGAGTACGCCGACCCGTTCACGACCACCGTCAAGACAACGGTGCGCCGTCTACGGAGAAAGCTAGGCGAACCGCCGCTCGTCGAAACGGTACGCGACGGTGGCTACCGGATTGCAGCCCCACGATGACCGCCGTCGGCGCGTTCACGAAGCGACGCGCTCGCCGCCCGACGCTGCGCATCCAGATCACGCTCCTTTACGCAGGCGTGTTCCTTGCGGTCATCGCCGCGGTACTCATCGGTACCAGCGTCCTGTTCAAGACGAAGAACCTCCTCTTCGGGAGCGCTGAGAGCCGCGCTCCGCACGGCGCGGCCGCGCTCGTCCCACACGCGGCGTCCGTGCAGCAGTTCGATCCCGGCGCCGCTGGCATCGTCGTCGTCGTCGTCGTAGCTGCGGTCGCCGCTGCCTGGTGGCTTGCCGGCAGGTTCCTCCGACCACTGCGCATCATCACCGCCACCGCGCAGGAGATCTCCGCCACGAATCTGCACCGGCGGCTCGGACTTGACGGCCCCAAGGACGAGCTCACCGACCTCGGCAGCATCCTCGACAGCCTCTTCGCGCGGCTCGAGGCATCGTTCGAGTCGCAGCGTCACTTCGTCGCGAACGCCTCCCACGAGCTCCGCACGCCGCTCGCCGGGCAACGGACACTGTTGCAGGTCGCGCTCGCCGATCCCGACGCCGACGCCGAGTCCCTGCGAGCCACCTGTATCGAAGCGCTCGCACTCGGCGGCCAACAAGAACGGCTCATCGAAGCTTTGCTGACCCTCGCGAGCAGCGAGCGCGGGCTCGAGCACTCCCAGCCGCTCGACCTGGCGGCTCTTGCCGAGGCGGTCGTCTGCTCCCGCCGAGCAGAGGCCGAACGCCGAAGCCTCCAGCTTCGAGCCTCGTTCGCGCCCGCGCCGCTCGACGGCGACGCAGAGCTGATCGAGAGCATGGTCTCGAACCTGCTCGACAACGCACTCCGGCACAACATCCCGGGAGGGGCGATCGACGTCTCGACGAGCGTCTCCGAGGGTCGGGCGCAGATTGCGGTCAGCAACTCGGGTCACCGTGTCGAGGTCACCGAGCTCGAGCGTCTCTTCCAGCCGTTCCAGCGACTGGACCGGGGAGCGCACCGGCACCCCAACCGGCCACGGGCTCGGGCTGACGATCATCCGCGCGATTGCGCGCGCGCATGGTGCAGAGCTGATCGTGAAGCCAGGCGAAGGCGGTGGACTCGAGCTCGTCGTCGCCTTCGCAGCGCCGGGGCCCGTTGGCTGAAGCGCGTCAGGCGCGCGCCACCGCGGACGCTCAACAGGGTGAGGCTGTCTCCGAGGGGGGCGAGCAGTAAGCAAGACGGCGCGTCGCGCAGGTCACACGTTCGCCGTGCTCGCTCTCACCGGAGAGGCCGGCGAGTCACCCGCGAGGTAGGCGCTGAGGTGATCGATCACCTCGCGAGCATCGTCTTCGATGCCGTTTATGAAGGTGGACCTGCGCCGGCGCAGGACGGGCAGGCCGAGCGCATACAGACCCGGGCTGTCGACGATCCCGCCGTCATGGCAAAGATGGCCCTTGGCGTCGACGACCGGCACGTCGAGCCACCCGTAATCGGGCCGGAACCCGGTGGCCCAGAGGACCGATCGGATCTCGCCGCTGCGGAGGTCCAGCTCGAGTCTCGCCGAGCGGGGCACTTCCGTTGACGCGAACCGCTCAGGGGGAACCGCCTCAGCGCTCCCGCCGGTGCTCCGCGCCCAGTCGTCGAAGACGTCGAGCAGCCGTTCCAACTTCAGGTCTGCGAGCGAGCACACGTTCCGCAGGCCTCCGGAGAAGAGCGCCCGGCCGTCACGGACGCTCGCCCATCGACCCACCAGCCCGACGCCCGACGCCGCCAGCGCGTTGAGGTCGAGCGTCGTCCGCTCCCGGGTGCCAACGAGCTGCGGCGAGGGCAGCTGCCGGGCGCGCGAGAGATCGTCCAGCTCGTCGTAGCGCTGGTCCCACACGCCGGAGGCATCCATCCACCACAGCACGTCTCGCCCGCGATAGATGCGAGGCAGCCGCACGTGCTCCCCGACCGAAAGGATCACCGACCGACCCGATGACCTGAGTTCGGCCGCCAACTGCACACCGGTGGCGGAGGCACCGACGACGAGCACCCCACCCTCGGGAAGCTGATCCGGATGGCGATAGGCGAAGGCCGTCACCTGCTCGACCTCCGGCGGCAGCGCGTCGGCGAACCCCGGCACCGTCGGCTGGTTGCAGGCTCCGGTCGCGATGAGCACCGCTCGCGCGCGGATCTCTCCCCGGTTCGTCGTGAGCGCGTAGCCATCCGCGATTCGTCGGAGGGAGGTGACGTTCGTGCCCGCGCGGACAGGAGCACGGGCCACTACCGCAAACCTGGTGACGAGCTCAACGACCTCGGCTACGGACATGTAGCCGTCAGGATCGACGCCGTCGTAGCGAAGGCCCGGGAGTCGGCTCTGCCAGTTGGGCGTCAGCAGCCTCAAAGAGTCCCAGCGCTCACGCCGCCACGAGTTGGCAACCTCGCCGCGCTCGAGCACGACGTGGTCCAGCGAGCGCTCCGTGAGGAAGTGGCTCGCAGCGAGGCCGGCGTGACCGGCGCCTATGACAACCGCGGTGAAGTGCTCGATGGGGTGTGCCCTCAGACGACCTCGACGGTGACCTCCGTCGGGTTCGTTAGCGCGTCGAAGACCGCGGAGCGCTTCTGGGACTGGGCGACGAGCGCCTCGATTTCCTGCTTGGACGCGTCGGCGTCGATCGCGAAGGTCACCTTGATGTCGTTGAAGCCGTTGCGGACGTCGCTGTCAACGCCGAGGATCCCGCGGATGTCGTGGTTGCCCTCGACTGTCGACTCGACCGAGCGCAGCTGAATCCCGCGATTCTGCGCGACTGAAGCCACGCCTGCCGTCAGGCAGCTTGCGAGCCCGACCAGGAGGTACTCGATCGGCGTGATCCCGTTGTCCTGAGCCGCGAAGACCGCGGGGTGGTCGGCGTCGAACACGGTTTCGGTCTTGTGGCTCTGCTCTTCGCCGAGGCCGAAGAAGTTCTTGATCGTCGTCGTGCTGTGGACGCCGTTCTCCCATCTCGACGACGCCCGCCAGGTGAACTGGGCAGCCTCGGGTGCCCCGGCGAGGACTTCGCGCGCGTCGAGCAGTGCCTGTACGTTGACTCCATTGTCGATGGTGGACATCGCGTCTGGCTCCTCTCGTAAGCTCGCTTTCCAAAGTAAAGAAATCAGCACAATACACGCAGATGACTGCACCGAGAACGAGATGAACCTGGCCGCAACCACGGCGGACTCGACATCCGGCGTCGGTTCGGTCGGCACCGTCGAGACGCTGTATCTCGACCTGCCGCACCCGGTGCGGCTCGACTGCGGGTGCGAGCTTCACCCGGTACGGGTGGCGTACGAAACCTACGGCACGCTCTCCCCACGGCGCGACAACGTGATCCTCGTTTGCCACGCCCTCAGCGGTGATGCGCACGCGGCCGGCTTCTCGTTCGAGGCCGAAGCGCAGAGCACACGCGACGGCTTCGGGGCCGAGGATCGCGACGGGTCGTCCGGCAAGGGGCTCGGCTGGTGGGACGGGATGATCGGCCCCGGCAAGGCGTTCGACACCGACCGATACTTCGTCGTCTCCACGAACCTGCTCGGTGGCTGCCGCGGAACGACCGGGCCCTCGTCACTCGACCCGGCGACGGGAACCCGTACGGTTCGCGGTTCCCCGTGATCACCGTCGCAGACATGGTGAGAACCGAGCGAGCGTTCCTGGAGGAGCTGGGGATCGAGCGGCTTGCGGCGGTGGCCGGCGGGTCGCTCGGCGGCATGCAGGCCTTCGAGTGGGCGATCCTGTTCCCCGATCAGGTCGACGCCGTCGTCGCGATCGCGAGCACCCATGCTCTTCATCCGCAGGGCATGGCCTGGAACGCGATCGCCCGCGAGGCGATCATGCGCGACCCGGCCTGGCGAGACGGTGACTACTACGGGACGGACGAGGCGCCGAACGCCGGCATGGGCGTTGCCCGCATGATCGGCCATATGACGTATCTCTCGGCGATCGGACTGAGCGACAAGTTCGGTCGGCGCCTGCAGTTTGCCGACGACATCCGCTACACGATCACCGCGCCGGAGTTCGAGATCGAGAGCTACCTGCGGTACCAGGCCGACTCGTTCGTCAAACGCTTCGATGCAAACACCTACCTCTACACCTCACGCGCACTGACGTACTTCGACCTTGCGCGGCAGTACGGCCAGGGCTCGTTGATGCGGGCGCTCGAACCGCTCACCGCGCGGACGCTGTTGATCGCGTTCAGCTCGGACTGGCTCTACCCTCCCTCGGGATCGCAGGAGATCGCAGAGGCCCTTCGCGGGCTTGGCAAGAAGGTCGAGCTCCACGTGATCGACGCGCCCTACGGGCACGATTGCTTCCTGCTGGAAGAGGCGCGGCAAACACCGGTGATCCAGGGTTTTCTCGAGGAGCGACGATGACCGCCGAGCGCGCTCTGCCCGACGCGGAGCGCGCGTTCGGGTTCGAGACTCGGCAGCTCCACGCCGGTCAGCGGCCGGACCCCAACACCGGCGCTCGGGCGGTTCCGATCTTCCAGACGACCAGCTACGTCTTCGAGGACCCCGAATCGGCGGGTGCCTACTTCAACCTCCAGGAGTACGGCAACACGTATTCCCGGATCATGAATCCGACGGTCGCCGTGTTCGAGGAGCGCGTGGCGAACCTCGAGGGCGGGGTGGGCGGGGTGGCGTTCTCGAGCGGGATCGCCGCGCAAGCGGCCGCGCTCTTCACCTTGCTCGAGCCGGGCGACCACGTCGTCTCCTCCTCGGCCCTGTACGGGGGGACAGTGAATCAGCTCAAGCACCTGCTGCGGAAGCTGAGCGTGGAGCTGACCTGGGTCGATCCTGACGATCCGGATGCCTGGCGTCAGGCTGTGTGCGCCAACACGAAGGCGTTCTACGGCGAGACGATCGGCAATCCCGCCGGCAACGTGCTCGACATCGAACCGATTGCCGCGATCGCGCACGAACACGGGGTGCCGCTGATCGTTGACAACACGTTCGCCACGCCGTACCTGTGCCGCCCGATCGAGTGGGGAGCAGACATCGTCGTCCACTCCGCGACCAAGTTCATTGGCGGGCACGGAACGAGCATCGGCGGCGTCGTCATCGAGGCGGGCACGTTCGACTGGTCGAACGGGCGGTTCCCCGTCGTGGCGGACCCCTCGCCTGCCTACCACGGCCTGCGGTTTCACGAGACGTTCGGAACCTACGGGTATCTGATGAAGCTGCGGGCCGAGACGCTACGCGATCTCGGCGGAACGCTCGCGCCACTCAACGCCTTCCTGTTCCTCCAGGGGCTCGAAACGCTGTCGCTGCGGATGGAGCGTCACGTCGACAACGCCCGCACGGTCGCGGCGTTTCTCGAGGCGCACGAGCTGGCAACGAACGTCACCTACCCAGGGCTGCCTGCAAGCAGTTACAGGCCGCTCGTCGAGAAGTACCTGCCCCAGGGCGCCGGTGCGGTGTTCTCGTTCGACTGCGCCGGGGGGCGAGAAGGCGGCCAGAACCTGATCCGTGGTGTGAGGCTGTGGTCGCACCTCGCGAACGTCGGTGACGCGAAGAGCCTGATCATCCATCCGGCGAGCACGACCCATCGCCAGCTGAGCGACGCCGAACTCGTGGCGGCCGGTGTCGGCTCGGGAACGATCCGTCTGTCGGTCGGTATCGAGTCCGTCGACGATCTGATCTGGGACCTCGAGCAGGCATTGGCGCGCGTGAAATGAGCGAGCTCGAGCGATACCAGGATCCGTTGACGATCCAGCGCCTGCTCCACGGTGCGCGCACGATCGCCGTCGTCGGTCTCTCCGCCAACGAGCTCCGCGCGAGCAACTTTGTCGGTTACTACCTCAAGCGGCACGGTTACCGGGTGATCCCGGTCAACCCGCGCGAGACCGAGATCCTCGGGGAGGTGAGCTATCCGAGCCTGCTCGAGGTGCCGGTGGCGGTGGACATCGTGAACGTCTTCCGCGCACCGGATGCGTTGCCGGAGATCGCGCGGGAGGCCGTCACGATCCGGGCAGGAGCGCTCTGGTGCCAATTCGGTGTGATCAACGAGGAAGCAGCCGAGATCGCGACGGACGGCGGTGTCACGGTCATCATGGACCGCTGTCTCAAGGTCGAGCATGCGCGCTATGTCGGCAGGATGCACTGGCTCGGCTTCAACACCGGGCGCATCACCTCGGTGCGTAACGGGCTCCAGTGACGAGCGGCTCAATCGCTCTCGACGAACTCACGTCACCCGACAGCAGAAAGCGGGCTCGGTCGTGAGGCTCTGCGCGCGCGACCGACGTCGCGCTCGGGCGAGACGCACCGCAGCGCCCGGGCTCCACCGTCCTCGCAGACCGTCCGGCTGCGCTCGGGGCGGAGGTCGAGTCGCGGGTGCCCACGCTCCGAGTCGCAATGACTGCCTGACGTAGCCCTCGCGAGAGAGGGGTTGTCGGTTAGCACCGCGACGTGCGGTTGGAGCGCTTCGGCCTCGCCGTTCGCCTCACCGTCGGGGTCGCACACGTGTCGCTGCGCTCACCGCGCGGTACGGGCTCCATCGAGCTATTCCACAGTTGAGCCGCTCGCTTCGGAAACCGTGGGCACGAATACGATTCTCGAGCCGGTGTTCTCGGCGATGAGCCCTCGTCGGCGTCGTGCGCTCGGAGGGCGCACACGCTGCTGCCAACGGATCGACGTCAACCCTGATCTGGGGCCGAAATTACCCCGAAAGGGCGCTCACGAGTTTCGGGTTTGGGGAGTACGATGCCGCCCATGAGGCAGCGGGGGTTCCTGCTCTTTTGCCTCGCGGCCTTTGCGGTGCCCGCGGTGCCTGCGTCGGCGACTCGGGCCGGTTCGGCGACGTCACTCCGGCCGGCAGCGTTCTCCTCGTGCTCGTCGCTCGTTTCGTACGCCCGGAGTCACTACGCGCAGACCCGCGGACTCCCCGAGCAGCCACTCGAGGGCGCGACGGTCGTGACGGGAACGAGCTCGACGGGCTCGAAGGCGGGTGGGACGGCAGTGGCGACCCCCGCGGCTTCGGCGGTCAGTGGGAGCGGGGGGTCGTCGAGCTCGACCACGCCCGCCTATTCGACGACCAACGACCAGGAGCCCGGAGTCGACGAACCCGACATCGTCAAGACGAACGGGTCGACGATCTTCACCGTCTCGGGCGACACGTTGTATGCGCTTGACGTTGCCGACGGGACGCCGACCGTCGACGGGTCGCTCGCGCTCGGCGCTCAGTCGAGCGACGTGCAGCTGCTGCTGAGTGGAAACACGCTGCTCGTGGTCTCGAACGCCGTCGCGACCCTCCCGCCTTTGCCCGAGCCAGTGCTCGGAACGTCGTCGGCGCGCGCCGCGATCGTCTCGTCGCCCTACTTCCTTGGCGGCCAGACGGTGCTCTCGGAGGTCGACGTGAGCGACCCGGCCGCGATGACGGTGACCCAGACGATGACCCTCGGAGGCACCTTCGTGACCGCGCGCCTGAACGGCACCACTGCGCGTCTTGTCGTCTCCTCCGCGCCCGAGGGGATCGTCGAGCCCGATCTGCGGGCGACTCCGGCTGGCTGGGTGCCCTCGCTGACGGTTCGCCGCGGCACGAGCGGCGCCGAGCTTGCCTCCCGTCCTGTCGCGCGTTGTGGCGAGGTGTATCGGCCTGCCGCCTTCTCGGGCCTCGGGATGTTGACGATCCTCACCGTCAACCTCGCCAACGGGCTCAGTTCCGCCTCGGCCGAGTCACTCATGGCAGACGCCCAGGTCGTGTACGGCTCGCAGACGAGTCTCTACATCGCAACGCAGCGCTGGGTCGATCCTGAGCTCCCCTACGAGCAGCTACCGGGTTCGCAGAGCACCGTCATCGACCGCTTCGACGTCTCCGACCCCGACGCAACCACGTTCCTTGCTGCCGGCTCGGTCCCCGGCTACCTGCTCAACCAGTTCTCGCTTTCGGAATACGGCGGTTATCTCCGCGCCGCCACGACGAGCCGCCCGATCTGGTGGAACGGCGCGTTTCAATCGGTACCGAGCGAGAGCCTCGTGACGGTACTCGCGACAGAGGGAGACGAGCTCGTTCCGGTCGGCCAGGTCTCGGGACTTGCCGAAGGGGGACAGATCGCATCGGTGCGCTTCGTCGGTGACGCGGGCTACGTCTCGACCCTCGCCGTGGGTGCTCCCTTCTACACGATCGACCTCAGCGATCCGAACGCTCCCACCGTGAGCGGCGAGCTCGCGCTCGCGGGCGACTCGTCGTATCTCCAGTCGGTTGGGCCGGGGCTTCTGCTCGGGATCGGGCAGGCGGCTGATCCGAACGGCGTCCAGCCGCAGAGCACGGTGCTCGACCTCTTCAACGTGTCCGATCCGACGCATCCTGCCCTCATTGCCGCACAGCTGCTCGGGCCAGGTTCGAGCTCCCAGGTCGAGTACGACTCCCACGCGTTCCTGTTCTGGCCGCCGACCGACCTCGCTGTGATCCCGCTGCAGAGCTTTCCGACCGGCGTCCTGTACCCCCAGCCAGGCTCGGCGGGCTTCACCGGCGCGATCGGTTTTCGGCTCGACAGCACCGGGATCGGCGAGCTCGGGCAGATCGTGCAGGACCAGGTTGACGGCTCGACCCCGACTATCGAGCGGGCGCTGGTGATCGGCGACCAGCTCTATACCGTCTCTGCTCAGGGGGTGATGGCTTCGAGCCTCGACACGTTGGCAGAGCAGGCGTTCGTTGCGTTCCCGACGGCGACGGTCGTGCCGGAGCCGATCCCCGTCCCCGTTCCGCTGCCGGCTCTCCCTGCGGGGTAGATCGGATCGGCGCGGGAAGGCCAGGCAGCCGGTACGCCCCGGCCGCGGGTTCTCGGGTCCGCCGGTAGCGGGGTCGCGTCCGCCGCATCGAATAGAAGGTGCAGGTACCAAACGTGGCTTCGCCGAGCGATGTGTGTCTCCACAGTCGATCTGGACCCCGTTTCGTACTGATCGTGTTCGCATCCGAGAAGAGGGGAGACCTCATGCAAGGCAAGGCAATCGTGATCCCGACTATCGCCGCGGTACTTGCGAGCGCGGCGACGACCGTCGTCCTCATGGCGGTGACGCCCGCGTCTGGAGCTCGTTCGGCAACGCCGATAACCGTCGTTTCCGGGCTCTCGTTCCACACCTTCGTCTCCCCATACAGATACAGCGTCGACGCAGGGGAGACTGGAAAGCATGGGGTGACCTGCCCCACCGGCCAATATGCGATCTCAGGTGGCTACCAGCTAGCCGGCGCCGACGGCCTGAGCGTGGCCTCGGTGACGTCGAACTATCCCGGCACTGCCGGCGACGACTGGTGGGTTGCGGTCGCGAATCCGCGGATTGCGGCATCCGAGGTCGGATTTGCGCTCGACGAGACATGTCTGAAGATCACCACCACGACCGTCGGAGGCTGATCGCCGGGGTGGGCACGACGTCGCGATAGCGCCCGCTCCGAAGCCTTGCCCATGGAGATGAGGCGATCGTTGCGGCACGGGATGCGTTCTGGTGCGCTGATGCTGAGGGGAGCTCGTCAGCCCGGCTGGGTGCCGGGCTGACGAGCTCTCGAGCCACACGACGGTGGCTCGAGTAAACCAACCGGGTGGCACCCACCACCGCACTGAACGGGCCAGCTTCCTGAGCGCATAATCCATCGTGGTTCACACGGCCGCTCGAAGGAGACGTGGCGATGCGAAAGCTGGTTGTCTACGAGTTGTTGTCGCTCGACGGCGTGGCCGAGCGGCCGGATGCATTCGTCACTGTCTTCGACGAGGTGATGCGGGAGAACCTCGGGCGGGTGATCGCCACTCAGGACTCGGTCATCCTCGGGCGCCGGACGTACGACGACTGGGCGGCCTTCTGGCCGACAAGTGGGATCGAACCGTTCGCTGGCTTCATCAACGGCGTCGAGAAGTTCGTCGTCACCTCGACGCCTCCCGTGCGCGGCTGGGCGAACACGACCGTCAGCGCTGGCGGTCTTACCGAGTTCGTGTCCGAGCTGAAACGGGGATCGGGTTGTGATATCGGGGTGCACGGGAGCATCAGCCTGGCCCAATCACTGCTCGAGCGGGGCCTCGTCGACGAGCTGCGGCTGGTGATCGCTCCCGCCCTACAGATGCACGGGCGAAAGCTCTTGGAAGGAGGCTCGTCGAGGAGGCTGACGCTGACGCGGCAGCTCGCGTCTCCCTCAGGATCTCTCCTGCTCGACTACGAGGTCGGGAACTGAGTCAGCGCCTGAGCAGCTGAAACGCCCGAGCTCGACGCGTTGCTCCGCGCCGTTGGCCGGGAACGCCGAAGACCTCCCGCGCGCTGGCGCGCGCCAACCGCGTCTGCACGCCTGGTTGCCTCACCAGCCGCACCGAGTCGCGCGGGTGGGTGTCTGTGGCGCTACGGTCGAAGTGGCTCGCAGGAACGTCGCGCGGCAGCCTTTCGCGCTCGGCACCTGACGGAGTCGAGCTGCTCTCTGTGGGCAAGTACTTGCAGTGACTCAGAGGCGACCCCCATGCGCGTGGCGTGCCCGCCTGTAAGAGTCACTCCATCGGAGAGGAGGTCGAGATGAGCGGACTACTCGAAACCAAGAGGCATCCTTCGGGAGGCGACCTTACGGGGATGGGTCTGAGCCCTGAAGAGCAGAAGGTCATGATGCACCTCGTTCTTGCGATGAACGAATACTCGGCGCTTACCGAGCCGACGCCTTCCTTCGGCGGCAAGAGCGAGTTTGGAAGCGCGATCCACGAATGCCAGGACCTGTTGGCTCTCCGGGTCGTGCGGCGCGACTATCCGACGGGTGGATGGAGTTAGGCTCGTTACCCGCCTACTAGGCCGGGTACCGCGCTGAGGCATGCCTCAGCGCGGAGGCGAGCCATCGTCGGAGTGGGTGGGGCAGCATCGTTGCTGCCTGCCGCGACCGGGGCCCGAGATCGACGGCAGTGGCGGCTGCTTGGCTCAGTGGCAGGAGGTTCGGTCGTACTCGAAGCCGACCCGCGACGGCGCGACGGACCTGCGCATACGCTCAGCCAGCGATGCTGTTGCCAGAGAGCACGCCGCCTCCGCCCCTGAGCTCCTTGTCAGACGAAGTAGTCTTGACAAAAGATCTTGTCTAGTACAAGATGGGCGGTATGGACGAGATCGCAGTGATCGACGACTCGCGCGCCGCCGAGGTGGCATTGAACCCGATTCGCGCGCGGATGCTCGCTGAGCTTTCAGAGCCGGGATCGGCGACGACTCTCGCCGCGCGGCTTGGCTTGACACGGCAGAAGGCGAACTATCACCTGCGCTCGTTGGAAGAGCACGGGCTTGTCGAGTTCGTCGAGGAGCGACGGAAGCGCAACATGACCGAGCGTGTGATGCGCGCGACCGCCGGCTCCTACGTCATCTCACCGTCGGCGTTGGCGGCCGTGGCCCCTGACCCGGATCGAGCGCCCGATCAGCTTTCTGCCCGCTGGTTGTTGGCATTGGCGGCTCGTTTGGTTACCGAGCTCGGCCTGCTGATCACGCGCTCGAGGGCTGCCCGGCAGCCGCTCGCGACCTTCGGAATGGACGCGGAACTGTCTTTCGCGACTGCGCGCGAGCGAGCGGAGTTCGTCGCTCGGTTGCTGCAGACAGTCGAGGGCCTAGTCTCAGCCCAGACGAGCGGTGGGTTGCCGGGTGCGCGCAAGCACCGATTGATCGTGGCCCTGCATCCGAGCATCACCAAGGGTGCGGAATCCCGTCTCGAGGCCGAACCCCGAACCCACTAGCACCAGGGAGGAACAAGCTGATGGCACGCGAGTTCGAATGCAAACGAGAGGTCGTCCTACCCGGCAGCCCCGAGGACGCCTGGGCTGCGGTCGCAACGGCGGCCGGGCAGAACGCCTGGCTCTTCACAAACGAGATCGATCCCGACGGTCCCGCGACCAAGGTGTGGGATCCGCCTCACCACCTCGCTCTCCGTCACGAGCAAGGGGATTGGTTCAACGCGCTCGACTTCCAGATCGAGGCTCGCGACGCCACCACGACCACGTTCCGCTACGCCCACAGTGGCATCTTCGTCGACAACTGGGAAGCCCAGTACGACGCGGTCAGTCAGCACACCGACTTCTACCTCCACACGCTCTCGCAGTACCTCGAGTACTTCAACGGCCGACCAGCCACCTACATCGGGGGCGGCCCGGGAGGCTTGCAGGGGCCGGCCTCGACTGCGCAAGCTGACGGTTTCGTCCGACTCAAGCACGCACTCGGCGTCCCCGCTGGCGCGAAGGTCGGCGACACGGTGACCCTCACCCCGGCTGGCCTGTCCCCGTTCGAGGCCGTGGTCGACTACGACGTGGCGAACTTTCTCGGCGTGCGCAGCAAGGAAGGCCTCTACCGATTCTTCGGGCGCAACGCGTTCGGTGGACCTGTGGGCATGAGCATCCATCTCTTCGAGCCGGAGCTCGACGTCGAGCAGATCACGACCGATTGGCAGGGCTGGCTCAACAGCATCACCTAACCCGGTAGCCCACGCGGGTCACGGCTGGGCGAGCACGGGCGGCGTGGTCGCCACGCGTCGTGTTCGTGCGCGCGCCAGACCAGCGCTCGGGGTCGAGCGCGCGCGCACTCGCAGCTGGCCCTGGGTGCGGGGCGCGTCAAGCTCGCCGACGACGCCAACACGCGCCGACGTCGCCGCCCCGACGCTACGACCGGCCCGACGCCCGCCGGAGCTCGACTCACCGTCGACCGGCACGAACCGCACGCCGCGTGGCTCGGCGCGCCTGCGAATCGTGTAGTTGTCCTGGCCGCGCGCGTCGTCGAGTCCCCGACGCTGGACGTAGATCGGCTTCCCTGCGATCAGGTGGTTGCCACCGCAATGGTCGAAGTGCAGGTGTGTGTTGACGACGACGTCGATGCCTGCAAGGTCAAAATCCTGCTCACTCAGCGGACAGAGGCGGTGGTCGAGGTCGGCCACCGCCGGGCGCAGCTCCGTCATGCCGGTATCGACCAGCACATGTACCGGATGGTCGACGACATGCACGTAAACCGGCATCCGCTCGCCCTCCGCGAGCAGGTCGGCAACGCAGGCTGCCGTAATCGTGATCGAGGCGTGGGTGTTCAGCGCGTATCGACCGCCACGGTGGTGGTTGCGTGATGACGGCCGACGTGACGAAGCTCGCGGGCGCGTGACTGCGGGAGATCTACCAGGCGCCTGAGAATGCCGTGGTCTACGAGAGCTGAGCTGGCCGGCTGCACACGTTCGCCCCGCTGCCTGCCGCGGCTACGCAAGTGAGGGTTTGCGCGTCGCTACCGCGTCGCAGCGTCGTCCTCGAGCAGTTGGATGACGGCGTTCGCCCAATCGTTGACGTCGTCGAGCAACTCCTGGTCGCGGATGATTGTGAAACCGGTGATCAAGTTGTCGAGTTGCTGCTTCGTGAACGAACGGCCCGGGTCGGGCCCGGCGTTGAGCTTTCCGGAATCAGCCTCGTGCTCGCGGATCATGGCGAACCGGTAGACCAAGCCTCGTTCGCCAACGCTGTGGGCAAGCCCATCGAGCAGCTCGTGCACGCGGATGTGACCCTCCGGTGTGAGCGCTGCGATCGTCCTTGCGAGGTAGTCGGAGTGGTGATCACTCACGGGCGACACCTTACTTCGGTCATCTGCAAGCGACGTAATGCCATGCACACGCTGACTGGCTCCAGAAGGCATCCATTCGCGGGTTGATCTTGGCCTGACTTGAGGCCCGGCACTGTGCAGGGTGCTCGAGGAGTGGGCCGTGCTGAAGGTTGCGCAAACCGACCGCGGTTCAAAGCGCCTCGGCTGATGGTCAAAGCCAGCTCGTAGCACGGGTGCTACGAGCTGGCGTGGCGCGACAATCACCCAGCGCGAGCTACGCAACGAGAGTGGCGAGATCATGCGGGCGCTCGGACGTGGGGAAACGTTCCTCGTCACTCGCAACGGCGTTCCGGTCGGGGAGTTGACGCCTGTACGTCAGCGAGAGTTCGTCTCGGCAGTGGCTGCGGTTGCAATGTTTGCCGGGGCGCCGAAGATCGATGCTGAGCGGTTCCGTGCTGACCTGGACGACTTCCTCGATCAGGATGCGACGCCGCGTGCCTAGCACGACTCACGAACGCGGCATCATCGACACGTCGGTGGTGATCGACCTGGAAGCTATTCAGCCCGGGTCGCTGCCTCACGGCCTCGCCATCTCTGCGGTCACGCTGGCCGAGCTTGCGGCCGGCCCTCACGCGACAGCGGATCCGGTCGAGCGCGCCAGACGGGAGGACCGGCTCCAGCGCGTTGAGGCAACGTTTGATCCTTTGCCCGTCGACGGAGGAGTCGCTCGCGCGTACGGCCGCGTCTACGCTGCGGTTCGAGCGTTCGGACGTCAACCACCGGGCCGACGGTCCTTTGAGCTTGTGATCGCCGCGACGGCGCTCTCAAACGACCTCCCGTTGTACACGCGGAACCCCGCTGACTTCGATGGCATTGACGGTCTCCTCGAGGTCGTCGCCATCTGAGGGCTTCCAGCTCGGCTTAGCCGGCCTGGTTTGCGCAAGGTTCGAGAGTTCGCGGCTCGATCCGGCCATTTTCAGGCAAAACGGATTCAGTGGGCAGAACCGAACGTTGCACGAACCAAGCGATTCGCGTGGAGCCGCTCTCGGTGGGTTGAGCGCGCGAAGGTGGTTCCGGTGTCCAGGGTGCTACGCTGTGCCACATGGATGTGTCGGTTCGCGAGCTTCGCAATCAGACAGGCCGCGTGATCGCAGCGGTCGAGAGCGGTGAACGCGTGGTTCTCACCGTGCATGGCCGGCCAGTTGCGGACATCGTTCCCCGCCAGGTCCGCAGCGAACGCCGCCCCTCGGAGCGGCTACTCGCTGACCTGGCCGAGATTCGCGCGCTCGCGGCAGAGCTTGACATCGAGTCTCCGCCCGAGGATTTCGATGTCGGGTTGACGACCGAAGACATGCTCGCTGACGGATGAGTGGATATATCGCGGACACGAGCGTGTTCGTGGCGGCCGAGCAGCGACGGCCGCTCGGAGCGCCACCGGCAGGAGATGCGCGGATTTCCGTTGCGACGCTGACCGAGCTCGGGGTCGGTGTACAGATGGCCGCGAGCGTCGAGCTGGGAGAGCTCCGCCGAGTCACTCTTGAGCGGGCAGAACGTTTCGTCGCGCTCCCATATGACGAGCTCGTCGCGGCGCGACTGGCCGAGCTCCTCGTCGCAGCGCGCCGCCGGAAGCGGCGCGCCGGAGCGATGGACGCGATCATCGCGGCAACCGCACTGGTGCACGATCTCGACGTCTGGACACAAGACGACGATTTCGATGCGCTCGCCGATCTCGATCCCGCGCTGCGGGTGCGCCGCACCTGAGCGCCGTCAACCCCGGCGGGCGACGACCTCTCAGTGACGGCCCCGGAGCCGCTCGGCTAGCACCGGTTCGTGCAACGTTCGAGAAGCACGACACGAACTCCCTGCAGGTTGCGGTAAGTGGACCTTAGCGCCCTGCTTTCAAACTTTGAGACAGACGCGCTCTACCAGCGTCTAACGATGCGCGACTCGCAAGAAGTGGCCCGTGTGCAGGGAGAACGTCGCGATCGGTCGCGCGACGGCAAATTGCGATTCGGGACGGCGAGTGCAGCAGCTTTGCAGATCTTGGATCATGCACAGGGTTCGATGCGCTTCGTGGAGATACATCGGGAGGTCGGGCGACGTCTCGGGTTCCCGGTCTGCCGAGGCTCGATCAAGTAGTTCCTCAGCGCAGAGTCGAAGCGGCAGAGGCCGAGGTTTGTCCAAGTCGCGCGCGGTCGTTGCAAGATGCACGAGTAGGTGGCGCATCGCGCGTCTCTCGTCGACAAGCGACGAAATGCGTGCGGGGTATCGGAAGCAGGGCGCGGCCGGCCAGCGTGGCAACGGGTCGGCTGTCTCGTATGAGATGCTCGTGTCATGCCACCGGGGATGTCGGCGAAGCTGATCGGCCGGGATGGTGAGCTGGAGCTGCTGGTCGGTCCGCTCGAGTTGGTGCGGCGCGGGTCGGCGCGATCTGCGGTGATCGAGGGCGAGGCCGCGATCGGCGACGGATCCCAATATTCCATGAGACCGACGGCTACTACGCCCACGGCGTCGGCCCGGAAACACCCGGGCGCCCGTCGGCTGGGAAGGCCGGCTGCTTGAGCTCAAGATTCCAGCTCTGCCCCCGAACCGCAAATCCGTCAAAGCCTGGTTCCTCGAGGCACACGTCCTCGCCTTGTCAAGCTCGCAGCCGGCCGCGAGAAGGACATCGACTTCGTGACGCAGCTCCAGCAATCAACCTCTTACGTTCGACCCGCACCTCGAGATAATCTGATAATCTGATTTAGATGAGGAGTCTCAGTGCAACGGACGCGGCGCGTCGCTTTTCAGAACTGCTCGATGCGGTTGAGCGTCGCGGTGAAAGCTTCCTGGTCGTTCGGCGCGGCCATGCCGTCGCGCGAATCGAGCCCGCTCGTGCCGCGAACGGAAAGCTTGTCAAGGAGATCCTGAGGTCAAGCCCGCCGGACCGGGAGTGGGCCACGGAGCTCCTCGAGCTTCGTGCCGGGCTTGCGATCGAGGAGCGGCCCTGGAACGGCTGATTCTCGACACGACCGTCCTCGTCACGGTCGAGCGCTCGGCGACAGCGCTCGATTCCGTTATCGACGATGAGGACGACGTGGCGATCGCTGCGATCACTGCGGCAGAGCTGTTGGTCGGAGTCGAGCTTGCCGACGGCAAGAAACGGCCGCGACGTAGCGCTTTTGTAGAGAGCGTGCTCTCGACCGTTCCGATCGAGCCATACGACCTCGATGTGGCGAGAACACACGCATTGCTGCTCGCACACATGCGCCGAACGGGCCGCCCGCGTGGCGCCCACGATCTACTGATCGCCGCGACCGCCCTGACGCACGGCCGGACAGTCGTCTCGGCCGATCCTGCAGGCTTCGCCGACCTGCCGGGCCTCGCTCTTCGTCTCTCCACCTAGCGCAGCTGGTTTGTGCAGCGTCGAGATGGAGCGTATCGGGATCGAACCGATGACCTCCAGCTTGCAAAGCTGGCGCTCTCCCAGCTGAGCTAACGCCCCTCGTACGGCACTCTAGCGCATGCGTGAGCGGCAATCCCTTCGAGAGGAGGGCTGCCGACAGCCTATGCCTTGTGCCGAAAGTGTCGTCCCGCCCTCAGCAACGAGTTGCGCGGGTTTGCAGCCGGCGCCAACCCCGACGCGTCTCCGTCGCCTGAGAATCGTGAGAGGATGCAGGGTCTGGGCATCGCCTCCACCGAAGTTTGTCGCTTCGGTTGCCGCATGATGGGGTGAGCATCGATCAGCACGCTCACACCGATGTCGAGAGGTTGCCGTCAGTCCTGGTTGATCTCGACAATTGGATTCATACACGATCGGCGTCGGCCTCGCGACCCGCTACTGATGGACGGAGAGTTTGTCAATCCCTCGGTGCAGGGGTGCGCGGTGCGGGCCGGCCGACCGACAACCTGTGCGGGGATGGAGGGCAACGCACCGAGCCGCAGCGCGGCCTTTACGAGCGCTGTTTCGGCGTTCCCCTTGCCCAAAGCGAGCGGTGAGCGGGCGCATCGCCGCTTGCCCCGTATCGGCGGCGACCTTTCGGGCCCCACGTGGACCTCCCAAGTCGACTTTCTCGCTCGGGGCATCGGCTTCGCGTTCATCGTCGCCGGCATCACGGCGCTCGTCTCGCTTGTCTTCCCTCCGGCGATGTACGGGTCGACCTCAATCGCCGCGCTCGTCGCGGTGGTGGCGCTCGTTGCCGGAGCGACGCACACGGCACGACGCACCCACGCGAAGCTCTCCCGTTACGACCCGTTCATGGTTGCCCTCGCCACGGTCATCGTTACGCTCGGCGTGTACGCGGGCGGGGCCCCCGTGAGCGGGGCGATGCTCTTTTATCTCTGGGTCGTCCCGTACGCGTTCGCCTCGCTCTCTCCCCGTCAGGCGATGCTGCAGGCGGCCTGGATGGCCCTCTGTTACGCGATCGTGCTCGACGTCCAGTCGTACATGCATCCGCGTATCGCGAGCCGCGGTGATCTCGAGGGGCTCTGGTTCCTGACGGTCGTGACGGTGATCGCGGTCGGCCTGCTCGTCCGGGCGCTCGCGCGCTCACTCCGCGACGTCGATCGCCGCTTCCATCGCGCCTTCCGCGACTCACAGATCGGCGCGGCATTCGTCGCGACCGACGGTCGTTGGCTCGAAGTCAACGACGCACTCTGCAACATGCTCGGGCAGGAGAGGGGAGAGCTGGTTGGCGCGGCACTGCGACCGCTGGCGGTCGCAGGCAGCGAGGAGTCCCCGCCCGACGCGGTCTCCCTCACCTCCGACGGCTTCGTCGAGTTCGAGCAGCGTTACCTCAGGCCGGACGGTGAGCTCGTCTGGGTCGAGTTTGCAGCGTCGCTCATCATGCCCGACATCGGCACCCCGTATCTCTTCGGCCAGTATCGCGACGTCACGGCTCACAGACGCGACCGGGATGCGCTCGCTCACCAGGCGGTGCACGATCCCCTGACCGGGCTCCACAACCGCACGTTGCTGGGAGACCGCCTCAATACGGCCCTCGCCCGTGGCGAAACCGTTGCCGTAATCGCACTCGACCTCGACGGCTTCAAGTTGATCAACGACTCACTCGGTCACCCTGCCGGCGACCAAGTGCTGATCGCTATGGCGCCAAGGCTCGCGGCCGCGCTGGCGCCGACCGACACGCTGGCGCGGCTTGGTGGAGACGAGTTCGTCGTCCTCTGCGAACGTATCCGCGGCCCGCTCGACGCGCTCGACCGCGCCAGCCGACTCGCCGCAGCCGTGACGGCACCAGTCGACCTCGGCGCGGTCCCTTACACGCTTTCGGCGAGCGCGGGAATTGCGCTTTCCGGCGGGATGCACGACAGTGCCGACGCGCTTCTGCGGGACGCGGACGCCGCGATGTATCGCGCGAAGACGAAAGGCCGCGGCAGGATCGAGCTGTTCGACCACACGATGCGCGCGGAGGCGGTCGCCCGCCTTCAGCTCGAACAGGACCTCCAGGTCGCGATCGAGCAACAGCAGTTCGTGCTCGAGTACCAGCCGATCGTCGACACCGAGAGCCGCCGCACAGTGGCCTTCGAGGCGCTCGTGCGCTGGGATCACCCCGTACGCGGTCGGATTCCGCCGGACGCGTTCATCCCGCTCGCCGAGGAAACAGGATTGATCGCGCCAATCGGAGACTGGGTGCTCGCAAGCGCGTGCGCCCAGCTCGCGATCTGGCAAGAGGACGATCCGGAGTTGCGCATCTGCGTCAACGTTTCGCCGGTTCAGCTTTCGGTCGCAGGCTTCGTCGAACAGGTGGCGGAGATGATTCGCCGGACACGCATTGCGCCGGGAAGCCTGTGTGTCGAGATCACCGAGAGTGTGATCGTCTCAGAGCAGGCGCCGGCGGCGGCGCTCGCAGAGCTCAAAGCGCTCGGGGCGCTGATCGTGCTCGATGACTTCGGAACCGGGTACTCGTCCCTGGCCTACCTGACCCGCTTTCCGATCGATACGCTCAAGATCGATCGCGGTTTCATCGCCAAGCTCGACGGGTCGGCGCCAAGCGCTGCGATCCCGAAGGCGATCATTGCGATCGCACACGAGCTCGGGCTCTCGGTCGTCGCCGAGGGTGTGGAGACAGAGCGACATCTGGACGAACTCACGCTGCTCCGTTGCCCGAACGTGCAGGGTTACGCGATCGCGCGCCCGCTCCCCGCCGCCGACGTCCCGCGGTACCTCGCGGGGACTCGGGAGCACCCCAGCGTTGCACTCAGCGCCTGAGCCTCAACCCTCTTGGGCTGAGGCAGCACTGGGGCCCCCCATGACCTTCTTGCTCCCGCTTAGGCTGCGCGCGAGAGACGCTCTTCGTGACGTGCCCGCTGGATGATGAGGTCGCGGTCACCGAAACGGATTGTCGCCCGCACGGCCCGCTGCTCATCCCAGAGTTCGGCGATCTCCGCGTCGAGCTGCTTGTGCTCGGCTGCTAGCTCGGTGTTGTAGCCCTCCGAGAGCTTGTGGAGAACGTCGGCACGCCGATCGGAGAGCCGGTCGATCTGTTGTTTGATGTCACTCAAGGTACGCATGGTGGTGAGAACGCTCCTACCCGCCGGGGGATTCCCTAAACGTCGCATTTGGACGATTAGAGCCTGCGGGGTGTTCGTGGCTAGCAGATGGAAGCAGCATAGCACACTTGACAACAGCACACTAAGGTTTTATTATCTTCTCACATTCAGCTGTCACATCTACCGCGTGAAGGGAGGAACGAAATGGCAACTCTTGTCCGCTGGAGCACCGCTCCCTGGGCGCCGCTACGTGAGCTGGCGACGATGCAGACCGAGGTATCGCGGCTCATGAACGGACTGTTCGACGGCAACGGCCGCGCCACCCAAGCCTGGGTTCCTACGGTCGATGCCTGGGAGACGGAGGCGGAGCTCGTCTACGCCTTCGACCTGCCCGGTGTCGGTCAGGACCAGATTTCGGTCGAAGCCGAGGACGGCATGCTGACGGTGGTCGCCGAACGCGCTCGTAACAGCGAGCTCGAGGAGGAACACTTCCAGCGCATCGAGCGGCGGTACGGCACGTTCACGCGCACTGTCGGCCTGCCGCAGGGCGTGAATGAGGAGGCGATCACCGCCACCTACGTCGACGGCGTGCTCGAGGTTCACGTGCCCAAGCCGGCACGCACGCTGCCGAAGAAAGTCGCGATCGGCATCGAAAGCGAGCCGCAGACGGTCGAGCCCAAGACCAGCGTGGTCTGATCGAACTTCGACGAGTTACACGACGGGGCGGCCCTCGGCCGCCCCGTCGTCTTCAGGCGGCGAGACCCTCGCGGATCCGCTCTGCGACAGCTGCCATCTCGAGTCGCGCACCAGCGACGTCGCGCAGCAACGCGTCGGCAGTCGGCTCCTGTCCGAGTGCCCAGAGCTCCTGCAGTAGCTCGCCGGCCTGGCGCCGCGCGAACCAGTCGTTCCCGAACTCCCCGCGCAGAAACTCGCGCAGCTGGGCCTCGAACGCCCACGAGCGGAGGTAGCCAGTGACGTAGAACGAGCCGTCGATGTCGTCGAGGTAGCTCTCCGGATTCGCCGGCAACTTGAGCGCCTCGCTCAGCAGCTCGGCATAGCGAGGCCGCATCGCCTCTGGATCGTCGGCCTGGAAGAACTCGATCTCGTAGAGCAGCTTGGCGCAGTACCGGCGCACGAAATAGAGCAGCGACACGGCGCCGGCGTTGGCGATCTCCCCGACCCGCGGCACGTCAAGCCGTCGATTGAGCCAGACGGGGTCGTCGACGAGGTGCTGCATCAGCATCGCCCAGCCTTCGGTGACCGCCATGTCGCCGAGCCGCTTTGCCTCCATCGGAAGCTCCGCCCGCGTGTGCGCGAAATGCTCGGTGTGCCCGGCCTCGTGGAAGAGGGCGCTCCAGTCGTCATGGCCGCCGATCGGCTGGATCACGAGCATTACTTTCCCGGGCACCTCGATCGGCGAGCAGAAGGCGCGTGGACTTTTCCCGGGTCGCTGCTCCAGGTCGAGGTGCACGTTCGCCTGCCCGTGCAGCTTGATCCCGAGATCGGCGAGCGTCGCCTCGAGGGCGGGCAGCATGCGCTGCGGCGGGTAGGAGGCATCGAGCTCGGGGGCGCGGAAGAGGCGGGGGACGTCCGCGGGGCGGGCGTCGGCGAGCCCGATTCCGAGCCTCGAGCGAAAGAGGCGGTCACCGGCCTCCTCCCAGAGCGTCTCGGTCTCGTCGAGCAGCGCGGTGCATTCGTCGGCGAGCTCGGCGAGCCTGAAGCCGAAGCGTCCGTAGAGCGCGTAGTAGTTCGGGGCGCCGAGCCGGGTCACCGCGTCCCGGTCGATCCGTGCCGCTTCGAGATGCAACGGGTTGAGTGTCTCGTCGAGGAGCCGCAGCCGCACCTGCTCGAGCCGCTGGCGGCGCTCGCGTTCGGGCTCGTTGGCGATCGCGACGCGCAGCATCCGGTAGGGGATCAGCTCGCCGTCGACGGTCACCTCGAGCTCGGTCTCGGCCTGGGCCAGCCGTTCCTGGTGGCCGCGCGTGAGCGCGCCGAGGTAGCTCTCGCAGGCGAAGCGCCAGAGCTCGGTCGGCGCGCCCTCGAGCGAGGTGGCCGTCTCGAGCCGGGTCAGCGACTCGTGCTGCGCGTAGATCGGCTCGAGCTCGAGCGAGTCCTTGTGCCCGGCGAAGTGGAGGTAGTACTCCTCATCGAGCGCGGCGATGAACCGGTCGGCCTCGGCACGAAAGGCGTCGATCTCGCTGCTCGTGGGAACTCGGTCGGTCATCGGGTCCGTAGGATAGGCCGGATGCACGAGCTCACGTACCAGACCTCGCGCCGCACCGAGCTGATCGACATCAGCGCGGACGTTCGTGGCGCGCTCGCGGACGCGTCTGGCAGCGCGGTGCTCGTCTACGTTCCGCATACGACTGCCGGGGTCACGATCAACGAGAAGATCGACCCGGTGCTGATCAGCGATCTCGAGCGCGGCTTCGAGAAACTCGTCGGCGATGACTGGGGTTGGCGCCACGACGACAAGGACGGTCCCAACGGTCCCTCGCACGGGCGCGCCTCGCTTGCGGGCGCGCAGGTGCTGATTCCCTTGCGCGACGGCGAGCCCGCACTTGGCCGCTACCAGGGCATCTTCCTCTGCGAGTTCGACGGTCCGAAGACGCGCTCGGTCTACGTCAGCGTCCTCACGTAGTGGCGGCTCCGTTTCGCCGCGACGAGGAGCTCGAGCTCCGGATCGATTCGCTCGCCTTCGGCGGCAACGGCGTCGGTCGCAGCGACGGCTTCGTCGTGTTCGTCCGGGGTGGGCTGCCCGGCGACACGGTGCGCGCCCGCGTGACGAAGGTCCAGCGTCGCCATGCGGAGGCGCTCGCGGTCGAGGTGCTCGCGCCGGGCCCCGAGCGTGTCGTTGCACCGTGTGACCACTACCCTGCCTGCGGTGGCTGCCGCTTCCAGGATCTCGCCTACGAGGCGCAGCTTGCGGCCAAGCAGGCCTGGGTCGAGGACTCGCTCAGCCGGATCGCCGGGATCGTGGCGCCGCCCTGCGCGCCGATCATCCCGGCGGAGGAGCGATTCGCTTACCGCAACAAGATGGAGTACTCGTTCGCGGCCTCCCCGGAGGGCCCGATACTCGGGCTCCACCGCGCGGGACGCTGGGACGAGGTGCTCGAACTCGTCGACTGCCGCTTGACGACCGAGCTCGGCAATCGCATCCGCAACGTGGTCCGCGACTGGGCGCGTGAGGAACGGCTCGAGGCTTACGACAACGAAAGCGGGAAGGGATACCTCCGGCATCTTGTCGTTCGAGAGGGCCGCAACACCGGGCAGGCGCTCGTCCAGCTGGTGACGAGCACGGGTGAGCGCTTCGACCGCGAGCGGCTCATCGAGGTGCTGACGGCGATCCCCGAGGTGTGTTCGATCCACTGGGCCTCGAACGACCGTTCGGGGCAGACGACGCAGCTTCCGAGCACCGTGCTCTGGGGCGAGGAGGCGATCGAGGAGGAGCTCGGCGGTTTGCGCTTCCGCGTGCGACCGAACGCGTTCCTGCAGACGAACACACGCATGGCCGAGCGCCTGTACGAACTTGTCGGCGAGGCGGCCGCACTGAGCGGGGGGGAGACCGTGTACGACCTCTATTGCGGGATCGGCACGATCGGGCTCCATCTCGCGGCGCAGGCGCTGACGGTGTGGGGCATCGAGATTTCGGAGGAGTCGGTCGCCTGTGCGGTCGAGAACGCCGGCCTGAACGCGATCGGCAACGCCGCGTTCTTCGCGGGGAACGTCGGCGAGGTGCTGCGCGACCTGCGCGAGCGTGCCGGGGAGCCAGACGTTGTCGTCGTCGACCCGCCGCGAGCGGGACTCGCCGGTCGCGGCCTGCGTCGGCTCGGCGAGCTCGGTGCGGCCCGCCTCGTCTACGTCTCCTGCAACCCGACGACGCTCGCGGGCGACGCGAAGCGGCTGATCGAGGAGTACGGGTACGAGCTGCGGGAGACCCGCCCGCTCGACATGTTCCCGCACACCCCGCACGTCGAGTCGGTCTCGGTCTTCGAGCGTCAATCCTCCGAGGTGAGCGGCGCGGTCTGACCGCGGCGCGCGAGTCTCCGCCAAAGCAGGTCGGCGTTCGGGAGCAGGAAGCCGAGTGCGATCCCCGGAAGCGCCGGTAGCCCGTTCGTCGCCCAGATCGTGGTGATCACGATCGTCAGTCCGAGGCTCACGGTCATTCCGAGCCACGTCAAGCCGGGCCGTAGCCCGAAGCGGACGCTCGCCGCGAGGAACACGGCAAAGAACATGATGTCCGGGAGCCCCAGGCGGGCTGCGCCGCCGCCGGGCACGACGAAGGCGACCGAGAGGGCGCTGAAGACGCTCGCATGGTGGGTCGTGATCGAGTGGGTGGGACCGCGCCAGACCGAGTACGCGTCGACCCATGGGATGATCAGCGCAACTGCGACGACCCAGGAGAGCTCCTCGAACACGCTGAGGAAGGACCAGCCGATCGTGACCATCGCGCCGAACCTCGTCAGGTTGGCGACGAGCCCTGGGCCGAGCACGCCGAATGCGATCGCGAGTGCGACCATCGCGGCGGTCGTCGCGTACAGCATGCGATCGCTCCAGAGCGGGAGCGCCAGCCAGGCGCCCAGGAAGAACGCCGGCATCAGCGCCGCCGCAACGATCGCGACACTCGGCCAGAGGGAGAGACCACTGAGGTGGGGGGCGACCGCTTCCCAGGCGATCAGCGCGGCCGCGAGCGCTAGTAGGGCGGCAGCTCGGCCCACCAGGGGCCGACGGGCTTGAAGGCGTTCCAAAAGCGTGTCTTCGTGGGTTGTTCGTCGAGGGAGAGATCGATGTCGGGCACGACAAGCGCCTCGATCGTGGGAGTGAAGCGCTGGAACTCGCCCAGCGTATCGGTCAGCGGACGCGCGAGCGGAAACTCGAGTTCGTTGACGAAGCGCAGCGCATCGCTGCCCATCACGACCACGAGCCGGGGCTGCACGATGCGCAGCTCGCGCTTGACCCAGGATTGGGAGAGCGCCGGGTCGGCGCCCGCGAATTTGACGCAGTTCGTGCCGAAGACCTCGGCCGGGTCGACCTTCAGTCGCTCAAGCGAGCGCTTGAGCGCGTGCCCGGCGCGGCCGTGGAAGGCGACCCCCTCCTGGAGCTCGGAGGCCTGCGGCCCGAACTTGACGAGAAAGATCGTGCCGAGCGGATGGCCGGTCGGCTGGGCGACCGGCGCACCCCCGGACGCCTCCGCGACCTCCCGCTCGAGTCGCAGGATCTCGCCGATCGCCTTGTCGAGGTAGCGTTTGTAGATCTCGTCTGTGGTCACGGAGCCGGCCAAGGGGGGCAGCCGGTCCTTTCTGGGCTAACGGACCTTTTCCTTGACCTGGGCCATCCACTTGAGGCTTTGGAGATAGGCGAGCGACTTCGGCCGGCGGAGAATTTCGGCGCTGCGGAGCGCGATCAGGAACTCCTCCGGGTCGTCGAAGGCACGCATCCGAACCGCCCCGGTGCCAAGCCCCTGGAGCACGTGTGCATCGGAGCCAGCGCCCATCGTGAGGTTGTACTTGCGCGCAAAGCGCAGCGCCTCGTCGTTGTGTGCCTCGAACATCAGACGCGCGTTGTAGACCTCGAGCACGTCGATGTCGGCGAGATGTCGGTGGAGCGTCGCCGGGTCGGGGATCGTGTGCATCCGGTCGAAGGGGTGGGGGACATAGACAAGCCCGTTCTGCTCGCGGATCGCTGCGATCGTCTCGGGAAACGACATCCCGGCCGGGATCTCGCGGTCGAGGAAGAGGCCGATCACTTCCCCCTGATCCTTCGTCTTGATCTCCTCGCCCGGGATCACGATCAGCTCACGGCCGCTGGCTTCCTCGAGCGTCTCGAGCGCGCCGCCGAAGACGTTGTGGTCGGTGACGGCGATCGCGCCGAGACCCTCGGCGACGGCCCGGTCGACGAGCTCGGTCGGGTGAATCCCGCAGTCGAACGACCAGCCGGTATGGAGGTGAAGGTCGGCGACAATCCATGGCCGGTCGGAGAGCGGTTCGCCGCTTCGCCTCGGTCGCACGGGGTCGCGGCGGCGATCGACGAGCTCGGCGTAGATCGTGTCGAGTTCGCCAGCGAGTGCGGTGAACGATTGGGGCTCAGCAGCCGAGAGTGAGGCTGCCTGCGCGCGCCCCCGGAAGACGTCGTCCTCGGCGAGCCGGGCCGCCGAGGCGGCAGCCAGTTCCGGCTGGGTCGCAACCCCGGCCGGTGCCGCGATCGCGCAGCTCGCGGCCTGTGCCTCGAGCAGGAGTCGTTGGAGGCCGCCGACGCCGGGCACGAAGATCTCGGTTTGCGCGAGGATTCCGGCGCGTGCGGCGCTGTTGCGCGCGGTTCGTACCGAGACGCGTCCGGCGAGGTCGCGGGGGATGGCGGGGCGGCCGACGAGCGGCGTCGTGCGTAGCAGCACCGCCTCCCAGTCGGGAAGTTGGCGCAGCGTATGCAGCACCGCGCGTGCGGCAGCGCGATCGTTCGGGCGCAGCTCGACCGTGATCCGTCGCCGCTTGTGCGCGGCCGTGGCGAAGAGGGCGAGGTCGACGCCGGGGGTGACGACGCGGTAGTCGCCCGGAAAACGCTCGGCGGCGCTCGCGGCGACCTCGGGGGAGAGGGCGAGCAGTGCGTCGAGGCGGGCGAGCAGCCGCTCGCGCTGCGAACGGGCAGGCGGATAGGACAGGCGCTCGCTCGAGCAGAAGGTTGCCACGGTGAGCGCATCGGTGTGGCGGAGTGCCAGGTAGGAGAGCGACGGCAACGCGGGTTCGAAGCCGTGGACGACGTCGCTCTCGAGGGCCGCCAGAGCGAGCGCAAGGTTCGCACGCACGCCGACGGGCACCCCCATCTGCGAGCGGCGCGAGATCGGCAGCGCCGGACCTACGGCAACAACCTCGCGCGGTGCCGTGAGGCCCTGCACAACCCGGCGGCCCTCGAGCAGATCAGCTGCGCGTGTCGAGGGTGCAACGACGGTGACCGTGTGGCCGAGCTCTCGCAACCCGGCAGCGAGCCCCGCGACATGGCTGTTGACCTCATGGGGTTGTGACCACGAAAACGGCGTCACCAAAGAGATACGCACTCTGCCTGGAGACTACCGCCGCGCGGTCACCCGTCGAGGTGCCTTGCCTACGATCGCGGGACTCGCCCGGGCGTGATTCAGGCGCTGACGGGCTCCTCGACCGTCGTGCGCCGGTACTGCTCGATGAACTGTTCGGAGAGCTCCTGCGCCTCGTCATCGACGATCTGCCGCGGCGGCGACTTCATCAGGTATGCGCTGGGACCGACGAGCGCGCCCGCGACACCGTGGTCGAGTGCGAGCTTCGCGAGGCGGACCGCGTCGATCACGATCCCCGCCGAGTTCGGTGAGTCCCAGACTTCGAGCTTGAGCTCGACGTTGAGCGGGACGTCGCCGAAGGCGGAGCCCTCCAGACGGATGTAGGCCCACTTGCGGTCGGTCAGCCAGGGCACGTAATCGGAGGGGCCGACGTGGACGTTCCCGGGGCCGAGGTCGTAGTCGAGCATCGAGGTGACGGCGTTGGTCTTCGAGATCTTCTTCGACTCGAGCCGCTCGCGTTCGAGCATGTTGAGGAAGTCGGCGTTGCCGCCGACGTTCAGCTGCATCGTCTTGTCGAGGTGGACGCCGCGTTCGCGCATCAGCGAGGTCAGGACGCGATGGGTGATCGTCGCCCCTACCTGCGACTTGATGTCGTCACCGATGATCGGGAGCCCGGCCTGCTCGAAGCGGCGCTGCCAGTAGGCCTCCCGCGCAATGAAGACCGGCATGCAGTTGACCATCGCGCAGCCTGCGGCGAGGATCTGCTCGGCGTACCACTTCGTCGCCTGTTCGGAGCCGACGGGGAGGTAGTTGACGACGACGTCGACTTTGCGCTCCTTGAGGATCCCGATCACGTCGTCGGTCTCGCCGGGCGCCTTCTCGACGATCTCGGAGAGGTACTTGCCGATGCCGTCGTGGGTCATGCCGCGCGAGACGATCACGCCGGTCGGCGGTACCTCGGCGAACTTGATCGTGTTGTTCGGATGCGCCCAGATCGCCTGGGAGAGCTCGACGCCGACCTTGCCGACGACGACGTCGAAGGCGGCGACGACCTCGATATCGCGGATGTGATATCCGCCGAGGTTGACGTGCATCAGACCGGGAACGAAGTCCTCCTCGGGTCTGTCACGGTAGTACTCGATTCCCTGCAGCAGCGAGTTGGCGCAGTTGCCCACGCCGATGATGGCGACGCGCACCTTGCCGCTCGTCTTCGCCTTACCGTTGCCGTTCGCTTTCGACATCGTTTCCTTTCGGGTCGTACCCAGTCCGTCGGCCAGGGTTTCGAGGATCAGATCGTTGGTCGTCCTGTGACGCTCGCTCGCCCGGCGGGCGAGCATCCGCTTCAGCTCGGCCGGCATCCGCAGCAGGATGTCGCCTTCGCCCTGGGGCGGCGCGCCACGGCGGCCGCTCGGGGAAAAGGGCACTGCGAAGCGGGAAGCGAGGATCGTAACGGCGACGTCGTTGAGGCTCGACTGCCGCACCGTGACCTCTCGAGCGAGCGCCTGCTTGAGCTCGGACGGAATCCGCACCAGCACGGTGCTCCGAGGCTCGGTCATGCACAAAGAGATAGCACAAATGTGCTATCTAGCGAGCAGCTGGGCGCGCACGGAGAGGATCCGTTGCAGCACCGTCACCCAGGCGGTCAGCGTCAATGCGGCGATCGCCCACGGCAGGACGCCCCAGGGAGCGAGGACGAGCCCGGCGGTAATCACGACGACCCGTTCGGCACGCGAGCCGATCCCGACGTCGCCCCGGAGCCCGAGCGCTTCGGCGCGGGCACGTGTGTAGGAGACGAGGAAGGAGCCCGCAACCGCGGCTACGGTCAGCAGCACGAAGACGTCGTGCGCGTGGCGCGCGAAGATGAACGCGATCGCCGCGAGCATGAAGCCCTCGCTGACCCGGTCAGTCGTCGAGTCGATGAAGGCGCCGAAGGGCGTCGACTTGCCGCCCGCGCGTGCGAGCGCACCGTCGAGGATGTCGAGCACCGAGCCGGCGACGAAGAGCGCCGCGCCCAGCCAGTAGAACAGGTACTCGTTGTGGTTTTCGAACGGGACGAGGAGTGCCGCGACGGCGCAGAGCGTGACGCCGCAGGCGGTAAGTGCGTTCGGGGTTACGCGCGTCCGCGCGAGTCCACCGATCGAACGCGTCGCCAGCGAGCGCGCACCGGCGGTGTAGCCGTGCTTGATCGCGGCTGCCTTGCTCACGCCCGGGACCGTAGCAGCGGTCTAGGCGGCAGAAGCAGCGGCGAGCCCGAGGCGTCGGCGGACGCTCGAGAGCGCCGGCACGCCTTTGTAGACGACACTCATCGCGACCATCGCGACCAGCATCCCGGCGATGCAGTCGAGCCAGAAATGGTTGCCGGTCGCGACGACGGCGAACCAGACCCAGGCCGGCCAGATGCACCAGAAGATCTTGGCCCACCAGTGGCGCGTCTCCCGCACGAGCACGATGCCGACGATCAGGGAGTCGCAGGCGTGCAGGCTCGGCATCGCGGCGTAGGGATTGGCGGCGAGGGTGATGAGCCCGTCGCGGTGGCTGTTGACGAAGCCGAGCCCGAGCAGTCGCGGCGGGGCCATCGGCATGAACACGTACCCGAAGAGCCCGATCACGTTCGCCAGCAGAATCGAGTTGCGGAAGCGCGTGAACGAGTCGTGACGGACGATGTAGACCCACAGCAGCGCCAGCCCGACGACGGTGAACTCCGAGTTCCAGTAGGTCCAGGAGACCAGCTGGGCAAGCCAGTGGCGCTGAACGACGAACTGCTCGATCGTCAGTTCGTAGAGTCTGCTCGTGACCTTGAGCTCGAGATTGACGACGCGGAAGCTGTTGGCGAACGCGCGGGCAGGATCGCGGTCGGTCGCAGCGCGCGCAAGCTGATAGGCCGCCGCGAAGCCGAACCAGATCGCCATCTGGCGTCCGAGGTCAGCCCAACCGCGTGGCAGGAAACGTCTACCGGCTGCGACGACGGTCGACATCGCCAGCATTCTACAACCCGGGAGGACGGCGCCCGCAACCGCCATGCCCCCGACACCGGGCGCGGTGCCTAGCCGCCGATGTAACTCATCTCGACGCGCGGGGTGGTGTCGGTCACTGTCGCGCGTGTGCGCAGCTCCGAGTAGCGGTCGCCTCGCACCCGCCAAATCGCCGCGAGTCGCTCGGTGAGCTCCTCGTCGCTTGCCCCGCCACGGATCAATGCGCGCAGGTCATGCCCGCGCACGGCGAACAGGCAGGTGTACAGCTTGCCCTCGGCCGAGACGCGCGAGCGCGTGCAGTCTCCGCAGAAGGGCTCGCTCACGGAACTGATGACGCCGATCTCGCCCGCACCGTCCAGGTAGCCCCAGCGGCGGGCGACCTCGCCGCGGTACTCGGCGTCGAGGGGCTCGAGCGGGTAGGCCGCGGCGAGCGTGGAGACGATCTCGGCGGCGGGGACAACGGCGTCCATTCGCCAGCCGTTGGTTGCGCCGACGTCCATGAACTCGATGAAGCGCAGCGTGTCACCGGTCTCGCGGAAGTAGCGGGCGAGCGGAACGATCTGACTCTCGTTGACGCCGCGCTTGACGACGCAATTGACCTTGACCGGGAGCCCGGCCGCGCGCGCCGCCTCGATCCCCTCGAGCACCCGCGAGACCGGGAAGTCGACGTCGTTCATCGCCTGGAAGGTGGCGTCCTCCATCGCGTCGAGGCTGACGGTAATCCTGTTCAGACCGGCATCCTTGAGTGCCTGCGCCTTGCGGGGCAGAAGTGAGGCGTTCGTCGTCAGCGTGAGGTCGACGTCGAGAGCGGCGAGCATCTCGACCAGGCGCTCGAGGTCGCGACGCAGGAGCGGCTCGCCACCCGTAAGGCGCAGCTTGCGCACCCCGAGCGAGACTGCGGCGCTCGCGACGCGCGTGAGCTCCTCGAAACTCAGCAGCTCCTTGCGGTCGAGGAAGCGGTAGGCGTGCCCGAAGACGCTCTTGGGCATGCAATAGGTGCAGCGGAAGTTGCAGCGATCCGTAACCGAAATACGCAGATCGCGCAACGGCCGACCGAACGCATCCAGCACCTCCCCCATAGAAGGACACGTTAGCGTGTGGCGCGGGACTGTCGAGAGCGGCTGCCCCTTCCGCATGCCTCCCGTTGCAGCCAGAACGCGCTGGTGCCGGCCTCGTTGCCGGTCGCTGCGGAGTCGGTCGGATGCCCCGTGACGATCGTCCTGCTCGCGCTCGGTGCCGGCGCGACCTTCGGCGCGATGACGGTCGCCGTCCGGGTCGGCCTACAGCGGCTGCCGGACGCGCACGGCGCGACCTTCGCTGTGCTCGCCAGCGCGCTGCTGGTCGTCGGGGTCGGCGCTCTCGTCCGTCACGACATCGCCGGCAGTTGGCGCTTCTTCCTCGCGGGGCTAATCGCTCCCGGGCTCTCGCAACTGCTCTTCACGCGCGCGGTCGCCGAGGTCGGGGCCTCCCGCGCGTCGGCGGCGGTGGGTTCCGGGCCGCTCTACGCGCTCGCGCTCGCGTTCGTCTTCCTCGGCGAGCCCGTACGGATCGGACTCGTGCTCGGCGGCCTCGCGATCGTCGCCGGGGGCGTGCTGCTCGCAGCCGAGCGGCAGCGGCCGGCGCACCTCCGCGCACGCGGGCTCGTCTACGGGCTCGGCTGCGCCGTCTGTTTTGCAGTGCGCGACAACCTCGTCCGGGCACTGCACGCACACGGGAATCCGGAGACCGCGGCGACCGCGACCATCCTTGCCGGTCTGCTCGTCGCGGCGGTCGCGACGCGTCGCCTGCCCTCGCGCCAGCAATTCTCGGTGCTCGCACCGGCGGGGGTGCTCTTCGGTCTCTCGTACGAGCTTCTCTTCGAGGCGTACTTTCACGGCCGTGTCTCGATCGTGTCCCCGCTGGTCGCCAGCGAGACGCTCTGGGCATTCGTGCTGGCGGCGGTGTTTCTGCGCCAGAGCGAAGACATGGGGCTCCGGCTCGTGCTCGGCGCGACCGCGATCCTTGCGGGAGGCGTCGTAATCGGCATCGCTGCAGTGTCCTGAGAGGATCTGCTATAACTCTGCTTAGATTTTCTAAGTACCTGGTAGCGGTTTCCGTACAGAGTAGGAAGGGAGACACATGGCGAAGACGATCGGAATCGATCTAGGCACCACTAACTCATGCATGGCGGTGCTCGAGGGCGGCGAGCCGACCGTCGTCGCGAATGCGGAGGGCGGGCGCACCACGCCGTCCGTCGTCGGATTCGCGAAGGACGGTCAGCGGCTCGTCGGCGCCCCGGCGCGTCGTCAGCAGGTTACAAACCCCCAGAACACCATTTTCTCGATCAAGCGGTTCATGGGACGCAAGTTCGACGAGGTCTCGGAGGAGATGAAGATCGTCCCTTACGAGGTCGTCAAGGGACCAAACGACGACGTACGCGTCAAGGCGGGCGGCAAGGAGTACGCGCCGCCCGAGATCAGCGCGATGATCCTGCAGAAGCTCAAGGCCGACGCCGAGTCGTATCTGGGTGAAACGGTCAGCGACGCGGTGATCACCGTTCCGGCGTACTTCAACAACGCCCAGCGCGAGGCGACCAAGGACGCCGGCAAGATCGCCGGGCTCAACGTCCTGCGCATCATCAACGAGCCGACCGCTGCGGCGCTGGCCTACGGGCTCGACAAGGAAGGCGCCGAGCAGACGATTCTCGTCTTCGACCTCGGCGGCGGCACCTTCGACGTCTCGGTGCTCGAGCTCGGCGAGGGCGTGTTCGAGGTCAAGTCGACCAACGGCGACAACCATCTCGGCGGTGACAACTTCGACAAGGCGGTGGTCGACTGGATGGTCGCCGAGTTCAAGCGCGAGCAGGGCATCGACCTCTCGGCCGATCCGATGGCGCTCCAGCGGCTCTACGAAGCGGGCGAGAAGGCCAAGATCGAGCTCTCCTCGACGATGGCGACGCAGATCAACCTGCCGTTCATCACCGCGACGGCCGAGGGCCCCAAGCACCTCGACTTGCAGCTCACGCGGGCGAAGCTCGAGGAGCTCACCCACGACCTGCTCGAGCGCACCGTCAAGCCGACGACCGACGCCCTCTCCGACGCCGGGCTCGACGCATCCAAGATCGACCATGTCGTGCTCGTCGGCGGCATGACGCGGATGCCGGCGGTGCAGGCGAAGGTCAAGGAGCTGATCGGCAAGGAGCCTCACAAGGGCGTCAACCCGGATGAGGTCGTCGCCGTAGGCGCGGCGATCCAGGGCGGCGTGCTCAAGGGTGAGGTCAAGGATGTGCTCCTGCTCGACGTCACCCCGCTTTCGCTCGGAATCGAGACGAAGGGCGGCGTGATGACCAAGCTGATCGAGCGGAATACGACGATCCCGACGCGCAAGGCGGAGGTGTTCACGACCGCCGAAGACAACCAGCCCTCGGTCGAGGTGCACGTGCTGCAGGGCGAGTCGGAGATGGCGATGTACAACAAGACGCTCGGGAAGTTCCAGCTCGTCGGGATTCCGCCGGCGCAGCGCGGGACGCCCCAGATCGAGGTCGCGTTCGACATCGACGCCAACGGCATCATCAACGTCTCGGCCAAGGATCTCGGCACCTCGAACGAGCAGCAGATCCGGATCGAAGGCGGTTCGGGACTCAAGGACGACGAGGTGCAGCGGATGATTCGCGAGGCCGAGGCGCACGCAGACGAGGCGCATCGGCTGCGTGAGCTCGCCGACACCCGCAACGCCGCCGAGGCGCTCGCCTACCAGACCGAGAAGTCGCTCGGTGAGCACCGCGAGAAGCTCGACCAGGCGGTCGCCTCGACCGTCGAGGGTCGGATCATGGAGCTTCGCGGCGTGCTCGACGGTGGCGATGCGGCTGAGATCCGGGCAAAGAGCGACGCGCTCCAGTCAGCTTGGACGGAGGCGGCCTCCGCGATCTACGCGCAGGCCTCGGCGCCCAGTGCGGGCTCCGCGTCGGGCGATCACGGTGCGAGCCACTCCGACGACGAGGTGATCGAGGACGCCGACTACGAAGTGGTCGACGACAGTGAGGGAGCTCGGACATCTTGAGCGACGAGATCGAGCAGGTGGAGAGCCCGTTCGAGCGGGCCGCGGATGAGCTTCCCGGGGATGGCCGCAGCGATGCGGCCGCCCCCGGTGAGCCACCTGCGCCCGTGGTCGAGCCGGAGTCCGAGCGTGCCCAGCTCGAGCGGGCGCAGCTCGAGCGCGACGAGTACCTCGAGGCGCTCAAGCGCCTCAAGGCGGAGTTCGACAACTACCGTAAGCGTGTCGCGCGCGAGCAGAGCGAGTTCGCGGCACGTGCCGCCGAGCGGCTCGTGAAGCAGCTCGTGCCGCTGCTCGACGACCTCGAGCGTGCGCTCGACGCCGCCTCCGACCACGGCGAGGCTGCGCTCGGCGATGGCGTACGGCTCGTGCATCGGGCACTCGCCGACGTGCTCGCCCGCGAAGGGCTGCGCGAGGTCGCGACCGACGGGCCGTTCGACCCCCATACCCAGGAGGCACTGCTCGGCCAGCCGTCCGAGGCCCCGGAGGGCACGGTGATCCAGGTGCTGCAGAAGGGCTACGCGCTCGGCGACCGGATCGTGCGCCCGGCGCGGGTCGTCGTCAGCCAGGGGCTGCCGCCGTCGCCCGCTCCGGAGCCGGAGCAGGGGTAGTCGCTCGGGATGCCCGCCTCCTACTACGAAACGCTCGGTGTCGCGAAGAACGCAACTCCCGAGGAGCTCAAGAAGGCGTACCGCAAGCTCGCGCGCCAGTACCACCCCGACCGCAACCCCGGGGACGCGGACGCGGAGTCGCGCTTCAAGGAGGTGCAGGGCGCCTACGACGTGCTCAGCGATCCCGAAAAGCGCAAGCAGTACGACGCCTTTGGATCCACGAACGGCAGGCCCGGACCGACGCAACGTCGACTTCTCCGATTTCGATCTCGGCGACATTTTCGGCGGGTTGTTCGGGAACCGCGGCCGTGGCGGCCGGCGCGAGCCGGAGCGCGGCCAGCGTGGAGCGGACGTGGAAGTGGAAGTTCGCGTCTCGTTCCAGGACGCGTTGCGTGGGCTGCAGACGACCGTGCCGGTCAGCCTCGAGCTCGCCTGCCACACCTGCCACGGCACCGGTGCCGCGCCCGGCACGGCGCCCAAGCCGTGCCCGAAGTGCAACGGCAGCGGCGTCGTCGCGACCTCCCAGGGCCTCTTCGCACTCCAGCAGCCGTGCCCGAACTGCCGCGGGATCGGCACCGTCGTCGAGACGCCCTGCCCGACCTGTCACGGCTCGGGTCGGGAGCGGCGCACCAAGCGCTACCGCGTGCAGATCCCCGCCGGGGTCAAGGACGGCACGAAGATCAAGCTGCGCGGCAAGGGCGAGGCGGGCTGGGGCGGCGCGCCCGCCGGCGACCTCTACGTCGTCACCCGCGTCGAGCCGTCGAAGCTCTTCGAGCGGCGCGGCGACGACCTTGTCCTCGAGCTGCCCGTCGCCTTCGACGAGGCTGCGCTCGGGGCGACGGTCGAGTTGCCGACCCCTGACGGCAGCCGCGTCTCGCTCAAGGTGCCGGCCGGCTCCCAGGACGGGAAGCTGCTTCGGCTCAAGGGTCACGGGGCGCCGAAGCTCAAGGGCAACGGCCGCGGTGACCTGCTCGCGCGGCTGCGCATCGCCGTGCCCACCAAGCTGACCAAGGCCGAACGCGAGGCGCTCGAGGGCTATCAGCGCGCGTCTCGTGCCAACCCGCGTGAGAAGCTCTTCGACTGATGGACGACAGGCCCCGCTACATGATCAGCATCGCCGCCGAGCTCGTCGGCATGCACCCCCAGACACTTCGCATCTACGAGCAGAAAGGACTCGTGCGGCCCAAGCGCACCGCGGGTAACACGCGTCTCTACTCCGACCACGATGTCGCCAGGCTGCGGCTGATCCAGCAGCTGACGACCGAGACGGGTCTCAATCTCGCGGGCGTCGAACGCGTGCTGCACCTCGAGGACGAACTCGAGCGCATGCGACGCCGGCTCGACCGGATGGAACGCGAGATGCGCGAGACGATCGACGAGGTTCACCGTCAGTACCGCCGCGAGCTCGTGCCCTACCGGCCGCCGCAACCGCCCGCAAGGAGGAGCTAGGCATGGATTTCAATCGTCTTACCGTGAAGGCACAGGAGGCGGTCGCCTCCGCGCAGGAGCTCGCGCGCCGGCGCGGGAACCCGGAGGTGTATCCGGAGCATCTGCTCGCGGCGCTTCTTGACCAGGAGCTCTTCGCCGATTGGCAGGGTCTGTCCGCCGAGGTCGAGCAGCAGCTGGCGACGCGGCCGTCGGCGAGCGGCGCCGGTAACAACCAGCCGCGGATCTCGAACGCGCTCGAGCGCGTCTTCGACGAGGCCGACCGCGAGCGCGAGCGGCTCGAGGACGACTTTCTCTCGACCGAGCATCTCTTTCTTGCGCTCGAGCCGGTTCCGCGCGAGGAGATCCTCGCCTGGATCAAGAAGGTGAGGGGCGGGCAGCGTGTCACCTCGCAGGACCCCGAGGGCAGCTATCAGGCGCTCTCGAAGTTCGGCCGCGATCTGACCGAGGCGGCGGAGCAGGGCAAGCTCGACCCGGTCATCGGTCGCGACGAGGAGATCCGGCGCGTGATCCAGATCCTTTCGCGCCGCACGAAGAACAATCCCGTGCTGATTGGCGAACCCGGTGTCGGCAAGACCGCGATCGCCGAAGGGCTCGCGCAGCGGATCGTCGCCGGCGATGTGCCCGAGGGGCTCAAGAACCGCCGCGTCTGGTCGCTCGACATCGGTTCGCTGCTTGCCGGCGCAAAGTATCGCGGCGAGTTCGAGGAGCGTCTCAAGGCGGTGTTGACCGAGATCAGAGAAAGCTCGGGAGGCGTGATCCTCTTCATCGACGAGCTGCACACGATCGTCGGTGCAGGCGCCGCCGAGGGCGCCGTCGACGCGGCCAACCTGCTCAAGCCGATGCTCGCGCGTGGCGAGCTGCGTTGCATCGGCGCGACGACGCTTGACGAGTATCGCAAGTACATCGAGAAAGACGCCGCGCTCGAACGGCGCTTCGCGCCGGTGCTCGTCGACGAGCCGTCGCTCGAGGACACGATCGCAATCCTGCGCGGACTCAAGGAACGCTACGAGGCCCACCACGGCGTCCGCATCCGCGACGCCGCGCTCGTCGCCGCCGCCGTTCTCTCCCAACGCTACATCGCCGACCGGTTCCTCCCCGACAAGGCGATCGACCTCGTCGACGAGGCCGCCTCGGGGCTGCGGATGGAGATCGACTCCTCGCCCGTCGAGCTCGACGAGGCAAACCGCCGCGTGATGCAGCTCGAGATCGAGCTGGCCGCGATGGCCAAGGAGTCGCGCGAGGTGCGCGAGCCGATCGAGCGCATGCTCGCCGAGGCCAAGGAGGAGCGGGACGCGCTCGCCGCGCGCTGGCGGGTCGAGAAGGAGGCGCTCGAGAAGGTCAAGGATGCGGCGCGACGTGTCGACGAGCTGCGCAACGAGGCCGAGCGCGCCGAGCGTGACGGCAACCTGCAGCGCGTCGCCGAGATCCGCTACGGCGACATCCCGGCGCTCGAGCGGGAGCTCGCCGCACGGCGCGGGCCCGACAACCCGCTCGTCAAGGAGGAGGTTGACGAGGACGACATCGCCGCGGTCGTCGCGCGCTGGACGGGGATTCCGGTCAACCGGCTGCTCGAAGGCGAGACCGAGAAGCTGATTCATATGGAGCAACGGCTGCACGGGCGCGTCATCGGCCAGGCCGACGCGGTCGAGGCCGTCGCGCATGCGCTGCGCCGTGCGCGTACCGGGCTGCAGGACCCGAACCGGCCGATCGGGTCGTTCGTTTTCCTCGGGCCGACCGGCGTCGGCAAGACCGAGCTTGCACGCGCGCTCGCCGAGTTCATGTTCGACGACGAGCACGCGATGGTTCGACTCGATATGAGCGAATACCAGGAGCGCCACACCGTCTCGCGGCTCGTCGGCGCACCCCCTGGCTACGTCGGCTACGACGAGGGCGGCCAGCTGACCGAGGCCGTGCGGCGACGACCCTACTCGGTCGTGCTGCTCGACGAGATCGAGAAGGCGAACCCGGAGGTGTTCGACATCCTGCTCCAGGTGCTTGACGACGGGCGCCTCACCGACGGGCAGGGACGCACTGTCGACTTCCGCAACACCGTCCTGATCATGACCTCGAACGTCCGCAACGTCGAGGAGATGCGCGAGCGCTTCCGGCCCGAGTTCCTCAACCGCATCGACGAGATCGTCGAGTTCAAGGCGCTCTCGCGCGAGCAGCTCGCCGAGATCGTCGAGCTCCAGCTCGAGCGCCTCCGTGGCCGCCTAGCCGAGCGGGGGCTGGAACTCGAACTGACCGATGCGGCCCGCGACCTGATCGCGACTGAGGGCTGGGAGCCCGCCTACGGAGCGCGCCCGCTCAAGCGCGCGATCCAGCGGCTGCTCGAGAACCCGCTCGCGCTCCGCCTGCTCGAAGGCGAGTTCGCACCCGGCGACCGGATCCTCGTCGAAGCACACGACGGCGAGATCGCGTTCGCGAAGGCGGAGCTCGGCGAGCTCGCCGGGGCCTGAGCGCGCGGCACCCGCGCGCGCGCTCGTCTAGCGTCCCGGGCGTGCTGCTGGTCGCCGCCACTGCGTCCGAGCTCGCCGCCTTCGGTGCGGTCGAGACCCTCTGCTGCGGGATCGGCCCGGTGGAGGCAGCGCTTGCGACCGCCAGGGCGCTCGAGCGCCGCCGGCCCGCGGCGCTCTTGCACGTCGGGATCGCCGGCGCCCGCCGGCTCGCGCCCCCTGCGCTCGTGCTCGGCTCGGAGGCCGTCTACTGTGACCTCGCCGGCCAGCAGTTGAGTGTGCCGCTGCGCGCCCATCAGGCTCCCGACCCGGGGTTGTTCGCGTTCGCGACGCGAACGCTGCCCGCGGCGCAGGTGCTGCCGATCGCGACGAGTGCCCGGATCGGCGGTGGGAGCGCGTTCGAGGTCGAAGCGATGGAGGGCTTCGCAGTCCTGCGCGCCGCCGCCGACGTCGGCGTTCCGGCGCTCGAGCTGCGCGCGGTCTCGAACCGCTACGGCGAGCCGCGCGCACGCTGGCGCGTCGACGAGGCACTTGCCGCGCTGGCCTTGGCCGTCGCGAGCCTGCTCGAGGCGTTCGATGCCTGAGCTGCCCGCTCCGCTCCCGCCGCACGAGCGCACCGTCGGGCAGCTGATCGGCGAGACGATTCGTGTCTACGGCGACCACTTCTGGCGCGCACTTCCCCTCGGCGTCCCGTACCTGCTGATCGATCAGGCGGCCGCCTCGAAGGGCGCGACCGCCGGAATCCAGCTTCTGATCTTCTATGCGGCAGCGCCGCTGATGGTCGGCGCCTACCTGTGGGCCTGCGCGCTCGTCTGCGCGGTGCGCCCGACGCGCCAGGCTTTCGTCGTCGGGCTGCTCGTGTACCTGCCGTTCCCTGTCCTGCGTGCGATCTACACGCTGCCAGGGCTCGCCTGGTTCGCGCTTGCGGGGCTCGCCGTTCCTGCCGCACTCGTCGAGGGCAAGCGGACACGCGCCGCCCTCCGTCGCGGCATCGAGCTCGGGCGCGCCGACTACGTCCATGCGCTCGGCTCGCTCTGCGCGCTCGTGATCGTCGTCGGGGTGGGGGATACGACGCTCACGAGCTTGCTGCGAACGCAGGGGGAGACGAGTGCGCGTGCGGCGCTCGCACTTGCCGACCTCGTGCTCAGCCCGATGCTCTACCTCGGCGGCGCGATGCTCTACCTCGACCAGGCCGCACGTGTCGGGCTGCCTCGGGCTGTGCGCGGACGCCGAAGCCGGGAGGCGCGAGCGCAATCCGGGCCGGCGGGCGTCAGGCCCGAGCGCTGAGCGGCCGTGCCGTCGCATCGTTCGCCCGTTGACTGGCCCTGTCCTGAGGTGCGAGTTGTCAGACGGGCGGCGGGCCGCTAGAACTCCCGCGATGCGTGACGCCAGGGTCGACGAGTATGCGCGCCTGCTCGTAGAGCGTGCGGTCGACGTCCGACCCGGCTGGCAGGTGTCGTTGCGCTCGACGCCGCTGGCACGACCGCTCGTCGAGGCGGTCTGCGAGGCGATCGCGCGTCGCGGCGCCTACCCGATCGTTCAGCTCGACTGGGAGACGATTAGCGGCCCCTTCGAGCGTGAAGCGCCCGTTGAGCTGCTTACCCCTGCGGCGCCGCTCCAGCAGCGGATCTGGGAGGAGTGTGATGCGTTCATCACGATCGCCGCACCCGAAAGCGCGCACGAGGGCGCGGAGCTTTCGCCCGAACGGCGCGCGGCGCTTCAGCGGCGCCGCGAGCCGCTGCGACGACGGCAGATGGCGATGGATGTCCCGTGGGTCGTGTGTTCGTATCCGACGCCCGCGATCGCGGCCGAGGCGGGGATGCAGCTCGAGGAGTTCGTCGAGTTCGTCTACGGCGCCGTGTTGCTCGACTGGGACACGCAGGCTCGACAGATGGAGCGAATCGCCGCGGCGTTCGACGCCGCCGACGAGGTGCGCATTCTCGGGACGGGCACCGAGCTGACGCTTTCCCTGGCGGGACGTACCGGCGAGGTCGACGACGGCCACATCAACCTGCCCGGGGGCGAGGTGTTCTACGCGCCCGTCGAGGACTCCGCAACGGGCGAGATCACCTTCGCGGAGTTCCCCGCGACCTCGTTTGGTCGCAAGGTGCACGGGATCCGGCTCGTGTTCGTCGACGGCGTCGTCGTCGACGCACACGCCGACGAGGGGGAGGAGGTGCTGCTCTCGATGCTCGATACCGACGTCGGCGCCCGCCGGCTCGGCGAGTTCGGGATCGGCTGCAATCCCGGGATCGAGCGCTTCACGAGCAACGTCGGCTTCGACGAGAAGATCGACGGCACGATCCACCTCGCGCTCGGCAATGCCTACGGTGCCAGTGGCGTCGGCAATCGCAGCGCCATCCACTGGGACATCGTCAAGGATCTCCGCTCGGGCGGGCGGCTCTACGTCGGCGAGCGGCTGGTGCAGGCAGACGGTCGCTGGCTGCTCTAACAGGAGCTCCTCACCAGAGACGACGGCAGTCTCGGAGACGGCAACTGGAGCGGACGTCGCCTGGCACCAACGCCCGACCCGAAGGGCGGACCGCGCCGAACGGCGCCCGCTCAGCTTGACGCTGTCGAGGCCGCCACCGCAACCTGCGCGGCAAGAGCCGCATTGCCGAGTACGAGCTCGCGGTTTGCTCGGAGCGTCGCCCCGTCGCTCTCGGCGTGGAGACGGCCGAGGACGAAAGGCGTGATCGCCGCCCCGTGCACGCCCTCGCGCCCGGCGGCGGCGAGTGCGGCGTCGATGAGCCCTTCGATGTCGTCGAGGCTCTCGTCGGGCGCTCGCGTAAGCAGGAGGCCGCCGCCGCCGAGCTGCCAGTGGGCGGCCGCGATCGCGGCCGCCTCGATGCTCTCCTCGACCCTCGTCGAGACCCGTGGACCGCCGGCCGCCGTGTAGAAGAGCGGCATCGTGTCGGTGCGCCAGCCGAGCACCGGAACGCCAAGCGTCTCGAGCAGCTCGGAGGTGGCGGGCACGTCGAGCAGCGACTTCACGCCCGAGGAGACGACGAGTACCGGGGTGCGCGCGAGCGCGTCGAGGTCGGCGGACACATCTGGCGGGTGCGGCCAGCCTCGGTGCACGCCGCCGAGTCCGCCGGTGGCCATGAAGTGGACACCGCAGGCGCGGCAGCAGGAGAGCGTGCCTCCGACGGTCGTCGCCCCGACGTGGCCCTGAACGGCTGCCGCCGCAAGCTCCCGCGGGCCGACCTTCAGTGCGGAGCTGTCGAAACGCGCGAGCTCCAGCTCGCTCAGGCCGACAACGACCTCGCCGTCGAGCACACCGACGGTCGCGGGAACCGCGCCGCCTGCGCGTACCGCTGCCTCCGCCGCAAGGCCGACCTCGAGGCCTGCACCCGGCGGGGAATCCGTGCGCGATCAGCGTCGTCTCGAGCGCGACGACGGCGCCTCCCTGCGCGAGCGCGCTCCGTACCTCCTCGGTGACCCGGATCACGGCATCGAGCCTAGCCGCGCGCAACAGCGGGCTGCCGCCGCGAGTCCGAGCGGGACGCCGCCGACGAGGTACCCGGCCGCCAGGGCGTCCCCGGCACCCGTTGTGTCGCAAAGTTCGGTCTCCGCCGCCGGATGGTCGACCCCGTCGAGCGAGAGTCCGAGCGGCCCCCGCTTGACCACCCAGCGTGTCTCGAGCGGGCCGAAGCGCTCTGCCTCGGCCTCGGTTGCGAACACGAGCTCGGGCGAGAGGCGGCGGACACGCTCCCGAAAGCCGGAGTCGAAGAGTGTGAATGACGAGAGGTCGAGGCAGAGCGTGGCGCCCGCGGCCCGCGCCAGAGCGACTCCGCGGCTCGCCGCCGAGGCGACCGGCTCCGCGGCGAGCGCGTAGCCGGAGAGGTAGAAGCGGTCGCAGGCAAACCAGGCCGGATCGAGTTCCTCCGGCCGCAGCCACGCGGCGGAGCCGCGGTCGGAAGCGAGCGAGCGCTCCCCCTGCCCGCTGAACGAGACGACGACGCGCGCTGCGGCCCTCGCACGGGCCCGCCAGCTCGACGCCGCGCGCCCGCAGCTGCTCTGCGAGGAGGCCCGCGACCAGATCGGCGCCCCGCTTGCCGACGAGGCGTGCCTCCGCGCCCAGCGCGGCGGCCCAGGCGGCCACGTTCGCGGCCTGGCCGCCTGCACCGATCGCGGTCAGGTCGCGGCGCGGTCGTCCCCGGGCACGAGCGGCGCCGTCCAGCGAGACGACGACGTCGAGCGCGAGATCGCCGAGCGTGACGAGCTGCATGCCTAAGATGGTCGCATGGACCTCGGTCGCGTTCGGCGGAGCCTCTCCGAGCGTGGCGCCGCTCCGCTCGTTCGCGCTGGGCGGGCTGGTCGGCGTCGCCGGCGCCGTCGCGACGGCGCGTCGTCTGCGCGCGAGCGGCCGCGTGGGCCAGGCCGCCGGCCTTTGCAGCCTTCGAGACCGCGCCCTGCTTCCGCGAACTCAGCGAGCTGCAGCACGAGCAGGGGACACATCAGGGCTTCGAGGCGGAGGACGGCCAGGCGAGCGCTGCGCACGAGGGGCCCGTGGGAGCCCTGCTACCTTTACCCGCTCGTGCCGATCTACGAATACCGCTGTCCCAACGGGCACCTGCTCGAGGTTTTCCACGGGATGAACGATCCCAGCCCGCAGCCTGTGAGGTCTGCGGCGCCTCACCGCTCGAGCGTGTGCTTCATCCTGTCGCGGTCCACTACAAGGGCTCGGGGTTCTACTCGACCGATTACGGACGCGGCGGCAAGAAGGCCGTCAAGGACACCGGCTCGAGCAGCGACTCGTCGTCGGGCGGGCGAAGCTCCTCCGGGAAAAGCGGCGGCACCTCGGGCGGCTCCTCGGCCGGCGAGGTCACTGAGAGCCTCGCCGGCTCAGCGAGAGCTGAGAGCGGCCGCTCAGGCGCCCGGAGAGCAGCGGGTGCCCCACCTGGCAACCCGGGCCGAACGTCGAGGTCGGCAGCTGCGGCGCCGACAACCCTGCCCACATCGCGAGCGTCGTGCGGTTGTCCTCGGAGGGCAGGATCACCGCCTGGCCGCCGACATCGGCGCTGTCGCCCCCGAGCCGGCAGTAGAGCGCGTGGGTGCTCGAGGCGCGGAACTTGACCCAGCCGAGCTCGAGGAGCTGCATCGCCGAGAGGTCGGTCGTGAGCGGGCTCATCAGCGAGGTGCCGTCGAACGGAAGCGAGAGAAAGGTCGAAAACGAGAGCAGCCCCGACTCGGCGGCCTGCGTGACCGCCTGCTGACGCGCCTCCGCGCGTCAGGTCGTTCTCGGCCGGGTTGAGCTGGTTCTCGCGGATCCGCGAGTAGATCAGCGCCCGTTCGCCGCTCATGTGCTGGACGCCCTTGTGGAAGCGCCAACCCGGCCATGCGTCGCAGCGCGCCTGGGTGGAGTAGGGACAGTCGAATCGGTTCGAGAGGATGTTCTCGGGGACGTCGACGTGACGCCACCCTCGGCATCGATCAGCTCCTTGAAGCTGTTGAAATCGACGACCACGATGTGGTCGATCGCAATGCCTGTGAAGTTCTCGATCGTCTTGATCGCCAGCGCGGCGCCGCCGTACTCGTAGGCGGCGTTGATCTTCGCCTCCCCGACCGTCGGGATCGAGACCAGCAGATCGCGGGGAATCGACAGGTACGCGAGCCGGTGCGCGGAGGGGTCGGTGCGCACGAATCATGATCGAGTCGGAGTGGTGGTCGCCGCTGCGTGCCGCCGCCGTCGAGTTGTCGATCCCGAGCAGGAGGATCGTCGTGGGATGACTGATGCAGGAAACCGTTGCTCTTGGCGAGCGCGACGCGCGCAGCCCGCGGCGAGACGCTTGTTCGCCTGGCCGACGCCGTCCTGGAAGGCGAGATAGCCGGCAACCGACCAGACGACGAGGAGCACGACGAGTCCGACGAGGGACGCAAGCGCGATCAGCTTCCACGAGCGCCGTCCGCCGCAGCCGTGGTCGACGCAACCCCTGGAACGAGAAACGCCGAGCCTTCGGAGCCGGCCCGAACGTCGGGCGCGACTTTCCCGGAACAGCGGGAACCTTGCCTTTGGTGCGCCCGCCCCGGTAAACGCGGTAGGGCTTCTCGTCCTCGGCCATCCGGCAAAGTAGGGTACCCGCCGAGGTGGAAGGGGGCTGTGCGATCGGGGTCGACCTGGGCGGGACCAAGATCCTCGCCGGCGTTGTCGACCGCGGCGGCGGCCTGACGCGCACGCTGGAGCTTCCGACGCCGGCGCAGTCGCAGGACGAACTCGTCGACGCGCTCGTCGCGGTCGTCTCCGAGCTTCGTACGGGGCAGACGGAGGTGCTCGGCTGCGGCGTGCCCGGCTCGCATCGACACGCGCACCGGGGTCGCGCTCGGCGCGGTCAACACCCCGATTCGCAACATTCGCCTCGCCGAAGTGCTCGAGCAGCGCACCGGCCTGCCGGCTGTAGTGGTCAACGATGGCAGTGCGGCGGCACTCGGCGAGTTCGTCCACGGCGCGGGACGCGGCACGAGCGATCTCGTGCTTCTGACGCTCGGCACGGGCGTCGGCGGAGGGTTCGTCTTCGGCGGCCGGCTCTATCGCGGCTGGTCAGAAGTGGGACACATGGTGATCGTCGAGGGCGGGGAGCCCTGCCAGGGCTCGTGCACCGGGCACGGCCACATCGAGTCCTACTGCTCGGGCACCGCCGCCGACCGGCTCGCTCGCGGCGCGCTCGGCGCCGGCGCGAGCGCGCGCGACCTCGTCGAGCAGCGTCACCCGCTGCTCGAGCGCGTCGGTCGCCACCTCGGCGCCGCGATCGCCTCGCTCGTCAACCTCTTCGACCCCGACATCGTCGTGATCGGCGGCGGGTTCGGCGTCTCGGCCGGCCCGCTGCTGCTCGAGCCGGTACGCGCCGTGCTCCTCGAGGAGGCGCTTCATCCCCGGCGGCGAGCGTGTCGCACTCGCGGTCGCCGAGCTCGGCGCGTCCGCGGGGCTGATCGGTGCCGGGTTGCTCGCCTACGAGGCGCTCGGATAGGCCGTGCCGCTCGCGGTCTGTGCGACCCCGATCGGGAACCTCGGCGACGTGACGCTCCGTGTGCTCGCCGAGCTGGCCGCAGCCGAGCTCGTGCTTGCCGAGGACACCCGTCACACGCGAGGCTTGCTCGACCGTCACGGAATCGAGGCGCGACTGCTCTCGCTGCATGCCCACAACGAGGTCGCCCGCACCGCCGAGCTCCTGCCGCGGCTTCGTGGCGGGCGCGCGGATCGCCCTGGTCACCGACGCCGGGATGCCCGTGATCTCCGATCCGGGAGCGCTGCTCGTCGCCGCCGTCCTTCGCGAGGGCATCCCTCTGAGCGTCCTTCCAGGGCCGTCCGCGGTCGAGACCGCGCTGGTTTCGAGCGGGTTCGCCGGCGGACGCTTCACCTTCCTTGGCTTCCTGCCCCGTCGTGCCGTCGAACTCGACGCCCTCTGGCAGGAGCTCGCGCGGCTGGCGCTGGCCAGCCGTCGCGTTCGAGTCGCCCCGCCGACTGCCGGCAACGTCTGCGCTCGCTCGCCGCAGGCGTTGCCGGAGCGCGAGCTGGCCGTCTGCCGCGAGCTGACGAAGAGCTTCGAGGAGACGGTACGCGGAACCGCAGTCGCAGCTGGCCGCGCGCTTCGCCGAGCCGCCGAAGGGCGAAATCACACTCGTGCTCGCGCCCGCGTCCCACGAGGCGCCCGAAAGTGCGCGGGACGACGCGGCGGCCGAAGCGGTGGCTGCGCTCCTCGCCGCCGGGCACGCCGCGCAAGCTCGCCGTCGAGGTCGTTTCCTCGTTGAGCGGGAGCCCCAGGAACGCGCTCTACCGCGGCTCGCTCGAAGCCTGAGCCCGGCCGCAGTGGACGGCTGCCGCCGGGGCGGGGGCCGCATGTGCCGCTCGTATGATGGAGCGCATGGATGCCGGGCGCCGCAAGATTCTCGTCGCGCCCGCATGGCCCTATGCCGCCGGGAACCGACATCTCGGGCACGTTGCCGGCTTCGGCGTCCCCTCAGACGTGTTCGCCCGCTATCACCGGTTGCGAGGCAACGATGTCCTGATGGTCAGTGGAACCGACGAGCACGGCACGCCCGTGATGGTTGCCGCCGACCGCGAGGGCAAGTCCTACGCCGAGGTCGCCGACCACTACAACGGCTCCTTCCGCGAAGACTTCCGCCGGCTCGGGCTCTCCTACGATCTCTTCTCGCGCACGACGACGCTGAACCACGAGCGTGTCACCCAGGATCTCTTCAGCACGCTCTACGCGCACGGCGCCATCGTCGAGCGCGAGATGCTTGTTTCCTTCTCCGCAACGACCGGGCACACGCTCCCGGACCGCTACATCGAGGGCACCTGTCCGATCTGCGGCTACGCCGAGGCGCGCGGCGACCAGTGCGACAACTGCGGCAACCAACTCGACCCCAAGGACCTGATCGAGCCACGCTCGCTGATCGACGGCACAGTGCCGCTCTTCCGCGAGACCAAGCATCTCTTCCTCGATCTGCCCCAGTTCGCCGAGCGGCTGCGCAGCTGGATCGCCGGCCACGACGAGTGGCGTCCGAACGTGCGCAACTTTTCGCTCGCGCTGCTCGATGAGATCCGGCCGCGGCCGATCACGCGTGACCTCGACTGGGGCGTGCGCATCCCGGTACCCGGCTATGCCGAGGACGAACACAAGCGGATCTACGTCTGGTTCGACGCCGTGATCGGCTACCTCTCGGCCTCGATCGAGTGGGCGTCCACCACCGCTGATCCGGAGGCCTGGCGCGAGTGGTGGCAGAACCCCGAGGCCGAACACCATTACTTCCAGGGGAAGGACAACATCGTCTTCCACACGGTGATCTGGCCGGCGATGCTGCTCGGTTACGGGAAGGGCGGCGTCTACGGCGCCGGCCTGGGCGAGCTCGACCTTCCGACAAACGTCGTCGCCTCCGAGTTCCTGACGATGGAGGGCCGCCAGTTCTCGACGAGTCGCGGCTACTCGATCTTCGTGCGCGATTTTCTCGACCGCTACGACGCCGACGCCTTGCGCTACTACCTCGTCGCCGCCGGCCCCGAGACGCAGGACAGCGACTTCACCTGGGCGGACTTCGTCCGTCGGACGAACGACGAACTGCTTGCGAACTGGGGCAACCTCGTCAACCGCACGCTCACGAGCGCCTTTCGCAGCTTCGGGGCCGTGCCTGAGCCCGGCCCGCTCGACGCTCGCGACCACGAGCTGCTCGCCGCGGTCGAGGCGGGGTTCGTCGAGATCGGCACGCTGATCGAGCGTGCCCGCTTCCGCGCCGCGCTCGGGGAGGCGATGCGGTTGTCCTCCGAGGTCAACCAGTATCTGAGTGAACTCGCACCCTGGACGCTCGTCAAAACCGATCCGGCCCGTGCCGGCACGGTCGTCTATGTCGCACTGCGGGCGGTGGACAGCCTCAAGATCCTGTTTACGCCTTTCCTGCCGCATACCTGCCAGCGGCTGCACGAGCTGCTCGGCTACGAGGGCTGGCTCGCCGGGCCGCTCGAGTTCCGCACCGTCGAGGAGGAGGGGGGTCGCAGCCACGAGGTGCTGACCGGTGACTATGCGAGCTGGGTCGGCAGCTGGGTCGCGAGCGAGTTGCCGCCGGGGCAACGGCTCGGCGAGCCGGCACCGCTCTTCCGCAAGCTCGATCCGTCGGTCGTCGACGACGAGCTCGGTCGCGCGTGATCGACACGCATGCGCACCTCAGCAGCGAGGACGCAGCCGTGGTGCTCGAACGCGCGCACGCCGCCGGTGTCGGGCGAATCGTCACCGTCTCGACGACGGTTGCCGGCGCCGACGAGGCGCTGGCGCTCGCCGCGGCGCACGAAGGCGTGTTCGCGAGCCTCGGCTTGCATCCCTACGAAGCCGCTCACGCCGACGAGCTGGCGCTCGAGCAGTTGCGAACGCTTCTCGCCTCCCCCGGCGTCGTTGCGGTCGGCGAGACGGGTCTCGACTACTTCCGCGACACCGCGAGCCCTCCCGAGCAGCGGCGCCTCTTCGATGCCCAGCTCGAGCTCGCCGCTGAGCTGGGACTGCCCGTCGTGATCCACTCGCGTGAGGCTGAGCAGGACACACTCGCGGCGCTCGCGGGGTTCGCGGGCGACGTGATCCTGCACTGCTTCTCCTCGCCGGGGCTCCTGCCCGTCGCGCTCGAGCGAGGTTGGTACGTCTCCTTCGCGGGCAATGTCACCTATCCGAATGCCGTGGCCCTGCGGGAAGCCGCACAGCTCGTCCCGGCCGAACGGCTGCTCGCGGAGACCGACAGCCCCTACCTTGCCCCGCAACCGGTGCGCGGGCGGCGAAACGAGCCCGCCCACGTGATGCTCACCCTCGCGCTGCTCGCCGAGACCCGACAGGTCGACGCGGCCGTGCTCGAAGCCCAGATCGACGCGAACGCAGCCGCGGTGTTCAAGCTGTGAGCCGAGCACGAGGGTCTGGGGGAGCCCGCTGAGTTCGGTCGCCAAGAAGGAGCTCGGGCAGCACTTCCTTGTCGATCCGAATCTGCTCGACAAGATCGGTGAGCTCGCCAGCCTCGCGCCCGACGACGTCGTGCTCGAGATCGGGCCCGGTCGCGGCATCCTCACCCGCTACCTCGCCGCGCGCGTCGCGCAGGTGCACGCCGTCGAACTCGACCGCTCACTCGAACCGGCGCTGCGGGGGATCGAGCGCACACAGCTGCGCTTCGAGGACGCGCTGCGGCTCGATCCCACGACGCTCGAGCCTGCACCGGGCAAGCTCGTCGCCAACCTCCCGTACAACATCGCAACACCCCTCGTCGTCGAGAGCCTCAGCGGGATCCCTTCGCTCGAGCTGTGGTGTGTGATGGTGCAGCGCGAGGTCGCCGAGCGCTTCTTCGCACTTCCAGGCACGAAGGCCTACGGCGCCGTGTCCGTGCTGATCCAGCTCGTGTGCGAACGCACGGGCAGCCACCGCGTCTCACGCGAGGTCTTTCGGCCCCGTCCCAGTGTCGAGTCGGCGCTCGTCGCGTTTCGCCGCCTCGGACCCGGTGTCTCGCCCGAGGTGAAGCGCGTCGTCAGCGCCTCCTTCGCCCATCGACGCAAGACGCTCGCGAACTCGCTCGCGTTGAGCGGAGTCGCCTCACGCGAGGTGGCGGTCACCGCGCTTGCCGCGCTCGGGCTCGACCCCGCGGTGCGCGCCGAAGAGCTGTTGCCGGCGCGCTTTCTCGCCCTCGCCGCCGAGCTCCCGTGAACGCCGCCGCGCACGCGAAGATCAATCTCGGTCTCGTCGTCGGCCCGCTGCGGTCAGACGGACTGCACGAGGTCGCGACGCTCATGCAACGGCTCTTGCTCTGCGACACGGTCTCTGTCGAACGTGCGTCCGAGCTGAGCGTCGAGGGGTTCGCAGACGACACACTCGTCAGCGGCGCGCTCGGCGGGCTCTCAGCGCGCGCCGACGGCGCCGGCTTCCGCGCCACGATCGACAAGCAGATCCCGGTCGCCGCAGGGCTCGGGGGCGGAAGTTCGGACGCCGCAACCGCCCTGCTCCTCGGCAATGCGCTGCTGCCAGCGCCGCTGGGGATGGTCGAGCTGGAGGCACTCGCTCGCAGCCTCGGCAGCGACGTCCCCTTCTTTCTCGCGCCCGGCCCAAAGCTCGCAAGCGGTGACGGGACGACACTCGAGCCCGTCTCCCTGCCGCAGGACTACACCGTCGTGCTGCTGCTTCCCACCGGTGCGCAAAAGCTGTCGACGGCGAGCGTCTACGCTCGCTTCGATCGCGCGGAGGGCTTCGAGCAGCGTGCCGAACGGCTGCGCGAGCTCGCGGCCCAGGGTCGGCAGCTCGACCTCGCGCTCCTGCCCGGCAACGACCTCGTCGAGTCGCCGCTCGCGGCGACGCTCCGCGCGCTCGGCGCGTTCCGGGCCGAGGTCAGCGGAGCAGGGCCGACGCTCTACGGACTCTTTCGCGAGCCTGCGCAGGCGGCCGAGGCGGCGACGCGGCTCGCGCCGCACGGCCGCGTCTGGCTGACGGGCCCGGCGTGGTAGCGTGTGCTCGTGATCGGCGCGAACGCGAACGTGCTCGAAAGCAGGCCCCCGTCGAGGCCAGCGAAGTACCTTCGGGACCATCGCTTCCGGATCACGTTCTGGACGGCGGCGATCGAAGGTTTGCTCGTCGTTGTGCACGTGATCCCGCACCTCGTGGTCTACGTGCTCGCGGTGGTCGCGATCGGCTTCTGGGGACTCGTCGCGCGCGGCTACAAATCTCCACTTGCGCGCAACGTGAGCTGGATCTTTGCCGCCTCGCAGGCGCTCGCGGTGCTTATCCCTGTCGTGCTCTTCATCGCGAAGTGGATCGCAATCGGGGCGATCGCGATCATCGCGGTGATCGCACTCGTGATCCTGTTCGCAGAGCGACCGCGCGCCTGAGGCGCGGGGGTTAGATCCTCCGGGAGGCCGGCTGCGGCCGCCGTGGATGCGCCTATACTCGGCCGGCAGTGGGGCGTAGCCAAGTGGTAAGGCAGCGGGTTTTGGTCCCGCGATCCCAGGTTCGAATCCTGGCGCCCCAGCCATCAACCGATCCCGTGCCTCTTCAGCTGAGCCAGCGCCCTTGAGTAGCACACCCCTCGCCGCCGTTGTTCTCGCCGCCGGTCTCGGTACGCGGATGCGTTCGAAGGTGCCCAAGCACTTCCACGAACTGCTCGGTCGCCGCATGGTCGACTGGGTCGTTCTCGCCGCTCGCGCCGGGGGCGCCGAGCGGGTCGTCGTCGTCTGTTCGCCGGACGGCCGCTCCGCCTTCAGCGAAATCGAGGTTGCGGTCCAGGAACGACCGCTCGGAACTGGCGACGCGGTTCGCGCTGCCCGCGAGGCGTTCGGGACGTTCGACGGTGACCTTCTCGTGCTCTCCGGGGACGTGCCCGGGCTCAGCGGCGAGCTCGTTGCAGCGCTGGTCGAGACGCATCGTGACGCGGCTGCTGCCGCGACGGTGCTCTCGTTTTCACTTGCCGACGGACGCAGCTACGGACGGATCGTGCGCGACGAGCGCGGTGGGCTGGCCCGTATCGTCGAGGCGGCCGATGCGAGTCCCGAGGAGCGTGCGCTCGGCGAGCTCAACTCCGGGATCTACGTCTTCTCGGCGAAGCAGCTCTGGCCTGCGCTCGAGCGGCTCGAGAGCCACAACGCGCAGGGCGAGCTGTACGTGACCGACACGATCGGGCTGCTCGTCGCCGACGGGCAGCCGGTTGCTGTCCATTCGGCTCCCGATCCGTTCGAGGTCGAGGGCGTGAACACACGGGTCGAGCTCGCAGCGGTCGCCGCCGGGCTCCGGGACCGGATCAACCGGGCACACATGCTTGCCGGCGTCACGATCGTCGATCCCGCCTCAACGTGGATCGAGCCCGGCGTCGAGATCGCACCCGACGTGATCGATCCACCCATTCGTCGTCCTCCAAGGCGCGTCCGAGATCGAGAGCGGCGCCGAGATCGGGCCTCATGCGGTCGTCAGCTACGCGCGCATCGAAGCAGGTGCGAAGGTCGGCCCGTTTTGTTACCTTCGGCCGGGCACGGTCCTGGGCGCGGATTCGAAGGCGGGAACGTTCGTGGAGATCAAGAACTCACGCATCGGTCCGAGGAGCAAGGTGCCTCATCTTTCGTACGTCGGCGACGCCGATATCGGTGCCGACTCGAACGTCGGCGCCGGTGCGATCACGGCGAACTTCCCTCACCGGCCTGGGGAGCCGAAGGGTGCCACCAGGATCGGGGACAACGTCAGGATCGGTATTCAGAATGGGTTCATCGCTCCGGTCGAGGTGGGAGACGGCGCATGGACGGCAGCAGGATCGACGATCACCGAGGATGTGCCCGCGGACGCGCTCGCTGTTGCGCGGGCGCGCCAGGAGAACAAGGAGGGCTATGCCGCTCGGCACCGAGACGGGTGAGCTCGTACTCCCCGGCCTCAGCCCGCTCGAGGGTGTCGGGGTCGAGGCGGTCGAGTCCGGTGACAGCCCCTCAGGGCCACTGGCTCGAAGGTGGCCCGCAGAAGCGCCTGATGGTGTTCGCTGGGCGTTCGCATCCCGAGCTTGCCGAGAAGATCGCCGAACAGCTCGGTGTCGAGCTCGGCGAGGTGACGCTCAAGAACTTCGCCAACGGCGAGACGTACTGCCGCTACGACGAGTCAATCCGCGGCGCCGACCTCTTCATCGTGCAGACGGGTTCAGGCGAGATCGATCGCAACCTGATGGAGCTCCTGCAGATGATCCAGGCCGCCCGCCTCGGCTCCGCCAAGCGCATCACCGCGGTGATTCCGCTCTTCCCGTACGCCCGCCAGGACCGCAAGGCGAAGCCGCGTGAGCCGATCACGGCCCGGCTCGTCGCCGACCTGCTGCAGGTGGCCGGCGCCGATCGGATCCTGACAATGGATCTTCATGCTGGCCAGATTCAGGGCTTCTTCACGATCCCGGTCGACCATATGACCGCACTACCGCTCTTTGCGCGCCACTTCCGCGACCTCGGGCTGCACGGCGAAGGGGTCGTCTCGGTCTCCCCGGATACCGGTCGTGCCAAGCAGGCAGAGCGGTTTGCGGACATGATCGGCTCGGAGTTCGCGATCATGCACAAGTCCCGGCCTGCGCACGATGTCGCCTCGGTCACCGAGATCGCCGGGCGAGTCAAGGGCAAACGCGCGATTATCGGCGACGACGTGATCATGACCGGCGGAACGATGATGGCGAACGTGAAGGCGCTCGAGGAGCACGGCGCGAGCGAGGTCTGGCTGTTCGCAACGCACGGTCTCTTCTGTAACGGTGCGCTCGAGCGGTTCGCGGACGGCGATGCGATCCGAGGCATCGTCGTGACCGACACGGTGCCGATCGACCCGCGCTCCCGACCCGACAAGCTGACGGTGCTCCCCGCGTCCTACCTGCTTGCCGAGACGATCATGAACGTCTTCGCCGACGACTCGGTCTCGGCGATCTTCGGCGGCGAGAACCAGCTCTTCTAGGAGCGGGGTCGCAGCGCGGCGTGGCTGCGCCGTGACGTTTCGTGGAGTGTGGATTCCCCGAGCGCAGCCCCTTGGGGGCGCTAGGAGCGCGGGTCAGTAAGGGGGTCCATCCGGGCGGGGTCCTAGCCTTCTTGTAGGCGACCTGGGAGGTTGGGATGGCGGCGTTGGCGGGTCAGGGGCGGCTGGTTGAGGTGCCGGCGGGCGAGGTTGGGGGTGATCTGGGGCGTGCGCCGGTGGGTGTCGAGAAGACGTTTCGGCCGTACTGTCCGGAGCAGGTCGTGTTGATGGCGCCGGTGTTGTCGGAGTGGCTGCCGGAGGGTCATCTCGCTCATTTCGTGTCGGATCTGGTGGAGTCGGGCGCGTTGGATCTTTCGGCGGTGTACGCGTCGTACGAGGAGGAGCGGGGGTTCCCGCCCTACGACCCGAGGCTGATGGTCAAGCTGCTCGTGTACGGGTACGCGGTCGGGGTGAGCTCGTCGCGGAAGCTGGAGCGGGCAACGTTCGAGGATGTGGCGGTGCGGATGTTGTGCGCCGATCAGCACCCGGACTTCCGGTCGGTCGGCCGGTTCCGTCTTCGCCATCTCGAGGCGCTGTCGGGGCTGTTTGTGCAGTCGCTGCGGTTGTGCCGGGAGGCGCGGCTGGTCGCGCTGGGGAGTCTGGCGTTGGACGGGACGAAGCTGCGCGCGAATGCCTCGAGGCACAAGGCGATGAGCTACGCGCGGATGCAGCGGAAGGAGCAGGAGCTCGAGGCGGAGATCGCGGAGTTGGAGGCGAACGTGCGGCGCTGGTTCGAGGAGGCCGAGCGGGTTGACGCCGCCGAGGACGAGCTGTACGGGCCCGACCGGCGCGGTGATGAGCTCCCGGAGCGGCTGCGCGACCGGAAGGGGCGGCTGGAGGCGATCCGGGAAGCCAAGCAGGCGCTCGAGGACGAGGCGAGGGAACGCGAGACCGCCCGCCGCGCCAAGCTGGAGGCCGAGGGGAAGACGCCGCGGCCGCCGCGGGACGGCCGCGACCCCTACAAGCCCAAGCCCTCAGCGCAGCGGAACTTCACCGATCCGGAGTCCAGGATCATGAAGACAAGCGACGGGTCGTTCCACCAGTGCTTCAACGCCCAGGCGATCGTCGACGCAAAGACGCAGGTGATCGTCGCCGCCGACGTTACCGACCAGGCCCCGGACGCCGAACAGCTCGCCCCGATGGTCGATCAGCTGGATGAGAACCTCGCGTCGGTCGACGCCGAGCTCACCGTCGGGGCGACGCTGAGCGCGGACGCCGGTTACTTCTCGGAGGCCAACGTCATGGTCACCGTCGCCCACGGGCTCGACCCGCACATCGCGACCGGCCGCTTCAAACACGGCGAGCCACCGGCGCCCCCGCCGCGCGGACGGACACCAAAGGACGCGACCCCCAAGCAGCTGATGGCGCGCAAGCTCAGCACCAAGAACGGCCACCACGTCTACAGTCGCCGCAAGACGATCGTCGAGCCCGTCTTCGGACAGATGACCACCACCCAGAACGCCAGACAGCTCCTCCTCCGCGGCAAACAGGCCGCCCGCGCCCAGTGGCGGTTCAACTGCGCGATCCACAACCTCCTCAAGCTCCACCGCAACGGCGGAATGGACTCAATCAAACCCAACCCGGACGCCGACCCTCGACACCACAGCCCGAAACGATCCGCCTCAAGCCGATTCCGCGACCACGCCAGCGCGATCGCACGCCAACTCGACCGTCACCTACACCCACAACCCCCGATCGGTGTCCCCGCACTCGTTACGGACCCGCGCTCCTAGTAGCGGTGGGATAAGCCCTGGTGCGTGGCGCCCGAGCTCGCCATGAGCCGGATCGTGCCATCGCCGGCGGGCAGGATGAGTGAGACCTGCTGGCAGGCGCGTAGCTGCCGGTGCTCGAGTGGGCCGGCGCGGCCGCGCGACGGCTCCACCCGGTAGCCGAGGCTACCGGTACGGAGCACCCGGAACTCGACCCGTCGGACGGAGTGGATGCTCGCGAGCGTGACCGGGCCGATCACCGGCCCGTCGCCGAGTGAACGGCAGGTCGGCTTGGTCGGGCTCGTCGTGGTTGTGGTCGTAGCGGTGGGCGTGGCGCCCGTGCTCGTCGACGTGGCTGCGGCGGTGAAGATGTCCGAGCCGAAGGCGCTCAGGCCGGGCGTGGCGGCGTAACCAAGCGCCGGGAGCCCGAAGATGTCCTCGATACTCAGCAGCAGGCTGTAGTGGTTGTACGGCGTCTCGCTGACGGTGCCCGGTTTGATGAACGGGGAGAGCAGCACCGCTCCGACTTTCCCGCCGCCCGGCCCGGTCAATCCCGGCTCCGAAACGTTCGCGCCGCTCTGTTCACCGCAGCAGGAACTCGCATCCGCCGCGTCGGCCTCGTCGAATGTGATCACGATCAGACCGTCGCGCTGGTACGCGGGTGACGCCTCGATCTCCGGGACGATGCTCGAGAGAAACGTGTTCGCCTGGGTGAGACCACCGGGCTGTCCGTTGTCGCAGGGGCTGTCGTGCCCGTCGTTGCAGAGGCTGGGCGTGATGAAGGAGAAGTTCGGTGTCGTCGCATAACGCGCGAGATCGCCTGCAAGGTTCGTGAGCGGGACGACGTGGGAGTCGCAGTAGGCCTCGTCGCCGATGATCGAGTCGAAGTACATGAACGGGTCATGGCGCGTCGCGTACTGATCTGACGCGGTTTCGAGTTGCGTCGCATCGGCGCCACCGACGGGCGGGTGGCCACAGGTCGCGGCTTCGCGGCTCGGGTCTGCGCCCATGCTGTCCATGTAGCCGCGCCAGGTCAGGCCGGCGCCGGTGAGCTGCCCCGCGACCGTCGGCACCGAGCTCGGGTAGATGCAGCCGTCGCCGACCGCCTGCCCGTCGCTCGCGGTCGTACCTGTGACCGTGAAGCGGTCATAGGTCTGGCAGTCGTTTTGCGTCTCCGGGTCAGGAGCCTGACCCGAGATCATCGCGATGTAGTTGTCGAGCGAGTGGTGTCCGATCCCGTAGTAGTCAGGGAGGAAGGCACCCTGGGAGACGAGGGTGTTCGCAAGATACGGCGCAGCGGAACCGGCCCCGAACGTCGTTGCCTCCGACTCGTTCTCAAGCACGATCACGAAGACGTGCTTGATCGGCGGAAGTGCGTTACTCGACGAGTTCGGGGTGGCGATCGAGGCGCCGAAGCCGACTCCGACAGTGAGCAGCGCTGCGAGCGCGCAGATCCGGATCAGGCGGCCTTCCGTCCGCCGAGCATAGTGTGCGCTCTCTGCTCCCGCGAGGCTGGGGCGTGGCCCGTGTGTGTGCTTGCCAGATCGGTGAGACCAGTAGTTACTACGCATAGACCGCGGTTGCGGCGGCGCCGATACGCCAGGTGATGCACATCTGGCGTCTACGGTCTACGAGCGCCGGTGTAACGGGCGAGGTCGGGAGCGAACACCTCGCCACTCCGGGCGGGAATCCGCGAGTGTCGGCAGGAAATCCGCCGGCCGCGGTGACCCAGGACCCCGCCGCCTCGCAAGACGCGCCGTCCGCGCTCTGGCTGCAGCACAGCCGTCTGCTCGTGACCTGTGGAGCTGCGTCGCTCGTCGTGCTCTCGATCGCCTGGATCCACCTGCAACTCGGTGGCACTGCCATCACCACCGACTACGACGACATCATCCAGGGCGTCGCAGCGTGGCTCGCGACCGCTTCCTGCTTCTGGGCCTCGCGCCGCGGCGACCCGGCGCTGCGCCGTTTCTGGCGGCTCGTCGCCGTCGCGACCTTCACCTGGGGCCTCGGCGAGGCGGTCTGGGACTACTACCAGATCGGCGTCGGCGGACAGGTCCCGTTCCCATCGTTCGCCGACCTCGGTTTCCTCGCCGAAGTGCCGCTGATGGTCGCGGCGCTGCTCGCCTTCCCGGTGATGCGGGCACGTTCGATCGCGCGCACGCTGATGCTGCTCGACGGCGCGCTCGTCGCCTCCTCGATGCTCTTTATCAGCTGGGCGCTCGTACTCGGCCCGGTGTTCCGTGCCCACCAGGGCAGTGCCTTCGCACAGACCGTCTCGCTGCGCCTACCCGGCCGGGGACCTGATCATCGTCGTCGTACTTCTCGCGGTAGCCGGTCGCGCCTCGCTCGGCGCCTGGCGGCCGCTCGGGCTCGTCGGCGCCGGCGTGCTCGCGCTCGCTCTCAGCGACAGCACCTTTGCCTACCTCACCGAGTCCGGCTCGTACGGTTCGGGCTCGATCCTCGACGTCGGCTGGATCAGCGGCTTCCTGCTGATGGCGATCGCGCCGGTCTGGTGCGGCGTGACGAGCGTCCGCGTCGTCTCTGAGCGCCCGAGCCGCTTCGGCCTGCTGCTCCCGTACATTCCCGTCGCCGGCGCGCTGGCCGTCTCGGTCGGCTACCTCGTTACCCGCCATTCACTCGACCCGCTGCTCATGGGCATCGGCCTCGTGATTGTCGCGACCCTCGCCGGGCGCCAGGCGCTCGCCCTCCTCGACAGTGTCGCCTTCGGCGACGAGCAGATTGCCCGCTTCGCCGCGCTCGTGAGGCGCTCGACCGACCTGATCACCATCGTTGCCGCGGACGGCACGATCCTGTACCAGAGCCCGTCGTCGCTACCACTACTCGGCTGGCAGCCGGAGGAGATCGAGGGTCGTCGCTTCGAGGAGCTCGTCGAGCCGGGCGACGCTGCCGCCTTCATGCACGCGCTCGCACAGGCGACGCGTGCCCCGGGCGGCGAAGCAACGGGCGAGTGGTGCCTGCAAGGCCAGTTCGGGAAGCGCATCGACGCCGAAAGCCGGATCGTCAACCTGCTCGACGATCCGAGCGTCCGCGGAATCACGATCAACAGCCGCGACGTCAGCGAGCGTCGCAAGCTTGAGGATGCGATGCGCAACCAGGTGGTTCACGATCCGCTCACCGGGCTCGCGAACCGCACGCTGCTGAACAGCCGGCTCGACCGCGCGCTGAGCCTGCAGAAGCGTGACCAGCGGAACATCGCGCTGCTGTTCCTCGACCTCGACGATTTCGCGGTCGCCAACCGGTCGCTTGGCGCCGCCGTCGGCGACGAGCTGCTCGTCGAGGTGGCACGCCGGATCGCCCCGACGGCGCGCGGTGTCGACACCGTCGCGCGGCTGGGCAGTGACGAGTTCGCACTCGTGCTCGACGGCACCGGTTCGCCGCGGGAGGCCGAGGAAGCCGCGGAGAGGATTCTTGCCGCCTTCGACATGCCCTTCACAGTCAGCGGGGCCGAGCCATGCCGTCTCTCGGTCAGCGTCGGTATCACGACGTGCGCCGACGGTGTGACCGATGCGGCCACGCTGCTGCTGCAGGCCGATCTCGCGATGGCCGCCGCGAAAGCGGCGGGCAAGGGGCGCTGGGAGCGTTATCGGGACGGAGTTCGGGAGCAGGCCGCAGACACCGCTCAGCTTGTCGCCGACCTCCGCCTCGCGGTCGCGGAGGACGGGCTCGATGTCTACTACCAACCCATCGTCGAGCTCGGCAGCGGCACCATCGTTGGCGTCGAGGCGGTTCTCCGCTGGCAGCATCCGACGCGCGGCCTGCTCACCCCGGCTGCTTTCCGGGCCGAGGCCGAGCGCTCGGGCCTGATCGTGCCGATGGGCCGGCGGCTGCTCGAGCAGGCGAGCGTTGCCGCCAATGCGTGGGCACGCACCGCGGACGGAAGACCTCTGCGGCTCCATGTCCAGCTCGGAGCCGCCGAGCTCAGCGATCCCAAGCTCGTGACGACGGTATCCAGCGCCCTCGAGGCCTCCGGCCTCGCGCCCGATCGCTTGACGCTGGAAACGCGGGAGGATGCGATCGCAGGCGGTGTCGATGCCGCGCTCGCCATCCTCAACCGGCTCAAGGGGCTGGGTGTCCGGCTCGCGCTCAGCACGAACGAGGGGCCTCGCAACCAGCTTGTACCGCTCGTGGTAGACGAGCTCAAGCTCGATGCGGCACTGATTGCGCTTCTCGACGCCGAGGCTGACCCGAGCGCGGCCGGCCGTGTTTGTTCGATCGTTGCGCTTGCCGCCGACTTCGAGCTATCGACACTGGCCGAGGGTGTCGAAACGGCAGCGCAGCTCGCCGCGGTACGCGCCGCCGGCTGTGTGCTTGGCCAGGGCCGGTTTTTCGCGCCGCCGCTGACCGACACGCAGGTCGCCCATGGTCTCGAGTACGGAACGCTCAGCTGGCCGGTAGGCCCGGCGCCGTCCGGCACGCGCGAGCTCGTCGAAACCCTCTAGGCGAAAACGGAGCTCACGCGTAGCGTGGGGTGAGGCTCGGCACGCAGGTGGAGGCGCCTGCCTATCATCCGCCTATCTCGCTGCGTCTCGCCTCGCTCCTCTCCGTCGTCGTCCTCGCGGCGGCAGCGATCTTCGTCGTGCACGATCGAGGTCAGCTCGCCGTACGTATCGAGGCAAAGCGCGCCGGGTACGCGCAGTGCCTCCGGCACGCGGGTGCGAACACCGCGGCGAACCGGCGTCTCTGCGGCAGCGCCTCCTTGAGCTCGGAGAGGAACGGCGACCTCATCGGACTCCCGTTCATCGCGCTCGCGTTCGGTCTCTTCTGCGTGCTCGTGTACGAGATCGCGCGGCACCGCGGGGAGGAGCCGACGCTCAACGTCGGCGACGCGCGCGCCTCCGACGATGCGCTGCTCTGAACTCGGGGTGCGCTCGGTTCGTGCCGCGCCGAGATCGCGCCGCCGGCAGTCGCGGCCAGGGCCTTCTCAGTGCGACGCGGGGGCGGGTTCCGTCAACGGACTCGCGACGAACCTCGCCTCGTAGAGCCGGACGCGACCGCCCAAGCTGCAAACGCAGGGCACACAACGCGTTTGCTCGAAGCGGAAGCGGCAGCCCTGGAAGTGCGACGCGCACCGCTCTTCAGCCCGGAGCGCAAGCTCACGCGGTGAGAAGCCGCGCAGCGTCACCTCGAATGCCTGGCCCAGTTCCGTATCCATGTAAGGCTCACCATACACCCGTTCGCAGGTCCCGCAAACGGAATTTTCCGCAAAGCGGATCGGTGTCGCAGCGGACCTACCGAGCCGCCCGCAGCGGTCGCCGTACGCCGCGGGGACGCGCTGCCGCTACAATCGCCGGCTGTGGCGAGAGAACGCGTCAAACTTGTCGTGTCCGAACGCACGACCCTCGGGTCGGCGGAAGCACGACGGCTCCGGCGCCGGGGCTTTGTTCCGGGTGTGCTGTACGGGCACTCGACTCCCGTCGCGATCAGCGTGGGGGAGCGCGAGCTGCGCGCGGCACTGACAAGCCCGGCGGGTTCGCACGCGGTGCTCGAGGTCGCGATCGATGGCGGCGGGGCGCACTCGGTGATCCTCAAGGACTATCAGCGCGACAAGGTCCGCGGTCAGATCATTCATATCGATCTGCAGGAAGTGCGCCTTGACCAGACGATCCAGACGACCGTCGCGGTCACGCTCGTCGGCGAGTCGGTCGGCGTCAAGGAAGGCGGCATTCTCAGCCAGGTGCTCAACGAGCTCAACGTCGAGGCGCTCCCGCTCGAGGTTCCTCAGCATCTCGAGGCGGACATCTCGGAGCTCGGGATCGGCGACACCCTGAGGATCGGCGACGTGGCGCTACCGCAGGGCGTGACCCTGCTCGACGATCCCGAATCCGCGCTCGCCGTCGTGAGCCATCAGTTGCGCGAGGACGGTGCCACCGGTGAGGGCGAGGCTGTCGCCGAGGCCGAGGGCGAGTCCGCTGCCGAGGGCGAGTCGGAGGAAGCCTCCGACGACGCCGAAGCGTCCTCCGAGGACTGACCGGAGCGAATGCAGCTGCCCTGGCGGCGGGGGGAGCGCGGTTCGTCGCTCGATCTGCTCGTCGTCGGTCTCGGCAACCCGGGACGCGAGTACGCACTCAACCGCCACAACGTCGGCTTCATGGTTGTCGATGAGCTCGCGCGGCGTGGCGGTGCGGGTTGGCGCTCGAAGTTCAGCGGTGAGCTTGCTGAGACCCGAATCGACGCTCACCGTGTCGCGCTGCTCAAGCCGGGGACCTTCATGAACGAGTCGGGGCGTTCGGTACGCGCGGCCGTTGCCTTCTTCAAGCTCGAGCCCGACGCCGTGCTTGTCGTCCACGATGAAGGCGACCTGCCGGTCGGACGGCTTCAGGCGCGCCTCGGAGGCGGCCTTGCCGGGCATAACGGCCTGCGCTCGATCGCCTCGACGCTCGGCACGCCCGAGTTCCTGCGTCTCAGGGTCGGCGTCGGCCGGCCCGGCCGCGGCGATCGGCGCAGCCTGGCCGACTACGTGCTCGCAAATTTCGAGCCTGAGGATGAGCGCGAACAGCTCGTCGCGCACGCCGCGGACGCCGTCGAAACACTCGACGCGGCCGGGCTCGAGGCCGCGCAGCAACGTTTCAACTGATCTCGGGCACCAAGTCCCCCGATCGGGGCACGCGTCGGGCGCCGCCAGCTGCTGAACTGCGTTGACCCACACGCCCCCGGTGCGCCCTGAGCCGCCGGCCGATGACGGAGGGACCCTCGATGATCATGAAGCTGCGGCTACTTGCCCTCGTGCTCACTCTCTTTCACGCCTCGTCACACCGCCCGCCCAGCGTCGCTGCGTCAGCGTGGGGTCTACGCGAGGCTCCGCTGCCCACGCACGGGCGTCTCCGCCCGCCCGCACGCCGCATTCCCGCCCAGCCGCTCCCAGGCCTACGCCTCGCCCGCTACGCCCGTCGCCTGATCGGGATCCCGTATCGCTGGGGCGGCGACTCGCCGGCGACCGGATTCGACTGCTCCGGGTTCGTGCGGTTCGTCTACGCCCATTTCGGGTTGCGCTTGCCGCACAGCTCCTACTCCGATTTCGCGCTCGGCGTCGGGGTCAGTCGAGGCGGGCTGCGGCCGGGCGACCTCGTCTTCTTCGACGGGCTCGGCCACGTCGGGATCTACGTCGGGGCGAACCGCTTCATCCAGGCGCCCCACACCGGCGCGAGCGTGGAGATTACGAGCCTCTCGGCGCCGTGGTACAGCACAGCCTACGACGGTGCCCGTCGCCTGCTCGGCCTGCACGCGCCCGCGCTCCGGCACGCCTGAGGCGGCTACCATGCCCTTCCCGCCCGCACCAGCTTGCGGGCGTTGGTCATGGACCGTCCGGCTCTCTTCCCGCTGCTCGAGCGCCTACGCGCCGACGAGCGTCTGCCTGCGCTAGCCCGCGCACTGCCGACGCGCGCGCGCGTTGCCGAGCCGGTACTGCCGCTCGTGCTCGCCGCATTGCATGCGGAGCTCGGACGCGGGCTTACCGTGCTCGTTCCCGAGGATGCCGACGCCCGCGACCTCGCCGAGAGCATCGGTTGGTATAGCGGCGACGACCAGGTAGGGCTCCTGCCCTCGCGCGGGGTCGCATTCGGGTCCGGACTCCAGCCGCCGCCGCACCTCGTCGGTGAGCGCGCACGAGCGCTCGAGGTGCGCGCTGCGGGCGGGATCGTCTGCGTCTCCGCGCTAGCGCTCAGCGAGCGGCTACCGCCCGCGGCGGAGCGGCCCCAGCCGCTCCAGATCGAGCGGGGCGCCGAACCGGGCATCGACGGGCTGGCGGAGGCGCTCGCATATGCCGGCTATGCCCGCATCGAACGGGTCGAGGAGCGCGGCCAGTTCGCCGTGCGCGGTGGCCTCGTCGACGTTTTCCCGAGCACCGGCCGCGAGCCCCTCCGGATCGATTTCTTCGGCGATGAGATCGAAGCGATCCGCGCCTTCTCGCCGTACACGCAGCGCACCCTCGGCGACGTGAGCGCGGCGACGATCTACCCGGCTGCAGAATGGCGTGCCGACCGGGTCGAGCGGGCACTCGACGATTGGGACACGAGCGAATCGGCGACGGCTGCGCTCGTGCCGGCACTCGAGGTGCTTGTCGACGTGGTCTGGCGTCCGGACGAGGTTCGGGGCGTCTGGCGCGAGGAAGCGATCGAGCCGCCGTCGCTAGAGGCGGCGAGCGAGTTCGACCCCCTTCCGCAAAGCCAGCCGTTCTCGTTCGACGCCCAGCGGCCTGCACTCGCAGCCCGCGGTCTCACGGAGGCTGAGAACGAGCTGATCGCACTCGGCCGCCAAGGCCTTGACGTCGTTGTCGCCTTCGCGCATCGTGGCGAGGCCGAACGTCAGCGCCAGCTGCTGCGCCGTGTCGAGACACGCCTGCTCGGCGCGGGGGAGACGCCCTCCGGGCTCGTCTTCGCCGTCACTCCGGCCCGGCGCGGTTTTGTCTGGCGCGAGCTCGGGCTTGCCCTCCTTCCCGATACCCAGCTCTTCCGGCGCCGCCGCGCCCGCGCGACCTCACCGATTGGCCGCGCACTCGCGAGCTTCTCTGACCTTCGCACCGGCGACTACGTCGTTCACGAGGATCACGGAGTTGCGCAGCTGCTCGGCTTCGAGACGCGCGAGGTCGCCGGGGTGACGCGCGACTACCTGCTGCTCGGTTTTCGCGGCGACGACCGCGTCTATGTGCCCCACGAGCAGATCGGCAAGGTTTCGCGCTACATCGGGGCCGAGTCGAACGCGCCGACGCTCTCGAAGCTCGGCGGCGTCGCCTGGGACAACCTCAAGAACAGGGCGCGCGCCCACCTCCAGGAGATGGCCGGCGAACTGCTCGCGCTCTACGCCCAGCGGCAGACGCGCCCCGGCATCGCCTACGACGTCGAGCTCGAGTGGCTCCAGAAGCTCGAGGCGGACTTTCCGTTCCGTGAGACGGAGGACCAGGCGCGGGCGATCGAGGCGGTCAAGGAGGATCTTGAGGCACCCCGCCCGATGGACAGGCTCGTCTGTGGTGACGTTGGCTTCGGCAAGACCGAGGTGGCGCTCCGGGGCGCCTTCACCGTCGCTGCGTCGGGTCGGCAGGTGTTGATGCTCGTGCCGACGACGATCCTCGCCCAGCAACACTGGAACACCTTCCGCGGCCGGCTGCGTGACTTCCCGATCCGCGTCGAGATGGTCTCGCGGTTCCGCAAGCCGCAAGACGTCAAGCGCGTCCTCGCCGACTTCCGGGAGGGCAAGGTCGAGATCCTGATCGGCACGCATCGGATCCTCTCGCGGGACGTGATTCCCACCGAGCTCGGCCTGGTGATCATCGACGAGGAGCAACGCTTCGGCGTCGGGCAGAAGGAGCTGCTGCGTCAACTCCGGCTCGAGGTCGATGTGCTCGCACTCAGTGCCACGCCAATCCCGCGCAGCCTGCACATGTCGCTCTCCGGGCTGCGCGACATCTCGGTGATCGAGACGCCACCCGAGGGCCGCCGTCCGATCCGCACGCACGTCGGCGAGTACGACGAGGAGCTGATCGTGCAAGCGCTCGAGCGCGAGCTTGCCCGCAAGGGACAGGCCTTTTACCTGCACAACAGGGTGGAGTCGATCGAGGAGACCGCCGAGAAGCTGCGTCAGCTCTGCCCGAGCGCACGCGTTCTCGTCGCGCACGGGCAGATGCCGGAGCGGGAGCTCGAGGACACGATGCTCGCGTTTCTCGCCGGCGAGGCAGACGTGCTCGTTTCGACGACGATCATCGAGTCCGGGCTCGACATTCCCGACGCGAACACGCTGATCGTCGAGCGCGCGGACGCGCTCGGGCTCGCCCAGCTCTACCAGATCCGCGGTCGCGTTGGGCGCCGGGACGTTTCGGCCCACGCGTACCTCTTCTACCCGGACGCGGCGGAGCTGAGCGTCGAGGCGCGGGCGCGGCTGGCGACGCTCGCCGACCACACCGAACTCGGTGCCGGCTTCGCGATCGCGATGCGCGACCTCGAGATCCGTGGCGCCGGCGACCTGCTCGGCGCAGAGCAGTCCGGGCACGTCGCCGCGCTCGGCTTCGAGCTCTATGTCGAGATGCTGCACGAGGTTGTCGCCGAGCTCGCCGGCGAACGCCGCGTGGCCGCGCGCCCGGTACGCGTTGAGGCGCGGGTCGACGCCTACGTGCCCGCGAGCTACATCGCGTCGGAGGCGCTCAAGATCGATCTCCACCGCCGGCTTGCGCTCGTCGAGGACGCTGACGAGCTCGGCGAGCTCCGCTTCGCGACCGAAGATCGCTACGGGCCGCTACCCGAGCCAGTCGAGCACCTGTTCGGGATCCAGCTCGCCAAGCTACGGCTGGCGGTGCTCGGCGCGGACTATCTCGTCTTCAAGGCCGGGCGCGCTACGATCGGCAAGGTCGTGCTCGGCTCGGGCGAGTTGCGCGAGCTGCGTCAGACTGTCGACACCGCCGTCTACTCGGTCGGCAATAGCGAGGTCACGCTTCGGGAGAACGATCTGGGTGGGGTGCTGCGGCTCATCGATGCTATGATCGAGGCGCGCAAGGCCGCCTGATGCGCATCCTATGAAGCTTCGTTACCTGCCATCGCTCCTCCTCGCCGGGGTTCTCCTAGCCGGGTGCGGTGGCGGAAGCACGGCGAAGCTCGGAGCGACCGACATGGCGCTCGTCGACAAGACGCACGTCTCGATCAGCCAGTACAACCAGGCGATGGCGGAGGAGCGCGCCAGCCTCAAGTCCGAGGGGCAGGCCTTCCCGAAGGCGGGCTCGACCTCGTTCGAGGCGCTGCAGACGAGCATCATCGACGCCCTCGTGCAGCAGGCGGAGTTCGCGATCGAGGCGACCAAGCTCGGAATCACGATCACGCCCGCCGAGATCAACGCGCAGCTGACGGCACTCAAGAAGAAGTACTTCGGTGGCAGTCAGACGGCGTACCTCGCCGGGCTGAAGAAAGAGGGCTACACGAACGCGGAGATCGTCACGAGCATCCAGCAACGGCTGATCGAGGACAAGATCTTCACGAAGGTGACCAAAAGCGTCACGGTCAGCGCGAGCGATATCCAGACCTACTACGACGAGAACATCACGACCTATACGAAGGCCGCGACGCGCAAGGTGCGTGAGATCCTCGTCGGTAAGAACAAGGAAGCGCTTGCCGAGCAGATCCTCGCGCAGCTCAAGGGTGGCGCGAGCTTCACCGTACTCGCGAAGAAGTACTCGCAGGATCCCGGCTCGAAGAACTCCGGCGGCCGCTTCACGGCTGAAGACGGTTCCGACGTGCCCGCGTTCGACAAGGCGGTGTTCTCGCCGAGCGCCAAGACGAACGAGCTGCTGCCGCCGGTCAGCACGCCACAGTACGGCTGGTTCGTTATTCAGCCCCTCGCCGCGATCGTGCCGCCGACGGTGACCTCCGAAGCCAAGGCCGCGCCGGCGATCCGCAAGCAGCTGCTCTCGACCCAGCAACAGCAGGCGGTAAGCACCTGGGTCAACGGGATCTCGAAGCAGTTCTGCACGGGCGGGCAGATCAGTTACCAGGTCGGCTACACGCCGTCACCTGATCCGTGCGCGTCGATCACGGCGACGAACCAGACGACTACCTGAGATGGCGTTAGCCGAGGCGCTGGTCGAGCTGCAAGAGCTGACCGTTAGGCTGCGCCGCGACTGTCCCTGGGATCGCGTCCAGACGGAGCGGACGATCGTGCCGCACACCGTCGAGGAGGCCTACGAGGTCGCCGACGCAGCGCTCGCCGGCGACGACTCGAAGCTCCTTGGCGAGCTTGGCGACCTGCTCTTCCAGGCGTACTTTCTTGCGCTGTTGCTCTCGGAACGCGGCGCGGGGGATCTCGAGGCGGTCGCGCGGAGCGTGATCGCCAAACTGATCGCGCGGCATCCTCACGTTTTTGCGGACACCGAGGTGCAGACCGCGGGTGGGGTGCGCGCCAACTGGGAGCGGTTGAAGGTCGAGCAGGAACAGCGGGTCGGCGTCTTCCACGACGTTCCCGAGACGCTCCCGGCGCTGCTGCTCGCGCGCAAGCTCCAGCGTCGTGCCGCCGCCGCCGGTTTCGACTATCCGGATCTGGCGGGTGCGCTTGCCGACCTCGACGAAGAGCTCGTCGAGCTGCGCGCCGAGCTCGGAGCCGAGCCTCTGCCCGAGCATGAGCCTGAGCCGCGTGTCGCCGAGGAGCTCGGCGACGTGCTCTTCTCCTGTGTCAACCTTGCGCGAAAGCTCAACGTCGACCCCGAGCTCGAGCTGCGTGCCGCGAGCGGCCGCTTTCGTGCCCGCGTCGAGGAGGCCGAGCGGCTCGCAGCCGCCGACGGTCATCGCTGGAGTGAGCTTTCGCTCACGCTCCAGGACAGCTATTTCGACGCGGCAAAGGAGCGGCTGTGAGCGCAATCAAGGACGTCCACGGCCGCAGCGTGCTCGATTCGCGCGGCAACCCGACCGTCGAGGTCGACGTTCGGCTGGCGTCGGGCGCGCTTGGACGCGCGACGGTGCCGTCGGGTGCCTCGACGGGTGCGCACGAGGCCGTCGAGCTACGCGACGGCGAGGCGGCCTATGGCGGCAAAGGGGTGACGCATGCCGTTGCGAACGTCAACGGCGCGTTGCGCGACGCGGTGCTCGGACTCGACAGCAGCGACCAGCAGCACGCCGATCGCGCTCTGATCGACTGCGACGGGACGGCCAACAAGGCTCGTCTCGGTGCTAACGCGATTCTAGGCGTCTCGCTCGCCGTGGCCAAGGCGCAGGCGCTCGAGAGCGGGCTGCCGCTCTACCGCAGCCTGGGCGGCCCTGAGGCGAGGACGCTGCCGGTGCCGATGCTGAACGTCATCAACGGCGGCGTCCACGCCGCGAACTCGATAGACCTGCAGGAGTTCATGCTGGTCCCGGCCGGAGCTTCCACCTTCGCCGAGGCGCTGCGAATCGGAGCCGAGGTCTACCATGAGCTGCGCGCCGTGCTGCATGAGCAGGGGCTCGCGACCGGCGTCGGCGACGAGGGAGGTTTTGCGCCCGACCTGCGTGGCAGCGAGGCGGCAATCGAGGCGATTCTCGAGGCGGCGACGCGTGCGGGTCATCGCGACGCGGTGGCGATCGCGCTTGATCCGGCGACCAGCGAGGTCTACCGCGACGGCGCCTATCGCTTCGAGGGCCGTGCGCTTTCTGCCGACGAGCTGACCGCCTTCTGGGCCGACCTCGCCGCCCGCTACCCGGTCGTTTCGATCGAAGACGGTGCCGCCGAGGACGACTGGGACGCGTGGGCCAACCAGACACGGGAGCTCGGCGGCAAGCTCCAGCTCGTCGGCGACGACGTCTTCGTCACGAACCCCGAACGCCTCCGCCGCGGCATCGCTGAGCATGTCGCAAACGCGATTCTCGTCAAGGTCAACCAGATCGGGACCTCAAGCGAGACGCTCGACGCGATCGAAATCGCTCGCGCTGCCGGATACGCGGCTGTGATCTCCCATCGCTCTGGGGAAACGGAGGACTCGACAATCGCCGACCTCGCCGTCGCGACGGGCGCCGGGCAGATCAAGACGGGTGCGCCCGCCCGTTCCGACCGGGTCGCGAAGTACAACCAGCTCCTGCGCATCGAGGAAGAGCTTGGCGCCGAAGCCGTCTATCCCGGTTGGGCCGCCTTCCCTCGTTATGCACGGTAACCCGAGCGCTCAACGCGGCACGCGCAGAGCTGCGCAGGCCAGGCGTTAGGGTGGGCGCTGTGCAGATGGGTGTGCGCAAGACCAAGATCGTCGCCACGATCGGGCCCGGTTCGGGCTCGCATCAGATGGTGCGCGCCCTCGCCGAAGCGGGCATGGACGCGGTGAGACTCAATTTCTCACACGGGACACTCGAAGAGCAGGCGGAACGCGCGCAGATCGCACGCGCTGTTCAGGCCGAGCTCGAACGGCCGCTCGCGTTGATCGCCGACCTCCAGGGCCCGAAGCTCCGCGTCGGCGACCTCGCCGTTCCGCGTGAGCTCTGCGAGGGTGAGCTTGTCGTGCTCGCAGGGCAGGATCGGGCCGAGGAGGGCGATCTCGTCGTCTCGCCGGCCGCAATCGCCGACGTGCTCGAGCCCGGGCACGACGTCCAGATCGACGACGGCCTGATCCGGCTCACGGTCGAACATGTCGACGGCGGCCGCGCCTCCTGCCGGGTGCTCGTCGGCGGCGTCGTCAAGTCGCGCAAGGGTGTGAACTTGCCGCGCGGGCTCACTATCCCGGTGCCGTCACTGACCGAGAAGGATCTGATCGACCTCGATTTCGCTCTCGGGCTCGGGGTCGACTACGTCGCGCTCTCGTTCGTGCGCGCCGCCGGCGACGTTCGCGAGCTCAAGCAGTTGATTCGCGAGCGCGACTCGACGGCGCGCGTGATCGCCAAGATCGAGAAGGCCGAGGCGATCGACGCGCTCGACGAGATCGTCGCCGAGGCCGACGCGGTGATGGTGGCGCGCGGCGACCTCGGCGTGGAGATGGGGGCGGCGATGGTGCCTCTGCTGCAGAAGCGGATCATCCTTTGCGCGCTGCTCGCGGGCAAGCCGGTGATTACAGCGACACAGATGCTCGAGTCGATGGTCGAGCATGCCGAGCCGACGCGCGCCGAGGCGAGCGACGTCGCCAACGCGATCCTCGACGGCACCTCGGCCGTGATGATGTCGGCCGAGACGGCAGTAGGCGCCTACCCGGTCGAAGCGGTACGGACGATGGACAGCATCGCGCGCGCCGTCGAGCCTTCGATGCGCTACCGCCACCAGACCCCCGACAGCGTCGTCGGAGGCGACGTGCGCCGCGCGATGTCCGATGCGGCCGCGGACCTCGCCGAGATGCTCGAGGCCTCTGCGATCCTGATCGCGACCGCGAGTGGGGCGACCGCGTCGGAGGTGGCGCGCTTGCGGCCCCGCCGGCCGATGGTCGGGCTCTCGCACGTCCAGACCGCGGTGCAGCAGATGGCGCTCGAGTGGGGTGTGCTGCCGCTGCTGATGCCCCTCGCAGCCGATCTGGGTGATCTCTGGGCACGCTCGATCGTGACCGCGCGCGGAGCAGGACTGATCGACTCGGGTGATCTCGTCGTGCTTGTCGCCGGCGCGGTCGTGAATCGCACCGGCTCGACCAACGTGATCAAGGTCGACGTCGCCTGAAGCCACGGTGCCGCCGCGCTTCCGGGCCTGCACCCCTGGAATACCCCACGAATTTGCGCCACCCGGCAGGACCGCGGCCTGCGTTCACGAACTCGCTCCTGTGCTGCGACCCACACGGCTGCTAGCGCTCGGAAGCTTGATTCCGGTCGCGCTCCTCTACTGGCACCCTCTTCAGAGCTACGAGCACACCGCGGCGCAGCTGCGCGCGCGCCAGGCAGAGGTCGCCGCGCTCAGTGCCGAGGCGGCGCAGCTTCGGGCACGGCTTCGCTCGGTGGGTTCGGGCGAGGGGCTCGTTCAGGAGGCGCGTAGGCTCGGTTTCGTCAAGCCGGGCGAGCAGCTGTTCATCGTGCGCGGCATCGGCGCCTGGCGCGCCCAGCACTGACTCGCGCCGGCAGGGCTCTGCGACCACGAATCGGTACCCTCGGCGGGATGAGCGATCTCGCCCAGCTCGAGGCACAGCTCGGCCGTACGCCCCGCGCGTTCCGGCGCGTGGCGGTGCGCTGCCCCTTCGGCGCGCCCGCCGTCGTCGAGCAGGAACCCTTCGACCGAGACGGCGTCCCTTTCCCGACCCAGTTCTGGGTGAGCTGTCGGCACCTTTCGCGCGCGCTCGCCCGGCTCGAGGCAGCCGGCGGTGTCGAGCGCTGGACCCGCGCCGCCGCTGCGGATGCAACGCTCGCTGCGAGCCTGGCGCGCGCGCATGCCGAACAGCGGGCGTTGCGACCCGAGCTGGCAGGCGGGATCGGCGGCTCGAGCTCGCTCGGGAGCCTCAAGTGCCTACACGCGCACGCTGCCTTCGCGCTGGCTCGGCCGGGCTACGAGCTTGGCGACCGGATCCTCGCCGAGGCGGCGCCCCTCTGGCCGGCCGAGCGCTGCTGCGTGGCGGCGTGAGCGAACAGGTCCTCGAGCTCGAGCTCGCGCGTCACCAATGGGCGGAGGGCCGACGGGCGCTCCAACGCGCCGGACGTGATCCAGCAGCGGCCGACGCGCTTGCGCGGCAGGTCGAGATCCTCACCGGGGAGCTCGCGAGCCGGCTTGGACAGGTGTTCACGCTCGCCGAGCTCGCCGGCGTCTATCGCGGTGCCGACCGCTGGTCGTTGCCGCTCCTGCAGGAGGCGCTGCCCGAGGACCCGCCCTTCTCCGCCGGGACAGTCGCCGATGCCGCCTTCGACCAGTATTCGCGCCGGGCCTCGGACTACGCACCGTGACCGAGCCGCCGCCGTTCGAGTCGCCCCCGTTCGAGCCGCCGTCGTTCGAGCCACCGATGCGTCCCCCGCGCCCGCGCCCGCGTCGCCGTCGGCGGCGGCCCTGGCTGCGGCTCGCGCGGCTGCTCGTGCCGGTGGTCGCACTCCTGCTCGGGATCGGGCTCGGGGAGGCACTGCGGAGCTCACCGGCGAAAGGAAGCCAGGTCGTCGTTAGGACGCTGAGCGTTCAGGGGCTCGCACCCGTACCCGAGACGGTTGTGACGCTGACGACCGCCGTGCCGTGAGCGCAGATAACAGCAGCTTTCGCTAGGTTCAACCGCGTGAGCGGCGAGCGACGTCCCTCCTCGGCCCCGGTGTCTCCCGGCGAGGAGTGGCTCACCCTCGGCCAGGCAGCCCGCCAGCTCGGCGTCGCCCAGTCGACGGTGCGCAAGTGGTCCCGACCGTGGGCTGCTGCCGGCCTTTTACACTCCCGGCGGGCATCGACGATTCCGGCGCCGTGAGCTCGACAGCTTTCTTCGGAGTTCCGGCAGCGCTGCGGCCGCACGGCGTGCGGGTCCGCTCGTGCTCGTCGTCGGGGCCGAAGCGCAGATTCGCGCGGCGCTCCGCGAGCCACTCGAGCGGGCCGGCTACACCGTTGGAGAGGCCGAGTCGGGTCTCCAGGCGCTCGCCGTGCTCGAGGAGCGAAACCCTGAGCTCGTGCTGCTCGATCTCGTCGTGGGCGGGGGCGAAAGTTGGCCGCTCCTGCGCCAGCTCCACGAACGCCACCCGACGATCCCGGTGCTCACCTTCGCCGTCCCGGTCGAGCAGTCGGCGGCCGCCGACCAGGAGCTGGAGGAGTCGGTGGCGCTGCCGTCGCGCTTCGACGCGGCGGTTCTCGTCGGTCGAGCCCGCTTGCTCGTCCCGGTATGAGTGCGCCTGCCACGCCGCCGCTGCGCTCATCGCGGTGCTTCCTCGATGCTCCGGCTCGATAGCCGGCTCGAGTCCTGGATCGTCGCCCACCGCCTCGGTGCGCTCGATCCGGTCGCGCGCGCGCTGACGTTCATTGGCACCGACGGCGCCGTCTGGCTTGTGCTCGCGCTCCTGCTTGCGCTGCTCTGGCGCAAGCCGCGGCTCGCGGTCGCGGTCGCACTTGCCGATCTTGTCGCCGACCTGACGACGACTGCGCTCCAGGCGCTGATCGGCCGGCGGCGTCCGGATGTACCGACGCTCGTGTCGCGTCCGCACAGCTACTCGTTCCCCTCCGGACATGCGGCGACGAGCTTCGCGTGCGCGGTCGTGCTTGGTTCGTTCGTGCCGCGGCTGCGCGTCCCGGCGCTGCTCCTGGCAGCCGCGATCGCCTGGTCACGTCTCTACGTCGGCGTCCACTATCCGCTCGACGTCGCCGCCGGGGCGCTCTACGGCGCCGCGGTCGGCCTAGCGGTGCTCAGAGGTCTTCCGAGGCTCGCAGAATGCCGGCGGCGATCACGCCGAGCGCGGCGATCAGGCTGATCCAGATCCCGATCCCGCGGCTGTCGGCGGGAAGCACGGCGTCGGGAATCGAGATCACGCGAATCAGCACGAAGACGGTCGCGAGCACGCCGAGCGCGAGAATGATCAGGCTCTCGGGCGCAGAGGGAGGCAGGTCGATGCCCGACTCGCGCAGCGCGACGATCGCGACGACGGCGAGGCCGAGGAAGAAGACAAGCTTGCCGAGGAGCCCGGTGTGCCAGCCGATCACGGCGAGTTTTACGCCGACGCCCGAGCCGGCGTACCAGTCCATGAAGCTCGAAAGCGCGAGTATCAGACCCGCGATCAGCGCGACCCTGTCGCCGGCTCCCCAGATGCCGTCCGGGCGCGTGCGCAGATCAGCCGGCCCGGTGGGCGGCCCGGCCGCGACCGGCGGCGGGCCGGGAACGGGGTCGGGATCGGGATCGAGGAAGAAGTCAGACATGTCTAGACGGAGACAAGTATGGGCGATGGGGCGGCGGGCATCCGAACGAGGCGTACGTCGGCTGGTTGTCGGCGCGAATCGGTCAGACGCCGAAGGTCTTCTGGACGATGCGCAGCGCACTGAGCGCGATCACGACCGTGATGAAGAGCAGCAGCGCAATGACGAAGAAAAAGCGGGCATTCGAGGTGCGGGCTGACTCGCGTCGCTCGATCCGCGCTCGGCGTCGAGTTCGCTCGCGACGGTAGGCGCGTTCAATCGCGCCGGGTCCAGGGAGGGCGGTTCCTCATCGAGCGGCCCCGGGCGGCTCGCGGGCTCGGCCATGGGCGGAAGTCTACTCTTTGCGGGTGGATCTGCATCGTCGAGCGCTGCCGCTCGTGGTGGGACATCGCGGCGCGCCGGCGGAGGTGCCGGCAAACACGTTGGCCGGCCTCGCGGCCGCTGTTGCAGCTGCGGCGGACCTCGTCGAGTTCGATCTCGGACCGGGGCTGCTGCTCGGCCATCCGGGCGAACGGCAGCAACGTCCGGCCCCCTCGCTCGCCGAGGCGCTTGCGCTGCTCGCGCCGCATCCGATCGGCATCCAGATCGATCTCAAGGTACGCGGAGTCGAACGCGAGGTTGCCGACGCGGTGAGGGCGGCGGGGCTCTCGGCGCGGGTCGCGGTTTCGACGACGTGGGGGCGCTCGCTCGCGCTGCTCGCCCAGTGCGCACCCGAGCTGACCCGCGTCATCGGCTACCCGCGCGACCGGCTCGGCGCCGGCGGTCTCGACTGGCCCGAGCCGGCACGCGTCGCCGGTTCGGCGCTCGTTCGGATCGTGATGCCCCTCCGCGCACGCGTGTTGCTGCACCAGGGAGAGCCGGCGGCACCTCGCGCTTCATCGTCGGCTCGTCTCGGCCGCCGTCGTCGCGACCGTCCACGCGGCCGGCGCAGCGCTTTTCGTCTGGACCGTCAACGACCCCGGCGGGGTCGGCGTGTGCACCGCACTCGGCGCCGACGCGATCGTGCAGCGATGACCCGGGGATGGTGCGTGGCGTCCTCGCTACACTGAACTCGCTGTGAACGAGAGCCCGACAGCGGCTGGCCCGGCTCCTGCACAGAGCCTTTCTGGATGGGGCGGTGCGCCGGTCCGCCCAGGTTCTTTCCGTTTCGCTCGTGCTCGGGCTGCTCGGTCTGCTCGTCTACGACGTCGCGCACTCCGCGACCGGGCAGATCGCGAAGGACGTCGACAACCAGGAGATCGTCGCCGCGTACCCGTTCACGCGTCCGCTCGTCGGCGCCAAGGGCAGCGTCAGCCTCGCTTCCTTGCGCGGCAAGGTGGTCGTGCTCAACTTCTGGCAGTCCTACTGCCCGCCGTGCACGCACGAGGCGCCCGTCGTCTCGGCCGTCTCGAAGCAGTGGATGGGCAAGAACGTCGTCTTCGTCGGGGTGGACGAGCAGGATTCTGCCAGGCCCGGCGACGGCGTTTATGCGCCGCTTCCACATCACCTACCCTGTGATCAGCGATGACGGCCCGCTGATCGGTCGCTATGGCGTCACCGGCTACCCAGAAACCTTCTTCATCGACCGGCGCGGTCGCGTGATTCCGATGCCGCGGACGCAGGGGCAGGTCGGGCCACATCATCGGCGCGGCAACGCCTGCCACGCTCGACGCCGGCATCCGCAGCGCGCTCGCGCGATGAGGCGCCTGCTCGCGCTGCTGGCGCTCTGCACACTTCTCGGCGGCGCGCCCGCGCTTGGCGCCGCTCAGCCGCCGTCGGTGCTCGGGCTCGAGGCCCAGCTCGTCTGCGTCACCTGCCACGAGCCGATCGACATGTCGACCTCGCCGCTGGCCGAGCAGATGAAGCGCTTCATCCGCGAAAAGGTCGCTGCCGGGCTGGACCGGCAAACGAGATCAAGGCCTACTTCGTCGCGGTGCTCGGCCCCCAGGTGCTCGCGGTGCCGCCGACGCATGGCTTCAACCTCCTCGCCTGGGTGATCCCGTTCACGCTTGGAGGGATCGGGCTTGTCGCGGTCGGGGGCGGCGCCTGGGCCTGGTCGCGCAACCGGGACGACAGCCGGACGCCGTCGGCGCCCGGGGCCCGCCGCTTGCACCGGGCCTCGAGCTCCGCGTCGATCAAGAACTCGCGCGGTACGACCTCTAGTCATGCTCGAAAAGCTGCCGGTCGCGTTTCTCGCCGGGCTTCTCTCCGTCGTGACCCCGTGCGTGCTCCCGCTCGTGCCGGGCTACCTGTCTGCCGTTTCCGCGGTCGAGGTCGAACGGCTCGGCGAGCGCGGCTCCGCGCGCCGGATCGTCACCGCCAGCCTGCCGTTCATCGCGCGGCTTCAGCCTCGTGTTCGTCGTGCTCGGTGCGGGTGCCGCCGCGATCGCGAGCGTCGTCGCGCAGACAACCCAGACGCAGATCGCGGGCTTCGCGCTCGTCGTGATCGGACTCGCCTTCGTCGGGCTGCTGCCCTGGCCCGAGCGTGCCGTCGCCCCCGGCCTGCTGAGGCGCGCGCGCCGCCGCGGGTCGGCGGCGCTGCTTGGCGGCGCGTTCGCCGTCTGTGCGGCGCCCTGCATCGGCACTGTCCTGGCCTCGATCCTCGTGCTTGCGAGCTCGAGTGGGGGGTCGTGCGCGGCGTGATCCTGCTGCTCGCCTACTCGCTCGGGCTGGGTGCCGCATTCGTCGCCTCGGGCGTCGCCTTCGCGCACGCGATGCGCGCCTTCCGCTGGGTGCGGACGCACTACCAGGCCGTCCAGATCGCCTCGGGCACCACGCTGATCGTGCTCGGGCTGCTGCTCTTCTTCAACCGCGACTGGTGGCTACGGATCGCGCTCGACCAGGCACTCGCGAAGGTCGGGCTCGCCGGCGCGTAGCGCCTCGAGCAAGGCCGTCAGTTCGAGCCCGCGATGCACGGGGGCGAAGCTCGCCAGGCGGATGAGCGCCTTCTCCCGTTGCCGCTCCGCTCCGACCGTGCGGCCCCGGCCGAGCTGGTAGGCGAACACGACCGCGTGGACGAGGCCCTGAAAGAAGTCCCGCTCGGAGCCGTCACAGACACGCCAGGCCTCCTCGAACGCCTCGTGCGCGGCGAAGTAGTCTCCCGCGGCGCCGAGCGCGAGTCCGCGCCGGAACGCTGCCCGAGTGTTATCGTCGCGTGCACGCATGGCGCGGATCCTGCTCGTTGGTGTCGAGTCCGCCGTCAAAGACCGGCTCGGGGAACAGCTTCCCCACCACCAGCTCGTCTCTCGGGAGGGCGTCGAGCCGCCGGAGCTCGTGCTCGTCGACGTGGGTCGGGTCGACGCCGGCGAAGTTGCCGATGCCTATCCGGACGTCCTTCTGCTCGGATTCACAACCCACGGTGACACGACCGGTTTGCGGCTCGCCCAGGCCGCAGGCTTCGACGAAGTCGTGATCAAATCCGCGCTGCTCGAGCGTCCGGTTGAGGTGATTGACGCGCTTCTCGCGCCGGTAGAGTGAGGCGAAATGACCTACCTGATCGCTGAGCCCTGCATCGATATCAAGGACCGCTCGTGCGTCGACGTCTGCCCCGTCGACTGCATTCACGAGGCGGGACGCATGCTCGTGATCGACCCCGAGGAGTGCATCGACTGCGGCGCCTGTGAGCCCGAGTGCCCGGTCGAGGCGATCTACCCGGAGGACGCGCTGCCAGAGAAGTGGGCACCGTTCGTCAAGATCAACTACGCGTTCGCTGATGGGCTCGCGGCCGTCGACCCGCTCGTCGACGCCTACGCGACGGAGCACAACGTCAAGAACTGATCGGCCCGCGCAGCGAGTCGGCGTAGGCCCGCAACCTGCGTAACCGGCGCGCTCAGGCGCCGATCGTGTACGCGCAACGGCGCGCATCGCCCGGGAGCGGAGACAGACCGAGCTTCGTGACGAGGAGTCGGTGGCCACCCTCGCTGAGCTCGCTGCCGAGCGCGGGCACCTCGCCATCCCGCTCGCGCAAGTGGTAGCCACTTGGCGACCACGCGAAGAGCAACCACTCAGCACGAGGAGCGGGGAACGGCTCGGACACGAATCCGATCGTAGAGGATGAGGTCACCGTGGCGCGCCGCCCTCAGCGACGGACCGTATGCGCGGGGAGCGTGACGCGAATCTCGCTGCCGCGCCCGTGGCTCAGCACCTCGACGCTGCCGTGAAGCTGCTTGGCGCGCTCCTCGATCGCCTCGATCGTCCGTCGCCGACGCTCCGGCTCGGCGTTGTCGCTGACCGAGGCGACGATGCTGCCGTTTCCGTTCCTCGCCACCCGGATCTCGATCTCGGTGGGCGGCCCGCGACGAACTGCCTGCTCGACGAGCTCACGCAGGATCGTGTAAACGGCGATGCTCGCCGTATCCCCGAGGAGACCGGTGTCGTCGACATCGACGGCGACGCGGAGCGCGTGCGAATGCTCGGTCTGATCGGCGAGGGCACGCAGCGCAGGCTCGAGGCCCCGGTCACGCAGCACGACGGGCTCGAGTACGAACGAGAGGTCGCGCAGTTCGCGCACCGTCGCTCGCTGTTGCCCGAGCGCCGTCTGGACGATCTCGCGAGCCTGTTCATTGGCGCCGCCGGCAATCGCGTGCAGGGCACCATCGAGCATCAAGGCAATCCCCGAAAGCGCCTGGACCGGGCCGTCATGCAGGAAGAGCGCGAGCCGCCTGCGCTCGTCCTGCTCAGCGAGGATCAGACGGTCGAGGACGTCCGGATCGTCCCCGCTCACCTAGTCGATCATCGCCTCGCGTAGCGCGATCGCGACCGCCTGGGTGCGGGTGTCGGCCTCGAGTTTCGTGAGGATGTGGCGGACGTGACTCTTGACCGTCTCGGGTGAGATGAAGAGACGTTCGGAGACATCGACGTTCGACATGCCGTCGGCCAGCAGCTGGAGGATCTCCCGCTCGCGCGCCGTGAGCATGTCGGCCTGGTCACGCCCCGCGAGCGCTTGCGGCATCAAGGCGGGATCGACGAAGTCGCCGCCGCCCGCGACCCGTTCGATCGCACGGACGAGCGTCTCGTGTGGCGCCTCCTTGAGCACGTAGCCACGGGCGCCTGATTCGAAGCCGCGGCCGAGCAGGGAGCGCTCGGAGTAGGCGGTGAAGATCAGCACCTTCGTTTCGGGCAGCTGTTCGAGGAGCAGGCGGGTCGCCTCGAGCCCGTCCATCACGGGCATCCGCACGTCCATGATTACGACGTCGGGCTTCCGTCGCAGCGCCAGGTCGATCGCCTCAGCGCCATCGGAAGCTTCGCCGACGACCCGGATGTGTGGTGCGCGCGAAAGTGAGAGCCGCAAGCCCTGCCGCACGACCTCGTGGTCGTCGACGATCAGCGCAGTTATCTCATCAGTCACGAGCACTCGATTGTAGGTGGCGGGTCGGCGGGTGACCCTCGCCGCAGCGCTCCTCGGAGCGGTCTCGCCGACCTGAGCGCCGATCTGCCGGTTACCATCGGTCGAGCTTGGCTCACGACCAACCCCGACCGACGAGCGCCCCGCCTAGAGGCGGGGCAGCATGAAGCTCGTGCTCGAACTTCTGGCCCTCGCGGGCCTGATTCTTCTCAACGCCTCCTTTGTGGCGGGTGAGTACGGGCTTGTGACCTCGCGCCGCACGCGCATCGCCGAGCTCGAGCGCGAGGGTAACCGGCGGGCGCGGGCCGTCATGCGGATCACCGGCGACCCGCCGCGCTTTATCGCCGCGATGCAGCTCGGTGTGACCGTGACCTCGCTCGGGATCGGAGCACTCGGCGAACCGGTGCTCGCGCGGCTCTTCGAACCGACGCTCGCGACCGTACTGGCCGTGATCCTTGCGCTGCTGCTGATCACGTTTTTGCATGTGGTGATCGGCGAGCTCGTGCCGAAGGGAATCGCACTCGGCCATCCCGAACGGACGGCACTCGCGCTCTCAACGCCGGTACAGGTGTTTTTCGTCGTCTTCGCACCCTCTGATCTGGCTCCTCCAGTCGGCGACGCGCCGCGTGCTCCAGCTGCTCGGCCAGAAGCCGCCCGGCGCCGACCATGAGGCGCACTCGGAGGCGGAGCTCCGCATGCTGCTCGTGAGCTCGGCGGCCCAGGGAACGATCGAGCCGGGAGAGCAGGAGATGCTCTCGAAGGTCTTCGATTTCGCCGACAAGGAGGTCGCCGACGTGATGGTGCCGCGGCCCGAGGTCGTCGCGATCTCCGTCGAGCTCGCCCCGGAGGAGATCCTGCTCGCGGTGCTCGATTCGCCCTACACGCGCTTTCCCGTCTATCGCGACACGATCGACTCGATCGTCGGGATCCTGCACGTCCGTGACCTCTTCGCGGCGATGCACGATCGCGGCATCGGTGCGGTCAGGGTCGAGGAGCTCCTCCGGCCGGCGGCGATGGTCCCCGAGACCAAGGATCTCGCGGCGCTCCTGACCGAGTTCAAGCGGACGAACCAGCACATGGCGATCGTGCTCGACGAGTACGGTGCGGTTGAGGGGATCGTGACGCTCGAGGACCTACTCGAGGAGATCGTCGGCGAGATCGAGGACGAGTTCGATGTTCCCGATGCGACGGTTGAGCAAATCGACGAGGCGACGATCCGGGTCGACGGCACCTTCACGATCGACGACTTCAACGAGCAGTTCGGCGTCGAGCTCCCGGACGAGGACTACCACACGATCGCGGGCTTCGTCTTCGGCGAACTCGGCCGCGCGGCGGAGCCGGGCGACGAGGTCAGCTTCGCCAACCTGGTCTTCCGCGTCGACTCGATCGAGGGGCAGCGCATCGACCGGCTGACCGTGACCTTTCTCCCGACCGGCGACACCGAGACCCCGGAGCCGGTCGAAGGCTCCTGAGCCGGCTCAGCTGAGCGGCACCTCGTCGAAGCCTTCACGGCGGATCGTCCAGGCTCGGAACTCGCGCAATTTGAGCCCGTAGATGACGAACACGTTGCCGGCCCACAACCCCGAGAGCTCCCGATCGGTGCGCGAGGGACGCGGCTCGGTCACCGGATGGGAGTGGAAGACCGCGAGCTCGTATCCGTCGTCCTCGAGGAACCAGATCTCGGGGTCGATCTCGAGGGCGTAGCGATAGGGAGAGGCGAGCTGGTTACGGCCGCGCACGTAGCGTTCCGCAACGCCGTCGCGGAGCACGATCACGCCGCAGCATTCGTTGGGCGCCTCCTCGGCGGCGTGCGCGTGCAGCTCGTCCCGAATCTCCTGCGAGATCACCACCAGAGCGTTCCCGCCATCGAGTCCTCGACGTCCTGCAGCCGCCAGAACGCCGCCGAGAGGTACTTCCAGCCGCCGTCGGCGAGGATCGCCACGACCGTCGAGCCCTCGGGCAGGTCGGCTGCGATCCGGCGGGCGACATGGATGACGGCGCCTGCCGAGACGCCGGCAAAGATCCCCTCGCGCTGGAGCAGGGCGTTGACGGCGGCGACGGAGTCGGCGTTCGAGACGAGGATCTTGCGGTCGAGACGCGAGACGTCGAGGATCGGCGGGACGTAGCCGTCCTCGAGCGAGCGCAAGCCCATCACGAGCTCACCGGGCAGCGGTTCGGCCGCGGCGACAATCACGTCGGGGAAGCTCTCGCGCAAACGCGCGCCTGTGCCCATCAGGGTGCCGCCGGTGCCGAGCCCCGCGACGAGTGCATCGACGCGAGGAAGATCGCGCACGATCTCGGCGCCCGTGCCCTCGTAGTGAGCGCGTGGGTTCGCCTCGTTGGCGTACTGGAACAGCATCGTGTACCGCGAGTCGGCGGCCGCCAGCTCCTGCGCGAGTCGCACCGCGCCGTTCGAGCCTTCATCGGCCGGTGAATCGACGATCGTCGCGCCGAAGAGCTCGAGTACGAGCCGCCGCTCGGGGGTTGCGTTGGCGGGCATCACGCAGGTCAGCTTCAACCCGCGCAGCTTCGCGACGAGCGCGAGTGCGATGCCGGTGTTGCCGCTCGTCGGCTCGAGCAGCTCCTGCCCGGGCTCGAGCCGTGCCGCATCGACCATTGCGAGCGCCACTCGGTCCTTGATCGAGCCGGTCGGGTTTTGACCCTCGAGCTTGGCGTAGATCGAGACGCCGTCGGGGGAGAGCTGCCGCAACCTGACCAGCGGCGTGTTGCCGATCAGCTCGAGGAGTGAGTCAGCGACCATCTCCGCCCGCCATGGCGGGCAGGAGGACGACGGTCGCATCGTCGCGAACCGGCGCGTCCAGGCCGCCGCTCGTGCGTACGTCCTCGCCGTCGACGTAGACGTTCACGTAGGGGCGGATCTCGGTGCCGTCGTAGACCTTCGTCCCGAGCGCGGGCATCCGGTCGGCAAGATCCTGGAGCAGCTCGCGCACCGTCGAGCCCGTGGCGCTGAGCTCACGGGCGCCGCCGGCCTCGGGCCGCAGCACCGGAGGGACGCGGACGACGCTCATCGGTGTTCCGCGACGCCGGTGCAGAACTCGACGTAGTCGATGTACTCGTGGATCGTCGGATGCTCGCCGCAGACGGGGCACTCGGGGTTGCGACGGATACGTACCTCCTGGAACTCGGTCTCGAGCGCGTCGAAGAGCAGCAGACGGCCGACGAGCGGCTCGCCTGCGCCGAGCGCAAGCTTGAGCGCCTCGTTCGTCTGAAGCGTGCCGACGATTCCGGGCAGCACGCCGAGCACGCCGCCCTCGCTGCACGACGGCGCGAGCTCAGGGGGCGGCGGAGAAGGGTAGAGGCAGCGGTAGCAGGGGCCGTCGCCCGGTTTGAAGACCGTGATCTGCCCTTCGAAGCGGTAGATCGAACCGTGGACGACCGGGATCCCGCGCCAGACGGAGGCGTCGTTGACCAGGTACCGGGTCGGGAAGTTGTCGGCGCCGTCGACGATGATCTCCCAGCCGTCGTCGAGGATTCGGTCGATGTTCTCGGAGGTGAGCCGCTCGCGGTAGGTGGTGACCTCGACATCGGGGTTGAGCGCCTCGATCGCGCGCTTGGCGCTGTCGACCTTGGGCGCGCCGAGCGTGTTGAGCGAGTGTGCGATCTGCCGCTGAAGGTTCGACTCGTCGACGATGTCCGCGTCGATGATCCCGATGTGGCCGACCCCGGCCGCAGCCAGGTAGAGCGACGCGGGCGAGCCGAGCCCGCCTGCGCCGATGAGCAGGATCCGCGCGTCGAGCAGACGAAGCTGGCCCTCCTCGCCGATCTCCGGGATGAGCAGGTGACGCGAGTAGCGCGCACGCCGCTCGGGCGAGAGGGAGCGCGGCAGGACCGTCGGGTAACCGTTTCGCTTCCAGTCGGTGAAGCCGCCGGCGAGCGAGACCGCGCTGGCCGTAGCCCAGGGCAGCCAACGTCTCGGAGGCGAAGGCGGAACGCCCGCCCGATGCGCAGTAGACGACCAGCGGTCTCGAACGGTCGGAGACGACGTTTTCGATCCGTGACTCGAGGCTGCCGCGCGGGATGTGCACCGCGCCCGGAATGTGGCCCTCGTTCCATTCCTCCTGCTCACGCACATCGACCCAGGTTGCGCCTTCGATCGCCTGCGCGTCACGCCCGTCGACCTCGACGATGCGCTCCTTGACCTGCTGGAGAAGTTCCCTGTAGCTCGCCATTCCTTCAAAAACGATAGTAGCCGTCCAGCGATTCCCGCTACCGTTGAAGCAGCAGTGTCGGCTCGTGCCCATGTCTATCTGAACGTCGCGATCGCGCTGGTCGCGGCCGTTTTCGTCGTTGTCGCGCTGACGCTCGACACACGTACCGATCCCGCGCAGCCGCCGGTTTTCAAGGGTAAGCCGCCCGTTCCCACCAATGTCCCAGGGGTCATCGGCAGCCAGATCGAGCAGGCGTTCCGTGAGTGGCCCAGAGGCAGCATCGACGCGCTGCAGCGGCTCGGGCTGACCTACCCCTCGAATGCGCTCGTCCAGTACTACCGTGGCGTCGCGCTTGTCTGGGCCGGGTATCCGAGTGACGCCGAAGCGGCGCTCGAGCTCGCCAAGAAGCTCGGTCGCAACACCTACATCCAGGAGAAGGCCGACAACCTGCTCCATCCCAGCTACTACGCGCCGTCGACGCCGCCCTACTACCCGGTGTTCGAGCCGCTCAGCGCCAACCCGTTGCTCGAGGCAGGCGCCGTGCAGCAGGAGGAGGGCCACCAGGTGTCGGCCGAGCGCGACTACGAGAAGGCGGTGCGGCTCGACCCGAGTAATGCGCAGGCGCAGGTCGCGGCGGCGGTCGGGCTCTTCGACGAGGACAACCTGAACCTCTCCTTCGGCAAACTCGGGCCGCTGACGGCGCGCTTCCCCAAGAGCCAGGTCGTCCACTACTACCTGGCGCTGCTCCTGGCCTGGACCCACCAGAGCTCCCAGGCCGTGACCCAGTGGGAGGACACCGTCAAGCTCGGCGCCTCGACGGCGCTCGGGCGCGACGCGACGCGTTACCTCGAGCAGATCGCCAAGAGCGCCAGTCCCGCTTCCAGCGCCGGCTGAGCTCCGTCCGGGGCGCGTGCAAGAGTTGCGCCGTTGCGGAGCGGCCGCGGGTTAGGTGCTGGCGCGCGCGCGTAAATCTGGCGAACAGACGAGGAGAGCACCGAAGTGGACGATGACGAGGCGGGCGCGGAGGTCTTCGGCGAGGAGATCGAGGTTGCCGAGGCGCTTCCCGAACTCCCCGGAGGCGAGCCGGGCGCCGGTTTCGACGCACCCGACCTCGACGGCGAGGAGCCGTTCGTGCTCGAACTGACAACCGATTCGCTGCAGCTGTTCCTCAAGGACATCGGCAAGGTTCCGCTTCTTACCGCCGCACAGGAGGTCGAGCTTGCCAAGCGCATCGAGCGCGGCGACGCGGCGGCGAAGCAGGCGATGGTCGAGGCGAACCTCAGGCTCGTCGTCTCGATCGCGAAGCGCTACCGCCAGCAGGGGCTGCCGTTTCTCGACCTGATCCAGGAGGGGACGATCGGCCTCGTGCGAGCCGCGGAGAAGTTCGACCACCGCAAGGGCTTCAAGTTCTCGACCTACGCGACCTGGTGGATACGCCAGGCGGTGGCGCGCGCGCTCGCCGACAAGGGGCGCACGATCCGGATTCCGGTACATGTGGTCGAGCGCCTGAACAGGATCGTGCGGGCCGAGCGGAAGCTGCGGGCCGAGCGCGGACGCGAGCCGACGCTCGAGGAGATCGCGGCCGAGTCCGAGTTGAGCGTCGAGGAGGTCGACCAGATCCGACGCAGCGCGCAGACCCCGATCTCGCTCGAGAAGCCTGTCGGGGACGGCGAGGACTCGGAGTTCGGCCACTACCTCGAAGACGACTCGATGCCCGCGCCCGACGAGATGACCGGGCTCGACGCTCCGCAACGAGATGCTCACGCGAGTGCTGGCGAAGCTCGGCGAGCGTGAACGGCGCGTGATCGAGCTGCGCTTCGGGCTCAACGCGGAGAGCCCCTGCACGCTTGACGAGGTCGGACGGATGCTCGGTGTCACACGTGAGCGTGTTCGCCAGATCGAAAATCACGCGCTCAAAAAGCTCGGGCTGCTGCCCGAGGCGCAGACGTTGCGCGACGTCGCCTGAGTCCGGCCAGCACGGCTGGGCTAGACTCGCGCACGATGGGGAGCGACTGGTTCGAGGAACTCGCCGGCTTCCTGCGCATCGAGTCGGTGAGCGCCGATCCTGCGTGCGCAGCCGCTGTCGTCGCCGCGGGCACCTGGGTGCGAGACTTCATCCTCACTGCAGGCGGCAGCGCCGAGCTCGTCGACTGGCACGGCCAGCCACTCGTGATCGGCGAGTTTCGCGCGTCAGGTGGAGGCACCGCCCCCACGGTGCTCTGTTACGGCCACTTCGACGTGCAGCCACCGGCCCCGCTGGAGCTCTGGGAGAGCTCGCCGTTCGAGGCCGAGCTCCGCGACGGCTATCTCTACGCGCGCGGGTCGGTCGACGACAAAGGCCAGCTCTACATGCTGCTCGCCGCCGCCCGTGAGCTCGTCGCAGCCGGAACGCTGCCCGTGAACCTCCGTTTCTGCTGCGATGGGGAGGAGGAGACGGGTGGGCACTCGATCATCGAGTTCCTCGCGGCCGACGAGCGCGGCGCCGACGCTGCCGTCATCTTCGACAGCGGGATGATCCGGCGGGGGTTGCCGGCTTTCAACCTTGCGACCCGCGGGCTCGTCTACCTGCACCTCACGCTTCGTACGGGCGAGCGCGACCTGCACTCCGGTCTCTACGGGGGCGCCGCCCTCAACGCGGCCCACGCGCTCACGGTCGTGCTCGGCTCCGTGCTCCCACGGGACGGGCGGCTCGCCGAACCCCTGCGTTCCGGACTCGTGCCGCCGACCGAGGAGGAACTCGCCGGCTGGCGTGAGCTCCCGGCGGGCGCCGACGAGCTCGCCGACCAGGGCGCTCGGCCCGCGGATTCCGCGGCGGCCGAGGCGTTCTACCTCCGCACCTTCGCCGAGCCCGCGCTCGATGTCAACGGCTTCGAGAGCGGGTCGCCGCACCTGCAAAAGACGGTGCTCCCGGTGGAGGCGGTCGCGAACGTCTCGCTCCGGCTGGCGCCGGGCCAGCAGGTCGAACAGATCGCTCAAGCGCTCGAGTCGCTGCTCCAGAACGCCGTCCCCGAGGGTGCCGAGTTGACGATCGAGCGCTGGGGCAGCTCACCGCCCGGGCTCGTGCCTGCCGACGCGGCCGCGGTTCGGCTCGGGCTCGACGCGTTCGAGCGGGCACTCGGGCAGCGGCCCGCACTGATCCGCTCGGGAGGCACGCTCCCGATCGTGCCGGCGCTTGCTGCGCGCGGGATTCCCTGCATCATCACCGGTTTCGGGCTCCCCGACTCGAACATCCACTCGCCGAACGAGCGGCTCGTGGCCAACTACGTTCCGCTCGGGATCGCCGCCGCGAGCGAACTCTTTCGCTCACTCGCCGAACTGCCCGTCTAGTCCGACGCGCAGTCGGTCTCGCGCTGGTCTCCGCTCAGTTCCACGGCGGCGGGTTGTGTACCCAGCGGCCGGCCACCATCGTCGCGACCACCTCCGCGTCGAGGTCGTCGAACGGGTCACGGTCGAGGACGACGAGGTCGGCGGCGAAGCCGGGGAGCAGCCGGCCGCGTGAGCGTTCGAGCCCCTCGAGCCAGGCGGGAGCGATCGTCGTCGCCGCGAATGCCTCGGAGACGGTGAGCGCCTGTTCAGGGTGCCAGGCGGCGCGTCCGTCGTCGCTGCGGCGTACGGCGCAGCGGATGCCCGCGAGCGGGTCAAGCTCCTCGATCGGTGCGTCGGAGCCGTTGGCGAGGAGCGCGCCGCCGTCGAGCAGCGACCGGTACGCATAGGCGCCACCGATGACCTCGGCCCAGAGCCTGTCGGCAAGGTCGCGGTCGGACGGCGCGTGCGAGCACTGCACCGAGCAGGCGACGCCGAGGCTCCCGAAGCGCGCGAGATCCTCGGGTGCGACCAGCTGCGCGTGCTCGATCCGTTGCCGGAGGCCGAGTGGCTCCCAGAGCTCGCGCGTCTCGGTGAAGGCGTCGAGTGCCTCCCGGTTGGCGCGGTCGCCGATCGCGTGCACCGCGACCGGAAAGCCCGCGGGGGCGGCTGCGCGCACGATCGCCGCGAGCTCGGCGCCGCTCGTGATCCTGACGCCGGCGCCGTCGAGCCGCCAGGCGGTGTTCGAACCGAGCGCGCCGTCCATGAACACCTTGAGCGGGCCGAGCCGCAGCAGCGGACTGCCGAAGCCTGAGCGGAGCCCAAGCGCCGCAAGCTCGGGCAGGCGCTCGTACGGTTGCGACTGCCAGACGCGCACGCTCAGGAGCCCGGCTGCCTCGAGCTGCTGGAAGAGCCCGAGGGCCCCGACGGGACCGTCCATGTCGTGGATCGCGGTCACCCCCCGGGCGGAGGCGAGCCTGAGCCCGGAGCGCATCGCGCCAAGCATCTCGGCCTCGCCGACACCCAGATAACGGTCGCGGAAGCGCCAGGCGGCCTGCTCGCGCAGCACCCCGGAGGCTGCGCCGCTCGCGTCGCGCTCGACGACGCCACCCTCACAGTCGAGCGCGCCGTCGGCGAGCGCGAGCGCAGCCGAGTTGAGCCAGAGCGAATGGTGGTCCTTCGACATCAGCGCCGCCGGGAGACCCCCGGTAACCGTGTCGAGGCGGCTCGCCGTCGGCTCCTCACGCGGTGTCCATTCCTCGCTGCGCCAGCCGTACCCCCGCAGCACGCCGCTCGCCGGGCGTGGCGCGTCAGCGACGCGCGCGAGCGCCTCGGCGAGTGAGGCGCAGCCCTCGAGCCCGACGGCGCGTTGGGCGAGCGCCCAGCTCGGGAAGTGGACGTGCGCGTCGACGAGTCCCGGCAGCACGACTCGACCGTCGAGGTCGACCACCTCCGGGGTCGGAAGCGCATCCTCGTGTACCCCGACGCCCCCCGCGATCCGGCCGCCCGCGATCGCGAGGGCACGCGCAGTCGGCAGCGACGGGTCGAGCGTGCGGATGAGCCCGTTCGTGATGATCACGCTGGTAGTCAACCGTACGCGTCGCCGCCCGTGGGCGAGCAGCCGCGCCCGCCCGGGCGGGCGTAAACTGCGACCGTGCCGGACGACCCGTTGACGGCCGAGCAGCGGCAGGTCAGGGAGCTTGTCTCCGCACTGGCGCGGGAGCGGATCGAGCCGCGCGCGGCCGAGATCGACCGGACCGCCGCGTTTCCCTGGGATGTCGTTGAGCTTTACCGCGCGCACGGCATCTTCGGCACGCTCGCCGACGAGGAGTTCGGTGGTGTCGGCGCAAGCGCCTTGCTGACCCTCGTCGCAATCGAGGAGATCTCGAAGGTCTGCGCTACGAGCGGGCTGATCCTCGCGCTCCAGGAGCTCGGCGCACTCGCGTTCAAGCTCGGCGGGAGTGAGGAGCAGAAGCGGCGCTACCTTCCGCGGCTCGTCTCCGGCAGCGCGCTCGCCGCCTACGCGCTCACCGAGTCGGAGTCAGGCTCGGACGCCGCTGCGCTTCGCACCGAGGCTCGGCGCGAGGGTGACAGCTACGTGCTCGACGGCGGCAAACGTTTCATCTCGAACGCGGGGGTCGCCGAGCTGACGATCTGCTTCGCGCGCACCCCCGGCACGACCGGCAGCCGCGGAATTTCCGCGTTCGTCGTCGAGTCCGGCACGCCTGGCTTCTCGGTCGGGCGGATCGAGCCCAAAATGGGCATCAAGGGCTCGACGACGGGTGAACTCCACTTCGACGGCTGCCGTGTCCCGGCCACCAACCGGCTAGGCGAGGAGGGCGACGGCTTCCGCCTCGCCATGCGGATCCTGGATCGTTCGCGGCCCGGGATCGCGGCCCAGGCGCTCGGGATCGCCGAGGGGGCGAGCGCCTACGCGCTCGGCTACGCCGCCACCCGCGAGACGATGGGCCAGCCGATCGGACGGCACCAGCTCATCGCCGGGATGCTCGCCGAGATGGCGACGAAGTGCGAGGCCGCCCGCGCGCTGCTGTACAGCTGCGCAAGGCTGATTGACGCCGGCGTCGAAGGGCCCGAGCTGACGCTCCGCTCGGCGATGGCGAAGCTCTTCTGCAGCGACACGGCGATGGAGGTGACGACGACTGCGGTGCAGGTACTCGGCGGCTACGGCTACATGCAGGAGCATCCGCTCGAGCGGATGATGCGCGACGCGAAGGTCACCCAAATCTACGAGGGCACGAACCAGATCCAGCGGCTCGTGATCGCACGGGAGCTGCTGGCCGGGAGCGCCCCGGTATGAGCGGCGCAGCATGAGCGAGACGGTGCGGCTGAGCAGCGCCGAGCGGGTGCTCTTCCCGGACGACGGGATCACCAAGCAGATGCTCTTCGACTATTACGAGGACGTCGCACCGGTGCTCGTCCCGCACCTACGCGAGCGGCCGTTCACGATGAAACGCTGGCGCGAGGGAATCAGCGGCGGCAGCTTCTTCCAGAAGCAGGCACCCAAAGGGATGCCCTCGTGGGTGCCGACCCACCAGTTTCGCACCTACCCGCGCACGGGCGGCTCGCGGCTCGTTGACTTCCCGCTCGTCAACTCCGCCGACGTCCTGCTCTGGATGGTGCAGATGCACTGCATCGACATGAACGCCTGGTACTCCCGGATCGACCTTCCCGAACGGCCCGACTACGTCGTCTTCGATCTCGATCCGCCCGAAACCCCGGGAGGCTTTGCGCTCGCGGTCACCGTCGCGCACCGCATCCGTGGCGCGCTCGAGGCGCTCGAGCTGCGTGCCTATGCCAAGACGAGCGGCGCCGACGGCATCCACGTGCTCGTCCCGATCATTCGACGCTCGAGCTACGCCGACACCTACGCCTTCGCCGAACGTCTTGCCCGGCGGCTCGAGGCGGATCATCCCGGCGAGGTGACGACGGAGTGGCTGAAGCGCAAACGCAGCGGCGTGCTCGTCGACCACCGCCAGAATGGGCACGGCAAGACGATCGCCTCGGTCTACTCGGTACGGCCGAGACCGGGAGCACCGGTCTCGACGCCGCTCGACTGGGACGAGCTGCGGCCCGACCTCGATCCGGCTGCCTTCACGATGGACGCGGTGCTCGCGCGCGTTACCCGTCTGGGCGACCTCTTCGAGCCGGTGCTGCACGGCGGTCAGCCGCTCGGCCCCGCGCTCCGTGCGCTCGAGTAGGCGAGCCCTCGCCGCGGGACGCGGACGTACACTTGCCGCGATGGCCGAGCTGCCGCTGACGGGGGGATGCCTGTGCGGGGAGGTGCGCTTCGAGATCGACGCGCCGCTGCTTCTCGCCGGCTGGTGCCACTGCACGCGCTGCCAGCGTCGAAGCGGTGGACCCGCCTCCGTTCAGGCGTCGGTGGAACCCGGCTCGCTGCGAATCGTTCACGGGGAGGAGCTCGTGCGCGTGTTCCTGCCGCCCGACGGCGCCGGCAAGGTGTTCTGCTCCGGCTGCGGGGGGCAGCTTTGGAGCTGTGAACGGGAGACTGGGGCGGTGCGCGCCGTGCGCCTCGGTGCCTTCGATGGCGATCCGGGCATTCGCGCTTCCTACCACCAGTACGTCAGCTACGCGCCGGTCTGGGCGACGCTGCCCGACGACGGGCTGCCGCGCTACCCGGAGCGACGACCCTCGTCGTAGCGTGACGCCGCGTCTCGAGGGAGGTGCGACCGCTCCTCAGCCGGCGGCGCGCATGCTCGCCTTGTGTGCGCGTTTGGCCGCCTGGTAGTCGGCGAGCGCCTGCGGCGAATCGACGTCACCGAGCGACGGATGCTCGGGTGCCAAGGGGAGCGCGGTCGCGACCCCGTAGCGCTTCGCGAGCACGGCCGCGAGCGTCCGCACCTTCATCGGCCCGAAGCCGGGAAGCGCAGCGAGCCGCTGCGCGAGCTCGTCGCTGTCGGCCGCATCCTCCCAGATCCGCGCCGCGTCACCGCCGTACTCCTCCGCGACAACCGCCGCGAGCTCCTGGACCCTGCGCGCCATCGCACCCGGGAAGCGGTGGATCGCGGGCCGTTCGCGGAACGCGGGTTCGAGGTCGAGCCCCGCGAGTGTGGCCGGGTCGAGCGTGCCGATCCGGCGTTTGAGCGCAAGCGGTCCCGCGAACGCCTTCTGGACCGAGACCTGCTGGTCGATCGCGAAGCCGAAGAGCAGCGCGAAGGGGTTCTGGGCGATCAGCTCACAGGCCTCAGCCTCGTCGGTGAAATAGAGCCGCGCAGGCACACGAGCATGCTATCGCCGCGCACCGCCAGGCTACCCTGGCTGTCATGGACTCGCTCGCCTGCTTCTCGGAGACGACGCGGGCCTGGTTCGAGGGTGCCTTCGCCGAGGCGACCCCTGCACAGCGCCTCGGTTGGCCGGCGATCGCGACCGGCGCGGACGTGCTGATCCAGGCCCCGACCGGCTCCGGCAAGACGCTCGCCGCCTTCCTGTTCGCGATCGACCGGCTGACTGCGAAGCCTGGCGACGGGATCCGTGTCGTTTACGTTTCGCCGCTCAAGGCGCTCAACTACGACGTCGAACGCAACCTGCGCGGCCCGCTGGCGGGCCTCGGCTCGGCTCTCCGGGTCGGTGTGCGCACGGGTGACACACCGCCGGCCGAGCGGCGCGCGCTCCTGCGGGAGCCGCCCGACATTCTGATCACGACGCCCGAATCGCTCTTTCTGATGCTGACCTCGAGCGCGCGCGAGCAGCTCCGCGCGGTCGAGACGCTGATCCTCGACGAGGTGCACGCGGTCGCGGCGACCAAGCGCGGTTCGCATCTCGCGCTCAGCGTCGAGCGCCTCGCGCGGCTCGGTTCGGGGCCGTTGCAGCGGATCGGGCTCTCGGCGACACAGCGACCACTCGCCGAGATCGGACGTTTCGTCTCCGGCGGCCGCCCGATCGAGCTCGTCGACGCGGGCGTGCGCAAGGAGCTCGACCTCCAGGTGGTCGTGCCGGTCGAGGACATGCGCGAGCTGGGTTCGACGGCCAGCCTGGCTCACCCGGTGCTCGCTGACGGCCAGGTGAGCGACGGCTCCAGTGAGCAGGCAGGCGCTTCGATCTGGCCGTCGATGTACCCGGAGCTGCTCGCGCTCGTCGAGGCGCACCGTTCGACGATCATCTTCGTCAACAACCGCCGGCTCGCCGAACGGCTGGCGCTGCGGCTGAACGAGCTCGCCGGCCGCGAGCTGGCCCGCGCCCATCACGGCAGCCTCGCCCGGGAGCAGCGCACGCTGATCGAGGAGGAGCTTAAGGCCGGCCGGATCCCATGCCTGGTCGCGACCTCCTCGCTCGAGCTCGGCATCGACATGGGCGCCGTCGACCTCGTGATCCAGGTCGAGTCGCCCAAGTCCGTCGCCCGCGGCCTCCAGCGCGTCGGGCGTGCCGGTCATGAGCTGCATGCGGTGTCGAAGGGACGCATCTTCCCGAAGTTCCGGGCCGACCTGCTCGAGTCGGCGGTCGTCGCCAAGGCGATGCGCGCCGGCGAGATCGAGGAGACGAGAATCCCGCGCAACCCGCTCGACGTGCTCGCCCAGCAGATCGTCGCAATCGTCGCCGACGAGGAGCTCGAGGTCGCCGACCTGCACGCGCTCGTGCGGCGCGCAGCTCCCTTCGCCGAGCTGTCGCGCACCCAACTCGAGAACGTGCTCGACATGCTCGCCGGCCGCTACCCCTCGGACGCCTTCGCCGAGCTCCGCCCGAGGATCATCTGGGATCGCAGCGGCGGCACGATCCGCGCACGCGAGGGCGCACGTCGGCTCGCCGTCACCAACGCGGGCACGATCCCCGACCGTGGGCTCTTTGGCGTCTTCCTCGTGGGCGGGGGCGGCCGGGTCGGCGAGCTCGACGAGGAAATGGTCTACGAGGCGCGGGCCGGTCAGACCTTCTTGCTCGGTGCGTCGACCTGGAGGATCGAGGAGATCACACGCGACCGCGTGCTCGTCTCGCCCGCACCGGGGCTGCCGGGAGCGGTGCCCTTCTGGAAGGGCGAGGGTGTCGGCCGGCCCTACGAGCTCGGGGAGAAGATCGGTGCCGCGGCGCGCGAGCTTTCGGCGCTCGGTGACGCCCAGGCGCTCGAGCGGCTCGAACGCGACTACCTGCTCGACGCACGTGCGGCCCGCAACCTGCTCGCGTTTCTGCGCGACCAGGCGGCTGCCACCGGCGCCGTCCCTTCCGACCGCACCGTGGTCGTCGAGCGCTTCCGTGATGAGATCGGCGACTGGCGCATCTGCATCCTGACCCCGTTCGGTGGCCGGGTACATGCGCCCTGGGCGATGGCGATCACCGCGCGGCTGCGCACACAGCTCGGCATCGAGGCGCAGTCGCTGTGGTCGGACGACGGGATCGCGCTCCACTTCCCCGACTCCGATGCGCCTCCGACCGCGGCGGAGCTGCTTGTTGGTGCCGACGCAGTCGAAGATCTCGTCGTCGCCGAGCTCGGCGAGACGGCACTCTTCGGCGCTCGTTTTCGCGAGAACGCGGCGCGCTCGCTGCTGCTCCCGCGCCGCCGCCCCGGTCAACGCACCCCGTTGTGGCAGCAGCGACTCAAGGCACAGTCGCTGCTCGAGGTCGCGCGCGCCTACAGCTCATTCCCGATCGTGCTCGAGACCTACCGCGAATGTCTCCAGGACGTCTTCGACCTACCCGCGCTGCGGGGACTGCTCCAGGGGCTCGAGACCCGGCGGCTCGATCTGGTCGAGGTCGAGACCGGCAGCGCGTCGCCCTATAGCTCCTCGCTGCTCTTTGACTACGTGGCCACCTACATGTACGAGGACGACACGCCGCCGGCAGAGCGGCGGGCCCAGGCGCTCTCACTCGACCGCGACCTGCTGCGGGAGCTACTCGGCCAGGAGGAGCTGCGCGACCTGCTCGATGCCGATGCCGTCGACGAGGTCGAGCGGCAGCTGCGCGGGACGCCGCGCACCGCAGACGAGCTCGCCGACCAACTGCGCGTCCGTGGCGACCGGCGCCCTGGAGAGTACGACCCCGAGCTCGCGGCGCCGCTACTCGCCGAGCGGCGCGCGCTGCTCGTGCTGCTCGCGGGCGAGCAGCGGCTCATCGCCGCCGAGGACGCGGGCCGCTTCCGCGACGCACTCGGCGTCATGCCGCCCGGAGGGTTGCCCGAAGCCTTCCTCACCGGAGGTCCTGAGTCGCTCCGCCAGCTCGTGCTCCGCTTTGCCAAGGGGCGTGGCCCCTTCACGACGGCGCAGATCGAGGCGCACTTCGGGCGCGAACTTGCACCATTGCTCGGCGAGCTCGAGCGCGACGAGGTGTTGCTGCGCGGCGAGCTGCGACCGGGGGGGAACGAGCGCGAGTGGTGTGACCCCGATGTGCTGCGGCGGCTGCGGCGCGCATCGCTCGCGGCGCTGCGCAAGGAGGTCGAGCCGGTCGAGCAGGCTGCACTCGCACGTTTCCTGCCCTCCTGGCACGGCGTCAACCGGCGCGCGACGCTCCGCGAGGCGCTCGTCCCGTTGCAGGCGCTCGCGCTGCCCATCTCGCTCTGGGAGACCGAGCTGCTCCCGCGTCGCGTCGCCGGCTACCGCCCCGAACAGCTCGACGCACTCTGCGCGAGCGGCGAACTCGTCTGGGTCGGCGCCGGCGACGACCGGGTCGCCGTCTACTTCCGAGAGGACGCGGCTGCGCTCGGACAGGTCGGGGCTTCGCCCCCGCCTGCGGAGGACGCGCACGCGCGGCTGCGGGGGGCGCTCGCCGGAGGCGCGCTCTTCTGGAGCGACCTCGTCGCCGAGACCGAGCTTGCCGCCGACGAGCTGCTACCTGCGCTCTGGGACCTTGTCTGGGCAGGAGAGGTCAGTAACGACGCCTGGACGCCATTGCGGGCCGGCCGGCGCCACGGGGTGCCACGCGTCGAACGCCGCCCTCGCCGCTTCTCGCGTAGCCGGACGACCGTCGCGACCGCGACTCAGGGCCGCTGGACCCTGACCGCCCGCCTCTTCCAGAGCCCACCAGAGCGTCGGGCGCTCGCCGAGCTGCTGCTCGAACGGCAGGGGATCGTGACCCGCGATGGCGTCCGGGCCGAGGGGATCCCGGGCGGCTACGGCGCGGTCTACGCGGAGCTGCGGGCGCTCGAGACGCTCGGCCTCTGCCGGCGCGGCTACTTCGTCGAGGGCCTCGGCGGCGCGCAATTCGCGCTCGGCGGTGCCGTCGAGCGGCTGCGCGAGCTGCGCGAGGCGGGGGAGGAGCCGGTGGCCCAGGTGCTCGCCGCCGCCGATCCGGCGCAGCCATACGGGGCTGCCCTGGCGTGGCCACGCCGCGAGGGCGCCCGCCCCGCGCGGGTCGCGGGGGCACTGGTGGTGTTGCTCGACGGCAGCGCCGCGCTCTACGTCGAGCGGGGCGGGCGTTCGCTTGTGCCGCTGCGCGACCCTGACCCGTCCTGGCTGACGCCGGCGCTGGCGGCACTCGTTGCCTCGGTACGCCGCCGGGAAGGGACCAGGCTGGCAGTCGAGCGCTTCGACGGGGTCGCCGTGACCGAGTCCGAGCTGCTGCCGCTCCTGCTGGAAGCGGGGTTCCTGGTTGGGCCACGCCGGGCGGTGCTACGCCCCTGAGCAGCCGGTCACTGCGGCGGTCGGGGCACGGCCCGGTCGATCCGGTCCGGTGTCATGCCTGAAGGTGACACGCTGCACCGGGCCGCGCGGGCGCTGCAGGTGCTGGTCGGGGAGACGCTTGCCGTTGAAGCGCTCCATCCCCGCGCCCGCGCCACCCGCGTCGCGGAACGCCTCGACGGGCGCCGGCTCGAGTCGGTCGAGGCGCTCGGCAAGAATCTCGTCCTGCGGTTCGGGGGCGGTGTCGTTCTGCGCTCGCACCTGCGCATGAGTGGGAGCTGGTCGGTCGTCTCGTCGGCCACGGCGCCGCACGGCACCCCCTGGCTCGTGTTGCGGGGCAGCGAGCACCAGGCCGTCCTTCGGGGCGGACCGGTGCTCGAGTTGCACACGCGTGCGCTCGCGCGGCTAGGGCCCGATATTCTCGCGAACCCACCCGACGTCGAACGCATGCTCGACCGTCTGGCGCGCGCCGAAGGGCAGCGCACCCTCGGCGAGACGCTCCAGGATCAGTCCCTTGTTGCTGGTATTGGCAACATGTGGATGGCGGAGGCGCTCTGGCTAGCGGAGCTCTCGCCCTGGAGCCGTCTCGCCGACGTCGATCCCGCCGGCCGTCGCGCCGCGCTCGAGTCCGCGGCCGAGCTGATGCATGCCGCACTCGAGGGTGGCCGCGAGCGGGCGCGGCAGGTCTACGGCCGGGTCGGTCGGCCGTGCCGGCGTTGCGGCACCCCGATCCGCGCCTTCGGGCAAGGGGACGCGCACCGTACCGCGTACTGGTGCCCCGGCTGCCAAGTCGGAGCCGGGCTGCCCACCCGGGAGCCTGCCCGACCTGCCGGTAGTTAGCTAGCCACGGGCTCCGGGTTCAGGCGAGCGTGGCCCGTGCCGGGTCGAAGAGTGTCAGCGCCGGGGAGTCGGTGCCGAGGATCCCTGCTGCGACGAGCTCGCCGCAGACGAAGCCGAGCACGTTGCCGTGGCCGCTATAGCCGCCTGCGACCCAGACCCGCTCGCGGCCGGGCACGCGCCCGGCGAGCGGCAAGCGATCCCGGGTCTGCCCCCAGCAGCCGCTCCAGCGATGCGTGATGCGGAGCACGTTGCCGCTGAGCTCGACGGCGAGCTTCTCGAGCTCGCGCTGGAGCTCGACCGTCGTCGCATCCTCACCGGTGTTCTCGGCCGCGGGGTTCGTGTCGCGGCAACCGCCGAGGACGAGCCTGCCGTCCGGCAGCTGCTGCCAGTAGTCGTAGCCGTCGCGCGCGTAATGGGGGAGCGGGTAGCGCAGCTCGGTGAGCGGAGCGGTGCAGAGCATCTGCCCGCGGGTGGGGCGGACGTGGGCGGTGAGCTCCGGCAGCAGTGTCGCGGTGCCACCGTCGAGTGCCACCACGACCGCCTCGCAGGCGAGTGCGTCGAGCTCGGCCACTTCGACCCTGTGGGACTCGACGAGGCGGGCGCCCGCGGCGAGCGCGTGGCTCGCGAGCCGCCTCACCCAGAGGGCCGGCTCGAGCGCACCGTCACGGGGGAAGCCGATCGCGCCTGCGTAGAGGGCGGCAAGTGGCGGCGGCAGGCGGCCGGCGGCCACGGCTTCGAACCCGTCTTCGCGTAGCGCCTCGAGCTCGAGGGCGAGTGTGTCGAGCTCGGCGGCATCGACGGCGAGCCGGAGGCTCCCGACGCGCCGGAACGTCGCTCCGGCAAGCGATTCGATCGTGTCGAGTGCGCGCTCGGCGAGCGTCCAGAGCAGCCGCGCGCGTTCGTGTCCCAGCGCAAGCCTCGCCTGCGTGTAGAGCATCGCCCCGCCGCCGAGCGCGAAGCCGCCGTTGCGACCGCTCGCCCCGGCCGCGACCGTTTCGGCCTCGAGCAGCGCAACCCGGAGGCCGGCCTCCGCGAGGCGCAGCGCGCAGGCGCAGCCGGTGACCCCCGCCCCGATCACGACCACATCGGTGCCCTCGCCGTCGAGACCCGTGGCGAGCGAGGGTAAGGCACGGTCGAGCCAGAACGAACGTGTCGTCACCGCCGCGGATGCTAGAAGCTCGCCGGTCCCAGCCCGCGGCGAATGCCGTCGGGGCGAGCGTTCGCAGGAGACCGGCGTCCAGTCACGTAATCCCAAAGGGCCGTGAGAGCGCCGCACCTCTACCAGTCGCTACGTGCTTTCTGCCTCGCGGTCTTCGCCGTCGAGCGAGGCGTCGAGCTGCCGTTCGCATTCGAAGAGCACCCGACTCGGGAGGGCATCTCGCTCTACGAGTACCGCCCGCTCGTGCGCGGCTTCGTCGAGAAGCAGGCTCCGACGCTGCGACGGCTCCCCGACACGCGCAACGCGATCGACGATCTGCGGCGCGAGCCCGCGGCAGCGCTCTTCGCGCACTCGCACTCGGGGCTCGGTACGAGCGACGACGACACGCTGTTCCGCACGATCCTGCTTCCGCTCGTGACAACGGTTGCCGAGCGCTCGGGCGGCTTCGACTGGCACGACGATGCGTTCGAGGCCGGCTACGCGGCGATCGAGCAGTCGCTCTTCGGCAGCGCTCGCTCATATGCCGCCGTCGCACCGCTCGTCGGGCTTTCGGCCGCAAACACGGTCGAGCTCGGGTCAGGGATCCGGGTCAGGCAGATGGTCGGGGGCGAGGTCTCCTCGCTCTGGCCCGAGGCGCAGGGGCTGATGCCACCCGAGTTCGGGCGCGACACCGACCGCCTCTGCGTGCTCGAGCTCGCCCGCGAGCTCGACCCGCACGAGAGCGAACCCCCCGACGCGGCCGCCGAGCTTGCCGATGCCGTCACCGCGTTGCGGCTCGCGACCGCCGGCGCGATTGCCGCCGGGCCGGTCGTGTTCGAACGGCTCGACTTTCGCCCCTTGCGGATCTCACCGCTGCTTCCGATCGCCGCCACCAAGCCGCCCGGCGAGGGCTGCCGCCTCGACAAGCTGAGGGGCGCGCTCGCAGCCGAGGTACGCGGCCGCCTAACGCTTGCCGATGATGACCGCCAGCTTGCCGAGGCACTCGACCGTTGGGAGCTCTCGCTCTTCGCCGACGAGCCGTTTCGCTCCGCCCAGATCCGGGACGCGCTGAATGCACTGCTCGGCTGCGACGACGGCGCGTGGGCAGCGACGATGCGGGCGGCGGCGCTGCTCGAGACCGCGGCGCCGGCCCGGGTCGAGCTGCTCGCGACGTTACGTGCCGAGCATGCGGGCAGTGCGACCCGCGACGCCGTCAGACGCGCGCTCGTCGAGACGCTCCACCACGGCGATCGGGCCGCGCTCGTCGTGAGCCTCGACGGCGTGTTGCTCGGTAACGCGGGCACGCGAGCCCGCACGCTCGCCGCCTGAGCACCGCTCGAGACGCGTGCAGCTTCCGGGAAGGAACCGGGGCGGCGAGCGCGAAAAGGGGGCGAGATATGGCTGTTGCCCGCATCCTTCCCGCCGGTGGCCTGCATCGTGCGCCTCCGGTCCAAGCGCCTGCACGCAGCCGCGTGATCGTCTTCGCGAACCAGAAGGGCGGGGTCGCGAAAACGACGACGACGCTCAATCTGGGCGTCGCGTTCGCCGAGCGCGGGCTGCGCGTCCTCTGTGTCGATCTCGACCCGCAGGGGAACCTGACGATGTCGCAAGGCATGAATCCGGACACGATCCAGCGCTCGATGTTCGATGTGCTCGTCCATCGCATGCCGATCAGCGAGGTGATCGCCAAGCGCGAGATCGACGTTGCCGTCGCGTCGATCGACCTCGCAAGCGCAGACATGGCGCTCTCGAGCCAGATCGGACGCGAGCGTGCGCTCGAGCGCGCGCTCGAGCCGATCAAGGATCGTTACGACTACATCCTGATCGACACGCCGCCGTCGCTCGGGCTGCTGACGATCAACGCCTTCGTCGCCGCGAACGGCGTGATCGTGCCAGTTCAGACCGAGTACCTCTCGCTCCGCGGGCTCGTGCAGCTCGAGAACACGCTGCAGATGGTGCGCGAAAATCTGAATCCGAAGGTCTCGATCATCGGCATCCTGCCGACGATGTTCGACCGACGACTCACCCACTCGCGCGAGGCTGACGACATCCTCCGCGAAAACTTCGGCGACCTCGTCTACCACACCCGCATCCGCAAGACGGTCCGCTTCGCAGAGGCGCCGGTCAAGGGGGCCTCGATCATGGCCTATGAGCCCGACGGCGAAGCCGCGGCGCTCTACCGCGATCTGGCGAAGGAGGTGCTCGGTGGCGAGAAAGCGCGTGAGCATGCGTGAGGGCCCGCTTGCCGAACTGTTCCGTGCGACCGAAGCGGCCCAGCGCGGCATCCCTGCTGTTGCTGCGACGCCACTGAGCGAGGGACGCCGAGGCGAGGGTGCCGCGGCGGCCGCCGTCGAACTGGCACTCGCGCCGGCCGAGGCGCCCGCACCGCGTTGGCTCGAGCCACTCCCCGAGCACCCGGCCCGTCTGGAGCGGGTGCGGGAGGAGACCTCGTACCTCGCTGTCATTCGCGTCGTCGGCGTCGGCGGCGCGGGCATGAACGCGCTCGACAGGATGATGGACGCGGGGATCACCTCCGTTGAATTCGTCGCCGTCAACACCGATATCCAGCAGCTGCAGATGAGCGATGCGCCGGTCAAGATTCACATCGGCAGCGAGCTGACCGAAGGACTCGGCTCGGGGGCTGACCCGGAGATCGGCAGGCTCGCCGCCGAGGACGGACACGACCAGCTCAAGCGCGCGCTGCGCGGCTCGGACATGGTGTTCGTGACCGCGGGTGAGGGCGGCGGCACCGGTTCGGGCGCCGCTCCCGTCGTCGCCCGCGTCGCGCGCGAGCTCGGCGCGCTGACCGTCGGGATCGTGACGACGCCCTTCAAGTTCGAGGGCAGCAGGCGTATGCAACAGGCTGAAACCGGCGTCGAGGCGTTGAGGGCCTCGTGTGACACCGTGATCGTGATCCCCAATGACCGCCTGCTCGAGGTGCTCGACAAGTCGACCTCGATGCTCGACGCCTTCCGCTTCGCCGACGACGTGCTGCGTCAGGGCGTCCAGGGAATCTGCGACCTGATCACGAACCCCGGCCTGATCAACCTTGACTTCGCCGACGTGCGCACGATCATGAAGGACGCCGGCTCCGCGTTGATGGGCATCGGTTTCGCGACCGGCGAAAACCGGGCGCGGGAGGCTGCGGAGCGGGCGCTCCGGAGCCCGTTGATCGAGACCGAGCTGGTCGGTGCGCGCGGCATCCTGCTCTCGATCGCCGGCGGTGACGACCTTTCCCTCTACGAGGTGAACGAGGCTGCAGAGGTTGTGCGGGCGGCCTCGACCGACGACACCAACATCATCTTCGGCGCGACGATCGACGGTCGGCTCGAGGGTCAGATCTGGATCACCGTCGTCGCCACCGGGCTCGGTGGGCCGCGCCGTGCCCGCACAGCCAGTGGCGGAGGGTCGAGCAAGCTCGATCTCTTCGCGCCACCGTCGTTTCTCGACGCGTAGCCTCGCGTCAGCGCCGGCGCATCTAGGCTCCGAGCGATGAAGGGCGCGGTCGCTGCCGGGCATCCGCTCACCGCCGCAGCGGGAGCGCGGATCCTTGCCGAGGGTGGCAACGCCGTCGATGCTTGCGTCGCCGCCGCGCTCGCCGCGGCCGTCTGCGAGAGTCCTCTCACCGGTCTCGGCGCCGGTGGCTTCATGTTGCTACGCCCCGCGCACGGGCGGCGGCCGCTGCTTGCCGACTTCTTCGTCAGCGCTCCCGGACTCGGCGGTGCCGCGCGCCGAGGTGGCGAGATGCTCGAGGTCGCCGTCAGCTTCGGGGACAACGCGACGACACAGCCCTTCCGTATCGGCTGCGCCTCCGTCGCCGTGCCCGGTGCCGTCGCCGGCTTCGAGGCGACCCATCGCGTCGGTGGACGTCTGCCCTGGCGAGAGCTCGTCCTGCCGGCGTGCGAGCTTGCGGCGACAGGAGTGCGCCTGACATCTGCCCAGGCGGGCATCCACGGGATTCTCGACCCGATCCTGCGCTCGAACGACGAGGGCCGCAGGATCTACGGGGCCGAGGGTCGCGCGCTGCGAAGCGGCGAGCTGCTGCGCCTCTCCGAGCTCGGCGAGACGCTCGCGGAGCTCGGACGCTCAGGGGCCGAGGATTTCTACCGCGGCACCTACGCCGACGCGCTCGTCGCAGCCGTGTCCGCCGGCGGTGGCGAGCTGACGCGTACCGACCTCGACGCCTATCGGGTGATCTGGCGGCGTCCGCTCGCGGTCGGCTTTGCGGGACAGACGGTGCTGACGAACCCTCCTCCCTCCGCGGGTGGCGTGCTGATTCTCTACGGACTTGCGCTGCTTGATCGGCTTGCCCGCAGGGAGGCCGGCAGTGTCGAGGCGCTCGTGCAGCTCGTCGAGGTCATGCGTGAGCAGGGCCGCGTGCGGAGGCGCGGCTTCACGCGCGCGCTCCGTCGCGGCGGCCTCGCAGGTCGCCTGCTCGCGCCGGCGGCGCTCAACGAGGCGCTCGGGCGGATCAGCGCCGGCGCGCCGGGCGCAGACGAGCCTGCGCCACCGGGAGGAACCACGCACATCTCGGTGCTCGACCGCGACGGGAATGTCGCGTCGTACTCGAGCTCGACGGGCTCGGGCTCGGGCGTGATCGTCCCGGGCACCGGCATCTACCTCAACAACATGCTCGGTGAGGACGACCTCGTCGGGCCGCGCGCGCCCCTTCCCGGCCGCCGGCTGACGAGCATGATGGCACCGACGGTCGTCGTCGGCCCCTCCGGCAGGTCGCGGCTCGTCGTCGGCAGTGCCGGCTCGGCCCGGCTGCGCGGGGCGATCATGCAGGTCGTGGTCAACGTTCTCGCTCACGGTCTCGACGTCGCCGACGCGATCGACGCGCCCCGCCTCCACGTTGAGGATCAGCGCGTCCACTGCGAGGGGGGACTGGAAAGCGCGGCCCTCACGGCGCTTGCGGCCCGTGGGTACTCGCTCGTGCGCTGGAGGCACCGCAACCTCTTCTTCGGTGGCGTCTCCGCGGTCGAGCAGCTCGAGAGCGGCACTGTCGCGGCGGCGGGAGATCCGCGCCGCGGCGGGGCCGGGATCGTCTCGTGAACGAGCGTACGTGGTGAGTCGCGTGCGCGTCCGACCCGCCGTACCCGGCGACGCCGACGCCGTCGTGACGCTCGCGCGCGCGGTCGCCTCGGAGCAAGAGAACTGGCTGCTCGCGGACTCGAAGTGGCGTAGCGTGGGGGAGGAGCGCCGCTACATCCGCGCCTTGCAACGCCACCCCGACGGGGCGTTGCTCGTCGCCGAGCTCGACGGTGCGATCGTCGGTCGCCTCTCGGTGATGCGTGATCCGCACCCCTCGAGCGCCCACGTCGCCGACCTCGGAGTGATGGTCGCCGGCGACGTGCGCCGCCGCGGCGTTGGCACGGCCCTGATGCTCGGGGCCGAGACGTGGGCGCGGGGGGCCTCGGTGCTCAAGCTCGAGCTGCACGTCTTCCCCTACAACACCGCTGCGATCGCGCTCTACGAGAAGCTCGGCTACGAACGCGAGGGTCTGCGCCGCTCCCACTACCGCCGCCCCGACGGTTCCTTTGTCGATGCCGTGCTGATGGCGCGGCGTTTGTCGTAGGGTCTTGGCATGAGCCCTGCCCCGCCGCTCGTACGTGCCGCCGTCGCTGCGCTGGCGCCTTACCGCCCGGGGAAGCCGGTCGAGGAGGTGCAGCGCGAGCTCGGGCTCGAGCGGGTCGTCAAGCTCGCTTCCAACGAGGGGCCGTTTCCGCCGTTTCCGGACGCGCTTGCCGCGATCGCCGCGATGAGCACGGTGCTGAACCGTTACCCCGACGGCGGCAACGTGCGGCTCCAGGAGGCTCTCGCGGCCCGCCACGGAGTCTCTGTGGAGGAGATCTGCGTCGGCTCGGGCGCCGACGGCTGCCTCGACACGCTCAGCCAGGCTGTGCTCGAGCCAGGCGACGAGATCGTCTGCGGCTGGCCGTCGTTTCCGAGCTACCCGATCTACGCGGCCAAGCAGGGCGCGCAGACCGTCCGGGTCCCGCTCAACAGGGGACGCTATGACCTCGAGGCGATTGCGGCTGCGGCAGGGCCGCGGACGAAGCTCGTCTACGTCTGTCTGCCGAACAACCCGACCGGCACGGCGAACACCACGGCCGAGCTCGACGCGCTGCTCGAAACGCTCGGCGACGAGCAGCTCGTCGTCGTCGACCAGGCGTACTTCGAGTACGTCTCGCAGCCCGACTACCCCGACGCGGTCGAGCGCTACCTCAAGCAGGGCCGGCGGGTGCTCGTGCTCCGCACGTTCTCGAAGATCTACGGCCTCGCTGGCCTCCGCGTCGGCTATGCCGTCGGCCCGCGGGATGTCTGCGCCGCGATGGTCAAGCTGCGGCGGCCCTTCGACGTCACGAGCCCCGCCCAGGCGGCCGCGCTCGCGAGCCTGGACGCCCCCGAGGAGCTCGAGCGTCGTCGCGAGCTCAACGAACGAGGCCTCGCCCGGCTTGCCGAGCTCTTGCGGGGCCATGGGCTCGCGCCGCTCCCAGGGGCGGTGGGTAACTTCGTCTACGTCGAGACGGGCGCTCCCGCCGAGCAGCTGTTTGAGCGGTTGCTTGTGCAGGGTGTGATCGTGCGGCCGCTCGCAGGCTTCGGCGCACCGAACGCGATCCGGATCAGCGTCGGCAGCCCGGAAGAGCTCGACCTGCTCGCCGAGACGCTTCCGCGCGCCCTCAGCGGCTAGGTGTCCCGGCGCCACGCGGCCTCGCGGCGCGACGGCCGCTAGGGTGTCGGGCGCAGTGGGCGGAGCGCGCTTTCGCAGCCGTTTGCGGCTGCTTTCGAACACCCGCTTCCGCCTGCTCTTCCTCGCGACGCTCGGCTCGGGACTCGGCAACTGGCTGGCGCTGATCGCGCTCCAGATCGACGTCTACGACCGGACGCACTCCGGCTTCTGGGTCGGCGAGCTGTTGATCGCGAACATCCTGCCCGCCGTCTTCATCGGGCTCCTGCTCGGCCCGGTCGTCGACCGCTTCTCCCGTAAACGGCTGATGATCGCCTCCGATCTGGGTCGGCTCGCCGTGTTCGCGGCGCTTCCCTTCGTCAACTCGGCGCCCGCAATCGTCTTGCTCGCGGTCGTCGCAGGCATCGGCAACGCCTTCTTCCGTCCGGCGGTGCTCGCGGGTCTGCCGAACCTCGTCGCCGATGAGGAGCTGACGGACGCCAACGCGCTGCTGCAGCTCGTCGACTGGACGACGACGGCGGTCGGCCCGGTGCTGGGCGGTCTTATCGTCGCCGCCTCCGGGCCCCATGTCGCCTACTGGGCGAATGCGGCGACCTTTGCGTTCTCCGCCGCGCTCGTCGTCATGATCCCCGCGCGTCTGCTCCAGAGCGAGCAGTCCGTCGGCCGCGGGCGCTGGAGCGACCTCGCCGAGGGTTTCACGGTCGTGCGTCGCTCGCGGCCGCTGATGTGCGTCCTCGTCGTCTGGTCGATCGTGATGCTCGCGAGCGGCACCGTCAACCTCGCCGAGGTTTTCCTTGCCCGCCAGAGCTACCACGCCGGCGATCTCGGTTTCGGTCTTCTCTGGGCGGGCTCCGGGGTCGGGCTCGTATTGGGCGGGCTCGGCTCGAGCGGGCTGATCGAGCGCGGGGTCGGCAGCGCCTACGTTCGCTTTCTGATCGTGTTCGCGATCGGGGCCGCCTGCGCCGCCGCAGCTCCGAACGTCTGGGTCGGGATCGCCGCGATGACGCTTTCGGGCTTCGGCAACGGCGGCGCCGTCGTCGCCAACATCACGCTCGTGCAGCGGGGCGCACCCGACCGGCTCCGCGGCCGCGCGTTCACGGTTCTGATCAGTGCGAACTACGCGGTGCTTGGCGTCGCGTTCCTGTCCGCGGGCCCGCTCACGAATGCGTTCGGTGCACGCTGGGCCTACGCGGGCGCCGCCGCGGTGATCGCGTGTGCCGCGTTCGTCGCGGCCCGCTTCGCGGCTACGGAGGGGTTTGCGCTCAACCCGGTCGCGCAGGAGCAATGAGTCGCCGGCAGGAGACGGTCGCAGCGCTCGCCGCCGGGATACGGGCCGGCGAGGCGCGGGCGCTCTCACGGGGAATCTCGCTGCTCGAAGACGGCGGGGCGCGCGGTGAGGAGCTCATACGCGCACTCGAAGGCGCGCCGAGCGCCTACACCATCGGGGTTACCGGCCCTCCGGGCGCCGGCAAGTCGACGCTGATCTCGGCGCTCGTCGGGCACGCGCGCGCGGAGGATCTCAAGGTCGGCGTCGTCTGCGTCGACCCGACGAGCCCCTTCAGCGACGGGGCCTTGCTCGGGGATCGGATCCGGCTCGTTCCCCACTTTCTCGACCCGGGAGTGTTCATTCGCTCGATGGGCGCCCGCGGGCACGCCGGTGGGCTGGGGGCGTCGAGCCGCCAGACGCTGCGCCTGCTCGGAGCTGCGGGGAAGGACCTCGTCTTGCTCGAAACGGTCGGCGCAGGGCAGGGAGAGGTGAGCGTGCTTGCCGCCGCCGACACGGTCGTGCTGGTGCTGATGCCCGGAGGCGGCGACACGATTCAAGCGCTGAAAGCGGGGATCATGGAGATCCCCGATCTGATCGTCGTCAGCAAGGCGGATCGTCCGGGCGCGCGGGCGGCGGCACGCGAACTTCGGCAGGCGCTTGGCCTGGCTGGGGGGACGCCGCCCGAGGTCGTGCTCACCGACGCGCTCGCTGGTGCCGGCACGGCCGAGTTGTGGCAGCTGCTCGACCGCCACCGGCGCGAGGGCGCGCCCGACGCCGGCCGGGCCGCACGGCGCGGTGCGAGCCTCGTCGCCGAAACGCTCGCCGTCGTCGCAGCGCGGATGCGGCGCCGGCTGGAGACCGTGTTGCACGACGACCGTGAGCTTGCTGCGCTGCTCGACGCCGTTCGCGACGGCAGGCTCGACCCCGAGCCTGCGGCGTATGCGATCCTCCGCAGGCTCTTTCCGGATGGAGACGAAGACGACCCCAACCCTGGCTGACATCGAGGCCGCGCGCGTGCGCCTCGACGGACACGCGCGCGTGACCCCGGTGTATGGCTCCGAGACGCTCGGCCGAGAGGTCGGCCGCCAGACGCTGCTCAAGGCGGAGAACCTTCAGCGGACCGGCTCGTTCAAAGTGCGTGGCGCGATGAACCGGCTCGCGACGCTTTCAGCCGCCGAGCGAGCCGCCGGCGTGATTGCCGCGAGTGCCGGCAATCACGGCCAGGCCGTTGCCTGGGCAGCACGTGAGCTCGGCATTCACGCGACGATCTTCATGCCCGAGGACGCGCCGATGGCCAAGGTCGAGCCGGCGCTCACCTATGGCGGCGAAGTCGTGCTTGGCGGCGCTGGCTTCGACGCCGCGCTTGCCGATGCGCTCGAGCGTGCGCGGGAGAGCAACGAGTGCTTCGTGCATGCCTTCGAGGACGAGTACGTGATCGCCGGCCAGGGCACGATCGGGCTCGAGCTCGTCGAACAAATTCCCGAGGTCGAGACCGTGCTCGTACCGGTTGGCGGCGGCGGGCTGGCCGCGGGCGTTGTGCTCGCCTTGCGTGCGCTCCGCCCCAAGACGCGCGTCGTCGGCGTCCAGGTCAGGCGGGAGGGGTACACGATCGCCGACGGGATCGCCGTCAAGGTGCCGGGCGAGCTCACGATGGGGATCCTCGAGCGCAACCTCGACGACCTCGTCGAGGTGAACGACGAGCAGATCAGCGAGGCGATCACGCTCCTGCTCGAACGGTCGAAGCTGCTCGTCGAGGGTGCAGGTGCGGTCGGGATCGCAGCGCTGCTGGCCGACGCTGTAGGTGGGAGCGGACCGGTCTGCGCGATCATCTCCGGCGGCAACATCGATCCGACGACGCTCCTCTCCGTGCTGCGCCATGGGCTGACGCTCGCCGGCCGGTACCTCGTGATCCGTGCGCGGCTGATCGATCGGCCGGGCGAGCTGATCAAGCTGCTTCAGCACGTCGTGCGCGAGCGCGGCAACATCGTCCAGACCGAGCATCGGCGTGAGGGAGTCACGCTCGAGGTCGGAGAGGTCGGTATCGATCTGACGATCGTCACCCGCAACGAGGAGCACTGCCAGCGGTTGATCGCGACGCTCAAGGAGAACGGCTTTCCGGTCGAGCGACTCGGCTGATATTTCGCCGGGTTCCCCGGCGCGACCACACGGGAAGCCGTTACCGTGCAACCACTCGGTAGGAGGGAGGAGGAGCGTGCCAGCCAAGGAGTTTTTCGAGTCGCTTCCCGGCGAGGTCGAGCCGGAAAAGATCGTCGGCCTCAACCACTCGTATCTCTTCCAGGTTGCGGGGGAAGGGAGTTGGCTCGTCGACGTCCGTGACGGCGCCGTTGCCGTCACCGAGGGCTGGGACGGTGAGGCCGACGCGACGATCTCAACCTCGAGCGAGGTGTTCGAACGGCTCGCGAGCGGGAAGCAGAACCCGGCGACGGCGTACATGACGGGCAAGCTAAAGGTCAGCGGCGATCTCAACGCGGCGCTTAAGCTCCAGAAGCTCTTCTAGCTGACGGTTGCCGGGCCGCCCGCGGTACGCTGCGCTCGGCCCCCACGTATGCTGGCGCGGGTGATCCGCGGAGCGTTCGCCGCAGTGCTGACACCGCTCCGCTCGGGTGGCGACGCGCTCGACGAGGATGCGGTGGCACCGTATGTTGCCTTTCTCGCGCGAGGCGGCGTCGACGGTGTCTTCGTCGCGGGCACGACCGGGGAGGGCATCTTGTTGCGACTCGGCGAGCGACGCCGCCTTGCCGAACTCTTCGTCGAGGCCGCCGCTGGGTCGCTCACCGTCGCGGTGCATTGCGGGGCGCAGAGCACCGCGGAGACCGTCGCGCTCGCGGCGCACGCCGCTGAGTCGGGTGCCGCCGCGGTCGCGGTGATCCCGCCGCCTTACTTTCTGCTCGACGCGCTGGCGCTCGAGAGCCACCTCCTCGCCGCCGCCGCTGCGTGTGCTCCGCTCCCGTTCTACGCGTACGAGTTCGCTGCTCGCAGCGGTTACGCGATCCCGCTCGAGGTCGTGGCGCGCGTACGCGAACACGCCGACAACCTGCGCGGGCTCAAGGTCTCCGACACTCCCTGGGAACGTGTCGAGCCGTACCTGCTCGAGGGGCTCGACGTGTTCGTGGGTGCTGAGGAACTCGTCGCCCGCGGTCTTGCCGCGGGCGCCGCCGGTGCCGTCTCGGGGCTCGCCTCCGCCTACCCAGAGGTCGTCGCGGCGCTCGTCGCCGACCCGAGCGCGGTGCACGCCGCTACCGCTGCGCGGCTCCGAGGGGAGCTTCAGCGCTACCCCTTCCACGCCGCCTGCAAGCTCGTCGTCGGACGTCGCGGGGTGCCGCTCGGCCCGGATGTGCGCGCGCCGCTTCGTGGCCTGACCAGCGAGGAGCAGGCAGCACTGACACTCCCCTGAGCCACGCGGTGCGGGCGACCAGTGACCGCTCGCAGGTGAGGCTCTTCAGCCCGGCAGCAAGGCATTAGCATGCGACGTGATGTGCTTCGACCTTGATTCGCTGCCACCGATCCCGGTTATCGCAGGAGCCGCGGTAGCGCATGATCATCTCGTTCTCGAAGGCAATGACGGAAACGCGTTCGCGGCGTTTGCCGCTGACCCGGAGGATGCTTCGGGAGTCGGCGTCGTCATTCTCCCCGACGTTCGAGGGCTCTACCGTTTCTACGAGGAGCTCGCGCTGCGGTTCGCCGAGCGCGGCATCCGCGCGCTTGCCTTCGACTACTTCGGCCGGACGGCGGGTGCTTCGAGGCGAGATGACGAGTTCGTGTACCAGGAGCATGTCGCGCTGACGACGCCGGAGGGGATTCAGGCGGACGTCGGGACGGCGGTGGCGGCGGTGCGCGCTCGCGGTGCGAGCGCCGTCTTCACGGTCGGCTTCTGTTTCGGCGGGCGCCACTCCTGGCTCGCGACGGCCGCCGGCCATGGTCTCGCTGGCGCAGTCGGCTTCTATGGCATGCCCGGGGAGCGAAACGGACAACCGGGGCCCACCGAGCGTGCGCGCGAGCTAGCGGCGCCGATCCTGGCCCTGCAGGCAGGCGCGGATGGGCATATCACTGAGGCTGACAACGCCGCCTTCGACAAGGCGCTGACGGCTGCGGGGGTCGAGCACGAGCTAGTGATCTTCGCGGGGGCACCTCACAGCTTCTTTGACCGCAAGCACGACGAGTTTGCCGCTGCTTCGGAGGATGCGTGGCAGCGGACGCTCTCCTTCATCGACGCACACTCCGGCGCGTAGCGCGGAAGCGCCGATCGGCTTGCCTCGCGCGGGCAATAGCGGCCCTCACGAGACGTCTGTCAAAAGACCGACCCGGTCGGGAGGTCGCTCGAGTCAGGAACTGCCCGCTGAAGGGTTGGGGCGACTAGGAGACGATCGGGGCAAGCACGAGTGCCGCGCTTCCGTCCTGGAGCTGAGTCAGCGAGTAGCTGAACACGTCCGGCAGCGTGAGCTTGTTGATCGTCGCCTCTTCCACTGTGTCCGACACCGACGGAAGTGGCGGTGTCTTGAGCGTCAGCGTCTTGTCGAGCGGCTCGGAGAGCTCACGAGTGAGCTGGCTCTTCTGGAAATACAGCAATGTCGTGGCGGCCGACCCCGGCGGAGGTGGCAAGTACGCGACAAGTGACGTGATTGCAGGCGCGAACTTGAAGGTATAGAGGGCCACCTCGAGCGCCTCGCGCCTGACGAGCTGGCCGCGGGTGACCGTGGCCTTTCCCGTCGAGATCGCGCAGTTCGTTCCGAGACCGCAGAACTCGTCCGTCCACGTGTTCGGCGTATAGAAGATCTGGATGCCGTTGGTCGAGGTCGCGTTCTTCTGAATCGCGATCGCCGAGATCGAAACCTTGCGAGTCCCGCTGGTCACGAGGGGCGGACCAGACACGACCGCAACCAGCTGCGAGCCTGTCTTGTTGAGGTGGTACTGCGCTGCGACATGCGTCGCGATCGCATCTGCAACCTTCGCGGTCGTGCCCGACGGCGGCACCCAGGTTGACCAGGGGGGAGTCGGCGCGACCTTGGGCGCGACGAAACCGAAGAACAGGACGGCGACCGCGCCCGCGACTGCCGCACCGAGCAGCGCGTAGATCAGCAGGAAGCGCTGCGTATGGCGCCGCGCCGCCGGAATCACCGTTGCGTTCACGGTCTCATCGGGCACGGGCGCCTCGACGACGACGACCGTTTCAAGGGCCGCGCCAGAGCCCACCCCGGAACCGTTCACCGGGCTGCCTCCGCCGAGTGCCGGCGTCTCGGCCGGAACGGCGTTGCCGCCATCGTCGCTCAACGTCGACCTCGCGGGCCGCGGTCACCGGGGTCGTCACGGCGGTCAGGTGACCAGTTCATCATCTGTGGCCAGCTCGCTTCGTCGGTCCAGTCGATTTCAGGCTTGACGAAATGCTGCGCGTCGAGCAGCCGCACGAGGTCGTCACCATAGATCTCCTTCTCTTCGATCACGGTGTCCGCAACCGCCTCGACCTTTTCGCGATTCGCCAGTATGAGGTTGTAGGCCGTCACGAACGCCTGCCCGATGAACTGCGCTGCGTATCCGCGCTTGCGCGGGTCGCCGAGCACCGACCCCACCGGGTTGTCGGTCATGATGTTTCCGTCTGAGGTGCGGTTGAGGAGACGCACGCCGATGTCCTCGAAGCGGCGCTGGATGCGCTCGCGCGACTCCTCGGGCGTCAACCCCTCGAAGACCTTGCCGTGCAAATCGATCGGAAGCGGCGACATGCCCGCGCGGCCAGACATCATCGAGGCCGTCCAGGTCGCAGACCAGAGGTCACCGCCGACGCCCTGCGAGTTTTCGCCGTAGAAGACGAACTCTGCGGCCATCGCGCCGACGACGTGGATGAGGTCACCGAAAAGGACGCTCTGGAACGCTCCGAACCGCTCCTCCTTCTCGAAATAACGGTGGTGACCGAGCGAGCCGCCGCGCATCTTGATCGAGAGGCGACTCGACTCGATTTCGGGCCGATAGACGTGCGCGGTGGCCGCGTGTCCAGCCTCGTGGATCGCAACGGCGCGCGCATCCGCTTCGTTGTAGGTGACGTTGATGGCGGATCCCGACTCGATCACGGTCATCGCGTCGACCAAGTGAATCCAGTTGAACGATGCTTGCCCTTCGTGATGCGCGTTCGTCAGCGCCATCGAGCAGATCTGGTCGATCATGGCCGGCGAGTACCCGTTCGTGATCCGCGCGATCTCGTCTCGACGCTCCGGCCGGTCGAGATCGGGGTCGTGCGCAACCTTCCCGAGGTACAGGTCGAAGATGTCGATGCGGTCTTCCTTCGTCGGTGTCCGGAACGTGACGTGGCGCCCCATCCGACCCGGGCGTGTGAGCGCGGGGTCGAGTCGCTCGACCGGTACGTTCGTTGCGCCGATGAAGTAGATCTGGGCGCCCGTCGGGCGCGGTGGCGGCAGGCGGAGCCGCAACCGGCCAATCCGGCGCGGAAAGATGAAGAGCGCGTCGAGAATCGTGTTCGTCTTGCTCGAGAGCAGGCGACGGAAGAGCGGCGGGTTGTCGATGCCGTCCATCACGACGAGAAGTTGGTTGAGCGCGAGCCCGCCACCCATACCGCCCAGCCCCGGAAACATGCCCTGGTTGACGATGCCCGCAAGCTTCCGCATGAACGGTGGGTAGGACGACTGCGGGCCGGGGCTGCGCTGACTGAACATCCAGTCGCGCCAGGCCGCGTTTTCGCAGATCAGGTCACCGCTGGGGTTGATCGCGCCGAAGGGGCCGAAGTACTCGCGTTCGAAGCCGAGCAACGGCGAGTTAATCCGGGCGTCATTGAGCTACCGCCACCACCAAGGGACTGGCGCCGCATCCCGACCGCGTCGATCTCGTCGATAAAGACGATGCACTGCCCGCCCCATTTGCGGGCAAGCTTCTTGGCTTTCATCGCGAGGAAGCGCACGATGATCGCGTCGAGTCCGATGAACGTCTGGGCGAAGCCGGAGCCCGGTATCGAGACGAATGGAGAGTTGAAGCCGGTCGCGATCGCCTTGGCCATCATCGTCTTGCCGGTGCCAGGTGCACCAAGGAAGAGCAGCCCCCGTTCGCGCTTCCCGCCGGCACCCTCGAAGACCTCACCGGACTGCCAGAGCGTGACCACGCGCCGAATCTCTTCCTTGGCTTCCGCCTGGCCGCGCACATGGTCGAGCTTCACGCCCCATTCCGCATCGCCGGGCTCGTAGCCCCGGATCTGCATGATCCCCATCATCAGCAGCGGCCCTAGGAAGATCAGGAAGTTCGCGCCGAAGAGGAACGGCAGTTCGATCAGGAGCGCGCGGTCCTGAGAGCTCCTGACAAAGTCGTAGAGGCCGCGTGGCAGGGCGACGGCCACGGCGCCGAACGAGAAGCGCCGATGTGCCGTCGCGAACAGGCTTACGACCCAGATAATGACCGTCAGGAAGATCCAAATTGTCGTGACGATGACGAAGTAGCGCCGAATCCAGCGGAAGACTGAGCCCCATGTCCAGGCACGACGACGGTTCATCGCATCTTCCTCGCTCAGACGCGCGTCGTCGGTCCCAAACAGGCTCGGCCACGGGATCAGCCGCCGGATCAGGATTTCGAGGAACCCGCGACAGACGAGGATCGAGAGCAGCGTGACGAACAGGGCCTTGCCGGTACTCCAGCGGTCGTGGTGGTGCAACCACCAGAAGACCGAAGGGATCGAGATAACGGCCACGACCGTCGCGACCCGCGTCAGGCGCCGCAGCTCCCGGCTCAGCGAGAGGTGCCCTTCCGTGAGAAGCGGGGAACCTGGAAGGGGTGCGGAAACGGTCGCCATGGCGCTCAAGCGTAGCGGTGATTGCGGGCAGACCGCTAGGGCTCGAATGCCCGATCCTTACGAAACTCTTAGCGCCGCGAGCGTCTCAACTGGCGTTCTGATCCAGGCTCATCCCTCGTCCTGGGGAGCGTTCGGGTGGGGTTGGCTCCGGAGCGAGCGGCCGTCTCTAGCCGAGGGAGGAGATCATGTTTGGGTTCGATGGGTTGAGGCTCTGCGGAATCTTCAGCTCCGAGCGTGGTGGCTGTTCGCAGGCGACGATCGCTGTCTTCCGCGGCGTGCCGATCACGTTGAGCGTGGGCCCCGTCGGGTGGCGATCCTTGCCTGTCGCCTGGCAGGTGTGTGTCGTCGCGGTGGTGCGCGGCGTTCCGGGGAGCAGAAGCGGAAGCTGGAGGTGCCGGACCGTCACAGCCGCGAACGCGAGGACGAGGCAAGAGGCCAGCAGTATCGACGAGCTTGTCCGTCTAACCATCGCTAGAAGATCGTAGCCTGCGCTTGTCGGGGCTGCATCGCGCCGAGGTCGTTACGGCCGCCGGAAAGATCCACCCCGTTCGGGTGGGTGCGGCCCGCGCTACGGGTGGCGGAAGGCGATTTTCCCATTGCTACAGTCAATCTATGAGGTTTCGCTCGGCTCCAGAAGCACGCAACTCAGCGTGCAGACCGGCTCGGCGAGGACGGAAGTGGGCGTTTGCAGCGGTTGCCGGCATCGCCGGCGCGGCGACGTTTGCGACTGCAGCCGGCAGCGGTGCGACGACAGTGACGATGGCTCGGGCGGCGCTTGCGAAGTCGAGCGCGGTACCCATGAGCGTCAGCTCGAACTGGGCGGGTTTCGTCGCCACGGGGCCTGGGTCGACAGCGACGACCGCTAGCTCGGCGATGACCTATACGGATGTCACGGGCCAGTGGGTTGAGCCGACAGCGACCTGCGACGGCTCGCCGAGCTCGGTTGCGCTCTGGGTCGGGCTCGGCGGGTACAGCGAGACGTCGCAGTCGCTCGAGCAGACCGGTACCTCGGCGGACTGTAATGCGGCAGGGCACGCAAGCTATTACGCCTGGTACGAGCTCGTGCCGGCCAACTCGGTAACGGTCAAGCTCAAGGTCTCGCCTGGCGATGTGATCGCATCCAGCGTTGTCGTCAACGGTACGAAGGTGCTCGTCCAGGTCACCGATCGCACCCGCGGAACACGCTTCACCAAACGGCTGACAATGGCCAATCCGGACCTGACTTCCGCCGAATGGATCGCTGAGGCGCCGTCGGAGTGCGCGACGGAGACGAGCTGCCAGCAGCTTGCGCTCACGAACTTCGACTCGGTCAACTTCAGCCGCACCTACGCGATCGGCAACGGCGTCGCGGGCACGATCACGAGCCCAACCTGGACGGCGACGCCAATTCAGCTCGTGCCCCGCGCACATCGTTTCTACGGCGGCGCCTACAACAGCCAAAACGACGCCAACGCGGGTGCGGCACCGGGAAGTCTCAGCCCCGACGGCAGCGGCTTCACGATCAGCTGGCAGCCCAACGTCGGCTCCGGCACCTGACCCGACCTCAGGGACGAGTCGAGCGTAGCCAGGCCACGTTGTGGGTTCGGGCCACGGCAGCGTGTCAGCGGGTGCGCCGGCCCTCTAGATTTGCGGGATGCCGATGGAGGGTCACGCAGCGCGGACGGTGACACCGTTGACGCCGCGCGACCGGCGCGTGATCGTCGCGATCGCCGTGCTGCTTGTCGTGGGGGTGCTTGTCGCGGTCACTTTTCGGCTGCGCTCGGGCGGTAACGGAGCGAACGCCGACTGTGTTGTCGAGAACGTCGCCTCGACGACGGGCGGCATCAGCGCCCGCAACTGTGGTGCGGAGGCTCGCCGGTTCTGTGCAAGCCAGGGCCGGATCGAGCCAAGCGTTACCGCCCAGTGCAGCCGGCTCGGGTACCCGGTTCGGTGACGGCTGACTCCGGCTACTCCGGCACGCCCCAAGCCCGCAAGCTCGGGCTCAAACAGGGCCAGGTGGTCGCGCTCGACGATCCACCCTCCGGCTGGGTACTTGAGGACCCTCCGCCGGGGCTTGAGTTTGCGGTCGGGGCCGAGCCCGCCGACGTCGTGATCGCCTTCGTGCGGGCTCGACGGGAGTTGCCGCTTCGGTTGCCCGCACTCGTCGCCCGCATCTACCCCGCAGGCGCACTCTGGATTGCCTGGCCTCGGCGCGCAAGTGGTCACGAGAGCGACCTCACCGACGTGAGTATCAGGTCAGAGGCGCTCGCGCTCGGGGTAGTCGATGTCAAGGTCGCGGCGATCGATGCCGACTGGTCAGGGCTCCGCTTCGTCTGGCGGCTCGAAAATCGAACCGGTTCCAGGCCGGTTTCCCCATAGAGTGGAGCGGGACCGATCATGCGCGATGCGAGGAGTCAGCGAGAGCGGGCTAAACTCAGGTGTGTTCTAGGGGTGTAGCTCAGTTGGTAGAGCGGCGGTCTCCAAAACCGTAGGTCGGGGGTTCGAGCCCCTCCACCCCTGTGAGGAATCAGCCGTGAGGTAGGTTGGGCCGGCCGGATTGAGTCAGCACGCGCGACGTGATGCGCTAATCGCCGTGGCGGTGCTGAATGTGGCTCTTGCCGCGGATCTGGCCGCCCTAACGGCCCCCATGACTTCGGCGATGTTTGCCCGGGACTGCCGGGCCACAAACCCCGAACCGAGCTAGGCTTCGCCCGGCAGTGCGGGTCTGCATCGTCTATGACTGCTTGTATCCGCATACGATCGGAGGTGCCGAGCGCTGGTACCGCAACCTGGCGGAGCGCCTTGTTGCCGATGGGCACGAGGTCGACTACCTCACACTCCGGCAGTGGCCCGACGGAGCCGACGCGGGATTGTCAGGGGTGCGCGTTTTCGCCGTCGGACAGCCCATGGCGCTGTATTCCAAGGGACGACGGAGGATCGCGCCGCCTCTGCGTTTCGGGGTCGGTGTCTTCCTCCACCTCGCCCGTCATGGGAGGCGGTACGACGTCGTTCACACTGCGTCGTTTCCGTACTTTCCGCTGCTCGCCGCTGGCGCCCTGCGCAAACCCGGTCGGTACCAGCTCGTCGTTGATTGGCACGAGGTATGGACACGGTCTTATTGGCGGGACTACGTCGGGGGTCTCGCGGGGGCAGTCGGTTGGGGTGTCCAGCGGCTGTGCGTCCGGGTTCCGCAACGCGCATTCTGTTTCTCGCGTCTCCACGAGCGCCGGTTGCGCGAAGAGGGGTTTCGCGGCGATGTGACCGTTCTGCGAGGCCAGTATGCGGGGCCCACCGGAACCCGCACCTCAGCGGTGTTCCCGCCACTCGTCGTGTCTGCCGGGCGGCACATACCCGAGAAGCGCGTGACCGCGCTCGTGCCCGCGATCGCGCGCGCACGCGAGACGCTGCCGGAATTGCGTTGCGAGATCATCGGTGACGGTCCCGACCGGGCCGAGGTGGTCGCATTGATTACGCGGCTGGGTCTAGAGGCCGTAGTCGAGGCGCCGGGCTTTGTCACGCGAGAGCGGGTCGACGACGCGCTCGGCGGGGCACTCTGCCTCGCGCTCCTCTCGCGGCGCGAGGGGTACGGGCTCGTCATTGTTGAGGCGGCGTCGCGTGGCACGCCAAGCGTCGTCGTCGCTGGGCCAGACAACGCCGCCGTTGAGCTCGTCGACGACGGCGTCAACGGCGTGGTGGCGGCATCCGCCTCGAGCGACGACGTGGCCGAGGCGATTTTGCGAATCCATTCGGCGGGTCCCGCGCTGCGGGACTCAACGGCTGGGTGGTTCGAGCGCAACAAGGAGGAGCTCTCGTTGTCGCGGTCGCTCGAGACGGTCGCATCTGCCTATCACGGGAGGCGTGCCTGATCGAGTGCCGCTGTTAGTTGAGGCGATGATGTGACGGCTCTCACGGTGAAATCGTCCCGGCATTTTTGCAGACCGTGCGCAGAGGACAAACTGATACACCCTGTCCATGGCGATCGAGCGGACGATCCCGCGGCATCGCGAGCGTCGGCGGAGCGTCTCGGTCGTGATTCCGTGCCTCAATGAGGCCGAGAACATCGCGGAGTGCGTCGGCCAGGCGTTGAACGTGCTCGCGACCATGAAGGCAGATGGAGAGGTGCTCGTCGTCGACAATGGCTCCGAGGACGGGAGCGCCGAGGTCGCGAGCCGCGCCGGGGCGACCGTGATCGCGGAGCCACGCCGCGGCTACGGCCAGGCCTACCTCGCCGGCTTCGCTGCAGCGCGTGGCGACTACATCGTGATGATCGATGCCGACCTCACATACGACTTCGACGAGATTCCGAACTTCATCGAGGCGCTCGATGCCGGCGCGGATCTGGTCATGGGAAACCGTATGGACTCGATCGAGCCCGGGGCGATGTCGATCCTCTCGCGGATCGGGAACCCGATCCTGAGTGGGTTGCTGAAACTCGTGCACTCGACCCCGGTAAGGGACGCTCAGTGCGGGATGCGAGCGGTCAGACGTGACGTGCTCGCCGAGCTCGAACTCAGCTCGACCGGAATGGAGTTCGCCTCGGAGATGGTGATCCGCGCCGCAAAGGTCGAGCTCGATGTGCGCGAGCTTCCGATCGAGCTCCACCGGCGGCACGGCGAGTCGAAGCTCTCCCCGTTCCGGGACGGCTGGCGCCATCTCAGGCTGATTCTCGTTTACAGTCCGAATGCGCTCTTCGTCGTCCCCGGCGCACTGATGGTCGGGCTAGGTGCGCTGGTCGCGCTCGCCGTCATCGCGCGCGTGAGCGTGTTCGGCCGTGACTTCTACATCCACACCCTCATCGCCGGCTCGGCGCTCGTCATCGTCGGGACACAGATCATCGGTCTGGGACTGTGCGGACGTGCGTACGCCGTCTACGTGATGGGCGAGAGGACCCCTGGCTCGAGCGGATGCAGCGAAGGTTCCGGCTCGAGCACGGCCTTCTCCTCGGGTTCATGGTCGTGGTGATCGGGCTCGCCGTAGGCGGGCTCGTCGTCGGTATCTGGATCGATCACAGGTTCGGGAGCCTCGGGGACGAGCAGCTTGCGATCGTTTCGCTGACGCTCGTCGTCACTGGGATCCAGATCTTCTTCACGTCGTTTCTCCTTTCGCTGCTGGGGTTGCGCCGACGCCTGCGAAACGCCTAACGCAGCGGCCGCAAGCGCCCGATTCGGGGAGGCTAATAGGGCGCGGTAACTTGGGTGAGGGCGCCGGCAGTGACGGTTGCGTTCTCGCAAGACGGCGCCGTATAGCCGCTGACCGCACCGAAACACAGGGTGTAGGTGTCGGCGGGCAGGTCGGTGTAGAGCCCCCAGTCGTCGGCAGGAACCCCGTCGACGAAGACGGTGCCCGCAACCGCCGGGCTGGTCACAACCTGGAGAAAGCCACGTTCGGTAAACGTCCCCGTCACCGTGGTCGTCTGCCCTGAGCTCACCGACACCGTCTGGCACCCAGGAGTCGTGTAACCCTGGATCGCCGTGAAGCAGACCGTGTGACTCCCCGGGGCGATTTCGAGCCAGTTGAGCCCCCACGTGTCGGCGACGGACCCATCCACGGTGATCTGGGATGCAAGGGCTGGACTCGTCGTCACCCTGAGCAGACCGACACCCGACTGGCCGCTGGCAGCGGGCGCGGCGCTGTAGTCACCGACAACCACTGTGGTTGAGCCCGCGGTGACGCTGGCCGACATGCAGTTGGGAGGCGTGTACCCGGCGACCGCGCCGAAACAGACCTGGTAGGAGCCGGCAGGCATATCCGTGTAGACGCCCCAGTCGTCATTCGCCATGACGGTCGACGAACCCTGAGGCCTCACTGTGATCTCGCCCGGCACCGCGGGGGACGTCTCCACCTGCAGATACCCGTGCTGACTGAACGTTCCCATCACAGCAGTCGTTTGCCCTGAGGTCACCGTCACCAGCTGGCAAGCCGGTGTGCCGTACCCGGGCACCGCACCGAAGCAGACCGTATGGCTGCCTGGGGGCTCCTCCGCCCAATTCAGCCCCCATGAATCAGCAATCACACCGTCCACCGTGATCTGTGATGGCAACGCCGGACTTGTCGTCACCCGCAGCAACCCGGGGCTGTAGTAACTGAACCCGAACCCGGACGAGGTGACGGAAGCAACGGTGGCCGACAGCTCGGCCGAGCCGGGAGCACCTGGCGGCACCATCACCGTGCACGTTGTCGTCGACGAGCAACTCACCGAGCCGGCCGTCACGGATCCAAACTCGAAACTCGTGCCGCCGGAAGCGGTCGCAAACCCCGAACCGGTCACCGTCACCTCCACATTCCCCGTGGTGGGCGCCTGCATCGGCGAGACGCTCGTGATCGTCGGCGCTGCAACCGGAGGCATGACGTTCTCGACCTGGATCGTGCTTTCCGTGCCGATCGCTGCAGTTACGGTAGGCGTTCCGCCCTGCAAGTCGAGCATGTAGAAGGTCACGCTCGTCGCGCCTGCCGGGATCGTCAGGTCGAGTGTCGGCGTCCACGGACCATCCGTACTCGTCGAAAACGAGCCACCCGGAGAGCTCGAGGAGAGCAGGACATCAGTGGGGATGGGAAGCGCAGTGACGACGCCGCCGATTTGGGGTGCGATGGTCAGCGGGCTGCTTGCGCTCCCGGCACCGACGGTGATAGCGGCAGAGGTAAAGCCCGGGGCGGTGGGAGTCCAGTCGGCAAATGTGCTCCATTCCGGCGTGAACGCTGCGCCCGTCACGACCGCCGTGCACCAGGGCGCCGCGCAGGCGCCGGCTCCTGGGTCGCCGGGGTCGGCGGAGAGCGCGATCGCGCTTGCGAGCTGCGCGAGTATCGCTGCGGTTTGGGTGTCGAAGTCGCTCGTCGAGAGCTCGAGCGAGTTCGACGGGTCCCAGGCAAACCCCAGGCGGTCGCTCGACCAGCCGAGCTGAGCATTGTAGGAACGCATCGCGTCCACCTGCGCGGCGACGTAGTCCTCCATCTGGTCGTAGGGCACACTTGTGTAGCCGTAGCTCGAACTCCAGGCCCAGGCGGCATTTGCGAGCGGTGCGTAGCTGGCCTGCAGGAAGCCGGCGGCCGCGGTTGCCGTCGAGGGCGCGACCGCGGAGAGCGCGATCACGTGCTCGAGATACTGGTCGAGGTAGCCGAGACGAGTCGGAACGTCTGCGCCCGCGACTGCGTAGTCGCGGATGTCACCGTAGTTCTCCTGGAGGAAGTCGCTCACATCGCTGCTCATCACGCTCCAGAAGCCCGCGTCCTGGAGCCACGATTCGAGATTCGCCTTGTAGACATCGAGCGGGCTGGTCGCCTGGCCGATCCCCTCGACGAAGACGACACCCTGCGTCGGCGTCGTACTCCCGTCGCCCGCATACAGCCCCTCGACGAGCTGCTCCATGTCGGCCCGCGCTGTTCCCGCGCCCTGCCGGACCGCGGAGGAGAACTCGTTGACAACCCATGAGTCGCCGGCACTGACATCGAAGCCGGCGGCTGCCATCTCGGTCCGCGCCAGCACGCCGGCGTCGTACCAGGAGTTGCCGGTGCTGTCGACCCAGCTCTGCCAGGCGCTCACGTTGACCTCTGCGAGCGCATGGATGTTCGATCCGAGCGCGCGAATCTCGGGCGCAACTCCGCTGCGCATCTCGGTCTTGTCGGCGCTCACCGGCGGCACAGAGACGTAGTACTGGGCACACGGCGAGGCGTTCGCCGCGAGCGCCTCTGCGAGCGGAAGCCAGTCTGACGCGGCGTAGAAGATCGCCCGCAACGGACGGCAGCCCGTCGCTGCCTGCGCGTGGGCGCTCCCCGGCAGAAGGGTGAGCAAGACACAGACCGCGAACGCTCCCGCCGCCACGAGACGCACGCGCAGCGCCGGGACTGTCGCAGCCCTCACCTGCCGACACGCTAGCTGCAGGGCGCGTGGCCGAGCACGCGAACTCGGACACCGATCGCGGGCCCTCCCGCACCCGGCGCGATCGCATCGTTCCGTGCGTGTTGAGCGCGCAAGGCGACCGTCGCCCATTGTTCGTTTGTGAAAAGCTCGTTGGCTCGCCACTGATAGATCGTCTCCCGGGGGCGGGCGCGACGTCACGGGAGCCGCCGCACGTGCCCTCTCGATCGGCCCGAATGTCCAGCGCGTCGAGACTCTCGTCAGTCGGCGCCCGCGACGAGGCCACCGCGTGCAGCCGCGTCGACAAGGCCGAGGGCGTCCGGCGCGTGATTTCCATCGGCGCGGCTTGCGCCGTGCGCTCCGTTCTGACCCCTTCGCCGTCTGGTCATGCTGGTACCTTTCTTGGTCGCCCGGGCCGCGTCCGGGTGCGGCCTGGGCCAGCCATGCGCCAAAGGAGAGCGAGAATGCAGACAAGAAAGTTGGCGCTAGCGTTCTTGATGGCTGCGTTGGCCGGGGCCACGGGCATCCTGTCTTCGGGTGCGGCTGGGGGTGTGCCGTACGTTTCGAAGGGGATTACGGTTACGCCGGACGCCCCGTCGCCGGGTGGGAAGGCCACGGTCACTGCCAAGGGCTTTCGCCCTGGCAGCGAAGTGACGGTGCGGATCGGCTACGACAAGGATTCTTTGTACATCGAATTGGATAAGTCTCATGCGGACGCCGATGGTGTGGCAGAGGAGCATGTCGTGATTCCGAAGAGCTTTGTGCCCGGGAGCAGCCACACCGTGAAGGCGGAGGGCGTTGAGGTAAGCGGGCACTCGCTCAGCGTTTCGACCACGGTCACGTTGTCCAAGCACTGAACGCCACTGCGGCGGGCAGGGGTAAGTGCAGATGTCCTGCCGGGTTGGGGCGCCTCGTGCCACCCGCTCGCGGTCGAAATGTCTGGCCGCATGTGCGGGCTTCCGAGCGCTGCTGCGGGCTGATGCTTGACGTCACGGCGGGATGGCGAGGCGATCCGTGCGCCGCGCTACTCGGCTAGCGTGGCCTCGAGGGAAGTTGCCAATGCAGCGAATCGGGTGACCCGAAAGGTGCTTCTCCCCGCCTTCAAGGGACTCCGTCGCTATGAGGGCTGCGCTCGGTGGCTGGTAGCCCCGACGCCGATGACCGTCGTTGTTTTGGCCGGCGTCGCAGCGTACCGAGCGGTTGTGATCGGGTCACACGGCGAGCCTTCGGGACTCGACTTCGGCAACTGGCTGACGTTGGGCTACCAGATCCTCGGGCACCCCATCGCGGGCTCCGCGGCGGGTTCGTATCCGCCGATTGTGCCGGTGCTGACGGTGGTCATGACAAAGGTGTTTGGGGTCGTGTGGGGGACCGCTCTCATCGCTGGCTTGGCCGGCACGGCGCCTGGGATTGGCGTGTACGCCGCGTGTCGGCTTTTTGGGGCTCGCTGGACGGCGGCGCTGGCGGCCGTCTTGTTGGCGGCGACGTCGTCTTCGGGTGAGGCAGCGGCGTGGGGCGGGATCCCTCAGCTGATCGGTCTGGGGTTGACAGCCGCTGTTCTTGCGCTCGCTCAGCGGACGCTCATGGATCGGCGGTGGCAGTCGGCGTTGTGGCTCGGGCTGCTCATATTGGTGTTGGCTGCTACCTCGCAGCTGGTGTTGGCACAGGCGGCGGCGGCGCTCGTCGTTCTCGCGTTCCTTCGCGCCGCCGTTGCCCCGGGAACGATGGGGCGAGGGACGTGGTTGGCAAAGAACGGGTGGTTGTCGCTGAGTGTCCTTGCCGTCGGTCCGTCGCTCCTGTTGGTGCCTCTCTATTTGAAGTTGCTGCCGACCCTCGGAAGTTCCGTCGCCAACCCCGGGTCAGCCTCGAGTGGGCCGCCGTTTGCGGAGTTCGTCCAGGCGATGTCGGTGGTGTATCGCGATGTTCCGTGGCTTTGGAAGCCTGCCTTGCTGCTCACGCTGCTTACCCCGGTGATGCTGATCATCAAGAGGTACCGGAACCGACCCCTACTGGCAATTGCCTCGGCGCTGGATCTCAGCCTGATCGCGAGCGGGATCGTGTCGAGCCAAGACAGGCTCGTGTACTTGGCACCCATCGGGGTTGGCTTCGCCATGGTCTGGTGGTTGTCGCTCGTACCGTGGGGGAGGAGACAGACGGTTACCTGGAGAGCTGGTCATGACATCTCGGTTCCTGCGGGCAGCACCGTCGCGATCGGGGTGCTGGCTGCTGCGGCCGTGGCGTTGGCCGCGTGGCGCGGACTCGCCTTCTTCCCGATACAGCGTGCGTTCTATGGGGCCAATCAGCCGCCAGGCACGTTGGCCGGGTTGGATTGGGTGCGGGAGCACACGCCTAGCAACGCGCTGATTGCGGTGGCGCCGGTGAATGGGGGGGCCCTTTGGCTGGTGGGTGGAGGGGTACGCTCGTCGGGATGCATTGGTTGGTTCGGAGCTCGAGTGGCTTTATTTCCCTCAGGAGAGGGCGAGGGCAAAGGAGGTCGTAAGTCTGCTGAGCGAGCCGGATCCCTTGGCCCCGGCGGTTCTTGCCCGAGCGCGCAAACTCGATATCCAGTATCTGTTGTTGCCGTGGAATTGGGGCGGGCTCTTGCCGGCCGACCTCGCCGTCTACCGCAGCCTTCATCCGGGCTCAGTCGTTTTTGACAACGCTGCCATGGTCGTTATTCAAGTAGGGCTTTCGAATCAGACCTGATCGCAACACGAAGCCGCCCCGATCCTGCCGTCGTTTCTTGCCCCCTTTTCGGCCATCGTTTGCCGCCCTTAATGGGGGGACGACGTCACGAACGAGTCCAACTAGTGGCATCCGGCCTTCGAAACATGTAAGAAACAGTCGTGGAGACTCTTCGCGAGCGGGGCCACAAGCTGACAGCACGGAAGCGGGCGTATAGGTTGCGGTTACTCAAGGCAGCGGCCGCTCTCGCGGTATTCGGCGCGTTGTTGCCCGGCACGGCCAACGCTCGGTCGAATGCGGTCGGTTCCGTCTACTACAAGACCGAAGCCGCCTGTGCGCAACCGGCCGGCCCACTCGATGCCACATGCTTGGCCATGAGGCGTGTCGAGGTGCCAGCGGGTACCGCCGGGGCGAGACCCTTCCAGATCGTGGCCCACAGCTACGCGACGGGCCCAGCTGGCGGGTTGACGCCAGGCGATCTCGCTTCCGCGTACAGCTTCAACCCCACCGCGACCGGGTCTGGGCGGACGGTGGCGATCGTGGACGCCTACAACGACCCCAACATCAACTCTGACCTACAAACCTTCGATAGCAATTACGGACTTCCCGCCTGCAGCATCGCCGACGGCTGCCTCACGGTCGTGAGTCAGACCGGCAGCACGACATCGTTGCCGGCCAACGACACCATCGGCTGGTCTATCGAAGAATCGCTCGATGTCGAGAGCGTCCATTCGGTCTGCCAGGAGTGCAACATCATTCTCGTCGAGGCCAACTCCCAGAGTCTTGCCGATCTTGGCGCGTCCGAAAACGAGGCAGTCAGTCTGGGAGCATCCATCGTGACCAACTCCTGGGGACTCGCGGAGACGTCCGGCGACTCCGCGTACGAGAGCGATTTCAACCACCCAGGTGTTGTCCTTACCGCCGCGACCGGAGACCAAGGCTATTACGACTGGGACCAGTTGATTCATACGAATGCGCCCAACTTCCCGGCGTCGTACGGCGATGTCGTGGCCGTCGGGGGGACGTCCTTGGTGCTCAACTCAAACGGAACCCGCAGTAGCGAAACGGTCTGGAACAACGATGGGCCCGCGGGCGGCGACACCATGGACGGCGCCTCCGGAGGTGGCTGCAGCACGCTGTTCCCCGCACCGTCCTGGCAAACGTCGTTGAGCGACTGGTCGAGCACGGCCTGCGGAAGCTCCCGCCTGGCCGCTGACATCTCGGCCGACGGGAACCCGGACACGGGATTCGACATCTACGACTCCTACAACTGCGGCACCGATTGCCAGAACACTGATGGGCAGCCCTACGACTGGGCGACCTTTGGTGGCACATCGCTCGCGTCCACGATCATTGCTGGCATCTGGGCGCTCGCTGGCGGCGCACATGGTGTCAATTACCCTGCCAGTACGCTCTACAGCTACCTCGGCACGTCCTCGCTCTATGACGTCACCACGGGCGGTGATGGCGCGTGTGTTGGGGAGGCGGCGTCACCGTGCCTCTCTTCCTTCGCGGCTGCGGCGGAGGGCAACCCCAACACCTTGGGGGTGGGCATCCTCGACTGTTCGTGGAATGCTTCGGGTGTTCAGAGCGCCGGTGACTTGGCATGCGACGCCGCGACGGGCTATGACGGGCCAAGTGGCGTCGGCACGCCCAACGGACTCACTGCGTTCGCGCCGTCGGGTACCCCGCCGTCGGTGAGTGGTGTGAGTCCGGATCGGGCGCCGGTGGGTGGGAATGTGGTGGTGACGGTGACGGGTTCGGGGTTTTCGACGGTGTCGGGGGCTACGACGTTCGCGTTTGGGTCGGTGGCTGGGGGGTCGGTGAGTTGTGTGTCGTCGACTACTTGCACGGTGGTGGTGCCGCCGGGTGCTCCCGGCTCGGCTGAGCTGTCTGCGACGGTTGCTTCGCTGAGTTCGTCGGGGTTTGGTTTTAGTTATTACGCGCCGGGGTTGTTGCGGGTGACGACGAGTCCGGCGGTGGCGTCGCAGATTTCGGTTGATGGTGTGGTTGCTGATACGTGGGGGTTGAATTGGGCGGAGGAGCCTCCGGGGAGTCATACGGTGTGCTTTGCGGCGGTGGCGGGGTATGGCACGCCGGGTTGCCAGACGGTGACGGTGACCTCGGGGGAAACGACTGCCGTGACGGGGACGTTCAGTCAGCATGGGTATCTGCAGGTGGAGACGTCGCCGGCGGTGCCGGGTGAGGTTACGGTGACGCCTCAGGGGTCATCGACGGTGGTCGCGAATGACGATTGGGGCGTGTATACGGATTTGCCTGCTGGCTCGTATCAGGTGTGTTTTGGGGCGGTGGCGGGGTATGCGCCGCCGAGTTGTGCGTCGGCAACGGTGAGCGCGGGTTCGACGAGGGTGGTTGTGGGTGATTACACGGTTTCGGTGGGTGCGAGTGGCCAGTCGGGGGTGGGGCTGTTGAGGGTGACGACGAGTCCGGCGGTTGCGTCGCAGATCACGGTGGATGGTGCTGTCGCGGACACGTGGGGTTTGAATTGGTTGGAGATTGCTCCTGGGAGTCACACGGTGTGTTTTTCGGCGATTCAGGGGTATACGACTCCGGCGTGTCAGATGGTGTCGGTGACGGCCGGGCAGACGACGTCGGTGACGGGGACGTTTGTGCAGCGAGGGTTTTTGCAGGTTGTGACGAGTCCGGCTGTGGCGGGTACCGTGTTTGTGAACGGGGTTCCGGCCGATGATTGGGGGTTGTACACCGATCTGCCCGCTGGCACGTACACGTTGTGTTTCGGTGCGGTCGCGGGTTACACGGCGCCGGCCTGCCAGAGCGCGACCGTGACTGCCGGCTCAACCACCCAAGTAACCGCACCCTACTAACCTCGCTGCGTCAGGACGTCGTTTGGTTTGGTTTCTGTCCAAGGGAGAGCCGGACACACGGCGAACTCTTGTCGAAGAACTCGTGGCATCTCGTGCGGGTTGTCTGCGTGTCGCGCCGTTTTATTCGCGCGCGTTCGCTTAGACTCACCGGATCCGCCCCATCACAGCGAAACCGGTGGCTGTTGCACCGGGAGTGGGCCAGGCGTTCATTGCCCGTAGCGCCCGTTCGGGAGCCGAGTAGGCTCCCCACTCGTGGCAACCAACCATCGAGCAGATGTCGCCCTGGCGCAGCCGCTGCACGGTATATCCGAGGCGGGAGCAGAGTGCGGGCCCGAGGGCACGCCCGCCGCAAATGGCGCAACCCTCTGTGTCGGCATGTCCACCTACGACGACTTCGACGGCGTCTGGTTCACCGTCCAGGCAATTCGCATGTACCAGCCCGAGGTGTTGGCGGACCTGTCGTTCCTCGTCGTCGACAACCATCCCGGGGGTGTTGCCGCGGAGGCGCTGCGCGATCTCGGAAACTGGATCGCTGACTACCGTTACCTACCGTTCGACGGGTACCACGGCACCGCGGTCCGTGATCTCGTTTTCCGCGAGTCCGATGCTGACATCGTCTGCTGCGTTGACTCCCATGTTCTGCTCGTGCCAGGGGCGCTCGCGGCGTTGCGCGCCTGGTTTACCAAGCATCCGGACAGTCGCGATCTGCTGCAGGGGCCGATGTTCTACGACGACCTGCTCAATCGTGCCGCCACGCACCTTCAACCGACGTGGGGAGCCGGCATGTACGGTCAGTGGAGTCTCGACCCTCGGATCGAGGATCCCGCCTGCGAACCGTTTGAGATCGCGATGCAAGGTCTGGGCGTCTTCGCGTGCCGCAGGGACGCGTGGCCTGGGCTCAACCCACGCTTTAGAGGGTTTGGCGGGGAGGAGGGTTACCTCCACGAGAAGTTCCGTCAGCGCGGCGGCCGGGTGCTCTGTCACCCGGGTCTGGGCTGGCTGCACCGCTTCGGCCGCCCGCGCGGTGCCGAGTACAGCAATGTTTGGGAAGACCGGGTGCGGAACTACTTCGTTGGCTGGTCCGAGATCGGCTGGGAGCTCTCGCCAATCACGGAGCATTTTCGCGAGGAGCTCACCGAAGATGTCGCCAATGGCTTGTTCGAGCAGGCGCGGGCAGAGCTCCAGCACCCCATGGGCGTGTTCGACGCCGTGATGTGCCTCGCCCCGAGCGGTGATCAGCATTCCCATCCCCCCGAGCTCAATTGGCGTGTCGAACACATTGATCCCGAGCCAGACACCGAGCCGAGCGAACGCCGGCTTGCCGCCTGGCGCGAAGCGTTGAACCAAGCCTCCCGTCGGGGTTATGAGCATGTGGTTCTGACCGAACACACTGATGGCCCTCAGCTGATCGGCGTCATCAGCGGTGACTTTGCGAAGGCAGGCGATTGGGAGATCTGCCCATTCGAGCTCGCCGAGGTCGAACCGGGCGGCGCGCTCACAATCGCCGTGCACCGTCGTGCGTTCACACGACTGCGCGACCTACTCACGATGGACATCGCCGGTGTCATCCGTGCGGAGCTTGAGCGCGGAACGCTCGTGGGGCTCGATGTCCCGCGCCAGTCCCCACAGTCCGATCATCCGCAAAAGGTCGCGGGGCTCGAGTTGCGTGAAGTCGATCAAGGGCTCCGCGTCCGGCGCGCCGGCTCTACCCACGAGCATCTGCTCAACAACACGGCGGCGGTCGTGCTCGAGCTCTCCGACGGCACCCGTTCCGTCGTCGAGATCGCCGACGCACTAGCCGCGTTGTTTGAGTTTCCCGGCGATCTGCTGACGGAGGTGTCGGCCTGTGTGACACGGCTGCGTCGAGCCGGACTGCTGGTCGTTCTCGACGACGTCGCTGTTCCGGGTCAGGTCGTGAGACGTCCACCTCAGCCCGATGGCAAGACCTGCAAGGCCTGAGAGAGGCCTAGGGATCCATCGACAAGGCCTCAGAGAGGCCTAAGTGAGTTCAGTCAGCGTCTGCCGCGAAAGCGGTCGTCATCGCGATCGCGGCCGTGACCGTGGTCGTGGTCGTGGTCGTGGTGATGCCTCGGCCTTGGCGTCGTCGTCGGTGCGGCCGTGGTCGTGGTCGTGGGTGTCGCGCTGGTCGTAGTGGGCTTCGCGGTGGTCGTCGTTGTCGTCGTCGTCGTCGTCGTGGGCGGTGCCGTCGTGGGCGGTGCCGTCGTGGGCGGTGCCGTCGTGGGCGGTGCCGTCGTGGGCGGTGCCGTCGTGGGCGGTGCCGTCGTGGGCGGTGCCGTCGTGGGCGTTGGGTTACTCGTCCCCGGCACCGCCAACGCAGTGGCGGTGCCGAACGGATCGAGTGCCGTTACGAGCGGCGCAGCGAAGCCAAGGGCCGCCATCCGCCTGAGAAAGCTCCGACGGTCATGCGTACCGAACTGCGAGTCGCTCGTCGGCTCGTCAGAAAATTCGTTGTTTCCGCTCGCTTCCACGCCCAACCTTAACACACGCTCGCACGCCTCGCCCGCTTGTGATTACGAGACCGACTGCACGCTCGGGCGTGGCGTGGAGCCGATGGCGAGGGGAAACGCATGGGTTTGCTCGTCGAGAGAGGCAGAACGCTCGCAGCATCAACTCTTGCGTGACATACAGTACGCATCAAACCGTCGTATCGTTGGGGGCGAAGAACTCCGGCGACCTTCGCGCCCTGGGGTCACGCGCCTTGAGCATGATCCTAGCGCCGTGTTCGGAGTGCTCAGGGTGCTGATGGGGCGCTCGACCCGTATCCGACCACGAAACCGTTGGAGTCGGCTGGCGAGGGCACCGACACCGTTTGGCCCGCCTGGACCATCACCTGCGGCGTCACCGAACTGACGGAGCCGGCAGTGCCGAGGTTCGAGAAGGTCACCGTGGGCATGTAGTCCCCGAGGGTGTCGGTTACGCCGAAACCGTTGCTCGGCGCCTCGACGACCCAGTCGGCCGACCCGGCCTCACCGGCGTAGGCCTGGCTGGTGGTGAAGCTCGCACCGGTCGTGTTGTCGCTCACGGCGATCTTCCAGTCGCTCGGTGCGATCTGGCTGATCGTGACCGTGATCGAGTCCCCGGGTGAGACGCTCATCGCGATCGGCGTCGAGAGGGCGGGAAGGATCTCCCACCAAGCGTTGACGCGCACGGCGTTCGTGGACGGATCGTAGGCCTCGTTAACCCCGGCCTGGATCAACGAGCTCGACGTATTCCCGTCGATGCCGACCCACTCGGAGGTGTCGGTTGAGACGGAATCCGACCCAAGGCTCGGAACGTTGAAGGTTCCGGTCACAGCGGTGTAGGTGTCGCCCGTGCCGACGTAGCCCGACCAGTTAGTGCTGTAGTTGGCACTGTTCGCCAAGGGAGCACCGATCGAGCTGATTCCGGCAGGCGCTGACGACGTCGTGGTGGTCGTCGTTGTTGCCGGTGTTGTCGTGGTCGGTGTTGTCGTGGTCGGTGTTGGCGTGGTGGTCGTGGTCGTGGTCGTGGTCGTGGTCGTCGCCGGTGTTGTGACCGTCGACGGTGTGCTTGCGGGCGCCGTGGTTTTTGGCAACGTGACCGGTTGCGCGTTCTGGACGATCGTCAAGTGGCGCCAGGGGGTGGTGCCGCCGGCGCCGCTCGCCATGACGTAAACGTTCCAGCTGCGTCGGGTCGCGGACCTGTTAGCCGTTACCGCCAGCCGATCGACGGCCGCCCCATTTGCGCAGGCCAAGCTCTGTGGGTGCAGTCCGGTCACGCTGAAGCTGCACGTCTTCGCCTGCTTGACCCGCACGACCACGAGCACGACGCCGCCGGCTTCGGGCACGGGGCTCGGGAGCACGGCGAGGGAGTCGAACACCGGGCGCGCTATAGAGGCCCGGGCGCTACTTGGCGTGAATGCGAGGCCGGAGCAGAGCAGGAACAACGTGGCCACGGCGAGCCAGGGCGCGCGCACCAACGCCGCCCGGTCCCGACCGGCCCGCTGCGAGAAGGTGGCCACGCATTCCGCATCCTGTATCGGTTCGGGCTCGAGGTCAAGTCGAACCGCGGACGAAACAGCAGAGCGGGCGCGCAAACAAGCCGGGAGCGAGGTTTCGTCGAGCTCACCGCGGAGAAGGGCGGAGCCGATAAGGGCAGGTGGGAGCGCGGACTCGCTTCTCGGGCAACGAACGCCGGCAGGGCGTTCGTCGTCTCCCTCTCCGAGATCAGGCGGAGTTGGCGCGGTTGCGGCATGATCTGAGTCCATGGGTTTAGCAGCCCTTTTTTCACTTCTCACCCTCGCGTTTGCCGGGATCGCGGTTGCCGGCGCAACCGCGCATAGGTGGGTGATCGCCTTCGGGGCGGCCGCGATTGGCAGCCTGGATGGGCTCGTTTGCGTGGGGTGCACTAAGGAGACTGCGCCGCTAGCTCGTATTCTCTGCGTATGGCGGGAGATTCCGACAGCAGAGCGCTGTGGCTCGAGTACCGGCGCGGCGGCGACAAGGCCATCCGCGACCGGCTGATCGTCGCCTACGCGCCGCTCGTGAAGTACGTCGCCGGTCGTCTCGGCTCGGGGCTTCCGGCGCACGTCGAGGAGGCTGACCTCGTCTCCTACGGGCTGCTCGGACTGATGAGCGCAATCGATCGCTACGACCCGGATCGGGACATCAAGTTCGAGACCTATGCGATTGCGCGGATTCGCGGCTCGATCATCGACGAGCTGCGCACACTCGACTGGGTGCCCCGTTCCGTACGCTCACGCGCTCGCAACATCGAGCGAGCGATCCGTGAGCTCGAGAGCAAGCTCGCCCGCGCACCGACCGACGAGGAGATCGCCGGTAGTCTCGGGATCACGACCGAGGAGCTCGAAGACTCGCTGATCGACATCTCGCGCTCCTCGATCGCCGCCCTCGACGAGCTCTGGTCGAGCTGCCGGCGAGGGCGATCAGGTCTCGCTGCTCGACACGCTCGAAGACCCCGACAGCATCAAGCCCGCCGACGCCCTCGACGAGACCGAGGTACGGGAGGCGCTTGCCGACGCGATCTCCCGGCTACCCGAGCGGGAGAAGCTCGTCGTCACGCTCTACTACTACGAGGAGCTGACGCTCCGCGAAATCGGCGAGGTGCTCGGGTGTGACCGAGTCACGCGTCTCCCAGCTTCACACCAAGGCGATTCTGCGCTTGCGCTCGCGGCTGCAGGGTGCAGCCGCCCCGGCCTGACCGACCGGCAGGAAGAAGCTGAGCGGCCGCCCGCCGGGCGCGGATGCCGGCCCCGCGTGAGGGCGGAGAGGTCAGCATTCGTGCTGCCTGGAAAAACCCGTCCGAGAGGAGTGAGGCATGCCCTACGAGCCCGGGAAGATCCGCAACGTCGCCGTCGTCGGCCACCGTGGCACAGGCAAGACCTCGCTCGTCGAGGCAATGCTCTTTCAGGCTGGCGTGATCAACCGGCTCGGCAGCGTCGAGGCTGGCACGACGGTCTCCGATTGGGATGACGACGAGCAGAAGCGGCGCATGTCGCTTGCTGCTTCATTGACACATCTGGAGTGGCAGGGGCGCAAGATCAACCTGATCGACACGCCCGGCGACTCGGGCTTTCAGGCGGACACCGTCGCGGCGCTCCAGGTCGTCGAAGGGGCGCTCGTTGTCGTCTCGGGCGTGATGGGCGCCGAGGTCAACACTCGCGCGTCTGGACACGGCGCCGAGGAGCTCGAGCTCTCGCGCGTCGTCTTTGTCAACATGCTCGACCGCGAACGCGCCGACTTCTACCGCACGCTGGCCTCGCTGCGCGAGCAGCTCTCGAGCCGCTGCGTTGCGATCCAGCTGCCGATCGGCGCACGAGCACGACTCTCCGGCGTCGTCGACCTGCTGCACAACTGCGCCTACCTGGACCCTCCGGCGGCCGCGAAGGCGACCCGTGCCGATCCCGGCGGAGCTTGCGCAGCTCGCGGCCGAGCACCGTGAACAGCTGCTCGACGCCGTCGTCGAGACCGACGAGGCGTTGATGGAGCGCTACCTGGCGGGAGCAGAGCTCGACGCAGCCGACGTCGCTTCGGCGCTCAAGACGGCGGTGACGCGTGACGAGCTGTACCCGGTCGCCTGCGGTGTCGCCACGAAGAACCTCGGGACACACGCGCTGCTCGATCTCCTCGTCGAGGGCGTGCCGTCTCCGGCGCGCAAACCGGCGCCCGTTCGAAACGGGAGGCGGGACCGTCGCGTTCGTCTTCAAGACCGTCGCCGACCCTTTGCCGGCCGCATCTCCTGCTTCCGCGTCTACGGCGGCACCGTCACCGCTGACTCGACCCTCGTCAACCTGCGCGACAAGGCCAAGGAGCGCCTCGGTGGCGCTGATGACTGCTCCAGGGCAAGGAACACGACAAGGCCGACGTGTTCGTCGCGGGCGACATCGGGGCGGTCGCGAAGCTGAAAGACGTCCAGACGGGCGACCTGCTCGCCGATAGCGAGCGCGAGCTCGAGCCCCCGACGCTCGCCTTCGCGGAGCCCGTGATGAGCTTCGCGGTCACGCCCGAAGACCAAGGGCGACGAGGACAAGGTCGCTCAGGCGCTCCGGCGTCTGCACGAGGAGGACCCGACGCTGCTGCTGCGGCGCGACGCGCAGACGGGAGAGCAGCTGCTCTCGGGGATGAGTCAGGTGCACGTCGAGGTCGCAGTCGAGCGGCTCAAGAGCCGCTTCGGTGTCGACGTCGACCTGCATCCACCTCGGATCCCCTACGTCGAGACGATCAAGGGCGAGGCGCGTGCGCAGGGCCGCTACAAGAAACAGACCGGGGGGCGGGGGCAGTTCGGCGACTGCGTAATCGTCATCGAACCGCTCGACGGCCACGTCGGCTACGAGTTCGTCGACCAGATCGTCGGCGGTGTCATCCCCCACAGCTTTCGTCCCGCCGTCGACAAGGGCGTCCAGGAGACGATGGCCCACGGGGTGCTCGCCGGCGCACCCGTGCAGGGCGTGCGCGTTCGCCTGATCGACGGCTCCTACCACAGCGTCGACTCCTCGGAAATGGCGTTCAAGGTGGCAGGCTCGATGGCGTTCAAGAGCGCTTACGAGAAGGCGCAGCCGACGCTGCTCGAGCCGATCATGGAGATGGAGGTCACGGTCCCCGATGACGCCGTCGGTGCGGTCAATGGCGATCTCAACTCCCGCCGCGGCCGCCTCCAGGGAATGGACCCGAAGGGGGGGATGACGACGATCCGGGCGGAGGTGCCGATGGCGGAGGTGCTCACCTATTCGCAGTCGCTCACCTCGATGACGCGGCGGTCGCGGCGACCATCACATGCACTTCCTCCGCTACGACGAAGTGCCGACACACATCGCCCAGCGGCTGATCGAGAGCGCTCGGCACGCCCGCGAGGCGTCGACCGCGTAACGGCACTTGCAGGAGTTTTATCGCTGACGCCGACGCCCAAGTCGTCCAAAATGCGCTAGCCTGAGCGGATGCGCGTCACGCGAGTCAGCACCGACCGCCAATGCGGGATTTGCGAGCGCACACTCCTCATGGGCGAGCGAACCGTCCGCTTCTCTCCCAACGGTGGTGAGCGCTACGTCGACGTGTGCCCGCTCTGCCGCGACACGGCGCTCGAGCATGGCTGGATCAAGGAAGGCTCGCCGATCAGCCCCACGATCCCGATCGATCGGCGCCGTAGCCGCCTCTCGCTCGCAGCGCTGCTCGGGACGCGCCGGCCGGCCGAGGCGCCCGTCGCCAGCGAGCCCGTGCTGCGCCGCCTCTCGGAGTCGGAGCTCGCGATTGTCGAGGCTGCCGACCACTTCAATGCCTCACAGTTCCGGCGCACCGTCGGCGGCATCGCCAAGAGCCTCGGCCTGCCGCAGGCTTCGGTCGCGCCACTCTCCGGCGTCAACAAGGAGATCGTGATCACCGTCGCCTGGGAGATCTCCTGGTACCAGTATCGAGTGACGCCCGAGTCGGCACAGCCGGTGCGGCTGGAAGGCCGGGGCCACGAGTTGGGCGAGGTGGACGCGCTGTTCACGCAGTGGAATGCCCAGGTCGGTGAAGACGGACGGATCGTCCCCGACGTCGCCGCCGTCTGACCCCACCCGCCGGCGCCCCTAGACTGAGGCCGTGATCTACTGCGTCATCCCGCGGGAGTGGGTAGGCGAGCTCTACGACAAGATGGTCGCCTACTACGCCGAGAATCCCCATGTCACGGTGATCGTCGATCGGCGTGAAGGCCCGGATCGACGGGCGCTGCGGAAGGGCGACGGTCCGCACGAGCGGCTGATCCGCGACCGGCGCCGCGCGCGCGCAACCGGCACGTTTCCGAGTACCGACGTCCCCGGCCTCTGAGCGGGGGCTAGCATCGCCGGCGTGGCGGCGGTCGCTTCACGCGGAAACCTGATCGGTGGCGAGTGGGTCGCGCCTGCTGGCGGGGGCAGCTTCGAGTCGATCATCCCCGCGACCGGCGAGCACCTCGGCTCGTTCCCGCGCTCCGGCGCCGCCGAGGTCGAGCGAGCCGTCGCGGTCGCCGCCGAGGCATTCACCTCCTGGCGGCTCGTGCCCGCGCCCGAACGCGGCGCGATCCTCTTCCGCTTCGCCGAGCTCCTGCGCGCACGCAAGGAGGAGCTGACCGAGCTGATGACGCGCGAAATGGGCAAGGTGCGCGCGGAGGCGGGCGGCGACGTGCAGGAAGCGATCGACATGAGCTACTACATGGGCGGCGAGGGTCGGCGGCTCTCTGGCCAGACGACTCCGAGTGAGTTGCCGCGACAAGTTCATGATGAGCGTCCGGGCGCCGATCGGCGTCGTCGGCGCGATTACGCCCTGGAACTTCCCGATCGCGATCCCGGCCTGGAAACTCTGCCCGGCGCTCGTCTGTGGCAACACCGTGGTGCTCAAGCCGGCGGAGGACACACCGCGTCTGGCGGAGCGCTTCGTCGAGCTGTTGCACGAGGCTGGCCTCCCAGCGGGCGTCGTCAACGTCGTGCATGGCTTCGGCGAGGAAGCCGGTGACGCGCTCGTACGCCACCCGGACGTGCCGGTGATCACCTTCACCGGCTCGCGTGAAACGGGCGTCGCCGTGACCAAGGCGGCAGCCGAGCAGCTCAAGCACGTGCATCTCGAGCTCGGCGGCAAGAACGCGATCATCGTCATGGACGATGCCGATCTCGAGCTCGCGGTCGAGGGGATCGTCTGGTCGGCCTTTGGCACCTCCGGCCAGCGCTGCACCGCCGCCTCGCGCGTGATCGTGCATCGGCGCGTCTACGGGGAGCTGCAGGCCCGGCTCGTCGCTGCCGCCGAGCGTCTGCGGCTCGGTGCCGGCTGGGACGAAGGGACGGACGTCGGGCCGCTGATCAACCGGGCCGCGCTCGACAAGGTCTCCGCGTACACGCAGATCGGCAAGGACGAGGGCGCTCGGCTCCTGACCGGGGGCGAGGCGCTCGAGGGGCCGGGGTTCTTCTACCGCCCGACGGTTTTCGCGGACGTCGAGCCCGGGATGCGGATCGCCCAGGAGGAAATCTTCGGGCCCACGACCGCATTGATCCCGGTCGAGAGCTTCGAGGCAGCGATCGCCGCCGCCAACGGTGTCCGGTTCGGGCTCTCCTCCTCGATCTTCACCCGTGACGTCAACCTGGCATTCCGCGCGATGCGAGACCTCGAAGCGGGTATCACCTACATCAATGCCGGCACGACCGGGGCGGAGGTGCACCTACCCTTCGGCGGCACCAAGCAGACCGGGAACGGTCACCGTGAGGCCGGACAGGCGGCGCTCGACGTCTTCACCGAGTGGAAGTCGATCTACGTCGACTACTCGGGGAAGCTCCAACGCGCCCAGATCGACAACGCTTGATGAACCGCAAGCTCGTCGTCTTCGTACCTGACGAGGCGTTGGAGGACGTGCGCGACGCCTTGTTCACCGCGGGGGCGGGTCGGATCGGTGACTACGAGCGGTGCTCGTGGAGCACGGCTGGCACTGGGAGCTTCCGTCCGCTCGCGGGCACCACCCCGGCGGTGGGTACGGTCGGAGAGGACAAACGTGTGTCCGAGCACCGGCTCGAGACGGTCTTTCCCGAGGAGCGACAGGAGCAGGTCGTCACCGCGCTGCGCGCGGCGCACCCCTACGAGGAGCCGGCCTTCGACATCTACGCGCTCCTGTGAACGCGCGTCTCTACACCGACGGCGGCGCTCGCGGAAACCCGGGCCCGGCCGCCTATGGGTACGTCCTGGAGACGGACGACGGGACAGTGCTCGCAGCCGAGGGTGAGGCGATCGGCGTCGCGACGAACAATGTCGCGGAGTACCGGGGGCTTGTTGCGGGTCTCGGCAGGGCGATCGAGCTCGCCGTCGAGACGCTCGAGGTGCGCTCCGACTCCGAGCTGATGGTCAAGCAGATGCGGGGCGAGTACAAGGTCAAGAACGAGGCGCTGCGCAAGCTCTCGGTTGAGGCCGGGCAGCTCGCGCGCAGGCTCGGGAAGGTCGAGTATCGCCATGTTCGGCGTGAGCACAACGAGCTTGCAGACAGGCTCGTCAACGAAGCCCTCGACGCGGCCTGAGCCCTCGGCGCTTCTCGCGTCGCCGGGGTGAGATCGCTCGTGGTATTGCTCGGGGTGCCGGGCCGAGAGACGCGCCGCGGCGTCCGACGTTGGGGCCGATTTGGCTAGGATGCGAGGGCGCGGATGTAGCTCAGTTGGCTAGAGCGTCTGCTTGCCATGCAGAAGGTCGTGGGTTCGAGTCCCATCATCCGCTTCGAAAGCCACCCACAAAACGGGGCGCGTCGACCTTCAGCCTCGATTGCTGGTGGCAGATATGGCGGGCGATTCTCCAATTTGCTTCTGGCGAACCCTCTGCACGCATTGGAGGACGAGACGCCTGGAAGAGTCGATCGCCTTTTCAAGCGCGGCAAGCGACTTCTCGGGGACACCGGCGCCTCAGACGCGCGATGCCCAACGCTCGCCGAAGCGACCCGCCACCGCCCGGTCCTTGCGGTCACGTCGCAAGCTGTGGCGACGGTTCCGGGCTCAGCGCGCCGCAGGCTCTGGTCGCGGCGCGACGACCACAGAGTCGGCGAGAATGCGCATGGCGATTCGCTCGCCGAGTTCGAGGTGGGCGCTCAGGCTGGACGATTCGATCAGCACCTTCTGACCGGTGTCCTCGAGTGTCACCTCCAGGCGCACGGCGGATCCCAGGAACGTGCGATCGGTGACCGTTCCGGGCCCAGCCGAGTCGGGCGTTATCTGGAGCGCTTCGGGACGTAGTAGCGCATCAACCAGCTCGCCGGGCTGGTGGCCGTTCGGGTTGAGCAGCGTTAGTCGCTGACCGAGCACCCGTACCTCGGCGTTTTCTCCGATGCGACCGGGCAACCGGTTCATTGCGCCGACAAACTCGGCGACGAACTGTGTGGCCGGACGGCGGTAGACGTTCTCCGGAGTGTCGATCTGCTCCAGGCGGCCGGCGTTCATGACGCCGACGCGATCCGCGATCGACAGGGCTTCGGACTGATCGTGGGTGACGAACAGGGTGGTTATCCCGAGTCGCTGCTGAAGGGCGCGGATCTCAGTCCGCAGCTGGGCGCGGACGAGGGCGTCGAGCGCTGATAGCGGCTCATCGAGAAGCAAGACCGTCGGCTCGATCGCGAGCGCGCGGGCAATCGCAACGCGTTGCTGCTGTCCGCCGGACAGCTGGTACGGATACCGGTTAGCGGTCTCTGAGAGCCCGACCAGTGCCAGTAGCTCATCGGCGCGCTTGAAGCGCGTTGCCTTGTCCTGGCGCCGCATCCGCAGGCCGAACGCGACGTTAGTTCGCACATCCATGTTGGGGAACAGGCTGTATGCCTGGAAGACCATGCCCATGTCGCGCTTGTTCGGCGGTACGTTCGTGATGTCCCGGCCGTCGATAAGCAGTCGGCCGGCGTCGGGGCGGTCGAATCCGCCGAGGATTTTCAGTGCCGTCGTCTTGCCGCAGCCCGAAGGGCCGAGCAGCGCGATCAATTCGCCATTCTCGATCTCGAGGTCGAGGCCCGCGAGCGCAGTCACCCCGGGGAAGCTTCGTTGCACGGCTTCGAATCGGATCATGAGAGGAGTCCAACTGCGACGTCGCCACGTCGGCGCTGTGCGAGGAACGACAGGAGGAAGAGAAGGAGGAACGTGAACGCGAGCGTAATCATCGAGAGCGCGACCGATACGCCGACCTCGCTCTGCTTGCTCAGGTTGATCATCTCAACCGGGAAGGTGTTGTACAGCAGGAGGGTCGCGATCACAACCTCGCCGAGACACAGCGCCACCGTCAGGAACAGCGCTCCGAGGACAGCGGTCTGAACGTTCGGCAGCACGACCCGAACGAGTGTCGCCGGCCACGAGGCGCCGAGGTTCCGCGAGGCATCGACCAACGTGTGAAGGTCGATCGCGCGCACGCCACTGTCGATCGCGCGGTAGGTGAACGGCATCGCCAGCACCACGTAGAAGGGAATCAGCCCGGTTAGTGGGTGGTTGAACACGAGTGTGATCAGCCATTGGGGTGAGTTGAGCTCGAGCTCCTCCAGACCCGCGGCCATCACGACCGGCGGGATCACGATCGGCAGCAGCGTGACGAGCTCCAGTGCGGCAGTCGCCTTGGGCTTCTTCAGCCTCACCCAGACGATGGTCGGGAGCATCAGCCCGATCACGATCGCGGCGGTGATCACGGCGATCTCGAGCGAGGTCAGAAGCGGCGACCGGACAGCCTTGTTGTTGATGATCTCGCCGTAGTTCGCGAATCCATAGCTGCCGTTGTCCTGCAGCAGGCTGTACTTGAAGGCGGCCACCAGCGGACCAATGAAGAAGATCGCGGCGAGCACGAAGATCACGACTCGCCAGATGCGAGGCCGCCCCCGCCGACTCGCACCGCCGGTCGGCGGCGGCGGCCCTCCGACCAACTCGCGCGCGAGACTCCCCTCTCCGACTGGATCCATGCCCGGATTGAGGGTGCTCATCGCAGCCACCGCCGGGCTCGGCGCTGCACCAGCCAGTAGCCGACCATCACGAGCAGGATGACGATGATCATCTCCGCGCCGAGCGTGAGGCCGAGACGGTCGGCGCCGACGAGCACGTTGCCGTTGAGAGCATCATCGATCTGCGCCGGGACGATCGAGAGCGTGCTGCCGACGAGGGCCAGCGCGGTCGCATAGGCGGAGAAGGCGTTGCCGAAGAGAATCAGCGTGGCGCCGACGAACGATGGGAGCACCACGGGCACCGCTACGTGGCGCAGGTAACCGAGCTTGCTTGCGCCCAGATTTTGCGCGGCATCCTGCCACTCGGGGCGGAGACCCTGGAGCGCAGGGGTGATCAGTATGACCATAAGCGGGACCTGGAAATAGACGTAGCAGAGGCCGACGCCGACCATCGAGGAAATCGTGAAGCCGTCCGCGTACAGGTCGATGCCGAAATGCTTGAGCAGCACCGTGACGACGCCCACCTGGCCGAGCGCCGCGATGAAGGCGAATGCCAGGGGTACGCCTGCGAAGTAGGCGAGAACGCCGGCGCTGCTCTGGACGACCCGGTGCAGGACGCCCCCGCGTTTTGCCGTGACGACCGCCGCCGCAAGCCAGGTCCCGAAGACAGCGCCGACGACAGATGTCCAGACAGAGAGGATCAGGCTGTTTTTGAACGCGAGCCGGAACGCCGGCGACGACCACGTCATCTTGAAGTTCGCGAACGTGAATTGATTGGTTTCGGTCGTCAGCGACCCGTGGATCACCACGTACAGCGGGATCCCGAGGAACACGATCATGTACGCGGCGAAGGGCATGATCCCGGCCCAACCGCCGAGAGTGGACACGATGCGAGAGCCGGTCCCGCGGCGCCGAGGCGCCGCGGGACCGGTTGCTGCGAAGGCTCTGTCCTGTACTGCGATCGCCTACGACCAGTTGTTGGTGACGTACGTGCTTGCGGTCGTGGCCTGCGTCGTGTTAGGAACGACTGCCTTTGAGATGTTCGCGACGGTCGGCAGGGCCTTGTACGCCGCGGCATTCTCCGTGCCGGCCTTGACCATCGCGGGGAGCTCGACCGGGCGCGCGCCACCCTCGAGCCAGATGTTTTGCCCCTGCGCCGAGTAGAGGAACTCCTCCCAGAGGCGAGCTGCCGCCGGGTGGGGAGCGTACTTGCTCACGGCCTGGTTGTAGAAGCCGCCGAACGGGATCCCGCTCGGGTCGACGACCGTCCAATGGGTGCTGCCGGGCAACCCCCAAGCTTTGGCCGAGTTCAGGTAGTCCCAGTTGATCGTGATCGGGCACGAGGTCGCGATCACCGAGGCTGCGTTGCAGTCGGTCGAGTTGAAGTTCCCGGAACTCTCGAGCGTCTTGAAGAAGCTGACGCCAGGAGCGATGTTGTTAGCGGAGCCGCCGTTGTTGACCGCCGCGGCCCAGACCCCGGACAGCGCCGCGTTGGCCGACAGCGGGCTGCCGTTGAGGGCGACGTCGTTCTTATAGCTGGCCGACGTGAGCTCTGACCACGAGGTCGGGCACGGTGTCGACCCAAGCAGGGTCATGTTGCAACCGAACGATATGAACCCGCCGTAGTCCTGGTAGTAGCTGCCATTCGAGGCCTTCTGATTGGCCGGGATGTCCATCCAGGTCGAGACCTCGTAGGGCGCAAACAGGCCCGCACTGGCACCTGCTGACGCGAACGCGCCTCCGACGTCCACGACGTCCGGTGCGGACGAGCGGCCGCGCGAGGTCTTGATCGCCTGGATCTCCTGGGCGCTTGAGCCGCTCGGATTCTCGCTATTGATCTTGATGCCATAGAGCTTCTCGAAGGCGCTCATCTCGGCGCCGTAGTTGGCCCAGTTGGTCGGCAGGGCGATCACGTTGAGCGTGCCTTCCTGCTTGGCCGCAGCGATCAGGGCGTTCATGCCGCCCCCGGCGCTGGCGGATTGCACGGTGGACCAGTTGGTCGACGCTGACGTTGCAGTTGACGCCAGTGCCACGGTTGCCAGCACTCCGGTGACGCCGAGGGCGCCGGCAGCGACGAGCGCACCCCTAGCGCGATGCGAAGTGGTCCAGCGCGCGAGTTTGGACAAACGAAGCCTCACAACATCCTCCTCGTGGTGATTGCGTTGATTTCGAGAGCACAATCTGACACAACCGCGCGCTCGCGCCGCCTCTCGCGCGACGTGGACTCCAGATCGTCACGCTTTGGTAACCACGGTCTTCGGGATTGCTCTCTTGGACGAAGCCTCTCGATCACCGAAGCCGCTCCGAGGCGCCGGGATCGTCAAATGGCTTGACCACAGCGACGCCTCGCAACCAAAGCCGCCCCGCCTTTTTTCACGTTGCGAGCGCGATCAGCGGGATCTCCATCTCGACATGCGTGAGGCCGCCGTGCTGCCCACGGTAGGGCTGCGTGAAGCGCGGAGGCTCGTTCCAATAGACAGCTTCGCTCGCAAATGGCAGGACCACGACGTCGCCGACGCTATCCCGCAGTCGTTCGCTGACGACGGGGCCGAAGACGCCCTGTCGGATCAAGCCGCCGACATCGCGCACCTCGGCCCTGCCTGCGAGAAGCGTCTGAAGAGTTGTCAGCACCTCGTCGTGGCTGCTTTCGGATTTGGTGTGCAGGAAGAGGTCGCGGCTCGAGCCGGCGGGTGCGAGCGGTCGTCCGTCACTTCCTCTCTCGAGGTGGTTGACGATCTCGGGCCAGAGTTCGTTGACGTAGAGGCTGCGCGCGGGGTCCACGGCCGCCATGCCGTGGTCGGCGGTGATCAGGACGAGGGTTCCGTCGGGCAGGCGGCCGCGTAGCAGCGTCTGCGCGAGGACGGTGAGGGTTTCGTCGATCAGTTCGTCAACCTCGGGGGCGTCTGGGCCGAGCTTGTGCATCGTTGTGTCGACGTCCGGGAGGTAGATGAAGCCGTAGCCGCGGTCGCTCCGGGCGAGTGCGCCGCCGAGAGTGGCAACGCCGTCTGCGATCGGGGAAAAGGGGTGGATGGCGGCCTGGCGAGCCAGCATCTGACCAGGTGTGCTTGCGGCGACCTCGAACGGGAGCGCAATGTGAGGGTCGATGCCGGCTTGCCTCAAGGTCGCGTAGAAGTCCCCCTCGGGGAAGACGTCGCTGGGCGAGACACCGTGGTCGAGAAGCGTGTTGGGGATCGCGTCACCTGCGAAGGAGAAGAGAAGCGGGGCGATGATCCGGTTGGCCATGGGCAGCAACATGAACCACTCGTAGACGCCGTGCGACCCGACCGGTAGCCCGCTGTGGATCGTTGTCATGTGGGCCGCGGTTGTCGAGGGGAACTGGCTGGTCAGCTTCGATACGTGGCCTTGGGCGCGGGCGTGTTCGAGGAGTGGATGCTCGGCGTGGCGCCCGTACCATTTCCAGCCGAACGCGTCGAAGTAGACGACCACCACGTGCTCGTAGCGTCCCGCGAGCCGACCGAGGTCAAGCGGAGGATCGACACTTGCTCCGGTCAGAGCAGCCACGACCGTCGCCGGCAGCATGTCGAAGCATGCCCGGCCATGAGCAGGAAGACACCAATCGATGCCTTCCATAAGCGAACCGTCCATCTCGGGCAACGGTAATCGAAGTTGACGGGCGCGGCCCGTGAAACCGGGATACTCGGCGCATGAGACGGGTGGCTGTCGTGCCGACTGCGTCGCGAAGCCCGCCGGGTAGCCTCGCTGCGCGTGGGACCGCAGAGCAAATTCCTCCGATGAGCCTTTCTCGCCGCACGTGAGCGACCGCTCCGACGCATTGACCGCCCTCGGAGAGCGGGAGTTCGACCTCCTGGTGATCGGCGCCGGAATCATCGGAGCCGGAATCGCCTCCCTGGCGGCACGCCACGGGCTCGCGGTCGCCCTCGTCGACCGCGACGACTTCGGCGGCGCGACCTCGAGCAGTTCGTCGAAGCTGATCCACGGCGGCCTCCGCTACCTGCGCCTCGGCGACGTGCGTCTCGTCCGCGAGGCGCACGAGGAGCGGCGGCATCTCATGAACGTCGTCGCACCGCATCTCGTGCACCAGATCCCGTTTCTGCTCCCGCTCTACGAGAACGGTCCGTACCGGCCCTACGTCGTCCAGGCGGGCATCGCGATCTACTCGACACTGGCGAGAGCGAGACTGAACGGTCTCGTCGAGCCCGCCCGGGCGCGGCGCATGGTTCCTGATCTCCGTGTCGAGGGGCTGCGGAGATGCGGTCTCTACGTCGACTGTTACACGAACGACAGCCGTCTCACGCTCGCGAATGTCCGCGATGCCGCCGACGCTGGAACCACGGTGGTCAACTACGCCCAGGTCGCGGCGCTGCGGGTCGAGCGAGGCCGGGTGAAAGGCGCGGAGGTCCTGGTCGACGGCCGGGCCGTCTCAGTCCGGGCGAGGGTGGTCGTAAACGCCGCCGGGCCATGGTTGGACAGCCTGCGACGGATGGAGGACTCGTCGGCCGGGAAATCGATCAGGCTCAGCAAAGGGGTTCACGTGCTGCTCGACGCGGGCCACAGCTGGTCGGCTGCGCTGACGATCCCTCACGACAAGGTGCGCGTGAGCTTCGCCGTGCCATGGCAGGGCATGCTCCTGCTCGGGACGACGGACGCGCTCTACGAAGGAGACCCGGACAGCGCGAGCGCCGAAGACGCAGACGTCGACCAGGTGCTCGCCGAGGCCGCAGTCGCGCTCGATCCCGCCCTCACTGGTGCCGCCCGCGTCCGGTCGACGTACGCTGGCCTCCGCGCGCTTCCAGGGGGAAGCAGGGCCACCACCCGCGCCCATCGTGAGACCGTCTTCATGCGTGGGAGCTGCGGCATGCTGAGCGTCGCGGGTGGCAAGCTGACGACCTACCGGCGAATAGCCCTCGACGCGCTCGCCGAGCTGCGCTCCGATCTGGAACTGCATCGACTCGATCGCAGTCCGTCGCCTCTCCCTGGCGCCCGGGGTCTCGATCGGATTCGCCTACCGATCGAGGTTCCCCCCGAACTTCGCTCACACCTCCGGGGGCTTTATGGCTCGCTGTCACCTGAGGTCCTGTCCCTTGCGGTTGACGACCCCGGGCTCCTCGAGCGTATTACGCCCGACGCACCCGACATCGCCGCCCAGGTCGTCTATGCGGCCAGCCACGAGTGGGCACGGACCGTCGATGATGTCCTGCGACGCAGGACGACGCTCGCTTTGCGCGGCTCGGTTGGGCCCGCCGAGAGAGAAAAGGTCGAGGAACTCATCGGTCTCGACAAGCACTTTGCATCTCCTGCCGCGTGACCCACGACTTCATCGTCCTCGGCGGGGGATCCGCGGGCTGGTCTTGGCAAGCCGTTTTGAGCGGCGACGGGCCGGCATCCGCGTGCTGGTGCTCGAAGCCGGCCGGCGAGCCCGCCACTGGGATCCGTTCATCCAGAAACCGGCTGCCCTGACCTACCGGCTGCCCTGACCTTCCCGATCGCAACTCGCGCTCACGTGTGAGCGGTCATCACCCTCCGCTCCGCGCGCCAGCGGCAAGACGTTCGGGTGCGAGGTCGAGGCTCTCGAGCGTCACGTGCAGGAGACGGGTGATCGTTACTGCCAGAGGGCGTCGTTGACGACGTTCTCGTATGCCTCTTGGCTACCGGAGACCGGTTCGGGGTCGAGCTCGCCGTTCTCGACGCGTTCGGCGAGCTCCGCGAGCGTCGCGGTGCCGCCGGTGATTCCCTGACCGAGCTCGCGGTCCCAGCCTGCGTACCGTTCGTCCCTCATCCGAGCGAGATCGCCGGCGTCGAGGAGTCGTGCAGCGACGACGAGCGCGCGGGCGAGTGTGTCGATGCCGCCGACGTGGGCGTGGAAAAGGTCGACCCGGTCGATCGACTGCCGTCGCAGCTTCGCGTCGAAGTTGAAGCCGCCGTTGCCGAGCCCTCCGGCCCGCATGATCTCGTACATGACCAGCGTGAGCTCCTCGACGGAGTTCGGGAACTGGTCGGTGTCCCAGCCGTTCTGGGGGTCGCCGCGATTGGCGTCGACCGAGCCGAGCAGGCCGTGGGCCGTCGCGTAGGCGACCTCGTGGTGGAACGAGTGGCCGGCGAGCGTCGCGTGGTTTGCCTCGAGGTTGAGCTTGTACTCGCCTTCGAGTCCGTGTCGGGCCAGGAAGCCGTGGACGACGGCGGCGTCGTGGTCGTATTGGTGCTTGGTTGGCTCCATCGGCTTCGGTTCGATCAGGAGCGTTCCCTCAAAGCCGATGCGCCGCTTTTCGTCGGCGACGAGATGGAGGAAGCGTGCGAGTTGCTCGCCTTCCCGGCGCAGGTCGGTGTTGAGCAGCGAGTCGTAGCCTTCGCGGCCGCCCCAGAGGACATAGTTTGCGCCCCCGAGCCGTTTGGTTACGCCCAGCATGTTCTTCACCTGCGCCGCTGCATAGGCAAAGACCGCCGGGTCTGGGTTCGTCGCCGCTCCCGCCTGGAAGCGTGGGTGGGTGAAGAGGTTCGCGGTGCCCCAGAGAAGGCGGATCCCTGAACGCTCCTGGTAGCCGAGCGCGTCGTCGGCGAGCGCATCGAGGTTCGACTTGAACTCGCGAAAGCTCGCGCCCGTCGGCGCGACATCGACATCATGGAAGCAGTAGAACGGGACGCCGAGCTTCTCGATGAACTCGAACGCTGCCGCCATCTTCTCGCGTGCCGCTTCCATCGGGTCTCTCCCCGCTTGCGTCCACGGACGATCGAACGTGCCGGTTCCGAACATGTCGCTGCCGTTCGCGGCGAACGCATGCCAGTAGGCCACGCTGATCCGCAGCCAGTCCTCCATTCGCTTTCCCCGGATGACGAGTCCGGGGTCGTACGCTCTGAAGGCAAGGGTCTCGCCGGCTGCTTCGTTCGCATACGGAATGCGCTCTGGGATGGTGGTGAAGAACGGCTCAGTCACGGGGGCTCCTAGGGAATCTGCGAGAGGCGAGGCATCTGTACGCGCAGAGTACGCGGAGGTCAAGAGCGATGAGCCCTGAAGGAGCGCCTCGCCTGTCCGCGTGGCCCGGGACCGGCGAGTCGCGACCGTGAGGCGCTGCGGGGCAGGCGGCGCGGTTTCAGCCGGTCGCTTTGGATTCCGCCGTGCGAACGAGCATCGCTGCGCTGCGAACGAGCGCTTCGACCTCCGGTTTGAGCGGGGTCGTTCCCTCGCCCGAGGCCGGCACGAGGATCACGTCCACGATGACCGTCCCCACCAGGGCCGTTGCCTCGGCATCCTCCTGGCCTGGAGCGAGATAGAGGTACGAGGCTCCGGGCGTGCCGGGGATGCGGCCAACGTTCGGGAGCGTCGTCTCCGGGCCCGGGCCCGGGTCGTCCTCTTGCCAGGCGGTCTGTGCATCCGCGCTCGTGTCGACGATCGAGTAGGCGACGGTCGCCTTGAATCCCGTCGGCGCGCTCGCGGGCACGGTGAACGAGATCACGTCGATCGGCTTACTCGGGCACGTGCTCGCGGCCTTCAAGTGGTTCGCGTTCGCGATTGCCTGACAGATCCGCGCCTGAGAGAACGACGCAGCGCTAGCACTCGCGCTCAAGATGGCCGCGAAGGCAATCAGTGTCACGAGCCCCCCACGCACTCAGCGCCAGTATGCCCATGATCGAACACGGTCGGCGCAATTTCTTGCGCGGCCGTCGCGCCGGCTTCGCGCAGGGCGGGGTCCGCTAGAGCCTCGACGCCGCGAGGCGAGGGGTCGAGCATCGGGCCGAAGCGCGCACGTTCTCACCGTTCCTGCGCAGTGAGTCCCTGGGTCTGGAGCCGGTGTGGCCCGAACAATCTCATGTGGAGTCCGTGCCAGCCGCGGGTGACGAAGTTCGTGAGCAGCACGATGTTCAGCCCACCCCAGTAGACGCTGCCGGCGAGCAGCACCGGGTTCGGGAGCCGGCCGAACCTGAGTGCCGTGATCGCGACGACCGCGACGGCGAGGACGAGCGTCGTCTGCGGCAGCGTGTGCCGCCAGTGCCAGCGAACGTCGTTCGTCTTGCGGGTCACCTTGTAGGTCGGCTTGCGGTTCGGGCCGTTGACGATCGCGAGAATCGAGGCCCGAATGAAGATCGGGGCGAGACCTGCCCAGATTGTTCTGACCTGCCAGAGCGCTCTGACCCGATGCCGCTGGCGCTTCCGCCGGTCGTTGTAGGGGTGATGCAGAACGAGGAGCCAAAGCTCGCTCGCGACCACGAGCGGCAGAAGGTGCAAGACGAACCCCGCAGTCGAGCTCTGAAGCGGGACCCAGCCGAGCAGCGAGCACGCGACCGCCGGAAGGTAGACGAGGGTGGTGAATCCGTTCAGGTAGTAGAGAAGCAGCTCGTAGAAGTGCGCCCGCTGGGCGAGCGAGAGTCCGCGCAAATCGCCCCAGACGACGAGCCGGACCGTATCGACCGCCCAGGTACCGCGCTGCTTGTAGACGTTCGGGACGTCCTCCGGAGAATGCTGGCCGACGGCGCCGACGATCGGGAGATAGAGGCCTCGCCACCCGCGCCGGAGCGCCTCGACCCCCGACTGGATGTCCTCGACCAGATTCCAGGTCGGGAACTCGCCGATCGACCGCAGCGCAGTCCGTCGCCAGACGACGCCGGAGCCGCAGGGAAAGACGGCGTTTGACGCGTTGCGCGCGAGCATCTGGCCGCGGTAGAACATCGACTCACGATTGTTGAACGGGTCACCGGGGCTGACCTCCGCTTCCTTGATCGTCTGCACGAAGGCGAGCCCGTGGTCGTGCTCGAGCTGGCCGATGGTTTGCCGGAGGAACCCGGTCGAGCCGAGTTCGTCGTCCGCGTCGCGGGTCTCGATGTAGCGGAGGCCCGGGATTTCCATCGCGTCGATCAGCGCGAGCGCCGAGTTCAGGTTGCCGGCCTTCGCGTCGCCGCGCCGCTCGGGGTCCCCGTGTCGCGGCGGTCGGTGATAGACGACGGGCAGCGTTTCGCACGCTCGAGCCAGGAGTGGGCTGTTGCCGTCGTCGCTGACGACGATCACGAGCTTTTCTCGTGGCCAGTCCTGCTCGAGAATCGACTCGACGGTGCGGAGGATCATCGCCACCGGCTCGCCGCACGTCGGCACGATAACTCCGACGGTCGGCTCCGCTCCCTGCGGGAGCGCACGGCTTGGCGGCACGTGACGCGACCAGGCGTTGCGCACGTTGAGCAACGCGGCAAGGACGGTGAAGAGGTTGGCGGCGAGAAACGGCCACGCGAGCCAGGGCACGCGCTCGTTCAGCGAGGCGACGAGCCAGGGGATGTACACCAGCGTCGCGAGGATGAGCGCGGCGCCGGCGGTGCGGATCCGCCACTGCCCTGTGACAGGCGGATAGGCATCACCGAACGCGACTGCCGCACGGGCGATCGGCCCGGACGGTGCCGCGGAGAAGGTTTCCCGTATGTCCCCCGTTTCGGTCGACATGGCGCGTTCGTAGGACCTGCCTGCACTACATCGACGCAAACGACCTCGGACTTGACCCGCCGGTGGCGTCACGCGCCGCGAGGCGGCGGACGCGTGTCAGCGAGGGATCGGCGTGCCCGATTCCGCTGCCAGAGCGGCGAAACGGGCCTGCAGGTCGCGCGTGACGGGGCCGGCGCCGCCCTCACCGATCGTGCGGCCGTCGATCTCCAGGACCGGCGCGAGCTCGCCCATCGTCCCCGAGGTGAACACTTCGTCGGCGGTGTAGAGCTCGGTGAGCGAGACGTTCCGTTCGCCGACGTCGTAGCCCGCTTCGCGGGCCAGTCGGAGCACGATGCCGCGCGTGATACCGGGCAGGCAGGCGTCGGGTGTCGGCGTGAAGAGCCCGCCGCGGCGTACGGCGAACAGGTTCGTCGCATTCGTCTCCGCAACGAAGCCGCTCAGGTCGAGCATCACCGCGTCGTCGACGCCGGCAAGATCAGCTTCGATCTTGGCCAGGATGTTGTTCAGCAGGTTTGTGTGGTGGATCTTGGAGTCGAGCGTGGCGGGCGAATTGCGCCGGATCGCGGAGGACACGAGCCGCAGGCCGGCGTCGCCGAACACCGGCGGCTTCCATTCGGCGAGCACGATGAGTGTGCAGCCGGCGCGGTTGTTGGTCGGGCTCATCCCCGATGTGACTTTCGGGCCGCGGGTGAGCGTGAGCCGGGCATGGGCGTCGGCGTACATGCCGTTTGCCCGGAATGTGTCGAGTGCCGCGGCCTCGACCTCGGCACGCGCCGGCACACTCTGGAAAGCGAGCGCCTTCGCCGAGTCGAAAAGCCGATCGAGGTGCGCGTCGAGAGCGAAGATTCTGCCGTCGTAGGCGCGGAGGCCCTCCCAGACGGCGTCGCCTCCCTGAACGACGGAGTCGAAGACCGACACGGTGGCGTCGGCTCGGGGCACCAGTCGCCCCCCGACATGGACGAGGATCGACGCGTTGCGCGGGTCGGGCAGCTCGTCGGCGCGGTACGGCTCGCTCATCCCGTTCAGATCGCCAACGCGACCAGGTCATCGTAGATGGCGCTCGCCTCAACCGCGAGCGAGGCCACGTGGTCCGGCAAGGGCTCTGTTTTCACGCGGTGCGGGAGGAAACCGGTCGTGCGATGCGCGTTCGTGTACCAGGCCGGCGCCCAGACGCCGTCCTCGGGTTTCGCGCCTGCGGGCCAGGAGAGCATTGCCGCGTCCCAGGGGATTCCGACCGTGGCGCAGAGCCGGGAGAGGACGCGCTCGGGTTCGTTCTGGAGGCGCTTCGCATCGATCACCGGCGGATCCTGCCCGTACCCACGCAGCTCGTCCAACAGTGCGAGTTGCCGCGCGATGCCGATGTCGACGAGCGACGGTTCCGGAAGCTGGTGGACGATCGTCGTGAGCACCTCGACCGGGTCACGGATCAGGAGCACGTTGACACATTCCGTGAGCACGCGAACGGGCACGCCGTCGACCAGATGGTGCGCCATCTGCTTGAAGAACAGGACGGGGCGGTCCGTCGGCCCGCAAATCACCGTCTCCGCCACCTCCTCGGCGTCCGCGGACATCGAGGCGAGCACCGCCTCGGTCAGCGGGTGCTCGCTCCGCGCCGAGGTGGAGGCCAGATAGTGGGCGTAGAGCGGCTCGTCGACGACGCGCGTGTCGTGGCGCTCCCGGAACGAGTACATCAGCGCCGTCGAGACGTTGCGAGGTCCCGACCAGACGTTGATGCGCACGGTCGTCATGCGGGCATTCTGCCGATCCCGTCGCCGCCGCCCGGTGGGCTCTCACAGCGCTGCGCGCCCCCGGGTCGGACGTTCGGTGATGATCCGTGATGACAGGAGTGAGTCTCAGGGAAAAGGGAGAGAGCATGACAGCGACGCACACCGGGCCGACGGGCGCGAAGGACGAGGCGGCCGAGGCAGACATCACCCGTCACCTGCGTTTCCTGGAGGACTACCAGCACCTGGCCTCGCCATTCGGTGTCGGCGGGTTTGGGGCGAAGGCCGAGCAGTTCGCGCGCTTCTTCGGGACGCCGAAGTTCCTGATCGGCCAGACCGTCGTCGTCGGCGCCTGGATCGTTATCAACGCGACGCACCTGGTCAGGTTCGACCTCTACCCGTTCATCCTGCTCAACCTGATGTTCTCGCTCCAGGCCGCCTACGCCGCACCGCTGATCCTGCTCGCCCAGACCAGGCAGGCCGACCGCGACAAGGCCCTTGCCGAGGCCGACGCGAAGCACCGGGAAGCGGTGGCCGACGACGCGATCAACCGGCAGACACTTGCGGAACACGGTATCGACCTGATGAAGAAGCTGATCCACGAGAACACCGAGCTGACCAGGCAGGTCGATGCCCTGACCCGCGAGATTCACGGCAAGGTCGTCGCTTCGTAGCCGGCGTGCCGGACTTGCGAGTCGCGACGAGCGGAGCCTCGCGCTTGGGTGCTCCCTTGCCAACCCGGTGTGGAGCCGGCCCGTTCGAGACGCTCGGCTCGGGTGGACGCGGTTGTCACTGAGCGCCCAGGTGGTCCTTTCTGTAGGCGCTGGGGGGTCGCCGTCTCGGAATCCGACTCCACAATGCGGGGTCGCGAGAAGGTAGGCCTTGCCGAGCGCGGCAGGCTTTAGACTGATCCTCGAACTCGAGACAGGGCATCTCGCCCTGTGCCCTTGCCGCCGGTGGAGCGTGCGAGCACGAACGCACCCGTCATCGTGGCGCTCGAGGCCGCCGACATCAGCTTGGAGAGGACGCCTCGAGCTCTCAACGCGAGCCGACCTCGCACCACGGTCGGAAGATCGCACTCACGCGCCGGGCCTTGTTTGCGACCGGGCCGACGCTGGCCGGACTGCCCAAAGCCACGTATCCTGACGGGACGTACCAACGCTCACAGCAGCTGCTTGTGCTTGCGGTCGCGGCTGGGGTCGCCGCTCTGTTCACGTTGAGCGGTGCGATCCCGGCGGCGCTGGGGCTGACGCCTGCGCGACCTGATGCGTCCGTCACGGCGTATGTGCGTCAGCATCAGCCGTGGGTGCCGCTGCAGGCTCGGGGAATCGAGCGCTTCTCGGACAGCAACCCTGACGACACCTCATTCTTCGTGTTCACGACGATCCGGCCCTATACAGACCAGAGCGAAGCACGCCGTGTCTGCGTCGCGGTCGCCGACGACCTCCGCAGCCTGCATCTCGCCGTCTCGTTGTCCGTACTCGGTCGACCCGAGGCGACGATGGCGTGGGATTCCTCCCAGCACTCCTGTGGCGCCCTCGTACCGGCCGCACTCGACAACGCCAAGCCGGCCCCGGCCTCGCGGGTGGCAGCGCTCGTCGGGATCGCGCTTGCGGCGCTGGAACGGCAGCAAGGATTGGATGTCACCGATCTGAGCTGCCGCCCGCCCGCAACGCCGGGCACGGGCGCGACGCACGCTTACCGCTGCTCGTTCTCCACGCCCGGGATCCGTTGGCGTTGCAGCGTCACACCGACCGCGTCGACGGTGGCGGGACGCGAGACTCGGCCAGGGCTTGGCACCTACGCCTGCATGCACCCACTGCGGTGACGAGCAACGGAGCGAGTCGGAAGATGCTGGCGCCGATGCGCGGGGCCGCGCGTGACTCGCATCGGCCAGGTAGGGCGGCTTCGCAGTGAGCGCTGGAGTACTCGGGCTCGCGCGTCCCACCGGCTTACGGCTTGCCGAGGTCGGCTTTCTCCTGATCCTGTTCGCCGGGATCTGGCTCGTTGCGGCTGAGATCCCGCAGCTCAGGTTCGGTCGAGCGAGGGTGATCGTCGCAGGCAGCGCGCTCGCCGTCGCCGGGGTGCTGCTGATCATCGCCACGCACTCGGGTCACTTCGGCACGTAGGCGGATCGCTCCGTTGCCGGCGCTGAGGGCGGGGTGCGTGAGCGGGCACGGAGCCGCAAGCCGGCGAGCCGAGCGGAAGCGCGGGTCGGGCGTGACCGCGTGAACGCCGCGCTCGAGCCGACACGATCTCACGGGATTTCTGGCGCCGGTGTCGGCTGCTTCGCGATACTTGCGCCATGAGCGATCTCGCCGTGATGGAAGTCGTCGGCTCTGAGCCCGAGGCGCTCCTCGTCTGCTCGATCCTGCGCGATGCAGGAATCAAGTGCATGCACCGCGTCACGAATCTCGGTTCGGGTGCCATGGACGGGCTGACGATGGGCGGGCCGCGCGAGATCATCGTGCACCGGGACGACTTGTTCAAGGCGCGCTACGTGATCGATGAGCAGCGAAATGGCCCTCCGCCCGTCTCGGAGCGACCCGACGCGGACCTGAGGCCGGTCGCGCACGCGACCGGCGTGCGCACGCGCGCCGCGCCTGAGAGCGTGCCGGGTTCGATCCTCGCCCCGTTCTAGCCCGCGACTCCCGCGCCGGTGCGCCCGGCGAGACGCGCTGCCACGGAACCAGCCGCTGGAAGAGCAGAGGGCCCGCCGTGGGGCGGACCCTCTGCCGAGGTTTGCGTGCGGCTCGACGCTCACGCCCGTTAGGCGGCGAGCTCGAGCCCGGCCTCTTCGAGCTCGGGCTCGGCGACGGGCACGGGCTCGGTGCGCCGGCCCCTGAGTGCCAAGGCGACGGCGAGTGCGAGCGCGAGGAAGACGGCCGAGCCGGAGAGCGCCGCAGCGACGCCGTGGGCGAGCTCGGCCCGGGCGCTTCCGGCGATGCGGCTTGCCGCGGCGAAGCGGGTGACGAGGATGCTGAGGCCGAGCGAGGCGCCCACCTGCTGGGAGACGTTGACCAGGCCCGAGGCTGCGCCGGCATCTTCAGGCGCGACGCCGCGGATGCCGAGCGCGGTCAGTGGTGCGAGTGCGGTACCCATGCCGATGCCGAGCAGTGCCATCGGAACTGCGAGCGCCGGGAAGTAGTGGCTCGACTCGGACAGTTGGCTGAGCCAGATCATGCCGACGAGCGCCAGCGCGATCCCGGAGCCGAGCAGACGCAGCTCTCCGAGCCGCACGAGCAGTCTCGGCACGAACTGCACCGTCACGAACATCACGAGCGTCGTCGGCAGGAACGCGAGCCCGGCACGGAGCGGGCTGAAGCCGAGGTCACCCTGCACGAACTGGGTGACGAAGAAGAACATGCCGAACATCGCGCTGACGACGAGCATGCGGGCGAGGTAGGCGCCGGAGCGCTCGCGGCTCGCGAAGAGCCGCAGTGGGGTGATCGGTTGGGTGGCATGCCGCTCGACGAGGACGAACGACACGAGCATGACGGCGCTTGCGACGAAGGAGGCGACGGTCAGCGCGTTGCTCCAGCCGCTCCCTGCGGCCCGCACGAACCCGTAGGCAAGCCCGCTCATCCCCAGGGTCGAGGTGAGCGCCCCCGCGAGGTCGGCGTGGCCGCGGCGAGGTTGCGTCTCGGGAAGCACGCGCGGGGCGAGCCAGAGCAGCACCGCACCCACGGGGATGTTGATAAACAGCCCAAAACGCCACGATGCCCATTCGGTGAGCATTCCCCCGAGCACGAGCCCGACGCTGCCGCCGGCTCCGGCGACGGCGCTGTAGAGGGCGATCGCGCGGCTCCGCTCGCGACCCTCGGGAAAGCTTGTCGTCAGCAGTGCCAGTGCGGCCGGCGCTGCCAGCGCCGCACCGACACCCTGGAACGCGCGGGCGGCGAGCAAGACCGCGGCCGTGGGGGCGAGTCCGCCCGCGACCGAGGCTGAGGTGAAGAGCCCGATGCCCAGCATGAAGAGCCGGCGACGTCCGAACAGATCGCCGGCGCGCGCGCCGAGCAGGAGCAGGCCGCCGAACGTCAGCGTGTAGGCGTTCTGCACCCAGGAGAGGCCGGCGACCGAGAAGTGAAGCGAGCGGTGGATGCTCGGCAGTGCGGTGATCACGATCGAGGTGTCGAGCACGATCATCAGGTAGGCGCCGACGATGACGGCGAGGAGCAGCGTCGGATTGGTGCGAAGAGGTGAGGCTGAACTCATGCGATCAAAACCCTTTCGTCAGACAGCAGAAGCGCTAAACTGGAGGAGCCCTCCGAAAAAGCGGAGTTTTCCTCCGGTTAGTATACGGAGGGTGCCTCCGTTACGCAAGAGCTGATTTCGCGATGACGTCTGCCGAGATCCCCACACACCTCCAACTGCCGAAGCGGGCGGACGCTCGCCGCAATTACGCGACGCTCGTCGAGGCGGCACGCGCCGCCTTCGCCGAAAGCGGCGTCGATACCTCACTCGAGGAGATCGCCCGTCGCGCCGGTGTCGGGATCGGCACGCTCTACCGTCACTTCCCAAGCCGTCAGGCTTTGCTCGAGGCGGTCTACGTCGACGAGGTCGAGGCACTAAGCCGCTCGGCGGGTGAACTCGCTGACCTGCCGCCCTGGGATGCTCTCGCCGCCTGGCTGCGCCGATACGTCTCCTACGCGGCGACCAAGCGGGCACTTGCCGAGGAGATGGCCGCGTCGGTCGGAGCCGAGACGACCGTCTTCCAGCTGTGCAAGGGCGCGATCTTCGCTGCCGGTGAGCCGCTTCTGCAACGGGCCCAGCAGGCAGGCGTCGTGCGACAGGACACAAACTTTACGGACGTCGCGCGCATGGTGTTCGGGATCGCGGCGATTCCCTCGGCCGATCCGGAGCAGATCGAGCGGATTCTCGACGTGGCGCTCGACGGTCTCCGCTACCAGCCGCGTTAGGGCCTCTCTTCGCCTCCCCGTGGTGGGGGACGGGACGCCGGCTTGCCCCCGGCGGTGACGGTGCTCGCTCTCCGCATCGCCAACGGGCTTGGGTAAGGTCACCTCTCGGCGATGTCGAACGGTCCGCTGCATGGTTACGGCGCATCCGGGCCTCGGTGGGGCCTGAGAGCGGCCGTCCTCCTGGTGCTGGTGATCGGCGCGGCAATCGCCTTCGTCGCGGTCGAGCTTGTGCGGGCGGAGCCGAAACTCAGCGTTTCGCCCACGGCGCTCGCCCACGTCACGCTTGGTGGCCGCGCAGCACGGCTGCCCTGGCCCTCACGGGGGGCGGCTGCGGTCGAGTTGCGCGGTGGCGGCGCGTTTGGGGCGGTGCACGGCACGCTGGTGACGCCGCTCGCGAGTGTCACCAAGCTGATGACCGCGCTCGTCGTGCTCAAGCGTCATCCGCTCGCAAGCGGCGCCTCCGGGCCGACTCTGACGGTGACGGCTGCCGACGCTGCCCTCTACCGGGCCGACCGCGCTTCGGGCCAGTCGGTGCTCAAGGTGCGGGCCGGTGAGCAGCTGAGCGAACTCCAGGCGCTCGAGGGGCTGCTCGTCCCCTCGGCCAACAACATTGCCGTCCTGCTCGCACGCTGGGATGCCGGCAGCGTCGCGCGTTTCGTCGAAGAGATGAACGCGATGGCCGCGACGCTTGCGCTCAAGCACACGCACTTCGTCGAGCCCTCAGGGCTCGCGCCCGGGAACGCCGGCACCGCGATCGACATGATGCATCTCGGCCTCGACGCACTTGCGAACCCGACGATCGCAACCATCGTCGGCTTCGGCGAGGTGAGTCTTCCCGTCGCGGGAATCGTGCTCAACTACGACTACGACGTCGGGCATCACGGGATCATCGGCATCAAGACGGGCTCCAGTAGCGCCGCGGGCGGAACCTTCGTGTTCGCGGCGCGTCGCAGCATCGACGGCCGCCCGGTGACGGTTGTCGGTGCGGTGCTCAAGCAGGAGGGGCCGAGCGTGCTCGCCGCCGCGCTCGCCGCCGGGGAGCGACTCGCGAACGCAGCCCTGAACGCCGTTGGCAGCTTCTCCGTCGTTCGTGCGGGGCAGACGGTGCTCCGGGTCAGCGCCCCCTGGGGCTCGCGACCGGTGCTCGGCACCGCGGCGCGAGCGGTTAGCTACTTCGGTGTTCCGGGGACGACGGCGGTCATCCGTACCGTGCTCAGCCCTGTCCTCACAGGAGGTCGTGTGCGCTCGCTGACGGCGGGCGAGCGTCTCGCGACGCTCGAGGTGACTGTCGGCGGCCACACCACGAGTGTTCCGGTCGTCGCGTCCCGAGGCCTCGGAGCGCCGACGCTCCGGTATCGGCTGACGAGGCTGTGAGCACCGTAGGTGCCCGCCCCGCCGGCGCTTCCGCATCCAGAGGCACGAGCGCCGCTTGGCGGCCCCGCCGATGAAGCTCCACCTCGAGGCCTGGGGCGACCCGGGGCGGCCGGCCCTCGTCTGCGTGCACGGTGTCACCGCGCACGGCAACGGGTTCGCGCCCCTCGTGCGCGAGGGGCTAGCGGATGCCTTTTACGTGCTCGCACCCGACCTGCGAGGCCACGGCTGCTCCGACTGGGAGCCGCCGTGGCGGGTCGAACAGCACCTCGAGGATCTCCTCGAAACGGTGCCGGCGACGGCAGCGCTCTGGCTCGGCCATAGCTTTGGCGGTCGGCTCGTGCTCGAACTCGCGGCGCGCCATCCCGAGCGTGTCGCGCGCGCGATGCTGCTCGATCCCGCCCTCTGGGTGCCGCCGCCGATCGCGCTCGAGGAGGCGGAGGCGCTCAGACCCGATGTGTCGTACGCGACGCTAGCCGAGGCCGTCGCGGCCCGGCTCGACTCGGGTGCCGACCATGCCCCGAACCGGGAGGCCGTCGAGGAGACGTTCGCCTCACATCTCGCGCGGGGCGACGACGGTCGGCTTCGCTTTCGCTACAGCCGGAGCGCGGCGATCGCGGCCTACGGAGAGATGGCCCAGGCGCCGCCGTTGCAAACGCTGACCCGCCCGGTCTGCATCGCACGGGCACGCGCCTCGCGCGTCTGCCCGACGGAGCTGATCGACGTTTACCGGGAGAGCGCCGGCGAACTGCTGACAACCGTCGAACTGCCGGGAGGGCACATCGTGATGTGGGACGCGGCCGCGGAGACCGCGCGCGCGGTGCTCGCGTTCATGAGCTCCTGAGAGCGCCGCTGCTGCGCGCCGCTTGAGCGAGGGAGCCGTCGCGTCGCCCGTCCGCCGGCCCCCGTACCCTTGAGAGTGCTCCCGGCGCAGACACGGGAGGCAGGGAGGCATTCATCTCCTACGACCGGAAAGGTGACCATGAGGGCACGATCGACCAAGGCAAAACCTGTGGCCCCCGAAGAGACACCAACGGAGCTGCCGTTCGAGCTTGTCGCGGCTCGCGCATACGAGATCCACGAGTCGGGTTCGGGAGGCGATGCGACCGAGAACTGGTTGCGGGCCGAGCACGAACTCCGGATGAGCAAGGACGTCAGCGCGGCGGCCTGAGCGGTACGGCACGCGCCGGGAGGACGAACGCTCGTTGTGCTCCCGGTTTCCCTGCACCATCACCCGGGCCCGTCCTCCGCGCCCGGCGAGGCTCCGCGAACGTGGCGTTCGCGGAGCCTCGGGGTGGTGGCCCCGCCTGGTAGCCGGGTGCGCCGACGATACTGCCGCTGCACCCCGATGACCGCCGTCGCCGCCCTCACCCTCGACTTCAACGGGACGCTGTCCGACGACGAGCCGATTCTCTGCGAAATCTTCCAGCAGCTCTTCGCCGCCCGCGGCAGACCGCTGTCCGCGGCTGCTTACTACCGGGAGCTCGCCGGGCTCTCCGACGAGGCGATCGTCCTTCGCTGGCTCGGCGACGACTACCCCGAACTCGAAGCAGCCGTGCAGGAACGTGTCGCCCGCTACTGCGCACGCGTCTCGAACGGAGCGACAATCGGCGAGCCTGTCCGCGAGGCCGTTCGGTACGCGGCGGCCCGGGTACCGGTCGTGATCGTCTCCGGCGCCGCGCATGCAGAAATCGCGCCGGTCGTCGAGGCGGCGGGGCTCGTCCCCTATTTGAGCGCCATCGTCTCTTCGGACTCCGTCAGGCGTGGAAAGCCGGATCCGGAGGGATATCTGCTCGCACTCGCACAACTCGGGGTGCCCGCAGCCGCGACGCTCGCCTTCGAGGACAGTGAAGCGGGCGTCGCCGCGGCTCGCGCCGCAGGACTGCGCTGCATCGGGGTGCGCGGCACGGTTGCACCCGGCCGGCTTCGGGGAGTGGAGGAGCTCGTCGAGGCCATCGACCGTCCGCTCCTCGAACGGCTGCTGACACGCGCATGAGCCGTCCGCTCGTGATCGCCCATCGCGGCGCGTCCGCCGAACTGCCCGAAAACACGCTCGCCGCGTTCGAACGTGCGATCGAGCGGGGCGCGGATTTCGTCGAGCTCGACGTCCACGCTCGCAGCGACGGCGAGCTCGTCGTCAGCCACGCACGCCCGGGCACGACGCCGGAGCTACCGAGACTCGCCGAGGTCGTCGCGCTCTGCCGGGGGCGGATCGGTCTGATGGTCGAGCTCAAGTCGCCCTACCGCTCCCGGCGCCACAAGCTCGTCGCCCGCACGCTCGAGCTCCTCGACGACGACGCGGTTGTGCTCTGTTTTGAACCGGGCGCGATCGCGCAGGTGCGCAGCCTGCGGCCGGGCATCCGCACGATGCAGCACACCGCGTTCGTGCCGATCCGCTTTGCCGCCGCCTACGGCTGCTGGGCGGTCGGATTCGAGAACCGACGGCTGACCCGGCGCGCGCTGCGCATCGCCGCCCGTTACGGGCTCGAAACCGCCGTCTACACCGTCAACGAACCGCAGCGGATGCTCGAGCTGGCCGCACTCGGCGTCAGCGGGATCTTCACGGACGATCCGCAGCTGGCGTTGACGGTACTGGAGCCGACGCCAAAAGCCTGAGCAGTCCGTTTCCGCGAGATCACGAACTCGTGACGGCGACGTGACAGTCTGGGTTGCCGCCCTATCGCGCAGCTGCGGAAGCCCGGATGATATGGCGGTGCAGCCAGTTGCGGTCATCGCGCATGCCCAAAGCCGGACGAACACCCAGCTCGGCTGCGTGCTCACACCCTCACAGGCGCTCGTCCGGCTCGGCGCCGGCGAGGTCGCAATCGGCCGCTTCGATGTCCTGCCCTCCCTCGACGGGATCGAGCGTGGGCTCTGGGTGCTCGACCTGCTCGAGCGCCGTGGCGTGACGGTCCTCAACCGGCGCCCGAGCCTGCTCTTCGCGCACGACAAGCTCGCGACCGCGGCCGCGCTCGAGCGGGCCGGGGTTGCGCATCCACCGACGCAGCACATCGCCCCTTGGCTACCGCTGCCCGAGCTTGAGGCGCCCGTGGTCCTCAAGCCGCGCTACGGCAGCTGGGGTCGCGACGTCGTTCGCTGCGAAAGCGCCGCCGAGCTCGGCAGCGCGCTCGCCAGAGCGCGGGGCAGACTCTGGTTCAACGCCACCGGCGGGGTGCTGCAGGAGCTCGTGCCTCCGGCCGGATACGACTTGCGCATCGTCGTCGCGGGCGGCAGTGTGGTGGGGGCGGTCAACCGCTTCGCCGCCGCCGGAGAGTGGCGGACGAACGTCGCGCTCGGGGGACGGCGGATTCCGGTGCAACCGCCGTCCGACGCCTGCGAGCTCGCGCTGCGCGCGGCCGCAGCGATCGGCGGAGACCTGGTTGGCGTCGACCTGCTGCCTCTGCGGGATGGAGGCTGGACGGTGATCGAGGTCAACGGCGCCGTCGAGTTCACGTCGGACTATTCGCTGGAGGGGACGGACGTTTTCGCGGAGGTGCAGGCGGCGCTCACCGTCACCTCGCCGGCCGCGCTGCTGCGGCCCGTGCCAGCGCTCGTCTCCGCCTGAGCCGCGGTCGCCCTTCGGCCCTCACGCGAGGCCGGGTCGCTCGAGACCGGCCCGTGGTACAGAAGCGGAGTTTGTAACACGTTTGTGACTTTCCCTTGACGTAGTTTCCCGAATCGGGATAACTTGTTCTCTATGAGAACCCTCTGACTTGTATGTGACATCTAATACAAGTGCAGAGTGCGAGATGCCCTGCCACCGCATCCAGAAGGGAGTCGAACATGAGTGTTGTGCTGATTGGAGCGCTCGTCGTCGTCGCGACGATGTTCTGTGTCGTGCTCGTCTCGTACTTCAACTAGGTCGCACGACGAGGTCACCCTGTGGGGCGTCGGGCCCCCGGGGATCGCGGCCGGCGGGGCGGAGCCGACGTTACTTCGGGTTCGTCGAAGGGTGGTGCGCGCCAGCGAAGAAGTCGACGAGCCGGATGCGCACCCGCTCGAAGCGTGCTTCGTGTGGGTGGAAGCGGGCCTCGGCGCGCTCGAGTTTGCCCTCGCCCGGCGAATACATGAGCTGAGCCCAGACCGAACCCGGGCGAGCGAGCCGGATGGCGGTCACGAGCCCCACCGGAGGTACGAAGACGCTGACAAGACCCAGCATCAGCTTGCCTTTGAGGCAGGTGATGATCGACAGACAGATATTGAGTGCGACGATCACGACGCCGATCGTGCGCGGCACGACGGAGTGGTCGTGAATCCCGAACGGCGAGATGCCGACGAGCAGAAGCAGGCCGAGCAGCATCCACATGATGCTCGCGTCGATCGAGCGGCGTCCCTCCTCGGTCCAGTACACGTCGCGCAGGTGGAAAGTGAGTGCGAACTCGTCGAGCATGAAGGCACCGCCGACGCCGAAGATCACCGCGACGACGTCGCGCCCGCCGTCGTTCAGCCGCAGCGAGATGTCGACCATTCCGCTCGCGAGCACGAGCACGAGCCCGAGCACCATGTGGTGGACGTGGACGCCGCCGATGTGCTGGCCGCTCCAGCCGCGCCGCCGGGCGAGGCGAGTGTAGAGGCGCACGACCGCGAAGGTCGCGAACGAGGAGGCGAGAAGCAACAGCAGCGCCTCACGGTTCGCGAGCCGGTCGCGGTGAATTTCGACCGGGTCGCTGAGGATGTGCGTTAGATGGTGGAAATGGGTGGGTACTAAGAGAAGCAAGAGCGACGCCATGGTAGGCGTTACATCGGCGGTTGGGGCCGGTTGTTGCATTCGCGACCGCATGCTCGCGTCCCACGGCGCGGCTACTCTCCACCGTTTGGACGTCTCCGACCTGTCGCCCCGCCCGCCGTCGGAGCTGCCGTTCTGGGCGTCGAGGAGAGTGGTCGGGGCGTTGCTCGTGGTACTCGCGATCATCGCCGTACTGGTCGTCGCCGGCGCCTTCACCGCGATCGACCAGTACGCCATCAACCACCTGATGCCGTGGCTACACCCTCCCTACGGCGGCGGAGCAAACGGCTGGGGCGGTCTGATCCTGCCCTACAGCGGCCGGCTCTCGCTGGCGAACGCGACGCTCGCCGTCTGGACCTACCCGTGCTCGGTTTTCCTCTCGGGGCTCGTCGTCTTCATCGCTGCGCTGGTGGCGATCAGACGGGGCTCGCCCTGGCTCGCTGTGGCGCTCCTCGTCGTCTGGGGCCTCGGAAACGCCGTCGAGCTGATCGGTAAGGGGCTGCTCCGGCGCCCGACGTTGTACGGGCCCGGCTCCGGCGCGCGGGCGCCGATCCTCGCCTTCGACAACTCGTTCCCGAGCGGGCACATGATCAGGGGCATGCTGGTCGTGACCGCGGTCTGGCTCGTCTGGCCGCGGCTGCGTCTGGTCGCGCTCGCGTGGTTCCTCCCCGTGGGGCCGTTTCTCGTCGTCACCGCTGCGCACACGCCCTCAGACGTGCTCGGCGGCCTGGTCGTCGGTACGACGCTGATCAGCGCCCTCGTCGTCGTGCTCGCTTCACCGCCGCTCAGTGGCAGCGGAAGCGGTACGTGGGCTCGGTTGTCCCCTCGGAGTCGGCGGGGAAGGGCGAGCGTCCGATGAAGCCGTAGCTGACCTCCTCGTAGGCCAGCTTGTTGCCCGGACAGTGTTGGGTGCCGTTGACGACGAGCACGATCCGGTAGCTGTGGAAGTGGCCGGCGACGCAGCTCGGGGTGCAGTCGTTGACCGAAGCGGTGCCGACCGCGACCGTCGTCGCTCCGCCCCAGCCGTACCAGACGAGCTTCTGCGCGCTAAATCCGGCATCGGCGCAGGCGAAGATCACCGTGCTCGGCCGTGCCTGTGGCTGGCCGAGGCAGTTCGGGAGCCAGCGCGGTGAGACGCCGGAGGCGGCGACGACGGCGACCGTGCCGACCCCGAGGGCGAGCACTGCGACGCCCAGCACCATCAGCCGGCGAGACAGCTTCACCGTTCGAGTATCGCAGACGCTGCAGCGCGCAAGCGTTGTCATCCGCCATGATCTGCACCGGATGAGTGCGCTCGACGAGCTGCTGGCAGAACTGGAGACGGGCGAGCTCGGCGACCCGCTGCCGTTGCTCGCCTATCTCGCCGGACAGCAGCTCGAGCTGCCCGCCGGTGAGCTCGCGGCGGCGCGCCGCCGAGCGCTGCTCGTGCTCGCTTCGGGAGGAGATCCGACCCGCGAGCCGGAGCTCGACGGCGCCGCGGCGAAGTCGCTCGCGCGGGATCTCTACAGCGACGCGCGCCTCGCCGAGCTCGTTGCTGCGCTCGACGAGCTCACGCCCCTGACGCGCGAGCTCCCGCGTCTGCGTGAGGCTGCGACCTTCCTCGCCTCCGACCCGGATCTCGCCTGGCGGCTGTTCGTGCTCGCACTGCTTGCCGAGGAGCTCGACGCGGAGGACGCAGACGCCGGGTGAGGCTCGGGGCAGGCGGCGCCCAGCTGCGCCCACACCGCCCAGGTAGCCTCGCGGCGGTGAGCGAGCCCCATGAGCAGCAGCGCGAGCTCTTCCGGCTCTGGCCCTCCGGGGTCGCCGTCGTCGTCGCCGAGTCGGGCGGGCGCCGGGCCGGGCTCACCGTTTCCTCGCTGCTCTCCCTCTCACTCGAGCCACCGCTCGTCTCGATCGCTCTTTCGCGCTCGGCCTCGCTCTACGAGGTTGTCCGTGACGCGGGCGAGTGGGCAGTCTCGATCCTCGACGGTAGCCAAGGCGCGCTCGCGCGCCATTTCGCCCTCAACGTGCCTCCGATCGCCCACTGGGACCGGATCGAGGTGCTGACCGACGAGCCGCGCCTGATTGCCGGTGCGCTCGGCTGGATCGTCGCGGAGACGATCGAAACCGTGCTCACGGGCGACCACGCTCTTTTCATCGGCGCGGTGCGTCTGCTCGAGCGCGGCCCGGGCCGCGACACGCTCGTCTACGTCGATCGCCGCTACCGCGCACTGTGATGCACGCGGTCGTCTTCGACATGGACGGTGTGCTGATCGACTCGGAGCAGGTCTGGGACGACGTCCGGGAGGAACTTGCGCACCAGCGGGGAGGGAGCTGGCATCCCGGTGCGCAACGCGACATGATGGGGATGAGCTCGCCGGAGTGGTCGCGCTACATGCACGATCGGATCGGACTTGCCGAGTCGCCCGCCGAGATCAACGCGATCGTCGTCGAGCGGATGCTCATGCGGTATGCCGGCGGGCCGCCCTGGTTGCCCGGGGCGCGCGAGGCCGTCGCGCGAATCGCGGCGGCGATGCCGCTCGGGCTCGCTTCGTCGTCGAATCGCGAACTGATCGACGCGGTGCTCGCCGCGGGCAAGCTCGCGTCGCTGTTCACCGCCACCGTCTCCTCGGAGGAGGTTGCTTCGGGCAAACCCTCGCCCGAGGTCTACCTGGAAGCGGCGCGGCGGCTCGGCATCGCGCCGCAGTTGTGCGTCGCGATCGAGGACTCGCATAACGGGATTCGTTCGGCGAAGGCGGCCGGGATGGCGTGTATCGCGATCCCGAATCCGCACTTCCCTCCCGGCGACGCCGTCGCGGAGGCCGACCTGGTGCTCGGCTCGCTGGGCGAACTCGAGCCAGCGACCGTGCTCGCGCTGCTCTGACGTTTTCCGAGGACGCGGCGTTAGCGGCTCAGGAAAGCACTGTCGCGGGTTGCACGCTCGCGATCCGTTGAGAGCGCGCGACGACGTTCGACTCGATCAGCTGTGCGGCGATCGAGACGGCCACCTCCTCGGGGCTGCGGGCGCCGATCTGGATCCCAATCGGCGCGTGCAGACGCACGAGCTCGGATTCGTCGATGCCCTCCGCCTTGAGCCGAGTTTTCCGGTCGGCGCGCGTCAGCTCACTCCCGATCGCGCCGATGAAGCCGGCCTGCGACCGCAGCGCGAGCTTGAGCGCGGGCACATCGAACTTGAGGTCGTGGGTCATCATGCAGATCGCGGTGCGCGTGTCGATCGGCGCCTGGGCGAGGAAGCGGTCGGGCCACTCGGCAACAAGGGTGTCGGCCTCCGGGAAGCGTTCTGCTGTCAGGTACACCGTGCGCGGGTCACAGACGGTGACGCGGTAGCCGAGCAGCTTGCCGACCCGCACGAGCGCGCCAACGTGGTCGCTGGCACCGAAGAGATAGAGGTTCGGACGCGGCGCGTAGCACTCGACGAAGACCTTCGCTCCGTCGTCCGTCTCGATGAGCCCGTTTTCGCCGAGTGCGAGGAGCGACCGCGCCTGTCGTGCGAACGCCTCCTCGTCGTTCTCTGAGCCGACCGCCTCGACCAGCGACTGACGGCCGAACTGCTCGTCGTCGAGGCGGAGAGTCACGGCGACCGACCGGTCGGCGCGCACGGCACTGGCGGCGCCGGCGAGTACCTCCGCGTCGAGCGGATAGACGGCGACCGCGATCCGCCCGCCACAGTTGAGACCGACGTCGAAGCCGAACTCGTCGTCGAGGCCGAACGAGCAGAGTCGTCCGGGTGAGCCGGACAGCACCGCTCGCGCCTCTGCGATCACGGCTGGCTCGACGCAGCCGCCCGTGACCCCTCCCGCAACAGCGCCGCTCGCCGAGACCGCGAGTGTTGCGCCGGGGTCGCGCGGCGCCGAACCGATACGCTCAACGACCGATCCGAGTGCGACGGCAGTGCCGTCATGTGTCCATCGTTCGAGTATCTCCAGGATGTCCTTCACGCCACTCCACCTTCCCGAGGGCACGCGTCTGCCCTGCTGCGGCCGACCATCCTCGCGCAGCTCCCCGGGTAACGTCCGCGCGCCCGCGGCCGGCCTCGTGTCGGCGCGGCGCGGCAGTGCTCCCCCAAGCTGTCACCAGAATGTTGCCGGGGCCAGAGTAGCGTGCCCGGCGCCGCTTTGGCAGGCGCCCGAAAGGTTGTCGCCGGCCCGCTGCAACCGTCGCTGCGCCTGCGCCGTCTAAGAGCCGATGCAGTCCCAGGCAGCCACCCTTCGCCTCGCGCTCTGGCCGCGCAGCGGGCTCCTCGCAGACGTCGTACTGGTCGCCGGCGGCGCCGGGCTGATCGCCGCCTCGGCGCAGATCTCGGTCGCGTTGCCGTTCACGCCTGTGCCGATCACGGGCCAGACGTTCGCCGTGCTCCTCGTCGGGGCCGGGCTCGGGACCGCGCGGGGCGGTGCGGCGGCGCTGCTCTACGTGCTCGCCGGTCTGGTCGCTCCGATCTACGCACCCCACACCGGCTACGGCTTCGCGACGCTGTCCGGCGCCAGCGGCGGCTACCTGGTCAGCTATCCCTTCGTTGCTGCCCTCACCGGCTGGCTTGCCGAGCGCCGCTGGGACCGGAGGTTTTCCTCGGCGGTCGGCGCGATGCTCTCGGGCAACGTCGTCATCTACCTGTTCGGGTTGCCCTGGCTTGCGCACGTGCTCCACACGAACCTCGAGCACACCCTCGAAGACGGCCTCTACCCGTTCGTCCCCGGGGATACCTTCAAGCTCTACCTCGCGGCCGCGGCGTTGCCGGGCGCCTGGAAGCTCGTCGGCCGCATCCGCTCCTAGCCGCGGGCGTCAGCCGCCGGCCGGCGGCCGCAGCACGGCGAAAGCGTCGGTGACCTCGAGTCTGCGGGTCGCAAAGCGAAAGAGCGCTGCGGGACGGCCGCCGGCGGGTCCCGGCTCGCGCCGGTGTCCGGTCGGCACGAGCAGCGCCCGCCGGAGCAGGACGCGCTGGAGATTCGTCGCCGAGACGTCATGGCCGAGCGCGCCGCGGTAGAGGCTGCGCAGCTCGGAGATCGAAAAGACCTCCGGGGCGAGCGCGAAGCCGATGTTCGTGTACGAGAGCTTCGCGCGCAGACGTTCGCGGCCGGCGAGAACGAGCGGGGCGTGATCGAAGGCGAGAGGGGGAAGCCGGTCGACCGGCTGCCAGCGGGTGTCGTCGGGCAGTGCGGGGTCGATGTCGCTCGGCACGAGGCCGAGGTAGGCGGTGACGAGCTCGCCGCGCAGGGGGTTGCGGTCGGGCTCGCTACGCGTCTCCAGCTGTTCGAGGTGGGAGAGCTCGCGGACGTCGACCTTCGTCGCGAGGTGTCGGCGGATCGACTGCTCGAGCGTCTCGTCGGCGGCGAGCTCGCCGCCGGGAAGCGACCAGCTGCCGGCGTAGGGTTCGAGCGCCCGCTGCCAGAGCAGCGCGCGGAGCACGCCGTCGCGCACCTGGAACACGACGGCGGCGACCATGTGCGCGCGGGGGAGCACATCGGCTTGCTGGGCGGGAGGCGTTTGGTACACTCCGGAGCGGTTATCGACTTTGAGGAGAAAACCTCGGGATGAATACGGAACGCGAGCGTAGACGGTTTGCCACACCCCCGCCGGATGGGGCGGGGCCACCCGTGGCCGAGCAGTATCGCGAGGTGCCGATGCCGCCTACCCCCGAGGAACTCGCCCGGATCGTGCAGCTGGCGCTCGCTGAGGATCTCGGTAAGGGCGATCTCACGAGTGAGGCGGTGGTACCCGCGCAGGCGCGCTGTCGAGCCGAGCTCGTCTTCGAGGAGCGTGGCGTCGTCTGCGGGCTCGCCGTCGCGCAGGCCGTCTTTGCCGAGCTCGACCCTGCGATCGCGTTCGAGCAACTCGTGCCCGAAGGCGCAGCGCTGGCCGCGCCGGGAGCGGTCGCACGGCTCGAGGGCCGTGCACGCGCGGTCCTCGGCGGCGAGCGCACGGCGCTCAACCTGGTTGCGCGCCTGAGCGGGATTGCGACGTTGACCGCACGCTACGTCGATGCCGTCGCCGGCACCGGCGTGACGCTGCTCGATACGCGCAAGACGACGCCCGGGCTGCGGCCGCTCGAGCGTTACGCCGTGCGCTGCGGCGGCGCTGCGAATCACCGCTCGGGCCTCTACGACGCGATTCTGCTCAAGGAGAATCACCTCCGCCTCGCGGGCGGGATCCAGGCGGCGCTGGCGGCCTGCGCGCGCCACAGCGCCCTTCCGGTCGAGGTGGAGGCAGAGACGCTCGACGAGGTCGCCGAAGCGCTCACCGGCGGCGCCGAGCGGATCCTGCTCGACAACATGAGCCCCACACAGGTGCGGGAGGCGGTCGCACTCGTCGACGGTCGTGCGCTGCTCGAGGCCTCCGGCGGGATCACGCTCGCAACGGTGCGGGCCTACGCCGAGACGGGAGTCGACCTGATCTCGGTCGGTGCGCTCACGAGGTCCGTCCCCGCGCTCGACGTCTCGCTCGAGGTCGCATGAGCGCACTCACATCACGCCAGCTCGCCGACGAGGTGCGCTCGCTCGCGCTCGAGCGTGACGCGGTCATCCTCGCTCACAACTATCAGCGGCCCGAGGTGCAGGACGTCGCCGACTTTGTCGGCGACTCGCTCGGGCTCGCGCGCGCGGCCGTCGCTTCCGCACGGACGCTCGTCGTCATGTGCGGCGTGCGCTTCATGGCCGAGACGGCAGCGATCCTCTCGCCCGAGGCGACCGTGCTGATCCCCGACGCGCATGCGGGCTGCTCGCTCGCCGACTCGATCGAGGTGGCGCAGCTGCGTCGCTGGAAGCAGGAGCACCCGGGCGCGGTCGTGGTCTCGTATGTCAACACGAGCGCTGCCGTCAAGGCCGAGAGCGACTTCTGCTGCACCTCCGGAAACGCTCGCGCGGTGATCGAGTCGATCGACGCCGACCGCGAGATCCTCTTCCTTCCCGACCTCTATCTCGGTCTCTGGCTCGAGCGGGTAACCGGGCGCAAGCTGCGCATCTGGCTCGGCGAGTGCCACGTGCACGCGGGTATCCGTCCCGCAGATATCGAACGCTGGCAGCGCGAGGCGCCCGATGCCGAGCTGCTCGTCCATCCGGAGTGCGGCTGCGCGAGCCAAGCGATGGCGTTCGCGAACGAGCGCACGCGCATCCTCTCGACCGAGGCGATGGTCGACCATGCACGCTCATCGCCGAGCGAGCGTTTCATCGTCGCGACCGAGACCGGGATCCTGCACCGGCTCGAGCGCGAGGTGCCCGGCAAACGCTTCGAGGCGGCACAGGAGGCTGCGGTCTGTCGCTACATGAAGCTGACGACGCTCGAGAAGCTGCGCGACTCGCTTCGGGAAGGGCGTTACGAGGTCAGCGTCGAGCCTGAGGTCGCCGTTCGTGCCCGTCGCGCGATCGAGCGCATGGTCGCGATCGGCTGAGCCCGCGGGCACCGCTGCCTCTCCGCGAGCGATGATGGTGGTGTGAGCGCGTTCTCGAGGATCGCGGTCGAGTTTGCCCGGGCGCCGGAGGCCCCTGCTCGCCAGGGACGTGCGCGGCCGCTGTTCGCGGTCGTGATCAGCATCGCGGCGGTTGCCTCCGTCACCGGGATGATCGAGATCCTCGACCGTTGGGTGCCGGTGCTGAGCCTGGGTGTGCTCTACATCGTCGCCGTGCTTCCGGTCGCCGTGGCCTGGGGGCTTCCCTACGCGGTCGGAGTCTCCATCGCGAGCATGCTCGCCTTCAACTTCTTCTTCCTACCGCCGCTCTACACGCTCACGCTGAGCGACTCGCGCAACTGGTTCGCGCTGCTCGTCTTCGTCTGCACGGCGATCGTCGTCTCGGAGCTCGCCACCAGAGGTCGCCGGCGCGCGCGGGAGGCGGCACTGCTGGCCGAGATCGCGAGCTCACTGCTCGAACACGGCACCGTCGGCAGCGAACTCGAGCGCATCTCCGCGGAGGCGGCACGGGCCCTCCAGGTCGAGCGTGCCGAGATCGTGCTCGGCGATGACACCGGCGACGCCGGGAACGCTGTCGAGCTGCTCGCGGGCGGGCGCCGGATCGGCTGGATCAAGCTCGGAGGTCGGATGCGCGGTGACGCGAGCGCGCGCCGGCGCGCTCCTGCCGGCGCTCTCCTCGTTGCTCGGGGTTGCGCTCGACCGCGAGCGTCTCGCAGGCGAGGCGCTCGAGGCGGAGGCGCTGCGCCGCGCCGACGTGATCAAGACCGCACTGCTACGCGCGGTCAGCCACGACCTGCGGACGCCGCTGATGGCGATCTCGACCTCCGCCGGGGCACTTGCGCGCGACGATCTCGTGATCGACGAGGCCGACCGTGCCGAGCTGCTCGCGACGATTCTCGCCGCCTCCGACCGGCTCGACCACCTCGTCGGCAACCTGCTCGACCTCTCGCGGCTGCAGGCCGGCGCCGCCGAGCCGGCGCCGGCGCTGCTCGACCTCGAGGAGCTCGTTGTCGCCGCACTCGAGGAGCTCGGCGCGCCGGGCACCTCTGTGGAGGTGAGCTTTCCCGCCCGATGCCCCCGCGGTGCGTGTCGACGCACATCAGATCCAGCGGGTGCTCGTCAATCTGATCGAGAACGCGCTCAAGTGGTCGCCGCCCGGCGAGCCGGTGCGCGTTCAGGTCGCCGGCGGCGGGCCCGAGGCGATCGTGCGCGTGATCGACCATGGCCCGGGGGTGCCCGTGCTCCGAGCGCGAACGGATCTTCGAGCCGTTCCAGCGGGGGGCACGCGCGAGCGAGCAGCCGGGCGCCGGGCTCGGGCTCGCGATCGCCCGCGGCTTCGCCGAGGCTAACGGTGGGCGCATCTGGGTCGAGTCGCGCTCGCATCAGGGCGCCACCTTCGTGCTCGCGCTGCCCCTGGCCTCCTCGCTCGCGCTCGCGCGATGACGTCCGTCCGCGTGCTCGTCGTCGACGACGAGCCGCAGATCGTGCGTGCGCTGCGGACGAGTCTGCGCGGTGCGGGGTACGAGGTCGACACCGCCGAGACGGCGGCCGCGGCGCTCGCGAGCGCCGCGCTCCGTCCGCCCGGAGGCGATCATCCTCGACCTCGTGCTCCCCGACGGCTGCGGAATCGACGTCTGCCGCGAGTTGCGCACGCTGGAGCTCGGTTCCCGTGATCCTGCTCTCGGCGGTAGGCGAGGAGCGCGCGAAGGTCGAGGCGCTCGACGCGGGCGCGGACGACTACGTCACCAAGCCCGTTGGGATCGACGAGCTGCTCGCGCGTCTGCGCGCGGCGCTGCGCCGCATCGCACCGTCGGGGGAGCCGGTGCTCGAGATCGGCGAGCTCGTCGTCGATCTCGAGCGCCGTTCGGTCACGATGGCGGGCACGCCGGTCCACCTCACCCCGCACGAGTTCGAGCTGCTGCGCGTGCTCGCGCTCAACGCAGGCAAGCTGATGACCCACCGGGCGCTCCTGCTCGAGATCTGGGGCCCGGGGTACGCGAGCGAGTCGAATCTGCTTCACGTCAACGTCTCGCAACTGCGTCGCAAGATCGAGCCCGACCGGGCGCGGCCGCGCTATCTGCTCACCGAGCCGGGTGCCGGCTACCGGCTCGTCGAACCGCGTCCGGAGCAGGAGCGACCGCACCCGGCGTCTTAAGAGTTTCTTCAGGTTCGGGCTCGAGATCCTCAGACGGCCTTCAGCCAGGGCCTCCTACCGTGTGCGCCATGAAGGTTTGGGCTGACGACGACATGCCGGGCGCCTGCCGCGGCGGTGAGGCGCGCTGATGTACGACCTCGCTGCGATCGGGATCGGGCTCGCCTGCTTCGTCGTTGTCTTCCTGTTGATCGAGATCCTCGATCGCGTCTGATGGACGCCGGTGACGCCTTCGGACTGACGGTCGCGGTGCTGGTGCTCGTGTACCTGATCTACGCCCTCTTCCGCGGGGAGAAGCTCTAGGTGAGCGGCCAGGGGCTCGCGCAGATCGTGCTCTACGTCGCGGTTGTCGTCGCGCTCGCCTATCCACTCGGTCTTTGGATGGCGCGCGTCTACGGCACGTTCCGCGCGCCGCGTCCGCTGGCGGCAATCGAGCGCGGCTTCTACCGGCTCGTCGGCACCGACCCGAACCGCGAGCAGGACTGGAAGAGCTACGGCATCACCCTGCTCGTCGTGACGGTCATTTCCGGCGCCGCGCTCTACGCCTTGCAGCGGTTGCAGGCGCACCTGCTCGCTCAACCCCGACCACCTCAAGGCGGTACCGGCACACATCGCGCTGAACACGACCGCGAGCTTCCTCACGAACACGAACTTCCAGTACTACGGCGGCGAGTACGACGATGTCGTATCTGACCCAGATGGGCGGCCTCGCCGTGCAGAACTTCTTCTCGCGCCGCGATCGCGCTCGCGGTGCTCGCCGCGCTGATCCGCGGGCTCGCACGGCGCTCGACCCGCGAGCTCGGCAACTTCTGGGTCGACCTCTACCGCTCGATCGTCTACATCCTCGCTGCCGATCTCGATCGTCTTCGCAATCCTCCTCCTCTCCCAGGGTGTACCGCAGACATTCACAGCCACGCGACCGCGACGACGTTGCAGGGTGCGACGCAGACGATCGCACGCGGCCCGGTCGCCTCGCAAGAGGCGATCAAGATGATCGGCACGAACGGCGGCGGTTTCTACAACTCGAACTCCGCCGTCCCGTTCGAGAACCCCAACGGGCTTACGAACTTCTTCGAGATGGTCGCGATCCTGCTGATCCCGATGGCCGAGGTCTTCATGTTCGGGAAGATGGTGCTTGCGCGCCGGCATGCCTGGGCGGTGTTCGCGGCGATGTTCGCGATCCTCGCGCTCGGCGTCGGAGTGATCGAGGGTGCCGAGCACCACGGCTCGGCGGTCCTGCGCGCCTCCGGCGTCAGCCTCGCCCAGAGCGCGAGCTCGAGTGGCGGCAACATGACCGACAAGGAGGTTCGCTTCGGGATCACCGACTCGGCGCTCTGGTCCGACCTCGCCACGGCGACCGGGAACGGCGGCGCCGACGCCGGCTACGAAGCGCTGACGCCGGCCGGCGGCGGTGCCGCACTCGTCAACATCTTCTCCGGGGAGGTGATCTTCGGCGGGGTCGGCTCCGGGCTCTACGGGATGTTCTTCTACATCCTGATCGCCGTCTTCATCGCCGGGCTGATGGTCGGACGGACGCCCGAGTACCTGGGCAAGAAGATCGAGGCGCGGGAGATCAAGTACGCGGCGATCGGAGCGCTCTTCTGCCCGACGCTCGACCTTGCTCTCGCGGCCTACGCCATCGTGACCAAGGGCAACCTGAAGGCGATCTTCGACCCGGGCGCGCACGGCTTCACCGAGGCGCTCTACGCCTGGACGTCGCAGGCTTTCAACAACGGCAGCGCCTTCGGCGGCTACACGGCCAACAACTTCCTCGCCGAAGCCGGCGGGACCGCGATGCTGCTCGGCCGTTACGTGCCGCTCGTCGCTGCGCTCGCGATCGGCGGCTCGCTTGCCGCGAAGAAGGCGGCGCCGACCTCCGCCGGGACCTTCCGCACCGATGGTGCGACGTTCTCGGTCCTGCTCGTCGGCGTGATCGTGCTCACCGCCGGCCTGATGATCCTCCCGGCGCTCTTCCTCGGGCCGATCGTCGAGGGGCTGCAGTGATGCGCGCCAAGCTGCTCGGCGATCTCCGCGGCGCGGTCGTCGCGACGCTTGTGCTCGGCGTGCTCTTCGGTCTCGTCTACCCGGGGCTGATTACGGGCATCGGCCAGCTCGCCTTTTCGAGCCAGGCAAACGGCAGCCTGATCCGTGTCGACGGCAAGGTTGTCGGCTCCGCGCTCGCCGCCCAGGCGTTCACGGGCGCGACCTACTTTCACGAGCGTCCGTCGGCGACCTCGCCCGCCTACAACGCCGCCGGGACCACCTTCTCGAATCTCGGCCCGACCGATCCGGCGCTCGCGACCGAGGTGCACACGCAGATCGAGGCGATTCTCAAGCTCGAGGGGCCCTACAACCCGGGGCTCACGGCCCACGAGATCCCCGTCGACGCGGTGACTCCCTCGGGCTCGGGGATCGACCCGGAGATCTCGATCGCCTACGCGCAGCTGCAGGCGCGCCGGATCGCGGCTGTGCGCCACCTTCCGCTCGCAACCGTCCAGGCGCTGATCCGGCACTACACGGTCGGCCGCTCCTGGGGGTCTTCGGTGAGCCCGGGGTCAACGTGCTCGAACTGAACCTTGCGCTCGATCGGGAGGGGGGCCGCTAGATGGCGCGGGCGTCCGCCAGCATCTTCTCGCGCGAGATCGCGGTGCAAGCGATCAAGGACTCGTTCCCGAAACTCGACCCGCGCCTCCAGGCCCGCAACCCGGTGATGTTCATCGTCGAGCTCGGCAGCGTGATCACGAGCGGAATCTTTCTCGTCGACCTCGTTCGCGGTCACACCGGTCAGCTCTGGTTCGTCGCCGTGATCGCGGTCTGGCTCTGGCTGACCGTGCTGTTTGCGAACTTCGCCGAGGCGATCGCCGAGGGACGCGGCAAGGCACAGGCAAATGCGCTACGTGCGACGCGCACGACGACGCTGGCCCAGCGTCGCAGCCCCGACGGCAGCGTGGCGGCGGTACCGGCACCCGAACTGCAGCGCGGCGACGTCGTCATCGTCGTCGCCGGCGAGATCATCCCCGCCGACGGCGAAATCATCGAGGGTGTCGGCTCGGTCGACGAATCAGCGATCACCGGCGAGTCGGCACCGGTGATCCGTGAGGCTGGCGGTGACCGCTCGGCCGTCACCGGTGGGACGCGGCTGCTCTCTGACCGTCTCGTCGTCGAGGTCACCCAGGAGCCCGGCAAGTCGTTCCTCGACCGCATGATCGCGCTCGTCGAAGGCGCAGCCCGTCGCAAGACCCCCAACGAGATCGCGCTCAACATCCTGCTTGCCGGGCTGACCGTGACCTTCCTCGCGGCCGTCGTGACGCTGCGCCCCTTCGCGCTCTACGCAGGCACGCCGACCTCACAGACCGTCCTGATCGCGTTGCTCGTCGCGCTCATCCCGACGACGATCGGCGCGCTCCTCTCGGCGATCGGGATCGCGGGCATGGACCGGCTCGTCCAGCGCAACGTGCTCGCGATGTCGGGTCGCGCGGTCGAGGCGGCGGGCGACGTCGACGTGCTCCTGCTCGACAAGACGGGCACGATCACGCTCGGCAACCGCCAGGCATCCGAGTTCGTCCCCGTCGAGGGCGTCGAGCCGCGCGAGCTCGCCGAGGTCGCGCAGCTTTCTTCGCTCGCCGACGAGACCCCGGAGGGCCGGTCGATCGTCGTGCTCGCCAAGGAGCTCTACGGGCTCCGCGGACGCGAGCTCTCGGAGCTCGACGCCGAGTTCATTCCCTTCTCGGCGACCACCCGCATGAGTGGCGTCGACATGAACGGCAACCAGTACCGCAAGGGCGCAGCCGACGCCGTCAAGCGCTGGGTCGAGGAGCAGGGCGGCAAGATCCCGGCGCGGCTCGACGAGGAGGTAGACCGGATCGCGCGCGCCGGCGGCACCCCCCTCGTCGTCGCTCAGGACAACTTCGTGCTCGGCGTCATCCACCTCAAGGACATCGTCAAGGGCGGCATGCGTGAACGCTTCGACGAGCTGCGCCGCATGGGGATCCGCACCGTGATGATCACCGGCGACAACCGCGTTACCGCCGCCGTGATCGCCGAGGAGGCAGGCGTCGACGACTTCCTCGCCGAGGCGACCCCGGAAGCGAAGCTGGCGCTGATCCGTGAGGAGCAGGCCAAGGGCCGGATGGTCGCGATGACCGGAGACGGCACGAACGACGCGCCCGCGCTCGCGCAGGCGGACGTCGGCGTCGCGATGAACACCGGCACCTCCGCCGCCAAGGAGGCCGGCAACATGGTCGACCTCGACTCGAACCCGACCAAGCTGATCGAGATCTGCGAGGTCGGCAAGCAGCTGCTGATCACGCGCGGCGCGCTGACGACCTTTTCGATCGCCAACGACGTCGCCAAGTACTTCGCGATCCTGCCCGCGATGTTCGCGTTCACCTACGCGTCGAAACCCAGCAGCCGCGGCCCGCTCAACTCGCTCAACGTCATGCACCTCGGCGACCCCAAGAGTGCGATCATCTCGGCGATCATCTTCAATGCGCTGATCATCCCCGCACTCGTCCCGCTCGCCCTCCGCGGTGTTCGCTACCGGGCGATCGGCGCCACCGCGCTGCTCCGGCGCAACCTCCTGATCTACGGGCTCGGCGGCGTGTTGCTGCCCTTCATCGGGATCAAGCTGATCGATCTGATCGTGCACAACGCGTTCGGCGCCTAGGGCGCGCGTGCGGGGCAGGCACCGGATCTTGCTCGGGATGGCCGCCGGTGTCGGCAAGACCTACCGGATGCTCCAGGAAGGGCGCCAGGCACGGCTCGAAGGCGTCGATGTCGTGATCGGCTACCTGGAGCCGCACGACCGGCCCGAGACGGCAGCGCTCGCCGAGGGGCTCGAGAGCATCCCTCGCCGCAGCGGCAGTCACGGCGGGATCGCGGTCGGCGAGATGGACGTCGACGCGCTGATCGCCAGGCGCCCGGAGCTCGCGCTCGTCGACGAGCTCGCACACACAAACGGCGCCGGCGCACGCCACGCGAAGCGCTACGAGGAGATCGAGGAGATCCTCGAAGCGGGGATCGACGTCACCTCGACCGTCAACATCCAGCACCTGGAAAGCCTCAACGACGAGGTCTTCGAGCTCACGGGTGTGCGGGTGCGGGAGACGTTCCCCGACGGCATCCTCGACGAAGCCGACGAAGTCGTGCTTGTCGATCTCACCCCCGAGGCGCTCCAGGCGCGCCTGCGGGCCGGAAAGGTCTATCCGCTCGCGCGCGCCGAGGTCGCGCTCGAGAACTTCTTTCGCCTCGAACGGCTCTCCTCGCTCCGCGAGCTCGTGCTCCGCGAGCTCGCCGAGGACGTCGAGGCGCGCCGCCAAACGCGCGTGCTCGATCCGCTGAGCCAGCAGGCAGTCGCCGAGCGGATCCTGGTGCTCGTCACGCCCGAGCCCCGCTCCCAGCGGATCCTGCGGCGCGCGTTCCGTTCCGGACAGCGGCTCGGCTCGGAGATCGACGCGGTCTGGGTGCGACGCCCGGGCCAGCAGCTGAGCGAGCAGGAGGCGGTCTCGCTCGCTGCGCTCCGGCGGCTCGCCGCGATCCTCGGCGCGCACTTCATCGAGCTCGAAGGTGACCGGCTCCCCGATGCGGTCAAGCAGCTCGTCAGGGAACGCGGTTCGACCTACGTCTTCCTCGGTACGCCCGACGAGTCGCGACGCAGAGAGGTCCTGCGAGGCTCCCTCGTTTCCAAGCTCGTCAGGGAACTCCCGGGCGTCGACATTCGCGTCGTCGCCGACCGCGCCCTGCGGGAGCAGAAGGAGTGGTGAGCGTGACGTCCGTCGCCGTCGTCGTCGCCGTGCTCGCAGCGCTGGCCCTGTTCGCGACGCTGGCACGGAACCGTCAGGTCCGGTCGCGCAACGCTCGCCGTCCCCGCGTCGGGCGCATCCTCGTCCCGTTCACCGGTGGCGCGCTCGAGCCGACCGTTCTCGCCGCGGCGATCCGGATCGCGCGTGCCGAGGACGCGAAGCTCGTACCGGCCTACCTGATCGTGATTCCGCTCGAGCAGGCGGCGGACGCGCCGATGCAGGCACAGGTGACGATCGCGATGCCGTTGCTCGAGGCGATCGAACACGCGGCGCTGCGAGCGGGTGTCCCGGTCGATGCGCGGATCGAGAGCGGCCGCACCCCGATCCACGCGCTCAAGCGACTCTGGGAGGTCGAGCGTTTTGACCGCATTGTCGTCCCGGCGCCGGTAGGGCGACGCCCGGGCTTCACGCCCAAGGATCTCGCCTGGATGCTGACTCACGCGCCAAGTGAGACGCTCATTTTGCGGCCGGATCCGGGCTCTGTTTTGGCAGATACACCCGCAACGTCGTTCGCCCGTCGCGGGCCAAAGCGCGCTATCGTCGACTGAACTGCGCGCGTGCCGACGGCACGCTATGGTTTGCGCCGGAAGCCCCGCGACGATCGCGACCCATCCGTGTGTGTGCGTAAGCGCGTGCCGGGTGGGTTTCACTCAGTAAGGAGGATGCCAGCATGGCCGAGCGTCAAGATGCCGCTTCTTCGGCGGGTCCGGATATTGGGCGGTTGGAGGAGGCGTTGTTTGAGATTCGTCGTGTGATTGCGGGGCAGGAGGGGATGTTGGAGCGGGTGTTGGTGTGTTTGTTGGCGGGTGGTCATTTGTTGATTGAGGGTGTGCCGGGGTTGGCGAAGACGTTGGCGATTAAGTCGACGGCTGCGGTGTTGGGTGGGTCGTTTGCGCGGGTGCAGTTTACGCCGGATTTGGTGCCGTCGGATCTTGTGGGTACGAGGATTTTTCGTCCGGATCGGCATGAGTTTGAGACGGAGTTGGGTCCGGTGTTTTGCAATTTTTTGTTGGCGGATGAGATTAATCGTGCGCCGGCGAAGGTGCAGTCTGCGTTGTTGGAGGTGATGCAGGAGCGGCAGGTGACGATTGGGCATGCGTCGCATCCGGTGCCGTCGCCGTTTTTGGTGTTGGCGACGCAGAATCCGATTGAGTCGGAGGGGACGTATCCGTTGCCTGAGGCGCAGGTGGATCGGTTTATGTTGAAGGTGTTGGTGGATTATCCGTCGCATGATGAGGAGTTGACGGTGGTGGCGCGGTCGTTGGAGCCGGTGGTGGGGTTGGAGCAGGTGTTGTCGTTGGATGAGTTGCGGCGGTTGCAGGGGTTGGTTGGGGGGGTGTATGTGGATCCGGCGTTGATTAGTTGGGTGGTTGATTTGGCGTCGGCGACGCGGCGTCCGGGTGAGTTTGGGTTGTCGGGGTTGGTGCCGTTTGTGGCGTATGGGGTGAGTCCGCGGGGGCCGATTAGTGTGGTGGCGGCGTCGCGGGCGTTGGCGTTGTTGCATGGGCGGGAGTATGTGGTGGTGGGGGATGTGTTGGCGGTGGTGCGGGATGCGTTTCGGCATCGGTTGGTGTTGTCGTATCAGGCGTTGGCGGAGGAGGTGTCTGCGGATCGGGTGTTGGATGAGGTGTTGGGGGTGGTGGTGGCGCCGGAGTTGGATCTGGGGCGGTCTGTTGTTGGGGTGGCGTGAGCGGTTTTCGGAGTGGGGTTGTGCGGGTGCGGAGTGCTGCTCGGCCGGGGCCGGGGGTGGTTTCGGTTGCGAGTTTGGAGGCGTTGGAGTTGGCGATTGGGCGGCGGGTGGATGGGTTGTTGGCGGGGGATCATCGGTCGGCGTGGGCGGGGGTTGGGAGTGAGTTGTTTCAGGTGCGGCCGTATGAGGCTGGGGATGATGTGCGGCGGATTGATTGGAATGTGACGGCGCGGACGGGGTTGACGCATGTGCGGGTGGAGTTGGCGGAGCGGGTGTTGGTGACGTGGTTGGTGGTTGATGGGTCGGCGTCGATGGCGTTTGGGACGGCGGATCGGCGGAAGGCGGATGTGGCGGAGGGTGTGGCGTTGGCGGTGGGGTATACGGCGAGCCGGCGGGGGAATCGGTTGGGTGTGGTGGCGTTTGGGGGGGATGTGGGGGAGGGGTTGGTGTGGCGGGCGCCGCGGCAGGGGCGGCGGGGGTTGTTGTTGGCGTTGGAGGCGTTGCGGGATGAGCCGGGTGGGGTTGGGGGTTTGGGGGCGGCGTTGGGGGTTGTGGATGGGTTGGCGCGGCAGCGGTCGTTGGTGGTGGTGGTGTCGGACTTTCGGGGCCCGGTTGATTGGCGGTCGGAGTTGTTGCGGGTGGCGGGGCGGCATCCGACGTTGGCGGTCGAGATCCGCGATCCGCGTGAGCAGGAGTTCGTGGATGTCGGGGAGCTGCGGCTGGTTGATCCCGAGTCCGGTCGGGAGCTGCGGGTGGACACGAGTGATGCGGTGTTACGGGAGCGGTTCAGCGTCGAGGCGGCTGCGGAGCGGGAGCGGCTGGTTGGCTTGTTCGACGCGGCCGGGGTCGCGCATGTCGCGCTCTCGACCGAGGGTGATTGGCTCCGCCGCCTCGCGCTGTTCCTCAAGACCACAACCGCCGGCGCCCAGAGATGAAGTCCGACTCACGCGCTCTCCTCATCTTCCTCGTCGTCGTCGCCGCCCTCGTGCTTGTCGGAGTCGGGCTCTTCGTCGGGCTCGTGAACCCGAAGTTCGGGTCGCCGTACCTGCTGCTCTTCCTGCTGCTGATCCCTGCCGCGGGCGCACTGCTCGTCTGGTTCGAGCGCCGCCGGCAACGGCGGGCCGCCGTCTGGGCCTCGCCGGCAGCTGCTCGTCAACATGGCCCCCGCGCCAGGCGTGCGGCGCGCGATTCCCCGCGTCCTGCTGCTGCTCGCGGTCAGCTTGCTGCTCGTCGGCTTCGCGCGCCCCGAGGCGCACGTGACGACCGTCGAAACCCGGCGCGACGATCGTGCTCGCCGTCGACATCTCGGGCTCGATGGCCGCGACCGACGTCAAGCCGACCCGGCTCGGCGCCGCCGACGCGATTCTCACCGAGTTCGTGCGGACACTCCCGCGCGAGCTACCGGCTCGCCCTCGTTACCTTCTCCTCCGGAGCCGCGGTCACCGTATGCCCCCACCTACGACCACGCCCAGGTGATCGCCGAGCTGCCGCACACGGTGCAGCTCGCAGGGCTCGGCGATCGGCGACGGCGTCGTCGCCGCGGTCACCGTGCGCAGAGCACGCGTTCGGAACGGTGACCACCGGCGGCAAGCACCCGCCGGCCGCGGTGCTCGTCGTCTCCGACGGCGGCCAGAACGCCGGCAAGCGCAACCCCGGCGCAGGCCGCGCGGCCGCGCGCAAGGCCGGGATCCCCGTCTCGGCGCTCGCGCTCGGAACCCCGGCCGGTGCCGTCACCCAGAAGCTGACCGTCCAGGGCTCGAGCCAAAAGTTCACCGAGACCACCCAGGTGCCGGTCGAGCCCGCGACGATGAAGCAGATCGCCGCCGCCAGCGGCGGCCTGTACTTCCAGGACCCGAGGCGGCGCGCTCAGCCAGGTCTATACGAGTCTCGCGAGCAGGCTCGTCAGCGAGCGCTAGCTGCGCGAGATCACCGTCGCGGTGACCGCAGCGGCACTCGTCCTGATGCTCGTTGCCGTCGGGCTTTCGGGCTGTGGTTCCGGAGGATCGTTTGAGACGGTTCGGCCCGGCCCTCGTCGTGCTCGCCGCCTGCGCGCTCCTGGCCGCGTTGCGCCGCGCCGCTCGGCAGCGCCGCCAACGAGTGCAAGGGCATCCAGAGTGCATTCCCGTCACCGGCGCCTTGGGTCGCCGTGCCCGCACAGCGGTGAGGTGCAGTACCTGCTCGTCTGCCCGGGCGAGCACGGCGATCGCGGCGGCACCGACGCCCTCGTCAGCTCGCAGGCGGTCGCAGGTCAGCTTCGACGGCATTCCCGGCAGCCCCGTCGCCTACGGGCGGACAACGAACTTCGAGGTGCTCTTCCGTGCCGTCTCTGGTAGTCACCAGCCCGGGTTCTTCCAGCCCTTCATCGGCTGCATCCCGACCGCGGGCTCGGCCGCGTCACACGACCGGTGTCACCGTCGTGCCGCACGGGCCCCCGTTGGCCTTCAAGGTGGTGCGCGTCAACGCCGCGGCGGGCTCGACCGTAACTCCGGGCCGGTCAGATGTCGCGCTCAACGAGCACCTCGTCGATAGCTGGACCGCCACCGCGTTCGCCAGCCAAGCTGCCTCCGGCGGCTCGGTGTCCCGGCGCTGATCACGACCCGCAGCTCCGAGCAGGGGCACGCAGCGTCTCGGCCTCGGTCAGCGCCGGTGCGACGCTGTCGACCGCCGATAAGGCCTTCGTCCAGCTCGGCGTCCGGTGCACACCCGCATGAGTTTCGGCACGCCCCTGCTGCTGCTCGTCCTGCTCGCGATCCCGGCGGTGCTGCTGTTCGCGTACCTCGTCGGCCGGCGGCGCGGTCGCTACGCGGTGGCGTTCACGAACCTCGAGCTCCTCGTCGGGCTCACCGCCAAGCGCCGGCGGCCGGCGCGGCGGCTGCTCGCGCTCGCTGCTGTTCGTGCTCGCGCTCGGCTGCGCGGCCGTCGCGCTCGCCCACCCCGACACGACGCTCTCCCAACCTCGAGCAGAACGCGACGATCGTGATGCTCGTCGACGTCTCGGGCTCGATGCGCGCCAACGACGTCAGCCCGACCCGTCTGACGGCCGCCGTCGAGGCGATGAACACCTTCCTCGACCGTCTGCCGTCACAGTTCCAGGTCGGGCTCGTCGCCTTCAGTGATACGGCCGAGCCGCTCGTGACCCCCACCCGAAACCGCGAGCTTGTGCGTCAGGCGGTCAGCTACCTCGCGCCCCAGGCGGGCACCGCGATCGGCGACGGGCTTGTCGCTGCAACCAAGATGGTCGTCGAAGCGCTCGACAAGGGCGGCTATGTGCGCGTTCCCGGCCGCCCGCTGCCGGGCGCGATCGTGCTGCTCTCCGACGGCGCCCAGAACCGCGGCACGATCCAGCCTGCACAGGCCGCCGCGATGGCCCGGAAGGAGGGTGTCCGCGTCTATCCGGTCTCGCTCGGGACCCCGACCGGGACGGTGAGCTTCGGCTTCGGGCCGTTCGCGAACACCGTGCCCGTGCCGCCCGACCCGGCGACGATGGCGATGATCGCGCAGACGACCGGGGGGCGCTCGTACACCGCCCAGACCGCCGCGAGCGTCGTCAACATCTACCGCACGCTGGGCTCGAGCATCGGTCGCACCGAGCAAGAAGGTCCAGATCACCTCCTGGTTTGCGGCCGCGGCCGCGCTCCTCCTGCTCGCCTCGATCGCGGTTGCGGGGCTACTCGACTCTCGCGTTCCCTGACGCTCTGATCGTCCCCCGGCCGCTTGCCGTAAGCTGTAGCGCGAGTGGACATACCGCTCGTCAACTTTTCGTCCCTGTTGCGGAGCCGACTCGTCGACAGCAACGGGGACACGCTTGGCCGCGTCGATGACCTGATCGTGCGCCTCGCCGACGAGTCCTACCCGCCGCTGACCGGCATCAAGGCCCGCATCGGCGGGCGCGAGGTCTTCGTGCCCGCCGACCGGATCGCATCGCTCGGCCCCGGTCGTGTGCAGCTGAGCGGCGAGAAGCTCAACCTCGGTCGCTTCGAGCGGCGCGAGGGCGAGGTGTTGTTGGGCGAGGACCTGCTCAAACGCCGGATGATCAACGTCGTCGGCGCCAAGCTCGTCCGTGCCAACGACCTCGTGCTGGGCTGTGTCGAGGGTTGGTGGCGCGTCGTCGGTGTCGACATTCGCTTCCGCTCGTTCCTGCGCCGGCAGCTACCGGGCGCGGTGCGCCAACGTGCCGCGGTACAGCCGTTCCTCGACTGGTCGAGCATCGAGCCGTTCGTCGGCCACGTTCCGACGCGAGGCTAAGATGGGCTTCGGCCGGCTCTCGAAGCTGCACCCGGCGCAGATCGCCGACCTCGTCGAGGCCGCCTCGCACGAGGAGGGCGAGGAGATCATCGCGGCCGTCGGCGCCGACCGCGAGCTCGAAGCCGACGTCTTCGAGGAGCTCGATCCCGAGCATCAGGTCGAGTTTTTGAGCGAGCGCACCGACGAGCAAGCGGCGAAGATCCTCGGCGCGATGGAGGCCGACGACGCGGCCGACCTGATCGGCGAGCTCGACCAGGAACGCCGCGAGCCCGTGCTGAAGCTGCTGCCCTGGCGGACGCAACGGAAGGTGCGGACGCTGCTCGGCTACAACCCGGCGACCGCCGGCGGGCTGATGAGCCCCGACTTCGTCTCTCTCCGAGCGGCGCACCGTCGCCGACGCGCTCGCGGAGCTGCGGCTCACCGAGCTGCCGGAGGAGTCGATCACGACGGTGTTCACGATCAACGACGCGCGTCACCTGAGCGGCGTGATCTCGGTCGTCGCGATGCTGAGGCGAGCACCCACGACGCTGCTCGCCGACGCGCACACGGCGCCGCCGCTCGTCCTACAAACCGACGACGAGCTTTCCGAGATCGCGACCCGGATGGCCGACTACGACCTGATGATCGCGCCCGTCGTCGACGAGCACGGCGTGCTGCTCGGGATCGTCTCGGTCGACGATCTGCTCGAGATGATGATTCCGGACGACTGGCGTCGCCGGGTCAACGCGCTGGCGAACGACTAGCAGCCGCACGAGCGAACGCGATCCGGCTGCTCACTCCGCGGGCGCCACCGCAAGCGACGCCTGCCGGAGGCCCCGTGGGGTCGTCAGACGCTGCGCGAGTGTCAGCGCGAGCCAGACCCCAGCCGAGAGCGCCATCACACAGAGCGACGCTCCGAGCACCCCCTGCAGGCGGTAGCTCGCCTGGTTGACGATCACGTCGCCGAGGCCGCCACCGCCGTCGACTGCCGCGATCGTCGCGGTCGCGACGACCGTGACCGCGGCAATCCGTACCCCTGTGAGCAGGAGCGGGGCGCCGAGCGGCAGCTCGACCCGTGCGAGCACCTGCCGGCGACTCATCCCCATCGCGCGCGCCGCCTCGACCAGCTCGGGATCGATCCCCTCGATCGCCCCGTAGGCGTTCGTCAGGATCGGCCCGCTCGCGAGCACCGCCAGCGCGACCATGTTGTTCAGAAAGCCGATCCCGAGGATCGTCAGGAAGACGCCGATCAGAACCAGGCTCGGCAGCGCCCGGCCGATGATCGAGGCGCCGATCGCGAACGTCGAGCCGCGGTGGAAGTGGCCGAGCCCGATCCCGAGCGGCAAGCAGATCGCGAGCGCCACCCCGAGCGAGGCACCCGACAGCTCGAGCTGCTCCCAGGCCTTGCCGACCAGAAAACCGGCATTGGCACCGATGAACTGCACCGCCTGCACGAAGGTGTAGGGCTGAAACTGATCGCCGAGCATCAGCTCGTCCGCCGCAGCCAGGGGGAGAGGAGCCGGCGCAAGCCGACAAGCAGGAGGTCGAGCGTCAGAGCGAGGGCAACCGCGAGCCCGCCTGCCGCGTAGATCTCGGTCTTGAAGGGGTGGGGCTCGGAGAGCGCGAAGATGATCGGGTGCCCGAGCCCTTCGGGCATCAGGAAGGCGGCGATCGTCGCGATCGAGATCGTCGAGACGACCGCGATCCGTAGGCCGCCGACGATCGTCGGGGCGGCAAGCGGCAGCTCGATCCGTGCCAGGATCTGGAGGCGCGTCAGCCCCATACCGTTCGCAGCCTCGAGCACCTCGGGCGGCGTCGAACGCAGCCCGATCATGATCGTCGGGAAGAGGATCACGAGCGTGTAGGCGACGAGCGCGATCTCGATCGTCGTGATCGTGATCCCGGTGACCGGCACGAGCAGCTGGAAGAGCGCCAGGCTCGGGATCGTGTACAGCAGCGTCGCAACGACACTGAAGGGGTGTTCTGCGCGGCGGAAGCGATGCGCGAGCAGCGCCAGCGCAAAGGAAATCGCGAAGCCGATGCCGACGGCGATGAAGGTGAGCTCGACGTGCTGGACGAGCGCGGGGCGCAGCGTGTCCGACCAGTGCTCACGCACCCAGCCGAAGCAGAAGGTGCCGTTGTTGAGCACGCACGCCGAGGCCGTGCCGAAGTTCGGGATCACCGGACCGGCGGCGATCATCCGGCAAGCAGCTCCGTCGCACGCGCAAGGGTGAGCACGCCGAGCACGGCCCCGTCGTCAGCGACGACGAGGCCCCGGTCGCTGCCGGCGCCGAGCATCAACGAGACGGCGTTTCGGACGCTCGTCTCGGCCGGCACCGTCAGCCGCCCGGCCTCGCCCGGCCCCGGCGGCGGCTCGAGCTCGAGCTCGCCGACGCGGACCAGCGCCAGCCGGCGCAGCGCCCGGTCGTCGCCGATGAACTGCGCGACGAAGGCGTCGGCGGGGCGCGCCAGCACCTCGTCGGGCGTGTCGTACTGGGCGAGCACGCCGCCGGGACGCAGGATCGCGATACGGTCGCCCATCTTGAGCGCCTCGTCGATGTCGTGGGTGACGAAGATGACCGTCTTCGAGACCTCCTGCTGGAGCCGCACCAGCTCGTCCTGGAGCCGCACCCGGGTGATCGGGTCGAGCGCGCCGAAGGGCTCGTCCATCAGCAGCACGGGCGGGTCGGCGGCGAGCGCGCGGGCGAGCCCGACGCGCTGACGCTGCCCACCCGAGAGCTGTGCGGGATAGCGGCGGGCGTCGCCCGGCTCGAGCCCGACGAGCTCGAGCAGCGCCGCGACCCGGGTGCGCGTGCGCTCGCGCGGCCAGCCGAGGAGACGGGGGACGGTCGCGATGTTGTCGGCGACCGTCATGTGCGGGAAGAGCCCCGACTGCTGGATCACGTAGCCGATCCCGCGCCGGAGCTCGACGGCGGGGAGTGTCGCGATGCTGCGCCCGTCGATGCGGATCTCTCCCTCGTCGAACGGGATCAGCCGGTTAACGAGCTTGAGCGCCGTCGTCTTGCCGCCGCCCGAGGGCCCAACGAGCACGGTGAAGCTCCCGGCGGGGATCGTCAGCGAGAGATCGGAGAGCGCCGCGCCGTCCCGGCCCGCGTAGCGCTTGGTTACATGATCGAAGACGATCTCGGCGGCGCCGCTCATTCCGCGAGTGCCTCCGCGGCGGTCGGGCGGTTCCGGATCCCGGCGAGCCCGATCAGCCCTCCCGCCCCGACGAGCCCGGCGGTGATCTCGAGCGCGGCGCGGAAGCCGCCGAGCTCGAGCCGGTTCGCAGGTCCGGCAACCGCAGAGCCGATGATCGCGATCCCGAGCAGTCCCGCGACGCGGGCGATCGCGTTGTTGACACCCGAGGCGATCCCGGCGTCTGCGGGGCCGGCGTCGGCGAGCACCGTGGCCGTGAGCGGCGCGACGGTCGCCGACAGCCCGAGCGCGAAGAGCAGGAGCGGCGGGAGCAGCGAACGCCAGTACGAGAAGCCGGGGGCGAGCCTCGAGACCCAGACGAGCGCGACGGCGCAGACGAGTGGGCCGAGCCCCATGAACAGTCTCGGGCCGAAGCGCATCGCGAGGCGCCCGCTACGGCCGGAGAGCGCGAACATCACCATCGTGATCGGGATTGTCGCAAGCCCGCTGCGCAGCGGCGAATACGACGCGAGCTGCTGCAGGAAGAGCACAAGGAAGAAGGTGAGCGTCGAGAGCCCGGCGTAGACGCTGAAGGTTTCGAGGTTGGCCGCGGCGAAGTTGCGGCGCGCGAAGAGCCGCAGCGGCAGCATCGGCTGCACGCGGCGGGACTCCCAGGCGACGAAGGCGCAGAGCAGGAGTCCGCCGCCGATGAGCGTCGTGAGGATCAGGGGTGCGCCGAAGCCTCGGGCGGGTGCCTCGATCAGCCCGAAGACGGGGCCTGCGAGACCGAGCACGCAGAGCACCGCTCCGACGAGGTCGAGCCGCGGCCGCTCGGCACGCGTTCGTGCCGGAGCGATCGCAAACAGCACGAGCGCGACTGTGACGAGGATCAGCGGCGGGTTGATGAGGAAGATCGCCCGCCAGGAAGCAACCGAGATCAGCCACCCGCCGGCGAGCGGCCCGACGATGAACGAGATCCCGGTCCAGGCCGTCCAGGTGCCGATCGCGGCGCCGCGCTCCTCGCCGCTGAAGACCGCCGTGATCGTCGCGAGCGCGGCCGGTGTCAGGAGTGCACCGGCGATGCCCTGGAGCGCGCGGGCGGCGATCAAGACGTCTCCGTTCCAGGCGGCGGCGCAGCCGAGGGAGGTGACACCGAACGCGATCAGGCCGACCAGCAGCACCCTGCGGCTGCCGAACAGGTCGCCGAGCGAGCCGCCGAGCAGGATCAGCGAGCCGAGCGTGAGCAGGTAGCCGTCGACGACCCACTGCTGCAGCGCGAGTCCGCCGCCGAGGTCGCGTTGGATCGACGGCAGCGCGACATTGACGACGGTGGAGTCGACAAACACGACCGTCGACCCGAGAATGCAGGCGATCAGGGTCAGGCGCTTGCGGGTCGCGTCGCTCAGGGCTCGCTGAGTCTCGCAGACGCCCGGGGGCTGACCGCGACGTCGCGAGTCGCCTGCGGCGGAGGGCCCCGCTCGGCGATCATGTACTCGTGGACGCGGTGAACGGAGACAAGGCGGCGGGTGAACCCGCGGTCGACCTCGGCGACGGGGTGCGGATGCCGATGCTCGGGCTCGGGGTCTGGAAGATCCCCGACGGCAAGGAGACCGAGCAGGCGGTCGAGTGGGCGCTCGAGGCCGGCTACCGCCATATCGACACCGCGACGCTCTATCGCAACGAGCGTGGCGTCGGCGCGGCATTGCGGCGGAGCGGCATCCCCCGCGAGCAGCTGTTCGTGACGACGAAGTGGCTGCCGATGCAGCGTGAGAACCCGCGCCGGGCGCTCGCACGGAGCCTCGAACGGCTCGGCCTCGACCATGTCGACCTGTACCTCGTCCACTGGCCGCTGCCGCTGCGAACGACGCTCGCGTGGCGCAGCTTCGCCGGGCTGCGTGACGATGGGCTCGCGCGCTCGGTCGGCGTCAGCAACTACGGTCGCGACCGGCTCGAACGGATGCGCGGGCTCCGCCCGGCAGTCAACCAGGTGCGTTTCGGGCCGCTCCACTACAAGGCGGCCTTGCTCGAGTACTGCACAGCGCACGGGATCGTGCTCGAGGCGTACACGCCGCTCGAGCACGGCGCCGCGTTCACGAACCCGGTGATCGTCGAGACCGCACACCAGCTCGAGCGCACGCCCGCCCAGGTGATGCTGCGCTGGGCGATTCAGCACGGCGTGCCGGTGATCCCCAAGTCGGTGCGCCGAGAGCGCATCGTCGAGAACGCGGCGATCTTCGACTTCGAGCTCGACCCGGGGCAGATGCTCGCGCTCGACGCGCTCGGTCGCAGCTAGCGGCCGCGCGCTCAGCCGTCGTGGGAGCGTGAGCCGGTGCGCAGCCCGGCGTCGCCGCTGCGGTCACCGAGCCCGAGGAAAGACTCCGGCTCGGCTCGGCCCTCGATCGCATCGGCGACGAGCTCGGCGAGCGCCGGCCCATGCTTGAAGCCGTGGCCGGAGGTACCGCCGAGCAGCCACCAGTTCGACCGCTCAGGATGGCGGGTGAGGAGGAAGTGGGTGTCGGGAGTGAGGTCGTACTGGCAGACGCGGGCGCCGATGATCGGGCTCTCCGCGAGCGCCGGGAAGCGACGCGCCAGGTAGCTGCGTGCTCTGATCGCGACATTCGCGTCGGCAATTCGCTCGAGCCGGTCGGGGTCGATCTCGTCGCCCTCCCCGTCGGGAGCCACCTTCATCCCGAGTCCCCCAGCTCGCCGTGCCCGTAGAACGCGGCGTCGTAGTCGACGAAGCCCGGCGTGCCCGCCCAGGCGGCATCGACCCCGAAGAAGAAGACGTCGCGCCGGGAGATCTGCTGCTGCACAAGCTCCGGGAAGAGTCCCGGTAGCCAGGAGCCGCAGGCCCAGACGACGACGTCGGCCTCGGGGGGCTGCGCGGGTGTCGCCTTGCCCGGCTCGATGTGCAATCCGGCAGCGAGCGCCTGGGTCGCGCGGCGCGCATAGAGCACACCGGCGTCCGGCTCGAACAGGATCGAGCGGAGGTCGTCGCCGCCGAGCGAGGGGTAGAGCGTCCGCCCCTCCTCCGGGCTCAGCCGTTCGCAGGCGATCCCGAGCCGGCGCAGCGTCATCTCGCTGCGCTGGCTGAAGTCGCCCGTGCCGGTGTCGAACCAGGCCATGCCCACCGGTTCGAAGAGCCGCTCGCCACGCTCCTGCTCGAGCTGGCGCCAGAGCTCGAGGCTGCGCCGGGCCAGCAGCGTGTACCACTCGTACTCGGCGTGGGAGAAGCGAAGCAGCCGCGTGTCGCCGCCCGAGGCGGAGCGCACGTGGCCGGGAACGGCCTGTTCGATGACCGTCACCTCGAAGCCGCGAGCGCCGAGCTCGCGCGCAGTCGAGGTGCCGAGCACGCCCGCGCCGACGACGACAGCACGCATCAGGCCTGCTCGACCGCGTCGATCGCCGTGCGCAGGCTGGCGACGTACGCGCGCAGCGCCTCGGGGCCGTCTGTCGCAACCTGGACGGCGCGGGAGCCGACGACGACCCCGTCGGCGAGCGCGGCGACGGCTGCGGCATGCGCCGGCTCGGCGATCCCGAAGCCGGCATAGAGCGGGAGCGAGGTGAGCGCCCGCGTCCGTTCGACGAGTCCGGCGAGCGCGGGGGAGACGGCGCTGCGCGCGCCCGTCGTGCCGGTGAGGCTCACGAGGTAGAGCCAGCCGTCGCTCGCCGCAGCGCAGAGTGCGATCCGCTCGCTGCTCGAGGTCGGGGCGACGAGCTGGATGCGCGCCAGCTCGGGGTGCTCCTCGACCGGCAGGTCGACGACGATCGCGCTCGAAGCCCCGGCGGCGGCCGCCTCGCGGGCAAAGCGTTCGTGGCCGTAGGCCTCGAGAATCGCCGCGTAGGTCATCGGGACGAGCGGCACATCGACGAGCGCGCGCGTCGCGGCGATGCACTCGAGACAGGCAGCGGTCCGCATCCCGCGCGCGAGTGCCCGTTCCGAGGCGAGCCGGATCGTCGGCCCTTCCGCGAGCGGGTCGGAGAAGGGGATGCCGAGCTCGATGATGTCGGCGCCACCCTCGACGGCGGCGCGTGCGAGCTCGGGTGTCTCGGGCTCACAGACGAGGTAGATCACGAGCGTCGTCATCGCCGCGCGATCACCTCGGCGAGGTCCTTGTCGCCCCGGCCCGAGAGACAGCAGACGATCAGTTCGGCGTCGAGGTCGAGCGCGCGTGCGAGCGCGTGGGCGCTCTCGAGCGCCGGGATGATTCCCTCGCTACGGGCGAGCCCGTGGAAGGCGGCGAGCGCCTCCGCATCGGTCGCGGCGAGGTAGGCGGCGCGGCCGCTGTCGCGCAACGCCGCGTGCTCGGGGCCGACGCCGGGGTAGTCGAGCCCGGCCGAGATCGAGTGTGCGTCAGCGATCTGGCCGTCTTCGTCGGCGAGCACCGCCGAGCGGGCGCCGTGGAGGATTGCGGTGCGCCCCCGGCCGAGGCTCGCCGCGCCGGCGGCCTCGACGCCGTAGAGCGCGACCGAGGGGTCGTCGACGAAGCCGGCGAAGGTGCCGATCGCGTTCGAGCCTCCGCCGACGCAGGCGATCACGGCGTCGGGTAGCCGACCTGCCGCCTGGAGCACCTGGGCGCGAGCCTCGTCGCCGATGACGCGCTGCAGTTCACGCACGATCTCCGGGTACGGCGCGGGGCCGACGCACGAGCCGATCAGGTAGTAGGTCGTCTCGACGTTCGTGATCCAGTCGCGGATTGCCTCGCTCGTCGCCTCCTTGAGCGTGCGCGTGCCGAACTCGACCGCGCGCACCTCGGCGCCGAGCAGCCCCATCCGCTCGACGTTGGGTGCCTGGCGGCGCATGTCCTCGGCCCCCATGTAGACGACGCACTCGAGCCCGAAGCGGGCGCACACGGTTGCGGTCGCGACCCCGTGCTGGCCGGCGCCGGTCTCGGCGACGATCCGTTGCTTACCGAGCCGGGTTGCGAGCACCGCCTGGCCGAGGGCGTTGTTGAGCTTGTGCGCGCCGGTGTGGAGCAGGTCCTCACGCTTGAGGTAGAGGCGCCGGTCGGGCGCGAAGCGCGGCACGAGCGTGAGCGGCGTCGGCCGGCCCGCATAGGACTCGGCGAGCTTCTGGAGCTCGTCGTGAAAGCCCTGCTCGGCCCGTGCCGCCTCCCAGCCCGCCGCGAGCGCGTCGAGCGCGGGGATCAGCGTCTCGGGTACGTAGCGGCCACCGTAGACGCCGTAGTGGCTCGTGACCGTCATCGAGCTGCCTCACAGAAGGCGCGCACGGCGTCGTGGTCCTTGACCCCGGGCGCAAGCTCGGTCGAGCGCGCGACGTCGACCGCCCAGGGGGAGGTCGCAGCGATCGCGGCGCCGACGTTGGCGGCGTCGAGCCCGCCTGCAAGCATCACGCGTCCGCGCGCGGCGCGTGCACGCCTGAGGTGGCTCTCGTCCTCACCGCCCCAGGGCAGGTCGACGACCTTCGCCACGTCGCGGCCAGCGCGGCGGAGCACCCCGTCGCGGGAGCGGTGGCCGTTCTCGCGACCGTAGAGCTGTACGAGGTCGGCGTCGGTCTCCTGCTCCTCACCGACGAACACGGCGACGCGGAGCACCGTCGCGGGCGCCTCGAGGAGCGCCTCGGCGGCCCGCGGGCTTTCGCTCGCGAGGATGAAGCCGACCATGTCGGCGCCGGCGGCGACGGCGGCGTCGACGTCGACTTGGCGGGTGAGACCGCAGACCTTGATCAGCGGCCGGGCAAGCAGCTCGCGCAGCTTGGCGCCCGGGTCGGGCGCCCGCATCAGCGTCGAGCCGACGAGGATCGCGTCGGCGCCGGCGAGCTCCGCAGCGGCGCCCTGGGCGCGGGTCGCGATCGCCGACTCGGCGACGAGGATGCGGTCGTCGGGTGCGCTGCGCGAGCAGCTCGAGCTGGCGGTTGCGGTCGATCGCAAAGGTTGAGAGGTCGCGAGCGTTGATCCCGATCACGGGCGCTCCGAGCGCGCTCGCGCGGCGCAGTTCCTCGGCGTCGTGCGCCTCGACGAGCGTGTCGAGCCCGAGCGCGCCCGCGCGGGCCATCAGTGCCGCGGCGCGGGCGTCGTCGAGATCGCAGAGCAGCAACAGGACCGCGTCCGCGCCGGCGCGCGCCAGCTCCTGGAGCTGGGAGGCGGTCGAGAAGAAGCCTTTGGCCAGCAGCGGGAGCGAGGTTGCGGTACGTGCGGCGCGCAGGTCGGCGACCGAGCCGCCGAAGCGTTCGTCGACGAGCACGCTCATCGCGCGTGCCCCCGCCGCCTCGTAGGAGCGGGCGACGGCGACGACGTCGCCGTCGGGCCGCAGCGCGCCCGCCGAGGGCGAGCGGCGCTTGAACTCGGCGATCGCGCCGAAGCCGGGCTCCGAGAGCGCCTCGTTGAGCCTCATCGTCGCGCCCGCCGCGAAGGCTGCCGGGTCACTGGGCGACCGCCTCGTGCGAGAAGGCGACGAGCGCGTCGAGTCGTGCCCCCGCGGCGCCCGAGTCGAGCGTTTCACGGGCGAGCGCCAGCCCTTCGCGCAGATCGGCCGCATGTCCGGCCGCGGCGATCGCGCCGGCCGCGTTGAGCAGCGCGGCCGAGCGGTGTCCGCCCTCGGCCCCGGCGAGCACGTCCCGCAGCGCCCGCGCGTTTGTCGCCGGGTCGCCGCCGCGAAGCTCGTCCGGGTCGCAGCGCTCGATCCCGAGCTCGCGCGGGTCGAGCTCGTAGGAGCGCACCGTGCCGGCGTCGACCTCGCAGACGAGGTTCGGGCCGGTCGGCGAGAGCTCATCGATGCCGCCCGCTCCGTGGACGACATAGGCGCGGCGCGCGTCGAGCTGCACGAGCGCCTCCGCGACCGTGTGCGTGAGCGCGGGCGAGTAGACACCGACGACCTGGGCGCGCGCGCCGGCGGGGTTGGTGAGCGGTCCCAGCACGTTGAAGACCGTACGTGTCGCGAGCTCGCGACGCACGGGTGCCGCATGGCGCATTGCCGGATGGTGCGCCTGGGCGAAGAGAAAGCCGAAGCCGAGTTCGTCGATCGAGCGCGCGATCCGCTCGGGGGGCAGCTCGAGCTCGAACCCGAGCGCCTCGAGCACGTCGGCCGCGCCCGTCGCCGAGGAGGCCGCCCGGTTGCCGTGCTTGGCGACCCCGGCGCCGGCGGCGGCGGCGATCAGCGCCGCGACGGTCGAGATGTTCCAGGTGTTGGCGCCGTCGCCGCCGGTACCGGCCGTGTCGACGAGATCGGTGCGGGTCGGGGTGACCCGCAGCACGTGCGCGCGCATCGCCTCGGCGGCGCCCGCGATCTCTTCGGCCGTCTCGCCCTTGAGCCGCAGGGCGACGAGAAAACCGCCGATCTGAGCCGGAGTCGCGGCGCCCGACATGATCGCCGCCATCGCGCCGCGGGCCTGCGCGCGTGACAGGTCGCGGCCGTCGATCACTGTGGCGAGCGCGTCGGCGATCACTGGCCGGCCGCCGTCGGTAGCGCTGCGGGAACTCCGGTGCGGAGGAAGTTGCGGGCGAGCAGGGCCCCGTCGGGGGTCAGCACCGACTCGGGATGGAACTGCACGCCGTCGATCGCCAGCTGGCGGTGGCGCACCGCCATCACCTCTCCGTCGTCGGCGTGTGCGGAGATCTCGAGCTCGTCGGGGATCGTGTGCGCCGCCAGCGAGTGGTAGCGGCCCGCCTGGAACCCCGCCGGCAGCCCGGCGAAGAGGCCCCGGCCATCGTGGGCGACCGCGGTTGCCTTGCCGTGGACGAGCTCGCGCGCGGGCCCGACGCTGCCGCCGAAGACCGAGACGATCGCCTGGTGCCCGAGGCAGACGCCGAGAACCGGGATCAGGCCGGCGAACGCCCGGACCGCCTGCTCCGAGATGCCCGCGTCCTCGGGGCGTCCGGGGCCGGGGGAGATCACGAGGTAGCTGGGCTCGAGCGCTCGCGCCTCGTCGAGCTCGAGCTCGTCGTTGCGCCTCACGATCACTTCGACACCCTCGACCGCGAAGAGATGCGCAAGGTTGTAGGTGAACGAGTCGTAGTTGTCGATCAGGAGCAGCTGTCACGGTGATCCCTCCTCCGCACGGTCGATCGCCGCCTCGAGCGCCGCCAGCTTGCGCAGGCACTCCTCGTGCTCGGCGCGCGGGTCGCTCCCGGAAACGATCCCGGCGCCGGCCTGGAGGTGGGCGACGCCGTCGACGAGCACGATAGTTCGGATCGCGATACACGCGTCGAGCACTCCGTCGGGGAGCGCGTAAAGGACCGCCCCTCCATAGGGCCCGCGCCGGAAGCCCTCGAGCTCGGAGATGAGCTGCATCGCCCGCACCTTCGGCGCACCCGAGACGGTCCCGGCCGGGAAGCAGGCGCGCAGCAGCTCGAACGGCGTCACGCCCTCGGCGAGCTCGCCTGCGACCTCGGACACGAGATGGGTGATGTGCGAGTAGCGCTCGGGCTCGAGGAAGCGCTCGACGCGCACGCTGCCGGGGCGGCAGACGCGCGAGAGGTCGTTGCGGCCGAGGTCGACGAGCATGATGTGCTCGGCGCGGTCCTTCTCCGAAGCAAGCAGGCGTTCGGCGTCGCCCTCTCCCGGCTCGGTCGAGCCGGCGATCGGGTTGAGCGAGGCGTGCCCGCCGCCGCACTTGACGAGCGTCTCGGGCGACGACCCGATCAGTGCCAGGCCGTCGAGCTCGAGCAGGAACAGGTAGGGCGAGGGATTGACGCGTCGCAGCGCGCGGTAGAGCGCTAGCGCGGAGACCTGGTCCTGCGTTCGGCGCGCTGGGAGAGCACGATCTGGAAGGCTTCGCCGGCACGGATCGCCTCCTGGCAGGCGCGCACGCCCTGCTCGTACTGCTCCCGCGCGGGTTCCCGTACGGTCGGCGACGCGCTCGCGGACTCACGTGCGGGCTCGACCGCGGGCCCGGTCAGACGCGCAAGTGCCTCGGGAGAGGCTCGCAGTACCTCGGCGACACCGCGCCCGTGGTCGAAGCGCACGAGCGTGTCGGGGATCACGAAGCGGCTCTCGGGCAGGCTGCCTCCCGCCGCGGGTAGTGGCACGGTCGGCTCGAGCGTCGTGACGAAGTCGTAGCCGAGGTAGCCGACGACCGGCTCCCCACAACGCTCCGCCTCGGCGAAGGAGAGCAGGCGGGAGCCACAGCCGACGAGCGAGTAGCGGCCGAGCCGGCCCTGCTCGACCGACTCGAGCAGGAAGCCCGCCTCGCCGGGTCGACGCAGCCGCAAGTACGCGCCGAGCGGGGTCAGCAGGTCGGTGGGGAGGAGGAGAGCGCTCATGGCTGAGCGGTACCTGGAGAGGCGGTCGGGCCGGTCGACAGCAACAAAAAAGACCCTTGCGGGGTCTTCTCTCGAGCGGTCGTACGGGCTTGTCTGCGCCCTCTCCGTGACCGGAATCTAGGCGTCGGCTCCCGTCCCGCTCGGGTACGCGCGCCACCACAGACGTGTCCGCAGCTGCCTCATCGGGCCTCACGATAAGCCTTGCTGCTTGAATCCGCAAGCCGTGGCGATTCCCGAGCTACTCCGTGAGCTTCTGCGGGCCATCGGCCCGACCGGCTACGAGCATCCCGCTGCGGCGGTCTGGCGGGCGGCGGCCGCCGAATTCGCGACCGTCGAGCGGGACAGCCTCGGCAACTCGTTCGCCCGGCTGGCGGCGCCCGAGGGCGCACCCCGGCTCGTGCTCGTCGGTCACATCGACGAGATCGGCCTGCTCGTCACGCACATCGACGACGAGGGCCTGCTCGCGTTCACAACGCTCGGAGGGATCGCCGCCGAGACGTTGAGCGGGCAGCGTGTGCTCCTCTCCGGCCGTGCCGGGATCGTGCCTGGCGTCATCGGCCGTCGCGAAGGGGAGGGGCGCGGCGAGCACGGACGTGTCGGGCACAGCGACCTGCACATCGATCTCGGTGTCGCCAGCCGCGAGCAGGCGGCGGCGCTCGTCGACGTCGGCGATGCGGGCGTCTGGGCGGGTGAGCCGGTCGAGCTCGGCGAAGGGCGGATCGTCTCGCGCGCACTCGATAACCGGCTCGGCGCCTACGTCGTGCTCGAGGCGGCCCGCCGCGTCGCCGCGGCGGGCGACGCCCGTTGCGAGCTCGTTGCCGTCGCCGCGGTGCAGGAGGAGATCGGCCACCACGGCGCCCGCACCGCGGTCTACGGGCTCGACGCGGCCGTCGCGCTCGTCGTCGATGTGACGCCGGCGACCGACGTTCCCGGCGGTGACCCGCGCCGTGCCGGGGCGATTGCGCTCGGTTCCGGGGCCGCGCTCGCGCGCGGCCCGGTCGCAAACCCGTGCGTCGTCGAGCTGCTCGTCGAGCTCGCACAGGCGGAGGGGATCGCCCACACCTTCGAGGCGCTCCCGGCGGCGACGCGCACCGACGCCGACGCCGTCCACATTTCGCGCGCCGGGGTGCCGACCGGGATCGTCTCGATCCCGCTCCGGTACATCCACACCCCCAACGAGCTCGCCACACTCGCTGACCTCGAGGCGGTGATCGCGCTCGTCGTCGCCTTCGCCCGCCGGATCGAGGGCGAGACGAGTTACCTCCGCTAGCGTGGCGGTAGTGGCACGGAGCGTCGTCGTCAGTGCGGTACGGACGCCCTTCGGCAAACTCGGCGGCGCGCTCGCACGCTACCGCGCGACCGAGCTCGGCGCCTTCGCCATTGCCGCGGCGCTCGAGCGGGCGGGCATCGAGGCGCACGAGCCGCAGTACGCGCTGCTCGGCCAGGCGCTGCAGGCGGGCGCGGGTCAAGCGCCCGCGCGCCAGGCGGCGATCGGCGCGGGACTGCCACGCGAACTGCCGGCCGAGACGGTCAACAAGGTCTGCGCCTCGTCGTTGCGGGCGGTCGCGCTCGCCGACACGATCATCCGCGCCGGCGATCTCGAGATCGTGGTCGCCGGCGGGATGGAGTCGATGTCGCAGGCGCCCTACGCCCTGCGCGGCGCGCGCTTCGGCTACCGCATGGGGGACGCGACGCTGCTCGACCTGATGACGCATGACGGCCTGACATCGAGCTTCGACGGCCGCCACATGGCCGAGCAGGCCTCGCTCGTCGCGCGGGAGCTCGAGCTCTCCCGCGCCGTGCAGGACGCGTGGGCCTACCGCTCGCACCAGCGTGCGGTCGCAGCGGCCGACGCCGGCCGCTTCGACGCCGAGCTCGTGCCGGTCGGCGAGCTTGCATTCGACGAGGCGCCACGCCCCGACACGACGCTCGCCCAGCTCGCCGCGCTGCCGCCGATCTTCGACGAGCACGGGACGACGACCGCCGGGAACGCCCCGGGGATCAACGACGGCGCCTCCTGCCTGGTTGTTACGAGCGAGCGCTGGGCGCGCGCGCGTGGGCTCGAGCCGCTCGCGACGATCCTCGCCCACGCGAGCGTCGCCGACGAGTTCGCCTACCTGGCACGCACCCCGGCGAAGGCGGCGGCACTCGTGCTCGAGGCGGCAGGTGTCACGATCGACCAGGTTGCCCGGGTCGAGATCAACGAGGCGTTCGCGTCGGTGGCCGCGTATTCAGCACGGGTGCTCGGCGCCGACGAGGAGCGCGTCAACGTCAACGGCGGCGCCGTCGCACTCGGCCATCCCCTCGGCGCGAGCGGCGGCCGGATCCTCGCGACGCTGATCCACGAGCTGCGCCGCTCGGGTGGCGGCCTCGGCCTGGCAGCGATCTGTTCGGGCGGCGGCCAGGGCGACGCGCTCCTGCTCGAGGTCTGAAGGGGTGTCCCCGCAACCGGCTGCGAACGTGCGCGCCGCCGGAGGCGTCGTCGTGCGTGGCGGTCGGGTGCTCGTCGTCCACCGCGGCCACTACGACGACTGGTCGCTCCCGAAGGGGAAGCTCGAGGCGGGGGAGAGCTGGGAGCAGGGTGCGCTGCGCGAGATCGAGGAGGAGACCGGGCTCCGCTGCACTCTTGGGGCCGAGCTCGGCCGCAGCTTCTACCGCGATGCAAAGGGGCGCGACAAGGAGGTGCGCTTCTACCTGATGGCGGCTGACGGCGAGCCACAACCCCAGAACGAGATCGACGAGGTGCGCTGGGTCGCGCTTGAGCAGGCGGCCGAGGTGCTGAGCTACGCGAGCGACCTCGCCGTGCTCGCCCGGCTCGACGAGGACGGTGGGCCGCCACCGGCCTGACGCGCCCCGCCACCGCGAGGGAGTACGCTCGCCGGCGATGAACTTCGCGCGCGTGCTCGTCGTCGGTGCCGGCCAGATGGGTGGCGGGATCGCGCAGGTTGTCGCGAGCTCCGGTCGCGAGGTGTTGCTCTACGACCCGCTCGAGGGCGCGGCCGAGCGGGCGCTCGCGACGATCGCGCGCAGCCTCGAACGGCTCGCCGCCAAGGGTGGCGTCGAGCCCGCGGGAGTGCTCGGTCGCATCGAGCCCGTCGCCGAGCTCGTTCCCGCCGAGCTCATGCTCGAGGCGATCGTCGAGGACCTCGACGCCAAGCGCGAGCTCTTCGCGCGCGTCGACGCGCTCCTCCCGCCGGGCGCGGTGCTGGCCTCGAACACGAGCTCGCTGCCGATCGGCGCACTCGCGGCGGCGACCGGGCGCCCCGCAGAGGTGATCGGAATGCACTTCTTCAACCCGGTGCCCGTGCTCGCGCTCGTCGAGGTCGTCCGCGGCCCGGCGACGAGCGCCGCGACGAACGCGGCGATCCTCGCCCTCGCACGCGAGCTTGGGAAGGTGCCGGTCGAGGCGCAGGACGCGCCCGGCTTCGTCTCCAACCGCATCCTGATGCCGTTCGTCAACGAGGCGGTGCGCACACTCGCCGCCGGAGTCGCGTCCGCCGAGGCGATCGACACCGTCGCCCAGCTCGGCTTCGGGCATCCGCTCGGGCCCCTTGCGCTTGCCGACCTGATCGGGCTCGACACCTGCGTCGCGATCATGGAGGTGCTCGCGCGGGGGCTCGCCGACGCGAGCTACGCTCCCGCGCCGCTGCTGCGCGCACACGTCGCGGCGGGGCGGCTCGGGCGCAAGAGCGGCCAGGGCTTCTACCGCTACGACGCTCACGGCGGACGGGTCGCCGACGGGCCGCCCGAGTCCGCGCCGCCGGCGCGGTGACGCGTTCCGGAAGGGTGTGCTTGGAATGCCTCTTCTGAGCTACTAGGATCCGACAGTGGAACAAACGCCTGCAGTTGAAGCACTTCAAGGTCTGCTCGCCAAGCAGCTGCGCGCGGTCGAGCGCGCCGAACCGGGCGTCCGCGCGGGCGGCGAGGAGGACCTGCACCGCCTCCGGGTCGCGATGCGGCGCTCGCGCGCGCTGATCCGGGCCGCTCGCCCGCTCATCGGCGACCAGCTCGCGACCTCCGACCGCGGGCTGCGCTGGGTCGCGGCAGCCACCGGCCCGGTACGCGACCTCGATGTCATGATCGAGCATCTGGAGGTGCTGCGCTACGAGCTCGAGCCCGACCAGGCGGGTGTTGACGCGCTCATCACCGTGCTCGAGCGCCGGCGGGCCGCCCGCCGCATCAAGCTGCTCGAGCTGCTTGAAACCGAGCGCTACCAGCGGCTCAAGCGGCGCTTCGCGACCGCGCTCGAACGGCTCGAGCCGGTGGGTGCGGAGGTCAGCCTCGCGCGCCTCGCCGGGCTCGAGTTCAGGCGGCTCCGTGGCGCCTACGACGAGCTCGGGATGCGCCCGCCCGACGACGAGCTCCACGCCGTTCGCATTCGCGCCAAGCACGCGCGCTACGCCGCCGAGCTCGCCGCGCTCGCCGACCGCGCGACATTCAGCCCGCTCGCCGAGGCGCTGCGGGAACTTCAGGATCTGATCGGCGTGCACCAGGACGCGGTCGTCGCGGCGGCGCGCGTGCGCACGATCGCGCGGCCAGACTCGGCGCTCGCCGCCGGCCGCATCATCGAGCTCGAGTTCGCGACCTGCCGGCGCATCCGCGTGCGCGTCCCGGAGGTCTGGGCACGCGTCAAACGCGTGGCCGACGAGCGCTTCTGAGGGAGGCCGGGCTCAGGCGGCTTCGAGCTCGGCTTCGAGCTCGATCACCGCGCCTTCGCGCACGCCGCCCCGCGCGACGCGCAACGGCACGCCGAGCAGCTCGCAGATGAGCTCGAAGATGAGCGCGCCCGCGGTCAGCGTCCGTACCCGTTGAGGGTCGACGCCGTAGTGCTCGACGATCTCCTGCGCCGGTGTCTGCGCGAGGATCATGACGAGGTTGTCGATCTCGCTGGCGCCCAGCTTGGCGCCGACGACATCCCGGAGCGCCCGCGCGCTGCCGCCGACGGCGAGCGCGAGCTCCGGTTTGGGAGGCGTGAGGTCCCTGAGCTGACGCTCGACCTCGACTCGCGCCTCCGCAACCGCATCGAGCCCGGGCGGGTCTCCGCCGAGCATCCGGCTCGTCAGGCGCATCGAACCGATGTCGATCGAACGAATCCAGGTCGGCCCGTCGCGGCGCGTGCCGACGGCGATCTGCGTCGAGCCACCGCCGACGTCGCAGATCGCGACGAGCCGACGCGAGCCGCCGTGAACGCCGCCGACGGCCCCGACGAACGCGAGCCGGCCCTCCTCGGACGCCGAGAGCAGCCGCACCGGAGCCGCCGTCGCGCCCGCGAGCCGCCGCAACAGATCATCACCGTTGCGGGCCTGGCGACCCGGGCTCGTGACCAGCACCTCGATGCGGTCGGCGCCGTGGAGCCGCGCCTGACGAGCGAAGCCGGCGACGCACTCCGCCGTCTCGGCGAGCTTGATCTCCGGGATCGAACCGGTCTGCTCGATCGATTCGCCGAGCCGGAGCATCGCGCGGTCGCGAAAGAGCGTTTCACTGCCGCGGGCGACGTGGAGACGCGCCGTGTTCGATCCGACGTCGATAACGGCAACCGGCACGGGGCGAGGATAGTCGCGACTGCCGACGCGCGTCACCGTGAGGTCCCCTGACGTCGCGCGCGGGTACGGCCCCGCATCGCGAGCGCCTGTGCCGAGCGGCGGCGATCGCCCGGCGCAGGCTCGATCCGCTGCCAGTGCCCGTCGCTCCCGAGCGTCCAGGCCTGGGTGTTGTCGCTGAGCAGCCGGCGGAAGATCGTCTCGATCTCGGCGCGCACGTGCGGCGCCTCGATCGGGATGATCATCTCGATCCGGTGGTCGAGGTTGCGGGCCATCAGGTCGGCGCTCCCCATCAGGTAGGTCTTCTGATCGTCGATTTCGAAGCAGTAGAGGCGGCTGTGCTCGAGGAAGCGGCCGAGGATCGAGCGTACCCGGATCCGTTCGCTGAGCCCCTCGATACCGGGGGTGAGCACACAGACCGCACGGACGATCAGGTCGATCTCGACCCCCGCCTGCGAGGCCCGGTAGAGCTCCTCGACGATCGCCGGGTCGGTGAGGTTGTTGACCTTGATCCGGATCCGGCCCTGCTGTCCGGCACTCGCGGCGCTCGCAACCGCGCGGATCTTTTCGACCAGCTCGCGGCGCAGATTGAACGGCGCCGCGAGAATCTTGCGGAACCGCTGCGGGCGGCCGAAACCCGTGATGTAGTTGAACAGGTCGGCGATGTCGGCGGTGATGTCGGGATCGGCTGTCAGCAAACCCACGTCCTCGTAGAGGCGGGCGGTTGTCGCGTGGTAGTTCCCGGTACCGATGTGCGCGTAACGCTGGAGCCCGTCGCCCTCACGTCTGATCACGAGCGTCGTCTTGGCGTGGATCTTGAGGTCGGGGAAGCCGTAGACGACATGGACGCCCGCCTGCTCGAGCGCGCGCGCCCGTTCGATGTTGCGCTGCTCGTCGAAGCGGGCCTTCAGCTCGACGATGCAAACGCTCTGCTTGCCGTTCTCGGCCGCCTCGATCAGCGCCGGGGTCAACGCCGAATCGTCGCTCGTCCGGTACACGGTCGTCTTGAGCGTCGCGACGTCGGGATCCTCCGCGGCGGTGCGCACGAACAGCTCGGCGCTCGTCGCGAACGAGTCGTAAGGATGCTGCACCACGATGTCGCTCGCGGCGATCTCGCCGAAGAGGTCGCCGTCGCGGGGCTTCGCCAGCCGCCGCTGTGTGTGGGGGACCCACGGCTCGACCTTGAGGTCGGGGCGGTCGAGCCGGTAGAGCTGCATCAGTGCCGCCAGGTCGAGCATCCCGTTGATCGGGTAGACGGCATCGGTGCGGACGACGAGCCGCTCGATCAGCCGCGCGACCATCGCGCGCGAGATCGTGCTCGAGACCTCGAGCCGCACGACCGCGCCGAAGCGTCGTCGCCGCAGCTCGCTCTCGACCGCCTCGAGCAGATCGTCGGCGTCATCGGAGATCTCGGTGTCGCCGTCACGCGTGACGCGGAACATCGCCTGCTCAGGCAGGTCCATACCCGGGAAGAGCCAGCTCATGTAGTGCGAGATCACGCTTTCGAGCGGAAGCAGCAGCCCCTTGTCGCCCACACCGAAGAGGCGCGGCAGCGTTTCGGGCACCTTGACGCGCGCGAAGCGCTCCTCACCGGTGTCGGGGTCGCGCACCGTCACCCCGAGGCTGAGCGAGAGGCCCGAGATGTAGGGAAAAGGCTGCCCGGGCCCGACCGCGAGCGGCGTCAGGATCGGGTAGATCTCGCGCGCGAAGCGCGCCTCGAGCTCGCGCCGCTCCTCGGCGTCGGCGTCGGCGACCGTGCCGATCCTGATCCCCTCGGCCGCGAGCGCCGGCTGGAGCTCGTCGCGCCACAGCTCGCCCTGGACCGAGAGCAGCTCGAGCGCGCGTCGCCGAACCTCGGCGAGCGCCTGGAGCGGCGTACGCCCGTCGGGAGAGCGGAGGTTGACGCGGGCGACGACCTGGTCGAGCAGCCCCGCGACGCGCACCATGAAGAACTCGTCGAGGTTCGAGGAGAAGATCGCGCAGAACTTGACGCGCTCGAGCAAGGGTTCGCTCGGATCGGCGGCCAGGTCGAGCACCCGCGCGTTCAGGTCGAGCCACGAGAGCTCACGGTTGAGGAGCGTGTTGTAGGGCGCCTCGGTGGAGGGCCGTTGGACGGTCGCCATCGACATATCATGATCCACCAACGCTGGTGAACGTTGGGTGTCGATCTGGTGACGTCCGCCGGCCCGCTCGCTGCCTCGATTTGCCGGCCCTGCCTCTGACCCTGCGGGCAGCCGGTCGCGTCTTCGCTTCGGTCGATACCGGCCGTCGCGAGGACTATGCTTGCAGCCGATGCGAGACAACCGCCTGCTCGTCGCCGCGGCTGCAATCGTCGGTGTTGCCTTGATCGTGCTCGCGATCGTCTACTGGACGATCTCGGCGGGGTCGCTGCCCTCGTTCTTCCCGGGCTACCAGGCCGGCTCAAGCCACGTCCACTTCAAGCACGGTCTCGCGGCGCTGCTCGTCGGGCTCGCCTGCTTCGTGTTCGTCTGGTTCCGGACGGGGCCGAAGCGCGGGTCCTCAGCCGCTTGATCGTCGCCTCGCTGATCTCCTATCCGCGGGCGATCATCCTCGGGTTGGTTCAGGGAGTGGCCGAGCCGTTTCCGGTCTCGAGCCTCGGCCACGCGGTCATCCTGCCGCGACTGCTCGGCTGGAACATTCACCAGAATGCGCCGTACTTCGTCTCCTTCCTCGTCGCGACGCACCTCGCGACTGCGCTCGTGCTGCTCGGCTTCTTCTGGCGCGACTGGGTGCGGATCCTCAAGGGTCTCGGCCGCTCGCTGCGCGACCGCGGCATCGATCCGGCCGACGCCGACGCGAAGCTCGGCTGGCTGCTCGTCGTCGGCACGATCCCGGCCGGGATCCTCGGGCTGTTGCTCGAGAACAAGCTCCGGAGCGTCTTCGCGTCGGCGACCTCGGCGAGCGCATTCCTGATCGCGAATGGCGTGCTGCTGCTCGCCGCCGAGCAGCTGCGGCGGCGTGCCCCGCAGACCGAGACAGACGACGACGCCCGTATCGCGGGCCAGATGGGCTTCGGGCACGCGTTCGGCGTCGGCGCGGCCCAGGCGCTCGCGCTCATCCCAGGCTTTTCGCGCTCCGGGGCGACGATGGGCGGGAGCCTGCTCGTCGGCCTCTCCAACCGCGACGCGGCGCGTTTCGCCTTTCTGCTCGCGACACCCGTGATCGGCGCCGCCGCGGTGTTGAAGCTGCCGCAGCTGTTCGGGAGCGACGGGAACGGTGTGCGAGGTCCTGCGCTCGTCGCCGCGCTCTGCGCTGCGGCGACCTCCTACCTCGCGGTTCGCTTTCTGATGCGCTACTTCGAGACGCGCACGTTGATCCCCTTCGCGGTCTACTGCCTCGCCGCCGGAATCGGATCGACGATCTACCTGCTCGTCAGCTGAGGCGGCCGGGTTGGCCGGGCTCGTGACCGCCGCCGGATGCACTCGCTCGTGCGCAGCGACGCCAGCGGAGCGCGCCGTCGCAGCCGGCCGGGCCCAGGCTGCCGAGACTCAGAGGTCGCCGGGGCGGTGCGAGGCGTCGGTCAGCTCGCGCAGCTCGCCCGTGACGAGGTAGCTCACCTGCTCGCCGATGTCGACTGCGTGGTCGCCGATGCGTTCGACGCAGCGGGAGACGACGAGCATCCGCAGCCCGTACTCGCGTTCGGCCGGTGAGTCGCCGAGGGAGAGCACGTCGTCGATCGCGCTTCTGTTCGCACGGTCGATCAGGTCGTCGAGGTCGTTGAGCGAGCGGGCGGTCTCGAGATCGCGGCGCGCGAACGAGTCGATCGCGACGCGGATCATCTGCTCGGCACGCTGGCCCATGTCCTCGATCGAGTCGAGGATGCGGTCATCGCTGACGTGCAGGTCGCCCATCAGCTTGGTCAGCTTCGCGACCGTCACGCAGTAGTCGGCGATGCGCTCGAGGTGGAGGTTGACACGCAGGATCGCGAGCACGAGCCGCAGGTCGACCGCGACCGGCGTCTGGCGGGCCAGCAGCGACTGGACGCCGCGCTCGATCGCGACATACCGGTTGTCGACCTCATCGTCGAAGCCGATGACGTCGTTCGCCAGCTCCTCATCGCCGCGTGCGAGCGCATTGAGTGCCGAGCGCAGCGCGCGCAGCACGAGGTCGCCCTCGGCCTGTAGCGCCGCCTCGAGCTGCTCGAGCTCGTCCTGGAAGGAGACTCTCACCCGAACCGCCCCGTTACGTAACCCTCGGTGCGTTCGTCGCCCGGCTGGGTAAAGATCTTCTCGGTCGAGTCGTACTCGACGAGGATGCCGTTGCGTGCGCCGTCGGGCTTGACCTGGAGGCTGAAGAACGCTGTCATTTCGGCGACGCGCGCCGCCTGCTGCATGTTGTGGGTGACGATTACGAGTGTGTAGTTGTGCTTGAGTTCGTCCATCAGGTCCTCGATCGCCTGCGTCGAGATCGGGTCGAGCGCTGAGGCGGGCTCGTCGAGCAGCACGACATCGGGCTCGACGGCGATGGCGCGCGCGATACAGAGGCGCTGCTGCTGCCCGCCTGACAGACCGAGTGCCGAGCGCTTGAGGCGGTCCTTGACTTCCTCCCAGATCGCGGCACGCCGGAGCGCCTGCTCGACCCGGTCGTCCAGGTTGTCCTTCATGCCCAGGATGCGCAGGCCGAAGGCGACGTTGTCGTAGATCGACTTGGGGAACGGGTTCGGGCGCTGGAAGACCATGCCGATCCGGCGGCGCACCTCGATCGGGTCGACGCCGTTCCCGTAGAGGTTCGTGCCGTGGTAGAGGATCTCGCCCTCGACCCGAGCGTTCGGAACGAGGTCGTTCATCCGGTTGAGGCAGCGCAGGAAGGTCGACTTCCCGCAGCCTGAGGGCCCGATCAGCGCCGTGATCGCGTTCTTGTAGATCTCCATCGTCACGTTCCCGACCGCGAGCGACTTGCCGTAGAAGACCGAGAGGTCGTTGACGGCGAAGACCGTGTCCTTCGTCGCTGGCGCGCTCTTGCTCGCCTGCTGCGCGCCGAGTGCGGGTCCCGGGTTGAGGCGCTCCGGGGTCGTCATCGTTGCCCCGTCGCTGAGAGGGGTCTGTGTACCGAGGGCGTCGGCGTCGGGCTGAGACGGTTCGAGGACATTCACGGCGCTGCGAGTTTTCCCGGCACCCGCCGGCGGCAGGGTGCACAGGATGTTGAACTTTGGTGACGGAGTGGTAACACGGGACGCGGGTCCGCCTCGCTGCTGGAAAGCTTACGCCCCGATGGAGGCCTCCGCCGCACCGACCCCTGCACCCACGCCGCTACCGAGCCTCGGTCGCACACGGCATCTGGCCGACCGGCTCGGGGATCACGGCCTGCTCGGCCTGACAGCCGCCGCCTCGCTCGTCGCTGTGATCACGATCGCGGCGATCATCGAGCAGGTCGCCGACGCGGCCTGGCCGGCGATCACGCACTACGGCATCGCCTTTCTCTGGCACAGCACCTGGAATCCGGTCACCGACGTCTACGGCGCCCGCGAGTACATCCTTGGCACGCTGATCACCGCGTTCGGGGCGCTCGTCATCGCCGCGCCGCTCTCGATCACGATCGGCCTCTTCCTCAGTGAGCTTGCCCCGCCGGCGCTTCGTGGCCCGATCGGGTCGCTCGTCGACATGCTCGCGTCGGTGCCGAGCGTCGTGATCGGGCTCTGGGGCATCTACGTGCTGGCGCCGTTTGTGTTTCAGGACATCGAGCCGTGGCTGCACAGCTGGTTCGGCTTCATCCCGATCTTCGGCGCACCGTTCCCGAACGGCGTGTTCACTGCGATGCTCGTACTCGCGATCATGGCGACGCCGATCACCTCGTCGATCTGCCGCGAACTTTTCGTCAGCGTCCCGCGCGAGCTCGAGGAGGCGGCGATCGGGCTCGGTGCCACTCGCTGGGAGATGATCAAGGGCGTTGTCGTCCCGGAGGTCAAGGGCGGCGTGATCGCCGCGATCATCCTCGGGCTCGGCCGCGCACTCGGCGAGGCGATCGCGGTGACGCAGGTGATCGGCAACGGGATTCCGCTCAAGCTCTCGCTCTTTCAACCCGGAGTCACGATCGCGAGTCAGCTCGCCAACCAGTACTCGAGCAGCATCTCCCCGCTCTTCACAGCCTCACTGCTCTACCTGGCGCTGATCCTGCTCCTGATCAGCTTCGGCGCGAACCTCACCGCCCAACGCATCGTCCATCGCTTCGAGCTGCAGCGGAACTCCTGATGGAGAGCCTCTCACTCCACGCGGCCAACCGTTCGCGCCGACGGCTGCGCACGAGTCGTCTCGCCGAGGTGGTGATGGTGCTCGCGGCAGGGGTCGCGATCGCGATCCTCGCGATTCTCGTCGGCTCGGTGCTCGTGCGCGCGTTGCCGGCGATCAACATCGACCTGTTCACGCAAGGGCCTGCGCTCTTCGGGCAGAGCGGCGGCGGCATCGCACCCGCCATCGTCGGTACCGCGATGCTGGTCGCAATCGCGGCGGTGATCTCGGTTCCCCTCGGCGTGCTCGCGGCTCTCTACGTCAGCGAGTTCGCGAGTAAGCGGGTCGCGAGCCAGGTGCGGCTGTGGCTCGACGTTCTCAACGGCTTCCCGTCGATCGTGATCGGCATCTTCGTGTTCGCGCTCGCGATCCGGTCCGATGTGCCGCTGCTCGGGATTGGTCACCACCAGAGCGCCTGGGCCGGTGGGTATGCGCTCTCGATCATCATGCTGCCGCTCGTCGCGCGCACGACGATGGAGGTGCTTGCGCTCGTTCCCAACCATCTGCGCGAGGCGAGCTATGCGCTGGGCGTCTCGAAGTGGCGCACGGTGCTCAGCATCGTGCTCCCGAGCGCCGTCAGCGGCATCGTCACCGGGACGACGCTGGCGGTTGCGCGCGCGGCAGGCGAGACCGCGCCACTGCTTTTCACCTGTGCGCTTGCTGCGCAGACCGTCGGCTGGGACCCCTCGCAGGCGGTCAGCTCGATTCCCTTCACGATCTTCACCTACTCGGAGTCGCCCTCCCCGAGTCAGCATGCGCAAGCCTGGGCCGCGGCCCTGATCCTCATCGTCTTCGTACTCGTGGCCGGGCTCTCCTCACGGCTGCTGCTCGACCGCTCGCGGCGGAAGCTCACTCGCCAGTCCTAAGGAGCCGAAGCGGGCGTCTCACGCGCGAGCCGGGCCCGGTCCTCATGCAGCTCCAGACGTCATGTCGAAAAAAGCGGCTCATGCGGCCGCTTTTTGGGAGTTCGCCCCAGCAGCTTCACCACTTCGTCACCTTTTTGACACCGAGTCTCAGCCCCTCTGGTGCTGGCTGTCGGGCACCGTGGCCCGCGTCACTGCAGCACGTTCTTCAGAACCTCGAGACGAAGGAGACGTATCAATGAAGAGGAAGGCATTCGCCCTTCTCACACTCGTGGCAGGCATCGGCATCCTGTCTGCCCAGGCCGCGATGGCCGCGATCGATCACCGGGTCGGGCAGCAGCCTCGTCAACCCGCTGGTCCAGGACTATGTCGGACCACTCGGAACCGCTTTTGGCTACAACCTGAGCTACGCGAGCGTCGGCTCGGGCACGGGCATCAACAACCTGATCGCCCGGACGTACAACTTCGGTGCCTCAGATGCGCCGCTGAACGCCACGCAGGAGGCGAGCTGCACCCAGAACGGTGTGCCGTGCGTCGAGATTCCGTGGGCCCTCACCGCCACAACGGTCTCCTACAACCTCCCGGGTAACCCGCAGATCAAGCTGAGCGGCCCCGTGATCGCCGGCATCTTCCTCGGCACGATCACCGACCTGGAACGATCCGGCGATCGTGGCCCTGAACCCGAAGGTGTCGCTTCCGGCGCTTTCGATCACGGCGGTCCACCGTTCGGACGGCTCGGGGGATACCTACGCGTTCACCGACTACCTCCAGCTCCTGAGTAAGACCTTCCAGTCGCAGGTCGGCAACAACACGCTCGTCAACTGGCCGGGCGGGGTCGGCGAGAGTGGCAACTCCGGCGTCGCCGGTGAGATCGCGAGCGTTTCGGGCGCGGTCGGCTACATCAGCGCGTCCTACGCGGTCGCCAACCACCTGCGGTCGCCGCGGTCGAGAACGCGGCGGGCAAGTTTGCGCTGCCGGGTTCAAGGACATCGAGGCGGCGGCCGACGCGTTCGACCAGCCGCAGTGCCGAATGGACGTCGAGTGCCGACGGGATCGAGCTCCACATCGTCAACCCGCCGAAGAGCGCTCCGCTCGCCTACCCGATCTCGACGTACAGCTACATCATGTTCCCGCAGACCTCGGCGTACAGCACCGAGCTGCGCAAGATCTCTACTGGGCCCTGACGGTCGGCGAGCCGAAGTTCGGCCCGGCGCTCGACTTCGCGAAGTTCCCCGTGAAGATCCTCTCGCTCGCCGAGAAGGAGCTCGACACCGTTCAGTGTCCCTCGGGCGGCTGCTCGACCTAGCCGCAAGCCCTCTGGGCGCACGCCAGAGTGCAACGCTCTCGTCCGAGGTGACAGTCGGGGGCGCCGGAAACGGCGCCCCCTCTCTTTTCCGGTGCTGAGGTCTCGCAGGCCGGCGCGCCCGATCCAGCCGCAGCCAGCGCGGTGCACGAACTACCCGGGGAACGTGCAGCGCACCTTCACACCCTGGCCGGGCTCGCTCGAGGCTCGATCGTGCCTGCCGGCGGCGCTGACGACGTGCTTGACGATCGCGAGCCCGAGCCCGGTGCCCGCGGGAGGCGCGCGCGGCGTCGGCACGCCAGAAGCGCTCGAAGAGCCGCGGCAAATCACGCGTGGCCGACCCCGACCCCGTCGTCGGTGGCGACGAGCTCGGTGCCCAGGCTGCCCCGGCTCGACCGAGAGCCGGCAAGTGGGCGGCCGCGCGCCTGGCGTAACGGATCGCGTTCTCGGTCAGGTTCTCGGCGATGATCCGCAGCATGCGCGGCCGCAGCGGCAGGTCGATCTCCGCGTCGCCCTCGGCGCTCAGCACGACCCCGGCGCGCGCGGCGTGCGCGGAGAGTTGAGCGATGACGTCCTCGAGCACCGGCAGCGCGTTCGTGTATCCGAGCGAGACGACCTCGCGGCCGCTCTCGAGCTCGGAGAGGAAGAGGATCTCGTCGATCAGTGCAGCCGGCGTTCTCGACCTCGGCGCGCGCGTCGTCGAGCAGCTGCGGCACGTCGGCGCCCGGAAGCTCGGCAGAGTCGATCAGCGCGAGGATCCGGGCGAGCGGTGTTCGCAGCTCGTGGGAGACGGCGGCGGTGAAGCCCATCCGCAGCTCGTCGAAGCTCACGTCGTCGGGGACGCTTCCGGCGGAGATCGAGACGAGCACGTCGTCCCCTTCGTGACGGCGGGTGTAGTCCTCGTCCCGCGGAGCCCCGGTCACCGGATCGTCACCATTTCGTCACCGATTGCGCGCCGTGCATAGAACTATGGTACGGACATGGCAAAAGTGTTGATCGTCGAGGACGACACGGTAATCGCCGACGGCATGGCCCGCCATCTCGCGGCGGCGGGTCTCGACCCGATCGTCGTCGGTCGCGGTGAGGTCGGGCTCGCGCGGCTGCGCTTCGAGAATCCCGACGTCTGCGTGCTCGACCTGATGCTGCCCGAGCTCGACGGCTGGAAGCTGATCGAGACGGCGCGTTCGGAGGGGATCGGCACCCCGATCGTCGTCGTCTCCGCCCGCGGAACCGAGCACGACCGCGTGCACGCGCTCGAGATCGGCGCCGACGACTACCTCGTCAAGCCCTTCTCGATGCGCGAGCTCGTCGCACGCGTCGGCGCTGCCGCCCGCCGCGGAACGCGGCCGGCGGAGGAGCGGCGGGGCGAGCCGATCGAGATCGAGGAGCTGCGGATCGATCCCCGTGAGGTGCAGGCGTTCGTCGGCGGCCAGAACGCGGGGCTCACGCCGACCGAGTTCAAGCTGCTCTATACGCTGGCGCTCGACCGCGGCCGCGTTGTCACTCGGGACGAGCTGCTCCAGAAGGTCTGGGGCCGCCGCGAGACGCATCGCGACCGCACCGTCGATGTGTTCGTGCGCCGGCTGCGGCAGAAGATCGACCGTATCGCGCCGCTCCACTCGTTCATTCAGACGCGCTTCGGCGTCGGCTACAAGCTCGAGCCCGAGCTCAAGTAGCAGCGGCTAGGCTGGGGCGCGTGCCGCCCACGCAGCCGCTCTCCTCCTCGGCGGAGGCGCCGTGAGCCCGCGCGGGAGCGACGAGCCCGTGCGCCTCGACCGGATCTACACCCGCGGGGGTGACGCCGGCCAGACCTCGCTCGGTGACGGCAGCCGCGTCTCCAAACTCGATCCCCTGCTCGGTGCCTGCGGCGTCGTCGACGAGCTCAACTCACTGCTCGGCTGGGCGCAGGTGACCGCCGCCGACCCGCTGCTCGCGCGCATCCAGAACGAGCTCTTCGACCTCGGCGCCGACCTTTCGGTGCCCTTCGACGTCGAGGGTCGGCGGCTGCGCATCGACCAGGCGGCGATCGACCGGCTCGAGCACGACTGCGACACGGCGAACGCCGCGTTGCCGGAGCTGCGGAGCTTCGTGCTTCCCGGCGGGAGCGAGACGGCGGCAAGGCTGCACGTTGCACGCGCCGTCTGCCGGCGCGCGGAGCTGCAGGTGCGGGCGGCGGGCACGCCGCGCGCGCTCAACCCACTTGCGGCCGTGTACCTCAACCGGCTCGCGGACCTGCTCTTCATTCTCGCGCGGGCGGCGAACCCGCGCGGGGAGGAGCCGCTCTGGGTGCCGGGCGGCGCGCGCTGAGAATGTGCGACGCTTGCGGCGCTCGGGTGCCGGGCGCCGGAGCGGGCCGAGAAAGGAGTCGAGGATGCCAGAGCGCACGAGAGTCGTGATCGCCAAACCGGGCCTCGACGGCCACGACCGCGGCGCGAAGATCATTGCGCGCGCGCTCCGCGACGCCGGCATGGAGGTGATCTACACCGGGCTGCACCAGACCCCGGAGCAGATCGTCGCGACCGTGATCCAGGAGGATGCCGACGCGGTGGGTATCTCGATCCTCTCCGGTGCGCACATGACGCTCGTGCCGCGGATCGTCGAGCTGCTCAGAGCGGGTGGGGCGGACGACGTGGCAGTCGTCGTCGGAGGCACGATCCCGGAGGACGACCGGGCCGAGTTGCTGCGCGGCGGCGTCGCGGCGGTGTTCGGACCCGGTGTGCCCACCGCGGAGATCGTCGCCTTCGTGCGCTCGGCCGTCGCCTGAGCCGCGCCCGGTTAGCCGGGCCCGCGCCGGATCGCTCCGCGTAGAGTCCTGGGTCGGATGAAGATCGCGGTCTGCGTGAAGACGGTGCCTGACACGCTCAGCGGACGGCGGCTCGATGCCGACACCGGCCGGCTCGACCGTCGCGGCGAGCTCGGGCTCTCGGCCTTCGACCTGCATCCGGTCGAGGAGGCGCTCGCGCTCCGCGAGGGTCTGGGTGAGGGCGAGGTCGTCATCGTCTCGCTCGGGCCCGCCGGAGCCGCGGAGCCGCTGCGTAAGGCGCTCGCGATGGGCGCCGACCGCACGCTGCTCGTCTGCGACGACGCCTTTGCCGGGGCCGACCTGCTCGTCACCGCAGCCGCACTCGCGGGTGCGCTGCGACGCGAACAGCCGCGGCTCGTGCTCTTCGGACAACAGTCCTCCGACGGCGACGGCGCGTGCCTATGGGCTGCCGTCGCCGAGCATCTCGGCTGGCCATTCATCTCACAGGTCGCCGAGCTCGAGCTCAGGGACGGCTCGGTGCACGGGCGCCGCCAGACCGAGTTCGGCTACGAGCGCCAGAGCGCGCCGCTGCCGGCGCTCGTCGCGGTCTCCGACGCCATCAACCAGCCGCGCTACCCGTCACTCAAGGGGATCATGAGCGCCAAGAGCAAGCCTCAGCAGCTACTCGACGCGGCCGAGGTGGGGGGCGCGGTAGCCGCCGGCACCACCGTGCTCGGCCTCGCGCCGCCGCCGACGCGGGGCGAGCGCCGCCGAGTCCAGGACGACGGTGCCGCCGCCGAGGCGATCGTCGCGTTCCTCACCGAGAAACGGCTGCTGCGATGAAGACGCTCGTCGTGCTCGAGCATCACGGGCAGAACGTCACGCGTGCCACGCTCGGGCTGCTCGCGAAGGCCGCCCGGCTCGGGGGCGAGAGCGCGGCGGTGCTCGTCGGCTCGGCGCTCGAGGCACCACTCGAGGAGGCGGGCCGCTTCGGCGCGCGGGTCGTGTTCGTCGCCGACGACCCCCGACTCGCCGCGCCGCTCCCGTCCCCGCGTGTCGACCTGCTCGCCGGGCTCGTGCGCAGCGAAGGCTTCGACACCGTGCTCTTCGCCCAGTCGGTGCTCGCGAGCGACGTTGCCGCCGCGCTCGCGGTGCGGCTCGGTGCCGGGCTCAACTGGGATCTCAGTGAGCTCGAGGTGCGTGACGGCGTGCTCGTCGGCACCCGCCCTGCGCTCGCCGACTCGGTCTGGGTCGAGACCGGCTGGAGCTCACAGGTACGGCTCGCGCTCTTCCGTCCCGGTGTCTTCGAGCCGGTCGAGAGCGGCGGCAGCGCCGAGCGGTGCGAGCTGCCGGTCGTACTCGAGCCCGACTCGCTGCGGACGCGCCTCGACGAGCCGGCGCAGGCGACGATGGACGGGCCCTCGATCGAGGACGCCGAGATCATCGTCGCGGGTGGCCGCGGCCTTGGCCGGGCGGAGGGCTTCGTGCTCATCGAGGCGCTCGCCGAGGCGCTCGGCGGCGCGGTCGCCGCGACCCGCGCCGTCGTCGATGCCGGCTGGTACGCCTACGAGGCCCAGGTCGGGCAGACCGGCAGGACGGTTGCCCCGAAGCTCTACATTGCGGTTGGCATCTCGGGTGCGATCCAGCACAAAGTGGGGATGCAGGGATCAGGGGTGATTGTCGCGATCAACAAGGACCCGCACGCACCGATCTTCGACTACGCCGACCTCGGCGTGATCGGCGACCTGAACGAGATCGTTCCGCGACTGACGACGCTGCTGCGCGACGGCGGTGGGCGATGAGCGCCCCGCGGCGCCCGGCAGGAACGGCGAGCGGGGTGGCGTCGTGATCAGCTCACTCGACAATCCGCGCGTCAAACAGGTCGTCGCGCTGCGTTCGGGGCGGGAACGGCGCCGCAGCGGGCTCTTCGTCGCCGAAGGACGGCGCGAGCTCGAGCGGGCGGAGGCCGCTGGATTGCGGATCGTCGAGGTCTTCCACGACCCGGCGCTGCTCGAGTGGCCGGGCGCGGAGCCGGTGAGCGCACGCGTCCTCACCAAGATGGCGTACCGGGCGCGCCCGGAAGGGGTGCTGGCGCTCGTCGAGGCGCCGCGGCGCGCGCTGCCCCTCGGCGGCACCCTCTATCTGGTCGCCGTCGGACTCGAGAAGCCGGGCAACCTCGGGGCGATGGCTCGGAGCGCCGAGGCGGCTGGCGCCGATGCGCTGCTCGTCGCGGAGGCGGCCGCAGATGTCTTCAACCCGAACGCGATCCGGGCCTCGACGGGGGCCGTGTTCAGCCTGCCGATCGTCGAGGTCAGCCTCGAGCAGGTCCTCGGACTCGGCGTCGCGCTGCTGACCGCGGTCGTCGGTGCCGCGACGCGCTACAGCGACGCCGATCTCGCGCAGCCGCTCGCACTCGCGGTCGGCTCAGAGGATCGCGGGCTCCCTGAGCAGTGGCGTGAAGCGGGCACGGCGCAGATCTCGATCCCGGTCCGCGCGGGAGGCGCGACCGAGAGTCTCAACGCCGCGGTCGCGGCGGCGGTGCTGCTCTTCGAGGCGGTGCGTCAGCGTGCTTAGCCGCGACGACGTGCTACGCCAGCGTCCGGTCGTCGAGCGTTACCTGCCACGCACGCCGACGCTCAACTCGCGCACGCTCGGCGCGCGGCTGAAGTGCGAGCTCTTCCAGCGCACGGGCTCGTTCAAGGCGCGGGGTGCGATCGCCAAGCTCGCGAGCCTCAGCCCCGACCAGCGCGCCCGCGGCGTGATCGCGATCTCGGCCGGGAACCACGCACAGGCGGTCGCCTATGCCGCCGCCGAGCACGACGTCGATGCGCTCGTGGTGATGTGGAAGGGTGCGTCGGCTCCCAAGCTCGCCGCGACCCGCGGGTACGGCGCCCAGGTCGACCTCGAATCGGCCAATCCGAGCGAGGCGTTCCAACGCCTCGACGAGCTGCTCGAGCAGACCGGTCGCACGCTCGTCCATCCCTTCGACGACGCGATCGTGCTCGCCGGAGCCGGCACCGTCGGCCTCGAGCTCGAGGAGGACGCGGCCGACGCCGACGTCGTCGTCGTCCCCGTCGGCGGCGGCGGACTCATCACCGGCATCGCCGCCGCGATCGGGCACCGGGTTCGGGTCGTCGCCGTCGAGCCCGAGCGCAGCCCCGCGCTCCACGCCGGGATCAAGGCCGGGCACGCGGTACCGGTCGAGACCGGCTCGATCGCCGACGGACTCAACGCCCCCTTTGCCGGACGGCTCGCGATCGAGGCCTGCGCCCCGCTCGAGCGCGTGCTCGTGAGCGAGGAAGAGATCGCCGCTGGCTTCCGTTTCCTCTACACGCGTGCGAAGCTCGCCTGCGAGCCTGCCGGAGCGGTTGCCGTGGCGGCGCTGCTCGCGGGTAAGGTCACGGGCGAGCGACCCGTTGCTGTTGTCAGTGGAGGCAATGTCTCGGGGCAAACCGCCTCTGGTATTCTGAACACACAATGAAAACCGGCATCCATCCCGAACACGTTCTCTCGACGGTGCATTGCTCGTGCGGCAACAGTTTCGTGACCCGCTCGACCACGCCCGAGCTTCACGTCGAGATCTGCTCTCAGTGTCACCCGTTCTACACGGGTAAGCAGAAGCTCGTCGACACCGGTGGACGTGTCGAGCGCTTCCAGCGGCGCCTCGAGAAGGCGGGTCGGACCCGCCCGGCCGGCTCCTAGCGATGTCAGCCGCAATCGGCGGCCAGGCCGTCCTTGAGGGCGTCATGATGCGTGGACCCCGGAACTGGGCGGTCGCCGTGCGCAAGCCGGACGGCGAGATCGCCCAGGTCGCGAGCACGATCGACTCGGCGATGGGGCGGCACTCGCTGCTGCGCCTGCCAATTCTGCGCGGTGTCGTCGCGCTCGGCGAGTCGTTGGCGATCGGCTTTCGGGCGCTCTCGGTTTCCGCGAACTACGCGGTCGCCGAGGAGGGGACGCAGGACGAAGACGGCGATCCTGCCGAGATCAGCCGCTGGGCGATGTTCTTCTCGTTCGCGGTCGCGATCGGTTTCGCGGTGACCGTCTTCAAGGTCGGCCCGGGCCTGCTCGCCGAGCTGCTCCCGATCCGCAACGGCACCTGGTTCGTGCTCGCCGAGGGCGCGATCAGGATCACGATCTTCGTCGGCTATCTGGCGCTGCTCTCGTTGATCCCCTCGCTCAAACGCGTCTTCGAGTACCACGCCGCCGAGCACAAGGCGATCAACGCCTACGAGGCGGGCGTCGATCTGACGCCCGAGAACGCGCAGCGCTTCTCGCTGATTCATCCGCGCTGCGGCACTTCGTTCCTGTTCTGGGTCGTCGTGCTCAGCGTCTTTGTCTACGCACCCTTCGGTCGGCTGCCCTGGATCTGGATCATCGTCACGCGGGTCGCCTTCCTGCCGCTGATCGCCGGGATCGCCTACGAGCTGATCCGCTTCGCCGGCAAGCACGCCCATAACCGGTTCGTGATGACACTGCTCGCGCCGGGGCTATGGCTCCAGCGGCTGACGACGCGCGAGCCTTCCCTCGACCAGCTCGAAGTCTCGATCCGTGCACTACGCGAGGTGCTCACCCACGAGGGCGGCTTGAGCTCGTCCGACCGGCTCGTCGAGGTAATCGCCTAGATGACCGCGGTCCGTCGAGCCGAAGTCGAGTGGATCGGCGACTTCAATAGCGGTGAGGGCACGATCCTCAGCACGACCAGCGGGGCGCTACCGGAGCTCGGCGTAAGCTGGCCCGCCCGTGTCGACGGCGAGTCGCCGCTCACGAGCCCCGAGGAGCTCCTCGCCGCCGCGCACGCCTCCTGCTATGCCATGCAGCTCACCCACGGACTGATCGGTGCCGGGGGAGACCCCGAGCAGCTCTCTGTCAGCGCCGCGGTCACGTTCGTCCCCGGACTCGGGATCACCGAATCGGCACTGACCGCGCGCGTGAGCGTCTCCGGGCTGACCGACGAGAAGATCCGCGAGACGGCCGAGCGCGCAAAGATCATGTGTCCGCTCTCCCGCGCGCTTGCCGGGATCGAGATCACGCTCGAGCTCCCCGATCTCCCCGTCGAAGACGACGACGAGACCGGCGCCACCGAAACAGACGGCTCCGACGCAGGCTGAGCGCGGCCCGGCGCGCCCGAAGGGGAGTGCCGCCACGGCTACCCTAGGCGGTCGATGTCCGCGCTCGACGCACTGATCGAAGAGCTCGAACGCTCCTACCAGGAGGCGGAAGAGCGCATGTCCGACCCCGCCGTCTACAGCGACCATCGCGAGGCGGAGGAGGTGGGGAGGCGGCTGAAGAAGCTCGAGGGCCCCTACAAGCTCGCGCAGTCCTGGCAGCGGGCGCGAGCCGACCTCGAGGCGGCTCGCAGCGACCCCGAGCTCGCCGAAATGGTTCCCGACTACACAAGCGAGGTCGAGGAGCTCGAAGCCGCCCTGCGCCTCTCGCTGCTCGAACGCGATCCGGCCGACGACAAGGATGTGCTCGTCGAGATCCGGCCCGGCGTCGGCGGCGACGAGGCGACGCTCTGGGCGGCCGACCTGGCGCGCATGCTCGAGCGCTACGCGGAGCGCCGCGGGTTCCGCTGGGAGGAGCTCGAGGTCACGCCGAGCGAGGGCGGCGGCATCAAGGAGGGCGTCTACGGGATCCGCGGTGAGGGTGCGTACTCGGTCTACAAGTACGAGGGCGGCACCCATCGAGTCCAGCGCGTGCCCGACACCGAGTCGCAGGGGCGAATCCACACCTCGACCGCGACGATCGCGGTGATGCCCGAGGCCGAGGACGTCGATGTCGAGGTCGACGAGAAGGATCTCAAGATCGACGTCTACCGCTCCTCAGGGCCGGGCGGGCAGTCGGTCAACACGACCGACTCGGCGGTGCGGATCACCCACCTCCCGAGCGGGATCGTCGTCGCGATGCAGGACGAGCGCTCGCAGTTGCAAAACCGGGACAAGGCGATGCGGGTGTTGCGGGCCCGCCTCTACGAGTCGGAGCGCTCGCGGGTGGCCGCCGAGCAGGCAGCGGTACGCAAGGCCCAGGTGGGAACGGGGGAGCGCGCCGAGAAGATCCGCACCTATAACTACCCCCAGGATCGTGTCACCGATCATCGCGTCGGCGTCAGCGCCCGGCTCGAAGACGTGCTCGCGGGCGATCTGCTCGGGTTCACCGAGGCGCTGACCGCTGACGCGCAGCGACGCGCGCTCGAGGGCGCGGAGCGGTGACGACGGGCGAGGCGCTCGCCGCCGGCGCCGCCTATCTGGGGCGCAAGGGCATCGAGTCGCCACGCCTGGACGCCGAGTTGATCCTCGCGCACGCGCTCGGGCTCTCCCGGCTGGAGCTCTACACCGGGCACGACCGGCCGCTCAACGAGGGCGAACGCCTCGCCGCGCGCGAGCTGCTCGCCCGCCGCGCCGCCCGCGAGCCGCTCGCCTACGTGCTCGGTGAGTGGGGGTTCCGCCGCCTGCGGCTCCGCACCGACGCACGCGCGCTCGTCCCGCGGCCGGAGACCGAAATCGTCGTCGAGCGTGCGCTCGCGCTCATCAGTGGCCTCGAGGCGCCGCGGGTCGTCGACGTCGGCACAGGCAGCGGCGCGATCGCGCTCTCCCTCGCAAGCGAGCATCCCGGCGCACGCGTGCTCGCAACCGACCTTTCGCCGGCGGCGCTCTCACTCGCCCGCGAGAATGCCGAGGCGCTTTCGCTCACCGTCGAGTTCCGTGAAACCGACCTCCTCTCGGGACTGAGCGGCCCCTTCGACCTGGTCGTCTCAAACCCGCCCTACGTCCTCGACGAGGAGCTTTCCGGTCTCGAGCCGGAGGTACGAGACTGGGAGCCGCGCGAGGCACTTGTCGCCGCCGACCAGACCGAGTTGCTCGCCGACTCGGCGCGCGAGCTGCTCCACCCCGGCGGTGCGCTCGTGCTCGAGTGTCATGCCGAGAAGGCAACGGGGGTGGCGGGGATGCTCGACCGTCTCGGCTATGTCGCCGTCGTCGTCACACGCGACCTCGCCGGCCGCGAACGCGTCGTCGAGGGACGATGGGGAACGGCGCCCTCGACCCGGTAGCCGCGGTCGTGGCGGCGCTCCGCGACGGGCGCCCGGTGCTGCTGCCCACCGACGGGGTTTACGGGCTTTGCAGTCTCCCCGACGCCGTCCCTGCCGCCGCGCTCTACGCGCTCAAGGGCCGCACGGCGGCGAGGCCTGCCGCGCTGATCGCAGCGAGCATCGAGGAGCTGTTCGCGGGGCTTCCGGAGCTTGCCGAGGGGCGTAGCGGCGCGCTTGTGCGCGCGCTGCTCCCTGGGCCGTACACGCTCGTCCTCGCGAACCCGGCCGAGCGCTACCCCTGGTTGACGGGAGGCCGGCCCGCTCCGATCGGCGTGCGCGTCGCGCGGCTCCCGCCCGCGACGCAACGCGTGCTCGACGAGGTGGGGCTCGTCGCCGCCTCGAGCGCCAATCTCAGCGGCGGTCCGACGCCGGCGGCGCTCGAGGATGTGCCGGCGCGGCTTCGCGCCTCCTGCGGCGGTGAGCTCGACGGCGGGCGTTTGAGCGGCGTGGCCTCGACGGTGCTCGACCTCAGCGGCCCGACACCTGTTGTAATCAGAGCCGGCGCGGGCTCCGTCGAGGATGCGCTCGCCCGGGTCGCCGCGATCGTGGAACCCGAAGGCTCAACGGGAGCTTGATGGTTTGGGAGCGGATGCGCCCGGCACGCGCTGCGGGGCGTGGCTGAGACCGGCGCCCCATGTTCCCGTCGCGGTGTCGATTAGCATGTGGCGACGGCGACGACGACGGCAGGGAGGCCAGATGCGAGCCCGTTCAGGAGATGCGCGGAGCGAGGCAGGGAACGGGCGCGCCCGGGCAACGGTCGCGGTGGGCGAGCGTGCGGTGCGGCGGTCGGCGTGGGTGGCACGGTGAGCCTGACGGAGGTCACCCACCCGCTCGTCCGCCACAAGCTGGGGCTGTTACGCGACGTCAACACCGACACCGAGATGTTCCGGCGGCTCGTCAATGAGCTGACGCTGCTCCTCACCTACGAGGCGACGAAGGAGATGGGGCTCGAGACGATCGATGTCCAGACGCCGCTCGAGTGGACGCGTGCGCATCGGATTCCGGGCAAGAAGGTGGCCGTCTGCCCGATCCTGCGCGCCGGCATGGGCATGCTCGACGGCGTGCTCTCGCTGATCCCGGTCGCACGCGTGGGCTTCATCGGCATGTATCGCGACGAGGAGACGCTCGAGCCGGTCGAGTACTACGTCAAGCTGCCCGCCGACATCGCCGAGCGTGAGGTGCTGCTGCTCGACCCGATGCTCGCGACCGGCAATTCGACCGTCGCCGCGATCGACGTGCTCGAGCGCGCGGGCGCAACGAGCATCTCGCTGATCGCGCTGATCGCTGCGCCCGAGGGGATCGCGCGAGTCGAGGGCATCCACCCGGGGGTCAGGATCGTCGTCGCCTCGGTCGACTCGCACCTGAACGAGCACGGCTACATCGTTCCCGGGCTCGGCGACGCGGGAGATCGCTTGTACGGGACCCGCTAGCGCGCGATGGTCTGGAGGGAGTTCAGCCACCACCTCGCGGTGCTGTGGGGCGCGCTCGCCGCCGCCGGAATTGTCGTTCGCGGTGACGCCCGCGGTCGGTTCGCTCGCCCGGCGCCTCGGTGCGGTCGACCGTGCGGAGGAAGGACGCGGCCACGCGGCACGTGACGTCGGGCGGCTGGGAGGGCTGGCACTGCTGCTCGCGATCCTCGTGCCGGCGCTCGTCTTCCTGCCGCTCGACGGCGAGATCGACGGGATCCTCGGCGGCGCGACGGCCGCGACGGTGCTCGGGACGATCGACGACGTGCGCGGCCTGCACTGGCTGCCAAAGCTCGTCGGCCAGATCGTCGCGGCGGCGATCCCGGTCGCCTGCGGCGTCTGGGTGCACCGCTTGACGCTGCCGTTCGGAGGTGAGCACGTGCTCCCGGCCGTGCTCGGGACGCCGCTGACGGTGATCGGGATCGTCGCGCTGATGAACATGGTCAACTTCCTCGACGGTCTCGACGGTCTCGCCGCCGGGGTCTGCGCGATCTCGGCGTTCGCGTTCTGCCTGATCGATCTGCAGGTGCCGGTCCCCGACGACGCGATCCTGACCGCGATCGTGTTCGGTGCCTGCCTCGGTTTCTTGCCTCACAACTTCTACCCGGCTCGGATCTTCATGGGCGACTCCGGCGCACTCCTGCTCGGCTTTACGCTCGGCTCGGTCTCCGTCCAGGGTCTGCTCAAGACGGCGGTGCTGCCGACGCTCGTGCTGCCGCTGCTCGTGCTCGCGATCCCGGTGATCGACACCTCGTTCGTCGTCGCCAAACGGATCAAATCCGGCCGCCCCGTCTACCTCGGCGACCGCACACACCTGCATCACCGTTTCGAGGCGATCGGTTTTTCCCAGCGGCGTGCCGTCGCCTACCTCTACCTCTGGTGTCTCGTGCTCGCCGCGACCGGGCTCTGCACCCGCTTCGTGTTGCCCCACAGCGACGGGCACTGGCATCCGCTCAACATCGCGGTCGACGTTGCGATGACGCTGCTTGCGCTCAGTAGTTCGCTCTACGTCGTCTATCTGCTCGAGATCGTCAAGCTCGGGAATCCGTTCATCCGGCGCCGCCTCGAGCTTGCGCGGAGCGAGGCCGAGCGGAAAAGCGCCTAGTCCAATCTGAAACAAAGTCGCGGCTTTTGCCCGCTTTCACGCCGCTTGCGCTGTCACGAACTCATGCTCTCCGTCCGCTATGCTGCGCCCCGATGGAGCCTGTGAAGCCCCGCGCGTTTCCTCCTGCCGAGGCGGGGGCACTGCTGACCGTCGTGACCGCGCTCGGAGTCGGGCTCGGCACGCTGATCGGCTGGCTCGCGGGCGCGCTCGGGCCCGGTCTCATCGTCGGTGCCGTCGTCGGCCTCCCGGCCGGCGTCGCGGCGGTCTACACCCGCTACCACGGATACTTCGCGTGATGCCCGGGGTGCTCGAGCCGCGGCCGGTGCCGCGCAGTCATCTGCCCGCGCTCGTAGGGACGCTCGTGGTCATCGTCGCCGCGCCGGTGTTCCTGCTCGGTCATTGGCCGCTTGCTGCCTGGGGGATTGCGGCGGCGCTCTGGGTGGGCGGGCAGCTCATCGTTACGGTTGTCCGGCAGCTACCGCTCGGGATGGGTAGTCTCGCGGCCTCTGGTGCGGTCGCCTTCGGAAGGATGTTCCGGGCGGTCGCGGTGATGGTCGTCCTGATCGCCGTGACCGTGTCGGACTCTCACCTCGGGCTGCCGGCCGTCGTCGTTTACGTACTCGCGTATACCGCCGAGTTCGGGTCGTCACTGCTGACGTATTTCGGAGGGGAGGCACGGAGCTGAGACTCAAGCGGGTCATGATTGGGCTGATCACCCTGGCGCTGCTCGCGCCCGCCTCGGCGTCCGCCGCGAGCTTCGATCCCTCGACCGAGTTCACGCTCAAGGACTGGGTGCCTATCCACGTGCTCGGGCTCGACCTCTCGATCAACAAGGCGGTCGTCTACCTGCTCGTGGGCACCGCGTTGACCTGCCTGCTCGGCGTCGGCCTGATGCGCTTTCGGCTTAGCCACGTTCCCGGGCGCCGCCAGACCTTCGGCGAGGTGATCTACGACATCGCCGAGACCCAGGTTGCGGAAACGGGACTGCCCGCGAAGGCGATGGGGACCTGGTTCCCGTACGTCGCGAGCCTGATGCTCTTCATTTTCGTGATCAACCTGCTCGGCTTCCTGCCGCTGCCATTCACCGGCGAGACCTACCACCACGTCCCGGTCTGGGGGATCTACGCCGCGACCTCGTCGATCTCGGTCACACTCGCCCTCGCGCTGATGACCTGGGTCTTCACGCACGTCGAGGGCATCCGCTACAACGGTGTCTGGCGCTACCTCAAGTCATGGATCCCCGAGGTGCCCAAGGCGATCCTGCCGCTCATCATCGTGATCGAGGTCTTCTCGCAGTTCATGCGGCTGATCAGCCTCTCGGTCAGGCTCTACGCCAACATGCTCGCCGGGCACATCCTGATTCTCACGATGATCGGGCTGATGTTCATCATCCACAGCTGGCCCTGGCGGGCGTTCGGGTTGCCGGCCGCGTTCATGTTCTACGTGTTCGAGGTCGTGATCGTCGTCACGATTCAGGCGTTCATCTTCGCCGCTCTCTCTGCGATCTACATCGGCTCGGCGATCGAGCCCGAGCACTAGTCACCAGCACTTCCCCCAACACCAAGGAGACTCACCGGATGATCAGCCTTCTCGCATCCTCCGTTTCGAACTCGCCGATCGTCCATGCGGGCAAGGCGATCGCACTCGCGGCCGGCATCGGTCTCGGCGCCGCAGGCGCCGGAGCCGGCATCGGCAACATTTTCGGCTCGATGATCCAGTCGGTCGCACGCCAGCCCGAGCTCCGCGGTGAGCTTCAGGGCCTGATGTGGCTCGGCTTCGCCCTCACCGAGGCCGTCGTCTTTTACGGCTTCCTCGGTGGCCTGCTCGGCTACGTGCTCGTCTAGACATGCTGCTCGGCTCCAACCCACTGATCACGGTCATCCCGGGTCTGATGATCTGGACCCTCGTCTCGTTCGCGATCACCCTGTTCGTGCTCAAGCGCTACGCGTTCGGCCCGATCCAGAAGCTGATCGACGACCGCCGCGAGCGGATCCGCCAGTCGGTCGAGGAGGCCGACCGGGCCCGTGAGGAGGCGCGCAGCCTGCTCGAGGAGCACCGTGCGCTGATCGGCCAGGCTCGTAGCGAGGCCGAAGGGATCCTCACCGAGGCACGCAAGATCGCCGACGCCCAGCGCGAGCGGATGCGCGAGGAGACCGAGGAGGATCGCCGCCGCCGGCTCGAGGAGACGACACGTCAGATCGAGCAGGCGACCCAACAGGCGCTCGGTGAGATCAAGCGCCAGGTCGCCGATCTCTCGCTGCTCGCCGCAGAGAAGATCACGCGCATGACCCTCTCGGGGGCTGACCAGAAGCGCCTGATCGACGACGCGCTTGCGGAGATCGACTACTCGGGTCTGGAGGCGAGCCGCTCATAGCAACGCCGCACCGTGTCTACGCCCGCGCGCTCTATGAGGCGGCGCGGGACCAGGGCTCGCTCGTGGTCGTCCGCGAGGAACTCGCCGATCTCGTGCTCAACCTCGATGAGGTGCCCGAGCTCGGCCGCCTGCTCGCAGACCGGGAGGTCGACACGACCGCCAAGATCGACGTGCTCGCGAAGGTGCTCGCCGGCTCCAACGTGCTTGTTCGCAACGTCGCGATGCTGCTCGCCGAGAAGGGTCGCGCGGGCGAGATCAGCGAGGTGCACGACGAGTTCGAAGCGCTGCTCGGCGACGAGGAGCGCGTGCTCACCGTCGAGGTCACGACCGCCGAGGAGCTGACCGACGTCGAATTCGCCGCGATCACGGCCGACATCGAGCGCAAGTCGGGCCGCAAGGTCCAGGCGTCGCGGAGCGTCGAGCCCGGGCTGATCGGCGGCATCGTGCTGCAGGCAGGCTCGATGCGCCTCGACGCGAGCCTGCGCGGACAGTTCGATCGGCTGCGCCAGGAGCTGGGAGCGGGACGATGAGCGCCTCGCCGTTCCTCCGGACATGCACCAGTGCCGCGGCCGGCTTGCTTCCGTCCGCAACGACCACTCTTTCTCACGGGGCACCGTGGCTCACGGGAAGGCCACGTGTCTCCGAAAGCCGACCACAAGGAGTCCGCGAATGAAGCTTCGTCCCGAAGAGATCACCTCGATCCTGCGTCAACGCATCGAGGAGTTCGACCTCGACACGAACCTGGCCGAGGTCGGGGCGGTGCTCCAGCTCGGTGACGGCATCGCCCGTGTCCACGGGCTCGAGAACTGTCTCGCGCTCGAGATGCTCGAGCTCGACCACGGCGTCGTCGGGCTCGCCTTCAACCTCGAGGAAGACAACGTCGGTGTCGCGCTCTTCGGCCCCTGGGAGGAGATCAAGGAGGGCGACCCGGTGCGCCGCACCGGACGTGTCGCCTCCGTCCCGGTCGGGGAGGCGCTGCTCGGCCGGGTCGTCGACCCGCTCGGTAACCCGCTCGACGGGCTCGGCCCGATCGAGACGAGCGAGCGCCGCCCGCTCGAATGGAAGGCCCCTGGCGTGATCGAGCGCCAGCCCGTCAAGGAGCCGCTGCAGACGGGGATCAAGGCGATCGACTCGATGACGAACGTCGGCCGCGGACAGCGCGAGCTGATCATCGGCGACCGCTCGACGGGCAAGACGGCGATCGCCGTCGACACGATCCTGAACCAGCACGACCAGGACGTGAAGTGCATCTACGTCGCCGTCGGCCAGAAGGCTTCGACGGTCGCGCAGGTCCACGAGCGCCTCCGCGAAGCGGGTGCCATGGCCTACACCACGATCGTCACCGCACCGGCCTCCGAGGCGGCGCCGATCAAGTGGATGGCGCCGTTCGCGGGTGCCGCGATGGGCGAGTACTTCCTCTACAAGGGCGAGCACGCGCTCGTCATCTATGACGACCTCACCAAGCAGGCCGACGCCTACCGGCAGCTCTCGCTGCTGCTCCGCCGGCCGCCGGGCCGCGAGGCCTTCCCGGGCGACGTCTTCTACTTGCACTCGCGTCTGCTCGAGCGTGCCTGCAAGCTCAGCGCCGAGCTCGGCGGCGGCTCGCTGACGGCGCTGCCGATCATCGAGACGCAGGCCGGTGACGTCTCCGCCTACATCCCGACGAACGTGATCTCGATCACCGACGGCCAGATCTTCCTGCAGTCGGACCTCTTCTTCTCGGGCGTGCGGCCAGCCGTCAACGTCGGCATCTCCGTCTCCCGCGTCGGTTCCTCCGCGCAGACCAAGGCGATGAAGAAGGTCGCCGGCCGGCTCCGGCTCGATCTCGCCCAGTACCGCGAGCTGGAGGCGTTCGCGCAGTTCGGCTCCGAGCTCGACCAGGCGACCCAGTCGGCGCTCAACCGGGGTGAGAAGATGGTCGCGACGCTCAACCAGCCGCAGTACGCGCCTTGGCCGATGGAGGAGCAGGTCGTTGCGCTCTACGCGGGGATCAACGGGTACCTCGACGACATCCCGACCGATGACGTCTCGCGCTTCCAGGAGGATCTGCGCCAGCAACTCCGCGCCGAGGGGGATGTGCTCAAGACGATTCGGGAGACCAAGGATCTCGACGACGCAACCGCCGAGCAGCTGAACGCCGCGATCGAACGCTGCAAGACGATGTTCGGCGTCGAGGCTTCCTAGGCCCGATGGCCTCGACCCAGGACCTCAAGCGGCGTGTCCGCTCGATCTCGAACACCCGCAAGCTGACGCGCGCCATGGAGCTCGTCGCGTCGGCGCGTCTGCGACGGGCGCAGCTGCGCATCGAGGCGATGCGCCCTTACGCGGACCGCATGCTCGAGCTGATGGCTGGTACCGCCCAGGCCGGTGGGGCCGCGTCGCTGCCGCTACTGCAGCGCCGCGACCAGGTCAAAGCGCTCGCGATCGTCCCCGTCACCGGTGACCGCGGGCTTGCCGGCGCGTTCAACGCGCAGGTGCTGCGCCGCAGCTTCGCCGAGATGCGCGAGGCGCAGACCCGTGGCGAGGAGGTGCGGTTCTTCCCGGCGGGCAAGCGGGGTGAGTCGACGGTGCGCTTCCGCGGCTTCAACCTCGCCCAGTCCTGGACCGGGTTCAGCGACAAGCCGAGCTACGGCGACGCGCAGACGATCGCGCATGCGCTCGCTGCCGCCTTCGTGAGCGGCGAGGTCGATCGGGTGGTCGTCGTCTACAACGCCTTTATCTCACCGCTCGTGCAGCGCGTCACCGTCAGCGAGCTGCTGCCGATCCCGACCGAGCTGCTCAAGGGTGAGGAGGGCGACGAGCCTGTCCGGGAGGCGGGCCATCCCGTCGACTTCTTCTTCGAGCCGGAGCCGCGCCAGATCCTCGAGCGGCTCCTGCCCGTCTACGTCGAGACCGAGCTCTACCGGGCGCTGCTCGAGTCGGCCGCTTCCGAGCAAGGAGCGCGGATGACCGCGATGCGCAACGCCTCGAAGGCGGCGGGCGAGCTGATCGATTCGCTCACGCTCGCGATGAACCGCGCCCGTCAGGCCGAGATCACCCAGGAGATCCTGGAGGTCGTCGCCGGCGCGGACGCGCTCAACGCGTAGCGCGGCAAGAGGGGTGGACGCCATAGCGCCGGTGTCCAGCCCTGTCTCCTGCAGCCGATGAGGGCAGGTCGTATACTCCGCACCTTGTCGGCCGGAGACCGCTATTTGCAGGGACTGCGTCGGTGACCACGGCCGTCGGGATCGCGAGGCCGGGCGTTGCCTCGCGGAGCGCGTTCTCGCTCTTCTGGGCACGCTTCAAGGAGGATCGGGTCGCCGTCGGCGCCGCGATCGTGATCATTCTGCTCGTCCTCATCGCGATCGCCGGCGGGCCGCTTGCGCAGGTGCTCACGGGGCACCCCAACAACGGCGAGTACCAGCTCAATGCCGCGGGGCTGCCCTATATGGAGAACGAGTTCGGGGCGCCCAACGGGCCGAACATCCACTTCTGGTTCGGCGCTGATGGTCAGGGGCACGACCTCTTTGTGCGCACGATGTACGGGGCGCGCACCTCGCTGATCGTCGGGGTCGTTGCCTCCGGGATCGCCGTTGTGATCGGGCTGATTGTCGGCTTGATCGCCGGCTTCTACCGCGGCTTCATTGACACGGTGCTCTCGCGCTTCGGTGACGTGATGCTGGCGATGCCGCAGTTGCTGATCTCGATCGGGATCGTCGCGGCCTGCAGTAGCAGCATCAGTGGCTGCCTCGACGGCTGGATCCAGCCGGGGCTGCGGCTCGTGATCCTCGTGATCGTGATCTTTTCGTGGCCCTACGTCGCGCGGCTCGTGCGCAGCTTCACGCTCTCGATCCGGGAGAAGGAGTTCGTCGAGGCGAGCCGTTCGCTCGGCGCGAGCAACGTCCGCATCATCTTCAGGGAGATCCTCCCGAACCTGGCCGGCCCGATCATCGTCTACACGACCCTGCTGGTCCCCCAGAGCATCCTCTTCGAGGCCGCTCTCTCCTTCCTCGGTCTGGGGGTCCCGGTGACGACTGCCTCCTGGGGCGGGCTCCTCAACCAGGCACAGGAGTACTACGACACCGCCTGGTGGCTGATCCTCTTCCCCGGGCTGTTCCTCGTCATCACGACGCTGTCGTTCAACCTGCTCGGAGACGGCCTCCGCGACGCACTCGACGTGCGGAGCGACCGCTGAGAACTAACCGGTGACCGTTCTGCAACGTCCTAGCAACTGCGAATCCCCGCGTCATGTCGGCGTGGGGGAAGGAGGGAGACAATCACTGTGAAGAAGTCAACGAAGAGCCTGATGACGATTCTCGGGATTGCCGCGGCCAGCGCCGCGGTGCTCGCGATGTCGGCATCGGCACACACCACGAAGGCCGCGCGGATCGCGGCGGGAGGCACGCTCCGGGTCGGCTGGGAACAGTCGTTCGGCGTGACCGACAACTTCGATCCGACCGGGGAGTACCTCGGTGACGGCTGGGGCGTTCTCGCCACGGAGGTCAAGACGCTCATCGGGTACGAACATGCACCCGGTGCGCTCGGCAACAAGCTCGTGCCGCAACTCGCGACGAGCGTGCCCGCCCCGACCGACGGCGGACTCACCTACACGTTCCATCTCAAGCCGGACATCAAGTTCGGGCCCCCCGTCAACCGCGAGATCACCCCGGCGGACTTCGTCAACGCGATGGAGCGGCTCGCCAGCGCGAAGGACGGCGGCGAGTACGGCTTCTACTACACGGTGATCAAGGGCTGGAACGCCTACGCCGCCGGTAAGGCGAAGACGATCTCGGGCATTCAGACGCCGAACGCCACGACGATCGTCATCCATCTGACCCAGCCCACCGGTGACTTCCTCTACCGGATGGCGATGCCCGCGACCGGGCCGCAGCCTGCCGAGGTCACGAACTGCTTCGCGGGTGAGCCCGGGAAGTACGGGCAGGACCTGATCTCGACCGGGCCGTACATGCTCGAGGGCATCGAGAACATCGACATCTCCTCGTGCAAGACGATCAAGCCGGACACGGCGGGCTACGACGGGCTGACCTCGTACAACCTCGTCCGCAACCCGAACTGGAACCCGAAGATCGACCCGTACTCGAAGGACTACCCGGACGCGATCGACTTCACGGTTGACGCGAGCAACGTCGACATCTTCAACAAGATCGAGGCCGGCCAGCTCGACATGGCGACCTCGACGATCCCGCCGGACGTGTTGCAGAAGTACTCGACGACGCCCAGCCTGAAGCAGTACTTCCACCAGAACCAGGGCGACCGTACGTGGTACCTCTCGATGAACCTGACCGCGGCGCCGTTCGACGACATTCACGTCCGTGAGGCGATGAACTGGATCGTCAACAAGGCGGCGCTGATTCAGGCGTGGGGTGGCCCGGTGCTCGGCACGGTGGCCAACCACATCGTCCCCGACACGCTGTTCAACAACCAGATCGTCAGCTACAAGCCCTACGCGACTCCCGGCAACGCCGGCAGCCTCGCCAAGGCGAAGGCGGCGATGATGGGCTCGAAGTACGACACCTTGCACAACGGGATGTGCGACGCGTCGGCCTGCAAGAACGTGCTGCTGATCTCGGACACGCGCTCGATCGACTCCAAGATCGACTCGGTGCTCGTCCAGGACGCGGCGGAGATCGGGATCACGCTCGTCGTGCGCTCGATCAACGGCGCCTATCCCACGATCCAGACGGTCGCGAAGAACATCCCGTTCGAGGAGCGCTCGGGCTGGGGCAAGGACTACGCCGACCCGTACACGTTCTTCGCCGAGCTGTTCAACGGCCAGGCGATTCAGGCAACGGGTAACACGAACTACGCGCTCGTCGGGATCACGCCGGCCCAGTGCAAGGCTCTGAAGGTCACGGGCAACTGCACGAACGTGCCGAACGTCGATCCGCAGCTGTCGAAGTGCGAGGCAATCGCCCTCGGCCAGGCCCGCCTGAGCTGCTGGGAGAACCTTGACAAGTACATGATGACCAAGGTCATTCCTTGGGTGCCGTACTTCTCGACGTATGTGACGCGCATCACGAGCACGAACGTGACGCACTACGCCTACGACCAGTTCACGGATACCCCCGCGTACGAAAACGTCGCGGTGAGCAGCTAACCCGATGAAACCCACGTTCCGGGGCGCCCTCGCGGCGCCCCGGAACGTCTTTCACCCCTGATGATCCTCTACCTCGCCCGCCGCCTCGTCTGGACAGTCGTTGTCGTCCTTGCCGTGGTCATGGTCAGCTTCATCGTCTTCTTCAAGCTGCCCGACGGCAATCCGGCGCTGCGCTTCTGCGGCAAGGCGCCGTCGCCCCAGTGCATCCAGCTGACCGACGCGCGCCTGCACCTCAACAAACCCTGGTACGTCGAGTTTGGCTACTTCGTCAAGACGCTCGCCGTCGGCGACCAGGACGGCTGGCCGGGGCTCGGTTACTCGTACGGCAACTACATTTCGGTGCGCAGCGAGATCATCCAGCGCGCGCCGCGCACACTCTGGCTGATCGCCGGGGCCGCGACGATCTGGCTCGTGCTCGGCGTCTCGATCGGCGTGCTCTCGGCGGTGAAGCGACGTACCTGGATGGACCGCACCGCCATGGGCTTCGCGCTCTTCGGCATCTCCGCACCGGTGTTTTGGCTCGGGCTGATGGCGATCTACATCGTCTGGAAGGAGCTCGGGCTCACCGACGGCACCGGCTACGTCCCGATATCCGACGGGATAGGGCCGTTCCTCGGCCACATGATCCTGCCCTGGGTCGTGCTCGCCATGCTCTTCATGGCGATCTACGCGCGCCTCAGCCGCAACACGCTGCTCGAGACGCTCGGCGAGGACTACATCCGCACCGCGCGCGCCAAGGGCCTCTCGGAGCGGACCGTGATCCTCAAGCACGGGCTGCGCGCGAGCCTGATCCCGATCGTGACCCTTTTCGGGCTCGACGTCGCGCTGCTTGTCGGCGGCGCGATCATCACCGAATCCGTCTTCAACCTGCAGGGTCTCGGCTGGCTTGCCTTCAACAGTGCCGAGGAGCAGGATCTGCCGACGCTGCTCGGCGTCGTGATCTGCACGGCGACCGCCGTTGCCGTCATGAACCTGATCGTCGACATCGTCTACGCGTTCCTCGATCCGCGCGTGAGGTACAGCTGATGGCGGCTGTCTCGAGCGGCACGCCGCTGCTCGACGTCCGCAACCTGAGCGTGCGTTTCCGTACGCGCGACGGTGTCGTCCAGGCCGTCTCCGACCTCTCTTTCACGCTGCGCCGCGGCGAGACGCTCGGCGTCGTCGGCGAGTCGGGTTCCGGGAAGAGCGTCACGAGCCTCGCGATCATGGGGCTGCTCAACCCGGCGCATGCCGACGTCAGCGGCGAGATCCTGTTCGAGGGCACGAACCTGCTCACGCTCTCCTCCAAGGAGCTGCGCAAGGTGCGCGGACGCAGCGTTTCGATGATCTTCCAGGACCCGTTCGCCTGCCTGCACCCGATGTACCGGATCGGCGCGCAGATCGCCGAGGCGGTGCGCGCACATGCCGACGTCTCACGCTCGGCAGCCTGGGAGCGCGCCGTCGAGCTCTTGCGCGCCGTCGGCATTCCCAACGCAGAGGTGCGCGCCCGCGACTACCCCCACCAGTTCTCGGGCGGCATGCGCCAGCGCGCGATGATCGCGATGGCGCTCGTGCACAACCCCGCGGTGCTGATCGCCGATGAGCCCACGACGGCGCTCGATGTGACCGTCCAGGCGCAGATTCTCGAGCTGATCGACAAGGTCAAGCGCGAGTTCGACGTCGGCGTGATGCTGATCACGCACGACCTCGGTGTCGTCGCCGAGACCGCTTCGCACGTGCTCGTGATGTACGGCGGCAGGCCGATGGAGTACGGCCCGGCAGCCGAGGTGTTCAACGCCCCGCAGCATCCCTACGCCTGGGGGCTGCTCGAGTCGATGCCGACGGTCGAGCGGCGCATGCAGGCGCTGATCCCGATCGAGGGTTCGCCGCCCTCGCTGCTCGACCCGCCGAGCGGCTGCCCCTTCAATCCGCGCTGCACCTACCGCTTCGAGCCGTGCGACCGGGACGCTCCGCACCTCGAACAGCTCGCGGGAGGGCATCTCGACTCCTGCTTCCTGGCGCCCGAGCGCAAGCGCGAGGAATGGGAGCGGCGGAGCGCCGCGGCAGCGCTCGGAGCGGCGCTGTGAGCGTTGCCGTCGAGACGACCGGTTCCGGGCGCGGCCCACTCGTCGAGCTCGAGCATCTGACCAAGCACTTCTCGGTCAAGCAGGGCGTGTTCGCTAGCGGCAAGGCCGTCGTGCACGCGGTCGAGGACGTCTCGCTCGTCGTCAACCGGGGCGAGACGCTCGGGATCGTCGGCGAGTCCGGGTGCGGGAAGTCGACGACGGCACGGCTGATGGTGCGCCTGCTCGAGCCAACGGCGGGAATGGTGCGCTTCGAAGGCCAGGACATCTCACGGCTCTCCCAGCGCGCGCTGCGACCGCTGCGCCGCGAGATGCAGATCATCTTTCAGGACCCGTACTCCTCGCTCAACCCACGCAAGACGATCGGGCAGATCATCGGCGAGCCGTTCGCGATCCACCACACGATCAAGAACGCCAAGAGCCGGGTCCAGGAACTGATCGCGCGTGTCGGACTCAGCCCCGAGCACTACAACCGCTACCCGCACGAGTTCTCGGGCGGGCAGCGACAGCGGATCGGAATCGCGCGTGCGCTCGCGCTCCAGCCGAAGCTGATCGTCTGCGACGAGCCCGTCTCGGCGCTCGACGTCTCGGTGCAGGCGCAGATCCTGAATCTGCTCAAGAACCTTCAGAAGGACTTCGACCTGACCTATGTGTTCATCTCGCACGACCTCTCGGTGATTCGCCAGATCTCCGACCGGATCGCGGTCATGTACCTCGGCCGTGTCGTCGAGATGGGCGCCTCGGAGCTCCTCTACGAGCATCCGCGGCACCCCTACACCGCCGCGCTGCTCTCGGCCGTACCCCGGCCCGAGGCGACGACCTCGGGCACGACCCGGCAGCGGATCGTGCTCAGCGGCGACGTGCCCTCGCCCGTCGATCCGCCGGCGGCCTGCGTCTTCCATCCGCGCTGCCCTCGTGCCAAGCCCGGTCGCTGTGACACCGACACGCCGCTGTTGCGCCGCTTCGAGGGCGACCACGAGGCGGCCTGTCACTACCCCGTCGAGCGCTGGCCGATGACCGCGCAGGAGCTTGCTCGGCGCCCCTCGGGCGCCGAAGCGGCCGAGCTTCCCGCCGTGTCTTGAACGCCCATCGTGCCGGGGGTCGGTCCCCGCGGGTCTGGCCGCAACGTCCGCTTTAGGGTCCGGCGCGACTAACAACGGGCGGCTCCCGTCGTCTCAGGCAGCAGATGGGTCGTTGGTCAAGGACGACGCCGTGCGAGCGTGCGGCGTGTTGGGTTTCACTTTCGCTCGACGACGAGCTCAGTGAGCTCGAGCTTGCTGCGCTCACGCGTCACCTCGAAACGTGTGCACGCTGCACCGAACTCGCGCACGGGTTCGCGTCGTTCACGACGCTGCTGCGGGAGGCGCCCGTGGAGCCGAGCATGCTTCCGGTCGCGGTCGTCGCGCCCGTCGCGAGCCGGCGGCGCGTGCGCCGCGCACTGGTTGCGGCGAGCATCTGTGCAGCGCTCGCCGGCACCGCCGCCGTGCTGCTGCCCGAGGCGGCACCCGGACCGAAGCCGCAGGCCGCGAGCCTCGTCAGCTCGGCGCAGCTTTCGCGCTTCGTCCGCGCCGAGCACGCCCGCATCGTCGTCGCGACGCCATCCTCGCGCGTCGTCACGCCGCGCCCGCCCCAGTTCGGGGCTCGCGCGCTCTCCTGAACCTCTAGACTGTCGAGCGCCCGGTGGGTGGTCGGTCCGGGCCCCTTTCGCCCCGCCGAGTCAGTCCCCCCAAGAGGAGATTTGCATGTCCGAAAATGGCAGCACGAGGAACGCCGGCAAGCTGATCGAGATCAAGGGAGTCGTCGTCGACGCAACCTTCCCGGATCGCCTGCCCTCCATCTACTCGGCGCTCGAGATCACGCGCCCGGAAGGCGGCACGCTGATCGCCGAGGTGCAGCAGTATCTCGGTGACGATCGCGTGCGCGCGGTCGCGATGGACTCGACCGACGGACTCGCGCGTGGCACCACGGTGATCGACACGGGCGCCCCGATCTCGGTGCCCGTCGGCGACGTCACGCTCGGACGCGTCTGGAATGTGCTCGGCGACGCGATCGACGGCAAGGACCAGCCACCGGCCGGGACCGAGCGCTGGCCGATTCACCGCGATCCGCCGGACTTCAAGGATCTCTCCTCCAAGGTCGAGATCTTCGAGACCGGGATCAAGGTCATCGACCTGATCGCTCCGTACGTCCGCGGTGGCAAGATCGGGCTCTTCGGCGGCGCCGGCGTCGGCAAGACGGTGCTTATCCAGGAGCTGATCCATAACATCGCGCGCGAGCACGGCGGCGTCTCGGTTTTCTCCGGCGTCGGCGAGCGCACGCGGGAGGGCAACGACCTCCTGCTCGAGATGGAGGAGTCGGGCGTCATCGACAAGGTTGCGCTCTGTTACGGCCAGATGAACGAGCCGCCGGGCGCGCGTCTGCGCGTCGGCCTCTCGGGACTCACGATGGCCGAGTACTTCCGCGACCAGGGCCAGGACGTGCTGCTCTTCATCGACAACATCTTCCGCTTCGTCCAGGCGGGCTCCGAGGTCTCGGCGCTGCTCGGACGGATGCCGAGCGCGGTCGGCTACCAGCCGACGCTCGCAACCGAGATGGGCCAGCTCCAGGAGCGGATCACCTCGACGAGCAAGGGCTCGGTCACCTCGGTGCAGGCGATCTACGTCCCCGCCGACGACCTCACCGACCCGGCCCCGGCCAACACCTTCGCCCACCTCGACTCGACGACGGTGCTCTCACGCGCGCTCGTCGAGCAGGGGATCTACCCCGCCGTCGACCCGCTCGACTCGACCTCGCGCGCCCTCGGCCGGGGAATCGTCAGCGACGAGCACTACGACACGGCCACCCAGGTGCAGGAGATCCTCCAGCGCTACAAGGACCTCCAGGACATCATCGCCATCCTCGGCATCGAGGAGCTGTCGGACGAGGACAGGCTGACCGTCGCGCGTGCCCGCAAGGTGCAGCGCTTCCTCTCGCAGCCCTTCCATGTTGCCGAGGTCTTCACCGGCACCCCCGGCGAGTACGTGAAGCTCGAGGACACGATCCGCGGCTTCGCCGAGATCATCGAGGGCCGTCACGACGACCTGCCCGAACAGGCCTTCTACATGGTGGGCCCGATCGAGGGTGCGGTCGAGCGCGGCAAGCAGCTGGCGGCGGTGTAGGTGCCCGGAAGCGGCAAGCTCTTCGACGTCTCGCTCGTCACCCCCGACGGCCCGGCCTTCGAGGGGCCGGCGGAGATGATGATCGTCCCCGGCCAGATCGGCGAGATCGGTGTGCTCGCGCGCCACGCACCGCTGATCGCGACGCTCAAGGCCGGCTCGACCCGGATCCATCCCGGCGGTGGGGCGGACGTGGTCGAGTTCGCGACCGGGCCCGGGTTCTTCCAGATCCTGCACGACCGGGCGATCGCACTCGTCGATGCGGCCGTCGACGCAGCGAAGGTCGACGACGCGGCAGCCCGCGCACAGCTCGAAGCCGCGCAGGCGGAGCTCGAGGCGATCGAACGGGGCGACTCGACCGCCGATCGGTGGCAGGTCGAGCAGCGCATCCGCCACGCCGAAAACCAGCTCAACGTCGCCGGCCGCGGCTGAGCGGACCGCGGCTGGGCAGGCCGCGGCTGGGCAGGCCGCAATTGGGCAGGCCGCGATTGGGCAGGCCGCAATTGGGCAGGCCGCGATTGGGCAGGCCGCGATTGGGCCGCTCGCGCCGCGGGCGCCCGACCCGCACCGCCGCCCGCGCAGGCCGGTTGCTGGACGAGGCTGTGGCCCGTATACGCAGGCGCCCGGCGGCCCCGGGACGTCACGAGTGCACGCTACGCTGAATGCCCCGGAGGTTTGACGGCAGCTTGGCGACCGGGTCAACAATCGCCTAAAGAGCCCGGCTCGGCTTCCGAGCACCTCTGCAGGCGCGACAGGAGCGAGCGACGGAGGTCGCGCGATGGAGAGACGGCAGGTAGCAGCGGCAATCAAGCGTCTGGCGCAGGAACGGGTGCTCGTGCTCGACGGCGCCTGGGGCACGATGCTGCAAGCGGCCGGACTCGAGCCCGACGATTATCGCGGCGAGCGCTTCGCGGCACATCCACGCGACCTCACCGGCGACCCCGACCTGCTCAACCTGACCCGGCCCGAGCTCGTACGCGAGGTCCACGAGCGTTACCTCGCCGCCGGCGCGGACATCACGACGACGAACACCTTCACCGCGACCTCGATCGCGCAGGCCGACTACGGACTCGAGCACGTTGTCCGCGAGCTCAACCTCGCCGGTGCCCGGATCGCGCGCGAGGCCGCCGGCGACCGTTTCGTCGCCGGCTCTGTCGGCCCGCTCAACGTCACGCTCTCATTCAGTCCGCGCGTCGACGACCCCGGCTACCGCACCCACAGCTTCGACGCGGTCGTCGCGAGCTACGCCGAGCAGATCCGGGCGCTCGCCGACGGCGGCGTCGACCTGTTGCTGCTGGAAACGATCTTCGACACGCTCAACGCCAAGGCCGCGATCGTCGCTGCGCGTGAGGCGGCGCCCGAGCTCCCGCTCTGGATCTCCGCGACGATCGTCGACCTCTCCGGGCGCACGCTCTCGGGGCAGACGATCGAGGCCTTCTGGACCTCGGTTGCGCACGCCGAGCCGCTCATCGTCGGCGTCAACTGCTCGCTCGGCGCGACCGAGATGCGCCCCTATCTGGCCGAGCTCGCCCGTATCGCACCCTGCCTGGTGAGCGCGCACCCGAACGCCGGGCTCCCGAACGCGTTCGGTGGCTACGACGAGAGCGCCGAGGTGACCTCCTCGCTGCTGCGCAGCTTCGCAGCCGACGGGCTGCTCAACATCGCCGGCAGTTGCTGCGGCTCGACCCCCGCACACACCGCGGCGATCGCCGCCGCGGTTGCAGGGCTGACGCCCCGGCAGGTGCCGGAGCCGACCGCGACGCTGCGGCTGAGCGGGCTTGAGCTGTTCGAGTTCGGCCCCGATACCGGCTTCGCGCTGATCGGCGAGCGCACGAACGTCACCGGTTCGGCACGGTTCCGGCGGCTGATCGAGGACGGTGAGCTCGCGGGTGCCGTCGAGGTCGCGCTCGAGCAGGTGCGTGGCGGCGCCAACGTCCTCGACGTCAACATGGACGCGGACCTGCTCGAGAGCGAGCAGGCGATGCGCAGCTTTCTCAACGTGCTCGCGACCGAGCCCGAGGTCGCACGGCTGCCGATCATGGTCGACAGCTCCCGCTGGAGCGTGCTCGAGGCCGGCCTCGCAGTGCATCCAGGGCAAGGGCATCGTCAACTCGATCAGCCTCAAGGAGGGGGAGGGACCCTTCCTCGAGCAGGCGCGCCGGATCCGCGACTACGGCGCCGCCGTGGTCGTGATGGCCTTCGACGAGGAGGGCCAGGCGACCGACGTCGAGCGGCGCGTCGCGATCTGCGGTCGCGCCTACGACCTGCTCACCGGCGAGGTCGGCTTCGCGCCCGAGGACCTGATCTTCGATCCGAACGTCCTTGCCGTCGCGACCGGGATACCCGAGCACGAGCCGTACGCCCGTAACTTCCTCGAGGCGCTGCCTGCGATCAAGGCCCGCTGCCCCGGGTCGCGGACGAGCGGGGGGATCTCGAACCTGAGCTTTTCCTTCCGCGGCAACGACGCGCTCCGCGAGGCGATGCACGCCGTCTTTCTCTACCACGCAATCCGGGCCGGGCTCGACATGGGCATCGTCAATGCCGGCCAGCTCGCCGTCTTCGAGGACATCGCCCCCGACCTGCTCGAGCGGATCGAGGACGTGCTGTTCGCACGCCGGCCCGATGCGACCGACCGCCTGGTCGAGTTCGCCGAGACGGTGCGCGGGGACGCGACGCGGCGCGAGCGCGATCTCGGCTGGCGTGAGGCGCCGGTCGCCGAACGGCTCTCGCACGCGCTGATTCACGGCATCGTCGACTTCATCGAGGCCGACACCGAGGAGGCGCGCCAGCTCTACGAACGGCCGCTGCAAGTGATCGAGGGGCCGCTCATGGACGGGATGCGCGTCGTCGGCGATCTGTTCGGCGCCGGCAAGATGTTCCTGCCGCAGGTCGTCAAGTCGGCCCGGGCGATGAAGCGCGCGGTCGTCTACCTCGAGCCGTTCATGGAGCAGGAGCAGGCCGGCGGCAGCACCCAGGGCAAGGTGGTGCTCGCGACGGTGCGCGGCGACGTGCACGACATCGGCAAGAACATCGTCGGTGTCGTTCTCGGCTGCAACAACTACGCCGTGATCGACCTGGGCGTGATGGTCCCGGCCGAACGGATCCTCGAAACCGCCCGCGCCGAGCGCGCCGACATCATCGGCCTCTCCGGGCTGATCACGCCCTCGCTCGACCAGATGGTCGACGTCGCCGCCGAGATGGAGCGACAGGGCTGGTCGGTGCCGCTGCTGATCGGCGGTGCAACCACCTCGCGCCAGCACACGGCGGTCAAGATCGCTCCCGCCTATTCAGGAGAGACGGTGCACGTGCTCGACGCGAGCCGCGTCGTCGACGTCGTCTCGGCGCTGCTCGACCCCGAGCGGCGGGCGCTGCTCGACCTCGACAACCGCGCTCAGCAGGAGCGACTGCGCGACCAGCACGAGCAGAAGCAGCGCCGGCCGCTTGCTACCGCTCGCGCAGGCGCGCGCCCTCCGCGAGCAGCTGAGCTACGACGAGCTGGCGCAGGCGCCGTTCGAGGGCGCGCACACCATCAGCCCGCGCTCGGCGAGCTCGTTCCCTACATCGACTGGCAGTTCTTCTTCCACGCCTGGGACCTCAAAGGTCGCTTTCCCGCGATCCTCGAGCAGCCGGCGGCCCGCGAGCTCTATGACGACGCCCAGGCCGAGCTCGAGCGGATCGTTGCGAGCGCCGCGTTCGAGGCGCGCGGCGTCTACGGCTTCTGGCCGGCGAACGCCGACGGGGACGACGTCGCCGTCGGCGGCACCCGCTTCTGCTTTCTCCGGCAGCAGGCTGACCATGGCGACGCGCGCCCGAACCGCTGCCTCGCCGATTACGTCGCCCCGGCCGGCGACCACCTCGGCGCGTTCGCCGTCACGATCGACGGTGCGGACACGCTCCTCGGCCACGCTCGCCGCCGAGCACGACGACTACCGGGCGATCATCGTCAAGGCGCTTGCCGACCGGCTCGCGGAGGCGTTTGCCGAGTGGTTGCACGAGCGGGCCCGACGCGAGTGGTACGCGCCCGCCGAGCAGCTCGGTGCGCAGGAGCTGCAAGGCGAGCGCTTCCGTGGCATCCGTCCGGCCTTCGGCTATCCCGCCTGCCCCGATCACAGCGAGAAGGCGAAGTTGTTCGCGCTGCTCGGCGCCGAGGGGCTCGGGATCGAGCTGACCGAGAGCTTTGCGATGACCCCAGCCGCATCGGTCAGTGGCCTCTACTTCGCCCACCCGCGCGCACGCTACTTCTCGGTCGGCCGGATCGGACGCGACCAGCTCGAGGACTACGCGGCGCGGAAGGGCGCGCCGCTCGCCGAGGTCGAGCGCTGGCTCCAACCGAATCTCTCGTGAGCCGGGCGACGCAGCCGCGTAGCGTGCTTCTGCGCTAGGTCTCCAGCCGTGGCGCGGGCACGAAGTAGAGTCTCGGCTCGAATGGCGCGCGTCGGCATCTTCGGAGCAGGCTGGGTTGGTCTCGTGACCGGCTTTTGCCTGGCAGAGCTGGGGCACGACGTCGTCGTGCGCGACGTCGTCGGCGCAAAGGTCGACGCGCTCAACGGCGGCGTGGTGCCGTTTCACGAGGACGGGCTGCCTGAGCTGCTCGAGCGTAACCGCAGCCGGCTCAGCTTCACGACCGAGGCGGAGGCACTCTCGGGCTGCGAGTTCCTTTTCGTCTGCGTCGACACGCCCCCGACCCGCTCCGGGGACGCCGACCTCTCCCGCGTCTGGCAGGTCGTCGACGAGCTGCCGCCGCTCGAGCGGCGCGCGATCCTGGTGATGAAGTCGACCGTCCCGGTCGGAACCGGCGACAAGGTGCGCCACGGCCTCGACACGCGTGGGCTCGCGGAGCTTGGCTATGTCTCCAACCCGGAGTTCCTCGCTGAGGGCACCGCCGTACGCGACTTCATGCACCCCGACCGGATCGCGATCGGCGCCTACAACGAGGCGGACGGTGAGGCGGTGGCGAGGCTCTACGACGCGCTCGAGGCACAGATCGTGCACAGCGACGTCAACTCGGCGGAGATGATCAAGCTGGCGGCGAACGCGTTCCTGATGACCAGGATCTCGTTCATCAACGAGATCGCCAACGTCTGCGAGGCGACGGGCGCCGACGTCGTCAAGGTCGCCGCGGGTGTCGGTCTTGACCGGCGGCTCGGGCCGCACTTCCTGCGCGCCGGGATCGGCTATGGCGGCTCCTGCTTTCCCAAGGACTCGCTCGCGCTGAAGCAGCTGGCGTCGAACTCCGGCTACCACTTCCAGCTTCTCGCCGCGGTGATCGAGGTCAACGAGCTGCAGAAGCGCCGCGTGATCGGCAAGCTCAAGGCTCATCTCGGCTCGTTGCAGGGCAAACGGATCGCACTGCTCGGACTGGCATTCAAGCCGGGCACCGACGACATGCGCGAGGCGCCGTCGCTTGTGCTTGCGGCGCGTCTGCACGCCGAAGGCGCCGAGGTGCGCGGTTGGGACCCGGTCGCCGACGGGAGCGGCCTCGCCGGGGTCACGCTCGTCGAGACGGTCGCCGAGGCCGTTGCCGGTGCGGACGCCGCCGTGATCGTGACCGAGTGGCCGGAGCTCGCCGGGCTTGCGAGCCCCGAGGTTCACGCAGCGATGGCGAACCCGGTGATCATCGACGGTCGCAACCTGCTCGACCCTGCTGCGACACGCGCGGCCGGGTTCGTGTACGAGGGGATCGGCCGGCCCGCACCGGCCCGCGTCGCCGGAACCGACTAGCAGATGGAGGCGATCATTCTCGCGGGGGGCAAGGGCGAACGGCTCGGCGACGCCGCCGGCGGCCGTCCCAAGGCACTCGTCGAGGTCGGCGGGCGGCCGCTTGTCGCCTATCAGGTCGCTCGGCTCGCCCGTGCCGGGGTGCGGCGGGTGATCATCTCGTGTGCGCTCGATCAGGGGGCGCTGTTTGAGCGTGAGCTCGCCGGGCTCGGCGCCGAGGTCGTCGCCGCGGAGGAGCCGGAGCGGCTCGGGCGCGGCGGCGGGATCGTGTTCGCCGCGCGTCTGCGCGAGGAGCAGGGGGAGGTGTTCGCACTCAACGGTGACGAGCTCGTCGCGGTCGATTTCGAGGCGTTGCTCGCCCGCCACCGCGCCGCGGGGGGCGCCGCGACGATCACGGTCGCACGGCCACGCTCGCCCTTCGGGGTCGTCTCGCTGGGTGCGGGCGACGTCGTCGAAGGCTTCAGCGAGGCGGGCGAGATCCCCTACTGGGTCAGCTGCGGCATCTACGTGCTCGCACCGAGAGGCGCTCGCGCGCTTCCCCGAGCGCGGCGACCACGAGACGACAGCGTTCCCGGAGCTCGCCGACGAGGGACGTCTGCACGCCTACCGCCACGCCGGGCTCTGGCTCACGGTCAACACCCCCAAGGAGCTGCGCACCGCGGCCGACCACCTGGCGGCGCACCCCGAGTGGCTAGCCTGAGACGATGAGTCTCTCTCCGCCGCTCGAGTCAGGCGGGCCGCTCGCCGCCTGGGAGTTCACGCCCCGGCGTGTCGAGAAGCCCTGGGGCTACGAGCTGATCTGGGCACTCGGCGAGGTCTATTGCGGCAAGCTGCTCTTCGTCGCCAAGGGACAGTCGCTCTCGCTCCAGTACCACCGCGAGAAGGACGAGTCCTGGCTGATCCAGAGCGGCAGCGCTCGGATCGAGCTCGGCAAGGTCGGCGAGGAGACGCGGGCGGAAGCGGTCGCCGGCCCCGGCTCGGCGTTTCGCTACCGGCCGGGCACCGTCCACCGCGTCACTGCGCTCGAGGACACGACGATCCTCGAGGTCTCGACCCCGCAGCTCGACGACGTCGTGCGGCTCGACGACGCCTACGGGCGCACCGGTACCTCCGCTCCCTGAGCGCCGTCGCTGGGCCCGTGCGCAGGAGCCGGCGCCGCGGCGGGGAATCCCCATCACTAGACTTGCCCGACCAAGGGAGGATCGATGGCTGCGACCAAACGCTATGACGTCAAGGACCTCGCGCTCGCGGCCGAAGGCACGCGGCGGATCCTGTGGGCCGACCGGCAGATGCCGGTACTGACCGCGATCCGTGAACGCTTCATCGCCGAGCAGCCGCTTGCCGGCTACCGCATCTCCGCCTGTCTGCACGTCACGACCGAGACGGCGAACCTGATGCGGACGCTCAAGGCCGGTGGTGCCGACGTCGTGCTCTGCGCCTCGAACCCGCTCTCGACCCAGGACGATGCGGCCGCGTCTCTCGTCTCGGAATTCGACATCTCCGTCTTCGCGATCAAGGGTGAGGACAACGACACCTACTACCAGCACATCGAGGCGGCCGTCGACCACAAGCCGCAGCTGACGATGGACGACGGCGCCGACGTGATCGGCGTGCTCCACACCGCCCGCCGCGAGCAGCTCGGCGACATCATCGCGGGCATGGAGGAGACGACGACGGGCGTGATCAGGCTCAAGGCGATGGAGGCCGACGGCGCGCTCGCGTTCCCGGTCATCGCCGTCAACGACGCGCGGACCAAACACTTCTTCGACAACCGCTACGGCACCGGCCAGTCGACGATCGACGGGATCATCCGTGCCACCAACGTGCTGCTCGCCGGCAAGCGCTTCGTCATCGCCGGCTACGGCTGGGTGGGCCGTGGCGTCGCGATGCGTGCCCGCGGCATGGGCTCCCACGTGATCGTCACCGAGATCGACCCGATGCGCGCGCTCGAGGCGCTGATGGACGGGTACGAGGTGCTGCCGATGGACGCCGCTGCCCGGATCGGGGACATCTTCTGCACCGCGACCGGCGACAAGCATGTGATCGCGCGTGAACACCTCGAGGTGATGAAGGACGGCGCGATCCTCTGCAACACGGGCCACTTCAACGTCGAGATCGACATCCCGGCGTTGCGCGCGCTCGCCGTCGAGACGAGCGAGGCGCGACGCTTCGTCGAGGAGTTCGTTCGCGAAGACGGCACCCGCATCTACCTGCTCGCCGAAGGGCGGCTCGTCAACATCTCGGCGGCCGAAGGCCATCCCGCGATCGTGATGGATATGTCGTTCGCCAACCAGGCGCTCTCGACCGAGTATGCGGTCAGGCATGCAGCCTCGCTCGAGCGGCGCGTCTACCCGGTCCCGCGCGAGATCGACGAGGAGATCGCCAAGCTCAAACTCGCGACGATGGGTGTCTCGATCGACACGCTCACCGAGGAGCAGTCCCGCTACCTCGCCTCATGGGACGAGGGCACCTGAGTGGCCCCGGGCCCGTCGACGCCCGCGTCAAGCTGAGCGTGCTCGAGCCGGAGCAGATCCTGCGGCTCGAGCACGAGCACGTCGTCTTGCTCGACCAGCGTGCGCTTCCCGAGCAGCGGCTCGAGGTTCGCTGCCGCAGCGCCGCCGAGGTCGCCGAGGCGATCACCACCATGGTCGTCCGGGGTGCGCCGGCGATCGGGATCGCCGCGGCCTACGGGCTTGCGCTTGCTGCTAGCCGCGGCGAACCGCTCGCCGCGGCGGAGCGGGTCCTGCGTGCCGCGCGGCCGACCGCCGTCAACCTCGGTTGGGCGCTCGACGCGATGCACGACGATCCGACGCCCGAGCGCGCGCGTGCGCTCCACCACGACGAGGTCGCCCGCTGCCGCGCCATGGCCGCCCACGGGGCGGGGCTGCTGCGGCCCGGCACTCGTGCGCTGACGCACTGCAACGCGGGCGCGCTCGCGACCGGCGGGGTGGGGAGCGCGCTCGGTGTGCTCATCGCCGGCTTCGAAGCGGGCCTCGTCGAGCACGTCTGGGTCGACGAGACGCGCCCGCTGCTTCAGGGTGCGCGGCTGACCGCCTGGGAACTCGCCGGCGCCGGCGTCCCGTACACCGTGATCACCGACTCGGCCGCCGCGTCGCTGATGGCCGCAGGCGAGGTCGACCTCGTCGTGACCGGCGCTGACCGGATCGCCCGCAACGGCGACACCGCGAACAAGATCGGCACCTACGCGCTCGCTGTGCTTGCGTCGCACCATCGACTCCCGCTCCATGTCGTCGCACCGAGCTCGACGATCGATCCGGGGCTGGCGACCGGTGCCGAGATCCCGATCGAGCTGCGCGACCCCGCCGAGCTCGGCACCTGCTTTCCGGCCCGCAACGCAGCCTTCGACGTGACCCCGGGCGAGCTGATCTCCGCGATCGTCACCGAGCACGGCGCCCAGTCGGCGCCCTACGCATTCGCACTCGCTAACCTCGCCGCGGCATGAAAGCGCTGCTTCTCGCTGCCGGCTACGCGACGCGCCTGCGCCCGCTCACCGACGAGCGGCCCAAGCCGCTGCTCCCCGTCGGCGGTCGCCCGATGATCGACTGGATCGTCGACCGGCTCGAGGCCTGCGACGAGATCGACGCGATTCACCTGGTGACGAACGCCGCTCACGCGCCCGCGTTCGTCGCCTGGGCCGCGACCAGGAACGTTGTCGTCCACGACGATGGCACGCACACCAACGAGACCCGGCTCGGAGCGATCGGCGACATCCGCTTCGCCTGCACACGCGGTGGCCTCGCCGACGCGGAGCTGCTCGTCATCGCCGCCGACAACCTGTTCGAGTTCTCGCTCGACGATTACGTCGCCTTCTGGCGTCGCCACGCGCCAGGGAGCGCGATCGCCGTCCACCGTCTCGCCGACGCCTCGCTCGCCTCGCTCTACGGTGTCGTCGAGCTCGACGCGGACGACCGTGTCGTTGGCCTCGAGGAGAAGCCGGAGCGACCACGCAGCGACCTTGTCTCGACCGCCACCTACCTCTTTTCGCGGGAGCACCTCGGACTGATCGAGCGCTTTCTGGACGAGGGCAACGCTCCCGACCCGCCCGGCGGCTTTCTCACCTGGCTGTGTGCGCGGGAACCGGTCTACGGGTTTCGCTTCAGCGAGGAGTGGCTCGACATCGGCGAGCTCTCGCAGCTGCTTGCCGCGGACAACCGCTACCGCGAGCGCTCCGGCCTGCCGCTCCGTAGCGTCTATTCGCTCGCCTAGCGCGCGCCCCGCGGACGCGGCGGGCGCTTCAGCTGCCGTTAAGGTCGCTGTGGTTGAGTGATCGGCGTCGGACCATAACCGGGGAAAAAAGGAGTATTGCTGTGAAGCGAATTGCGTTCAGGAGTAAGAGCAGCAAGGTCGTCGCCGGCGCTGTCGCTGCGCTCGCCCTTGCCGGCGCCGGCGCCGCGCTCGCGACGACAGAGCTCAGCTCCCCGAGTGCCCGTGACAACGCGATCATCTCGAACGCCGCCGGCCAGCTCGGCGTCGCGCCGAGTGCACTCGCCAATGCGCTCACCAAGGCGATCGACGACGAGCTGAGCTCGGAGGTCAGCGCCGGGCAGCTGAGCCAGGCGCAGGCGAATGCGATCGAATCCCGCTTGAGTGCGGGAACCGCTCCGATCTTCGGTGGTTTCGGAGGAGGCGGCCGCTATAGGGGAGCGGGTGGCTTCGGCGGCGCGGTGAGCGCGGCGGCGACGTACCTGGGTCTGAGTTCCTCGCAGATCACGACGGATCTGCAGGGTGGTAAGACGCTTGCCGACATCGCAACCGCGCAGGGCAAGACCGCGGACGGGCTCATCTCGGCGATCGTGAGCGCCGAGGAGTCGCAGCTCCAGAGCGCTGTCAGCGCGGGGACGCTCAGCTCCTCGCAGGAGCAGACGATCGAGTCGAACCTGCAGACGCGTGTCAGCGCGATCGTCAACGGCACCCAGCCTGCTTTTGGCGGGGGGTTCGGCGGCGGCGGTTTCGGCGGCCGCGGTGGCTTCGGAGGCTTCGGCTTCGGGGGTATGGGCGGCGCGGTCACAGCGGCGGCGACCTACCTGGGTCTGAGTTCCTCGCAGATCACGACGGATCTGCAGGGTGGTAAGACGCTTGCGGACATCGCGACGGCGCAGGGCAAGACGGCGGACGGGCTCGTCTCGGCGATCGTGAGCGCCGAGGAGTCGCAGCTGCAGAGCGCCGTCAGCGCGGGGAAGCTCAGCTCCTCGCAGGAGCAGACGATCGAGTCGAACCTGCAGACGCGTGTCAGCGCGATCGTCAACGGCACCCAGCCTGCCTTCGGCGGCTTCCACGGCGGCTTCCGGCGCGGTGGGTTCGGTGGCGGTGGCTTCGGTGGCGGTGGCTGGCACGGCGGCAGCGGCGGCGGCACGACGACCACGACGGCGATCCCCGCCTGAGCTTTCCCCCCGGCGCGGGCCGCCCGGCGGCCCGCGCGACCCCTTTGCGAACCCCGGCGCGGCGTGCCTCAAGGCATTGTCGCTCCGCGATTCCCGGCGAACAGAGCTGAGCTAGGCTCAGTGGTGGAACACGAGCAGAGGAGGACGCCATGCGTCTCACGGTCAGAGGAAGACATGTCGAACTGACGGAGGAGATCCGCGAGCACGCAGAGGCGAAGCTCGCGCCGATCGGCGCGCAGCTCCCCGACGAAGTCGAGATCGAGCTCGAGCTCTCCGAGGAGACCCGGGCGCGCCACGTCGCCGAGGCGATCGTCTACGCGAAGGGAACGACGCTACGCGCGCACGAGTCCGCGGGGAGCCTCGAGGCAGCCATCGACGTCGTCGCCGCGAACCTCGAGCGGCAGGTGATCCGCTACCGGGAGAAGCGGCGCGTCGAGCCGCGCCGGCGCGCACCCCACCACGGCGAGTGAGTTCGCCGCCGGCGTCGTCCGTGCACGAAGCGGATACCCTGTAGGCATGGCGGGCACCGAAGGCTTCGAGAAATTCCTGCGCTTCGGCGAGGGCCGCCGCATGAAGCGGATCGGCGAGCAGGCCGCGTACATCGCGACGCTCGAGCCACAGTTCCAGGCGCTCTCCGACGCCGAGCTGCGTGCCAAGACAGCGGAGTTTCGGACACGCCTCGACAACGGTGAGGAGCTCGACGCGCTTCTCTTCGAGGCGTATGCCGCCGTGCGCGAGGCGCGTGTCCGCGAGTCGCAGCAGCGGATGTTCGACGTCCAGATGATGGGCGGGATCGTGCTCCACGAGGGCGACGTCGCCGAGATGAAGACCGGCGAAGGTAAGACGTTCGTTGCGAGCCTCGCGCTCTACCTCAACTCGCTCCCGACCGTCACCCACCATGACGGCCGCACGCTCGGACAGGGCGTCCATCTGGTCACGGTCAACGACTACCTCGCCCGCCGCGACGCCGAGTGGAACCAGGGCGTCTACGAGCGGCTCGGCGTCAGCGTCTCCTTCATCGAGACGATGCAGGACCCTGCGGCACGCAAGCTCGCCTACGAGGCCGATATCACCTACGGCACGAACTCGGAGTACGGCTTCGACTACCTGCGCGACAACATGGCGGTCACGCTCGAGGGTACGGTGCAGCGCGGCTACCGCTTCGCGATCGTCGACGAGGTCGACTCGATCCTGATCGACGAGGCGCGCACACCGCTCATCATCTCGGGCGAGCCGACGAGCGCCGCCAAGACCTACAAGGACATGGCGCGTGTCGTGCGCGGCCTCAGCGGCATCCAGTCCAAGGGCACCAAGCTCGAGGATCAGGAGCTCCAGCACGAGTACGACTTCCTGTTCGACGAGAAGCACAAGACGGTTTCGGTGACCGAGTCGGGAATCGAGAAGGTGGAGCGGGCGCTGCGCGTCGAGAACCTGTACGGGCCCGCGAACGTGCAGCTCGTCAACCACCTCCATCAGGCGCTCAAGGCAGAGGCCTTGTTCAAGCGCGACGTCGACTACGTCGTCGCCGACGGCGAGGTCAAGATCGTCGACGAGTTCACCGGGCGGATCATGGAGGGCCGGCGCTGGTCCGAAGGCCTGCACCAGGCGGTCGAGGCCAAAGAGAACGTCAAGATCATGGAGGAGCAGCAGACCGTCGCGACGATCACGCTCCAGAACTACTTCCGCCTCTACGAGAAGCTTGCCGGGATGACAGGGACGGCGAAGACCGAGGAGAAGGAGTTCGTCGAGATCTACGGGCTCGAGGTCGTGCCGATTCCGACGAACGTCAACGTCGCTCGCGACGACAAGAACGACTTGATTTTCAAGACGATGGAGGCGAAGTTCAACGCCGCAGTCGCCGACATCAAGGAGCGTCACCAGCGCGGCCAGCCGGTGCTCGTGGGCACGATCGCCGTCGAGACCTCGGAGCTCCTGAGCGAGCTGCTCAAGCGCCAGGGCGTGCCCCACCAGGTGCTGAACGCGAAGGAGCACGCGCGCGAGGCCGAGATCATCAAGGACGCGGGGCGTTCAGGCGCGGTCACGATCGCGACGAACATGGCGGGTCGCGGCGTCGACATCAAGATCGACGACGAGGTGCGCGGCCTCGGCGGCCTCTATGTGCTCGGCACCGAACGTCACGAGGCGCGCCGGATCGACAACCAGCTCCGCGGCCGCTCCGGCCGTCAGGGCGACCCGGGGGAGACGCGCTTCTACCTCTCGGGGCAGGACGACCTCGTGCGGCTGTTCGCCGGCGACCGGATCTTCAACATCATGGACCGCTTCAAGGTGCCCGATGACCAGCCGATGGAGGCGAAGATCCTCTCGAACCAGATCGAGAACGCCCAGAAGAAGGTCGAGGAGCAGAACTTCGTCGCCCGCAAGAACGTCGTCAAGTACGACGATGTGCTCAACCGTCAGCGCACAGTGATCTACGAGCAGCGCCGGGCTGTGCTCGAAGGCCAGGACCTCTCGGAACAGATCAAGGAGGAGTGGCTGCCGGAGGTGATCGACTACGTCGTCTCCGACTACACCTCAGCCGAGACGCGCGAGGGCTGGGACCTCGGCGAGCTCGTGAACGCGATGGAGGCGCTGTACGGCACGGGCGTCGCCGCCGAGGAGCTCGACGGGCTCGAGCACGAGGCGATGGTGGCCGAGTTCCTGGACGATGCGCTCGACGTCTACAAGGAGCGCGAGCGCGAGTTCGACAAGCTCCAGGAGAACCTGATGCGCGACCTCGAGCGTTTCGTCGTGCTGCAGGTCGTTGACGTGCGCTGGCGTGAGCATCTCGAGAACATGGACTACATGCGGGAGGGCATCGGCCTGCGGGCGATGGCGCAGAAGGACCCGCTGATCGAGTACCGCAACGAGGGCCACGACATGTTCGTCGAGCTCAACCGCACGATTCGCGAGGAGGTGATCGGCATCCTCTTCCACCTCCAGGTCGAGGCGCATCCGGCGGGTACCGACGGCCAACTCGAGCCGGCAGCGAACGGCGGGAACGGAGCGGGATTGCAGTACCAGCACGAGACGCTGAGCGGCGCCGATGCAATCGCCGCCGCCGGCCGGGCCGAGGCCGGCCAGGCCTCCGGCGGCCTTCGCAGGCGCGGGCGCAAGCGCCGCCGGCGTGCTCGCACCGGTTGTCAAGTCCGAGGAGCAGAGCATCGGACGCAACGAGCCCTGCTGGTGTGGCTCGGGTAAGAAGTTCAAGCGCTGTCACGGCGCCTGAGCGAGGCGAGACCTTCACGCACGGCTTTCGGGCTGCGGTTTCCTCCCGATTCGCCACCTGGTCGCTCTTAGGCTCCTCTCCGGCTGCTCTTAACCTGCTCTTAGTGTCGGCTGATTTGCTCTAGCCGTGCCGCCCGTGCCCCTTGCTTTGCTGCCATCTCACGCTGACTCGGGCGCGCCGGCATGCCGCAGCTGCGGCCCGGGTCTTCGCTGATGCGCGGCTCGAACCGGCATCTCGTGATCTATGGCGTGCTCGGACTCGCCGCCGCGGCGGTGATCTTCTTCGGGCTCAACTCGATCTACAACTTCCTTGGGAGCTCGACGACGAGCGCCGGCTCGCAGCGCACCGCGACGGTGACGCGCGGAACCGTGCAGGCAAGTGTCAGCGCCTCCGGCAACGTCGGTGTTGCCGAGTCCGCGACAGCCGCCTTCGGGACGAGCGGCACGCTGACAGCCGTCGATGTCGTCGTCGGCCAGCACGTCAAGGCAGGCCAGCTCATCGCCAAGATCGATCCGACCTCCGCCGAGAACACGCTCAAGTCAGCCCAAGCGAATCTCGCCCAGGCCGAGACCGCACTCACGACCGCCGAAAGCGGACTGACGGCGGCGCAACGAGCCTCGAACGCCTCGAGCCTGCAGCAGTCGCAGCTGACCGTGACCACCGATGAGCAGCAGCTCGCGAGCGACAAGACAACGCTCGCGACGGCTCGCGTTCAGCTCACCGACGACAAGAACCTGAACTGTCCGCCCTCGAGCTCGTCGGGGAGCGGCTCGAGCGGCTCCGCACTTGCCTCCTCCGCCGGGAACAGCTCGAGTAGCACCGGTACCGGGACAAGCGGCAGCTCGTCGACGAACGGCACCAGCGGGAACTCGAGTTCCTCACTCGGCGCAAACACGGGCACCGGGTCGACTGGCTCGAGCTCGACGGGCGCCAGCACGAGCACCGGCGCCGGCACCTCGAGTTCGTCGTCCAGCAGCTTTTCGCGCAACGGCGTCGCTGCGCTCACAAGCGTCGCGACGAGCACGCAGAACGGGACGCCGACGACGACGACCGGGGGCTCGACGGGGACGACGGGCGGCGGGAGCACGGGCGCGACCGGGAGCGCGGGCACGACCGGGGGCACGGGCACGACCGGGAGCACGGGCACGACAGGCAGCACCGGCACGACCGGCAGCACGGGCACGACGGGGAGCTCGGGGTCCGGCGGCACTACGGGCACGGGCGGGGCGCAGAGCGCGGCCACGACGACAACGACGGCGACACCGACGAGCTCCGGGCAGACCGGTCAGGTCTCCTCGGTCGGGCCGACGACGGCGACCTTCGGCGGCTCCGTCAACCCGGATGGTCTCGCGACCAAGTATTGGTTCGAGTACGGCACCTCGGCGACGAGCCTTGACTCGCACACCGGCAAGGTGAGCGTCGGTTCGGGCACGGGCTCCGTCCCGGTGAGCGTCTCGGTCAGCGGGCTCAAGCCCGACCACAACTATCTCGCCGAGCTCGTCGAGTCGAGCTCCTCCGGTCAGACGGAGGGCGGGCTCGTCCTCTTCCGCACGAGCGGAACGACTCAGTCCGCAAGCACCGGCAGTGCCAGCTCCGTCGGCTCGACGGCGGCCACGCTCAGTGGCAGCGTCAGCCCGAGCGGGCTCGACACCCACTACTGGTTCGAGTACGGCACCGGAGCCGGATCTCTTGACTCGCGTACCGCGACCCTCGACGCCGGCGCAGGCACCGGGGTGATCGCCGTCACGGCAGCCCTGAGCGGGCTCAAGGGCAACACCACCTATCTCTTCCGGCTCGTCGCCCGGAACGCGTCCGGAACCAGCGACGGTGCCGAGGCGAGCTTCTCGACTGCTGCTGCGGCTGTGCCGACCGTGACGACCGGTTCTGCTTCGGGTGTCGAGACCTCGCTCGCGAGCCTGGACGGCACACTCAACCCGAACGGCTCCGACACGAGCTACTGGTTCGAGTACGGCACGACGGCTACCTACGGCTCACGCACGCCCGATGTCGACGCTGGTTCCGGGACGAGCGATGTCTCGGCGACGGCGCTCGTCAACGGTCTCAAGCCCGACACGCAGTATCTCTTCCGGCTCGTCGCACGCAACTCGTTCGGTACGAGCGAGGGGATCGGGCAGCTCGTGACGACCGCCCAGAGCTCCTGCACGACAGACGCCCAGACGATCACGACCGACGAGCAGACCGTCGCGCACGCCGAGACGACCGTCGAGACGGCGAAGGAAAGCCTCGCCCAGACCGAAGCGACGATCGCAACGAGCGAGACACCTGCGACGGCGACGATCGCCCAGGACCAGGCGACAGTGGCGCAGGACGAGGCGACGGTCGAGGCTGACCAGAAGGCCGTCGCCGAGACGACGCTGACTGCCCCGATCGCCGGTGTGGTCACCGCCGTCAACGACACGGTGGGTGCGACCGTGAGCGGGAGTGGCTCGAGCGTCAGCAGCGCCGCGGCGAGTGCAGCGAGCAGCTCTTCCTCGACCGGCAGCTCCTTCGCCGGTAGCGGCACCGGAAGCAGCTCCTCCTCGAGCGCCTCGGGTGTCGCCACGATCGACTCCCTCGGCCAGCTGGAGATCGTCTCCGGCTTCGCTGAGGCCGACGCGACCAAGATCGCCGTCGGCCAGCCCGCGACGATCACCTTCCCCGCGCTTCCGAATGTCGAGGTTGCAGGCAAGGTCGTCGCGATCTCGAACACCTCGACCGTCGTGAGCAACGTCGTCACTTACAACGAGACGATTGCGCTCGTCAACCCGCCGAGCGACGTCAAGGAGGGAATGACCGCCGACGTCGCGGTTATCGACCAGTCGCGCAGCGGTGTGCTCGAACTGCCGAGCTCGGCGATCACGACGACCGGCACGATCTCGACCGTCGAGCTGCTCCAGAACGGCAAGACGACGGTGACGCGCGTCACGACCGGGCTCGTCGGCAACTCCTCGACCCAGATCGTGAGTGGCCTCGCCGACGGCGACGTTGTCGTCGAGCCGACCGTGACGATCACTGCCGCGAGCTCCTCGGCGAGCACGAGCACCGGCTTCGGTTCCACCGGGTTCGCCGGCCTGACCGGCGGCGGTGGCTTCGGCGGCGGCGGCGGCGGCTTCACCCGGGGCGGATGATGGCTACGGCTCCGGGACCCGAGCGGACGCCACGCCCGGTCATCCTGCTGCGCCGGATCGTCAAGACCTACCCGATGGGCGACTTCGACGTGCACGCGCTCCGCGGCGTTTCGCTGAGTGTCGAGCGGCGGGACTTCGTCGCGATCATGGGTGCCTCGGGCTCGGGCAAGTCGACGCTGATGAACATTCTCGGCTGCCTTGACGTGCCGACGCGCGGTCAGTTCTACGTCGACGGCATCGACGTGCGCACGCTCGACGAGGCAGCGCTCTCGCACATTCGCAACCGCAAGATCGGTTTCGTGTTCCAGTCCTTTAACCTGATTCCACGGACGACAGCGCTCTCGAACGTCGAGTTGCCGCTGCTCTACGCGGGCGTGAAGACACGCGAGCGCCGCGCCCGGGCTGCCGCCGCCCTGGAGCTCGTTGGGATCGCCGACCGTGCCTCGCACTTTCCCAACGAGATGTCGGGCGGGCAGCAGCAGCGCGTCGCACTCGCGCGTGCGATCGTGACAAACCCCGCGCTCGTGCTCGCCGACGAGCCGACCGGCAACCTCGATACGGCAACGAGCCGCGAGATCATGCTGATGTTCAGTCGTCTCAACGCCCAGGGCCGCACGATCATCCTGATCACGCATGAGGAGGACATCGCCGCGTACGCCAAGCGCGTCGTCCGCCTGCGCGACGGCCTGATCATCGAGGACCGCAGGCTCGTCCCCGTCGACGCGCCGCCGCCGCTCGTCTCGAGCGTCACGGGGGAGCGCGCGGTCTTCGCGGCGGGGGGAACCAGCGCGTGAACGTGCTCGATACGCTGCGAATCGCCTGGCAGGGCGCGAGCGCGAACAAGCTGCGCTCCGCGCTCACCGTGCTCGGCGTGCTGATCGGCGTGGCCGCCGTGATCATCCTGCTCGCCGTCGGCACCGGGTCCTCAGACGCGGTCGCAAGCAAGATCAACGCGCTCGGTACGAACACGATCACGGTGCTCAGCCGCGGCCGTTTCGGCCGCGGCCCCTCAACGACCGGCACACAGTCGCAGAGCGCCAACCTCACGACGCAGTCGGTCAGCGCGATCGAGGACCCCAACCAGGCCCCCGACGTCGCGTCGGTCTCCCCGGTCGTTTCGACGACCGAGACCGCCACCTACCAGGCGGCCAGCTACTCGACCTCGGTGATCGGCACGACGCCCGCCTATCTCACCGCCGAGGACTACACGCTCTCTGCCGGCAGCCCGATCACGTCGGCTGATGTCAGCAACCGCAAGCGCGTCGTGCTTGTCGGCCAGACGGTGCTCAGCAACCTCTTCTCGACCGGGCAGAATCCGCTCGGACAGACGATCCAGCTTGGCTCCGCGAGCTTCGAGATCATCGGTGTGCTCGCCGAGAAGGGCACCTCGGGCACGACGAACCAGGACAGCGTCGTGATCGCCCCGTACACCGCGGTCCAGGACGAGCTAACGGGCGAGTCGACGGCGTTCAGTGAGTTGCTCGTGCAGGCCAAGTCGACCGGCGCGCTCAACAACGCCGCCGCGGAGGTCGAGGACATTCTTGCCGCCGAGGCCGGGACGACGGTGGCGGACCTTCCCTACAGCGTCATCAACCAAGGGACGCTGCTTTCCACCGCGCAGTCGACCTCGAGCACCTTCACGACGCTGCTCGGGGCGGTCGCTGCGATCTCGCTGCTCGTCGGGGGCATTGGCGTCATGAACATCATGCTCGTCACCGTCACCGAACGGACGCGTGAGATCGGGATCCGCAAGGCGGTCGGTGCGCCGAAGTCAGCGATCCTCGCTCAGTTCCTCTTCGAGGCGGTGCTGCTCTCGCTGATCGGCGGCGGCGGCGGCGTCCTCGTCGGCATCATCGGCACGCACTTCAAGATCGAGGGTGTCACGCCCGTGATCGCCGGCTACTCGATCCCGCTGGCGTTCGGCATCTCGATCGCCGTCGGTGTCTTCTTCGGCCTCTATCCCGCCAACCGCGCCGCGTCGCTACGTCCGATCGACGCGCTGCGCTACGAATGAGGTTCGCGCGATGAGCGACGACGACCCCGGGCACGAGCCGACGCCGCCCCCCGAGGCGGGCCAGACCGAGAGCTACCCGACGCTCGCCGGCGGTGTCGCCGCCCCTGCCGCGCCACCGCCGCTCGACGACGACGGCGACCTCGACGACGAGTGGGAGCTGACAGGGCCCGCGCGCGGCATCCGCCTCGGGATTCCGGCGCTAGTACTGCTCTGTGCGTTGCTACTCGCGGCCGGCCTCTGGGGTGGCGCGTATCTCGAGAAGCGTCACAGCGGCTCGGGCGGCGGTGCTGCAGGTCTGGCGGCGCGCTTCCGCGGATTCCGTGGGGGCTCCACGACCGGAACGAGCACCACCTCCACGACCGCGGGTGGGGGAGGCGGTTTCGGAGGCTTCGGCGGTTTCGGGGGAACCACCTCGGCGGCGTCCGGGACGATCTCGGTCGTCAACGGCGACACGCTCTACGTGCTGACGGCGACCGGCTCGCTCGTCAAGGTGACGCTCGGCAGTTCGACCACGGTCACCCGCAACGCCGACACGACACCGATCGGGCTGCGGCCCGGGGACACCGTCGTCGTTCAGGGTACGACCGCGAGTAACGGGAACGTCGCCGCCACCTCGGTCGCGGCGACGGCGCCGGGTGTGAGCTCGAGCACGGGCGGCTTCGGTGCCTCTGCGCCGACCGCGACGACGACGACGGCTGGCGGCTAGCGCGTGGAAGCGACGGTTCGGCACAGCGGGGAACGCTTCTTAGACGGGATTTATCTTCGACTGCGAAGGTATCGGTCGTGCGCTTGATCCCAACCTACGTCACGCAGCCTGCGCCCGTCCGGAGAAGCCCGCGCCAGCGACTGCTGTCCGCCTTCGCTGCCGCCGCACTCTGCGCGGCCTGCGTGCTCGTCGCGACCGGCTGCGGTTCGAGCTCCTCCCCGGGCACGACGACGAACGCCGCGGCCGCGGCGACCACGACAGCGACCACCACGACGCCGACGTCCTCGACCGGCGCCGCGGGCGGTTTCGCGGCCTACCAGGCCTGCCTCAAGGCACACGGCGACACCTCGACCTTCGGCGGCGGCGGCTTCTTCCGGGGCGGCGGTGGCAACGGTGGCTCCGCCTCCATCGGCGGGACGACGACCTCCAGTACGACGGCTCCGCCGTCCACCGGCACCACCCCGGCAGGGGGCGCAGGCGGGTTCGGGAACCCCGGCGGCTTCCGGCGCACGCTCACGCCCGCCGAGCAGAAGGCGGTGACGGCCTGTGCAAGCCTCCGCCCGAGCGGTGGTTTCGGTTTCGGTGGCGGCGGCGGGGCGACAAGCAGTCCGCAGTTCGCGAAGTTTTCTGCCTGCCTCAAGGCGCACGGTGTCACGACGACGCCGGGCGCCCCCCGGAGCGCCGCGAGTTCCACCGCGTTCGCGGCCTGTCGCAGCCTTCTGCCTGCCGGTGGGTTCAGCGGCGGCGGCGGCTTCGGTGCCGGCGGCGTCGCCGGCGCAGCCTCGGGCGGCGCGAACGCGGCGACCTTTGCCCGATACCAAGCCTGTCTCAAGTCGCACGGAGTTCAAACGGGCTCGACCAAGCAGTCGCCGGCAACGATTCAGGCGGCGATCACCGCCTGCCACAGCATCCTCTCGAGCGGCTCGGGCGGCAGCACGAGCACGACGACCACCACCGGCTAGGTCGAGTCAGTCAGCCTCGGCGGCGGCGTCGCCTGGGGTAGGGAGAGGTGAGCCGCACGAGCCCGAAGAGCACGAATGCTGCCGCCAGGAGCACTCCGCCGATCACGAGGCCGCTCGGACGCGAGCCGTAGACGACGTAGAGCGCGCCGATCGCGGTCAGAGCGACGCCGTTTCCGACGAGCAGGAGCCGGATCACGAGCAGCGACCCGATCGCGCGGGTTCCGGATCTGCGTCGGCTGGCGAACGTCCACCGATCGTAGCCGCCGTTTGGCGAGGGCCAGGCTGTGGCAGGAAGGGTAGGATCGTCTTATGGCAGAGACCGATGTTTCGCTCGCCGACCAGCTTGCGGAGATGAGGGCCCAGCTCGACTGGGTCCGTGATTACCTTTGACCCGGATCAACTCGAGGTCCGTCAACGTGAACTCGAACAGCTGCTGAGCGCACCCGGCTTCTGGGACGATCAGGAGCAGGCCCAGCGCGTGAGCACCGAGCATGCGCGGGTCAGCAGAAGGCTCGAGAGCTACCAGCGTCTGGTGGGCGATTACGAGGACGCCCGGGGGCTCTACGAGCTCGACCCGGGAATGGCAGACGAGCTCGAGGCCTCGATCGTGCCGCTTCGCCGCGAGTTGGAGCGGCTCGAGGAGGCCGCGCTCTTCAACGGCGAGTACGACACCGGCGACGCGGTCGTGACGCTTCAGTCGGGCACCGGCGGCACCGATGCCCAGGACTGGACCGAGATGATGCTGCGCATGTACGAGCGTTGGGGCGCCGGGCGCGAGTTCGGAAGCGAGCTGCTGGAGGCGAGCCCAGGGGAGGAGGCGGGGCTCAAGAGCGCGACCTTCACCGTCGTCGGCGAGAACGCGTACGGGATCCTCAAGGCGGAGCGTGGCAAGCACCGGCTGGTGCGGCTTTCGCCCTTCGACTCTGCTCACCGCCGCCAGACCTCGTTCGCGACCGTGATCGTCGCGCCGCTCCTGCCCGCAGACGCCCCGGTCGAGATCGACGAGGGCGACCTCAAGATCGACACCTATCGGGCGCAGGGCGCGGGCGGGCAGCACGTCAACAAGACCGACAGCGCGGTGCGGATCACGCACCTGCCGAGCGGGATCGTCGTCCAGTGCCAGAACGAGCGTTCGCAGTCGGCGAACAAGCAGACGGCGATGCGCGTGCTCAAAGCGCGGCTCGTTGAACGCGCCGAGGAGGAACGCGAGGCGATGATGGCGAAGGAAAGGGGTGGAGCGGCCGACACAGGGTTCGGCGGCGAATGGATCCGAAGCTATGTCCTCCATCCCTATCAGCAAGTCAAGGACAGCCGAACCGGCCATGAGACCGGGAACACGCAGAGCGTGCTCGACGGCAACCTCGACCCGTTCATTCATGCCTACCTGCTCGCAAAGGCCGCACGGAAGGTTGCCTGAGCCAGTGGGGTACACTTGCACGAGCCTTTGCACGGGATGCCACGAATGAGCGAGGCCTCTGCTCACCCAGAACTGCCTGACCAGGACGCGACTTCCGCCGCGACCTCGACGGCACTTGTCGACCCGCCGGTTGAGGCCGATTACACCCCCTCCAGCCGCGGCTCGATGATCGTGTTCGAGGGCGTGAGCAAGGTGTACGAGCCCGACGTCCACGCCCTCAGCGACGTCACGTTCCACATCGACAAGGGCGAGTTCGTCTTCGTTGTCGGCGCCTCGGGGTCCGGCAAGTCGACGCTTGTGCGTCTGCTCCTCAAGGAGCTCGAGGCGACGAGCGGCAAGATCGTCGTCGGCGGACGCGACCTTTCACGGCTCAAGCGCTCGAAGGTGCCGATGTTGCGACGCAATATCGGCTGCGTCTTCCAGGACTTCAAGCTGCTCCCGAGCCGCACCGCGGCAGAGAACGTCGCCTATGCGCTGAAGGTGCAGGGCGAGAGCCGCAGCTCGATTCGCAAGAAGGTGCCCGAGGTGCTCGCGATGGTCGGGCTTCAGCACCGTATGAACTCGGTTCCTGGCGAACTCTCAGGTGGCGAGCAGCAGCGCGTTTCGATCGCGCGCGCGTTCGTCAACCATCCGCCGCTGCTCGTCTGCGACGAGCCCACCGGGAACCTCGACCCTGACACCTCCGTCGGGATCATGCAGCTGCTTTACCGGATCAACCAGTCGGGCACGACGGTGCTGATGGTCACCCACGACCGCGAGATGGTCGACAAGATGCGCAAGCGCGTGATCCAGCTCGAAGGTGGCCGGCTTGCCCGCGACGAGCGCCGCGGCGGATACAGCAGCGAATGAAGCTGCGTCTGCTCGTCTCGGAGGCCTGGCGGAGCCTGGGCGCGAACATTTCGACGACCTTTGCCGCGATGATGACGGTACTAATCGGGATGTTCCTGCTGGGGCTGTTGATCGCGCTCGGCACCTGGACCGTCTCCTGGTCGAACCACGTGAAGCGTGAGCTGCTCGTTCGCGTCGACTTCAACACCGACTCTGACAAGGGCGGGCAGGCCACCCACGCGCAGGAGAACGCGGTTGCGCGCGAGCTTTCCGCGAACCCGCTCGTCTCGCACTTCGTTTTTATCTCCAAGGAGCAGGCGCTTGTCCAGATGAAGCGGAGCGAGCCCCAACTCGCGGAGGCGCTTCCCTTCAACCCGCTCCCCGACTCGTTTGAGGTGACGCCGAAAAACCCGGACGACATCCAGAAGCTGTTCACGAGCCTCACAAACCCCAAGCCGGCAGGGGTCAACCTCGTGATCGACGGGAAACGCGACTCGAACCGGATCCTTCACTTTGCGCGCATCATCGAGATCATCTTCCTCGTCGCGATCGTCATCCTGCTGACCTCGGCCGCGCTGTTGATCGCGAACACGATCCGGCTCTCGATCTTCTCGCGGCGACGTGAGATCGAGGTGATGAAGCTCGTCGGAGCCACCAACTGGTTCGTTCGCGGCCCGTTCATGCTCGAGGGACTGCTGTGCGGGCTGGGAGGCGCGGTCCTTGCGGTCTTGCTGCTCGTGATCGGCAAAGAGGTCGCGTTGCCTGCGATTCTCCACAATGCGCTCTCGACCGACGCCGACGTCCATGCGCTCGCCTTTCCGCTTACCGCACTGATCCTCCTCGGGGTAGGGCTCGGGCTCGGCGCGGTCGGTTCGGGCGTAACTGTGCGTCGCTTCCTGAAGGTCTGACGGCGGCTCCTCGGATGCGCGCCGGCCCGAGGCGGCGCAGTGGTCGTAGCCCGGCGCACACGGGCTCCCAGCAGCATGGCTGACACCGTCCCCGCCCTGCTGGCCGTCGAGCTCGTTCGGCGTGGGCGCCAACTCGCCGGCGAGCCGTATTTCTCGCCTGGGCTACCGTTGCCGCTGGACCTCAAAGGTCACGGCGGCATCGGTGTGGGGGAGCTCGTGATCGTGCGTCCCGGCCGTGGCCGGCTGCGCGTCGAGCGCGCGCTCGGCAGTGCGAGCGCGATCGAAAACGTGCTCGAGGCGTTGCTCATCGAGCAGGGCGCCCGGGTCGAGTTCGAGCGGTACGTTCTGCCGGAGCCTACGCTCGAGGGCCGCGTCGACCTCCGCGAGCTGACGACGCTCACGATCGACCCGGAGACGGCGAAGGACTTCGACGACGCGCTCTCGTTTAGGCGGGAGGAGGCAGGGATCCGCGCGTTCGTCCACATCGCCGACGTGTCGGCCTACGTCCCCGTCGGCAGCCCGCTCGACGGTGGAGCCGCCACGCGTGCCTTCTCCACCTACGTTCCGGGTCTCGTCGCGCCGATGCTCCCGCACGAACTTGCCGACGACGCGTGTTCGCTGCGTCCGGGCGTCGAGCGGCTCTGTGTGACAGTCGAGCTTCCGCCTCTGCGGCGAGCCACTTTTCTACCGCTCGGTGATCCGCTCCGACGCCCGGCTGACCTACGCGGAGGCCGAGCACCGTGAGGGCAGCCCGCTCATCGTCGAACAGCTCGAGCTGGCCCACGAGCTCGCAAGCGAGCTTCGCCGCAAGCGCTTCGCGCGGGGCGCGCTCGACGTGACGACGCTCGAGCTGGGCTTCGAGTTCGATGAGGGCCGCGTCGTTGCGGCTCGCCGCGAGGGCGAGCACGAGGCGCACATGCTCGTCGAGGAGCTGATGATCCTCGCCAACGAGAAGGTCGCCGGCTTTCTTGCGGGTCGAGGCCGCCGGACGCTCTTTCGTGTGCATGAGCAGCCGGAGCCCCAGTCGATCGCGGCGCTTGTGACCAAGCTGGCGGCTCTCGGCGTACCGACGCCGGCGTTGCCGGATGCGCTCGCGCCGTCGGAGGCGGCCGCGCTTGCCGGCGCGATCTCACGGCAGGTCGCGACCTACGTCGCTCAGAGCGGGCGTGGTCGCGAGGCGTTTCCCGCGCTCGTGCTGCGCGCGCTCAAACAGGCCCGCTACGACCCTCGTAACCTTGGCCACGCCGGGCTCGCGAGCCCGGCCTACTGCCACTTCACCTCACCGATCCGCCGGTACCCGGATCTGGTCGTGCATCGAGGCCTGCTCGCCGAGCTCGGGCTTGAGAGCCCGCTACCCGACCGCGACCTCGACGGGCTGGCGGCGCATACGTCGGTGCGGGAGCGGGAGGCTGCGAGCCTCGAGTACCTCGCCGACGATATCTGCCTCGCCTGGCTGCTCGACGACACCCTGCGCGAGCGGGGTTGGGAGCAGCGTTTCGAAGGCGAGATCACCGGCATGATCGGATCGGGGCTCTTCGTTCGCTTTGGGGAGGTTTTCGAGGGGTTCGTGCCGGCGCGGAAGCTTCCCGGCGAGTTCTTCGAGCTGAACGCGACCGGCACCGCGCTTGCAGGACGCCGCTCGGGACGGACATACAGCCTGGGAGACACGATCGCGGTGCGTGTCGAGTCGATCACGCGTCACGACGGTCGCGTTGAGCTGGCACTTGCAGGCAGCGAGCCCCTGCGGGCGCGTGGGGGCACGGCCGCGAAGCGCGCAGCTGGGCGTCCGGCTGCTCGTGGCGCCGCCAAGGCCGGTGGCCGCAGGCGCAAGCCACCTCGTCGCTGAGGCGCCCCGGTCGGCCGTACGGCGGGCTCGCCGTAGAATCGGACGATGGCCGAGAAGCTGATCGCGGACAATCGGAAGGCTCGGCACGAGTTCGAGCTGCTCGACCGTTTCGAGGCCGGCATTGTCCTGACCGGCACGGAGGTGAAGTCGCTCCGAGCGGGCCGGGCGGTGCTCGGCCAGGCCTACGCCGATGTTCGCGACGGGGAAGCCTGGCTGCAAGGTGCCGAGATCGCGGTGTACGACCAGGGCAATCGCGCAAATCACGATCCAATGCGTCCACGCAAGCTTCTGCTGCACCGGCGTGAGATCGATCGTCTCTACGGGCAGATCCGCGAGAAGGGGCTGACGCTCGTACCCACGCGCCTCTACTTCAAAGATGGGCGGGTGAAGGTCGAACTCGCACTCGCTCGCGGCAAAAACACCTACGACAAGCGTCGCACTCTCGCAGATCGGGATGCGAAGCGGCAGATCGAGCGTGCCTTCAAGGCAACCCGCTGACCTGCGACCGCCCGACCGGGGCGCGATCGGTGCACGCATTCGACGCTGCTGCCTGGCGCTTCCCGAGGTCAGCGAACGCCTGAGCCACGGCGCGCCGACCTTTTTCGTTCAGGCGAAGCGGTCATTCTTGACGTTGCACGACAACCATCACGGTGACGGTAGATTCGCGCTCTGGTGCGCTGCCGAGCAGGGCCTCCAGCCGCTGCTCGTCGATTCGGAGCCCGACCGCTTCTTTGTCCCCGCCTACGTCGGCCGTCGTGGCTGGCTAGGAGTGCGACTCGATCGCGGTATCGACTGGGCCGAGGTCGAAGGTCTCATCGAGGACGCCTACGGCGTCGTCGCTCCCCCGGGGCTTCTGCGGGCGCGCGGCGCTTGAGACCGGGGCGGCTACACTGTCGGCAACAAACATACGGGGGCGCCATGGTTTCGACGTGGTCGGTTCTCCGGCAGAGCTGCAAGCCGAGGTCTCCGGTCGGCCTCGTAAAACAACCGGAAACACAACGCAAGTGCGGAAAATAACCTCGCACTCGCTGCCTAATCAGCACAAACTGATTAGTTAGCGTGTCGCCCCGAGCTCGGCCCGTGGCTCGGGATACGGCATCAGAAAACGGGCTGGCGCTGAGAGAAAGCCAATTGCTCGAGGCGTGAGACCAAAGGATGGCTAGTCCGGCGGTAGGTCGGTCACGAACCAGCCGTCCGGGCGAAACGTCAATCGTGGCCTATGCTTGTAGACGCTCTGGCGGTGCGTCCGCGGACGCGGGTTCGATTCCCGCCGCCTCCATTTCTGTCGCAGTTGTTGGACCGAGTTCCGGCCAGCGTCCACGCTGGCGCCCCGCCAGCCGCGAAGCCGGCGATGTGGGACGGAAATTTAGGCGAGCGCCGTCACGTCGGCTTGCTCCGAGGTTGATCGCTGTGCCGCGCGAGTTGTGCGTGCGAAAACCAGAGCGACTCGACATTGCCTTTCCCCGGTCACCGTGATCGCGGTCGGCTCGGAAACGTGCGCTCTTCCCCTGTCTCACAATGGCGTTGAGTTCCACCAGAAGCTGGCGCAGTTGTGCGACGCGGTCACGCCTCGGATGGCAGAAATGGCAAGTTGCTCGCCAACCGCGCGTTCTCCTGCGAAGGAGCGCAGCCCTCGCCTACGACTTTGCGCCTCGCCGTTTCTCCGCACTATCTCCGCTGAAGGTCGTCAGGAGTACTCGACCGAGAGAGCCTCTTCACATCACTCGCGTCGGCACCACGCTTCGAATGATTCCTGCAGGCAAACCGCTCGGCTTGTCGATGAATCCGACGTCTTCGTCGCAGCGGTACGCTTTAATCCGACCGCTCATCGCCTGTTCCCGCAGACGGAAGCGGTTGTCCTACAGACGGCCCGCGCTCGCTACGCGGGCCGTCGTCTAATTGCGGACCGCGTGAACGCCGTCCGGGGCGTCGGGGCTTGCGGACTTCGAGTCCCCCGTGAAGCGGTTGCGGGCCCCCAAGATTTCGCCTACGAGGGCGACTGCTCGAAGCTGCGACGTGAGCGAGGCTCGGAGGGTCGGGGGCCAGGTGGTCGTCGCGTCCTCAGGCACGATGGGCGTTGTCGTCGGTTAGAGCCCTTCGCCCGCGAGCCCCGCTGCCTGATGCGGGCCTCGCCACGTACACGCCGAGATCGGAGCAGAAGCCGTCGGTGCGACTTCGGGAGGATCCGGAGACTCCCGGCACCGTGTCCTATTCCGACCAGACACAGTAGGGGCTAGTCGCGCGAGTTCGGCTGTGGGGTATGTTCAACGTGTGCCGAGCAATACATTTGCGCCGATTGCGCCCCTCACACTAAGGTCGCAATTCGGGGGCCTTTCGGAGAGCCCACGTGCCTGAAGCCCCTCCCTCCGTGACCGCAGTGCTGCCGACGCTCAACGCGGAGCGATATCTGGATGCTTGTCTCGGCTCGCTGAGGGCGCAAGAGTACGCGGGCGATCTCGAGATTCTGCTGATCGATGGTGGCTCCACCGATGGGACGCTCGAAATTGCAGCCCGTTACGGAGTCGACGACATTCTGTCGAACCCGCTTCGCTCCGGTGAAGCCGGCAAGGCCGTAGGCATCCGAGCTGCGCGCGGCGAACTGGTACTCCACATCGATTCGGACAACTCGCTGGTTGGAAATGACTGGCTCACCCGGATGACGCGTCCGTTCGTCGAAGACCCAGAGGTCATCGGGTGCGAACCCGCACGATTCGCCTACGTGCGAGACGACCATTACATCAATCGCTGGCATGCTTTGCTGGGCACGGCGGACCCGGTCACGCTTTACATCGGCAATTATGCGCGCGAGTCGGTGCTGACGGGTTCGTGGACGGGGCTACCCACTACGACCGAGGCCAGGGAGGGGTGGGAGCGACTCGAACTCGATCCGCGCTCAGTCCCAACTCTTGGCGCGAACGGGTTCATAATACGACGCTCCGCGTATGAGCTGGAGCCGGTCGGCGATTATCTTTTCGACATCGACTATGTCCATGATCTTGTGGCCCGCGGTCACCGGATATTTGCACGTGCGGACGTTGCCGTTCACCATTCCTTCTGCGACAGCATCGCACGGTTTCGCGCAAAGACGCGCCGACGCGTCGACGATTTCTATTTCTTCTCGGCCATGGACCGTCGCACCTATCCATGGGCCAAGAAGCGCTCGTACGGCATCGCGCTATTCGTCCTTGCAACTGTCGCGGTGGTGCCCGTGCTCGTCGTTGCCGTGCGGGGGCACCGACGCGCACCAGACGCCGCCGCCTGGGCGTGGCATCCGCTGGCGTGTTGGATCACGCTCCTGACCTACCTGGGCGGCACGGTTCGCGGCCGTCTTCGCCCGCGGATGCTCGATCGCGACGGCTGGAAGCAGTGAGCGGCAGCCCTCGCGTGCCTGCGCGTCCGGCAGGGGCGAGTCGGAACGCTGCACGACCTCATGAGTCACCCGCCAGGATCTTGGTCAGCTGAGATTCAGGCGACCCCCAAGACCAGGCGCTGGGAGAGGCATCGCGACGTCGGTTTCGACAGCGTCCGCTTCTACGTGACCCGAAACTTGACCTGATCAGAGGTCTCTGACTAGAGTCAGAGAATGGCCGACCCGATGGTCGAGCAAGTGCGGAGGTTCAACCGAGTGGTGACCGCGCGCGTCGGGGCGCTCAACGACCGCTTTCTTGGTCGTGAGAGGCCGCTCGGCGAGGCGCGTCTGTTGTGGGAGATCGGGCTCGACGGCTGTGAGGTGCGCCTTCTGCGCACCCGCCTCGACCTCGATTCCGGCTACCTCAGCCGATTGTTGGCATCGCTCGAAACCGCGGGGCTCGTTGAACTCGTATCGACCCCCTCTGATCGGCGCACCCGGATCGTGCGTCTTACCCCCGCGGGCGTCCGCGAGCGGGCCACGCTTGAGGAGCGCTCCGACAGGCTCGCAGAATCGTTGCTCGAGCCGCTTTCGTCCCGAGAGCGTGAACGGTTGGTCGCGGCGATGGGCGAGGTCGAACGTCTGCTGGTGGCGGCCAGCGCGGAGATCCGGTCCGTTGACCCGGAGTGTGCGGACGCGCGCTACTGCCTCGCGGAGTACGTCGCTGAGCTGAACCGGCGCTCGACTCGCCGCTTCGACCCGAACGTAGGCGCGACAGCGCGCCCCGAGGAGGTGCGCCCACCGGCGGGCCAGTTTTTCGTCGTCTACGTGCACGGTGAGGCGATGGGTTGCGGTGCCGTCAAGCATCACGCCGCTGCGCCCGCCGAAATCAAGCGGATGTGGATCGCGCCAGGGGCACGCGGGCTGGGACTCGGCCGCCGGTTGCTGGAGCGGCTCGAAGCGTGCGCGCGTACGGCAGGCGCGCAGCTTGCACGGATTGAGACGAACTCCGACCTCAACGAGGCGGTCGCCCTCTACGTATCGACTGGCTGGGTAGAGGTGCCCCCGTTCAATGACGAGCCGTTCGCTGACTGCTGGTTCGAGAAGACGCTGGTGTGAGCGCGTAGAGGTCGCGACGCGACGCCCCGAGCTTCGAGAGGGTGCCGTGGCAACGACACGTAGGTCAGGTGCCGACGTCGTTCATCGATGCGAGCATGCTTGGGCTCGCTTCTCCCTCGGCCGCGGTCGGCCAACGACTGCGTTCAGGGGTCCTGAAGCAGCCCCAGGACGTTGCCGTCCGGATCGGTGAAGGTGGCAACGAGCCGACCGCCACCAACGTCGCGGACGGGCTCCCTGACGGCGGCGCCGGCGGCCGTCACCTCGGCGAGCTTCGCCTCGATGTCGGGCACGTGCCAGTAGGCGACAGGCGAAGTCATGCCTTGCTGAGCACCTCCGGGCACCAGCCCGATCTGCTGACCGGCCGTCTGATAGCCGACGTAGTAGGGCTCGTCGGTCTGCGGCGGGGTCCCGAGCAGCGCGGTGTACACGGCCTTGGCGGTCGCCAGGTCGGAGACGGGATGAAGCACAGTCTTGATTCCCTCGGTAGAAGAACCGGTCATGGTCGCTCCTTGAGTCGTGGGTCAGAACGAGCCGGTATGCCTGCGCGCGAGGTGCCACGAACGGTGAGTCGCGCACTCGCGAGTCGTTTCGCCTCTCGCGTTACGCCGGGCCGCGCTCGGCGCGAGCTTGCGTGCCTGGGATGGCGTTTAAGCCTTGCGTGCCTGGGATGGCGTTTAAGCTCAGGGAGGGTCCTGGTCGTCATCGGGCAACTCGGTGCGGCGAACGGCGATCCGTAGCGTCATGCTACGGGCGCGCGGATCTACGGGGGCGCCTCTCGATGCTGCCGCGCACCATGTGCGAAGCGGTCGGAGCCGACGTCAGCGGGACGGATATGGCCGTAGGCTCAGGAGGCGAGCGGAGCGTGCGCTCGTCGCGGCGGCGGTTGGCTGGTGGCCGCGTCCGAGACGCTCTTTCGAGGAGCCGTGCGCCTACGCCAGGATCGAGATCAGGCCACCCTGATCGTGCACCAGCCGCAGTGTCAGGAACTCGACTCCGAACTCCCAGACACGGCGCTGTGCCGTGACGCTCCGCGACGTGCTCTTCACGGTCCCGACGGCGATGCAGAAGCTGCTCTCGACGAGCAGGCGCTCACCGGTTGAGAGCCGCACCGGGGTAAGGAGCCGCATCCCTTGTGCCGAGATGTCCTTCGTCGAGCCTTCGCAGACAACCTCCGGCGTCCGAGCGCGGCGAAAGCTGACCGGCAGCTCGCGCGTCAGGCGTTCCATCGTGCGGCGCGACGTCTCGCCTGCAGCGGGCTGTGGTGGCGGACACAGAGGGCTGCCGCAGGACACGCACGTGCTCTCCGGGCGCGGAGGGCGTGAGCCACCACGGATCGTGCCGCAAAAGCTGCACTCGAGCCCGATCGAGACTGGCGTTGCTGCAGGCGGCGCTGGCGCCGCGCTCGCGGCTTCGCTCGAGCGCGAGAGCGACGGTCGCCTGAGGGTGGTGTCGTAGGCGGCGCGCTTCAGCGGATCGCTGAGCGTCGCGAAGGCCTCGTTGACGAGCGCTGCCTCGGCCGCGTCGCCACCGAGATCGGGATGGATCCCGAGTCGGTGCATGAGCGTCCGGTAACTGGCCTGAATGACCGCGGCAGGAGCGTCGCGGTCGACGTGAAGAACGCGGTAGTAGTTGCGGCGGTTGTTCATTGCGGAGTGGGGCCGATGCTTGGTGCGGGCCGCATGTCCCTGAGATCGGCTCGGAAGGGCGATCCCTTGAGCGTGGGTGTCGTGGCAGGCGCAACCCTTCTGCAATCACCGGCGGCCGGCGCGCTTTGCCTCGCTCCATTTTGCCCGTCCGCTGGTGCGGGCAGAGTCGTGTTCGATTGGAGGTTGACCGGTCTTTCAGCCCTCTCGCACCGCGACCGAAGCGGTGTCCCGGGCAGTTGTGCCCCGGTGAGTGTCGTCGCCGGCACCCAGCCGCGTGCGGCGGGAGCTGGCCGCCGGCTGCGGGCTGATCGCTCGGCCGCTAGCGGTAGTCGTGGGCTCCGCGCGTGGGCGCTTTGTCGTCGCTCTCGATGATCGCAACATCTCCGTCAGCCATGGCGCGTACACGTACTTCGCCTCCGTCATCGCGGCGCACGGCCTCGCATGCTGAAGGGTTGAACGGAGGGGGTCCGGGCCGCTCTAAGCGGCTGTGGCGAGCTTCAGCTCTGCGAGGGAGATACGGACGAGCTCTTGGAACTCGAGCTGGTTGTCCGGTTCGACCCAGCGCTCGAATGCCACTCGAAAGACGGTGATGCCGGCCTCCGCGGTGAGGATCGCAGCCGTGTCGGCAACTCCGCGTCGGCGAAGCGCGCCGGCCACCGCATCGGCCAATGCCGCGCGTTTGATCAGCTCGCGTTCGAGGAGTTCAGGGTTTGCGACGATGATCCGCTGACGCCGGGCCGCGTGCTCACGTCGCGGCTCGAACATCAGTGCCACCGCATGCAACGCTACAGCCGTGGCCTCGAGTGCTGTCGCGGACGCCGGGGCCCCGTCGACCTCGGCGACGAACAGGTCGAGAAGCGCCTGTGCGCCCCAGAAGAGCACCTCGCGCTTGTCGGCGAAGTAGCGGAAGTACGTTCGTCGGGTCAGGCCAGCGCGCTCGGCGATGTCCGCGACGGTGGTGTTCTCGAAACCGCGCTCGCCGTAGAGGGTGAGCGCCGCCTCCTGGAGCCTGCCGGAGGCGTCTGGTTGCCATCTGGCCACGGATCTAGCATAGGCGATGACACCGAGTGTCATTGCTCTGCTAGTGTGATGGCACAGAGTGCTATCAAATGAGGCCTCGCTGCCGTAGCGCGGCGGGACCATCGCCACGGGAGGGTTTCTCATGCGAGTTTTCGTTACCGGTGCGTCCGGCCACATTGGTTCCGCGGTCGTTCCTGAACTGCTTGGCGCTGGCCATCAGGTCGTCGGGCTGGCTCGCTCCGAGAGCGCCGTTGCCGCCTTGACGGCCGCGGGCGCCGAGGTTCGGCGTGGTGATCTGGACGACCTCGAGGGTCTTGCCGCCGCGGCCGCCGCAGCCGACGGCGTCATCCACCTGGCCTTCAAACACGAGGCGATGCGGTCCGGGGACTTCTCGAGTGCAATCGCCAGCGACCTCGTCGCGATCGAAACGATCGGGGCCGCGTTGCAGGGTTCCGACAAACCCTTTGTGAGCACCTCCGGGACGCTGCTGCTGACTTCCGCGGACTTCACGGGCCGCCCCGGCACTGAGGAGGACGTGGTCGCGCACGGGCCCCGCGTCGACGCCGAGAACGCCACAGTCGCACTCGCGACGCAGGGGGTGCGCGCCTCGGCCGTCCGGCTTCCGCCGCTTGTCCACAGCACGCTCGATCATCACGGATTCGGACCGACGCTGATCGCGATCGCGCGCGAGAAGGGCGTCTCGGGGTACGTGGAGGAGGGGTCGAACCGCTGGCCGGCCGTGCATACGCTCGATGCGGCGCGTGTCTATCGCCTGGCGCTCGAGGCTGCTCCGGCGGGAACCCGCCTTCACGCGGTGGCAGATGCGGGCGTGCCCTTCCGGGAGATCGCCGACGCGATCGGCCGGATGCTCGGCGTGCCGAGCGCGAGCGTTGCGGCCGGGGATGCGCAGGCGCACTTCTCGTTCCTCGGAGCCTTCGTGGCGCTCGACAACCCGACCTCGAGTGAGCTGACGAGGCGGTTGCTCGAGTGGACGCCCACGCATCCCGGTCTGATCGAAGACCTCGAAGAGGGGCATTACTTCGAGCAGCAGATGCCAGGCGTCTGAGGCGGCGAGCCCACCCTAGCCTGTGGGAGGCGGCTCAGCCGCTCGCACCGGCCTCCCACACGCGTGCCGCGCCCCCCAGGTGACCGTGGCAGGCGCACGGCGTGCGGCCGTCTCAGCCGGCGTTCGTCCAGTGCGCTCCGGCGTGCGCCTCGGTCGCGTGCGTCGCCGGGTTGAGCAGGTACACACAGAGCGCGAAGGTTCCTGCCGGCTCCGCCGTCAGATGGAACGTCACGTCGAAGGCGCCCGCAGGGACCGTCTGGTGGACGCGTTCGGATGACGCGCTGTACGCGGACGCCGACGCGGCGCAGGCGCTGCCTGTGACCTCGACGGCGACGAACTCCGCCGCTGCGGATGGATTCCCAGAGACCTTGTAGCTAAAGGCGCTGCCGAGCTTGTTCGAGCTCGGGCCGCTCAGCGAGAGCGCCGCCGTTCCCGACGTCGTCGGCGTGCTCGTCGAGGCGGGCGTCGTCGAGGCTGGCGTCGAACCGATCGGAGCGAGCTTGAAGATGATGATCAGCACGGTGCCGGGAGCAAGGCTCGTCGTGCCTTGCAGCTGGAACGTGATCCCGCGCGAGTTCTCGTCGACGTTGTACATCGCCGTAAACGGTTTGTGATTGTTGTCGGTGATGTCGGCGCCGTGGTTCGGACGCGGCGTCGTGATCACGACGTTGACGTTGTCGTCGGCCGCGGACATCGCCATCCGGACGGTGCACGTGTTGCCGCTGACGACACAGGTCGGCCGTAGCGTCGTCGTCGAGACGGCGTGGCCCGCAGCGCAGAGCACACCGAGCACGAGTGAGCTCGCGAGCGCGACGCCGAGGGCGCGGAGCTTACTTCCGACCCGTTGAGCGCTGAGCAAGCTGCGACTGTACCAACCGCCATGGAGCGCGGTCGCCGCCCACGCTCCTGGTCCCCGAGCCACAATGCAGCGTCGTGAAGGTCTTTGTGACAGGTGGCGGACTCGGCTTTGTCGGAGGGCATCTCGTCACCGCGCTCTCGCAGGCCGGACACGAAGTCAGGCACGAGTTCGTCGACGTGCGCGAGCCAGGAGCACTCGCCGAAGCGGTCGCAGGCTCCGATGCGGTGATGCACCTGGCAGCGCTCTATAGCTACTCGGCCCCTGCATCCGCGATGGAAGCCGTGAACGTCGAGGGCACGCGCAACGTGATCGCCGCCTGTCGGCGGGCTGGCGTCGGCCGACTCGTGCACACGAGCACGGCGGGAACGTGTGGGCCCGTCGAGGGCCGCGCCGCGACGGAGGAGGATGGGCCGCCCGAGTGGGAGCTGGCCGTGCCCTACAAGCGTACGAAACTCGACGCCGAACGGCTCGTGCTCGCCGCCGCCGCGACCGGGCTCGACGCCCTGTGCGTCAACCCGACGACGCCGATCGGCCCCGGGGATCATGTTCCGACGCCGACCGGAGCGATGGTTCGTGGCGTCGCCTACGGCCGTTACCGGGCGACCCTCGCCGGCGCCGGCCTGAACCTCGTCGACGTCCGGGACGTCGCGCGTGGCCACGTGCTCGCTCTCGAGCGGGGCACCGCGGGGGAGCGCTACCTCCTGGGCGGAGTCGACCTCACGCTCGCCGAGGTGTTCGCACGGATCGCGCGCGCCGCCCGGCGGCCGCCGCCGCGACTGCGTGTCCCGTACGCCGCGGTGCGGCTGCTCGCACGCTGCGGGCTTGTCAACGCACAGGAGGTCGCGCTTGCGCGCCTTCCGGCGTGGTTCTCCTCGGCGAAGGCAGAACGCGAACTTGGCTACCAGGCGGCGCCGATCGAGCGGGCGATCGAGGAGGCGGTCGCAGACGCGTTCGCACAGCGAGCCGCCGGCCGCCGGGACGCGGTCGGAGCTACGACGCGTCAAGGGCGCCACCGGCGTCGGTCGTAGCTCGGAGGTCACCGACCGTTGCTTCGCCACGTCGGGGAGGGGCCTTCGAGAGCAGCTGTTTCGTCGATCCCGTCGATCACCATCCAACGGCGCGGGCGCGTGGCCTCGGGTTGGCGCCCTGCCCGCGCGCCTCGCGTTGCCGCCGGCTCAGGACGAGATGCGTTCGACGGCCGCGATCGCGTCTTGGGGAGAAGCGGCGGTGAGCTCCCGGTAACGCACGATCGCCTCCTTCCGCTTGCCGGCGCGTGCGAGCTGGACGACCTCTTCGGGGACGTGGTTGGGGTCGTCGGGCCGGTGGTCGTTCTGGCCCATCGGGGCGAACAGCAGCTGCGCCCCGTACTTGCTCATTGCCGTGATGTGCTCCTCGATGTAGTCAAGACGCGCGTTGATCTGCGCGAGCGCCGCGCTTGTCTGTTCGTCCATGTCTGCTCCTCAGCTCGCTTTCCGGTCGGTCCTCCGCACGGAAGCGTAGAGGCGCCGCTCGGGGTTTGCGCGCCCGTTCGACGTGCTCCGATGCTGGAACAGGGCATCTGCGCACGCTGGCCGCCGCCGTCCGGCGGCGAGGGTTGCATTACTACGTTACACGTAGTATCGTGGAGGCATGGTTCGCGCCCAAGGCAGCTTCTCCACGCTCCCGGGCAAGGGCAACGAGCCCCCGTTCCTGATCCTTGCAAGCCTGGCGTCGGGACCCAAACATGGCTACGCGCTCATGCAGGACATCGAGCAGTTTGCCGGGGTGCGCCTCGGCCCCGGATCCCTCTACGGCGCCGTCGGCAGACTCGAACAACGCGGCTTGATCGAGGCGCTCGGCTCCGAAGGGCGGACACGCCCCTATCGTCTCACCACGCTGGGACGGGAGGTGCTCGAGGCGACCCTTGGCGAGCTCCGGGCCGTCGTCGCCGAGGCGAGCGCGCGGCTCGCGCGCCCAGCGTTCACCACAGCCTTCGGAAGCCTCGCGTGAGCGCTCGCGTCCTACGGCTTCTGCTCTGGCTTTACCCGCCTGCCTGGCGCGCGCGCTACGGCGAGGAGCTCGACGAGCTTGTGGGCTCCGCGCGGGCCGAGCAGGGCACCGCGCGGATCGCACTCGACCTGGTGGTCGCGGCGGGTCGCGAGCGGCTGCGTTCTGCCGGGCTCATCGGCGACGGGATCACCACCGCGGACCGCGAACGCGGAGGTGTCCTGCTCGTGCTCGCGGCCTGGTCGCTCTTCGTGCTTGGCGGCATCGGTGTCGAGAAGGCCTCTGAGCAGTGGCAGGCGGCGGTCACCGGGGCGGGCCGGGCTCTGCCCGCGCACGCCTTCGACCTCCTTGTCGGGGCCGCCGTGGGCGGCTGTCTGCTCACGCTCGCCGGCATCACGCTCGCGCTGGGCAGTCTCCGCACGTTCCTGCGTCATGGTGGCTGGCGGCGGATCCGGGTCCCGATCCTGCGCGCGTCGGCGCTCACGCTCGCGACGGGGGTCGCGCTGATCCCGCTCATGCTCTGGGCCCAGCGGCTGAACGTGGCGCAGCGAAACGGCCATGACACGACCTACGCTGTCGCGATCGCGCTCTTCGCGGCGCTCTTCGCGCTCTGCCTCGGCGCCTGGACGCTCGCGGCGGTCACGACCGCCCGCCAGCTCGACTTGACGCCACAGACTCTCGCGGCCGAAAAGATGCTCGCTGCCGGGGTCACGGCGGCGATGTGCGTAATGACGGGCGCGACGGCGGTCTGGTGGGGGGCACTGGCGTCACGAGCACCCTGGTTCTTCACCGGCACGCGGCCCGGCTCGGCCGGGAGTGTCCTGCCGCTCAACCTCGTCGTTCCTGTCGTGCTGATGCTGCTCGCGACGGTGCTCGGCGCCCTCGGTACCCGGCGCTCCTTCGCTGCCCGCCACGCTGAGGTTTGAGCCGGCCGGAGCAACAGGCGCGCAGGCTCTAGGCCGGGCTCGAGGCCTCCGGGGCCGGAGCCGCAGCGAGAGGCGCGGGCGGCGGCTCGGGCTCCGACTCGAGCCCCGTCGTCATCCAGGTCTTGACGGCCGGACTGAGGAGCAGCGGGAGCGCGATCGGCGCGACGAGGAGCTGGAGCCAGTCGAAGAACGTGTTCCCCTGGAACCCCGTCCAGCTCCAGCCGAGCCCGTAGCCGCCGAGGATCAAGATCCCGAACAGGACGACCACTGCGAGCGCGGCGAACTTGTGCCGGGTTCGAGGGCCCTCCGAGAGCTCGCGCCAGACCGGGAAGGTGGCGACGGCGAGCGGCAGTACGAGCAGCTCGAGCCAGTCCCAGAGTCGGTTGCCCGGGAAGCCCGTCCAGGTGAGGTCGAGCGTGTAGCCGAGCACGACGAAGAGCCCGAAGACGGCGAAGGCGCCGAGCAGCAGCAGCCGCCGGCGACGGTCGAGCTTGCCGCGATGCCGTGCCCAGAGGGGTACAACGGCGACGGCAAGCGGCAGCAGCAGCAGGTGCAGCCAGTCCCAGAGCGTGACGTCGGCACCGAGTCCGGTCCAGCGCCAATGGAGCCCGTAGCCGCCCCAGAGCACGAGCACCCCGACGAACGCCCCCGCAGCCCCGGCCATGCCGGCCCCCGACCAGCGTTGGCGCGAGGCGCGCTCGGCCTCTACCGCTTGCACGCCCCGACTGTATCCGGTCGTGGGAGCGCTTTGAGGGGGGACTGCGGGTGGGATGACCTGCGGAGCAGGGCTGGCTGCTGAGGCCGGGCTGGTTGCGATTCGCGAACGCGGAGGCGAGGTTCGGCCCACACCCGCGCGCCGGGGGTGTGCCTGCCGCAGCTGCCTGCTCTTCGGCAGCTGCGGCGTTACGGGGGGCGGCTAGGAGGGGCGCGAAGCTGTACGCTGCGGCGAGCTTCACCCGCTGCCGGGGCGCGCCGAACGGTGGGCATCGGCAGCGGCAAGGCGGCCGCCGGGGCTCGCGAGGGTGACGTCGAGCCCCGGGTTCCGGGTTCGCGTCGGCGTCGATCCCGTCAGTGGGTGAGCGCAGGGGTTCCCGGCGTACTTGAGAAGACTGTGACTACGTGACGCGCCTGTCGCCACAACGAGAGCAAAGCCGTTCGCGACGGCTCGCGCCGCCGTCCGCCGCGAACCGCGCGGACCGCCGTCGCGGACGAGCCCGTAGCGGCGCGTCAGCGCCGTTTGAAACGCTTCCCGGCGTGGGGGGCGAGTGGGCGGGCGCTCGACGGCAGGGACCGTGCGCTTGGGGGGCGAAGCGGCCGCGGCCGGCGTACTGGACGGCGCACACGGTTCGCTGGGCGGGGCCGTTGAGCGGGAGCAGCGCATTCGCACGCGGCTAGCCGCCGCCAGCGGCGACGCGGCAGTGCGTGGGTCGGCGGGCAGCGCGTCTACGCGGGTCGCGGCCGTCGACGGGCTGCGCGGCGTCGCCGCTTGCTCGGTGCTGCTCTTCCATGTCTGGCGCGACTCGACGCCAACAGCGGGCGCCGGGGTGGGCGTACCCGTGCTCGACGCGATCCTGAGCCATCTTTGGATCGGCGTGACGATCTTCTTCGTTCTCAGCGGATACCTGCTGCTGCAGCCATTCGTCGACCACGCACTCGGGGTGCGCCGCTCGTTCCCGAGCCTGCGCCGCTACGGGCGCTCGCGGTTGCTGCGGATCGTGCCCGGCTACTGGACGGCGCTGGCGGGGTGTTTCGTGCTCGCGTTCGACCCGGACCTGCTGCTTGCGCTGATCGTGCTCGTCCCGCTCGGGCTCGCAATCGCCGCCGGCCGCCTCGCCGGCCGCCGCGCGCTCGTGTTGATCGCGATCGCAGCCCCCTGCGCCGTCGCCGCCTTGCTGCTGATCGTCCCGCCGCTCGGCGCGACAGCCCTCAAGTCGCTCAGCTTCCTGCAGATCTATCTGCCTTCGGCGACGATCATCGGCCCTGCCTGGACGCTCTGTGTCGAGGTCACCTTCTACCTGGCGGTGCCGCTCGTCGGGCTTCTGCTCCTTGTCTGCTGCAGGCATCTCCCGCAGCGGCTGCGTCCACTGCTCTGCATCGCGATCCTGGCGGGGCTCGCGGCGATCGGCCCGCTCTACCGGGCTGCGATGCTGCGCAACCCCTCGCTGCCCGAAGCGCTCCCAGCCTGTGCCGACCAGTTCGCGGTCGGGGGTATGGTCGCGGTCGTAATGTCGAGCAGGCTCGGGCTCGCCCGCCTCGGGCGCCGTGCGCCCGCCTTCTTCGCCGTGCTCGCGCTGCTCGCACTCGTCGTCCTGCTTCTCCTTGTGCACGCGCCGCGCGTCCCCGTCGACTCGACTTGGTTCGACGGGGGGGTCGGGGTCGTCTTCGCACTCTTCCTGCTCGCGTTGCTGAACGGTTGGGATCGTGGCACCGGCTGGCTCGCGAGCAGGCCGCTCGTCTGGCTCGGCACGATTTCCTACGGGATCTATCTCTGGCACGAGCCGCTGATCCTGTTTGCGCAGCGCCACGGGCTCATCAGCGGTGAGAGCGCCCTGAGCTTCGTACCGACCGCGCTCGCAGCGCTTGCCGTCAGTGTGGTCGTCGCCGGCCTCCAGTGGCGCCTTGTCGAGGCGCCGAGCCTGCGGCTCAAGGGCACACCGCTCGTACGCCTGCCGGGTGACGAGGGCTTCCTTCTCGAGACCCGCGCGCGTCTCGGAGCGTTCCGCGCGCGTCTGCGGCTCGCGTCGCGACGCAGCCGGCTTCAGCTCCTCGCGGGACTCAGCGCTGTGCTCATCGTCGGCGGTGCTGTCATCGCGCGCGTGCCGCAGGCGTTGCGCGCAACCCGGGTCGCCTACCGCGCCGTTCCCTCCGGGAACGGGCTCGCGCGGGAGCTTGCCCCGGGCGACGCACTCGGGATCGACCACGACTATCAGCTCCAGGCGCTGGCGCTGATCCCGCGCGGCGCGACGTTTGCGGTGCTGCGTCCCTTCAACACCGATGTCGCGCTCAACTTCTACCGGCTCGATCCAGCCGCCTTCGAGGCGTTACCCGCTTACTTCCAGTATCTCCTCTCGCCGGCCCGCGAAGTCTCCGGGAGTGTCGCCCAGTACATCCTTTGCTACGCGTGCAACACGACACCCTGGGACGGGCGCACCGACTGGTTGTTCACGGGCATCAACGGCGAGGCGATCGGACGTGTGGTGCGCCGATGAGCAGGGGGGCCGAGGGGCTCGTCGCACTCAACGCCGTCTTCGTGCTTGCCGGCTTCGCGCTCCTGTGGGCTTCGGCAGGGCTCCAGGAACTCGGGGAGTTCGTCCCGCTAGCCGGGCCCGCGTTGCTGCTCGGCGCGGCCGCGGTCGGTCTCCTCGGAAGCTTCCAGGTCGAGCTTGCAGGCGGTATCTCCACACTTTCGGGGCTGGCGCTCGGCGGCATCGTCGTGCTCAGCGCCGGTGCCTACGGGCGCCGGCGCGGGCGCGTCCGCCTGCGCCGGCGAGGCTCGCCCGACGCGACTGCGCCGAGGGCGGAGCCGTGGCTCGCCTGGCTACTGGCCGGCGGCAGCGCGGTCTTTCTGCTGCTGCTGCTGGCGCTCGTACGCCTCCAGCCCGTGATCGACGAAAGCGGCTGGGTGACCTGGCTGACACGCGCGAAGGCGATCGCGTTCGCCGACGGGAACGGCGGCTCAGCGCTTGCACCGGTGCTCGGGCGCGGTGCCCAACCGCTTTTCGTCCCCGCGCTGCAGGCGCTCGTGTTCGACTTCGGGCACTCGCCAGACCCCGCGCTCGTCAGTGTCGAGTACTGGGTTTTGCTGACCGCGTTGCTGCTCAGCGTCGCCGGCCTGCTACGCAGCCACGCACCGGCGTGGTTGTGCTGGCTCTTCGTCGCCTTGACGGTGCTCTCGCCACGTATCGATGCGAGCCTCAGCACCGCCGGCAGCGAACTCCCGCTCGCCGTCTTCGTGGCAGCCACGGGTCTGCTGCTCGCGCTCTGGGTGCAGCGTCCCCGTGGCTGGCTGCTCGCGGCCGCGTCGCTGACGCTCGCGGCGGCGCTCGCGGCAAGCGTTGAGGGCCAGTTGCTCGCCGCGTGCGTGCTCGCGAGCGGCCTGCTCGCCGTCGCGCTCGAACCGGGGCGCCGCTGGCTGCGGCTCCTCGTCGCCGGATTCGCGTCGTTCGCGACGCTGCTCCCGTTCTGGCTCTGGGCGCACGATCACCACCTACGCGGCGCGCTCGTCTCTCTGGCCCCGCGGCCGGGAGCCGCCAGTGCCTTCGGGCGTGAGCTCGACAACACGATCTCGTTGCTCTGCTCCTATCACCTGTGGCTCGCCCCGGTCCCGCTCGTCTGCGCCCTCGCCGTCGTCCTCCTCGTCCTGAGTGGCCCGGGGAGGGGGTCGACGATGCTTGCGCTCGGAACGATCGTGCTTTCCACGCTGGCGCTCGTCCTCATGCGCCTGGCAGGCGGGCTGCAGCCGGCCCGCAGTGCGAGCGGCTTTGCGGAGGCAGTCGTGCTGTTCGCGCTCGTGCTCGGGCCGTTGCTCGTCTCCGCGCTGCTCTCGCCGCTGCAGTCGAGCGACCGCGGCGGGAAATGAGCGCGAACCAGCAGGCCTGCGGGCACCGCCGATGAGTGCCGAGACCGCCATGCCGCGTTACGGCGAACTTTTCGCGAGCAGCGAGTTCCGGGCGCTCTTCAGCTCGCAGGTGGTCTCGATGCTCGGTGACGTCGTCGCTGCCGTCGCGCTGACCGTGCTCGTCTTCGAGCGCACCGGTTCGCCGGCCCTCGCCGCCGGCACCTTCAGCCTGGCCTTCGTGCCGTATCTGATCGGCGGCATGCTCTACGGCTCGATCGTCGACCGCTTCCCGGCGCGCCCGGTGCTCGTCGCCTGCAACCTGGCGAGCGCGCTGCTCGTCGGCCTGATGGTGCTGCCCTTCGTGCCGATCGCGCTCGTGCTGGTGCTGCTCGCGCTTGTGAGCTTCATCTCGCCGCTGTTCTCGAGTGTTCGGGTCGCGACGCTCGGTGACGTCCTGCCCGGGACAGGTGCGGTGATCCTCGGCCGCTCGCTGCTGCGAGTCGTCTCCCAGGTGATCCAGGTCGCCGGTAACGGTGTCGGCGGCCTGCTGCTGATCGTGCTCAGCCCGCGCGGCGTGCTCGCGATCGACGCGGCCTCTTTCGTCGTCTCCGCACTGCTGCTCCGCTTCGGAACGCGCCACCGGCCGCGTCGCGTCGCGCAACCATCCGGATCGCTGCTCGCCGACTCGCTCGGCGGACTGCGCGTGATGCTTCGCGAGGCGCCGCTGCGGCGGCTCTTGCTCTTCGGCTGGCTTCTGCCGACCTGCACCGCGGCGCCGGAGGCGCTCGCCGCTCCGTATACGCACGAGATCGGGCAACCCGCGAGCGCCGTCGGCGTCTACCTGCTCGGGCTCCCCGCCGGCACCGCGCTCGCGAACCTGGTCGCGGCGCGCTTCGCGCGCCCCGCCTGGCAGCAGCGCCTGTTCATACCCGGCGCGTTGCTGACCGCGCTGCCGCTCCTCGCCTTCGCGCTGCGACCGGGGCTCGGCGTCGCTGTGGCCGTGCTCTTCGTCGCCGGGCTCGGCTCCGTCTATGCCCCAGGGTTCGACCGGCGCCTCTTCGCGGCAACCGACGAGCAGCGCCGCGGTCGTGTGCTCGCGACGTACACCGCCGGGTTGATCGGCTTCCAAGGGGTCGGCTTCGCGTTCTGGGGGCTCGTCGCCGAGCTCACGGCGGCGAAAGTCGTGATCGCCGTCGCCGCGCTCTGTGCGCTGCTCACGGTCACCGTCCTGCGCGCCCGGCTGCCTGTCGCTCCGCCGTCCTGAGCCGACTCAGCCGGCGCCGGAGCCGGCGGCGCGCTCGAGCTCGTGTCGGAGCAACAGGTCGGGCTGCTCGCCCGCCGCTGCCCAGCTGACGCGGCCGGCGCCGTCGAGCACGTAAAAGCTCGGGTAGCTGGAGATACGGTAGGCGCGCGTGACCGGCCCGGCCGAGCCGGCCGCCGCGTAGCTGCCTGGGCGCCGGCTCGGGTCGAGAAGCGCCGGAAACGGGAGCTCGAAGTAGATGTGGTAGGCGAGCACGCTCGGCGCTGTCTCACCGTCCGCGTCCACGCCGACGAACGCGTAGCGCCCCGTAGGTAGACCGCGGGCGAGGGCCGCGAGGTGGGGGGCTTCGGTGTCGCAGTGCGGGCACCAGGTCGCGAAGAATTTCGAGCAGCACCGCCCTGCCGTGGAACTGTGAGAGCGTCACCCGTGCCCCGGTCGGGGTGCGCAGCGCGAACGCCGGTGCGAGCGTCCCGGGTGCAAGCAGCGAGCTCGCCGAAGGCGGATTTGTTGCCGTCAGCGGGTTGCTCTCGATCGCACCGGCGTCGGTCTCCGAGTGCGGCTCGAAGCCGACGGCTTCGGCCGCGCGCAGGAGCGTGGCGGAGGCGTTACGGTCGGCGAGCGGGATCGTCACCACATGCAGTGGCGCCGCCGGTGGGTCGGTCGCGAGCACGATGCCGAGCCCGACGACGACGAGCATCAGTACCGCGACGAGCAGTCCGAGCATACGCCGCGACTGCCTCGAGAGGCCGGGCCGTCCCGGCCCGAGCGGGAGCGAGGGGAGAGCCTCCTTCGCGGGGTGTCGCCGGCCGAGGCCGCGCACGGGTTCGTGCGGGTCGGACGCCTGGCTCATCGCGTCACCACCCTCACCACAGTTTGTCGATCGGGCCCGGATACAGAGCGACGCGAGCGTCGAGGAAGCTCGCGGCGCCCGTCCGCGCGTGGGGAGAGAAGAAGTCGCCCATTGTCACCTTGTCGAACTGGTCGCTCGCGAATGGCGCCTCAGGGGTGCCACCGACGAGCACGGTACCGGGTAACAGCTGCCAGCCCGCACGTGCGTAGAACCCCTCGAGCCCACGGTCGCACGTGAACAGGCCGAGGTCGGCGCCGCTCGCCGCGATCCGCTCGCGCGCGTCGCGCACGAGTCGGAGACCGAAGCCGCGACGCTGGACGGCAAGGTCGGTGACGACGGTGCTGAGGCCGCTGGCCTGGTACTGCGTACCGCCGTGCGTGATCTCCTTCGAGAGGATCACGAGCGCCGCGAGCACCTGCTCCCCGTCGAGCAGGAGCAGCGACTGGGGCACGAGCGCCGGATCATGGGTAGGTCCCGTGCTAGGCGGCCGCTCGCTCGGCCACGCCTGCCGTACGAGCAGCCCCACCTGGCGCTGCAGTGTCGCCGGCACGTCGGCCTCCGCCCAACTCTCGATGCTTAGCGGAGACAGCGGAGTCTCCCTGGCGGTGAGCGAGGGAGCCGGGTCACTGGAGCCGTGCTGCCGCAGGTCGGCCGTACGGTGCAGGATCCTGGGACGGCTCGTCGGGCTGCGGGCACGACCAGACGCTACGTGGCCGGCAGCCACGGCCGCAAGGCGTCGAAATTCGTACGCGTCTGGCCGGCCAGGCAGATGCGCGCCCGCCCGTTTCCGGATCGGCTCGAGTCCCACCGCCGCTCCCTCTTCTGCATCCACCGTTTCGGTGGTAGAGGGTGCTTCCTTCGCCGCCGCGGCGGGGCCACCGTGCCGCTGCCCGGGAGTATCGTGTGCGGGCGGCACACCCGATGACCTGGCCCTCCCTGATCTGGCGGAACCTGCTGCGTCGACCGGCGCGCACGATCTTCACCGCGGTAGGAGTCGGGCTCGGCGTCGGACTGATCATTGCGCTGCTCGCGATCTCGAACGGTGTGCAGCAGACCGCGGGCGACCTGATGCACGTCGGGCGCGCTGACTTCGGCCTCTACCAGTCCGACGTCAGTGACTTCACCGCCTCGCTGCTGCCCAACTCGCTCGCGACCCAGGTCGCGCACCAGTCGGGCGTCGCCTCGGTCTCCGAAATCAAGCTGCTGATCGTCGGGGGCACGCTCGTCTTCGGGCTCGACCCTCGCCAGTTCGCCTACCGCCGGCTCGTGATCGTCTCCGGCCGCCGCGGCGGCCTGCTCGTCGGCGACCATTCGGGCAAGCACCTCGGCGAGCGCATCGTGCTCGGCAGCCACAGCTTCATCGCGACCGGGATCTACGCCTCCGGGGACCGGTACGAGGACGTCGGGGTCGTGCTCCCGCTGACGACGGTCGAGGCACTCTCGGGGCGGCCCGGTGAGGTCACCTCGATCGGCGTCGATGTCGACGCTGGCGTCGACGTGAAGACGGTCGCGGCGCAGCTGCAGAAACGCTATCCAGGCGTCGCCGCGATCACCGAGCCGGGCCAGGCGATCAAGGTCGACACCTCGAGCCGGCTGATCATCTCGACGGGCTGGATCGTCTCGCTGCTCGCGCTGATCGTCGGCGGGATCGGTGTCACGAACACGATGGCGATGTCGGTGTTCGAGCGCACACGCGAGCTCGGCCTCTTGCGCGCGGTCGGCTGGTCGGTCTGGCGGGTCGCGCTGATGATCCTCTCGGAGGCGGTCGGGCTCTGCCTGATCGCCGTCGCCGTCGGCTGCGGGCTCGGTGTGCTGGCCGCGCAGGCCTTCGTCGCTCGCAGCGAGCTCTCCGGGCTGATCTCACCCCACTACACCGCCTCGACCTTCGCCTGGGGCCTCGCGTTCGCACTCGGGGTCGGTGTCGCGGGTGCTCTCTATCCCACCTGGCGGGCGGTCAGACTGTCGCCGATCGAGGCTCTTCGGCACGAATGACCCCGTCGCGGAGACGCAGCGTGCGGTCCGCGTAGCCGGCGATCGAGTCGTCGTTGGTGACCATCAGCACCGTCATCCCGTACTGATCGCGGAGCCCCTGGAGCAGACGCATCACCTGGGCGCCATTTGCGGAGTCGAGCGCTCCCGTCGGCTCGTCGGCAAGGAGCACGCGCGGACGGTTCGCGAGCGCCCGCGCAATCGCGACCCTCTGGCGCTCACCGCCGGAAAGCACCCGCGGCAGCGTGTCGGTCCGGGTCGAGAGGCCGACCTCGGCAAGCAGCTCGGCAGCGCGTTCGACACGCGCCCGTCGCCCGAGTCGTCCGAACATCGGCACCTGGACGTTCTCGGACGCGGTCAGGGTGGGTAGGAGGTAGTGGGCCTGGAAGACGAAACCGATCGTTGTCGCCCGGTACTCCGATGGACTCACGAGCCCGCTCAGCAGAATGCCCTCGACCCGCACCTCACCGGTATCCGCGGTGTCGAGCGCTCCGATCAGGTTGAGCAGGGTGCTCTTGCCCGAGCCGGAGGCGCCGGTGAGCGCGACGAACTCGCCGCGGTCGATCCGGAAGCTGATGTCCCGGAGCGCGGCCACCCGTCCGCCCTCGAAAGACTTGCGCACGTCGACGAGCTCGATCGCCGCCTCGGTGCTCACGCGCCTCGCCCAGGCTCGCCGGCGGCGGTCGCGCCGAGCGGTTGCCAAGGTCGGCGGCCGCGTCGAGCTGTCAAGCGGTGAGGCGTCATTGTCGGCTCCCTCGCGCGGTCGTCGGGGCGGATAGCGCACGTCTTCGCTGCAGCGAAACTACCAAGTGGGCGGGGTCAGGCGTCAGCGGCCGCCGAATCCTGCTCAGACGGCGCAAACCGCCATCATCGGCGGGCCCCGGCGCATTAATGCCTAAAATTTGAATCAATTGCAGTTGTTTAAAATTCTAATCGAATTTTACTCAAGTATAGATCGAATTGTCCGCGGGTTTTACTTGTATTCGTTTCAATTGTACTTGGCTTACTTAGCAGCGGCGCAAAACCTTTGTGTGAAACGTGGTCCCAACAAGAAACGGGGGCCACAATGTTTGGGTTCAGGGGACAGGGGAAGGGATTGGCGGTTGCCGCTCTGATCGGAATCAATGCGCCGGCGAGTGCCGGTGACGAAACGAATGCTTTACGCCAGCCTTGGCGAGGTCACGCGGGCGCCGATCGGCTGGGTCGAATTCTGCGCCGAAAATCCCGGCGAATGCCGCGGCGGCGCGTCGCAGCCGCGCGATATCGTGATGACGCAGACGGCGTGGCGGGATCTGTTGCGGGTCAACCGCTGGGTCAACGAAACCATCAAGCCGATGACCGACATGGATCATTGGGGCGTGATCGAGAAATGGTCGATACCGACCGACGGTTACGGCGACTGCGAGGACTACGTGCTGTTGAAGCGCAAGATGCTGATCGACGCCGGCTGGCCGCGCGAGGCGCTGCTGATCACGGTGGTGCGCGACAAGCAAGGGCGAAGGCCACGCGATCCTGACCGTGAAGACCGACAAGGGCGAGTTCATTCTCGACAACCAGAACGAGAACGTCGTGGCCTGGACCGAGACCGGATACCGCTTCGTCAAGCGTCAATCGCAGAGCGATCCGAATGTCTGGGTCTCGCTCGGCGACACCGCCCGCGGTCGCCACTGCCAGCGCCCACTACCGACAACAGGAACAATTCGAGACACGCGACCCGGTCACATCCCCACCCCTCCCCGTCCCAGACCGGATCGCGCGCGGCCAGCTCTCCCCCAAGAGCTGGCCGCAACTTTTTGGGGATGGCCTGCAGCGATCGATTTTTTTGCGCCGATTGTGAAATGGATCACATTTGGACTTCGCCGCCCGGGACATGATGCGCGCACCGGATGGCGTGAGCCGATTTCAATATCCGGGCTGGCAAGGCCGCCTGGCGGTATACTGCGCCGACGACCTTGTTTTTGCGCGCGTCATGCGGCTGTCATGGTTCGCTCCTCGCAGGCAGGTGACTTGCGTTCCGCAGCATTATTTTGCTGAATGTGATCCCGCCAGCCGGAGCAAATCCATCGTGAGCGCCGAATCCCTGCTAGCCCCCGATTTCGTCGGATTGACAAAAGTGGCGCCGTTTTCGCGCCGCGGCTTCATGACGGCCTCCGCCGCCATGACGGCGGGCTATACGCTGATTTCCGTACGTGCGCGCCGACGTCGTCGAAACCGGGCGCCGGAGGCCTCACCGCGGGGGAGGCAAAAATAAAGGTGGCGGACGGTGAAATGCCCGGCTATTTCGCCCGCCCGACTAGCGTGGAAAACCCTCCGGTCGTGCTGGTCGCGATGGAAATCTTCGGACTGCACGAATACATCAAGGACGTGACGCGGCGCCTCGGCAAGCTTGGCGCCTTCGCGATCGCGCCGGACTATTATTTCCGCAAGGGCGTCGACCTCACCAGGATCACCGATATCCCGCAACTGCTGCCGATCGTCAATTCCAAACCGGACGCAATCATGGTTCCAGCAACAAAACAACCCGCCTTATCAACCCCACGCACCGACGCAATCACGTCGCGCACGTCGAAGATCGGAATAATCCGGAACATTTCGATCGGAAACATGCCGCCGCCGACCGCGATCGGCTTTTGCTGATATTCGGAAAGCCACGATGATGCAAACATAACCCGTTTGCGATCTTCAAGAAATTGCGCATCTTTTCAACGCCGGAAACAACGGCTCACCGGCCTTGCGATAACGGTCGTCATGATCGGCAAAAGCGGGATACTCCACAATACGGAGGTCCGACACCGTTTCCTTATAGCGGCCAATCACGTCATTCAACGCCCACCAAGTCATGATAATCAATTGCGCACTGTCATTGGAAAAGCGCGATAACCAATCGTCCGTGAACCATGACCACGTTCGATCGCTGATTGTCTGTGACAGCGCCTCGGCACGGCCTTTGATCGGGTCATCAAGCACGCCTAAATAGATCTCGAAACCATTGATCGTGCCCGACACCGTTGTATTGCGGAACGAGCCGACATGATCGCAATAATCAATCTGATCGCTGTTACACGTCCAACCGGATTTTCCGATTTCAAAATTAGGAAACACCATCCGATATTGTGGCGATCGAACCATGCGCTGAAAGTTGGCATTGCGATATGTACCAAGATCGGCCGCATAGCTGGCATAAATCGTTTTCTTGTCCGGATGCTTGCCGGCAATCCACGCAATGAAATCCTCGGCAACGATACTATTATGTGTCGGTTGCAAACTATTGCCAACAAGATATAGGCCATCCGGGCTATCAACAGTGATGCAATGTCCACGTTGCCCACAGGGATCGTACGTTATTGACTTAATAGAAACTGGCCGTTTCCGATCAAACACAACAGGAAGGTCTAATTTCACTCCTTCCAACGGTTCAACCTGTGGCAACTGATAAAGATAACGAGAACCACGCTTTCCAAGTTCACCCCTTACCAATTGACGACGCGCAAGTTCTTGCGTTTCAAAGGTAAATAAATTACGTATATTATGTTCATGACGATTTCCTCTAAATATGACGGACCATTCGTGACGTTCATGACAATAAATAACATCGCCATTACTAAGCTCGACTTTCATATTCGAAGGGGATTTGTCAGTAACATATATAACTTGCACCGGCCGCCCCGATGGCGAAAACACAAAGTCACCAACCTTCAAGTCCCCATGCAAACGCCACCCTTGCGTCGTCAAAACGGGTGTGGTATCTGAACACTGCTTGCCATGCTGCGGGGGCGCCGCGATCCCCAGCTTGGGCCGCTTGCCGGCGATGAAATCATTGTAGAACCGTTGCAGTTCCAAACTCGAACCCCCGGAAACCAACCCCAAATCATATTCGGCCGCATGACCCGGCGAAAGACGTGAAAGTGCTCACGCGCCATCAAGGCAGTGTAATTTTCAAAAGCTACGATATCATCAATCGACTTAAATGGATAATCAGCCGGAAGCGATATTTTCGCTTCCAAATCTTCCGGGTCGGATTCCGGCTCGAATAGGTCAGCTTGCAACATGGCAATTACAGGTCATTTGAACCGCCGTCGAATAAAAATGTATCATCAAGCGGATAAGGCGCGCGCTGCAACATCAGGGTTCACCGGCATCTTGTGCTTGATCGACAGCATCAAGTACAAATCTCGCACGGTGATGTCATCAAAGTCAACCGGCAAGTCATGTGGAAAATAGTGACAGACCCGCAAGGCTCGCGTAATCAAGACAGCGCCGGACGGAGCTTTTCTCACCTTGCTGATATACTCGCGGAACAAACCTTCCTGATAATCGGTTACATCGGAAATGAAAACATATATCCCATCCTTGTCGACCTGATCGTCGCATGGCTGGTCGACGACACGTCGACGACGAACATCGGAAACTCCGGTAGCGAATTTGAAATCATGGGATAATACTTGAACATCGGAAACCCAAAACCCTGTATGGTTTGCGCCTGCGGTGAAACGTAAGACAATGCTCATGGGCGATTATCATCGTCCAATGCCTCGATATTATTCAATAGAATATCGGGGTGATGTTCAAGTTTGAAGATTTCCGAGATTGGAATCCCGCGCTCCCGCATCGCCGCTTCGGCCTCCGCGATCGTGGCAAAGGATATTTTCTGGTCAACCTTCGCATGGACGTTGAGCGGCAACAGCGCCCGCAACAACACGGCAAACGTCTTTGGTTCTTGCTCGGCAAGCATAGAACGAATAAAACAGATTGAGTTGCTCCCGGGAGATCTTCTCGACCAGAATTCGCTGATCACAGCAATCCGGCAAAGCCAGCCCTCGGAAGTCTACAACCTCGCGTCCCAATCGTTCGTGCCCACCTCCTGGAATCAGCCCGTCCTCACGGGGGAATTTACAGCTCTGGGGGTGACCCGCGTGCTCGAAGCCATCCGCGTCGTCAATCCCGAAATTCGCTTTTACCAGGCTTCGTCGAGTGAGATGTTCGGCATGGTGCGCGAACCTATTCAGAATGAGCAGACTCAGTTTTACCCGCGCAGTCCTTATGGCGTGGCCAAGCTCTACGGCCACTGGCTGACGGTGAACTACCGCGAAAGCTATGACCTGTTTGCCTGCTCTGGAATTCTCTTCAATCACGAATCGCCACGCCGTGGCTTGGAGTTCGTGACTCGCAAGGTGAGCCACGCCGCCGCCCGCATCAAGCTGGGCTTGCAGCGCACTCTTAAAATGGGCAACCTTGAGGCCCGCCGCGACTGGGGGTTTGCCGGTGATTACGTGGAGGCTATGTGGCTGATGCTGCAACAGCCCAAGCCACAGGATTATGTGATCGCCACTGGCGTCACGCGCTCCGTGCGCGAGTTGCTCGAGGTGGCTTTCGCGCACGTGGGACTGGACTACCGCGACCACGTGGAAGTCGACCCGGGGCTGTTGCGCCCAGCCGAAGTGCAGCATTTGCGCGGCGACTGCTCCAAAGCGGAGCGTGAGCTAGGCTGGAGGCCCAAGACTTCTTTTGAGGAGCTCGTAACGATGATGGTCGATTCCGACTTGGCTGCCCCTAGCAGCACTATGGCGACGGTAACAGCCTACGCCGAAGAAGAAAGACCAACGGTGTAAGTTTTCAATTCCTGGAGTCGGATTTAGGCTTTCAGTGGCGTTTTGAACGGGTTGACCACATCTACGTGGAGAAGCTCGAAATCACCCTCGTTCCGCGTGGCCACTTTGAGCGCGTGCACTCGGGCAGTCGCGGCAATCATGGCATCCTCCAACAAATGATCCGACTTGCCCTCCATTAGGCGCGCCCACTCCCTAAAGCATGTTCCATTCATCGGGATTACGTTGGACGTGACCTCCAACTGATCCAACCACGATTCGATAGCGAGAGCCTTTGTTTTGTCCTTGGATCGCGCTCGTTCAACACCGCGTTGTAATTCGCCGATTGTGACTGCCGAGATATAGAGCTGATCCTCGCGCAGCCCCTCGATCCAGGCAAGTACGCCGCCATGTGGTTTCGGCTTTCGCACTTCGGAAATAATATTGGTGTCGAGCAAATATCGAATCATTGAAGCTCCACAGGAGGGCGGCGCTTCAGGGCGCGACGAGCGGGAACCAAATCCTCAAAGCGGGGCTCGGCTCCAAGAAGTAAGGTCTTAAGACCAGGACGCGCGTTTTGCTCTAAGCGACGCCAGTCTTCAATGGGAACCAGAACTGCAGTTTGTATTCCGCGACGCGTTACGATCTGGGGACCTTTCTTGAGGGCCGTATTGAGGAATTCCGTAAATCGAGCTTTTGCGTCGTGTACTGGCCAGGAGCCCATGATCCACCTCCAACCCAATGATATAACTAGTCATATATCTAGTCAAATAGTTGACAGCGAAATATTTTCACTGGCCGGGAAAACGTCGTCAGCGCTGCCGGATCATCAAATAGATTTCGTTTGTGCCACCGGGTTGCACTTCAGTACCAAGGTTTTGGCTACTCTTCAGGGCACGCATACTTTCTCTTGCAGCCCGGCCGGCGCCAGCTGTTTGAAGTCCCCGATATTAAACGTGTAGATGCGTTCTACCGCGCATCTTGCCGCGCAACTGAGCAGAAGAGCATCGTAAATCTTCGCGCCGGTCCATCCGCCGCTTACCATCGTGTTCAGCGCATCCAGATAGTCCTCTTTGACGAGGGACACGACTTCAAAATGCGGCAGAATGTTATCGGTGACGATGCGCGCCGCTTCGACCGCGTGTATGCGCGGCTGGACCGGTAGTCGCGTGAGTGCGGCAAAGAGTTCCGCTATGGAGTGCAAACTGGTAAATCCCTTGTCTTGCCCCGCGGCAACGCGCAGCAAAGCAGGTCTGGCCTGCCCATAGTGCGGATGGCTTTGCTCGGAAGCCGCAACAAGAACTGTCGTATCGAAGAAAATATCCACCTGACTACGCTTTCAAAACCGAATCCGTGCGCTCTTCACGCACGTCCTCAAGGATACGCTCCCAGTTTGCACCCCGTTCGGCGCTGCCCTGATGGACCCACAGGCCATCGACCTTAACCATGGGAGGCTGTTGTTTCGCTCGCTTGAGGAGCACGCCCCCGGGCTGCTCAATTGCCTCCAGCTCCGTGTCGGGTCTGAAGCCCAGCCGTTCCCGAAGAGATTTGGGAACGACAATTCGTCCGGCTTTATCTATTTTAAGCGCCATGGTATTTTTTTTACCATATGCCATTGTAAATGGCAATTACGATTAATGCTCTCGGGCACATTTCAGAGCGTGTCTCCGATTGCGCGCCAAGACGGCGCAAATCCACGCTTCGCTCTCTAGTCGAGCACCATGGGTGTGTAAATGCTGACGCTCCTACCCCGCAACTTCTCGGGCCTCATCGACGAAACTCTCGGGATGAATCGGCTAGGACTGCGCACTGGCCCGGCGCCGGTCGACGAACGCACATGGTGGTAAGGTGTCCTTTCAACCGTAGCCGACTTGTGCAACGTCTGCACAAACGCCCACCTGATGCGCCCGGGCGCGCCATCGCTCGCTATCAAGGGAACCAGGGAAATCGGGCTTTTTGTCGCCGTCATATCTTCGCTTTATATTCGCCTAAGATACAGCAAGCCTCTCTCGCTGGTCAAGAATCTTTTTGCCCTCGATCACTGTCATTCCAGCTGCTCTGGAGGCTGCGCTTTGGTGACTGAAGCAGTAGACGCGGTCAGATTTCGCACGGAGATTTATCGAGGACCGATCGTGGATCAACCTGCTTCCATTAGAGGTATATTCATGGCTATAATAGCCATGACGAAAGGAGATCCCGCATGCGTAGCGTGAATGTGGCAGAGCTGAAAAACCGTCTCAGCAAATATCTTACCTTCGCCAGGAGTGGTGAAGAAGTCGTAATCCGAGACCGCAATCTTCCTGTGGCGAAACTGGTTCCTTTTTCGTCCGAAGGCGCCGACGATCAAGAGCTCTTGCTGGTGGCGGCCGGAAAATTACGGTTACCAAGCGTGCGACTTGATGTGGAGGAACTTCTAAAGATCCCGACGGGAAGGGTTGCAGGAAATAAGGCCATCCGGGCTGTCCTAGACGACCGAGAGGAACGGTGAAGAGAATAACGGCTTTCTGGGATGCTAGCGCGCTAGTCCCCTTATGTATTCACGAAGCTGCGAGCCGTCATGCTCAATCCTACTTGAGGAGATTCGCTCCTGTAGTGTGGTGGGGAAGCCTCGTGGAAGTGCATAGTGCGATTTGCCGTCTCCTTCGTGACGAGCAGATTACCGACCTCGACAAAAACGGCGCGGTCAAACGCCTGGGATTGCTGAGTCGCGGGTGGAAAGAAATCCTTCCTAGTGACCAAGTTCGTGAGCTGGCCACGCAGCTGTTAGATAAGCATTCTTTGCGGGCGGCCGACAGCCTCCAACTTGCTTCATCCCTGATCTGGTGCGAGCAGCGACCTTCAAAAAGAGCCTTCATTTGCGGAGACCATCGGTTGGCTGAAGCGGCAGAGTCAACCGGATTCTCAATTGTCGAGGTGTCCTAGTAAGAATCATGATGGGCGTCAAGCGCCCGCGCTGTCGCCGTACGAACTCCCACACCGGCCGACTCCGAGCCAACTCTGCGTCGATGGCATCAGGAGATTTCAAGTGTATCGCCAGCGCATCCGCTTCCGACAATCGTGAGACGGAGGTCAAGGCCTTCAGCACGTGCTAAATCAAACTTCAACGCTCCATTCTAAGGCGCGTTGATACCCACGGCGGCTCCCGGCGGTTCTGTTTTGCAAAGACGAATCCGTCGAGCGCGTTCTAGTTGGCTCAGCGTCCGATCAATTTCCCGACTCAAATGAGCCTCGCGCCGAATATAACGTTCCGAAATCTCGACAGAGGGAACGAGCGCTGCGAGCGCCTCATACTCCTTTCTTCGACTATCAAGCACCTCCAGTGCGGTCCGCAGCTCCGTGAGTCGCTCGATTTCTTGGGCGAATATTTCCAGCATCTCTTTCTTCAGCTCGTCAGGAGAAGCATTAGCTTCTGATTTTTTTTGGGGATCCGTCGCGAGTTTCGAATAGACTTGGTATGTTCGAAAAAGTCCGGGAGGTGTAAACCCTTCGCTGTCGACTCCATAGAGAGTTCTGAGGCGCCACGGATCCTTTCCGTCAAAACCGAATTTTTCCAAACAATCTCGACATATCTTCAGCGTGTCTATAGCCTCTTTGATGACAAATGGATTGGAACTATTTCTGAGGATTCCGCTTGAATTCCCTGGCGCGCGCAGCAAATCCCAACATTCGGAAGATTGAGCCATCGAGGAATCAAGCTCGTCAAACTCGACCACCTTGGAAATCTCAGCTCTCTCGGCTCTCAGAAGCCGGCGCCTGCGCCATATGAGCGAAGCGAGCGTTTCGACCAACGTCGCCTCAAATGTTCCTACGGGCTTCCAATCCTCCATTAAGCCCTTTCGTAGTGAGTCATACGCAACAGAATCCTCGCCATTCAGAAGGATTGCGTTAGCGAATATCCCGCTTTTTAGAGCGTTGTGTCTGCTTCTCTGCTTTCCTCGTGTAGTACGCGGCCCGGTGGACTTCTGAGCGTTCCTGCGATTTGCTGCAAGCCTCTTTTCACTGATGTGTCCGGGACGGCGTGCGCCGCGATCTAAGTCGATCTTACCCACTCCCATGTTGCTAGAATCAGTTTCCATTTGTCCATCCTCGTTGATGACCGAACAAGCCAAGCTAACCGTGCTCCCAAAACGTAAGCAAAAAAACGCACATATGGAAGAATTATTTACCGATCTGCTGACCGATCGTGGATCCAACCCTGTTTTCGCCGTTACGGGCGCGGATGGCTTGGAGAGTTTAGTGTGAGCATGCTTGGGCCTCGCTTCGTGCTTTCTCTCAAGAAATGCGGCGCTGTGTTAGCCACGTTTCTTTTCTACGCATCTCCTGTAAGCGGCCATTCGATAGATTTTCCGGATCCCGTCTAGGAGAATTACAAGGCTCCTCACCGCCGGATCGCTTCTGGAAGAGAGCTCTCGATACTTGATACAAAGCGGGTGGTCCCATGAGGCGTAAGAAGGCCGCAAATATTTGAGCGCCGACTCTCATGTTTAGGCTGAACCAGTTTTCTGTACTGCGGAAGAGAAAAATTAGGTCAAAATAATCGCGGGGGCTGAAGGAACGGAAAGCATCTCGCACTGCGGAGCCAACTCGACCGGAAAGATCGGCTTGGCAAAAACGTTTTTTTCTAGTTTCTCTCCCCCCTCCCCCGTCAACAGCCAATCCAGGCTGACGCCAAAACGTTTCTTCACGAAGAAGAGAACCTCAGCGGGAGGAGCCACAACTCCTCTCTCGAACTTCGACAGTTGGCTCTGGCTAACTCCGAGCTCCGCAGCAAATGCTTCCTGGGTCAACTCAAAACCGCGCAACTCCCGCAGGCGTTTTCCCAAGGCCTTCAAATCAGGGCTGTCTCGTTTTGTAGTAAGCGGCTTACGGCTTGACACGCTAGTCCCATACAACTATAATAGTTTATATAGACTAAAGCTTAGGCGAGGCTCGGATGAGCTCAAAACATAAGGACCAGATCACAGCTTGTCCGTAACAATTTCACGCACGCTAAGAATCTCTGGCCCGCGCAATGTTCGAAGCTTATGCTCAAAGTTCTCCGCGAGCTTACCACAACATTCAGATTTTCTGTTGCTTCAGGCGAGCTGAGAATTATCGATGGCAATTGGTATGTGACTCATAGCGGGCTATTGCGGTTAGCGAACCGGCGTCTCTGCAATAGCATCCGAGTCGAACCGGTACTGCAGTTTTCGGATCCGACTGCCAGCCGCTGGGTATTCAAGTCGACTGTTCACAAGTCCCGGCACTCGCGCGGTTTTGTAGGGTTCGGCGACGCCGATCCCTCCAACGTCTCTCCTCTTGTCCGCGGCGCCGAAATGCGCGTTGCCGAAACCCGCGCCGTCAATCGCGCTCTCCGCAAGGCCTACGGCATCGGCCTCTGCTCTGTCGAGGAGCTGGGGTGGGCTTCCCTGCCCCCGCAGCCACCATCCTCTTCGAGCAATTCGAACGGTTCTCACAGTTTCCACGGTTCAAACGGCTCGCATGCAGGGAACGGCTCGAACGGTTTAAACGGCAGCCCCAGCCGGCTCCGCGACAAACTCTGCCTCCTGATCCGCCAGTACAACCTCGATCCGACCCTCGTTAAGGAATATGCCGCCCATTTCTGCGGAACCGAAACCATCAAGGACGCGAGCCGCGATTTGGTCGAATCCTTCATCGCGCACCTCTCGTCCTCCGCCAAAGAAGACATCGACGGCCTGATCTGCAAACTCAACTCCTTTTCGCGCCCTGTGGAGGTGAAACAGTGAAACGCCATATTCCAGGTCTTCATTCCCGGCAGCCGAATGGCGACGCTCCCTTGGAGGGGCTGTTCCTGGTTCGAGTCGAATGGGCCTCTTACCGCTGGCATCCGCAAAAGGCCTTCCTTCAGGTCCGATTCGTCGTGCTCGAACCCGCGTCTTTCGCCCGCCGGTCCTTCTCCGGGCGGCTCTATTCAACCGAGCGCGCCCTCTGGAAGCTCAATTGGTTCCTGCGCGATTTCGGCTACGACATGGAATTGCTCACCCAGGATCAGATGGACGAAAAGGCCCTGATCAACCTTCGCGGAGTCGTCAGGACCACATATAAAACGCTGAACGGCCACACCTTTCAGAACCTCGAAGCGTTCGCGCCGGAATCGGACTGGGCAGAGCTGTCCCTGGCCGAGGCGACCGTAATCCACGCACAGGAACAGCGATGATTTACAGCTACACCCAGATCAGCCAATACCTGCGCTGCCCTCGCAGCTATCGCTACCGCTATCTCGACGGCTGGCGCGAGAAGGACACCCGGGCCGCCATGGTCTTCGGGCGATGCTTTGAGAACGCGCTGCGCGCTTACTTCGAACGACAGGACTGCACTGAGGCGCTGTTCAAGGAATGGGAAGCCTTCCGCGACACTCCCTTTGTGTACCGCAAGGGAGAATCCTGGGATCGGCTCCTGCACCAAGGAACCCATCTGCTCGAGAAGTTTGTCCGGGAGGACAGGGTTCGTGTTCCCCGCCCAAATGAAAACATGCAGCTCAAGATCATTCGCAACCTCGGAGGAGGCAACGATTTCGTCTCCTATGTTGACGCGATCGGCGAGCTAGATGGCAAGCGCTGCCTGATCGACTGGAAAACCACGACCAGCCGGTATTCCGAAGAGCCCGAGGGGCTCCTCTCACTTGATCCGCAGCTCATTTGCTATTCCTGGATCAGCGGTATCGCCGATGTGGCTTTTGTCGTATTCGTCCGGAAGCAGGCGCCCGAGATCCAATACCTGAAGGCCACCATCTCTGAGGAACAGCGCAAGGAATTTGGTCGCCTGGTTGAGACTACCATCCAGCAGCTGGAATCAGGCCAATTCGCCTCGCACAGCGGTATCCGCTTTCCGCAGAACGGCTGTGTGAGCTGCGCTCATCTGGGCCTCTGCCTTGGTAACCAGCAACTGATTGAAACGAACCTGATCCGTCGGCCGGGAGCGAGCGACCTTGATTGGCTTGACGAACTTGTGGACTAACGGATTGCCGATGGTAGCGCCCAAACTCAATCGCCGGCGGGCATTGTTCGTTCTGGACAAGATCGACGAGATCTTGGCCTGGGAGAAGGCAAAGGAGCGCGAGAAAGACGTGCGGTTCGTGGATTTAGGCCGGTATCTGTGCGAAACGCGGGCGGGGCAATACTGGAGGATGGAGAACCTGAAATCGTTTGACGAGTTCCTGGAGAAGCGGTTCCCGGAATCGCGGCGGCAGGCCTACTACTTGATGGCAATCCACGAGAATCTGACGCGCATACCGAAGCCACGACTGCGCGAGGTTGGCGTAAGCAAGGCAGTCGAGATGGCCAAGGTTGCTCGCAGGGAGGGAAAGGACTTCGATTGTGCAGACTGGCTGCACAAAGCCAATGAATTGCCGCTGCGGGATTTCAAGCGGGAGGTGGAACGACGTCTGACAGGGCAGGAGATCGAACCGTGGGAACTAATCTACTTCAAGCTCTACAAGAGCCAGCTGGCAATAATCGAGCAGGCGCTTGAAACAGCTGCACTTATGCTGGGGAGTGACAAATCACGAGGCTACATGCTGGAGATGATTTGCGCAGATTTTCTGGCGGGGGCAAATCTCGAAACGGGTAATTCTGATGTCCTGATGACCTCCTTGGATCGGCTGTTTGATTCCCTTCCCCAGCCCAAGAGACAGGAATTCCTGGACAAAGCGCGAACGGCTTCATGAACTCAGTTCGCCCCAGACGCCCGCGGCTCGTTCTCGATCAGCAGACTTACCGAGAGTTGCATGAAAAGGTGCTGAGGCGAGATGGCTGGCGCTGTCAGTGCTGCGGCTCGATGCGCAATCTTCAGGTTCATCACAGGCAGTCGCGCAGTTTGCTCGGTAACGATACAGAGGAAAACCTCATCACCCTTTGCGATCAGTGTCACAAGAGAACGCACCGGCGATAGCGTGCGGTAAACACGACGGAAACGGTCCATTTTCAGGATCCATCCACAAGGTGTTATTCGGGGCAGTGACGGTCGCTGGATAACCCGATTATGATAAGGGTATGGATTACGATTAAAACCGTATCACGCCGGGAAGAAGATGCGAATTTGACGATCGTTTATGCGGGAAAGAACCCCCGATTCAGGCCAGGGCGGAGCGGCAATCCGGCAGGGCGCCCGCGTCGGACGTCGGTTAAAGATCTCTTGTCTCCCGTCCTTACACTGCGGACCGAACGCACTTAACTTGGTTCGGCCAGCAGTACGCGCCAATTTCCCCGAAGCCAAGACAGACCCCCACGCTTTAGCGATGTCCTTAATCATTTAGACCGCCAACAAGGGAGACCTTGCTACATGGAGAGAAATTCGCGATATAGTCGAGGGCAAGACACGGATCGACGCAAGTCGACTTTTTAATTCGTAGCGGAGCCCCGAACCATGCCGACTCCAATTTGATCTGTGGCGCGAATCGACTGATGAGGAGGCCACCGATATCGCATCTTATATAGCGCGTTCGCGGCGAAGAACGAGACATCGGGAATTGCGTTGAAGCCTGTGACGGCCCAGGAGATGAGCACGGCAAGCGTTTCGCATCAAAAAAGTCCAACCGGCTTAAAATGATCGGATCCGTGCACCCCCCGCGCCCACTTAAGGCGCTTCCCGCATTTATATTTCCCCTGGGTTTCATCTATTTGTTGCTCGGGATATTTCAGCCATTAAATCCCTTCGACGAAGGCTTCATAAACTACGGAGCTGAGCGAGTCTCGCACGGGGATGTTCCGTACCGGGATTTTTGGGTTGTTTATACGCCGGGGCAGTTCTATACAGTTGCAGGAGTTTTTAGAATTTTCGGCTACTCCATCCTGGTGGAGCGGATTTGGGATACAGTCGTGAGATTTGGGATCTGCGTCCTCGTGCTCCTGATCACCCAAAAGCTGGCTGGAAAGAAATATGCTTATATGTCCTTTGTGATCTGCGTGGTGTATCTCGCTTGGTGCGGTAGCTATGGCTATCCGGTTATCCCAGCGATGTTCTGTGGCCTGGGAGCTATTCTATTGCTGATTGAGTTCTACGTTGAGAGGCGATCGTTTCTTCTATTGTTGAGTGGGCTTGCAACGGGTACAACTGTTCTCTATCGACAAGATATCGGATTCTACGTCTTGCTATCTGCGGTGGCGGCGATGGTGATTGTGTCGTTCGAGAGGCCCATGCTGAAAGGCCAAATCATGGCCCGCGGAATTAATTATTTTGAGTGCGTCGTGTCGTATGGGCTCGGAATCTGTGCTCTACTCGTTCCGTGCTCTTTTTATTTCTTGCGAGCAGTTCCTCTAGGAGTTTTAAGGGCGGACCTAATTACCTTCCCGCGAGAAGCCTCTCGCTTTTTACCACTCCCTCCTATTCTTCCGGGCGTTGTGCTGTTCAAGTCGAGCTTGCGGTTGCATGATATCTGGTTTTTATTTTATGCACCGATCGCAATATTTCTGGTTGGCTGGGTCCGATTATTTCGGTCATTTTGTAATCCCGCAAAATACCCCGAGAAGGTGCAGCAGTTCGGGCGAGCAGCGCTTACGGTATTCGGGACGGGATTGCTGCTCACTGTCATCACGCGAGCCGACATTACCCATTGCCTCGCTATTACAATTGTGACCAGCGCTCTACTCCCAGTATTACTGGCTGATTGGTTCGCAAGGAGGCGACCAGCCTGGTCTACGGCATTGGTGATGCTATGTCTAGCGTTGCTGAGCCTGCCATATGTGGCGGCTCCTATCAGAAAGCTTTACTGGTACGATTCGCAATACGGTCCGCGTAAAGGCGAATCAGTTCTGCAGAGGGCCCGGTTTTTCCAGGTGCCCGCAGACGAGGAAAATGCGATCCGGTTTATTCAGCAACATGTCCCCGAAGAGCAGGCGCTTTTTGTCGGAAACTCGCAGCATCATCGTATTTTCGTGAACAACATTATGTTCTATTTCCTATCCCAGCGCCGCGCTGGAACTATGTATTACGAATTTGAGCCTGGAATGACCACGACAGTTCAAATCCAAAGAGACATCGTGGCAGACCTAAGCCGCAATCAGGTCAAATATGTCGTTCGGTGTGCCGGCTTTGACGGCTCCGATAACCCAGGAGAAAATCTTCACGACAGCGGCGTCACCATAATCGACGATTTTTTGGCCCAGAAATATCGGCCGGTTGAAAAGTTTGGAGACTACTCGATATGGGCAAGCCAACAACCCGAATGATTCCGATTTTTGTCAAAGTAACGTCAAAAAAGCACACTTCGAGCGTAGATCGGCTCAGTGTGTGGCTACAGCTGCGTCTTGCTCCTTCGCGTGCTCGTCTTCAGAAATCTTCCTGGGAACCATTCGAAGGCCACTGGCTGCGGATTGCTGTCCCGCCCCGCCGCTCTCGTGGTATTCCGCGTCCTGGTTAACGGCCCAGACGTCGTACAATTGTTTCCCCGCTATGATATTCCTCGCCGTCAGCATGGCTGTCATCATGGCGTGATCCTGATTGTTATATTTATGCATTCCGTTGCGGCCAATGAGATGCAAACCTGGGAACTTACGCTCGATTTCGACGACAAACTTTTTCACGTTGGCCTTGTAATGATCGTCATACACTGGATAAGCCTTTTTTTGACGGACCACACATCCGTCTTGAACGTCCACGGGATTGAGTAATCCCAATTTTTCCATCTCGCGCGCCGCAAGGTCGATCAAAGCTCCATCTTCCATTCCCCATACTCCATCGCCTTCAAAACAAAAGTATTCGAGACCGTAGCAGCAAAGCTCTGGGTCAGGAACCAATTCAGGCGACCAGGATTTAAAATTCTGGACGCGCCCCACCTTCACCGTTGGGTCGTGAATGTAGATCCAGTTGTCCGGCAGGAATAAACGGTCCTTCGCAATCAGAGCGACGGTGAGAAAGTCGCGGTAGCGTAGCGCATCCGCAGCTCCCAAAGCTTCCTCCCTGGGAGCGGGCTCGAGCATTTTCGACAAATCGCGGATGGCGGTCGTGGAAATGACGTGATCGGCGACTATAGAGGCGCTCTTCCCATTTTCTCCGCGTGCGGTGACCCTCCACTCGCCGTTGTTCTGATAGCACTTTTCCACCGCGTGGCCCAGTAGAACTTTGCCCCCCATGTCGCGAATACGGCCCGCGCATTCTTCCCACATCATTCCGGGACCAAGCCGGGGATAGCGGAAGGAATTGATCAGGGTCTTGATAACATTCTGCTTGCTTTTCTTGGGTGCGGGAAGAATGGCGTTCCTTACCGCACTCGCCAGAGACAGTCCTTTTATCCGTTGAGCCGCCCAGTCGGCCGAGATGTCCTTGCAGTCCATACCCCACACCTTTTCGGTGTAGGTCTTGAAGAAAATGCCGTACAGTCGCCGCCCAAATTGATTGACCACCCAATCCTCAAAGGACCGTGGATTAGCAATCGGAAATGCTCTCGCTTTCAGGTAAGAAAGAACGCACAACGCTGATTCCCACACGCCCAGGTTGAATAGCGCTTCGGTGGCTTTTAGAGGGTAGGAGTAAAAGCGTCCGCGATAGTAGATCCTCGACATGCGGGGCCGGTCGATCAGCTTATCCTCAAGGATCTTCGACCAGAAGTCTTCCACCTCCTGCGATTTGGAAAAAAAGCGGTGGCCACCGATGTCGAACCGAAAACCCCGGTATTGAACCGTGCGAGAAATGCCTCCCACGTATTCAGGGTCGGTTTCCAGAATCGTTACGTCCCAGCCGGCCTCGCACAGAAAATACCCGGCGGTCAGTCCCGCCGGACCCGCCCCGATAATCGCCACCCGCTTCATTCTTCACCCCAACACAGGAACCTTGAGATTGCAGCAATACTCGGCTATCTCACGGTGAGAAAGTATGTTCTCAACCAATTTTAAGGCTATCGTGATATGGCTTCGAATAGTCAGATATTTCGGCGGTCTTTGTCGTCAACGATATTCCACACCGCGCGAGGGCGAAATGTGCGCAACGACATTGGGGTCTGAAGTGACGGAGGATAACCCATTAGCGATCGGAGAGTGATTTGGGCCTTATATTCGTTTCACAAAGGGCGCAAAATACGTCACAATTCTTGCTGCCGATGAGCGAGCGCCCACCGGAACTCTCTATCATTATCCCAGCGTATAACGAGGAGAAGCGGCTCGGCCGCACTCTAGCACGCATCCACGATTACTTCGCACTGAAGCAGACACACGCAGATGAAATCGAGATTATCGTGGTAGACGACGGCTCAACGGACGGAACTGCGGCGGTCGCCCGGGAACGTGTGCGTGAAATGCCCTGCTTGAGGGTTGTATCGAACTGCAAGAATCGGGGTAAGGGCTATAGCGTCCGGCGCGGGATGCTCGAAGCAGGCGGCTCTGTTGTGCTTTTCACCGACGCGGATCTATCGTCACCCATTGAAGAATCGGAGAAGCTTTTAGCGGCCATCAAGGCGGGAAATGATGTAGCCATTGGTTCGCGCGCCATGGATCGGAGTCTCATCAAAGTGCATCAATCGCGGCTCCGCGAGGTTGCTGGAATCATATTCAATGGTTTTGTAAAGCTGTTTACGCGATTGCCGTTTCAGGACACGCAGTGCGGATTCAAAGCATTCCGTCGCGAGTCGTCGAGAATCGTCTTCGAGCAGCAACGCGTCGAGGGCTTTGGCTTCGATCCGGAGATTCTATTTCTGGCCCAGCGGCACGGTCTGCTCACTGCTGAAGTCCCCGTGCGTTGGGCGCACGACGAGGCTACTCGCGTCCGCGTGGTGCGCGACAGCCTACAAATGTTCGGTGACCTTCTTCTTATCCGCTGGAATTGCTTTCTAGGTCGCTATCCGAAGCAACCCAAGAGAAAATGAGGGGTATTACCCCTTCTAACAGCAGCAGCCCCAAACTTCGCGCGGCCATTGTCAGCATTCGTGTTGCCGGTCATGCCACAATAGAGCCCGACTAAATCTGTCTAAACAACGACGCTCAGCTTCGCGTGTACTTGAGACCGCGAAAGAGGCCGGAAACTAAATGAAGACTCTGTTCAAGTACTTGCTGACGCGCATCGGAGAACGCGCCTCTGAAAGCACGATCCACAAGCTGACGGGTGTGGTCAACTACCTCGAGGTAGGGCGTTGGATGCAGTCCAAGGGCTACGACACGACCCATCGGTTTAATCGGCGAGAGGAATTGTTTGACATCGTGGCGGCCCAGGTGGGCGGGAGGGAAGCTCTCTATATGGAATTTGGCGTTTTTCAAGGAGATGCCACTCGATACTGGTCCAAGGTGTTGCAGTGTCCCAGGAGCCATTTGCATGGTTTTGACAGCTTTGAAGGCCTGCCCGAACACTGGCTCCCTCATCGACCGGCGGGTCATTTTTCGGTGGGGGGCGCAATTCCCCAGATCGATGATGCGCGAGTCCAATTCTTCAAAGGATGGTTCGATGAGACCCTCCCAAAGTACAAAATGCCGCCGCACGACATCTTGGTTCTGAATCTTGACGCAGACTTGTACTCTTCCACGGCTTTTGTGCTGAATTTTCTTAAAGACGCAATTGTTTTGGGCACTTATATTTACTTCGACGAATTTAATCACCAATTCCACGAGTTGCGTGCATTCGATGAATTCATTAACAAGACCGGGATGCAGTTCTCGTTACTCGGAGCGACCCGAACTTTGCAGCAGGTGTTGTTTCAACGCACAGGTTAAACCATCCGGCGGGTATCAATCGAATATTCGCGGCATACCCGCGTCAAATGTGGTTTATGTTCTTGCCTTGCCAAGGACAGTTTTTGCGACGGATAATAACCGAGGATACCTACACAAGACGTTGTCTCTGATGTCTGAAAGTCTTCGACGGACAATCGCCTTCGCGCGCCAATCGAACTTCTGGTTCGCATTGGACAAGCCAAACTCATTCTTGTGAACAATTTCGATCCTTCGAGATTCGCCAACAGGCAGATCTAGGGTTAGATGGGCCGATGTGGCACCCCTGCCGCTAACACACCACTCCTCCCGATCGACCAGAACCTTGTCAGGCTTTGATTGGCAGGCGTCCCATTCGACCGAGCAAGTGACTGGGTTCCGTTCATGATTGTCGATCTGAAGCGCCTTCGAAGCGGGGCGAATGTGTACAACTCCATCCGAGGAAACCCGGCTCAGATAAGAATTCTCCACCGCCGTCTGCAAGTTCGCCCACCGCACCCCGGGCATGATCGAATTGATCAGCTTGACCACCTGAATCAGCGGCTGTGGATCCTTAAAAATCTCGTGATGCTCCACTACCAGAACGGGTTTACCAACGAAAACGTTCAGAGCAATATCCTGTGCTGCGATCTCGGACGGGTACTTTCTGAGGAATAGAGGGAAACCGCCATATTTCCAAACGGAGGGGCACATCAAATCGCCTATGGTGTAAAGAGCGGGCTTACCTTCGGGATGTGGCGTGGTGTTAACTGCTCCCAGAAAATTGTGGGCGTTCAGCACACTCATCGCTTCCTCAGAAAAGCAGCCTTGCGGAAACACCATTACCTTATCGCAGGGAAGTCCCATACTGTTGAGGTGAGCTTCCATCCGCTCTTCGGCAGTAGTAAGCATGGAATTCAGCAAGCGGATGTCCGTTGCGGCAAATTCGGAGCCGGTGTGGTCGTTGCCGTGAAAACAGATTGAGAGGCGATCCGACCGTTCCTTGAACATACGAATAATCGCTTGCGAGTTTCTTCTAAAATTGATGGGGATGAACGCGATCGATGTGTGGAAATTGTGTTGATCCATCATCGCAAGCAAACGCCGGTAGTTGAGGAAGCCGTAGCTTTTTCGGAGTAAAGGATCGTCGATGACAACGGTTGCGTACGGAGGCTCCGGTTGCCAGCATTCCTCGCCGAATGCTTTCCGAAGTGCCATGACGGCGGGAACCCACTGAGAGAAGAAATCCGCGAGGGGAGCGCTTCCAACGCTTTTATCGAGATCGGCGACCGTTTTTGCACCCAAAAAGAAAATGTCGCAGCCCTGACTGCTCACAGAAGCAAAAAACGGAAGCCCACCGATCGATATGAGAGATCGAAAGGATGCGGCATCTCCACTTCGCAGGAAAATCGAGTCATTCAGAGGGTTTGCCGGGCCAAAGTGAATCCCTGAGAAGGCACTGCACACGTCTTCACTTGCGGTCGCCACTTCGTAATCGAGCCCGGGCCCGTCGAGCGGACGAGCCGATTGAAGCTTCCCGCCGGATAGATTCATCAGCATGCTATCGGTAAACGCGTCTGGCTGGGGATTGTGAACAAGGATAGACCGGAAGCGCCTGACAAGGGATTCACCCAACCCGCGCGGGAACACGTCTTGAGACAGCCAACCGCGAATCGTTTCAGGGTTCAGCACGAGGCAATCACGCTCGCTTGGCACAAACTTCTCAATGAATTCCGCCGGGGTCCGAGACTTCCTTGGGCAGGGAAATTCGCAGGCATTCTATGCCTAGCGCTTCGGCGAGACGAATCAGGCCGGCGTCTATCCTTTGGATCTCGTCCACAAAGGGAACCACTAATCTCACCACGATCTCCCGTACCAGGTTCTCGATTTCACTGGCTTAGCCTGCAGGTGTGATCTTTGGTTTCTTGGGAAGAGGTTTGAGCTGCCTCGAAAATTCCTTCAGGGGGGTATCGGGCCACAGCGGAACGCCACACTTTGCTATCGGAACGGCGGGGTTGCCCTGAACGATCGTCATGGCTGGGACCGAATGGGTTACCACACTCCCCGCAGTGACGACCGCACCATCGCCAATAATCACGTCCGGGAGGATGATCACTCCAGGGCCTACGAAGGCGTTTTTCCCGATTTTCACTCCGCGACGTGTTTCCTTAAAGTGAGCAATAATAATCACCCCTACCCCTATGAAAGCATCGTCGTCGATCGTGATGAGATTGGGGTAGGCCGTCTCAAGGATCGCGTTGTAACTGATCCAAACATTCTTACCGATGGCCACTCCGCGAGCGCGGTGAAGAAAAACGCGCATGGACTGGCCTCCCGGCAGCAGCAGCGCGAGCAACTGGAAGATGCGGTTGGCCAGCCCTCGCAGTGGATTTTCGGCCATTCTTCAGACTCGCTTCGGTCTTCCGCTGTCTTCCGCCACCAGGAAAATTGCCGAAATCCGCAAACCCGGCTTCAAGATACTCCGGCGTGTTGCGAGAGATACTGGTGAATTGCATCGAACGATCCCAATTCCATCAAGTCCGGCAGATCGATTTGCACGCCGAACTCTTCGTCGATCACAGTCACCAGCGAAACCCCTACCAGGGAATCCCAACCCGGCATCGACTCGATTTGAACTGTTCTGATTTCCTCGGGCGTTGCCACTGGAAACACGGATGCAAAACATCGAGCCAAGCGATCATTTACTTCAGCCACGGAGTTCTACCTCCTCGACACGGTGAAACAGAGCAGGCGCCTTCTGATAGAAAGATTCTCTGGAAAGCCGGCAATCTTCTCCCGCCCACGAATCCAGGATCTGTGCGAGAAATTCTTGAAGCGGCCCGTTGCGGCTTGTCGCGCGATACGCGAACCGAATTTCCTCGGCATCGAACTTCTCGAACAGATATTTCAAGCATTGGTGCTCGATGCGGCGGGAAAACGCCCGGCAACTCATAACCCATGATTCGACAAAAAGCTTCTTACCGCACACCTTGCCCAAAAGGACACCGATCTTTCCCAGTTTTCCAAACTTGTCCTCGTAAGACACCGCGACGGCAAAACTTTTCGGATCGTCCAGGAAAGCCACCCAGGCCGATTCGTTGAATCGTCCGCCATTGAGATTAAATTGGTTCGTCTTGTTAATCAACTCGAAGGACCTTGTATCTGTGGGCGACTTTCCAAAAGTAAACAACAGGGATGCGTTCGCCTCTTGCAGAAAACGATCGGCGGAAGAGCCTTGCGCGCTCAACGACTCCTGAAAGCCGCTGGCATTGCGAATGCTTTGCAGGCGAAGAGAGTCTTCTTCCGAAAGAACCGCCTTCCCAAATAAATTGCGCAGGGTTTTGAGCATCTCCCAAAATCCGGTGTAGTCGGTCTTCGGGAAAACGAGGCATTCCATCTCGGGAAACGCTGACTTAACTTCGGCGACCTCCATTGGGCTGTCGTCGAGAAAAACGACGGAATCCGCGGCTATATTCCACACCTTGAGGATGCGGCTGACGGATTCCGACTTGCGCGACCAGTGAGCCTCGACGGGAAAAATGGAATCCTTCGAAATCTGAAGATCCTTTCGTTCGAGGGCCTCCTTCACCAGAGCCGCGTCATTTTTGCTGGCAATTGCGATCAGCACTCCGGCGCTTGAAAGGGAGGCCAAAAATTGCTGATAAACCCCGTGGATGTGTGTCTTCTGGTCGATATGCCAGGAGATTCCCTCCACTCCTACTTCGCCGAGAATTCCGGACCAGAGGGTATCATCCAGGTCGGTGATCAGGCCCTTCTTTTCGAGCGGGCGTATGAATCAGGGCCGGAGACCCTCCGCAATGGCTGAGGCGTGAGCTGTCCTATAGGGAAACCCATAAATCATTTCCGATTTGAAGTCGAAGCGGGCGCCCGGCGGCGAGCATTCGTCGAGATACTGCGCGTTCACGAATCGCAGACGAGGAAGTCCGGCCAGCGACGCTGCAAACGAGGCCAGATGCTCCCGGAGTCGGAGCTCATAGGGGCTGCTCTCTTGATTGGGAGTGAAGAATAGCGGCGGGAGAGGAAGGGTCGGCAGACAGAGGGAGACGGGCAAGCTGGAAGATAGCCGTTGCAGGGTTTGGCCAAGGCGAGCTAGCGACCGGCTTACGGTCTCCAGTACGTCCGGCAGGCGATCAACCTGCCAGCCGCCTAGATTTCTCACGCCGAGCCGCTGGTCGAGGTCTGGCCATTCAACAACAACGGCAATTGCATCGAACTTGGAGGGCTGAACCCGTTCCAAATTTCCGGCGAGGTCGCCAAACAGCCCGGTCTTTATTTCAACGCGGGTCTGCGGAAGAATTGTCCCGATATGAGCTGCGAGAAATGTCTCCAAATGAACCGGGGTAAAGCCACACCCCAAGAACACCCTTAGAACCGGGGCATCTTCCGGAAAGCGTTTTTTTTTGTATTCGAGAGCCTCAATCAGGTTCAAGTGTACTCACCGCGACTTGGCCGGCCAGTTTCAAAAAAATATAAGCTTCAAAAAACGAAGCGGGATGTGCACAAGTAAAGCGTAATGGATTGCAATCAACTTCAGAACGCATCCAAATGTTAGCACACGCGCTTTTCCCGTCGGGCCGGTCAAAACGAGCCATTTTCCAGAATCTGGCGTCTTTGCGCCCTTCGGGTCACCCCACCCAGGGTGAACGCTGGGACTAAATCCTACAGCACACCCGATCGCGTATTACGGTGCCAGTTATTTCCGCTTTCGATAAAATAAGGGTCTTTGGGTGCCGGGGGAGATATTGCTGACAAGTCCGTATGGAACAAGGCTGCATCACGTGGGTTTCGTGGTTGCGGCGATACAAGAGTCGATTCAAGGTTTTGTGAGATCCCTGGCTGCACAGTGGGACGGGAAGATATTCCATGATCCCTTGCAGAAAGTCAGAGTCACCTTCCTCCAAACGCAAAATCCGAGCGACGCTCAAGTCGAACTCGTCGAGCCTGCAGCTGAGGACTCGCCAATCCTGAGTTTTCTTCAGAAGGGCGGCGGGCTCCACCACCTGTGCTACGAAGTAACCAATCTGGACGGCGAGCTGGACGAAATGCGCTCCAGAGGCTTGGTTGTTGTACGAAAGCCCCTGCCCGCCGTAGCTTTTGAGAACCGGCGAATTGCGTGGCTCTCAACCAAGCAGAAATTGCTTTTGGAGTTTCTCGAAGCTCCACGAAAGTAGATCTAAAACCCCCCGCTTGGCCGTAAGTAGGGCAGCAGGACGATTTCCGCGAGGCTTGGCAGAAGATCCTCTCCCCGAGAACACAGATTCCGTTCCCAGACTTCTAAGAGATTTCACGTACCGTCCGATGGTTAGCCTGCCGCCGAGAATATCTCCGGCACTCGTCGGGACATCGGTAACCATGCGCATCCATCCCACGCCGGGACGACCTTGGCAAGAGGTGACCGTTT
>CAWHDF010000033.1:0-3675 GCA_963828105.1 uncultured Actinomycetota bacterium | reverse complement strand
GCCCATGAGCAGCCAAACGCTGCCTCGGCAGGCTCTACCCGCCGTGCGGGACCTGGGGGCCCGCCGGCCGGTCGAGGTGCGAGAATGGAGCGCATGGCAACGGTGAGAAAGCAGACCATCCGGCTCGATCACGACGGGCCGCTGACGATTCCCACGGAGATCCGCGAGGCTGCGCATCTGCGCGAGGGAGACACGGTGCTTGTGGAGGCCGCGGACGGTGGCCTCATGATCCGCCACATCGATGACTCGCAGGCGGGCTTCTGGACGCCCGAGTGGCTCGAGGGCGAGCATGAGATCGACGAAGAGATCGCCCGCGGCACCACGGCGATCGTCTACGCGAGCACCGAGGACTTCCTCGCTCACCTCGACAGCGTCCCGCCAGCTGACGAGCCGTAGCTCGGCGGGTGCCCACGCACGCCGAGCGCCAGCGGTTCCTGCGCGAGTACGAGCGACTGACACGCGAGCAACGCAAGGCGTTCCTGGACGCGGTCGGCGCTTTCGTCTCCGGTCTTGGTGCCCAAGAGTTTGATCCGAAGTTGCGCGTCAAACGCGTCCGGGGTCAACGCGGTGTGTGGGAGCTCACCTGGGCGCCCGACGGCCGGGCGACCTTCGAGTACGGCGAGCAAGTCCGGCCGGGCGATCCACACGTCATTTGGCGCCGCGTCGGAAGCCACGACATCTTCCGCCAACCCTAGAGCGCAGGCCGCAAGGACTACGACGGCCGTTCGAGTCCGGCTTTCGGATGCTGGTTCGGGCCGGTCGGCCTGCGGAGCGCTACCCAGGAGCACGGTTCGCGTCGAGTCAGACGAGCACTCACAAGCGCCTGGCGCGAACGATCTCTTCGGCAATGTTTGACTATTGCGACATCTCCTCGACTGGTTCGGATGCTCGCTCGCCGTCGAGATAGCGCTGTAGACGGTTTGCTGACGCGACCTCCGCAGCCGGCATCAGGTGCCCGTAGCGGTCGTAGGTCGTCGTGATCGAGCTGTGCCCGAGGTAGGTCTGTAGCGCTTTCGGGCTTTCCTCGGCGGCGATCATCAGTGACGCGTATGTGTGGCGGCACTCGTGCAGCGTGATCGGTTGGAGGCCGTGGTCCGCCCAGGCCTTTCGCGCGCGCTGACTGAGGCCGCTGTCGCTGAACGGTCCGTCCGGGCCGCGCCGCCGTCCGGCGAGTGCGGAGCGCGCGAAGACGAGTAGCTGTCCGGGGCGCGCACGCGCTTGATGCTCGTCGAGGTAGTCGCGGAGCACGGGCGGGATCGGCACTCGCCGGTTGCCCGCGCGGCTCTTCGGTTCGCCGGTGGAGCCTGACTCGGGGTTGTGGCTTCGGTTCACGTGGATGACGCCGGCGCCGAGGTCGACCTCTGACCAGCGCAGCGCCATCAGTTCGCCGCGGCGGAGGCCCGCGTAGGCCGCGGTCGCCCAGAGCGCTCGGTCGCGCGGCGGGAGCGCGTCGAGCAGCACGCCCAGTTCGGCGGCGGTGGCGAAGCGCTCGCGTTTCCCGCCGTCGTGGGGCAACGCGAGTCCGCTGGTGGGGTTGAGGTTGATCAGTTCGAGGTCGAGCCCCCAGCGGAAGATCGCGCGCAGCGGCATGAGAATGTTGCGTGTGGTGGATGCGCTGAGCCCCTGTGCTTGCAGCTTGCCGAGGAGTCGGTTGAGCGTGCCGCGGCGGATGTCGCTGAGCCGGGTCCCGCCGAGCGCTGGGTAGAGGCGCGTTTCGAGGGCGTGCTCGTAGCCGCGGAGCGTTGAGGGTCGGTAGCGCTGTCCGCTGCGGTTACGAACGGCTCCGTCGTGTGCGCCTGCAAGCCACTCGGCGCCGGCCTGGCGCAGCGTTGGGCTGGTCCGCTCTGCGACGGTGCCGCTGGCGATCCCGGCCTCGGTGTCGCGCTTCCAGGCTCGTGCCTCGGCCAGCAGGTCGAACGTCTTTGATTTCCTTCGCCGTTGGCCGACGGAGACCTGGGCCTGGTAGCGACCCGACGGCCGGCGTGTTATGCCGGGCGGTAGATCTGGCTTGCGGGGCACGCGAATGAGGATAGGCCTCTCATGGGACGCCGGCGCGTTCGGCGTGGAGATCCAGCCATCGCTCGAGCTCGGCGATCGGGACGAGTCGTCGCCGACCCACCCTGACCATGCGCAGGTCGGGAGCGATGTGCTCGTCAAAGAAGTCGATCGAGACGCCGAGGGCGCTCGCTGCCTCCTGCTTGCTCATGGCGATCCGCGGGACAGCGGTGGTGTCGATGCTCACCACCCGGAATGTCCTCGTGTTGGACAGCGTGTTTCCACGACGGGGGGCTGTGTCCGTCACGACTGAGGCGGCGCGTCGTGCGCCCATGAGAGGAGCACCTCCATTCCGTTGGCGAGCGGCGCACTGTACACGGTTTAGGCGGAATTAGCGATGGTTAGATGTGGTTACCAGTGGTTAGGCAGTTTTATCCTGATCTGTCCCTATGATGCGCCGGGGTGAGCACGGGGAGCGACCCGATTCAGGCCGCGTTCGCAGCGGCGCAGCAGCGTTGGCGCCGCGCGATCCAGGCCCACCGACTGGCGCCGCCGGACGCCGGGTTCAGTGCTCGCCTGGCGGAGCTTGCCGCGGTCGCGCGTGAGGAAGCGGATGTCTGTCGCGAGGCGGCGGCGGCCGGCTATGAGTGGCCGCGGCATGGCTCGACCGCGGAGCCGCCGTATGAGCTGCAGCCCGGGAGCGGCCGGCGTGGACCCGAGGCGCTGTGGGCGCGTTTCGATGCGGCCGCGGCCGAGCTCAACCGTGCCGCTGGCGGCACCGATCTGATCGAGGTCGCGCAGGCGCACGAGCTGGTCGCGGATGCGGCCGGGGCGCTCGCCGTCGAGGTCGAGCGCGAGGACCGCGCCAGCGGACTGTTGCCAGCGTTCGACGCTCGCGAGCGCCGTAGCGCCTGAGCAACGCTCAGCGCGAGCGCGGCCGCACCAGCACGCCCATTGCTCCCGTGCCAGCCCATATCCCGCGGGGCGCACTTCCGGCTGGTGTCAGCTCGCTCTCGCGCTCATCTGCCCACGCCGCGCGCTCGCTGTGTTGACGCTCGCTCACGGCCTGCTCGACCATCGCGAACACATCGCCACGCAAAATCACATACGCCTTGCCGACGCGCCCGGCCTTCAGCTTGCCGCTGTCGATCCACGAGCGCACCGTCTGCGGCGTCACGTGAAACTGCGTCGCGACCTGCGCGACAGTGAGAATCTCGTCGTCAGCCATTGTGGAAGGAGTCGCGACGGCGCTCTTTGGCGCGGCGTCGCGAGATCCGAGAATACGCCGACACCCGGCGTCCAGTCCAGCGGAGCGACTGCTGGGCGGCCCGGCAACGCGCCCGCGGGCCGCAGTTCACCGTTCCCAGCCGTGGCTGCGGTCGAGCACGTGGTCTCGGTCGTGCTCGGGCATCAGCCCAGGGACGCGTGCCATGCGCTCCTCGGTCGGACCGTGTCCGGGGCGCTCGAGGTCGAGTTGGTCGCGCGCTTCGATGATCCGCTTGCCGGCGGTCTCCCAGTCGATGTGCTTCTGCCCGCCCGCCTCGCGACGGTGTGGTTCGGGCCCGAGCGCGGTCGGCTCCGCCGGGTCGATCTCGTAGGCGACGCGATAGGCCTCGACCGCTCGTGCTGCCCGCTCCCATGTGTCGCGGTCAACCGGCTGATCCTGTCCCGGGCGCTCGC
>CAWHDF010000032.1:0-25897 GCA_963828105.1 uncultured Actinomycetota bacterium | reverse complement strand
ATCGGATTCGGGATCAGGCTGGCGTTCGAGCACCGCTGACCTGGCGCGAGCAGAACACCGCGGGCAGAACACTCTGCCGGCGCGCACCACCCACCGGACCCGCCTCGGGCCTCCCAACCTCCGTGCCGGCCTGTCGCCGTAACGGCCACCGGGTCTCTACCCCCATCCTCAGACACACGACGCCCACAGCGCGCAGCGTCGGCGCACCCGCCTCAGATGGGCTCGGCCCAGATCTTCGAAACGTAGTAGCCGCCGAGCACGCCGACGGCAAACGTCGCCATGCTCTTTACTACCCACCCTGTCACTTTCGCCCCCCTGGCTCATGTACGGGTTTTGCTGTAGGCGCGATCGTCCCAGACACGCCTTTTACGAAGGTAACAGGCGTGTAAGGCGAACGTAAATTCTCTTGGCTGAGTTTGTGAGCCACGCCGCTCGCCCTCTTCGCGCCAACGGCGGCTACCCTCGCGATACTCGGACTCGAGCACCTCGAAGCGCCAAACCTCGCTCTCGCCGAGACCGGCCCGCGCTCGGCATGACGCTGATGCGCAGCCGAGAACTGACCCGAGCCCATCCATCGCTCAAGGCCTCCTGGCAGGCCGAGCGCGTGTAGACGAGATTCCGCCCGCCTTCGAGCGGACGCATCAACTCGAATGCCTCGACCCCGGCGCGCTCGAGACCGTGCCTGCACGGGCGCCGAAGCGCGCCTCGAAGTCGGCCTTCCCCTCCTCCGTCACCGTCACGGCGTTGATTACGACGAGCGACATCGCTCTCCCCTCGGCCAAATGCTGCGGGAACCGGCTCAGCGTACCCGCCTGCGCCGCGATCACCCGGGCGCGCGTCCGGACGCGCGTGCGCCGCGCACTCCCGAAGGGGACGTGCGCGGCGCGGAGGCCGGAGGACGCGAACACGCGGGTTCACGTCGCTCAAAGGCCGGTTCCTGCGCCGGCGAGCCGGCCGAGCACACGAGCGGAACCTGGTGTGCCACCCCACACGTGCACCTGCGTCGCGGTGAAAGTGGCCGTCGCGGGATTAAATCCGGGAGCCTTGAAGAAACCGTTGGCGGAGAAGACGATCCGACCGCCATGTTCTCCTTGAGGTCACCGAGCCCGATGGGGTCCTGGCCTTGCCCTGGATGTAAACTGTGCTCGAGTTGACGCCGATCGTCACGGACTGCCCGTTGAGGACGGTGTCGTACTGGACCGGTCTTGGAGACCGAGAGGGTGATGCTGTCGGCGGTGACGTTCGAGATCGTGCCGCCGACGCAGTGGCAGTCACAGAACACGTGGATCTGCGTCACGGTCAGTGTCGAGAGTCCTGGCCGAGACCGGTCGCAACGACGCCGACGAGATCGCCGGGATTGATCGAGCTGAGCGCGACAGGCGTCTTGCTGGCGCAGCTGACGATCGTCGTGGTCGGGCTCACGGTCGCGTTCACCGTCTGGCCGTTGAGCGAACCGTCGTGCGCGCCTGTCCAAAGCACGCCGACCGAGATCGAGTCACTTCCGACGCTGCTGACCGAACCCGCAAACCAGTGCGAGTGCACCCGCGAGTCTCGGTCGGGGTCGTGCTTGGTCGTCGTCGTGACCGGCGTCGTCGTCGTGACCGGCGTCGTCGTGGTCGTGGTCGAAGTCGTGGTGGTCGTCTGCGGAGAGTCCGCGAGGGCCGGCAACGCGAACGCTGCCATCAGCGCGAATACCGCTGAGTATGAAATGAGCTTGCGCACAGGGTGCCTCCAGAGCTGAGAGTGAACGAACATGACCTGCGTACCCTCGTTCCCCTCTGTTCGGCACGGTTCCGGAAATGTAAAATGGGTGCAAATCGGGTCAGTTACCTCGTTCGGGGTAGTACGGCGCTTGACGCGGCAAGAACCCGCGCCAGCGCAGGCTTCGATGTGGCCGGGGCGAGAGGCGCGAGAGGTCAGCGCCATTCGTGCATCTCGTCTCCGCATAGGATCGCGCCGTGATCGGCATCGCTCTGCTTACGCTCGCGCCGGGGGCGATCGGAGGGAGCGAATCGTCGACACGACAGCTGCTCCAGGCGCTCGCACGCGGGGGCACACTCCCGTACCGTGTCTTCCTGCCACCGTCGCACCCGACGCCGGCGAAGGTCTCCCCGCGACGGTCGTCGAGCGGTACCTGGCCGCTCGCAGCATGCCGGCACGGCTCGCCGCCATGAGCCTTGCCGCCGTCCGGCCCGCCCCGCTCCGGCGCGCGCTCGCCGGGGTCGAGGTCATCCACTATCCGCTCACGATCCGGATCCCTCCTCTCGACGCACCGAGTGTCATCACGCTCCATGACCTCCAGCATCTCGACCTGCCCCAGCTCTTCTCGCGCGGAGAGCGACCGTTCCGCGCACTCGCCTACCATCGCTCGGCACGCTCGGCGGCAGTCGTCGTGTGTCCGAGCACGTTTGTCGCCGAACGCGCCACCGTGCTGCTGGAACTCCCCCAGGACGTACTCCACGTCATCCCCCACGGCGTCGACCACACGCGGTTTCACCCGGCCGCGGTCGCGCGCGAGCCGTTCCTGCTCTACCGGCACGTGACTGGCCCCACAAGAACCATCCCCGCCTCTTCGAAGCGTTTGCCAGCCTGCGCCTCGAACATCCGGGGCTCGGCTCGTGCCCACAGGTGGCGGTGAGTACACGGCGCTTCCCGACGGCGTCGAGGCTCGCGGGCTCGTCTCGAAGGAGGAGCTCGTCTCGCTCTACCAACATGCCGCGGCACTGTCTTCCCGTCACTCTACGAAGGCTTCGGGCAGCCGCCGCTGGAGGCGATGGCATGCGGCTGTCCGGTCGCGTGCTCCAACGCCGCTTCGCTCCCAGAGGTCTGCGGCGAGGCGGCGCGACTCTTCGACCCGCACGACCCCGCGGCGATCGCCGACGCCGTCCGCGAGGTGCTCGCGGACCCGGCACCCTGGGGCGAGCGCGGACTGCTCCGCGCGGGCGCCTACACCTGGGAGCGCACCGCGCAGGACTACGAGGCTGTCTACCGCGCGCTTCGCTGACCGAAGCGTCCGGCGCGCTGATCGCGGTAGCCGTCGGCAACGGCGCGGAGTCCCGCAAGCCGACGCCTCGAACGCAGCGCCTGCAGGACGTGCACGGCGACGAGCACCGCGCGGCGGCGCCGATCGCGGGCCGGTTCGAGCGGCGCGTAACGTTCCGCCAGCTCGAGCGCATTGCGAAGACCGTAGTAGAGCGTCGACGGGGAGCTTTCGCCGCCGGTCGAGCCCGAAACCTTGTGCCAGACCCGGCTCGCGGGGACGACGTAGAGCACGTACCCGGCGCGCCGCGCGCGCACCGACCAGTCGCTGTCCTCGCAGTAGGCAAAGAGCGCCGCATCGAAGTCTCCGACCTCCTCCAGCACCGCGCGCGGGATCAGCATCGAGGCGCCACAGGCCCGGTCGCTCTCGACGACCGCGTCGAAGCGCCCGTCATCGAGCTCGCCGTAGCCCCGCTGGCGTCCGTTGTACCCGGCGCCGGGGTCGAAGTCGGCGCCCGCGAACCAGATCCGATCGGGCGGGTCCAGAAAGAGCACCTTGGAACAGAGAGCGCCGGCGCGGGGCCGGCTGGCGGCAGCCTCGACGAGCGCCGCGACAAAGTCGGCTTCGACCTCGACGTCATTGTTGAGCAGCAACACGTAGCTGCAGCCGCGCTCGAGCGCCCGGACGATCCCGAGGTTCGAGCCGCCGGCGAAGCCGAGGTTGACTCGGAGCGGATCACCTCGACCGACGGGTACGCCTCAGCGAGCACCTCGGCCACGTGGTCGCTCGAGCCGTTGTCGACGACGATCGTCGCGAGCTCGGGATAGCTGACGGCGCTCAGAGACGCAAGGCAGCCGAGCGTGTCCGACAGACCGTTCCAGGAGAGGATCACGACGCCGACGAGACCGTCAGCCACGGCGCTAGCGCGTGAGCCCGCGGGCACGCAGAGCCGCGTTGGCCTCGTCGCCGCGATCAACGGGCGACTGCTCGGCGAGCCAGCCGACGAGCTCCCCCATCCCCGCCTCGAAGCTGACGGCCGGCTCCAAACCGAGGAGCTCACGCGCTCGCTCTATCGACGCGACGCAGTGTCGGATGTCCCCCGTGCGGTAGACGCCGGCAACCTCCGGCTCGAGCTCGATGCCCAACCCGGCGCCGAGCACCGCGGCTACCTCAAGCACACTGACCGCCCGCCCGGTGCCGAGGTTGAGCGCATACCCGTCCGCGCGAGGGGGTCGAGCGCAACCGTGATCGCTGCCGCGATATCCGAGACGTGCACGAAGTCACGGCTCTGACGGCCGTCCTCGTAGATGACCGGACGGTGGCCGTTGAGCAGCCGCGAGGCGAAGATCGCGGCCACGCCCGTGTAGGGATTGGAAAGCGCCTGGCGCGGCCCGTAGACGTTGAAGAAGCGAAGCGCGGTCGCCGGTAGCGCATAGGCGCGACCGACGGCCAGGAACATCTCTTCGTGGTCGCGCTTGCCGATCGCATAGATCGATGTTGGATGGAGCGGCTTGGATTCCGGCGTGCCACGCGGCTCGAGCCGAGCACCGCAGTCGGGACAGAGCACCTCCCAGATCCGCTCGGCGAGCTGCGCTTCGGGACGCTCGGAGGGAGCAACCTCGCGCTGCTCGTTTGGGCAGAAGTAGAGACCCTCACCGTAGATCGTGTTCGACGACGAAACGACGATCTTCGTCAATCGGTCCCGCACCTCGATCGCCTGTTCGAGGACGACGGCGGCACCGACGGTGTTGACCGAGCTGAACCGCTCGAGCTCGTACATCGACTGGCCGATGCCGACGGCAGCAGCCAGATGGACGAGCGCGTCGACGTCCTTGAGCGCGCCCGCGACGGCGTCGCGGTCACGGACGTCGCCGACGACGAGCTCGGCCTCGCGAGACAGGTACGCGGGTATGCCGTCGTGCACCTGCGGGTCGAGCGAATCGAGGATCCGTACCTGGTGGCCGTCGGCCAGCAGCCGGTCGACGAGGTGCGAACCGATGAAGCCAGCACCACCGGTGACGAGTACACGCATCACTGCGCACGCTAGCCCAAGCCCCGCGGCCGGCTCGGAGGCAAGGTGTCAGGCGAGCTGACGCAGGTAGCTCCAGGCGTGGCGGAGCTGTGTGGGACGCCAGAGCGCACCGAGCGCCAGGTAGAGCGCGAGTCCGACCACGGCGGCGACGACGGGGCCGAACAGGATCCGGGAGGCTCCGAAGCAGACGAACGCGCTCGCGCTGACGGCGGCGCCGGCGAGGAGCAGTCCGCGCACGCCGACCTGGAGCGCGCCGAGCCCGGCGAGCAGTGCGACGAGCACCGCCGCCGTCGTGACTGCCATGCCGGCGGCGATCCCGGCGAGCCCAAACAGCGCGCGGGCGCCCCACTCGACGAGCACGTGGAGCCCGAGCGCAGCGGCGGCGAGCAGCGGTAGCCAGCGGGTCAGACCGCGCACGAAGAGCAGCGGGAAGGCAACGGAGAGGGCAATCGAGACGATCGTCCAGGGGGCGAGGTAGACGACGAGCCTGCCGAGCTCAGCTCCGGTCTGCCCGCCGTACTTCGGCCCGAGCACGAGCTGCGCCACCCGGGCACCGGCGAGCGCGAACACGCCGGCCGCACCGGCGACAAGGGCGAGCGAGACCCAGCTTGCCGAGACGATGTGCTTCGCTGCGCGTTCGGGCGTGAGCTCGCCGCGCGCGAGCGGAACCGACGAGACGAGCGCGACCGACGTCGCCGTCACGGCAACGAGCAGCGAGGCGATCAAGTAGGCGTAGGAGAACGTCGTCGAGCGACCCGTCCCGAGCCCGAGCGCGAACCGGTTTGCGATCAAGTAGAGGCCCTGGAGCGCGAAGGGAAGCGCGACGCCTTCGGCAAGTGCGCGCAGGCGACCGCGTACGCCGCCGGAGGGGCGGGCGAGCGCACCGCGCGCGAGGAGCACCGCCAGAGGCACCGCAAGCGACACCGCGCCGTTAGCGGCGAGGCCCCAGCCGAAGGCGGCGACGCCGTGCCCGACCAGGGCCACGATCACGATCAGCCCGACGATGGCGCCGGCGCTGAATCCGACCGCGGCCGTGACATAGTCGTCGAGCGCCGCGAGTGCGCTCGCGCAAACCCCGGCGAAGACCTGGGCGGCGGCGGCCGGGATCAGCCAGGGCACGAGCTCGGCGGCGCTTCGCTTCGCCTCGGAGCTTCCCGCGAGCAGCCCCGCGAGCCAGTGCGGTGCGAGGAGCGCGACGACGACCGCCGGCACAATCGGCAGACCGAGGGCCGCAAACCAGGAACCGACGTCGCTTCCGAGTGCGCCCGCAACCCGCGCACGTGCGAACTGGGGCAGCACAACGACGCGCAGCGCACTCGCGACGAGCACGACGACGACGTAGACCGAGTAGGCAGCAAAGAACCCGTCGGTATTCGCACCGTGACCAAATTTCCGCGAGAGCAGCGCTCCTGCCACGGCGGCCGAACCGCTGACCGCGGCAGTCGAGAGCCCCGTGAGCGCACCGCTGTGTACCGCGCCCCGACGGCCTGAACGTTTACGCTGCACGGATGCCGCGCGACGATAGCGTGATCTGGAGCGAGAGCGAACTCGATTCGCTCCGTGCCGAACTCGGCGAAGCGTTCGCCGGGCGGACGTGCCTTGTCACGGGCGCAGACGGCTTCATGGGCTCGCATCTCACGGACGCGCTCGTCGAGCTCGGCGCCGAGGTGGTCGCATTCGTGCGCGCCACCTCCTCGGGCGCGCTCAACAACATCGGCCACCTGCGCAACCGCCTCGCGCGCGTCGTCTTCGCAGATCTCACCGACAAGACCTCGATCGACTACCTGATCCGCGACCTGAAGAAGACCGCCGACCGGCCCTACGTGTTCCACCTCGGCGCCCAGGCGCACGTCGGTGAGTCCTGGCACCGGCCCTACGAGACGGTGATGGCCAACACGGTCGGAACGCTCAACCTGCTCCAGTCGATCGTCGACCACGAGCTCGAGCTCGAGAAGTTCGATACGGCCGGCACCTCGGAGGAGTACGGCAACGTGCGCGAGTCGGTCTCCCACCATCACGATTTCGATGCCGAGGGCGGGCTGATCCTGCACGAGCGCTCACCGATCAACCCGAAGTCGATCTACGCCACGTCGAAGGTCGCCGCCGACTTTCTGACGATGAACTACCACGACGCCTACGGCATCCCGAGTGTCGTCACCCGGATGTTCAACAACTACGGTCCGCGACAAAACCCGCGCTACATCACCGGCACGATCATCACGCAAGCGCTCATGCGCCCGACGATCGAACTCGGGCAGCTCGAGCCGCTGCGCGACTTCTGTTTCTGCACTGACGGTGTGCGCGGGCATCTGACTGTGGCCGCCCACGGCGTACCCGGAGACGTCTACGTCTACGGGCAGGGGGAGAACATCTCGATGGCCGAATGGGCCGCGATGATCCTCCGCATCGGCGAGGAGGACGGCCACTGGGGGAGCGACCGCGAGATCGTCACGACATCGGCCCGGTTCAGGCCGGGCGCAAGCGAGGTGATGGCACTCCGGGTCGGCTACGGCAAGCTCTTCGCCGAGACCGGCTGGAAACCGAAGCTCTCCTGGGAGGAAGGCGTGCGACGAACGATCGGCTGGTACGCCGCGAACCGTGAGCGCTGGTACGGCCGCGTTGACTGGGCTCTGCCCGACGGCGCGCAGACGGCACGGTGAAAGCGCTTGTCACCGGCGGCGGCGGCTTCCTGGGGTCGTTCCTCGTCGAGCGGCTGACAGCGCGCGGAGACGAGGTCGTCGTCGCTCGCCGGAAAGACTACGACCTCACCGAATGGAGTGACGCACAACGGCTCTTTGCGGAGACGCGTCCCGAGGTCGTCTACCACCTCGCGGCCGAGGTCGGAGGGATCGGCGCGAACCGCGCGAACCCTGGTCGCTACTGGTTCGCGAATCTGATCATGGGCACACACGTGCTCGAGCTCGCACGACGTCACGAAGTCGCCAAGCTGGTTCTCGCCGGCACCGTCTGCGCCTACCCGAAGTTCACGCCGACCCCGTTTGCCGAGGACGAGCTCTGGAACGGCTATCCCGAGGAGACGAATGCTCCCTACGGGGTCGCAAAGAAGGCACTGCTGGTCGGCGCCCAGGCCTACCGGGATCAGTACGGGCTCGAGACGGCCTATCTCCTGCCCGCAAACCTCTACGGCCCCCGCGACAACTTCGATCTCGAGAGCTCGCACGTCGTTCCCGCGCTCGTCCGCAAGATGCTCTCTGGTGAACCACAGGTCGTGCTCTGGGGCGATGGTTCGCCGACCCGCGAGTTCCTCTATGTCGAGGACGCGGCTGACGCGTTCGTGCTCGCCGCCGACCGGGAGACAGGCTCGGAGCCGATCAACATCGGCACCGGCATCGAGATCTCGATCCGTGAGCTTGCCGAGACGATCGCCGAGCTGACCGGCTTTTCCGGCGAGATCGTCTGGGATACGGCGATGCCAAACGGCCAGCCACGACGCCGGCTGGACGTCTCACGCGCCTCCGAGTTACTCGGCTTCCGGGCCTCGACCCCGTTGCGCAGTGGGCTCGAGCGGACCGTCGGCTGGTACCGCGCGAACGAACCCTCCTAGGAGGCGTCTCACTCCGCGTCGTCGAGCCGAGACTCGAGCAGTGCGAGGCGCTGGGCGAGCGCGGTGTTCTGGTCGGAGAGCCGTGAGAGCACCGTCGAGTAGTGCAGGAGCACCAGGATCACGAACAGCAGCCCGACGGCGAACAGCACCGCCGGCGGGTAACTGCGCACGCCGAACCAGCGCGCGATCGTGTTGAGCCCGCCCCGCCACGCGGAGAGCACGACGAGTACGGCGCCGGTCGCGAGCCACAGGAGCGCGTAGCGCTCACGGAGCCGCCGGCTGCGAATCAACTCGAAAACAACGAGCAGCAGCATGACCGAGACGGCAGTCGCCGCGATCGAGATCGCAAGCGGGGTGCCGGCGGCCACGAGCAATGCGAAACCGCTCATAGCTCGCCCGCCGTCACGGGATCACGCCGGAAAGCGTCGATGAAGATCGCGAGCAACACCTTGACCATGTAGTAGACCGAAGCGAGCGCACCGATCGACGAGTTTCCGTGCGCCCGCTCACGCATCGTCACCGGCACTTCGGCGACCCGCAGGCCGCGCCGCACCGCCATCACGAGTCCCTCGACCTCGGGGTAGTCGTGCGGCAGTTCGGCGGCGTACAGCGCGACGGCACGGGGGTTGAGTGCCTGGAATCCAGAGGTGGTGTCGGTGAGCGTCTGCCCGGCAATGCTCGAGACGACGCGGGCGAGCACGCGAATACCGACGCGCCTGGCCGCCGACGAGCGATAGGCGCCCGAGCCGATGAAGCGCGAGCCAACCGCGATGTCGGCCTCGCCTGCGAGCACCGGCGCCATCACGAGCGGCAACTGCGCGGGATCGTGCTGCCCGTCGCCGTCGAGCCGAACCGCGAGCTCGTACCCGCCCTCCTGTGCGTACCGGAACCCCGCCTGGACAGCGCCGCCGATGCCGAGGTTGAACGCGAGGCGCAGGACGTGGGCGCCCGCGGCAGCCGCAATCTCCGCGGTGCGGTCGGTCGAGCCGTCCGAGACCACGAGCACCTCGAGCCCAGGGTCGAGTTCCCGCAGCTCGTCGAGCAGGTGCCCGATGCTGCGCTCCTCGTTGAGCGCCGGCACGATCGCGATCCGACGGAGCCGGGCGGGCGACGCCGGCGTGAACGCGTCAGCCGACACGGCTCTCGTCCCGCAGCCCGACGAGCTCGAGCAGCCTGCGGGCGCGATGCCGGTAGGTGTGCTCGTCGAGCACGCGCTCACGCGCACGCCGCCCCATCTCCTCCGCCGCACCGGGGTCGTCGAGTAAGGCCCGGTAGACCTCGATCGCCTCCGCAGCGTCGCCGACGACGATCAACTCGCTGCCTGGCTCGAACCAGCGCTCCATCCCCTCGCAGGGACTCGCGACGATTGCGGCGGCTGCCGAGGCGAGCTCGAACGGCCTGCAGGACGACGAGGCGTACACGGTCGCGTGCGGCCTGCGGGTCAGACACACGTTGATTCTGGCCGCCGAGATCGCACGCGGAAACACGGGGAACGGCACGTCCCCGATGAGGCGAGCCTCACCCGTGTCACCGAGAAAGTCGAAGCCGCCGAGCGCGAAGTCGACTCCCGGCAGCGCCCGCGAGGGCTCGCCTACGAGGGCGCTCATCCAGTCGCGTCGGAACTTGTCGCCATAGCCGTAGAAAAAGACGTCCGTCTCCTTCGCGACCGGTTGGGGAGCAAAAAACTCCGGATCCGCGGCCCAGAACACCGCCTCCGCCCGCCGAGCGCCGAGCTCGAGCAACCTGCCCGCGCCACCCTCGGAGTTTGAGACGATCAGGTCGTATTCGCCGGGGTCGGCACCGTGGTAATAGTTGAAGCCCGTGTCCATCCCGCCGAACTCGGGAAGGCTCATCGGAACGTCCCCGTCGTAGAACACGATCGGAATCCCGAAGCGTTCCCGCAACGCCTCGGGGATGCCCCGGAAATGCGCCATCGGCACCGTGAAGACGACGACGGCGTCCGGACGCTCGCGCTCGATCAGACGTTCCAGATGGCGCTGCCAGCGCGGCGTCACGACGCGCCAGATCGTCTCGCGCGTGATCCGATCGGCAACGGAGTCGAGCGGGCTGTCCTCCGCACGGCGGATCAGGCCGTCGCCCTTGACTCGCGCTGCGAGCGCGCGCAGCTTGGCGTACGACTCACCCTCGAGGTACGTCGGGTTGGGCGCTACCCGCCACCATGGTGTCTCGACGGGCCGCCCCCGGTACGGCGTGACGAGGAGCTCGGTTCCCTCATCGTGGAGTCCTTTCCAAAGCTGCCACCATGCTGGAGTACACCCGTAGCGGAAGTCGAGGTCGACGGCAGACGCTACGCAGAGGAGTTTTGGGGGTTGCACACGCGTAGTGTCGCAGGCTTTCGCCACGTCACCTGATGGGTTGGGCGGGAAACCTGTTCACGTCTGTTTCCGATTCACCGGCGGTAAGCTGTCACTTCACCGTCTGCCTGCGCCCCCATCGGGCTCTGGGAGCTCGAGCTCGCAGCCGACAAGGCGTATCGCCGCCGCGTTGTGGCATGCAGGGTCGTTTCAGTAGGCGCCGCGGCTCGAGAGGACAGCCGGCAGGGTCTTGACGAGGATCGTGATATCGAGCCAGAGCGACCAGTTCTCGAGGTAGTAGAAGTCGAGGCGCACCAGATCGTCGAAGGAGAGGTCGCTCCGACCGGCGATCTGCCAAAGCCCGGTCATCCCGGGCAACACGTCCGAGCGCCGCCGATGCCAGCCCTCGAGGCGTGCATGATCTCGTAGCGGCAGCGGCCGCGGGCCTACGAGCGACATCTGGCCGCGAAGCACGTTGACGACGTTCGGCAGCTCGTCGATCGAAAAGCGCCTCAGGACGCGCCCGACGGGTGTCACGCGTGGGTCGTTGCGGATCTTGAAGAGCGCCCCGCTCGCCTCGTTCGCCGCTTCGAGCGCTGGCTGGTTGAGCGCCGCATCGGCGACCATCGTGCGCAGCTTCAACATGCGGAACGGCTGCTCACCGAGACCGATGCGCTCGTCCGCGTAGAAGACCGGTCCGCGGGAGCTCAGTTTGATCGCGAGCGCGGTTGCGACCCAGAGCGGTGCACCGACGACGATGATCAGAACCGAGACGACGACGTCGAAGGAACGCTTGACCAGCCAGTCGGTGCCGGCAAGGATCGGCGGGCGCAACTCGAAGAGCGGGATCGACTGGCCAGGAACGTACTCGCCGCGCTCGACGAGCAGCTCGGTCGTGCGCGGCGCGACCCTGACCTTGACGCCACGGCGATGGGCGAGCTCGACGAGCTCGAGCAGCTGCGCATCCGAGCGTCCGCCGTCGGCGACGATCAACTCGTCGAGCTGCTCACGCGCGAGTGCCGCGGCGAGCCCCGGACCCGGCGGCTGGGCGCCGACGAACGCGTAGTCGATGCCGCCGCGACTGACACCAAGCATCGCACGCAGGTGCTCGACCTGCTCGGGATCACCGACGAGCAACACCTTTCTACGGACGCCGAGCGAACGCATGAACGAGGCGCTGATCGTCTCATAGCTCCAGCGGAGCACGCTGATGATCGTCGCGACGAACAGCGCGGCGACCGGGTAGAGAGCAAACGTCTGGAAGTGCTGATCGGTGCCGATCGCAAAGGCTAGGGCGAGCGCGGCGACGAGAGCGACCGACGGAACGATCTGGCCGACGCCCTCCCGCAGCTCGCGTGGGCCATAGAGGCGGTTCCGCCAGAAAACGAGGAGGAGCAGCAGCGCCAGGAACGGGAGCCAGAGATTTTCCTCGACCCAGAGCAGATTCCACAGGATCGGCCGCGGGTCACGGATGAGCGAGCGAAGGGTGAGCGCCACGTAGAGTCCGATCGTGAGTCCGGCGATGTCGATCGCCGCCAAGATGGCGATGCTGACGAGCCTGCGGAGTAGCGTCGCGAGCGGGTTGCGCGTGAGCAGGTAGGGGCGCCCGAAGCGGACGTCCTCGGTCGGCGCAACCTTCTTCGCGGATGCGATCACACGGCCATCCTACGGCCCGGAAACGACGATTCGGCCGCTGACGCGCGGCCCCGCGACTCGCACGACCACGCCGGGAAGCGGACCGGGGCTCCAGCTGAAGCGCAGCGAACGGCCTGCGAGCGTCACGCGAGCCGGCCGTCTGGGCGCCGGCACGAAGAGTTGGACGCGAGCCGGAAGCCCACGCAGGGCCAGCACGGCGCCGTTCGTGGCGAGAAAACCGGCCCGACCCGGATGGCTCAGCTCGTTGAGGCCCCAGTAGGAGTTCGTCGGGCGTACGCAGGTTGAATGGCAGCACCGAACCGGCGCGCACGTAGAGCGGGAACTGCGTCACCGGTGTCGGTCGCTTGAAGCTCGGGACCTCCTCCGCGCACCGTGCGACCTGTATAGAGATCGACCCAGCCACCATCTGGCAGGTAGACGCTCGGGCTCACGCCCGGCCCGGTCACCGGTGCGGCGAGCAGGTCGGGGCCGACGAGCAGCTCGTAGGGAGCGGCCCAGACGGCCGGATCGGCGGGGTAGCGGTAGGCGAGCGGCTCGAGCACCGGCTGGCGCCTCGCGAGCAGCCCGTAGAGGTAAGGGAAGAGCTCGTAGTGGAGTACCGCGGCAGCCCGCAGCACGTCCATCGCCTGGTTCCCGAGCGCCCAGGGGGTCGCGTTCGCTCCCGCGCCGCCGACCTCCATCACGGGGCTGACGGCGCCGAGCTGCGCCCAACGCTCGAAGACCGCCGGCGTCAGTGCTTCAGACGCGTACCCACCGACGTCGGAGCCCCAGGTGGAAAAGCCGCTCATGCCCGCCGTCTGGGCCTCGACGATCGCCCGTTGGAGGCCGATCCAGTCGCCCGGCTGATCGCCACCCCACATTCCGGGCAGGATCGCCTGCGAGCCCATCGTTCCGGCACGGAAGTAGCCGCCGTCGCCCCGCGGCATGACGGCGAGCACCGCCCGCGCGTACAGGAGCGGGTACTCGTTGGTCAGACTCGGACTGATGGCGTCGAAATCGACCTCGTCGCCACGGTCGGCCTTCACCCCGTCGACGCCGAGCGCGAAGAGTCGCCGGAGCCGCTCCTGGAAGACCGCGACGACGGCAGGGTTGCGGAAGTCGAGCACGCGGTCGCTGGGCGGGCCGATGATCCCGTCGGCGGGGTAGCCAAGCGAACAGGTCGCCTTGGGGGAGATCCAGAGCATGAACCGCACACCCCGTGCGTGCACCTGGGCGATCAGCTGGGCCGGGTCGGGGATGCGTGCGGGGTCGAACGTCAGCTCACCGTTACAGGGCTCCCACGGGTTGTCGAGCTCGACCCAACCGAGCGGGATCTGCGCCGCCTGAAAGCGGGTGATGTCGTCAAGCACCTGGCCGGGACCGGTGACGACGTCTCGCCATTTGACGAGCTCGAGCTCCGAGCGTGGCGGCACCGCCGGACGCCCGCTGTCGGCCTCGTAGTCGGAGAGCAGATGCGGAAGCGAGCCGACGTAGAGGTCTTCGTCGAGGCTCGCTCCCTGCACGCACACCTCGGCGCGGCTCGGCAACGGAGGAAAGCTGCAGCCGGGCTCGCTCGCCGCGCTACAGCCGGAGCCGCCCAGCGACCCCGGAAAGGCGAACGCGGCCCGGTTCTCGCTCGCGAGCCGCAACCCCCAGCCCGCAGAGCTCGCGAAGAACGGCACGGGCGCGTACGAGCATGCCTCGCTCACCTCGATCGGCAGAATGCGCCCGCGCAAGTCGACGCTCTGCCCTTGCTCGCCCGCACCGACGAAGTGCTCGCCTGGACGGGTGTCGAAGGCGTCGTAGACGGCGAGGACACCCGCTGCCGGCCTCAGCGAGGCGCTGATCCGTACGCCTGTGGACGTCGCAACGACGGTGACGACGGCGCTCCGTCCGGGCTCGCTCGTCGCCACCTGGTAGCGATCGCCATCGACGCCGGTGACGCGTGTGAGCGTGTACTCGTCGTGGTTCGAGACGAGCTCGAAGCGCAGACGGGCCGCGGCGTCCTCGCTCACGAGCGGCCGCCCATCGACGAGCACGCTGATCCGGAAGTGGGCACGCGCGACGAAGACGGAAATTCCCGGCACCGGCACCGGCGCCGGCGCCGGCGCCGCCGCCGAGCCGGAGCCGGCGAAGGCAAGTGCGAGTGCAGCGACGACAGTCAGGCGATGCATATGTCCGTCCAGTCGACCTCGCGCTCGGCCACCAGAGCGCCGAGCGGCACCGGGCGGCGGCGACGCGCGAGCAGCGCGAGCGTCAGCCGCAGCCCGACTGCACGTCTGCGTTCGAGAAGCTCGTAGTCGTGGAAATGGACGTGCACGACGGCCGGCAGCGGGCGCGCGAGTGCGCGCGCGCATGCCCCGAGCGAGTGCGTCGTCGGCAGCTCAAGCAGCTTGCGGCCGTCGGCGAGGCGGACCCAGGCAGGCGCATCAAGGCTCGCGCGAGCGAGCCCGTCGACGAGGAACGGCGGCCGCCATGCCGTGGCGGTGCAGTCGGCGTAACCGAGCTCGGCGACGGCAGCGAGCACGGCGGGGTCCGTGTACCAACCACCTCCGCAGAAGAAACGGGGCTCGAGCCCCTGCTCCCGCAGCCAGAGCCCTTCGCGGAGCACGGTTGCGGCGGGGTCGCCGCCGGACGGGCGCGCGTGGGTGGGTGATGTCCAGTGCGTGTGATGCCCGAACGGACCGAGTGCTGAGGCTTCGCGGGCGCGCTCGAGGAAGAGCTCGCGGTCCTCCTGGTCGGTCGGGGCACGCATCAGCGACGCGATCGGGAAGCCTCCGGGCCGGGTCAGGAGCAATCGCCGGTAGCGCTCCCAGACCGCGTCGTCGAGCGGTCGCTCGACATGGCACGAGACGACCGCGTAGCCTTGCCTATCGGGCATGTGCGGGATCTGCGGACTCCTCGGCGCCGACGCGCCCGACCCGGGGCTGGTCGAGGCGATGAACGCGGCGATCCTACATCGCGGGCCCGATCACGGGGCGGTTCGGGCCTACGGGCGCGCCGTCCTCGGGTACCGGCGTCTCTCGATCATCGATCTGCAGACGGGCGACCAGCCCTTCACCAACGAGGACGGGCGGGTTGCCGCCGTCTTCAACGGCGAGCTCTACAACTTTCGCGAGCTGCGCCGCGAGCTCGAGGCGAAGGGGCACCGCATCCCCGGTAGCGGCGACTCGCCGCTGATTCCGCATGCCTACGAGGAGTGGGGCCCCGCCTTCGCCTCGCATCTCGAGGGGATGTTCGCGATCGCGCTCTGGGACCACGACGGGGAGCGGCTCGTGCTGGCACGCGACCGTCTCGGCAAGAAGCCGCTCTGCTACGCGTGGCTACCGGACGGCTCGTTCGCGTTCGCGTCGGAGACGAAGGCGCTGCTTACGCTGCCCACCCTCCCGCGTGAGCTCGACCTGACACAGCTCGACGCCTATCTCGCGCTCCAGTACGTGCCACGCTCGGGGCTGCGCGCAGTCGAGCGTGTGGCACCGGGCTCGGTCGCGGTCGTCGAGCGGGGCAGGCTTCGAAGCGAGCGCTACTGGCAGCCGCAACGGGCCGCCGCCAGCACCACGGAGGGCGAGTGGCTTGAGCGGGTACGCGACGAGGTCAACGCCGCCGTCCGCCGGCGACTCGTCGCCGACGTGCCGATCGGCGCGCTCCTCTCAGGCGGCATCGACTCGTCGATCGTCGTCGCGGCGATGGCGGCGGCGACAAGCAAGCCCGTGGCAACGTTCACCGTCGGCTTTCCCGAGAGCGCCTACGACGAGCGGCGGTACGCGCGTCTGATCGCCGAGCGCTACGGCACCGACCATGAGGAGCTCGAGCTCGATCCTCGCCCCGAGCTGCTCGAGCGGCTGAGCATCGCCTTCGACGAGCCTTTCGGCGACGAGGCCGCGCTGCCGACGCTCCTGATCTGCGAGGCAACCCGCGAGCACGTCAAGGTGGCGCTCGTAGGCGACGGCGGCGACGAGGCCTTCGGCGGCTACGAACGCTACCGGGCGCATGCGCTCGCAGGTTCGCTGCCGGGCCCACTCGCGGCGCTGGGCGCGCATGCGCTCGGAGCGCTGCCGGCCGCTCGGCGTCGCCCGCGTTCGACGCTCTTTCGCGCCCGCCGCTTCCTCGAGGTCGCTGCCACGCCCGCCGTCGACCGCTATGCCGCACTCGTCGAGGTGTTTCCGCTCGAGCTGCGCAGACGGCTCTGGAGCGACGAGGCGCACGCGCAGGCGACGCGCAGCTACCTGCCCGACGACCCGGAGCTGCGGATCGTTGACATCGAGTCGTATCTCCCCGGCGATCTGCTCCCGAAGGCGGATATCGCCTCGATGGCGGTCTCGCTCGAGCTGCGCTCGCCGATGCTCGACCACCGGGTCGTCGAGCTCGGGTTGGCCCTGCCGGGTCGACTCGCACGCGGGAAGACCGCGCTGCGCGAGGCGTTTGCCGCCGAGCTGCCGGCCGAGGTACGAGGGCGCGGCAAGCGCGGCTTCGGCGTCCCGCTCGACCGCTGGTTCCGCGAGGAGCTCCGCGACCACGCGCACGAGCTCTTGCTCGGCGGCTCCGACCGGGGGCTCTTCCGCCGCAGCGAGCTCGAGCGCCTGCTTGGCGAACACGAGGCCGCACGCGCCGACCACGGCCACCGGCTCTGGTGCCTGTGCATGCTCGAGCTCTGGCAACGCCGGTACGTCGACGTTTCGGCGCGAGAGCCGCTGCGCGCGTGAGTCGGCGGCGCAGCTATCTGCTGATCGGAGCCGTCTGCGCAATCCCGCGCCTTGGCGTGCTCCTCTATGAACGCTCGGCGATCGTCGACTCGTTCACGGAGAAGAGCTGGTGGCTCGCCCAGGTCTACGTCGCGAGCGGCACTTTCGGCTACGCCCCGCACATCCCCACGGGGCAGACCCAACCCCTCTACGGCTTCTTCCTGATCCCGATCGTCTGGCTCTTCGGTACCTCCTGGCTCGCGGTCGGGCTGGCGCAGATCGCCGTCGCAATCGGCACCGCGCTCCTCGTGTACGAGATCGGGCTGCGCCTGATGCGACCCCGCTTCGCGCTCCTCGCGGCGCTTGTTTCCACGCTCGAGCCGTACCTCGTCTGGCACGACGTGCACATCAACCGGGAGATTCTCGACCAGCCACTCGGGGCGGCGATGATCTTGCTGACGCTCGCCACGGCTGAGCGGAGGAGCGGCCGGCTCGCCGTCCTGCTCGGCGCGGTGAGCGGCGTCGCGATCCTCTCGAACTCACGCCTGACCGCGCTCCCACTGGTACTGGCCGCCTTTCTGCTCTGGACGCGCGTCCGTCCGCTCGCGCTGCTCGGACTGCTCGTCGCCTGCGCACTCACGCTGAGTCCCTGGCTGATCCGTAACAAGCTCGACGTCGGCTGCTTCGCGATCACGACCGACTCGCGCGCCCTCTGGAAGGCGAACAACCTCGCGACGTACACGACGCTCGCTCACGGGGGCACGGTCGACGGCGTGCCGAACTTCCCCGGCGCGCCCCCGACGCCGGAGACGAACTGGTACCTCTACCGCGACCACAAGCCGACGATCGCGATCGACGAGTGCGCGCAGATGACGCTCTACGAGAACAAGGTGCTCTCGTTCTGGGCACATCATCCCGGCGCAAAGCTGAAGCTGATGGTGCAGGCGACAAGCTTCCTCTGGGAGCCGAGCGTACGCGACGACCAAGGGGGGCCATCGCCGACCGGGCTCGTGGCGACGTTCCGCACCGTCGTCGAGCCCTTCTACATGGTGCCGCTCTACGTGCTCGCGCTCGCCGGTTTCTTCTTCGTGCCCGTACGCTTCCGCGTCCTGGCCGGGTCGTTCCTGCTCTATGAGACGGCGGAGGCGTGGGTCTTCGCCGGGAACACCCGCTACCGCATCGCCTGGGACTTCGTACTCTCGCTGCTCGCGGCCGCGACGCTCGCACGCGTGCCCTGGTCGAGGCTGCGCCTACGGCGCCGTGCGAGCCAGTAGCGGTAGATCTCCTCGGTGCGCTCGGTGCAGCGAACCTCCGGAAAACGGTCGATCGCGCGAGCGCGACCGGCAGCGCCCATCTCCGCGGCGCGGGCGGGATCGGCAGCAAGCTCAAGCATCGCATCTGCCAGCCGCGCGCTGTCGCCTGACGGCACAAGCAGCCCGGTCTCGCCGTCACGCACGAGATCGCCAAGGCCACCGATCGAGGCGGCGATCACGGGCCGGGCGCGCTCCATCGCCTCGAGTGCCACCATCCCGAACCCTTCACCGAGCGAGGGCACGACGACGGCGAAGGAACTCTCGATGCACGACGTGACGGGAGTCACGTGGCCGAGGAACGAGACCGCATGCTCGAGCCGGAGCTGCCGTGTGAGGTCACGGAGACCGTGTTCGAGCACCCCCTGACCGGCGATCTCAAGGCGCGCGTCGGGACGACGGTCGAGGACCGTGCGAAACGCGCGGAGCAACACCACATGCCCTTTGATCGGGATCAGGCGGCCGACGCAGAGGAAGCGAGGCGCCGCGTCGAGCGGGAAGGGCTTGGGCTCCGGCCCGGCGGTGATCCCGTAATGGACGATCTCGAAGTCCGGCTCCGGAAAGCCCTCGGTCTTCGAGAGGTAGCGTGCGAGCCCGCGCGAGATCGCGATCTGGCGGTGGGCGAGCGTGCCGATCGTGCGATCGCCGAGCGCGAACACACGGCCCTCGCGAAACTCGTTGAACCCGTGCTTGGTCGAGAGCCGGATCGGCGTCCGTGCCAGCAAGCCTGCGGTGAGGCCGTAGGCATCAGCGTGGACGAGGTGGGTGTGCAGGATCGTCGGTCGCTGACGCAGCAAGTAGTCGAGTACGCGCAGAAACGCCGGCGGATCCACATCGGTGCGCATCTCGATCGCATCGACTGGCACGCCTCCAGCCTCGAGCGCCCGGGCGAATTCCCAGGCCCCGGGCTCCCGCTCGTGCAACATCAGAAAGCGGACGTTCCAGCCGCGGGAGCGCAGGTCGGGCAGCAGCTGCAACAGGTGGGCTTCCGAACCCGAGATACCCGCGACCTTCTGGGCGTGCAGGATCATCACCGCGCGGCGACCTCGAGCACGGCATCCGCCCAGTGCGCGACCGAGTGCTTGGCCTCGACCCGTGCGCGCAACTCACGCCCGATCGTCATCCGATCCATCGCCGCAAGCCTACGCAGCGCAGCGGCAAGCTCGTCGACGTCGTCGTGGGCGAAGCGAAGCTCGGCCGGAAGCAGGTCGTCGAAGCCGCGGTTGGAGGCGAGCACCGGCATGCAGGTCGCGGCCGCCTCGTAGACGACCTTGTCGAGCGCTCCCTCACGCATGTTGTTGACGAGCACGTCGCTACCGGCGAGTAGCGCGGGCACCTCCGAGTAGGCGACCGGCTCGCCGACCGCGATGCCAAGCGAAACAAGCCGCGCCCGTTCGCTGCGCTCCTCAGGGGTCGAGGAGGGGCCGTGGAGGGCGAGTTCGGCTCCGGCGAGCGCCGCGGCGCGGGCGATCGTCTCGAAGCCTTTTGCAGGCGAGGTGCGTCCGAGCGAGACGACACGCAGGCGGGCCGCCGGAACCCGTGCGACACAGGCGAAGCGTTCGGTGTCGATCCCATGACCGATCGGCACGACCTTGGCGGAGGCGAGCGGGAAGGAGCGCCGATCGACGCTCAGCACCGCGGTCGAGACGCGCTCGGCGAGCGCGAGCGTGCGGCTCGGCTTCCAGTGCGTGAACCAGAGCAGGAGTGGGATCCGGCGCGGACGCACGAGCGGCGCGGCGAGCAACGCGTAGCGCGGGACGATGTGGGCGAGCACGGCAAGCGGCCGCGGGGAGAGCTCACGCTGGAGCGCGCCGACGAAGCGGGCAATTCGCCGCTCGCGCGAGCCCGACCCGAAGACGTGCACGCGGCAGTTGGCGGGCAGCACGCCGGCGACCGCGCTATCGGCAAGCACGACGAGCTCGTCGACGACTGCGGCGAGCGCCTGCAGCTTCCCGACGGTCGCGCCCAGGTTGGGGTCGTCGGGGTCGACGACCTGCGTGGCGACGATCAGCCTCCTGCTCACAGGAAATCGAGATCGCCGAGCTCGAAGTGCGGGTGGGCGGGAACCGGCTGGCCGGGATCGAGCGCCTTGCCGAGCACCGTCAGCCGCCGCGGGCTCGGGATGTAGCCGGCACGAAGGTAGCGACCTCGCTCGCTCGGCGGAGGGGCGGCGAGAACGAGCGGTGTGCCGGCAGCGGCACTCGCCGCCGCGAGCAGTCCGCCGCTGACGCAAGCGAGCACACCGAAGTGGCCACGTCGGCCGAGTACGGCGTACCCGCCCCCTTCGAGCAGCGTGTAGGGCCGCGGGGCGGCCGCGAAGCGCCAGTTGAGCCAGGCGGCGTCACGCAGCACGCGGTCGCCGGACCCGGGCGCGGGTGGGAGTTCGGAGAAGCGTTCGACCCGACGACTCCGCCCCGTGTCGAGGCGTGGACGCCATGGGCCCACCCACACCCTCAACGCGGGAAGTGCCTGCCAGCCGAGCCGCGTGAGGAAGATCGGGGAAGAGGCCTCGTTCGGAACCGTCAGCAGCAGGCGAATCCCGAGTGCCCGGACGCGCTCCTCGTTCTCGGCCTGGAGCCGCGCGAAGATCCCCTGGCCGCGATAGGCCGGGTCGGTAGCGACGCGCAGCGGCATCCCGACATCGAGCTCCTCGCCGCCGACCTCCATCCGCACGAAGGCGATCGCGACGGTCGCGACGACCTGCCCGTCGAGCTCCGCGAGCAGCACCGACGCCGGCCGCACCGGGTTCTGCTCGTAAAACCAGACAAGCTCCGACTCGTCGGGACGTTTGCCCCAGACGCGCTCCATCAGCGCGGCGATCTCAGCCCGTCGCGAGGAGTCGTACTCGACGACCCTCACCGGGTCGAGGTGCCAAGCGCCTGATTGAAGAAGCGGCGTGCGTGCGTGCCAGCGACCGTGTCCTTGAGCGCGATCAGGTCGCACGCGCCCGAAAGAACGAGGTCGAAGGTGCGTGACGGGTACGGCTCGATGTTGTAGCGACCGAGACGAAACGGGTTCGTCTCCGGACCGTTGCGCCTCGAGATCGACGTGAAGGCGATCTCGTAGCCGGCCTGTTTGAGCAGGCTTTCGTGCACGGGGTGGAAGTGCGCCTCCGACCCCTTGACGTAGGCGTACGCGCGCACCGGCCGCCCCAGCCGTTCCTCGAGCTCGAGCTTCGAGACGGCGATCTCGCGCACCGCCTCGTCGAGGGAGACCTCGGCGAGCGGACGGTGGGCGATCCCGTGCGACTCGACCCGCACCCCGGCCGCGTCGAGTTCACGCATCAGACCCCAGTCGAGCGTCGCGTTGCGGACGCCTCTGGCCGCGAGGTGCGTCTCGTGCGGAAGCGGCGTCTCGTCGTCCATGTAAGCAACCGGAATGAAGATCACCGCCGGATAGCCGTATTTCTGGAGCACAGGGAGGGCGTTCTCGAGCGTGTCGCGGTAGCCGTCATCGAACGTGATCAACACCGCCCCGGGCGGCAACGGCGTCCCGTCGTTGTACGCGGCGAGTACGTCCTCGAGCGCGACAACCTGGTATCCGAGCTCGGCCAGCCGCTCGAGCTGCTCGTCGAACTTCGCCACCGGGACCGTCGTCGGGTTGTCGGGGATGTCGTTGACCTTGTGGTACATGAGGATGCGCAGCGCCTGCTCGCCCTCGGCGCGAAGCCGAAACGCACTCGAGGTCTCGCCGATCGAGCGGTAGAGGGCGTTCTTGACCGCCTGTTTGGCCTGCTGCGCGGTCATCATCGGATTCTAGGCGCTCGGCGCCAGCGTCTGGGCTGGCGCCTGGCGCGCGGCGCCGAGCACGCCTCGCGCCCACGAGTCGACCGAGTGGCGCTGCTCGACCCTGCTGCGCAGCTCGAGCCCGAGCGCGTGCCGTTCCGCAGGCGCTTGCGCGGCGAGTGCGCTCAGCCGCTCTGCGAGTCCCTCGACGTCGGTGGGCGCGAACAATGCGTCGGAGTCGAGCAGGTTGACGTAGACGGGGTTCGACGCGAGCACCGGCACACAGCACGCCGCCGCCTCGTAGGCGATCCGGTCCGCGCCGCCGCGGGCATTGTTGACAAGCACGTCGGCTCGCGGCAGGAGCGCGAGCAGCTCGCTGCGCGTCAGCGGGCCGCCGAGCGTGACCAGTTCCGTGAGCGCGAGCTCGTCGACAAGTCGGCCGAGCTCGACTTTCTCCCGCTGCTCTTCCTCGGTCACCGCCGGTCCATGCACGAGCACGCGCAGGTCGAGCCCGCCCTCGGCGGCGCGCTTCGCGGCGCGCAGGATCGTGCCGATCCCTTTCGCAGGCGAGTAGCGGCTGCCGACGACGACGAGGAACGCTGCGCCGGGCACCGGCGGAACGAAGTCCGGGACCGGGATGTCGCCGACGTCGATGCCTTGACCGATCGAAACGATCTTGCGCGAGTTCATCGGGAACGTGCGCGGCTCCACGGTGCAGATTGCGGTGCAGACACGCTCGGCCGCCCTGGTCGTCAGGTTGATCTTCCAGTGTGACCACCACATCACGAGAGGGAGCCGCGCGCCCCGCACGAGCGGCGCGGAGAGCAGTGCGTAGAGCGAGCACATGTGCACGATCACCGCGCCCCGTTCGCGTCGCAGCCCCGGAAGCTCGCGCGCGACCGCTGCGATCACCTTCAGGCCACGGCCAAGGCGCCAGCGCGAGGCGAAGCTGTAGGCACGCGCGTTGGCAGGCAGTGCGCGCTCGTCGACGAGTTCGGCGACGATCACGACCTCGTCGACCTGGCGCGCGAGCGCTCCGACCTGCGGGATCGTCGTAGCGAGCAAGGGATGTGCCGGGTCGAACTGCTGGGTGATGAAGAGGACGCGTGACAAGGTGAGGGCCGTCAGGGTGTCGCGAGCGGTCTAGCACGTGGAGTGCCCGTAAGGTCGAGCCCGGGAGTCTCCTCTGAGCTAGCTCAGCCGCCGTTATCCGGCGCGGCTTCGTGAGCGAGCACGGCGTCGACGCTTGCGCGTACGTTGTCTGCGTACTCGGCCGGTGTCGCCATCCAGCCGGAAACGAACTCGTGCGCGGTTTCCCCGAGGCGTACGGCAAGCTCGTGATCGGTCAGGATCCGTTCGATCGCATCGGCGAGTGCGACCGGGTCGCCCGGCGGGACGAGCAGGCCGTTGACCTCGTCCTCGACGATGTCGGGAATGCCACCAGCGCGGGTCGCGATCACCGAGCGCCCGCGGAGAAACGACTCGATGATCACGCGCGGCAGGCCTTCCGAGAGCGAAGGCAGCACGAGTGCGCGCGCCTCGTCGAGCGCCTCCGCGACGCCCGCTGCGTCGACCCAGCGCTCCCACTGGACCCCCTCGCGCGAAAGCGCCTCGGCGACATCGGCCTGCGTCCCCGATCCGATCAGCTGCAGACGCGCCTCGGGAAAGCGCGCCGCGACGATCCTCCAGGCGCGCGCCAGGCCCTCGACGTTCTTGTACCGCTCGAGCACCCCGACGAAGACAACACGGGGCGCCTCCGGGACGGGGCGCCGCGGCGCGGTGAACGCGCCAAGATCAGAGTAGGTCGTGAAGACGGTCGCGGGCTCACGACCCTCCGCGCGCACGAGCGAGGCGGTGAACTCCGACACGGCGCGGTGCGCGTCGGCGCGACGAACGGCAAAGCGGGCAATCCGGTCGCCGAGCGGACCCAGGACGGCGCGGTAGCGCGACCCGTAGAGCCGCGTCGAAACGTGCCAGTCGCCGTGGACCTCGACGACGAGCTTCGCGGGGGAGCGCGTCAGCGTGCGGGCGAAGTCGACCGCGGCCGCCTCGTAGGGACTCTGGGTGACAACGACGTCCGGCCGGAAGGTGCGCAGCTCGCGGGCGACGCGGCCCGCGAGACCCGCGTAGAAGCGAGGTCCCGTCGAGGAGCCTCGGCGCGACCAGGTCGAAGCGTGGATCACTTCCCGTGCCGCTCGCCAGCACGCGAACCCGCATCCGTTCGGAGAGCGCGTCCCACTTCCGGGCGAGGCTCTCCCCGAGCGGTAGCCGGTAGTCGGTACGTCCAACAAAGAGCACGCTCGGCAGCACACGTTCGGGCACGAGCTGATGGGTGAGGCGAAGCACGCGCTCGGCATAGATATCGGGCGTCGCGGGCCAGGCGCCAGCGAACGCGCGCGCACCCGCGGCAAGGCGTTCGGCGTCGTCGGGGTCCGAGAGCACGCGGATCAGTGCACGCGCGAGTGCCTGCGCGTCGTCGGCGGGAACGAGAAGTCCGCTCTGCTCATCGTCGACGAGGTCGACGATGCCGCTGACCCGCGAGCCGACAACCGGACGTCCGCGGGCGAGCGCCTCGGTGACGACCCGGGAAAGACCCTCCGAGCGTGAGGGGAGCACGAGCAGTGTCGCGGCGTCGATCGCCTCGATCAGGGGCGCTGTCGCCAGCCGCTTCGTCCAGGTCACCCGACCCGGGAAGCGTTCGACGAGCTCCGCGACGGTCGCCGCGCGCGAGCCCATCCCGACGATGTGCAGCGTCGCCTCAGGCAGCGAGGCGGCGACGAGCTGCCACGCCTCCCCCAAGACATCGATGTTCTTGTGCGGCTCGAGCACGCCGACGTAGATCGCGGCGGGGGTAGTGGGCAGCGGCTGCGCCGGGCGTGCGAGGAATGGCTCGAGGTCGGTGAAGCCGGGGAAAACGTCGACGACGTTGATGCCGAGCTCGCCGACGAGCTCGGCTGTCCGCTTCGAGACTGCTCGCACCGCGTCTGCCCGTCGGATCGCGGCACGCGCGAGCGGGTCGCCGACTGGCGCGACGAGGCGGCGCCAGGTCGATCCGTAGGCTCGCGTCGAGGCGCGCCAATCTCCGTGCACCTCAGCGAGGATCTTGGCGTCGCTGCGCGCGAGCGGACGCGCGAGCAGGGCCGCTGCGGCCTCGTAGGGGCTCTGCGCGATCACGAGCCCCGGCTCAAACCTGCGCAAGGACCGCGCGAGCCGCGGAACGAGCGTGGCGTAGAAGAGTGCGCCGTCGAGGAAGCTCGGCCGGAACGGGGCGACAAGTGCGAAGTGCTCGTCGCCGCTCTGCCCCGAGGCCGGCGCGCTCGCAAGCATGCGATAGTCGAGCACCTGCTCGAGTGCGTCGAACTTCCGTTTCGAGATCCCGTCGAGCGGGAGCTTGAAACGGTCGCGCGCGACGAAGAGCACGCGGGGCTTCACCTCACCGCCTCGAGCAGGATCTCTTCAAGCTTGCCGTAGACGACCTCGGGCGCGTACGCCGCAATCGAGGGGACCGCCGCCGCGCGCAACCGCTCGTTGAGGCCGCCCGAGCTGAAGAAGCGCGTGATCGCGGTCGCAAGCGCGTCGGCGTCGCCGGGCGGAACGAGCAGTCCGTTTTCGTCATCGCGGACGACCTCGGTCACTCCCCCGACCGCGGTCGC
>CAWHDF010000031.1:0-7770 GCA_963828105.1 uncultured Actinomycetota bacterium | reverse complement strand
GGCGCGCCAGCGTCGAGCCCGTCGGCCTCACGTGTGTGCCGCGATGGTGGGATCGGGCCTTGCTGCATTCAGGCTGCAGCAGCGTTACGATGAGCGCGTGCTCCAGTTTCATCTCGACCCGAGCTCCGGTGTTGCCACGTATCTTCAGATCGTCCAGCAGGTTAAGAGGCGCTGCGGCTCGGCACGATCGAGGTAGGTGACCAGCTGCCGACGGTGCGGGACGTGGTTGCGGATCTCGCGATCAACCCCAACACGGTGGCAAAGGCCTATCGTCTCCTCGAGAGCGAGCGGCTCGTCGTCGCCCGTCAGGGGCGTGGCACCTTCATCTCGAGCACGCTTGCGCCGCCGTCGCTGCGTCACCACGACGCGCTGCGCGCGAACCTCGAGCTCTGGCTGGCCTCCGCGATACGCGCAGGGCTCGACGACGAGAGCATCCGGGCGCTGATCTCGGCGACCTTACGTCAGGCGAGACGACCTGCAGCGGCATGACGCCGGCACTCAGCGCGTGCAACCTTGGCAAGCGCTTCCACCGGGTTTGGGGCCTGCGCGACTGCACGTTGACGATCGCCGAAGGGGCGATCGTCGGGCTCGTCGGGCCGAACGCAGCGGGTAAGTCGACGCTGCTCGCGCTCGCGGCCGGTCTGCTGGCACCGAGCGAGGGCACTCTGGCCGTCCTCGGCCGTGACCCGCTCGCCGACCCATCGGTGCTCTCCCAGGTTGGTTTCCTGCCGCAGGGCGCGCCCTTCTACCGCTCGTTCACCGTCGGCCAGGCGATGGAGTTCGCCCGGCGAACGAACCTGCACTGGGACGCCGAGCTCGCGACGGGTCTGCTCGAGCGCCTCGATCCGAAGGCCAAGATCGGCTCGCTCTCGACAGGCGAACGCACCCAGCTCGCACTCGCGCTCGTGCTCGGCAAGCGGCCGCGGCTCCTGTTGCTCGACGAGCCCTTCGCGGGCCTTGACCCGTTCGCCTGCCGCGAGTTCCTCCAACTTCTCATGGACGGCGTCGCGGCGACCTCCCCGACGGTTGTGATCGCCTCGCACGTCATGGCCGACATCGAGCGGGTCTGCGACGATGTCGTGCTGCTTGCCGGGGGACGCGTGCGTGTCGAGGGGCAGGTCGAGTCGCTGCTCGAGTCGCATCGCGTGCTCATGGGGCCCCGCCGGCCGATCGGAGCGATCCGTGGCGTTCGCACCATCGTCCGTGAGCGTCACAGTGGGCGCCAGTTGACGTTGCTCGTCGAGGTGGATGGCCCCATCCTTGACCCTTCCTGGAGCGTCGAGCGCGTCGGCCTCGAGGAGTTGCTGCTCGCCTACATTTCGCCCGATCGGCTCCAGCCCCGCCAGCCGCCGGAGGGCGTGCCGCTGCAATGGCATGGGTGACATGGCGGCAGCATCGCGCGCAGCTCCTGGTCGGGATTGCTCTGCTCGGTGCGTTCGCAGTCGCGGCGATAGCCACACACATTCCGATTGCAGCGGCGTATCGCCACGAGGGGCTGGCGTCCTGCCTGCCGCCGTCGTCGCGTGCCGGGTGCGACCTGCTCGTCGCCCGCTTCCAGGAGGAGTTCGGTAGCTGGGCAACCGTTCTGCGCGGGCTCGTCGTCCTCCCGGCGCTAGCAGGCCTCTTTGTCGGCGCGCCGCTCCTCGCGCGAGAGTTCGAACAGGGCACCTACCGGGTCGCGTGGACACAGGGAATCTCTCGGCGTGGCTGGCTGCTTTCGAAGTCGGCGGTGCTCGCACTGGCGACGCTGGCCGCCGCCGGGCTCGCGAGTCTGCTCGTGATGTGGTGGCGAGAGCCTTTCGACGCGCTGCAGGGCCGGATGGCACCGGGCGCCTTCGACATCGAGGGGCTCGTCGTGCCGGCCTATGCCGTCTTTGCGCTTGCTGTCGGTGTTCTTGCCGGGCTCGTGTTGCGGCGGACGGTGCCGGCAATGACCGCGACGCTCGTGGTCTTCGCGATGACCCGAGTGCTCGTCCTCGTCTTCCTGCGCCCGAGCTTCATGCCGGCACGACACCAGACCGTGCTGCCGAGCGAAGCGGGGCCGCGGAGCACCGCCTGGGTGCTGAGTGACACACTCGTCGATGCCGGGGGCGGGCAGGTGAGTGCCGCCCGCGAGAACCTCGCGATCCTGCACGCGCATCAGGCGAGCATCGACCCGCAGACCTATGTCGACTCGCTCGGCTGGAAGCGGCTCCTGTCCTATCAGCCCGCCGGTCGCTTCTGGTCGTTCCAGTTGCTCGAGGCAGGCCTCTTCTTTGCGCTCGCGGCTGTGATCACGACGGTGGCAGTCTGGCTCGTGCGAAGGACACCTTCGTGACGATCGAGCTCGACCGCGCGGCGATGCTGCGGCTCGGCGCCGCAGCGGCTGCGAGCTCGGGGCGGACTCGCCCGCGCGGAGCAGCGAGTGCAGCATTCCCGCGGCCGCATCCCGGTTGGCGGATCGTCTTCGTCAATCACGCGCTGACGAACCCCTTTTTCGTCCCGGCCAAGTACGGGAGCCAGGACGCCTCCACGATGCTGGGGGTGGAAGCTGTGTGGACGGGTTCGGCGAGCAGCGACGTCGCGGAGATGGTCAAGGCGATGGAACGGGCGATCGACGAGCGCGTCGCCGGCATCGCAGTCTCGCTCATCGATCCGAATGCGTTCAACGCGCTGACCGAGGTCGCGCTCAGGCACGGTATCCCCGTCGTCTCGTACAACGCCGACGGCGGGACCGCAAACGCACGGCTCGCCTACATCGGTCAAGACAACTATCAGTCGGGCTTGGAGCTCGGCGCGCGGATCGTTGGTTTGGTCCCGAGCGGTGTCGTGTACCTGTTCATTGCGACGCCCGGCCAGGCGAACATCCAGCCCCGTATCGACGGGGCACTCGACGCGATCCATGACGCGGGCGAGCCCATCACCGTCCAGGTAGTCACGAGCGGCGTCGACGTCGGCGCCGAGAAGGCGAAGGTCGAGCAGATCTACAAGGAGGATCCGGGCCTGCGCGGGCTGTTCGCGGTCGATGCCGGCTCGACCGCCGGCGTCGCGACCGTGATGCGTGAGCATCGACTGCACGAGCGCGGCGTGCGCGCCGGCGGTTACGACCTGCTGCCGGAGACGCTCCAAGCGATCTACGCCGGCGATCTCGATTTCGCGATTGACCAGCAGCCCTACCTGCAGGGGTTCTTGCCCGTTCTGCAACTCTTCCTCGATCGCTACAGCGACGGGCTCGTTACGCCAGCCGATACCAATACCGGGGTCAACTTCGTAACGCGCGCAAATGTCACTCCGTATGTGACCACAAAGAGCCGCTACGAAGGGAGCACGAACCGCGAGGCGTTTCCAATCCAACGCAAGTAGAGCGCGACAATTTTGGAGTCACTCGTACCGCCGTAGACGACCTTCGCATAGACACTTGCACTATTGCCATAGAGGAGTAGTATTGGGCCGCTCCGCGTCCAACGTAGGCCGCGCAGCGCTGAGGATCCCAAGACCGCATGTCGCGGTACAGAGCGGGGAGGCGTCGTGCGCGGCGCCCTCGAGGCTAGAGAACGTAACCAAGGAGGGAAAACACGTGTTGAAGGCTCACAAGAAGTTGGTCGCGATCTTTGGTGCTGGTCTGGCCATCGCGGCTGTTGCGATCGCCGGGGCGGCGGCCACCACGGCCACGCACACCGCAAGCGTCCAGGTCTGCGTCCTGCTTCCGGACACGAAGTCGTCCGTGCGCTGGGTGCAGTTCGACGCGCCAGACTTCGCCAAGGCGTTCAAGGCGGCCGGCGTTACCGCGTCGATCAACAACGCGCTTAACGATCCGACCAAGCAGAAGGCGCAGGCACAGGCTTGCCTGGCGGCCGGCGCCAAGGTCGTCATCGAGACGGCGCTCGACAACGGCTCTGCCGCGGCAATCGAGAAGCTGTTCACCAGCAGCGGCGGCTACGCGATCGACTACGACCGCGAGGTGCTCGGCGGCAGCGCGTCCGACTACGTCACGTTCGACGGCAAGCTCGTCGGTGAGACGCAGGCGAACGGCCTCGTTGCAGGCATGAAGGCGGACGGCACCTATCCCGGCGGTACCGTCGCGGAACTCTGGGGCAGCCAGACCGACCAGAATGCCTTCTGGTTCAAGAGCGGCAACGACGCCATCCTGAACCCGCTCTTCGCGAGCGGCAAGCTCAAGAAGGGTCCGCAGCAGTTCGTGCCCGACTGGGACGCGACCAACGCGGCGACGATCTATGAGCAGATGCTCGTCAAGACCAACAACAACATCCAGGGCGTGCTGGCAGCGAATGACAACATCGCCGGCGCGGTCATCGCGGACGAAAAGGCCAAGGGTCTGAAGCCGGTGCCGATCACCGGTCAGGACACGACCGCTCAGGGCGTCCAGTACATCATCTCGGGCTGGCAGACGGGCACCGTCTTCAAGTACGTGCCCCTCGAGACGCAGGCCGCCGTTGCGGCCGCGGTCGCGCTGTTGCACGGCAAGAAGCCGATGACGAACGGCACCCGCCCGAACGGCAGTAAGGCCGAGCCGACGCTGACGCTCCCCGTGGAGTGGATCACGAAGGCGAACTACACCAAGCTCTTCACGATTGGTTGGCTGAAGAAGAGTGAGATCTGTGTTGGCGCGTACGCGAAGTACTGCTAGAAATCGCGAATACTGCTAGAGGGGGATTAGCCAACTCCTAGACGTGACAAGGGCTCACCGGTGGAAGGTGCGCACGCCAGACACCTCCACCGGTGAGTCCGAGTTTCTCTGCACGATGGCTTCCAGCTGATGACCGACACCAACGCACCGATTCTCGAGCTCCGATCCGTCACCAAGTCGTTTGGCTCGGTGCAGGCGCTCACCGACGTCGACTTCGAGGTACGGCGTGGTGAGGTGATGGCGCTTGTCGGCGACAACGGCGCGGGCAAGTCGACGCTCGTCAAATGTGTCGCTGGCACGCATGCCGCTGACAGCGGCACGATTCTCTTCGAGGGCGACGAGGTCCACATCCACGGGCCGAAGGACGCGGGACGGCTGGGGATCGAGGTCGTCTATCAGGATCTCGCGCTCTGCGACAACCTCGATGTCGTCCAGAACATGTATCTCGGTCGTGAGCTGCACCATGCTCAGATTCTCAACGAGCCAGAGATGGTCGAGCGTACGGCGCAGACTCTCAAGTCGCTGGCCGTGACGACGATCCCGTCGATCCGCCGCCCCGTCGCAACGCTCTCGGGCGGCCAGCGTCAGTCAGTCGCGGTTGCGAAGGCGGTCCAGTGGAACTCCAAGCTCGTGATCCTCGACGAGCCGACGGCCGCGCTCGGGGTCGCCCAGACCGAGCAGGTGCTCGCGCTGGTGCGCCGGCTCGGAGAGCAGGGGCTCGCCGTCGTCATCATCTCGCACAACCTTCACGACATTTTCGAGACCGCGGACAGGATCACCGTCTTGCGGCTCGGGCGCAACGTCGGCGTTTTCGAGCGGGCGACGACCTCCCAGCAGGAGATCGTCGCGGCGATCACAGCCGGCACTCCGACCAAAGTCGCCGGTATTCCCTCGACCGCGGGAACCGCGCCGTGAGCGCAGCCGAGGTCATCAAGCCCGTGCCGGAGGCCGCCGGCGACGGTGAGCCGCCTGCGGGCCTCGGCGCCCGTATGCTGGCCAATATCCGGACGGGGAACCTCGGGATCTTCCCGATCGTCGTCGGACAGCTGTTCATCGTCGTCTTCTTCGGGCTGACCGCAACGAACTTCTTCACCGCGGTCAACTTCGGGAACATCATCATCCAGATGGCCGGAACGACGATGCTTGCTTTCGGCGTCGTCTTCGTGCTGCTGCTCGGTGAGATCGACCTTTCGATCGGGTACGTCGCGGGGATCGGCGCCCTGACCGTGGCGGAGCTCCAGCTTCCTGGAAGCGGACACGAGATCAGTGGCCTGCTGGCAATCCCGATCGCCATTGCCGTCTGCGCGCTGATCGGTGCGCTGCAAGGGTCGATCGTCGCCTTTGTCGGAGTGCCGTCGTTTGTCGTCACCCTTGCCGGCTACCTGGTCTGGGAAGGTGTGATCCTGGGCAGACTCGAGGTGCCCGGTTCGATCATCATCCAGGACCGCTGGATCAACTACACCGCGAACTACTATTTCTCACCGCTCGCCGGATGGCTGATCGCGGCTTGCCTCACCAGTCTCTACCTGGTGAGCGCGCTCGTGCCGCTCCTCCGAAGCGCAAGGCGCGCTGCGATCACCTCCAGGGTGTGGCTCCTGGCGGGCACGAAGGGCGCGGGTGTCGCGATCGCTTGTTTCGGCACCGTCGCAATCTGCAATCACGGCGTCGTCGAGACGCGGCGGCTCGGCTTGCCGCTGGCGGGTGTCCTGATGGTGCTCGTCCTGGTCGTCCTGACCTTCCTGGCCAAGCGGACAACCTTCGGACGCCACGTGTACGCGGTCGGCGGTAACGCGGAAGCTGCCCGTCGTGCCGGCATCAACGTGCCGCGCATCCGTGTGCTCGTCTTCATGATCTCGGGAGCGACGGCTGCGTTCGGCGGGATCATCTTGGCCGCGTTCGTGAACTCCGTCGCCCTCACGTTTCCCCCCGGGACACTGCTCCTGAACTCGATCGCCGCGGCGGTTATCGGCGGCGTCAGCCTGTTCGGCGGACGCGGTGAGGTCCGTGGCGCACTCCTCGGTGCACTCGTGATCTCGACGGTTGCGAACGGCCTCGACACTGCCGGTTACTCCGACGGCACGATCTACATCGTCACGGGGCTCATCCTTCTCTTCGCCGTGACGCTCGACACGATCGCGCGCCGCCTGCAAGTCCGCTCCGGGCGTTGAGGCTTGGAGCCCGCCTGAGCGTCAGGCACTCGCCTGTCTCTCGGTCGCACACGACTCCCGGACACTGAACCGCTCCGGCGTGAGGTGCTTCCGGTTGCGGGCGGCGTCTCATGGTCGGCGGTGTGCGACGGTGTTGTCGGCACGAACGATGCCCTACCGCCGCGCGATGTGCGCTACAGCCCGCCTCTGCCCGACAAGGGGGCATGCATAGCGGTGGTGCGAATGGGCTCCGGCGAGACCCAGGTGCCGGCGGGAAGAGAGCGACGCGACACGCCCCGACTTCGAATCCGGCACAGGGCCACCGGCGCCGGGCTCAGTGTGCGGGTGGGGTGACGGTGATGATCTGGTTGGCGGGGATGTCGCTGAGGTGTGTGGTGGCGCCGTTGGGCCAGTGGATGGTGAGTTTGCTGACGGTGGTTTGGGTGCCGAGGCCGAAGTGGGCGCGGGGGTCTTCGGAGGAGAGGTAGCTGCTGCCGTCGTGGAGTTCTTCGACTTCGGAGTGGCCGTCGGGGAGTGTGGCGGTGAGGACCGCTCCGGCTTGGAAGCCTTTGAGTGAGACTTCGAGCCAGTGGCCGACGGGGCCGGTGTCTTCGAGCAGGACGAGGGGGCCGCCGATGGTGTTGATGGCGACTCCCATGCGGCCGTTGTTGTCGAAGTCGGCGGCAGCGAGTCCGCGGCCGATGATCTTGGGGAGCCCTTTCCGGGCGATGATCCCACCCGCGTCGACGAACTTGCCGTCGCCCGTGTTTTCGAGCACCTGGATCGGTCCGGTATCGGCCTTCAAATTCGTGATCGGAATCTGACCGTTTGCGAGGATCAGGTCGGGGTTGCCGCTGTTGGCGAAGTCGACGAACGAGTCGCCCCAGCCGGCTGTCCAGCTGCGGTCGAGCGCCTTGGCGAACATCGCTGATTCCGACTTGTAGGCGATCTCGCCGTTTGTCTCGCGTTCGCTCGCGAAGGCTGCGTGCGGCTGTC
>CAWHDF010000030.1:0-145155 GCA_963828105.1 uncultured Actinomycetota bacterium | reverse complement strand
CGCGCGAGTTGGTGATGAAGAGGTCAGGAAGCCCGTCGCCGTTCCAGTCGGTCTCGGCGACGCCCATGCCGGCGTTCTTGTTGTTGATCCCGTAGGCCTTCGATTCCTCGACGAAGTGGAAGCCGAGCGGCCCGCCCGGCTCGTTGATGTACACGTCGTTGGGGTCAGAGTCGTTGGCGACATACAAGTCGGGTCGCCCGTCCCCGTTGAGGTCGGTGAACATCGCGCCCAGCCCGTGCCGGAAGTTCGTCGACTCGAGTCCGGCCTCGACCCCGACCTCCTTGAAACGCGCATGCCCGTTCGGCCCGTTCCCCTCGTTCAAGAACAACAAGTCGCGCACGCCCTCATAGTCGGTCGGGAAGCCGGCGATCGAGTTCGTCAGCGGCGCCCACATCCGCGTGTACCCCGCCACAAAAATGTCCGGGCGACCGTCCCCGTTGACATCCGCGACCGCCGCCCCCGCATACCAGCCATACGGCGCATCAAGCGTCTCCGTCCTGAACGTACCGTTGCCGTTATTCCAGAGAATGTCGACCCCGGTCGCCGTTGTGACCACGAGATCCGTGTAGCCATCACCGTTCAAATCCGCCGCGACACACCCCGTGCCCTTAACCCGGATCCCGGCATGTGACGCACGCGTCACATTCACAAACCGGCCGTGGACATTCTCAAACAACTCGCTCTGCGGCAACCCGCCATGACTCTCCCAAACCGGCATGTCCGCGTCCGAATACGAGTTCACTGCGAACAAGCTCAACCAGCCACTGTTGTTGTAATCAAGCCAACAAACACCCCCGCCCATCATTGCCTGTGGATCATCGGTCAACGAATATCGAAACGCCCCCTGCCGAAAATCAAGCCCCACCTTCGGCGCCACATCAACCAACCGCAACCTTCGAAACGCTCCCACACCCTTCGGCAGATTCGCGCTGACCTCGCTCGCCAACGGAAGAGGCGCGGTTGCCTCCGTCCCCTCCCCGACGATCAGCAGCCGGCTCCCGGACTCCGCCAGGTCGAAGGTGTGGCTAAACGCGGCCTCACTCCCGGTCTGCGGCGTGGTTGAGGCCTGCTGATAGGTAAGCGGCGTCAGCTCGCCGGTGAGGGTCGCGACCACAGTCGGCGGGGCCTGCCCGACCGCCAGCTGCAGGTGGATGTCGACTGACGAGACACGGTAGCTCGGGACGACGATCGGACGCCCTGCGGCCTTGGTGATCTGTGAGCGGAGGGTATCCAGGTAGGGGCCGGAAGCGGCCTCGGCTGCCGTAGCCGCGTTCCGCCGAGCAAGCGCGATCGTGATCTCGTGGAGATCGGCGATGGCGCCGGCCGCAAGCTGCCGCCCCAGCTGCGGTGTGATCGCGACCACCCCGGTCGTGTGGATGACCTGTACACGAACGGCACCACCGAGCGTGGGCGCCGACAGGGTCGCCGCCGAACGCGCTGGAATCCCCGCGACGACGATCAGCGCTGCGAACCCGGCGGCGCCAAACACGGCGAGGCTGCCGAGCAGCGGCCGGCGGCGCCGAAGGTGCAGCTCGAACCACGGCCCGGGGTGGCGTCGACCGATCGCCTCGCGTCCGAGGATCAGCAGCGGCCGTGCGGCGCAGACGATGGTCAGCGCTCCGATCAGCGCCACCTTGGCCCAGAACTCGGTTCGCATCGGGGCGATCATCAGCGCGCTCAGGAGGCCGATCGAGATCGCGTAGACCTGGCGGCCGCGTGTCGTCTCTGGTGCCGTGCGCGGATCGGTGATCATGAACGCGAGGAAGATGAAAACCTCGGGCGAGGTGACCAGAACCTCCCAGAAGTACCCGTTAGAGACCGGACCGAGATGCCAGTTGGCCGAGAAGCCGTGACCGCTGAGGGCAAGGACGCCGATGGCCCCCGAGAAGGTGACCAGGAACAGCAGTGCGACCGTGAGCAGGCCGACGCGTGAGAGGACGACGAATGCGCCCGCGACGATCACGAGCAGCGCGGCCACGAGCGCCGGAGAGAGCGGTCCCCACCAGAACTGGAGCGGATCGGCGCGGCCGCTCCCGAGGATCAAAAAGCCGAGTACGAGCGCGAAGTTTGCGGGGTTGAAGACGTGCCGGCCGCGAAAGTGGATGAGGTACTTGGAGGCCATTGCGACGGCACCGACAGCCGCGTACATCCAGGCGCCGCGAAACGTCCACCAGTCGCCGTGCCGTGTCCCCTGCACCCGCATGATGAACGCGATGCCGTTACCCGTGAGCATGGCGCTCGCCGGCCAGATGATCATGCGCTGCCGCCAGAATGTGACTACGACCTCGATTAGCGCGCAGGTGAGGATCGAGGTCGCGATCTGCGGAAACGAGAGCGCGAAATGAAACTCCGTCTGCCCGAGGGTGTGGAGGACGAGGAAGGTTGCCGAGACGTGGAGGCGAGGGTCTCGCCACGAAGGCAGCACCACTGGATAGGAGCGTCCGGCTATCCGCAGCGCGTGGCCGGACGGCCTGGGCGCGCGTGTTTCGGGGGGCGTGGCCGACGGTTGGGTCGACACGGCGGCGCCTCCGTCAAGATCGGGCTCGTGTCCGAGGGGCACGAGTGAAGAGGCTAACCTCGGGGCGCGCTCAGCGCAACTGAGGGCACGCCCAGTTCATCGCGCTGCAACACGATTTTTCGGGGCGCCGTATGCGGTTTGTCACTGAAATGCGCGATGGATTCGCCGGCGATCGAAATAGAGCCAATTGTCGGAGGCCTCCGGCTGCCATTGCCACAGAAAGCTCCCGCAACCGGGGCACCAGAATGTGGGTCTCCAGAAAGCAGTTGGGATGTGTGTCACTGCCACGGTCGCGCCGGGGCGCGCCGACCGGGCGTGCGAGCGATCGGCAGCCGAAGGCCTGCAAACCCCGGTGGGCATGCTGTCCTCTGTGGTCGCGTGGAACGAGGTCGCTTAGCCGGCGAGAGTGCGGTAGGAGACCGCCTCGCGCCTCTGGGCATCGCTCGAGCGCACGAGCGCGTCGCAGACCTCTGCGACGCGATAGCCGTCCTCGAACGTGGCGCCATACGGGGCCACCTCGTGCTGCCCCGCGATTGCGCCGAGGAAGTACGCGAGCTCGTGCAGGAACGTGTCACCCCAGCCAATGATGTGCCCGGGTGGCCACCAGTAGCCGATGAAGGGATGGTCGACCTCAGAGACGAGCACGGTTTTTGCCCCACGCGCACGGTCGCCGTCGGCACGAAACACCTGTAGCTCGTTGAGTCGCTCCATGTCGAACCACAGGGATCCCTTGGAACCGTTGATCTCCCACTGCATTGCATTCCGTCGGCCGAGCGCAAGCCGTGTGGCCTCGATCGTGCCGACCGGCCCGGAGGAGAACTCGACGACGGCCTCGACGGCGTCGTCGACCTCACGATTCTCGATGAACGTCTTGACGACCGCCGAAACCGAGGCGATCTCGCCAACGAGGAAGTGGCCGAGATCGATTACGTGGCTGGCAAGGTCACCGATTGCACCTGAGCCTGCCTCGGCCGGTCGAAAGCGCCAGGTGTCGAGCGAAGGATTGTCGCCCCAGTCCTGGAGGTAGCGTGCGCGGAAGTGGCGGATCTCGCCGAGCTCTCCGGCTTCGATCAGCTCGCGAGCGAGTCGGATGGCCGGAACGAAGCGAAAGTTGAAGCCGCAGAGGTGCTTGACCCCGGTCGCGGCGACAGCGCGCCAGATCTCGTAGGCCTCATCGGCGTCACGTCCGAGAGGTTTCTCGCAGACGACGTGCTTGCCGGCGCGCGCCGCGGCGATCGTGGGCTCCGCGTGGGCGCTGTTGGGGCCGCCGTTATCGAAGAGACCGATCGTTGGATCGCTGACGAGTTCGTGCCAGTCGGTCGTCGAGCGTTCGTAGCCATAGCGACGTGCTGCTTCGGCGACGAGGGTGGCGTCACGCCCCGCGATCGCGACGAGTCGCGGCATGAGCGGCGGCGGCCAGGCGACGTGTCGCAGCCCGAGGAACGCGCTCGAGTGGGCCTTGCCCATGAAGGCGTAGCCGAGCATCCCGACCCCGATTGCCTCGGGTTCGGTACCTCCGACGGCCTGTGGCGGCGCGCCGATACCGGTTTGCAGAGGTTCGCTCACGGGGTCGCGAGCCTACCACTTCCGTTGCGCGTCGCGGCCGGCGAGCGGAGGCGGTCGGCCCGGCCCGCCCGCCCGCTCCACGCGCTCGGATTTGCCTTTGCTAGGGCAGCGCGACCGTGACTCGTTCGGCGTGCGAGCGGAGGGCTGCAGTGAAGAGCACGTGTGCCGCCGTGGCTTCCGCCGGTGTCGCGCAGTAGAACGGTTGGCGCATTCCGGAGCGCCCGTGCGCGAGCTCGTCACAGAACGCAGCCCACATCTGCTGCACCGCATCGGAGAAGCCGGTCTCGAAGATGGCGCCTGTGATCGTCGCGTACGCCGACTGTGAGCCCAGGTCTTTCACGCGCCACTCCTGGGGTCCGCCGGGCTCGTAGTGCATCGTGCTCAGCGTCTTCGGTTGCTTGGTGCTGAAGCGCAGCGAGGCCTCGGTGCCGTCGACCTCGATCGTCCAGGTGTTCGTGTCGCCGGGCGAGATGCGTTTGGTCTCGATCCGCAACGGAAAGGTCGCGCCCGTTTGGTCGTCTGCTTCGCAGAGGAGCACCGCGTTGTCCCAGGTGTCGCAGGGCACGGAAGCGCCGTCGGCGCCCGGCCGCTCGCGCATTACGTTCGAGAGCACGGCACGCACGTTCCGCACCCGCCAGCCGGCACGGAGCGGAAGGTGCAGCACGTGCATGCCGAGGTCACCCATGCAGCCGTACTCGCCGTTGAAGGAGGCCCTGCGCTTCCAGTTGATCGCCTTACCAGGATCCAGGTCGCTCGAGTGCAGAAACTGGGCGCGCGCCTCGATCAGGCGGCCGTAGCGGCGGTCGGAGATGAACCGCCAGGCCTCCTGCCCCCCGGGGTAGAAGGGCATCTCGGATGAGCAGCGGACAAGCAGCTCCGGGCGAGCCGAGACGCGTCGGCTGATCGCCTCGTTTGCCTCCAGGTCGATGCCGAACGGCTTCTCGCCGAGCAGATGCTTGCCCGCCTCGAGGCAGGCGACGTAAATCTCCTCGTGAAGGTGGTGCGGCACCGCGCAGTAGACCGCTTCGATGCTCTCGTCTGCGAGCAGCTCCCGGTAGTCGTTGTGGAGACGCGGCGTAGGCGTGAGCCGCTCGTACCAGGCGAGCATCTCGGTGTTCGTATCGCAGACCGCGGTCAGCTCCGGCCGCACGCCGAGATCGGCGAGGTGCAGCCAGCGTGCCGCGCTGCTGGCGAACTCCCGGCCCATCAACCCGCCCCCGATCACACCGAAGCGCAGGACGCGCTCAGCCATGGACGATCTGCATCAGCCGCTGCGTCATTGCCGCCGGGTCGGCGACCTGGATGACGTTGCGGCCGTAAACGACTCCGGCCGCGCCGCCCGCCATCAGTCCGGCGGTTCGGCGGAAGAGCTCCTCGTCGCTGACGCGCCCTCCGCCCCGGGCGAGGACGGGTACCCGGCCGGCAATCTCGATGACGCGCGGCCAGTCGTCCGTCTCGTCGGTCGGGTCGCACTTGATCACGTCGGCGCCCAGTTCGACTGCCTGGCGGACGAGCGGCAGGATCTTGTCCGGGTCGCCATCGGCGCCGTAGCCGCGCTCCCCGGGCTTGAACACGAGCGGCTCGACCATCAGCGGCATGCCGTAGCGGTCGCATGCCGAGCGGAGCCCGGTGACGTTCTGGAGACACTGGTGATGAACCTCGGGTTCGCCTGGGATCTCGAGGAGGTTCGTGCAGACGCAGGCGGCGTCGAGACGTACGGCCTTCTCGATCGCGTCGCCGATGAGCTGGTTGAAGAAATGGCGGGACGGCTCGGGCCCGTAGATGTTCCCGACGTCGACGCGAAGAACGAGCGACGGCTTTGGCCGGCGGAGCTGCTGCAACAGCGGCGCTTGGCCGGGCGAGAGCTGAATCGCGTCCGGGCCGGCCGCGACCAGGGTCGCAATGCAGCGCTCCATGCTCTCGATGCCGGTCAGGAACGCGAGCTCACCGAAGAACCCATGGTCGACCGCCACGTTGACGCACTTCCCGTCGGGGGCGAAGAGTCGGTTCAAGCGGGGAATCGCGTGGCCGGCGGAGGAGCCTGGCCGATCATCGTTCATCAAGCGCGCCACCTTTCCTCGACGCTCAAGAATACGACAGCAGGTGCCGCGCGTCGCGTCGGGTGCACGCGCGAGCCCCGATTTGCCGCCCCAGGCGCCCGCGCCGGCCGGGCCGCCAGCGGCTTACAGCCGCGTTCTGACAGCCGGCAGGTCGTGGGCTCCGAAGTACTCGTCGGCTTCTGACCGGGAGAAAACACCAGTCCAGCAACCGAGAGCGGTGCAGGCAGAGCCGCCGATAACGCAGGCGAAGCCGATCGCATGGTCGAGCGCCCAGCCCTCCGTAATGCCAACGATCAGCCCGGCGGCGAACGCGTCACCCGCGCCCGACGGCTCGACGACGTCGACCGGTGGCGCCGGTACGTCGAATGCGTCGTCATCTGTCTGGACATGCACGCCGAGCTCGCCGCGCTTGATCACGACCGTACGCGCGCCGTGCGCGCGGAACGCGTCCGCCTGGGCCTCTGCACGGCGCTCGCCCGTCAGGGCGAACGCCTCGTCCTCGTTGGGGACGAAGTAGTCGGCCAGCGGGAGGAGCGTGCGCATCGCGTCGAATGGTGCCGGATGGTCAGAGGGCACCGCGACGTCGAGCACGACCCGCGCACCCCTCGCCCTCGCCGCGCGAAGACGTGGCACGAGCTCGTCCTCTCGGAGACGGGGCAACACGAGGTAGCCCCCGACGTAGATCACCTCGGCAGCCTCGAGCAGACCAGGTGGAATGTCGGCGGCGGTAAAGGCCGCGTTTGCGCCAAAGGTGTGGATGAAGCGTCTGTCCTCGCCCTTCACGGGCACGATCACCGTCTTCGATGTCCCCGTCGCAGCGCTGACGGCGACCGCACGTGTGTCTACGCCCCGCCCGCCCAGCTCGCGCACGACCAGCTCGCCGAAGATGTCGTCGCCGACCCGTCCGCAGACGGCGGCAGGCACCCCGAGTCGGCCGAGCGCGATTGCGCTGTTGGCCGCGCAGCCGCCGGGCGCGACGAGAAAGTCAGCCGTGGTCACAAGCTCGCCCGCGCTCGGCAGGTGAACCAACGGAGGGACGAAGATGTCAGCGACCAGAATGCCGATGCAGACGACGCGACCTGTCGGAGGTGAGCTCACGCGCAGCCGAAGGCGCGCGAAGGGCCCCGAGGCACCGTCGAATGTGCCAACGAGGGTGCGTGTGGAGGCGTTGCGCCCCGACGCCCCGTTCGACGTAGCCCGGCGCGCGTCAATGCCGACCCCGCCGGTGTGGAAGCGGGAGGATGATGGGCACGCGAAGATCCTAGTGCATTGCTCCAGTTGCGCTCCAGTCGCCCGGGCGCCTCAGGTTGCGTATCCTCGGCCGGAGGCGATTGGCACAACGGCCGAATCTGGAGGGAGAGCGCATGAGTCTCGAAGGTAAGACAGCCGTGATCACAGGGGCGAGCCGCGGTATCGGCGCCGCCGTCGCGCGCGGTCTTCATGCCAGGGGCGTCAACCTGGGCCTCGGTTCGCGGAGCGGTGACGACCTCGGGCTCGACCGCATCGTCGCGCAGGCGTGCGACGTTCGCGACGCGGCAGCCCTTGCCGCGCTCTGCGACTCGACCGCGGAGCGCTTCGGCGGGATCGACATCCTCGTGGCGAACGCGGGGGTCGGTGCGTACGGGCCGTTTCTGGAACTCTCGCTCGAGCACCTCGATGAGATGATCGACGTGAACCTGAAAGGAACGCTGTATGCGGTGCGGGCGGCGCTGCCCCACATGCGCGGGCGTGCCGGCGACATCGTCACGCTCGCCTCCGAGGCTGGACGGCGCGGGCTTCCCTACGAGGCGGTCTACTGCGCGTCCAAGTTCGGTCAAGTCGGTTTCACGCGCGCTCTCGACCATGAGCTTCGAGAGCAGGGAATCAGGTGCAGCAACGTGTGCCCTGGAGGCGTCGCGACGGATTTCGCGCTTGAGGAGGGGCGCGGCCGCACTCCCGACGCGCTCCCGGGAATGATGTCTGCCGAAGATGTCGCGGCGGTCGTCTTGTTCGTGCTCGAGCGGCCGCGACACCTGAGGATCCTGGAGACCGCGCTACGCCCTGTGAGCGAGGGATCATGGGGGTAGACGCGCCTGTCCGCTGGGGCATCATTTCGACTGCGGAGATCAACCGTCTCGTGATTCCGGGGGCACACGCGTCGGACAAGGTCGAGCTGCTCGGTGTCGCGAGCCGCGAGCAGTCGCGCGCCGAGGAGTACGCGCACCGCTGGGAGATCCCCCGCGCCTACGGCTCGTACGAGGAGCTCCTCGCGGACTCCGAGATCGAGGCGGTCTACATCTCGCTGCCGAATACGTTGCATTGCGAATGGTCGATTCGCGCCCTCGAGGCCGGCAAACACGTGTTGTGTGAGAAGCCGCTGTCACGCCGGGTTGCTGACGTCGAGGCGGCCTTCGATGCGGCGGAGCGCACCGAGAGGCTCCTCTCGGAGGCGTTCATGTACCGGCACAACCCTCAGACCGCGCGGCTCAGCGAGCTCATCGCAAAAGGTGCGATCGGTGAGCCACGGTTCGTCCGCACGACCTTCAGCTACGCGCTCTACGACGCCGAGAACATTCGTCTCAAAACGGAGCTCGACGGGGGTTCCCTCATGGACGTCGGTTGCTACTGCATAAGTGGCTGTCGACTGGTCGCAGGAGAGCCGGAGTCGGTGTTTGGGCGCGCCTGGGTTGGCCCGAGCGGGACGGACTGGGTGTTCACCGGTTCGCTTGCCTTTCCCGGCAACGTTCTGGCGCTGTTCGACGCGGGAACCGCGCTCGTCGATCGTGACGAGCTCGAGGTGGTCGGAAGCGAGGGCTCGCTCTTCCTCGACGACCCGTGGCACTGTCGACGTCCCGTGATCGAGCTGCGCAACAGCTCCGGTGTCGAGCGGATCGAGCTCGTTCCGGTTGATTCCTACCGGCTCGAGCTCGAGAATCTCAGCGACGCGATCCGTGGTGTCGCCGAGCCACTCCTCGGACGGCGCGACGCAATCGGCCAGGCGAGGGCGATCGAGGGGCTCTTCGACTCGCAGGCTACGAACGCTGCGGTGTCGCTTCCGACGTGAGGCGCGCAGTCACGGACTGCGATCGGCGGCGCCAGATCGCAGCGGCACACCCCGGGGGCCACGGCCAAGCGGGAGGGGCGCTGTTCGCGACGTCTCCCGGCATCGGTCTGGCCGATGGTCGCACCCGTGCGGACCAACAGCGCCCGCTGGCCGTCTAGGCGGTCGGTAGCCCGGGCCTGGTGCTGTGCCCCGCGATGCGTGCGTGCATGAACTGCACCGCCATCGCACCTTCGCCCACGGCCGTGGCGCAGCGTTTGGTCGACCCGGCGCGCACGTCGCCGGCAGCAAAGACACCCGGCAGGCTGGTTTCGAGCAGACTCACGGAGCCCGCGGACGCTCCCGTGCGGATGAAACCTTTCTCGTCGCGTGCCACGACGTCGCCGAGCCACTCCGTGCAAGGCAGCGCGCCGAGGAACAAGAAAAGGAACGAGAGCGGCAATCGTCCGCCGCTGCGGAGCGTGATCGACTCGAGCTGGCCGTTGTCTCCGTGCAGATCCGCGACCTCGCTCTGGTCGCGAACAGCCACGCCGTACTGCTCGAGCTCGTGGATCAGATACGCCGACATTGTCTCGCGCAGGTTGGCCCGGCGATGAAGTAACGTCACGAGTGCGCCACCCCGAGCGAGCCAGACGGCGGCCTGCCCGGCTGAGTTTCCTCCGCCGACGACGCCGACGCGTGACGCGCCGCAGAGCTGTGCCTCTGGCGGCCCCGCGGCATAGAACACGCTCACCCCTTCGTAGTCCGAGAGGCCGTCAACAGTGAGCCGCCGGTACTGCGCGCCCGTTGCGAGCAGCACCGTGTGCGCGGCTATCTCATGGCCCTCCTCCAGGCGCACGAGGTGACGGTCCTCTCCGGGTGCAAGGGAGAGAGCTCGATAGGGAGTTGCCGTACGTGCCTGAAACTTGCGCACCTGCGTGACTGCGCGGCTGGTCAGCTCGGAGCCCGTGATACCGGCCGGGAAGCCGAGGTAGTTCTCGATGCGTCGCGAAGCCCCCGCTTGGCCTCCCAACGCGGTGCCCTCGACGACGAGCGTCTCGAGTCCCTCCGACGCGCCGTAGACCGCGGCCGCGAGGCCCGCTGGTCCACCTCCGACGACGACCAGGTCGACCTCCTCCCGAGGCGCGAGTTCTCGTCCGATCCCGAGCGCGCGCGAGACCTGGCCGGTCGAGGGGCCGCGCAACTCGAGGTCGCCGGGCAGCCGGACGAGCGGAAGGCTCCCCGCATCGAGCCCGGCGACGAGCACGGCTGCCGCCGGGTCGTCTTCTCGTTCGGGATCGCGCCAGGTGTAGGGGAGCCGGTTGCTTCGAGCGAACTCGATCATCCTCATCGTCGGCGCGGAGGAGCGTGGGCCGATCACCTCGAGCCCGATACCCGGTACGCGCTGCAGCGCCTCGCGGCGCGCGATGAAGGTCGCCAGGAGGAGATCGCTCAACGGCCCGTCCTCGAAGAGAAGCGGCCGCAGTGCGTCGCGGTCGACGGCGATGTAACGCAACGCTTGCGTCACGACGGCTGTGAGGAAGACGGTTTGCCCCGAGAGAAGGTTCATCTCTCCCACGAATCCCGAGGCCCCGTGCCGCACGATCTCAACCCCGGCCGCATCGAGCACGGCCACCTCGCCCTCGATGATCGCGATAAACGGGTAGCGGCGGTCGCCTACCCGGAAGAGAACATCGCCGACCTCAGCGACACGTTCCTGACCGAGTTGGGCGAGCGTCGCGAGCTGCGAACCGGAAAGCATCGGGCTGGGAGGAGCCACCACTGAAGGAGCGTACCCGCGCGAACGCGAGGTTTTCGAGCGCCGTCGTTAAGACTCCCGGCGCGACCGGGTGCGCTCAAGGCACGCAGAGCTCAGAGACCGGGGCGGCTCGCTCGCCCCACCGACCCCTGCCCGGACTTCGGCCGGTCGGGTTCGCGCGCCCGGCGTCGCTCGGGTGGGCGCGCCTGTGGACCCGCGTTCGGCGCACCCGGGGGCCGTCGCCAGCGGTGGGGTTCATCCTCAGCCCGACCCGGCTTCACCTCGTATTTCCAGATCACCCAGCCCAGCACACCGGCTATCCACAGGAAGGCGATCGGAAACAAGACCACGCCTGCACGTTAGCGAGCGTGATCCGCGCTCGCGGCGTTTCAGGCGAGCGATCGGCAGTGGCCGCGCCCCCGGCCACGATCATGGTTTCGCCGCGACTGCCTTGCGCTAGGGGTCACGGAGCTGAGATCCGATCACGCCTTCGCGGCCCGGCTTCACCCGCTGCCGCGCTGCGGCTGCGAAGGACGTCACGAACTCGATCGCGATTTCGAGCCGGATGGCATATCCTCCCGGTTCTGTGGCGTGAGCTTGACGGTCGGAAGCGGAGATCTGCCCGCGCGTCGCGCGAGGGTTTGTGTACGCGCGGGTCGTCGCTCGGGTCCGCGCTGCCGCTCGAGCGGCCACCGGGGGCCGTCTGAACGGGATGTTCGCGGTCGGTCGTCACACGAGCGTCACACGCCTGCCCGTCTGCCTCGTGGAGCGAGCGCGCCCCGTTTGTTGTGGAAATCGCGGCCGGGAGCGCGTGTTCCGCCAGCCGCCGGTTACGGCTATCGGCTCGAGGAGCGAGCCCGGCCGATACAACGATTCGCCACGAGCGTCGCGGGCTGACGTGGCCGCCTAAGCCAATGTCGACCGTTGCCCGTAGTCGCCTCCCGTCCCACCATGTCCGTCGCGAGCGGATCACCTCACGGTGCGCCGCGGAGCAGATCGTGATCGTCGAGGCCGCAGGTGGCTACGGAAAGTCGGTGCTCGGCGCAGAGCTCGTCGGGGTTTGGGGTGCACTCCCGATCTGGGTGCTCCTCGACGAAGGCGGCGTCTCTGCCAGGCTTCTTGTCGCTCGTCTTCGCGCTGCGGTCGGCCACGCGGGACTGCATGACGCCGCCGGGGTGATGGCCGCAATGGGGGACGATCTCCCCGGGGCGATCGATGCGATGCTCGCCGCCCTGGCGGGAGAGTCATGCGCGATCGTGATCGACGACGTTCACCACGCCGACCGCGACGCCGCCAAGCTGATCGCTCGTATCGCCGCCCAACTGCTCGAGCCGCAGCGGCTCCTCCTCCTCGCTCGGCATCTCCCGAACGGGCTCGCCCGGGTACGCCGCGCGGGAGGCGTCCAGCTCGGGGCCGAGGATCTCGCCCTCCGTCCGGAGGAGACGCTCGCGCTCTGCCGCGACGGGTTCGGTCTTGCCGTCTCCGCCGACGAGGGGCGCGATCTCGATACTGCCACCAGCGGTTGGACGGCGGCTGCCGTGCTCGCCGCCTCGCGCGCAAAGCAAACAGCCCAACCAATCGGGGCGGTGCTCCGCATTGGCAGCTCGCAAGCCGACGCCGTCGAATCGATACTCGAGGACGCCCTCTCCACGTCGGGTGTCGACGCGGCGTTGCTCGCGCAGATCGGCGCGCTGCCGCTGCTCGACCGTGGCCTGCTCGAACTGATCACCGGTGAAAGGGGATTCTTCGACCGTGCGCTCCGCTGGGGCCTGCCGCTGAGCGCGGCGGACGGCAGCTGGTGGGAACTTCCGGGGCCCGTGCGCGAGCGACTCACGGGGCTCGGCGCTCCCGACGCGGCGGCGCTTCGCGGCGCGGCGAGCTACTACGCAGAGCACGGCCAGCTCGGGGCTGCGCTGCAGATGCTGCTCGCCCACGGCGAAGCGGAGGCGGCCGCGCAGCTGCTTTCCGGCAGTGATCCCTGGACCGTCGACCAGGTCGACGGGCTCGAGCTCCTCGCGGTGCTCGACCGGATTCCTCGAGCGATGCTGGAGCGCTTCCCGCGCGGCATGCTGACGGTCGCCCGCTGCTGCGGGGCGGCCTGGATGATGGAGCATCAGAGCCGCCTCCTCGACCGTCTCGACGCGATCGTCGATCCCGAGCACGATCCCGAGCTGCGCCGTGCTGTCGACGTGGAGTTGATCGGGCTCATGGTCGACCGCGGGGAGACGGCGCGCGCCGAGGCCGAGTCGCATCGCCTTCTGGAGGCGGTCGGTCCCGGGGAGCAGTTGACGCTCGCCCGTGCGCACGCCGTTTACGCGCTCACTCTTTGCTGGCGCCGGGGTAACGACGGTCGCGTCGACGTTACCGCTGTGCGCGAGGCAACCCGTCACTTCGATCGGGCAACGGCTATCCAGCTTTCACTGGGGAACCGGCCCGCAGCCGCCACGCTGGCGCTGCTCTGGGCCCACTTCGCCGAGTTCGCGCTCGGTCGGCCCCTTGAGGCGCTCGAGGTTCTCGGCCGGGGGCTCGCTTTCGCCGCCGGTCATCCGCGACGCTTCATGCGACTCCTTGCTGTCCGGGCACTCGTCCTCGCCGAACTGGGACGCCACGACGGTGTCGCTGACGACCTCGACGAGCTCACCAGAATGGCTGCGGCGCTCGGCGACGGCTGGATGCTCGTTTACGCCGACTGGGTGCGAATGATTGCCGCCTCACTGCGCGGGGACGCGGACGCGACGCTGCAATACGCACGCGAGATGGAGGCGAGACCGGGCGAATGGTGGGCCTGGGAGGGAGCCATGTTTCTCGCCGATGCCGCCGATTCGCTCGATCGGGTCGGCTTCACGGCACTGGCCGCGGACTGTCTCGCCCGCGCTCAAGGGGATCCCCAGAACGCCGCCGCCGCGATTGCGATGGCCGAGTGCGCGCTTCTTGCTCGTCACGGGGACCCGGAGCTTGCCGAGCAACAGCTCGCCTCCGTGGAGTTTCTCGCGGCGGCGCCGCTGCCGCCGCGCGAGTACTGGCGCGTGACGCTCCTGCGCGCGTATGCCGCGATGCGGCGCGGCGATGCGAGCGCCGGAGGGCTGGCAGCACGGGCCTTCGAGCAGGCTGCACGGATGGGTCAGCCCAACCTGCCCCTGATCCGAGAGCGTGAACTGACCGAGGCGCTACTCGCCCTGGCGGTAGAGACGGGGTTGCCCGCGGCCCTCACCCTCGAGGTCTCGTCGCTGCCGACAGCGCTGAGCGTCCTTGGTCGCTTCGAGCTCACGCGTGGCGGAAGGGGCGTACAGCTCTCGCCGGGTCAGGGGCAGCAGCTGCTGAAGCTCGTTGCGGTGCGCGGCGGCAAGGTGCACGTTGAGCAGGCGATCGAGGCGCTGTGGCCTGAGGTGCGCCCGGAGGCCGGACGAAATCGTCTGCGCACGGTGCTCGGCCGCCTCCGGGAGGCGGTCCCGGATGTTGTTTCCCGTGAAGGAGACCACCTGGTGCTTGGCGCCGAGGTGAGACTCGACCTCACGCAGTTCCAGCGCGAGGCGCGCGAGGCACAGGCCCTCGCTCGAGGCGACTCGACCGCGGCTGTAGCTGTCGCCCGCTCCGCGATCGCCCGCTACCGGGGCCCGCTTCTCCCTCATGATCCCTATGAGACCTGGGCCGACGAACCACGCGAACTCGCGCAGCAGACGATGCTCAGCCTCCTCGACCTCTGCGCGGCCGTTGCGGCCGAACGAGGAGACCTCGATGAGACGCGCCGGATCATCGAGCGGACGATCGAGCTTGCCCCTTACGACGACGACCGGTACCTGAGAGTCGCCTTGATTCTCCGAGAGCAGGGGCGCAAGGGCGCCGCCCTCAGCGTGCTCTACCGCGCGCGTTCGGCGCTTGCGCAACTCGGCATCGACCCCCCTGCCGAGCTCGCGAGACTCGAACAGACGATCGCAAGTGAGGGCACGGCGCGTGCCAAGCCCGGCGTAACCACGGCTGGCGGTGATGGCTCGCAGTCACCCCTGGTGACGAAGCTCGCGCGCTCATCCAGGACGGCGACGGGCTAGCGGGCCATGCCTGGTGCTCCCGAGACGGATTTCGGGGGCATCGCGCTTGGCATGAGGGCAGATGTGCGTCGGGTCTTGGCGTCGCCGAGGTTCAGCCCGATGAAGCGGTAATGGCCGGCTGGTCGAGGCGAACGTCGCGGACGCCAGGGCTCGTCAGCGTTGCGAGCGGGAGGAGGACGGCGAGGACGCCGATGCCGATCAGCGTTCCGCGCACGCCGAGGCTGGTGGAGACGGGGCCGATAAGCGCGAAGCCGATCGGGTTGAGCACGAGTGTGCTCGTCCAGTCGAGCGCACTGACACGGGAGAGCGCCGCGGGCGGTATGTGATGTTGAAGCAACGTCAACCAGAGCGTCTCCCCCCATGCGATACAGCCCCAGGCGATGAGCGCTGCACCGGCGATGAGCACCGTTGGGGCGTGGAACGCGAGCAGGAAGATCGGTGCGGCGTTGAGTACCACGAGTCGGCGGCTCACCCACAGCGGGCGTGCGGCACCGCGGCGTAGCGCGATCGCGGAGCCGACAAGTGAGCCGATCGCGCTTGCGGTGAGGATCGTCGCCCACGCGGCGGCGCCCCCGAGAGACTCCTTCGCGACGTACGGGCCGAGCACGAAGATTGCGGGCCAGACCGTCAACTGCACGAGGCCGTAGTAGATGAACATCACCCAGACCCAGGAGCGAGCACGAACCTCGGCGAGCCCCTCCCGGAACTCGGCGGCGACGGACGCGCGCGCCCGTACGGCCGGAGCATGCTGAACCCGCAGGAACGCGAGCGAGATGGCGCTCACGACGAAGGTCACCGCGTCGACCGCGAGCGCGACTCCCGGATTGAAGAACGCCACGATCGTTCCGGCGACCGCAGGACCACCGACACCGGTCACGTTTCCCGAAAGGCTCATGAGTGCGTTCGCCTGTCGCCGAGAGCCCTCAGGCACGAGGGAAGGGATCAGGCCGATGACTGCCGGCTGAAAGAACGCGTTCGCACCTCCGTAGACGCTTTGCAACACGCACAGCTCCCAGACAGCAGCGTGATGGGAAAGCAGCAGCGCCGCCATCGCCGCTTGCGCCCCTGCCCGGACGCTGTCCGAGGCGAGCATCACGAGCTGGCGTGGGAGCCGGTCGGCCCAGACGCCGGCGTACCCGACGAGGAGCAGCATCGGCACCGTCTTCGACGCCACGACCAGACCGAGGTCGGTCGCGGATCCTGTCAGGTCGAGTACGGCGAAGGCGAGCGCGACCGGCACCAGGCGGTCCCCGAACGACGACGCCGCCTGGCCGAGAAACAAGCGACAGAAGTTCGGCTCGGCAAGTGGCCCGCCACGACCCCAGGATCCGATCCGACCGATCACCCCTCAAGCCTCCTCCCCGAACTGCGGGGCGCCTCTCCGCGGGCGCCGCCCGACCAGAACCAGGGGACTGTACGCGCCCCGGAGGTGGGGCATAGGCAGCGCGCGGCAGACGGCCCGCGCGGTTTGCGTCCGCTTGTGTGTACATGCAAGAGCGCGAGCCTTGTTCGTTCGTGCCCCACCCTTTGGCAGCTCGGGGCGTGCGAGGAGTCGCGCGTACCTCTCGCGGGCGGCTCTCTGCTTTAGGCCCAGGCGCCCGCGATTTGCCTTGTCGTCACGTTCATGCGATTCCAGGCGTTGATCGCAGCGATGGAAAGAACCAGAGAGGCGAGTGCGCCCTCGTCGTAATGACGCGTTGCCTCCGCCCAAATCTCATTCGGCACCGGGTCAGGTTGATCGCTCATCCGTGTCGCTGCCTCGGCCAGTGCGAGCGCCGCCCGTTCCGCATCGGTGTAATAGGGGGTATCCCGCCAGGCAGAGACGGCGACGATACGCTCCTCGCTTTCGCCAGCTTCTCGCAGCTCGCGAGCGTGCAGCTCGATACACACGCTGCAGCCGTTGATCTGGCTCGTGCGCAACGTGATCAGATAACGGGTCGTCGCTGGAACGCCATCGTTGTGCGTTGCCTTGTCGAGCGCGAGGAGCGCCTGCAACGCGTCCGGGTGGGTTCCGGCGATATTGGGGATCCGTGCCTCCATTGCTGTCCTCCTCCTTCTTCTTGAACTCCGTGGTGCTAAACCGACGAACGGGAAGCGCAGTTGGGGACAACATGACCCAGTTCCTCCGAAGCTCGCCGCGACCCCTTGCGGCTGCGGTGCCGAGCGCCCGGTCGGGACGCGCCCGCGTGAGGAGTTCTGCTGTCGCTAAGAATCCAGCTCGGCGAGCCGTCGGCGCAGGAACCGCCGTTCGGGTTCGCTCTGGGCAAGCTCGAGCGCGCGCTCGTATTCTTGGCGTGCGGCCTCGTTGCGGTCGAGGCGGCGGAGAAGGTCGGCGCGGGTTGAGTGGTAGTACCGGTACCCGTCGAGCTCAAGCCGGTCGAGGAGCGCCAGGCCCGACTGCGGCCCCTCGGCATAGGTAATCGCGACAGCACGGTTGAGCTCGACGACGGGGGAGCCGGTCAAACTGGCCAGTTCTCCGTACACGTTCATGATCGCGTTCCAGTCGCGTGGCTCGTGGCAATGCAGTTCGGCGATCTCCGCCTGGAGAACGTAGATGCCGCGACCGTGGAGCGCGACCGCATGCTTGAGCGACTCCCGGCCCTCCATGATCTTCTGCTCATTCCAACGGGCCCGGTCCTGATCGGTGAGCAGCACCAGGTCGACTCCGTCGAAGCGGGCGTCCCGGCGGGAGTCGGTCAGCAGCATGAGCGCCAGCAGGCCGTGCACCTCGGGCTCAGCGGGCATCAACTCCGCGAGGGCGCGGCCGAGCCGGATCGCCTCGGCCGCCAGATCGACGCGACCACCGTACCCTTCGTTGAAGATCAGGTAGACGACCGCGAGCACGGCCGACAGCCGCTCGGGCAGCAACTCTTCGGGGGGCACCCTGAACGGGATGCCGGCGTCACGAACCTTGCGTTTGGCGCGGGAAAGCCGACGCTTCATCGTCTCGCTCTCGACCAGGAACGCCCGCGCGATCTCCTCGGTTGTGAGGCCGCCGAGCGAGCGCAGTGTGAGAGCGACGTGTGCCTCGAGATCGAGTGCCGGATGACAGCAGGCGAAGATGAGCTCCAGCCGCTCGTCGGGGAACCGGGTCTCGTCCAGCTCGTCCTCCGCCTGCTTCTCTGGTGGTTCGAGCAGTCGGGTCTTGGCAGCCAGCACCCGCTCGCGGCGGAGGCGATCGATCGCGCGGTTGCGGGCAGTCGTCACAAGCCATGCGCCCGGGTTTGCGGGCACACCGTCACGTGCCCAGCGCTCGGCGGCGACCGCAAAAGCCTCCTGGGTCGCCTCCTCGGCGAGATCGAAATCGCCGAGATAACCCACGAGCGTCGCGATCACGCGCCCCCACTCGTCGCGGAAGACCTTGTCGAGCAGCGTTACCTCTCGACGACCGGACGTACCTCGACCGCGCCGCCCAGGCGAGCTGACGGGATCCGCGCCGCGAACGCGATCGCGTCGTCGAGGTCGTCGGCCTCCAGCAGCATGAACCCGCCCACAGCCTCCTTGGTCTCAGCGAATGGGCCGTCGACGATCAGCGTGCGGTCGCCATCGACGCGCACGGTCGTCGCTGTGTCCACGGGATGGAGCTGGTGTGCGGCGAGCACGCCCGGTGACCGCGCGACCGCAAACCACTCGCCGCCGATACGCCGCTGCTCCTCCCCGCCCAGTTCCGCGATCCGAGCCTCCGTATCACTGGGATGAATCAACAGCACGTATTTCATCGCTACCTCCTAGAGCTGGCTGGTCACAGCTACGACGAACGGTTGCGCCGAGTCGGGACAACCTCGGTCAGAGCCTCGCAGCTCGCCGGAGCTCTCGGGGCACGCTAGTGCGGTCGGGTCGGCGCAGGCGTCGAGACGCCAGGGTGGCGACTAGAATGCGCGTACCGAGAGCGAGCGGAAGGATAGGCATGCCCGAGCGAGACGGATACATCCCTGGGGTGCCGTGCTGGATCGACACGACGCAGCCTGACCCGGATGCGGCCGCGGCGTTCTATGGCGGTCTGTTCGCGTGGGAGTTCGAGGAGACGATGCCACCCGGGTCAGGGGGCAGTTACTTGATCGCGCGTTTGGGAGGCGGCGAGGTCGCGGCGGTCTCCTCGCGGCCCAACGACGCGCCGACAGACGCGGTGTGGAACACCTACATCTGGGTTGAGAGCGCCGACGAGGCGGCCGCGAAGGCGCATGACGCCGGCGGCCGCATCCTGAGTGAGCCGTTCGACGTCATGGGTGCGGGCAGGATGGCGGCGCTCGCCGATCCGGAGGGAGCGGCGTTTTTCGTCTGGCAGGCGAGAGAGCACCGGGGTGCGCGGATTGTCAACGAGCCCGGGTCGCTGAACTTCAACATCCTCAACACCCGCGACCCCGAGTCGGCCAAGCGCTTTTACGGCGCAGTGTTCGGCTGGACGACGCTTGACCTCGGCACGGGGGAGTTCTGGACGATGACTTCATACGGCGACCACCTCGAGGCACTGACGCCCGGAGTTCGCGAGCGGACGGCGGCGAGGGGTGCGGCCGGTTTCGAGGATGTGGTGGCGGCGATCACTCCGATCATGGACACCGATCAAGAGGCCGCCGCCCACTGGAGCGTCACCTTCTCAACGGGTGACGCAGACGAGACCGCGGCGAAGGCCGCCGAGCTCGGCGGCACCGTCGTCGCGCCGCCGATTGACGCGCCGTACTCACGGGTCACATTGCTTCGAGACCCGCAGGGAGCCACCTTCTCAGCCACCGCGTTCGTGCTCGAAAACAAGGACATCGGTCGTTAGTCGGGGCGCCGGAGTCGGGCTTCCCGGCGGTACGAGCAGGCGTGAGGCGTCGCCGGCGCCGAGTGCGAGGAGCAGAAGCGCACGTGCGTGTAGAGGTAGCGCGCGAGCGGAAGGAGTGCCGACGCCGGGGTGCTGCCGGTTGTCGTGACGTGGCACGGGTAGCCGTTCTTCCCAAAGGTGGCGAACGGTTCGCACGTCGTTTCGGGTGCCATGGCTCGGCGCCGACCTCGATCCGGACCGCGGCGTCGCCGGTATCGTCAGGGTGCGATGCTGCGTTTGATCGATCGGATCGCCTCGCCCGCGGACCTGCGCGCCCTGAGTGATGTCGAGTTACAGCGGCTGGCGCAGGAGATCCGGGACGAGATCATCGAGACGGTGGGTGAGGTCGGTGGGCACTTCGGCGCGAATCTCGGTGTCTGCGAGCTCACGGTCGCGCTGCATTCGCTGCTCGACTCCCCGCGCGACAAGATCGTCTGGGATGTCGGCCACCAGGCCTATCCGCACAAGCTTCTGACCGGTCGGCGGGGACAGCTACGCACGATCCGCTCCTACGGCGGCCTGGCACCGTTCTGTTCGATCTTCGAGTCGGAGCACGATGTGATGGGTGCCGGCCACGCTTCGACCTCGATCGGATACGCGGTCGGGTTGAAGGAAGCGATGCGCCATGGAATCGGAGCGGAGGGTCGAGTGGTTGCAGTGATCGGTGACGGCGCGATGACCGGAGGCGTCGCGTTCGAGGCGGCCCACCAGGCCGGCGGTCTGGAGACACCGATCGTCGTTGTGCTCAACGACAATGGGATGTCGATCGCGCCGAATGTCGGCGCGCTGTCGCGTTCGTTCACGCGGCTGCGTCTGGACCCCACCCTCTGGCATGCACGCTGGGGTATGGAAGAGCGGCTCCGCCACTTGCCGGTGGGAATCGGCGCGGCCTTCGAGCGTCTGACGCCCCAGGTGAAAGACTCGCTCAAAGCGTTCTGGGCCCCGGGACTGTTCTGGGAGGAGCTTGGCTTCGCATACGTCGGCGTCGTCGACGGCCACGATGTGGCAGCGCTTCGCGCGGAACTCGCAACGGCACTCGGGGCCGAACGACCGGTGGTCGTTCATGTCGCGACGGTGAAAGGGAGGGGCTTCGCGCCCGCCGAGGCGGGTGGCCTCGCCGGCATGGAGAAGTGGCACGCGGCCAAACCCAAGTCGATCACGAACGGAGCCCCGAGCCAACCGGTCAATCCCGCGCCCGCGCTCCCCGATTTCACGACGGTGTTCGGCAACGCGCTGGTCGCAGAATGCCGGCGCGACCCGCGCATCGTCGGTATCACCGCGGCGATGAACTCCGGCACCGGCCTAAACATCCTTCAGCACGCGCTTCCAGACCGTTACTTCGACGTCGGGATCGCCGAGCAGCAAGCGGTCTTGTTCGCGGCGGGGCTCGCGTTGCAGGGGGCAAAACCGGTCTGCGCGATCTACTCGACCTTCTTGCAGCGTGCCTACGACCAGCTCGTTCACGATGTGTGTCTCCAGCAGCTCAACATCGTCTTTGCGATCGATCGCGCCGGCCTGGTCGGAGAGGACGGCGCCACCCACCACGGCGCATTCGACATCGCCTACCTGCGCCCGTTGCCGAACATGGTGCTGATGGCGCCGCGTGACGAGGCGATGCTCGCGCACATGCTCCACACGGCCGTGGTCTACGACGAGGGGCCGATCGCGTTGCGTTACCCGCGCGGGGTGGGGGCCGGTGTGCCGCCGCCACAACAGTCGGAGACGCTCGAGATCGGAACCGGTGAGCTCCTGCGCGAGGGCAGCCGAGTCGCGCTCGTCGGCTACGGCACTGGCGTCGGGAGGGCGCTCGCAGCCGCCGATCTGCTCGCAGCAGGTGGCCTTGAGGTGACGGTCGCAGACGCACGTTTCGCCAAACCTCTCGACGCGGAACTCCTACGACGCCTCGCCGCCGACCACGAGCTGCTCGTCACGGTCGAGGAAGGTGTTCTCGCAGGTGGGTTCGGCACCGCGTGCTGGGAACTCCTTTCCGAGCACGGGCACTCCCCGCGCATCCTTCGCGTCGGGCTGCCTGACCGCTACGTCGCCCACGGCGCCCCGGCGCTCCTCTATGAGGAGGTCGGTCTCACCGCTCAGAGGATCGCGGAACGCGTCCAGGCAGGACTCGTCAGCGCCAGGTAGGGGAGGCCGCGTCCCGGGCCGGCTTCTGCACTGCGACTCGAGTCCGATCCGCCGCAGAGCAGGGGAACTCCAATCGCACGACAACTCTTCGCATGTGTCTGCGGTCGGCGAAGTGACGGTGCTCTCCGTACCATGGCTCGTTGGTGCCGTGACCCGCGCCGCGCTGGTTGCGAGCTTCGCGCATGCGGACGACCCGGTCAAGCTCGGAACCCTGTTTGACGAATCGATCGCCCCCTCGAGACCGGACTCACCCTGGAAAGCGAACGGCAGAACCCGAGCCCTTGTAGGTACGCCGCCGCCGCGCGGCGGCTCGGTTGGGCTGGGGCGATGACAGGCCGGTTGGTTTCCGCCGCCGAGCGTAACCGATGCTGACCGGGCTCCTTCGGCGCTCGCTGCGGCCCTATGCCGGCAGGGTAGGCATCGTCGTCGCTCTGCTCGTTGCGCAGACGGCGGGGAACCTGTATCTGCCAAACCTCACCGCCGACATCATCAACAACGGCGTCGTCAAGGAGAACCTGGACTACATCTGGACGACGGGCGCGGTGATGCTCGCCATCACATTGGCGGTTGGGGTTGTCTCGATCATTGCTGTCTACTGGGCATCACGGATCGCGATGGGGGTCGGCGCAGATGTGCGCGGGCAGGTCTTCCGTCGAGTGCAGGAGTTTTCAGCCCGCGACATCGATCGGTTCGGGACACCCTCGCTGATCACCCGCAACACGAACGACATCCAGCAAATCCAGCTCTTCTTGCAAGTGGCGCTGACCATCATGGTTGTGGCCCCAATCATGAGCGTCGGCGGCGTGATCCTCGCCCTGCGCGAGAGCGCCACCTTGTCGCCGCTGTTGGGCGTCGCGGTACCCGTCATGGCGATCGTGATCGGCGCGGTCGTCGTGCTGGTGGTACCGCAGTTCCGCTCGATGCAGGCCAAGATCGACCGGATCAACCAGGTGTTGCGTGAACAGATCACGGGCGTCCGCGTGATCCGGGCGTTCGTGCGCAACGCGTCGGAGCGGCAGCGGTTCGAGCAGGCCAACGCCGACCTCACCGCCACCGCGCTGCGCGTCAACAGGATCTTCGCACTGACCTTGCCGGCGCTGATGCTGATCCTGAACCTTTCGAGCGTCGCGGTCGTCTGGTTCGGAGGCCGACTGGTGAGCGACGGGTCGATGCCGATCGGCAACCTCACCGCCTTTCTCACCTACATCCTGCAGATCCTGCTCGCCGTGATGATGGCGACGATGATGGCGATCCTGCTGCCGCGTGCACAGGCGAGTGCCGAGCGCGTCGAGCAGGTGCTCAACACAACCCCATCGATCACCGACCCCCCGCATCCGGTTAGGTCGGCCGAACCGACAGGTGTCGTCGAGTTCAACAGCGTCGTGTTCGGGTACCCGGGCAGCGAGCGGCCCGTACTCGACGACCTGACGTTCACGTTCCGGCCCGGCGAGACGAGCGCCATCATCGGCGGGACGGGCAGCGGCAAGACGACGCTGCTCAACCTTATTCCCCGCTTCTTCGACACTGAGCGGGGCACGGTGCTCGTCAACGGCGTCGATGTGCGCGACCAGGAGCTCGAGGCGCTCTGGAGCTCGCTCGGGCTTGTCCCCCAGGCGGCGTTCCTGTTCGGCGGCACTGTCGCAAGCAACCTCCGCTTCGGCAGGCTCGAGGCGACGGACGCCGAGCTGTGGCGGGCACTCGAGATCGCGCAGGCGCGTGACTTCGTCGAGGCGATGCCGGGCGGCCTCGAGGCGCCGATTGACCAGGGTGGCACGAATGTCTCCGGCGGGCAGCGCCAACGTCTCTCGATCGCCCGCGCACTCGTCAAGCGTCCGCGCGTCTACCTGTTCGACGACTGTTTCTCGGCGCTCGATGCCGCTACCGACGCCAGTCTGCGGACCGCTCTCAGGGGCGAAACGCGTGACGCCGCGGTCGTGATCGTCGCGCAGCGCGTCAGTACGATCATGCACGCGGAGCGAATCATCGTGCTCGACAGCGGCCGCATCGCTGGAGCAGGAACCCACCGCGAGCTGCTGGCGAGCTGTGAGCCCTACCGGGAGATCGTCGTGTCGCAACTCGGGGAGGACGCTGCGGCATGGGCATGATGGGAGGTCCGGGACGAGGGTTTGCGCGCGGCCGTCCTCCCACTGGTCGAACCAGGGATGCGCGGGCGACGCTGGGGCGGCTCCTCGGAAGGCTCCGTCCCGAACGGGTCAAGCTTCTGCTGGCCCTGTTCCTGGGCGTGACCTCCGTCGGCTTCACCGTCGCGGGACCGAAGATCCTCGGCGACGCGACCAACGTGCTTTTTGACGGCGTGGTCGGGAAGCGACTCACCCGAGGGCTCACCAAGCAGCAGGCGGTCGCGTTGCTGCGCGCTCACCACGACGGCCAACTCGCGAACATGGTCTCGGCGATGAGCCTCACGCCGGGTAAAGGTGTCGATCTCACCGAACTCGGCCGCGTCCTCGGTCTCGCTGCACTCGTCTACCTGGTCGGCGCGGTGTTCAGCTACGGCCAGGGCTACATCATGGCCGGAGTCACGCAACGGACCATGTTCGGGCTGCGTCGCGATGTCGAAGCGAAGCTCAGCCGGCTGCCGCTGCATTACTTCGACAGCCACTCGCACGGCGACATTCTGAGCCGGGTCACAAACGACATCGACAACCTCACGACGACGCTGCAACAGGGGTTGAGCCAGCTCCTGACCTCGATACTCACGATTGGCGGCGTCCTCGGAATCATGTTCTGGATCTCGCCGCTGCTCGCAGTCGTCTCTGCGATCACGATCCCGCTCGCAATCGTCGTCACCTTTCTCGTCGCGAAACGGTCGCAGGTTCAGTTCGCGGCGCAATGGGATCGGACGGGCACGCTCAACGGGTTGGTCGAGGAGACACATACCGGGCACACGCTCGTCCAGGTCTTCGGGCGGCGGCAAACGACGATCGCCGAGTTCGATCGCCAGAACCAACGACTCTACGAGGCGAGCTTCCGGGCGCAATTCCTGTCCGGAATCATCCAGCCGACGATGCAGCTCCTGGCCAACGTCAACTACGTCGCGATTGCAGCGCTCGGTGGCTATCGGGTCGCGTCGGGGGCAATGTCCCTCGGCGACGTCCAGGCCTTCATCCAGTACTCACGGCAGTTCACGATGCCGATCACGCAGATCGCAAGCCAGATGAATCTGCTCCAGTCGGGACTCGCGTCCGCCGAGCGCGTCTTCGAGTTCCTCGACGCTCCCGAGGAGGCTCTCGACCATCAAGCGACCCGCGACCTTGGGCAGCGCTCTACGACGGCGGGTCACGTCAAGCTCGATCACATCTCGTTTCGCTACGAGCCCGACGAGCCGTTGATCGAGGACTTCAGCCTGGACGCTGCCCCAGGGCAGAGCGTTGCGATCGTTGGCCCAACCGGAGCCGGCAAGACGACGATCGTCAATCTCCTCATCCGTTTCTACGAGATCGACGGCGGACATATCACTCTCGATGGCATCGACTACCGGGATCTAAGCCGCGACGAGGTACGCCGCGCCTTTGGCATGGTGCTTCAAGACACCTGGCTTTTCGCTGGCACGATCCGTGACAACATCGCCTACGGCAAGCCGGAGGCAAGTGATGGCGAGGTCGTCGAGGCGGCCACCTCGGCCTACGTCGACAACTTCGTCCGCTCGATGCCCGACGGCTACGCAACTCTCCTCGACGAGGATGCATCCAACATCTCCTCGGGGCAGAAGCAACTCCTCACAATCGCGCGCGCGTTCCTCGCAAACCCGGCGATCCTCATCCTCGATGAGGCGACGAGCAACGTTGATACCCGCACCGAAGCTCTCATCCAGGAGGCGATGACTCGTCTCCGCCACGGGCGGACGAGTTTTGTGATCGCCCACCGTCTCTCGACGATTCGCGACGCCGACACGATCATCGTCATGGATCACGGCCGCATCGTCGAGCAGGGAAACCATCGCGAGTTGATTGCTCAAAACGGCGTCTACACGATGCTCTACAACAGCCAGTTCGCCGAAGCCCAACCCGCGTCAGCCTGACGCGATTCGTCCTGACAGAGGCGGTGCTGCCCGTCCCGTGGTTCCGCATCGAGCTTCACACCGCCTCCGGCTCCTCGGGCACGGCTGCCAATGGGAGCTCGCGTTCAAGATCCTGGGTTAATGGCCTTCAGATCGGGCAGGTCGGTCGGGCTGCGCTCGTCAGCGCGCGGGCGGAGTCGGGCCAGGCGTGCCGTCGGACTCCTCCGCACTGACCTCGACGCCGTGCCAGAACGCGACGTAGTTCTTGATGCCGAGCGCTGCCTCGTACGGATCCGGGTAGTACCAGGCGGCATCCGCGTTCGTCGCTCCGTCGACGATCACCGAGAGGTAGCTCGCGTGACCTTTCCAGGGGCAGATCGTCTGCGTGGCGCTGGGCTCGAAGTGCTCGCGCTTGACCGCTGACGGCGGGAAATAGTGGTTTCCCTCAACGGTGATCGTCGCGTCGCTCTCGGCGAGGAGAACACCGTTCCACTTTGCACGTGCGGTCATCCTGCTCCTTCCCCCGGACAATTGACCCCGCAATCATGACTGAAGACGCGGGGCCTGCGCAGCGACCTCGTCGTCGGGGTAGTCGTTCTCGGCGAGGCGCCGCTGTCATGCCCCGCGGGCCGGGAAGACATTGCTCGCCCGACGAGCCACTGCGATAATCGAGCCGATGCTTGCTTCGGCCGAATTTGGATCGGTGACGAGGCCTCGTGGGACGCCGTTAGCGAGCGTGAGTTTCATCGACGAGCAACGTGCGTGGAAAGCGGAGCTTAGGCGGGCGAATGCGTGGAGGGTTGTGCCCCCTGTCAGGGCGGCTGCCGGTGCTTGAAGGAGCCGATAGCCCGAGCCGGCGTTGAAGGTCTTACGCCTGCTCGGCTTCCTCGGGTCCCACGTCGCAGAGGCTGTCGACGGCGTCTCGATAGCCAGCCTGCAGTCGGTGCGACAGGCGGGCGCCGATGCATATCAGCTCGTGGAACAGTTGCCTCGCGGCCGCGCCCGTCTCGCCGCCTGGAACGCTTATGCCCTTCAAACATACGGCGACAAGCTCCTCGACGGTGGCGTCAACCCGAGCTTCACGAGTCAGGAGACCGCCGCGCTCGCTTCGGAGCTGTTTGCGTTGTCTGGCTGGTGGGTCGACCAGGCCCACAGACTCGTCGCCGACCCGTCGCAGCGCGCCGACCAGCTCCGGGATCCGCTTCCTCATTTCCACACTCCGATCCGGAGTCAGGCCCAGCTGGTCGGGCTTCGGAGCACGCTCGAGGTGCTGCGTGCCTTCGTCGCCTACGACCTCGCAAGCCTCAAGCTTGATGACGCATCGTCGACCGAGCTTCGCGACCGGCTTGCTGCGATCGATGACACCGTGGCGACAGCGAACATCCTGTGGCTCGAACGGCCGCCGCGCGAGCTGCGCGCCGGTATCGGCGACGCGCTTACCCGGGGACTCGAGCGGGTCTATGCGCTCGGGCAGACGCTCGCCACGCGAGCGTGACTTCCATGGCGCCGCGCACGAGCCGCCAATCCGCAAGAACCACTCGCCGGCGTCACGACCCGGACGGAGCCGGGTGTCGTGGAAGCGTCGCGGCCCCGCAATGGGCGCTTGTTCGGCTTGAGGTAGGCCACCGTGCCCGGCGATATGCCGCGCAGGAATAGCCGCATTCGCCGCCGCCGCGGGTTCGCGGTGCTAGCGTGGCGGTGCGGCGCCACAATTCGACGGCGCGGCAAGTGGAGTGCAAGGCCTTTAGCGCTGACCTTGCACGGGTGCCTCCCCGAGCAAAGTGGGTGGCTTCGGTCGGGTGGAACTCTCTCGGCCGGTGTACACCACGACCAAGTCGGGAGGCTCCTCATGGCACGCTGTCAGCAGTCGGATCCGCCGTGGCCCAACGCAACGCTCGCCCCTGCCGGGCAGTCGAGCCTGATGCGTGGTGTCAACCTCAACATGCGCGTGCTGTCGGAGACGCTCGCCTACTCCGATCCGATCATGTTCTTCTGCGAATGCTGCACTCCGAGCTGCTATTCCCCGATCTGGATGTCGGGTGCCGCCTTCGACGCCGCTATCTGCTCCGCACCCGGGTGGCAGCTCGCAGAAGGACACAAACCGACGCCGCCATCGGAAGCCGGCGAGCTCTCGGCCGCCGCGGAGCTCCGAGCGTCAGTCCGGCCGAAACTCGCTGCCGCGGCACGCAGGCAGAGACCGCACAGCGTACGCATCCAGCTCACACGACATCTGGGTGCGCGGTTTGCTCGATCCGCACCGCGCCGACCTGTGTCCGACAGTGACGCCGCCCTCGCCTCGAGCGCCCCGCCCGCGCTTGCCCGCCGGCCTTCCACCACTCCCGAGCGGTTGGCTGCGACCACGATCGACAATGGCACCCTGACCGCCGGCGGTGTGCCCTGTGCATGAGCTGAACGTCGACTCGAATGAGAGTCACACCCCGACCTATGCGGGTCACTCGTTCTCGCAAAGGATCCCGAAGTTCAGTCTGCCGCCAGAAGGCCTCGGCGCTGACGCCGCCTATCAGCTCGTGCACGACGAGTTGAATCTGGACGGCAACCCGGCACTCAACTTCCTCCGGGGGCAGAGCCAGACGGTCCCACTCACCGGTCTCGGTGGACGAACCGCTGCGGTTATGGTCGTGCCCTATCCGCCTGGAATCCCGCTGCTCATGGCAGGAGAAGCAGCCGGTGAGCTCGATCAACCGGTGATCGGATACCTGCAGGCGCTCGAAGCTTTCGACAAGCACTTTCCAGGCTTCGAGAATGACGTCCACGGTGTCGAGCGAGCCGCGAACGGTGATTTTCTGATCGAATGTCTATCCGAACCCGTGAGGCTGCTTCCGGCGACAGTCGCGCTTGCTGCCCTCATCCCGGTCGGTGTCTCCTAGATGCTGCCGCTTACCCTCCCCGCTCCCGCTCGCCAACGCCTGCCCATGTCGCGGCGCGAGGCACGGCCGAGGGCTCGTTCCTCACGGCGTGACGCTACGACCCTGGGCGGCCGGTGAGCAAGCTGCCCGCGATCAAGCCCTCTTCGCGGACGGCGCTGATCCCGCTCGTCCTGATTGTGCTCGCCGTCAGCCTGGCGAGCAACGCGCTGCTCTCGAAGAGTCCGGCTGCGATCCCGCAGCTCACGACCTACTCGCAGCTTGTCAACTGGGTCAAGGGCGGCGGGCGGCAGACGGCCGAGCTGCCGCTGCTCTACGAGGTCGTGTTCAAGCCAGGCCAGCGCGCGGTTACCGTCACGGCGGTCAAGAAAAACGGGCCGACGGCGACGCTTCACTACCCGAGCGACCAGGCTGCGCTTGAGCTTCAGGACGAGCTCGCGAAGGACGCGCCGAGCGTGCTCTACGACTCGACGGGGACGGGAGGATTCTCCTGGGCTTCGGTGCTCGTCGACTTCCTGCCGATCCTGCTGCTGATCGGCTTCTGGATTTTCATGATGCGGCAGATGCAGGGTGGCGGTTCGAAGGTGATGAGTTTCGGTAAGTCGCGGGCGAAGCGGATGGCGCCCGACTCGCCCAAGATCGGCTTCAAGGACGTTGCGGGTGTCGATGAGGCTGTCGAGGAGTTGCAGGAGATCAAGGAGTTTCTCGAGAGCCCGAAGAAGTTTCAGGCGCTGGGGGCGCGGATCCCGAAGGGTGTGTTGTTGTATGGGCCTCCGGGGACGGGGAAGACGTTGTTGGCGCGTGCGGTTGCGGGTGAGGCGGGGGTGCCGTTTTTCTCGATTTCGGGTTCGGATTTCGTCGAGATGTTTGTGGGTGTTGGTGCTTCGCGGGTGCGTGATCTGTTCGAGCAGGCGAAGCAGGCCTCTCCTTGCATCGTCTTTGTCGACGAGATCGACGCCGTCGGCAGGCACCGTGGCGCCGGGATTGGTGGAGGGAACGATGAGCGCGAGCAGACGCTTAACCAGTTGCTCGTCGAGATGGACGGTTTCGAGATGAAGGACAACATCATTCTGATCGCGGCGACGAACCGCCCGGACGTTCTCGATCCGGCGCTGCTGCGTCCCGGGCGTTTCGATCGGCAGATCGTCGTCGACCGGCCGGACCGTAACGGTCGGCGCAAGATCCTCGAGGTGCACTCGAAGGGCAAGCCCCTGGATCCCGAGATCGACCTCGACTCGCTCGCGGCGGGGACGCCTGGCTTCACCGGTGCGGATCTCGCGAACCTCGTCAACGAGGCAGCGCTGCTCTCGGCGCGCCGAGGCCGCACGACGATCGGCCAGGATGAGCTCGAAGAGGGGATCATGCGTGTGCTCGCCGGCCCGGAGAAGAAGGCGCGTCTGCTCTCGGAGAAGGAGCAGCGGATCACCGCGTATCACGAAATGGGCCATGCGCTCGTCGGCCACTTCCTCGAGATGACGGACCCGATCCACAAGATCACGATCGTCTCGCGTGGGCGAGCGCTCGGGCTGACGATCTCCCTTCCGACGGAGGATCGCTACCTGCAGACGAAGCAGGCGCTGCAGGAGGAGATCGCCATGACTCTCGCGGGGCGTGCCGCTGAGGAACTCGTGTTCGACGAGGTCACGACGGGTGCCGCGAACGACATCGAGAAGGTCACGCACACCGCGAAGCAGATGGTGATGCGGTACGGGATGAGCGAGAAGCTCGGGCCGCGTGTGCTCGGCCGGAACACTGACATGCCGTTCCTGGGCCGTGAGATGGGTCATGAGCCCGACTATTCCGACGAGCTCGCGCGCGAGATCGACGACGAGGTACGGCGGATCATCGAGGAGGGCCACGAGCTGGCGCGCCAAGTGCTCACCGAGCACCTCGACCTGCTCCACCGGATCTCGCAAACATTGATCGCCTACGAGACGATTGACAAGGTTCAGTTCGTACGACTGCTCGCCGGCGAGCGTGACGAGGATGTCTTCCCGAAGGACGACGCGACCGGCGTCGCGCCGCGGAGTGCGCCGGAGCCGGAGCGTCGCTCCGGGGTCAAGCTGCGTCCGTTTCAGGTGCCGGGTACGGCGATGCAGCCGCCTGCGCCCGAGACCGCGAGCTAACGCATGGGCTCACCGAGTCCCCTCGCGGGAGGCCCCGTGCACTCAAAATGTTCCTTCCGGCCGTCGGGTTCGCCCACCCCGGTAGCCACCTCGAGGTTCGCAGAAGCAAAGCCGACGCCTCGCGGTGGCGGGTAGGGCTTGTCGCGACGCCCGACCCGCCAGAGCGAGTTCAGGGGGTGACCAGCCGGAAGGTGCCACCTCCCAGGCTCTTGCCCTGTCCATTCCCGGTCGCGGTGAATCCAGTGGGCAGCACCTTGATCGTCTCGTGACCGTAGAGATAGAGCGGCTTGCCCTTGTAGACAAGCTGTGTTGTGCCGTCTGCCCGCGTGAGCTTCCTCACGCTCGAGGCCGAGAGTCCACCGAGAAGGCTCGGTGTTCCGGTCGACAGCAGCGGCGGCCAGACAATCGCGCATGACGCAGTGCATGCGCTCGCGCTTGAGCTGTCCCTGCTATACGAGTAGACCGGAAACGAAAACCAGCCGGCTCCCGTCATCATCAGCGTCGCAAGGACGGTCTTTCCGCCAAGCCTCATCGTCGTCAGCGTTCCAGGCCAGGCGACCGGTGTCCCCGCCGGCGAGATCAGGGACCACACGCCATGCCAAGGCGGCAGGCTTGGCTCATTCCAACCCTCACCGGTGATCTCGCCGGGTGTCGTCTCGAAGAGGTAAAGCGGATGTCCAGCGTAGGTCACCTGTTCGCCGATTCCCGCGCGCTCGACCTCACCAAGGAGCTTCTGCTGCACGCCGGGACCAGCGACGGGTGCAGCGGTCGTCGTGATCGCAGGCCACTCGGCCTTCTGGTCTGTCGGCTTGCCTGCGCACGAGCCTGGGTGCCCGAGGATGTTCTGCAGCTTCGTGGTGCACCCGAATGCCGGCGGGTCATCGCTCGTGATCATGTAAAGGGAGTAGCCGGTGTACTTCCCCGAACCGACCATCAGCATGGGACCGAAGACGCCGCCGCGCATGACGATGACCGTTCCCGATGTTGCTCGCGACGCTCCGGCAGAGGCGACCGCAAGCGTCGCGACGCCGATCGCGGTCACAAACGCCGCGGCCTGGGCAACTCGGAGCCCGAGGTGCCGCATGCGTACGATCGGATCGCGCATATCTTTTGGTTGACTCCCTCGGGCCACGCCCGGCCGCGCGTCCGGAACCGACTCCGACGCTGAGAGTGTCAAGTCCGAAGCCACCCGACGCATATCTGGACCTCCCCTTTTTGTTGTGGCAGAACCTGCTCAATGGCCAGCTTCGGGCCATCGGTCGTGATGCTCGCGGTCGACCGGCACACGAGCGTCACACGCCCCAAGCTTCTTCCGACCGAAGGGATTTGGCCGGCAACACCCGCACCGTGCTGGCTTGGTGTTGGAGGATCCCACCTGCCAAGTCAGCATGGTGGCGTGCTGAGGACCTCCGGCGCCATGTCATCTCGGCCCGCGGTCCGGCAAAAACGGCCGGGCGCTTCCATTTCACACGGCGTCTGAACACGTATTGACACTCCCATGCGGTGCCACGTGCTACGCGAGGTTCACAGACGTGCCACAGAAACCCGGCGGGCCAATTCCGTGCGTTGGCAGGCGCCAAAAAGGCTGCCGGCGCAGAAGCTGAAAACCTAAATCCGTCCCGTAGCTGCCCAAATTTTGAGGCTCGCTCCGCTTTGCCCGAGCCCCGCGGCCCGGCCAGGGCGCTTGATTAGCGAAGCGAGAACCAAACGGCGGTTATGGGAGGTGGGTAGACGGGCGGGTATGAGGTGTTGTCGGGCGAAAGCGCGTAGAGCTCGATCGACGATGAATCGCTTGCGGAGATCAAGACACACTGCGTTCCCGTGACCGACTGGCCCCGGTGGAGGGAGAAGTAGCCCTCGTTCGGGAAGTCCGTCGCCGCCGGCGCACTACAGGCGCCGTCCGGGCTGACGAGTGCGTGGCTCGCTCCGACGACGTGCAGGTTGTCGAGGGTTTGAAAGACCTCCGCTGACCCATCGCCCAGGTACGTGATCGTAAGCCGCACGAGCACGTTCTCGAGCCCCGGGGAGAGCGGTTGGCCTCTTATCCCCAGTGCTGTCTGGCTGACGTTCGACTTCCTCCAGACCACCCTGAGTCGCCAGCCGTCGCCGATCGCGAACGAACGTCCGAGCGGGACCGGCTGTGCGCGCGAACCCAGGATGCCCGGGGCCGGCGCTGAGGCTACCGTATTTGTGCCGCCTTTTGCTTTCTTGGTCGTCCCGACAAGTGCGCCGATGACGACGAGCAGGACCAGTGCCGCGAACGCGAGCCCAAGCGCCCAGAGAGCGATCCGACGCCACATCGGAGCCTATGATCCTCGAAAATCAGGACACGTCGCCGAACATCAACTCTGCGCTCTGGCTGAAGCGCATTCGCTTTTTCCTGCCGCTGCCGTAGGTGGTGCTAGCGCCCCCTAGTCCGAACCTCCCTCGGGCTGCGATGGTCGAGTGACGGCGGTGCCACAAACCGCCTTCATCCCGCAATCTCGCCGGCAAAAGCCAAACTGAGCGCCTTCAGACTCCGCAAGTCGGCCATACGACGAACCGACGCACGCGGGTGCCTCGACACCCCAGGGGATACGAAAAGCGGTCAGTCCGGCCGGATCACAGCCTATGCCCCCGACAAGAATCGAACTTGTGCACGCGGTTTAGGAAACCGCTGCTCTATCCACTGAGCTACGGGGGCGGTGGCACGTCTCGGACAGGCTCCAATCTCGTCTGAACGAGCGGTTCACTCTACCGAGGGCATTCTGCGCGGTCCTGGGCGCCGCCTTCGGTGCTGTACCGGCGTGTACACGCGTTGAGCGCTCGGCCGCGGAGTCACGAAGCGGAGCGGCATAAGATCCCCGGTTTACCAACCACGTTGCCTCGCATACGGGGAGGAGGGCGATGTCGCCCGACGAGCAGTCAGGACCAAGTCCCGCGGTCACGATCATCACGCGCACCAAGGATCGTCCGGCGCTGCTAGAGCGCGCTCTCACGAGCATCGCTGGGCAGACATTCCGGGACTACGAGGTCGTGATCGTCAACGACGGCGGTGACCCCGACGAGATCACTCGCACGCTCGAGAGATGTGGGGGGTCCGCGCCCGAACGCGTACGCGTTCTGCACAACGCGGCATCGATGGAGGCCGCTGCCTTCTCCGCCGTAAACACTGCGCTGCGCGCAAGCGCTTCGACGTACGTCGTGCTGCATGACGACGACGACACCTGGGCTCCGGCCTTTCTCGAACTCACAACGGCGCACCTGGCCGCGACGGGGGCGATGGGCGTGATCGCAACCACCGACAAGATCGTCGAGCACCTCGAGCACGGCGTATGGCACGTCCTTTCCCAGGCGCGCCTCTACCCGGGGCTGCGGGCGATCAATCTTTACGAGATGTGTCTCGTCAACTACGCGGCGCCGATCTCGTTTCTCTATCGACGTGCCGTGCACGATGTGATCGGCTACTTCGACGAGGACGCGGGCGGTGTGGGGGACTGGGATTTCGCCCTTCGCTTCCTCATGCGCTTCGACATCGACTATCTGGAGACGCCCGAGGCGGTGGCGTTCTACCGTCATCGTCCCGGCTCGGCGGCGGAAGACGTGAACAGCGTCTACACCGATGGCCATCTCGACGCCGAGAACCGCATCGCGAACCGGTACTTCCGCAAGGACATCGAGGCCGGAACGCTGGGCCTCGGTCTGGCGATGAACGAGCTTCGCCACGAGCGCGTCCGGGATGAACTCAATCGTCGAGAGCTTGAGCAGGCGGCCAATGCGCGTCTCGACCACGTGCTCGAACGCCTGCTCGAAGTCGACGAACGGCTTGCGCGCATGGAGCACGCGCTTACGCCCGCGGAACGTCTGCGGAGCTACGCCGCCGCTGCGCGGCGGCTGCCGCGACGAAAACAGGCCGGAGTTCGAGGCGAGACGACGCCCTAGTTTTGCCGCCGGGTGAGCGGCCCCACTCGAAAGGCGAAGATGGCGAGGGCCCGACCAGGGAGTACCGTGGGGCTGTGGGTGCGGGGGAGCCAGAGGGGAAGCCGTTTGGGAGGCTCGCATTTCTGGGGCTACTCGGTGGCGGCGTGTCGTCGTTTGCGTGGGCGTCGTATGCGAGCGGCGTGCTGTCGCCTTTCACCTCCGCGATCTCTCAGACACTCGGAAATCTCTTCCCCGTCGGCGGCTGGCGGATCTACACGATCTCCGGCTCGATGCCAATCTTCGACCCGAACGGCTACCGACTCGAGATCGGCGGTCTCGTCCGCCGCCCGAAGAGCTTCAGCTACGAGGAGTTACTGGCGCTACCGCGGGCGCATCAGGTGTCGACCTTTCACTGCGTGACCGGTTGGACCGTTCGCAACGTGCGCTGGTCGGGCGTCCGCTTCAAGACGCTGCTCGATCTGGTCGAGCCTTTGTCGTCGGCGCATGCACTTCGGTTCGACTCGCTCGAGGTCCCCTACAACGATTCGCTCACGCTCGAGCAGGCACAGCTGCACGACGTAATGCTCGCGCTCGAGATGGATGGGGAGCCCCTCTCGCGCCCGCACGGATCCCCCGCGCGCGTCGTGATCCCGGAGATGTACGGCTACAAGGGCGTCAAATGGTTGACGCGCATCGAACTGCTCGCCCGCCAACCCACTGGGTACTGGGAAGGTCTGGGCTATGACCAGAACGCCTGGGTTGGGCATTCGAACGGGTATGGCTCGCTCTGAGATCCGCCGCATTCGGCGTTACGGGCGAACCGAGCGCTCGCTGCACTGGGTCCATGCCACGGCCTTCTGCATCCTGTTCGGATCGGGGCTCTGCATGTACCTGCCGAGTCTCGCCGAGGTGGTCGGTCGCCGGCCGTTGCTCAAGGCGATCCATCTCTGGACGGCCCTCGCCTGGGCGGTCGCGCTCATGCTGGTCGTGCTGCTCGGGGATCGCGGTGCATTGCGTCGAACGCTTCGCCAGGTCGAGTACTTCGATCGTGATGACCGCGATTGGCTGCTCGGCCGAAACGCCCCCCAGGGGCGTCTGAACGCCGGTCAGAAGCTCAACGCGATCGTGACGGCCGTCTTCGCGATCCTCTTCGCGCTGAGCGGATTTTTCCTCTGGTACGGCGAGCGCGACACGCGCTTCCAGATTCCCAACGCGCTGCTCCTCCACGACTGGTTGATGTACGCATCCTTCTTCCTGGTTCTGGGACACCTCTACCTGGCGCTCGTTCTTCCAAAGACCCGTCACTCGCTCAACGGCATCACGCGCGGATGGGTGCGCGAGGACTGGGCGCGACGACGCCACCCAAAGTGGGTCGATGCGCTCGCGGGCGCCGAGGAAGACGCGCCGGGCTGAGTTGGGAGAGTTGTAAAGTCCGGGGTGGTAGCGCCGTTAGCTCTCGCGCGGTTGCCAGCGAAAGCCACGGATCGCCGCGGCGAGACCGACCGCCCCCCAGAGCGCGACGACGCCGATCGGACTCGCCTCGGACCAGATGTGATGGTTGAAGAGCATCACGTCACGCGTCAGTTCGGTGAAGTGGGTCAGCGGCAGGATGTCAGCGATCACCCGCAGGAAGCCAGGGTACGACTTGGGTGAAAAGAAGGTGCCGGAGATGATCGCCATCGGCAAGTAGACGGCGTTGATCACCGCGGACGACCCTTCGGAGGAGCGCACGAGCCCGGTGATCCCGAGCCCGAGTGCGGCGAAGCTGAGCGCGCCGAGCAGTAGCACCGCCGCGAGCGAGAAGACGCGATCAGGAACAGCTACCGAGAACAAGAAGCGCCCGATGCAAACGATCAGGATCGCCTCGATCACAAACACGAGAAAGGTCGAGACGAGCACCGCGATGAGATAGCTCAGGGCGGGGAGTGGTGTGGCGCGAATCCGTTTCAGAATGCCCGACTCGCGCCGGACGACGAGTGTGATGCCCAGGCCCGCGAAGCAGGTTGCCGCTACCCCGTATCCGATCATGCCGGCCTCGAGGAAGGCGGATGCCTTGACGCTGCGCCCGCTGACCTTGAGGTGATCCTTCCCGTAGATCGCTCCGAAGATCAGGAAGAAGATCACCGGCAGGAAGAACGTGAAGAATGCCGCTTCGCGGTTGCGCCAGAAGAGAAGTTGCTCGGTGCGTAGCTCGTGGAGAAAGAGCTTCATGCGTTCGCGGTTAGCGGGTGTCCGGGGAGGTGGGCAGCGGAAGGAGCCAAGTCTCGAGTGGGTTTCGTGCCTAACGTCGTGCACAGCCTGCAGCGTCTGGCCGCGCGCAGGGAGCCACGCAGCACTGCGAACGCACCCCGACTGCATCGTAGTGCGTACCCGGCGGTGCTCGACGAACCGGCGCTCAGACCACGCCGATCCTTCGAGACTCAAGCGCGTTCCCCGCCTGCCGATGTCGGCTGGGAGCCTTCGTCCGTCAACGGCTCGTTCATGGAAATTTCATGTTCGCTCGTTACGATTCGCTACGACATAGGCTTTCCTCTATGAAAGTCGTGGGCGTGGCGCTAGCCAGATCGACCTCGGCGAAATCCGGACACGCATCCCCGATCCAGTGCTCAAGCGCTTCTCCGACGTAAAAGTCCCCGAAATCACGCCGTCGTTCTGGATCACGAAGATCCTCACGACGGCGATGGGCGAAGCAACCTCGGATGCGCTCAATCAGCACCCTGGCCCGGTCGTCGCGGTACCCATGATGCTCGTCGGGCTCGGGCTCGCGCTCCTGGTGCAGTTCAGGATGCGCCGCTTTGCCGCCTGGTCCTACTGGCTCGTCGTCGTCATGGTCGCCGTGTTCGGGACCTCTGCCGCCGATGCGTTGCATGTCGTCCTCGGCATCCCGTACACGATCTCGACGACCTTTTATCTGATCGTCCTCGCGCTCGTCTTCTGGCGCTGGTATGCGAGCGAGAAGACGCTTTCGATCCACAGCATCTCGACGCCGCGGCGCGAGCTCTTCTACTGGTCGACGGTGCTCGCCACGTTCGCGCTGGGGACGGCCGCGGGTGATCTCACGGCGACACGCATGGGGCTCGGGTATCTGGCCTCGGCGGCGATGTTCGGGGTCGTACTCGTCATCCCGGCGGTGGCCTACTGGCGGTTCGGCCTCAACGAGATCGTCGCGTTCTGGTTCGCCTACATCGTCACCCGTCCCTTCGGCGCCTCCGTCGCCGACTGGCTCGAGAACTCACATCGTCACGGCGGGCTCGGGCTGGGCGCGGGTCCCGTCAGCATCGGTTTTTCGATCACGATTATCTTGCTCGTGGGCTATCTGACGGTTACGGGCAAGGGGCTTCGCCACCTGCACCCGCTCGGGCGCTCACATCTCGGGCTCGAGCCCACTCCGGCAGTCGAGTGAGCCGTCGCGGGCGCGAGCTGTAAAGCCCTTCCGTGAGCGCGATCTGAGCTATTCGCCCGTCAGCTCGAGGTAGACGTCTTCGAGCGTCGGGCGTCGCACCTCGAGGCCCTCGAGTTCTTCGCCTCGCTCGAGTGCGTCGCGCGTGAGCTCGAACAGCCGGCGTGTCGGTTCCGTCGTTTGCTCGATGATCGGCTCGCCGTCCCGCTTGAAGCGAATCTCGGTCTCGTTGTCACCGGCGATCAGGTCGGCAGGCGACCCGATCCGGACGATCAGACCCGCGCGCAGTACTGCCACCCGGTCCGCGAGCTGCTCGGCCTCATCGAGGTAGTGCGTCGTCAGCAGGACGGTCGTTCCCAGCGAACGAAGATTGCGGATCGTCTCCCAGGCGGCGCGTCGTGCCTCGGGATCGAAGCCCGTCGTCGGCTCATCCAGGAACAGCAGCTCGGGGCTTCCGACCAGCGCGAGCCCGAGGTCGAGGCGACGCTTTTGGCCACCAGAGAGCGTGCGGCAGCGGGCATCGGCCTTGTCGCCCAGCCCGATGATCTCGATCACCTCGTCGGCGTCACGCGGCCGTTCGTAGTAGCCGCCGAAGACGGCGAGGCTCTCACGCACGCTCAGGTTCGGGTAGAGCGAGGACGACTGCAACACGACGCCGACGCGTTCGCGCCAGGGACGTTTGGCGTGGCTTGGATCCTCCCCCAGGACTCGTACTTCGCCGCCGTCCCGCGGCCGGAAACCTTCGAGGATTTCGACGGTGGTGGTCTTGCCGGCGCCGTTTGGCCCCAGCAGGCCGAACACCTCCCCCGTCCTGATCTCGAAGTCGATCCCTCGCAACGCCGCGTGGTCGCCGTAGCGTTTTGTCAACCCCTTAACCTCGACCGCGTTCAGCTCGCGCACCCTCCGCGGCGACGTGTCGTGGTCGGTGGCCGTCAGAGCTCGACCTCGGCGAAGCCACCCGTTGGAAAGGAGCGCTCCTCGCCGGTCAGCGCAAGCACGATCTCGCTGCAGTCCGGCTGGTGCCCGACGGCGACGACAGGTTCACCTCGGCCGCTCAAAACGGCCCTGAGCTGATCGACCGTCGCACCCGGTGCGAGCCGCGGGTCGACCTCCGCCTCGAGTCCGGCTGCGGCGGCGATCGCCTCCGCCGTCTCGCGGGCCCGCAACAGCGGGCTAGAGACGACGGCGACAGGATGCCGCTCGGCGAGAAGCGAGCCAAGGAGCGCTGCGGCCTCGCGTCCCGAGGCGGTGAGCGGTCGGAGCGCGTCCGGCTGTCCGGGAGCCGCTTTTGCGTGGCGGACGAGGATCAGCTGCACCTGTGAAGCGTAGTCAGTCGCGCTCGCTCCGTTCCCTCCTAAGGGCGGAGCTGTCGCCGGCGTCGAGGTCCCCGCGACTCGGGGTCGACTAATCGTCCTCGCTCTCGCCGGCCGCGGGGGCGTCGATAGAGTCGGTTCGTGCGCCAGTTTCGCTACGTCGTTGTCGACGTCTTCACCGACGTGCCCCTCACCGGCAACCAGCTCGCCGTCTTCACCGACGCCCGCGATCTCGATTCGCTCACGATGCAGGCGCTTGCCCGGGAGATGAACTTTGCCGAGTCCGTCTTCGTGCTTCCGCCAACGCGGGACGATGCCGACGTCCGGATCCGTATCTTCACCCCGACGAACGAGCTCCCGTTCGCAGGGCATCCGACACTTGGCGCCGCGTTCGCACTCGGGGGGCCTCTACAGAAGCTCGTTTTGCGTCTCGAGACCGGGGTCGGTGTGATTCCGGTCGCGCTCGACCGTGAGGGGGCGCGGATCAGTTTCGGCTGGATGGAGCAGCCCGTGCCGGCGTTCGGGACGTTCGAGGCCAGCGACGAACTGTTCGCTGCGCTCGGTGTCTCCGGCTCGGGCCTGCCGGTCGAGTTCTACGAACTCGGACCCACGCACGTTTTCATCGAGCTGGCCTCACCCGACGCGGTTGCGGCGTTGAGTCCGGATCTCGGTGCGCTCACGCGAGTGACATCGTTTGGCGTCAGCTGCTTTGCGCGCATCGCCGAGGGCTGGAAGACGCGCGTGTTCGTGCCCGCTCATGGCGTGCCCGAGGATCCCGCGACCGGCTCGGCGGCGGGGCCGCTTGCACTCCACCTCGCACGGCACGGGAGGATCGCGTTCGGTGAGGAGATCGAGATCGTCCAGGGAGTCGAGATCAAGCGCCCTGCACGGCTCCACGCGCGCGTCGACGGCGAGCCCGGGGCGGTTGAGCGCCTGATGGTCGGTGGCAGCGCAGTCACCGTCGCTCGCGGGGAGTTCAGGATTCCCTGAGGGCGAGCGACTCGATCTCAGGGAGCTCGGCGGCGAGCGCGGTCCAGAATACGCCGCCGTCGCGTGAGAAGTAGACGCGGTTCCGCGTCGCGTAGAGGAGCCAGTCGGGGTTGTCGCGGGCGATCGCGACGGCGCGGCCCGGCGGGAGGCCGCGACCCGACTCCTGCCAGGTCTGACCGGCGTCGTAGGAGACGAGCATGGGCGGCTTTGCATCGACGAGGGCCACTACCGTCGCTCCCGCTTGTGCTGAGCCGCGGAGACGCGGCAGGTTCAACGATGGGCCCGCCACGGGCGTGAACGGCGCGGCCGGCTCGAGCTCTTCGCTTTCGAGATCAATCGCGTAGGCGCCGTCGACCGTGGCGACGAGCGCGATCACTGTGACCCGCGCAGGAGCGCTGCCACCAGCGCGGTGGCGCTACGACCCGCGTCGAAGGGGCCGAGCCCCTCGGAGCGCGCTGCAAGGTAGCCGATCGAGAATGCGTCGCCGGTGCCCGTGTGATTGCCCCCGACAGCGTCGGCCTCGATTTCTTCCTTGCGCCCCTCCGCGATGATCGTCGCGCCGCGCGAGCCATGCGTGAGCAGCAGCTCGCGGACCGGCAGGTGCTCGAGGTCGCCGAGCACGGCCGCCTCCTCGTCGCTGAGCTTCAGAATCGCGACATTGTCCAGCACCGCCGGGTCGTACTCCGCGTCCGGTACGAGGGCTCCGACTCTGCGGGGACGAACGAGCCCCTGACCGTCGAGTGAAAGGCAGCGCCCCTTGGCAAGGCGCGCCAGCGTCGCCGGGGGGAAGTCGCCGCGCAACAACGGAGCGACGTGAACCCAGTGCGTCGCTTCGGGAAGCTCGGGGACGTCAGCAGGGTGCCAGACGTCGCCGCAGGCGAGCACCTTCATCGTGCGTTCGACGCCGTTCTCGTCAATGGCGAAGCTCGCAGTCGTCTCGCCTTGCACGAACCTGACCGGCGTCCCGAGCGCGGTGAGAGACGGGAGCAGCTCGGCCGCGTCGCTCACGGCGCATCGGGCATAGAGCAACGCCGGAGTCGCAACCAGACGCAGCGCTCGTGCTGCATGGAACGGAGCACCGCCCGTGCGATCAGGCTCCCCGGGGAAGATGTCGCGGGCAAGATTGCCGAGCAGGGCGATCACCGACGGTTGCCGAATCGCCCTGGCCCCGGACAGCAGGTGTCCGCCCCGACGCTTGCGTTACGGGAGGGACCCGCTACTGTGAACGCACGGTGGGGGCGCGTTCGAAGCTGCTGGTGCTCGTCTCGATGGTTGCCGCACTCGCGGCGGTCCCCGCGGCGTACTCGCTCAGCGGCAGGACCCAGACGACGACGCCGACCTCGGTCAGCCAGGCGGCAGTCGGGAAACAGCTCTATCGCGAGTTCTGTGGACAGTGCCACGCACTGGCGCAGGCGCTCGCAGCGGGCTTTGGCAGCAACAATGGGCTCGGTCAGTACGGCGGCCCGAGCTTTAACAACCTCAGGGTCCCCTATGACCTGAGTGTCGTCGCGGTGACCGAGCAATTCGGCGGGCACGAGCTGGTCGTCAAGCGGATGACATGGACGCAGCTCGATGAGGTTGCATCCTTCCTCGCAAACGCGACGAAGGGCAACCCGTATCTGGCGCGCGTCAGCGACGGTTAGCGCGGCGCGGCGAGCCGAACTCACGACCCCGAACGGGTCGGCGACGCGCGTTCTGTCAAAACGGCTGGCGGCTGCTCGAGCAGCCTGCGCACGACGAACGGAAGAATGCCGCCATTGCGGATGTACTCCCGCTCCCTCGGGGTGTCGAGACGGACACGTGCGACGAAGCTTCGATCGTCGGCCTGCACTGTTACCTCCTGGGCCTGGCCACCTTCGAGGCCGACGATCGAAAAACGTTCCCGACCGCTGAGTCCGAGCGACTCGCGACTTTCTCCCGGTATGAACTCGAGCGGCACGATCCCCATCATCAGCAGGTTCGAGCGATGAATGCGCTCGTAGCTCTCGGCAAGCACCGCCCGAATGCCGAGCAGCAGTGGCCCTTTGGCGGCCCAGTCACGCGACGAACCCGAGCCGTACTCCTTGCCTGCGAGTGCGATCAGAGGTGTGCCCTCCGCCGCGTAGCGCTCGGCAATTGCGAAGATCGTGCCCTCCTCACCCGAAGGGAGATGGAGCGTCCAGCTTCCTTCGGATCGCGGGACGAGCAGGTTGCGAAGCCGGATGTTGGCAAACGTACCGCGCACCATCACCTCGTGGTTGCCGCGTCGCGACCCGTAGGAGTTGAAGTCGCGCTCGGAGACGCCCTGCTCAAGCAGGTATTCGCCCGCTGGCGACTCCCTACGGATCGCGCCCGCCGGTGAGATGTGGTCGGTCGTGACCGAATCGCCGAGCGAGACGAGGCAGCGTGCGCCCGTGATATCCGCGAGGCGTCCGGGCTCGCGCGCAATCCGCTCGAGGTAGGTCGGCCGCCGGATATAGGTCGAGCCGGGTTCCCAGGCGTACAGCTGCCCACTCGGGGAGGGCAGCTCGCGCCAGGCCTCATCTCCACGGAACACGTCGCCGTAGGTGGCGTCGAACATCTCGGCGTGCAACGCGGCCGCGACCGTCTCCTCGATCTCGGCCTGCTCCGGCCAGAGATCCGCAAGGTAGACGTCTCGTCCATCCGCGCCCCTCCCGAGCGGCTCGTGCTCGAGATCGATGTCGATCCGGCCTGCGAGGGCGTAGGCAACGACAAGCGGCGGCGAGGCGAGGTAGTTCGCCTTCACCTCGGGATGGATACGCGCCTCGAAGTTGCGGTTGCCCGACAACACGGCGCAGGTGACGAGCTCGCGCCCGGCGAGGGCCGCGCTGATCTCGGGGCGCAGCGGGCCGGAGTTACCGATGCACGTCGTGCACCCGTAGCCGACGGTGTTGAAGCCGAGCGCGTCGAGCGAGTCGGTGAGTCCCGCCTTCGCGTAGTAATCGGTCACGACGCGCGATCCGGGTGCGAGCGAGGTCTTCACCCAGGGCTTGCGAGTGAGCCCGAGCTCGACGGCGCGTCGGGCGACGAGACCCGCGGCGATCATGACCTGCGGGTTGGAGGTGTTCGTGCACGAGGTGATCGCGGCGATCAGCACAGACCCGTCCGCGAGCTCGACCTGCTCCCCGTCGAGGCTGAGCGACGCAACCCGCGCCGGGAGGTCGCCATTCGGCTCGACGCCGAAACTCGGCAGCGCCTCGCTGAACGAAGTCTTGACTCTGCTGAGCGGGACTCTGTCCTGTGGGCGTCGCGGCCCCGCGAGCGAGGGCACAACCTCGGCGAGGTCGAGCTCGACGACGGTCGAATATTCCGGTTCGCGGCCCGGCTCGTGCCAGAGGCGATTCTCGCGACAGTAGGTCTCGACCAGTTCGACATGTGCTCGTGAGCGGCCTGTCAGGCGGAGGTAAGCGAGCGTCGCCTCGTCGACCGGGAAGAAGCCACACGTGGCGCCGTATTCGGGCGACATGTTCGCGAGGGTCGCACGGTCGGCGACGGTGAGCGAACCGAGACCATCGCCGAAATACTCGACGAACTTGCCGACGACCCCGGTCCGGCGTAACAGCTCGGTGACCGTAAGTACGAGATCGGTTGCAGTGACGCCATCCCGTAGCGCACCCCGGAGCGAGAAGCCAACGACCTGCGGGATCAGTAGCGAGAGGGGCTCGCCGAGCATCGCGGCTTCCGCCTCGATGCCGCCCACCCCCCAACCGAGTACGCCGAGACCGTTGACCATCGTCGTATGCGAGTCGGTGCCCACGAGCGTGTCGGGGAAGACGAGTCCATCGCGGGTGTCGACGACGCGCGCAAGGTACTCCAAGTTGACCTGGTGCACGATGCCGGTACCGGGGGAACAACCTTGAGGCCGCCGATCGCTTCCTGGCCCCAGCGGAGGAAGATGTAGCGCTCACGGTTGCGCGCGATTTCGTGCTCGACGTTGTGCGCAAACGCAAGACGCGAGGCGAACTCGTCGACCTGCACCGAATGGTCGATGACGAGCTCGGCCGGGATCCGCGGATCGACGCGACCGGGATCACCGCCGAGGTCGGCGAGCGCATCACGGATCGCTGCCAGGTCGACCACGGCCGGTACTCCGGTGAAGTCCTGTAGGAGCACACGGCCCGGTGAGAACGCGATTTCCTGCGACGGTTCCGCTGCCGGATCCCATGTGCCGAGAGCCGCCACGCCGGCCTCGTCGCCTGTGCGGAGTGCATTCTCGAGCAGTACCCGCAGTGTGTAGGGAAGCCGGTCGAGCTCGATCTCGGGCTCGAGTGCGTCGAGGCGATAGAAGCCGTAGGACGCGTCTCCGAGCGTGAGGGTCGAGAGCGTCTCCATCCCTGAAGTCAAGCAGAGCGGCGTCCACAGGCTGCGGGCAAGGGTCACGCGTACGCTCGGCCGCCCGCCGCACTCCTCGAGAAATCGTCTTGCGGCCGTTAACCGACGCATAATCGCTGTCTTTCTTGCCGGCGGTCCGGCGGCGATATAACGGGATGGGTGAAGCATGGGGAGGCCTTCCGTTGGCTGGGTTTGCTCGGCATTGCCGTCGCGGGCGCCGGAGTCGCCTTGTTCCTCGCGGCAGTGACCGGCAACCTCGGATCGACGACGACCGTCGATCAGCTCCCGCTCTCGGTACCCGCACATACGCGCCTCGTCGCGCCCGCTACCGCGCTCTCAGTCGCCCAGATCTATCGCCTTGATGCGCCCGGGGTTGTCGAGATCAGCTCCGCCGGCAAGCAGCGAGGTTTGGCGACGAGGGGCGGCGCCGGGGTCGAGCTCCGCGGCTCGGGGTTCGTGATCGACAAGGCCGGCCACATCGTTACGAACAGCGCCGTAGTCGCGGGCGCGCGCGCGCTTCAGGTGAGTTTCTCCGGTAACGATGAGCTGCCCGCGCGGGTTGTGGGCGTGGACCCTGCGACCGGCATCGCCGTCATCCAGGTCGATGCACATGCACGTGCGCTCTCGCCGCTCCCACTCGGCGACTCCGACGCCGTCAGTGTCGGGGATCCGGTCGTCGCGATTGGCAACCCGCTCAGTTCGAACCCGCTCAGCTCGACCCGGACGGCGACCGCCGGCATCGTAAGCGCCTTCCAGCGCTCGGCCGACCTGTCGGCGAGTGTGTGGGCTGTCGAGCACGCGATCGAGACCGACGCTGCGATCAATCACGGGAACTCGGGCGGGCCGCTGATCAACTCGCTCGGCGAGGTGATAGGGATCAACTCTGCGGCGACGTCGGATGCATCATCGAGTGGTGGCGCCGTCGGGCTCGGGTTTGCGATCCCGATCAATAGCGTCAAGGGAGTAATCGCGGAGATCGTTCACGGCGCCAAGATCCAGCACGCCTTTCTCGGCGTCAGCGTCGTCCCGCTGACGGGCAGCGTCGCCCGCATCTTCGATCTGCCGAGCTCGCATGGACTGCTTGTCCAGCAGGTCGTGAACGGAAGCAGCGCCAATCGGGCCGGCTTGCGAGCGGGCACGACAGTCGCCGTCATCGGCGGCGAGTCCTACCGCCTGGGTGGGGACATCATCGTCGCGCTCGACGGCATCCCGCTCGTGGACGAGGCGCAGCTGGGCAACCTGATCGAGGAACGTACGCCGGGCGAACGCGTCGAGCTCGTCATCTGGCGCGCCGGCCACGAGCGGAGCGTCGCCGTGACTCTCGGCGCTCCGCCAGGCTGAGGTCCCCGGAGGCAGGTGCTCCATCCACCCGTCGGTCACCCGCGGCGGCGGCGCACGCCGGGTGATCGCGAGAAAGGGGGTCGCGCGAGCCGTGTCAGTCGCGTACCCTGTCGGGAGTGGAAAAGGGTTCGATCGTTCTCGAGGAGCAGCGCCTCGAATCGGAGGAGATCTGGTTCGACGATGGTTCGACTGATGACCGGGATGCATGGTGGTGCGTTCGCACCGATCCGTTTCCCTGTCCGGCGGACGGTTGCACCTACGTCGCGGACTACATGACCGCGGCTCACCTGATTCTCGTCTGGGAGACGCAGGACGATCCGAACCTACTCAAGCAGGCGGCCCGCGCTCGCGATGTCGGGCGCAACCCGAGGATCGTCGGCTATCGCTCGGACTACGGGCCGAGTGCCTCGTACTACGCGTGGATCGCCGCCGGGCGCCCTGTCCATGGCGTGAGAGCTCAATAGCGTTCGATGGCAACCGTTACCGACACCGTCCAGGTCAAGGGCATTCGCTGTGAACGCTGCATGGCGCGGCTCGCCCACGTTCTCCGCGGCCACGACGGTCTCGAGTCCGCGAACGCGACGCTGACCGGCGACGTCACGCTCGTCTACGACGACACTCAGACCTCCCGCGACGCACTGCTCGACGACATGAAGCGTGGCGGTTTCCATCAGCGCCAGGACGGCTTCGCCTGATTCACGGGAATCTGCCTGCCTCCGGCGGCGTTAAGAGAGGTTGCTAGGGTGGCGCGCGAGATGAGCGAGAGCGCACCGAGTGCCGCCGAAACCCGCCGAATCGCGGAGGTCGCTCGTGACCGTGTCAGGTTCGAAGAGGAGGCGCTCGCGCTCAGCGATCAGGTCTTCCGCGTTGCTCGACGGCTTGCGGGTTCCCGCGAGGAAGCCGAGGACCTAGTGCAGGACACCTATGCACGTGCCTTCCGCTCGTGGCAGCAGTATCAGTCTGGTACGAATCTGCGCGCGTGGCTGTTGCGAATCCTGACGAACCTCAACATCGACCGCGGCCGCAAGGTGCAGCGGACGCCGGAGAGCCAGCCGCTCGAGGAAGGCGACTACTACCTCTACAACAAGCTCGAGTCGGCGATCCCGGACGAGAACCCCGACGAGGAGCGCGTGATCGAGCGGCTGTCACAGAACGTGGTCGTCGAGGCTCTGTCCGAGGTGCCCCACGACTTCCGCGACGTGATCGTGCTCGTCGACATCGGCGAGTTTTCCTACGCCGATGCGGCGCAGATTCTCGACATCCCCGTCGGGACCGTGATGTCACGCCTCCACCGTGGGCGTCGCATCCTCAAGCGTGAGCTGGCCGAGAAGGCGGTGATCGCATCGTGAGCTGTGACTGCGAAGACTGTGAAGACATGATGCAGCCCTACCTCGACGGGATGCTCTCGGATGACGTCGTCGAGGAGGCCCGGACTCATCTTGCCGAGTGTCCTGGCTGTGAAAAGCGCTACCGCTTCGAGGAGCGGCTGCGGCACTTCGTGCGGGTGGCCGCCGACGAGCCGATGCCCGAAACGCTACGCGTGCGCCTCGCCGGGCTGCGTACCGCGCCCCCGAGCGCGTAGCTCGCGCGCAAGCTCGGGTGTGTCGATATCCCCGGGCGGCGTGAGGTCGTCGCAGGGCACGAGCATTGCCTCCAGGCTTCGGCCGCCGTCGTCGGGGACATCCCCCCAGCGCGAACGGGCAAGCAGCAGCGGGTGTCCGCGCAGGCCGTCGTAGCTGGCGGCGATGATCGGGCCGTCACCGTGGTGTGCCACGACGCGCGCGATCGCGCGCGGGTCGAGATAGGGACCGTCAGCGAGCACGATGAGGGCGGCGTCGACCTCGGGGGCGAGCGCGGCGAGACCTGCGCGGAGGCTCGCGCCCGGCCCGCGCGCCCAGTCGTCACAGGCCACGACGTGGGCGTTCCCGAGCGGAAGGTGCGCGTTCTCCTCGATGCGGTAGGCGCCTGCGACGATCGTGATCTCCTCGAGTTGGGCCGCGCGGAGACCCGCGAGGACATACGGCAGCAGCAGCAGTTGCTTGGGTGAGCCGAAACGGGTCGCCGCCCCCGCGGCGAGCACGACGGCCGCGACTCTCAGCGCGTTCGGGTTAGCCCGTGGCTTCGACCCGGACACTCTCGATCTCGACGACCATCGTGGGCTGCTGGGCGGAGTTGCCGAGCAGGCCGATACGGTCGACGATGTCGAGGCCCGAAGTGACCTTGCCGATGATCGCGTACTGGGGCGGCAGCCCCGCATTCGCCTCGGTCACGATGAAGAACTGGCTGCCGGCCGTACCGTTCGGCGCGGTCGAGGTCTTGGCCATCGCGACGACCCCGTGGGTATAAGCGGCGTTCGTCGGCGGAGTATCGACCGTTGTGTAACCGGGACCGCCCCCGCCGGTGCCGGTCGGATCGCCGCCCTGGATCACAAAGCCGGGAACGATGCGATGGAAGATCGTCTTGTCGAAGAAGCCCTTCTGGGCGAGCGTGACAAACGACGCGGCCGCGTGCGGGGACTCGGCCTGATCGATCGAAATCGTGAAGCTGCCGCAGTTCGTCGTGAAGACGAGGAAGTACTGCGTGTGTGTGGACAGCAGCGTGGTTGGCTTGGGCTCGTTGTGCGCGCCGAAGTGCGGCTCGCTGACAACCGTGCAGCCGTGGCGTACGACGGTGCGCGCAGCGCTCGCGGCGACCGAGCCAACCGCGAGCGCGAACATCGCCACGAACACGGCGACGGGCACGAGCGACCGGGAATGACCTTGACGGGGAGTGAACACTCGGGGGATGGTAGCGCCGCGGCGGAGTCGCACGACTCTCAACCGGCGCTTCGGGCCGACGTCAGCTGACCGTGACGGCCTCGATGTCCGCGAGGTGCAGAAGCCGGAACGCGAGCCGGCCCGCGAGGAAGCGTGAACGCGCGTCCTCGATCTCGGGCAGGGCGAGCCATAGCTCGCTGACCGACTCGAGCAGGGCAGCGATCCGGCCAGCCGCCTCGTCGTGGCCGTCGGCGTCGGCGCACGCGTTCAATGCGAGCGCGAGCACACCGACGCGATCCGGCTGCTGCGACCAAAGCACGGGGAAGGCCATCGAGACGTACTGGTGGATGCGGGCAAACTGAAGTGGCTGCTCGAGCGTTGGCGGCCCGAAGCTGCGGGAGGGCGCGGGCAGCTCCCCGCCGTCGGCGATCCGGTTGGCGTTACCGGCGAGCAGTGCGCGCAGCGAGCTCTCGTCATATCCGGCGCGGAGCGCGGTACGGAGCGTGATCAACAGCGACGCCGGCTGTTGGCCGTATGGATAGTCGGTCGCAAAGAGAATCTGCTCGAACGGGACGCGCCGGTAGAGATCGAGCAGATCAATCGGGCTCCAGGCCGAGGTATCGAAGAAGACGTGACGCCGCCCCGCCATCGTCGTCGCGAGCGCCGCCAGGTCGGCGATGCCTGCGTGCGCGATGATCAGGATCGCCTCCGGGTAGCGCTCGACGAGCGCGGCGAGCCCGCTCGCGATCGGAGGCAAGCCTCTGCCGCCGTGAATCAGGATCGGTACGCGCCGCGACGCAGCCAGCTCGAACACCGGTCCGAGCCGCTCATCGGTTGCGCCGAACCCCTGGGCGCGCGGGTGCAGCTTGATCCCGCGCGCGCCGCGATCGAGACATCGCCGCGCCTCCTCGAGGGGTGTCTCGTTGAGGTCCAGGCGCACGAACGGGACGAGCCGCCCGTTCGACTCCTCGGCGAACGCGAGGGTGCGATCGTTCGCGAGCCGAAAGGCCGGATGACGATCGGGCTCGTCGAGACAGAACACGAATGCGCGGGAGACGCCATAGCGCGTCATCAGCTCCGCGAGCTCCACCGGGTCGCCGACCATGCCGTCGATGTCCAGGCCGAGGTGCAGGTGGGCGTCGAAGATGTCCGCTCCGTGCGGCACGAGTTGCTTGACGTGCTCGTCATAGTCCGCGCTCAGCGCGAGGGCACGTGTGAATGCGTCAGCCACCTACGCAACGCTAACTGCGCGGCCGAGGCCTGCGCGCTGCCGCCGAGACCGCGGGCCCGGGCTCGGTTAGGCTCGGCAGCCATGCTGGTTCTGCGGACGTTCGCCCTGGCCGTGCTCTGCGCCTCGTTGGTGGCGGCAAGCGGCGCTGAGGCGGCACCGGACAACGCGGCGCAGGCGTTCGCCGCCCAGCGCGCGCTCGCCATCTACGCGCTGATGGAGCACTACTTCTACGTACCGGCGGAGCGCTCTTACGACGGCACTTACCCTGCGTCGGGCGACGGTCACGCGCAGGTGTGGCCGTACGGCCAGGCGCTCGGCGCGGCCCTGGCCGTTGCGCAGCTTCCGGGCGCTCGCGCCGTCTCGGCTGACGACCTGTTGAGCCTGCTCGCGAGTCTCGGCCCCTACCGCGCGCCGCTGCGCGGTCAGCTGGCGTACGCGCCGCTCTACGGCGGGAAGGGCAATGTCTTCTACGACGACAACGTCTGGATCGGGCTCGATCTCGTTCAGGCCTCGACGGTGCTCCACGACCCCGCGGCGCTCGCTGCGGCCGAACGAGTCTTCTCCTGGCTCACGACCGGCTGGGATGCCAGCGCGAGTGCCTGCCCCGGCGGGATCTACTGGTTGATGCCGGGAGGGCCGTACTGGAACCATTCGGTGCGCAATCGCTACCGGGCTGCGGTCTCGACCGCGAACTTCGCGCTGCTGGGGGCGTTGCTCTACGAACGCAACGGCGACCGTGCCGACCTGCGCTGGGCCGAACGCGCCTACGCCTGGACGGGCCGCTGCCTCGGCGACGGAGACGGCCTCGTCGGCGATCACATCGATGCGCTCGGCAACGTTGCGCCCGCGTACTACAGCTACAACGAGGGGGCGATGGTCGCGACGGCGGTCAACCTGTACCGCGTCACCCGGCAACGCACGTATCTCGAAGCTGCGCTGCGCACGACGGATGCCGCTCTCACTCGCTTCCAGAGCGAGGACGGCACCGGCGAGCCCGCCTCGTTTCTCGCGATCTTCTACCAAGATCTCGTGCCCCTGATGCCGCTCGCGGACGCGGGATCGATCCGTCATGACCTGGCCGCTTTCGCGGCCCGCGCCTGGGCAGACGAGCGTGACCCGACGACCGGACTGTTCCATTTCGGCCACACCTACGCGACGCTGCTCGATCAGTCGGCGATGGTCGAGGTCTACGCCGAGCTCGCCACGACCTAGTAGGGGCGGGCCTCAGGCGAGCAGGGCGGCGAAGTGCTCGTCCTGGCCCTCAAAGGGGCCGATGAGGGCGAGCCGGAGCTTTTCGTTCGCGATCAGGTCTTGGGCAACCCGCTGCACATCGGCGGCCGTAACAGCATCGATCGCCGCGAGGAGCTCGTCGGGCTCGAGTACACGACCCTCGAGCACTTCACGGTTGAGGCCATACATGATCAAACCCTGCGGGCTCTCGGTGCGCAGCACGAACCGGCCCTTGAGCAGCGACCGCGCCTTTTCGAGCTCGTCACTCCCGACAGTCTCTGAAGCCATGCGCGCAAACTGCTCCGCGATGACGGTGACCGCCTCGTCGACGCGGGTGAGATCGACGCCCGCCTGCGCGAGCAGCGAGCCCGCGTCGGTGTAGGAGTGGTTCATGCCGTGGACGTAGTAGGCGAGCCCGCGCCGCTCGCGCACCTCCAGAAAGAGCCGGGACGACATGCCCGAGCCGAGCACCGCAGAAAGCAGCTGGAGCGCGTAGCGGTCCGGATGCTCGAGCGGGTAACTCTCGACACCCAGGATCAAGTGGGCCTGGTCGGCGTCCTTGTGATGAATCGCGACGTGCGGCCCCGGGGAGCGGTCGATGGCGGCCGGCGCGGGATGCGCATCGCGGTTCGGCGCCATCTCACCCAGGAGCTGCTCGAGCATCGGCGCGAGATCGTCACCGACCATCCCGCTGACACCGATGACCATGCGATCGGGCGTGTACCACTCGTTGAGATAGCCGAGGAACGTCTCGCGAGAGGCTCCCTTGATTGTTTCCTTCGTGCCGAGCGTTTCCCAGCCGAGCGGATTGTCGCCGAACATCAGCGTCTCGTAAACCGTGCCGATGTGGTCGCGCGGCGTGTCCTGGTACATGTTCATCTCCTCGAGGATCACGCCCTTCTCACGCTCGATTTCCTCGGGGTCGAACTTCGAATGCCCGAGCATGTCGAGCAGCACGTCGAAGGCCGTGTCGCGATCCTGGCCCGCGCAGCGCACGTAGTAGCCGGTGTAGTCCTTCGACGTGAACGCGTTGAACTCGCCGCCGATCCCGTCGATCAGAGTCGTGAGATCACGCGAGCTCGGGCGGCGCTCGGTGCCCTTGAAGAACATGTGCTCGGCGAAGTGCGCGATTCCCCGGTTCTCGGCGCGCTCGTAGCGCGAACCGGCAGCGAGCATGACGAAGCAGGCCACCGACTGAGCGTGGCCGAGCGGGGCGCTGAGGATGCGCAGCCCGTTGTCGAGCTGCTGACGTTCGAACACGGCCATAAGCTTCGATGCTAATCGAGGAGCACCCCCTGCGGCGAGGCGAGTTGCGCGCGGCTCCTCTCGCGACCTACCGGGGCAGCGCCTGCAGCAGCCTCTCGACCTGGTCCTCGGTGTTCGTATGGACGATGCCTATCCGCACCGCGCCGTCGGGCAAGCCGAGGTGCTTCATCACCTCGACCGCGTAGTAGTTGCCGTGCCAGACGGCGAAACCCGCCGCCCCCAGGCGCGTCGCGGCCTGCTCGGGCGTCTCGTCGGGCGGGGTGAGTGCGAAGGTGGGGACGCGCCCGGCCATCGAGGGCGGTCCGTGAAGCTGCCAGCCGTCGGGGAGCCCGGCGAGGAACAGCTCTCCGAGCTTGTGCTCGTGCGTGTTGATGAACGTCCAGCCGACGCCGCTCAGGTACTCGACTGTCGCGATGAAACCGCAGAGCAGCTCGTGTGCGAGCGTGCCCGTCTCGTGCCGGCGGCCGGCCGCATTGCTCTGGGGCCGCACCTTGTAGGGGCGCCAACTCTCGAGCAGTCTCCGCCGGCCGTAGGCGAGACCGAGGTGGGGTCCGAAGAACTTGTAGGGCGAGCAAAGGAGCACGTCGGCACCAAGCTCGGCGACGTCGATTTTTCCGTGCGGCGCGTAGTGCACGGCGTCGACCCAGGCAAGCGCGCCGGCGGCGTGTGCAAGCTCGACGATCTGCCTCGCAGGCGTGATCGTGCCCACGGCGTTGGAGGCCCACGGGAAGGCGACGATCTTGGTGCGGGGCGAGAGCAGCGAGTGCAGATGGTCGAGGTCCAGCCGGCACTCGCCGTCGAGCTCGCAGAAGTGGACGGTCAGTTCTTTGTCGTCGGCGAGTTCGAGCCAGGGCGAGATGTTCGCGTCGTGGTCGAGACGGGTCACGATCACCTCGTCGCCCGCCTGCCAGTCTCGCGAGGCCGTGTGCGCGAGTGCGAAGTTGAGCGTCGTCATGTTCTGCCCGAAGATCACCTCGTCGGGGCTCGCGCCGAGCAAGTCTGCGGCGGCGGCTCGCGCAGAGGAGACGACCTCCTCGCTTACGAGCGAGGTCACGAACTTGCCGCCGAGGTTGGCGTTACAGCTCAGCAGGTACCCGGAAACGGCTTCGATCACCGAGTCCGGGCACTGCGTTCCTCCTGGGCCGTCGAAGAAGGCCAGCCCGACGTTGAGGGAATGAAAGCGGTCGAGGACGGCCTCGATCGTCACGTCCACGATGTCGTCAGCCATTGGTCGAGACGGTAGCCGAGGCGGAGTCGGTTCGCAGGCGGGCGGCGACGGTGCGCGCTGTCTGTCCGATCGCGGTCCTACAGTGGGCGTTCGTGAGGCTCAGGCCGCTCAGCGAGGCCGAGTGCTACGCCCGTTGTTACGGGGGGCGCTCTGCGGAGGCGGCTGACGTTGTGCGGGTTGTCGGGAAAGCAGGGCCGCCGGCCACGGCACAGGCCGTTTCTCTGGCCGGGCTGCCGTTGGTCGACAACGCCGGCCGGGGTCTGGAGGCTGCGTGAAGAGCCGCTGCCCCACCTGGGCTACGCGCCGCCACTCTGTCGTGCCCGCGCGCACCAGACCGCGGGCGCCGCTTCCGAGCTCGTGGTATTGCACGGCGACATGGACCTCGCGTCTGCCACGCTGTCGTCCGCGTGGTCGAAGCCGCTTCTAGCGTCCCGGACGTTCTCGCACCGCACCTGCGCTGTGTGTTCTGCGGGATCAACCCCGGATTTCACTCCGCCGCGGCGCAGGCTCACTTCGCGAACCCGCGCAACGACTTCTGGCGACTGCTTCACGACGGGGGTTTCACGCCGCGCCTTGTCGCGCCTGCTGAGCAGTTCGAGCTGCTCGCATCCGGGCTCGGGGTCACGAACGCGGCTGCGCGCACGACGGCGGGCTCGGGCGACCTGCGGAGGGGTGACTTCGACCGGGCGCGGATCGAGGCCCTCGTGCGCTCCTACCAACCTCGGGTGCTCGCGTTTGTCGGCAAGGAGGCGTACCGCGGGCTCTTCGGCGAGCGACCCGAGTTAGGGCCGCAGGCACGAAGCATCGGCTCCTGCGGGCTCTTCGTCTGCCCGTCGACCTCGCCCGCAAACGCGGCGGTGCCCTATGACGAACGTCTGAACTGGTTTCGGCGCCTGCACACGTGGCTCGAGCCGGTGCCACGCCGCGCCGTGCGCGCGCTCGTCGTCGACCCGTCAGAGCGTGTGCTGCTGCTTCGCTTTCAACCGACAGTGGATGCCGAGGTCTGGTGGGCGACGCCCGGCGGCGGGATCGAGCCCGGCGAGAGCGAGCTCGAAGCGCTTCGCCGCGAGCTGCGCGAGGAGTGCGGGCTCGAGTTCGACGATCCCGGGCCGGTCGTCTGGGAACGCGAGCACGTCTTCCCGTGGAACCTGGAGCTCCTCCGCCAGCACGAATGCTTTCACCTGATCAGGGTCGGGCACCATGAGCTAGCGCCGACAGTCGACCTCGCCGCCGAGGGCGTGCGCGGTGCGCGCTGGTGGTCTCTCGAGGAGCTTGCCCAGACGGAGGAGCGGGTGGCGCCGCCCGCACTCCGTCGCGGCGTCGCGCGCCTGCTCGCTGCGGGTGCACCCGTCGAGCCACTCGACGTCTCCGAGTAGCCTTCCGGCGGTGCAGGAAGTGGTTCTCATCATCCACCTGCTCGCGGCAAGCATCTGGGTGGGCGGTTCGATCGCCCTCGTTTTCGCCGGCGTCCCGGCGATCCGGGTCCTCGAGGGCGAGCCGCGCGGCCGCGCGATGCGCGAGCTCGGGCTTCGTTGGAGACCACTCGGCTACGGGGCGCTCGTCGTGCTCGGCCTGACTGGCATCGATCTCGCCGCGCACGACTGGAGCGAGGGCCGCTCCCCTTCAAGACAGTCCTCTGGATCAAGGTGGGGCTCTCGGTCTGCGCTCGTCGGCGCCTCCTACCTGCACAATTTCGTGCTCGGCCCCCGTCTGCAGCGTGAGATCCGCGACGGGCGGCCGCAGAAGACGCGTCCGACGCTCGTCGTTGTCGGCTGGACGAGCCTTGCGCTGACGATTGCGGTGCCGATCCTCGGCGCAATCCTCTCCGACCTCGGCTGAATCCGTTTCGGCTTCCTAGCCGGGCCAGTGGTTGGTGATCGGCGTGCGCCGGTCCCGGCCGAACGCCTTGGGGTGGATCTTGACCCCGGGCGGCGCCTGGCGCCGCTTGTACTCGGCCCGGTCGATCATCGCCGACCGCCCGTTCGACGACGGCGGGTCGAAGCCGTCCTCGGCGAGCTCCTCGCGCGAGCGGTCGTCCTCGACATAGGCCTTGAGCACACGGTCGAGCGCCGCGTAGGGAGGAAGCGAATCCTCGTCGCGCTGGTCGGCACGTAGCTCGGCCGACGGTGGCGCGCTCGATGATCGAGGTCGGGATCAGTTCGCAGCCGGCCCGCACGTTGATTGCGCGGGCGAGTCGGAAGACGTCGGTCTTGTAGACATCCTTGAGCAGCGCGAACCCGCCAGCGAGGTCGCCGTAGAGCGTCGAGTAACCGACCGAGAGCTCCGACTTGTTGCCCGTCGCGATAACGAGCCAGCCGAACTTGTTCGAGAGCGCCATCAGGAGCGTTCCGCGGATTCGCGCCTGCAAATTCTCCTCCGTCAGATCCTCGCTCAGACCGTCGAAGGACGCGGAAAGGGCGTCGGTGAAGGTCGCGACGAGAGGCTCGATCGCGATCTCGCGGAAGTCGATCCCGAGCGACTCGGCGAGGCGGGCGGCGTCGCTGCGCGTCGCCGCGGAGGAGTAGCGCGACGGCATCGAGACGCCGTGCACGCGCTCACGGCCGAGCGCCTCGACGCAGATCGCGGCGGTCAGCGCCGAGTCGATTCCACCCGAGATACCGATGACGACATCGCCGAAGCCGTTCTTTCCGACGTAGTCGCGGAGCCCGAGCTCGAGCGCCCGGCGCATCTGCTCGAGCTCATCGAGCTGGGGTGCGGGCGGTCGGATGCAGCGCGGGTACGTCGTCCTCGCGACGCTCGCGAAGACGAGCTCCGTCGGGGGCGTGCAGCTCGCCCCGCTCGCGTGCGAGCGCGCGGCGGCGAAGGTCGCGTAGCCGCCGGCCGACAGTTGCGGCCGGGTCGAGATCGACGACGAGCAGCGCCTCCTCGAAGCTCGGTGCGCGCGCGAGCAGCTCGCCGTCGTCGTCGAAGACGACGGAGCCGCCGTCGAAGACGAGCTCGTCCTGGCCGCCTACGGCGTTGCAGAGCGCGACGTAGCACGAGTTGTCCTGCGCGCGCACGCGAATCATCTCCTCGCGCTCTCGACCCTTGCCGACGTGGAAGGGCGAGGCTGAAAGATTGACGATCAGCTGCGCTCCAGCGAGCGCGAGGTCGGTCGCCGGTGCGCCCGGCTGCCAGATGTCCTCGCAGATCGTCGGCCCGATCAGCGCGTCGCCGAAGCGCAGCAGCAGCAGCTCCCGTCCCGGCGCGAAGTAGCGGTTCTCGTCGAAGACGCCGTAGTTGGGGAGGAAACGCTTGCGGTAGACGCCGCGTACCTCGCCGCCGGTGAGGACGAAGCAAGCGTTGTAGAGGTCACGGTCGAGTTGCGGCGCCCCGAGCAGGACAACGCTTTCGCCGACATGCGCCGCAAGCTCGCTCGAGCGCCGTGCTGCCGCGCGGATGAAGCCCGGCCGCAGCAGCAGGTCCTCTGGCGGGTAGCCGCGTTAGCGCGAGTTCGGGGAAGACGATCAGCTCGGCAGCCGCGGCGTCCGCGCCTCGCCGAGCCAGTCGAGAATTCGCGAGCAGTTGCCGTCGAGGTCGCCGACGACGGTGTTCATCTGTGCGAGAGCGAGTCTCACTACCGAGTTTTGTCCTCCTGATCGAAAACTCTAGCGCGCAACACGCTACGCCAGCGCAGGAAGACGTGCGACGCCGAGCATGAAGGCGCTGAACGCGAGCGCCGTGACCCAGCCGTGACGGGTCGAGTTGCCGACGCCTGCGAGCACGGCGCCCACCGCGAACAGCGCGATCGCAATCGCGCGCAGCCTGCCGTCGCCCATCCGTGCGAGGATAGAGCCCGCGTGGTGTTAGTCGCTGCTAACATAAGCGGAACTCAGATGACGCTGCGAGGAACGGGGGGGACGGTATGAGGGCGCGCTTTATTTCCGAGGAAAACCGCAAGTGGTGGACGCTCGGCGCGGTGTCGTTCGGGCTGTTCATGATCATGCTCGACAACACCGTCGTGAATGTCGCGCTCCCGTCGATCGAGCGCTCACTGCACCTCGGCGTCTCCGAACTCGAGTGGGTCGTCGCCGGCTATGCGCTCACCTTCGGCGCGTTCATGCTGACGGGCGGCAAGCTCGCTGATCTCTTCGGCCGGCGGCTGATGTTCGTCGTCGGGCCTGGCGGTCTTCACTGGCGCATCGCTCGCCTGCGGTCTTGCCGGGAGTGCCGACGATCCTGATCGGCGCGCGCGTGGTGCAGGGACTCGGGGCAGCGTTGATGAACCCCTCGACGCTCTCGATCATTACGGTCACCTTCCCACCGCGCCAGCGCGGCACCGCCATCGGGATCTGGGCCGGCGTCTCGGCTCTCGCACTTGCGATTGGGCCGCTCGTCGGCGGCCTGATCACTGAGCGCGTCAACTGGAACTGGATCTTCTTCATCAACGTTCCCATCGGGATCATCGGCGTCGCTCGCCGCATTTGTCTTCATTGACGAGTCGCGCGACACCTCGGCGGAGCAGCGCCCGGATATCGCCGGGCTCGCGACCTCGGCGCTTGCACTCTTCGCGCTCACCTACGGGCTGATCGAGGCCAACAGCGACGGCTGGGGTTCGGCCCGGATCCTGGCCGCGTTTGCTGTCGCCATCGTCGCGCTGGCCGCGTTCATCACACTCGAGCGGCAGCCAGCGGCTGCCGATGCTCGACCTCTCGCCTCTTCCGCAACCGCACGCTTCAGCGGCGCGAACGCCGTGATGCTTCTCGTCGCGCTCGCGATGTTCGGCGTGTTCTTCTACGTCTCGCTCTTCATGCAGCAGGTGCTCGGCTTCTCGCCGATCGAGGCGGGAGCGAGCTTCCTGCCGATGACGGTGCTGATCATCCTGATCGCGCCGCTCGCGGGCCGCCACTCGGACAGGATCGGGTCGCGTGCACTCGCGGGTACGGGCATGTTCCTCGCTCGCGGTCTCCCTCTTCCTCTTCTCCCGTGTCAGGCGTGAACTCCGGCTTCTTCGCCCTGCTCCCGGGGATGCTGAGCGGCGGCTTCGGGATGGCGCTGACGATGACGCCGACGACGGCAGCGGCGATGTCTGCTGTCCGACGTGACAAGGCAGGCGTCGGCTCTGCGGTGCTCAACAGCATGCGACAGGTCGGTGGTTCGCTCGGGATCGCCATCATGGGCGCGATCGTCGCCTCGGGGCTCTCTGCGGCGGCTCAAGGCCGGCGACCCGCGGCCGCTCGCGTTCACCCATGGGCTGCACAACGGTCTCGAGGTTGCCGCGCTGACGGCGCTCGCAGGCTCGGTTGTCGCGCTCGTGACGTTGCGCAAGCCGCAACCGGCCGAAACCGCGGCCGCCCCAGTTCTCGCGGAGCTATGAGCGACAGCCACGGGTCGCGCCTCGGTGCGGCCGCCCTCGAGCCCGCGGGCGGCCGCCCGCGACTCGCGGCGCACGAACGCCGTCAGGCGGTGCTCGACTCCGCCTGCGACGTCTTCTTCAGGACGAGCTATCGGGGCGCGACCACGGCCGAGATCGCGCGGGTCGCAGGCATCACCGAGCCGATCCTCTACCGGCACTTCGGGAGCAAGCGCGACCTCTACCTTGCATGCCTCGACGAGGCCTGGAGGAGCTTCCGTGAGGTCGCCGAACTCGCGCTCGCCGCGAACCCCGACGGCTGCCTCGGCGCGATCTCGGAGGCCTACATGGCAAAACGTGCGCGGCTGCGCCTCGTCGACCTCTGGATCCAGGCCTTGACCGAGGCGTCGGAGGATGCGGTGATCGCTGACGCCGTGCGCCAGCAGGTGCACGAGGTGCACGCCTTCGTCGCCGGCGTGATCAGGCGCGGCCAGGCCGCCGGCGGCTTCAACGCCGACCGCGACCCGGTGGCAGAGGCGTGGATCTTCATCGCAGGCGGGCTACTCGCGACGATCGACCAGCGACTGGGTGGCCTCCTCGGCGACGATCTCGAGGCCGTCAGCGCGTCCCGGCGGGCGTGGATGATGCCCTAGCGACCCGCGCTCGCGGCCGCCTCGTGACTGTTGGGCTGGAGGCCGTTGCAACGCCGCGGCGACTGGTGCACACTGCGTAGATCGTGTCCGTGCGCGCGTACAGCGGCGTCGATCCCGCCCCGCGCCGAAGTGCGCGTCTCGGCGATCGTGTGCGCCAGCTTCGCATCTCGGCCGGGCTCACCCAGTCGGAGCTTGCCCGCGGCCGTTTTTCGAAGGAGTACATCTCGCAGATCGAGCGCGGAAAGACCCGCCCCACTGCAGAGACGGTGGGTTGGCTCGCCGAACGTCTCGGTGTCGACCACGCATTCCTCACCAGCGGTGTCTCGGGCGACGCCCAGGCGCGTACCGAGGCGCTCGTCGCTCGCGCGGAGGCGCTCGTCGAGCGCCGTGACCACGACGATGCGATCACAACCTTCAGGGAGGCGCTCGAACTGCTCGGCGAGGGAGCCGGCGTCGAGCTGCAGGTGCGCGGACTTTCGGGGCTCGCCTGGGCGCAGATCCAGCGTGGGGAGGTGCGTGCGGGGCTCCGGCAGCTCGAACGCGCGCGCATGCTCGTCGAGGATCCGGTGTTCTCGGAGCTCGACCGCGCGGACGTGCTGTTCAGGCTCGGGGTCGCCCGCTATCTGATTTCGAGCCTCGCGACCGCCGTCGCCCTTTTTGGCGAGGCGCTTGTGCTCGTCGAGCGCTCTCCCCTGCCCTCTGACCCACTGCGGGTGAGCATTCTGACGTGGCGCTCACGCTGCTACCGGCGTCAGCGCGATTACGAGGCCGCGCGCGAGGACGTCGAGAACGCGCTAGAGCTCGCCGAGTCGATTGGCGACTCCCGAGCGCTCGGCGAGGCGTACTTCCAGGCCTCGCTGCTCGCCGAGCGCAGCGGCCACTGGGTGCTCGCGCGGACCTATGCCGAACGCGCGAAGGCGCGCTACGAGGAACTGTCTGACCGAATGAACGTGGGGCGGCTGCTCAACAATCTCGGCGGGCTCGAGTTCTTGCTCGGTAAGCCCGAGGCGGCGCTCGCCCGTTTGGGCGAGGCCTTCTCGCTCGCCCTCGAGTACGGCGACGACGAGGATGTCGCGACCGTTGTCTCCTCGCTCGCGCAGGTCGCGCTCAAGACCGGTGACGCGGTCGCGGCCGAGTCGCATGCCCGCCATGCGCTGCAACGCCTCGAGGGCCGCGAGGACCGGATGGATGAGATCGGCAACGCACGGCTCGTGCTTGGGCGCGCGCTCCTCGATCAGGGACGACTCGACGAGGCGGAGCTTGCGCTCGCCGAGGCCGAGGACGCGCTCAGCCAGCTGTCCTCCGGAGCGCATCGGGCTGCCGCCTGGCTGGCCCAGGGTGACCTCGCACGCGCACGCAGCGACGACCGGCAGGCGGCCGAGCTCTACCGGCAAGCCGCCGAGACGCTCCAGGACTTTCGCTTCTAAGCCCGCCGGCCGCCGCGGCCGGCGACGCGTATCTCCGCACTAGACGGCGGAAGAGGCCTGAGCGCGCGCTTTTTGCCTGCAACCGGCGGCGTTGGACGCCAATCTCGCCCACCTGGGGGATCGAGGAGTTCACCCCTACGCGCGAAAAAGAACCCAGGACTGGGTTTCGAGCGTGGAAGGGGGTGAACCGATGTTCGCAAGGACGCTGTTCTCGTATCGAGGCACGCATGTGCTCGTGGTGGCCGTGGCGGTCGTGTCCGCGTTGCTCGCCGGCGGGTTCTTCGACGGTCCGGGCTGATCGGCGCTTTGCCGCGCCCGCAGTTCGCCGTCGTCCGGGCGCCGAGACCCTGCTTGGGCTTGGGAGGGATCCGGCCGTTGAGGGCGAAGTGCGTCGCAACCCGCTGACGGAACTCCCCCTGAGCGGCGGCCCCTCCAGGCCGCCGCTCTCTCCCTTCCGGCGTCTAGCGAGGGTGCGCTCGACCCCTGTTCGGCTCCGTTCCCGGAGCGACGCTTGTGCGCGATTGCCGGGCCGAACGTCGCTACAGTGGCTCAATGGAGACATCGCTGCCGCGCCTGCGCCGGCTCGCGGTTTCGGCTCGCACGTTCCGCCAACTCGCTTTCACGAGCACCCTGAGTCTGATGTTGATCGTCGCCTCGGGCGCGTCTGTACGGCTCACGGGCTCCGGGCTCGGCTGCAAGCACTGGCCGGGCTGCAGCGCCGGCGATCCGTTCCCGAGCTCCGGCTCGCACTCCTACATCGAGTTCACGAACAGGATCCTCTCCGGCTTCGTTGTGCTCGCGACGTTGCTCGCCTTCGCGGGCGCGATGCTCTACCCCGATGCGCGCCGCTGGGTGCGCGTGCTCGCAGGCGCGGTCTTCGCAGGCACGTTCGGCGAAGCGCCGCTGGGTGCGGTCACCGTCTATTACCACCTCAACCCGTGGCTTGTGCTCAGCCACTTTCTGCTCACGATCGTCGTGCTCGCACTCAGCGTCATCGTGCTGCTCGAGGCGTTCGGTATCCACGGCGAACCGGTGCCTCTGCGGGTGCGCCAGCTCGTGCTCATCGTTGGACTCGCGCTCGCGGTGTTGATGGTTAGCGGAACGTTCGCCACCGCGGCCGGCCCGCACTCGGGGTCGACCGACGTCCAGCGCCTTGGCACGCTCTATTCCGCGGTCTGGCTGCATGTGCGCGCGGTCGCCGTCTTCGGTGTGTCGTTCGCGCTGCTCTGCATCTGGATGATGGTCAACCACAGTCGGCATCTCCGCGCAGCGCTCATGATTCTGGCGCTGCTCGCTGTCGAGATGGTGATCGGTGAAATCCAGTACCGCACGAAGCTCCCCTGGGGACTCGTGCTCGTGCACGTCGCACTCGCGGGCGTGCTCTGGGCGGGAGGCGTCGCCTTCGTTGCCCGCTTCTGGCGGCCCTGGAGGACCGCTTGAGCGACCGTTCCGAGCTTCGCCTCGTTCGGCGTCCCGAGCTCGAAAATCCGGTCTTGATCTGCTCGTTCCGCGGCTGGAACGACGGCGGCCAGGGCGCGTCGCTTGCCACGTCGTTCCTCTCCCGGGCCTGGGGCGGCGAACCGTTCGCCGACATCGACCCCGAGCTCTTCTTCGACTTCCAGTCGCAACGGCCCCACGTCGCGCTCGTCGACGGCAACGTGCGTCGGATCGACTGGCCCGAGAACAGTCTCTTTGAGGCGCGCCCCGGACGTGGGAGCCGCGACGTCGTGCTGCTTCTCGGCACCGAGCCCAGCCTCCGCTGGCGCACGTTCACCGAGCTGATCAGCGGGCTCGCGGTCGAGCTCGGAGTGTCACTCGTCGTTACGCTCGGGTCGCTGCTCGCCGACGTCCCGCACACACGTCCCTCGCCGGTGACAGCAAGCGCGACGGATCCCGCGCTGCTGCGGGAGTTCGAGCTTCAGGGCTCACGCTATGAGGGGCCAACCGGGGTTGTCGGGGTGCTGCACGACGCTTGTCGGGCCGCCGGGCTCGCCTCCGTTTCGCTCTGGGCAGCTGTTCCTCACTACGTCTCGCTCACGCCCTCGCCGCGCGCCGCCAAGTCTCTCTGCGATCGGCTCGCCGAGATGCTCGAGCTCCCGCTCGACACGAGCGAGCTCGAGGAGGCGAGCCGTGTCTACATGCAGCAGGTCAGCGAGGCGGTGGCGTCGGACGAGGACACCGCCGCCTACGTTGACGAGCTCGAAAGTCGCGTCGACGAGCTTCAGGGAGATGGCGAGCTGCCGAGCGGCGAGACGCTTGCGGCCGAACTGACGCGGTTCCTCCGTGAGCGCGAGGAGGACGAGGAAGAGGGCTCCGACGAGAGCCCCGCCACGGGCGACTAAGCCGGACCGCTGCGGTGCTGCTCTAGTCCGAGCTCGGCGGAGACGGAGCCTCGGCTGACGGTGCTGACCCGTTCTCAGGGGTGGCCCCGGCTCGCGCTGCGGCGGAGGGGCGGCGGCTGCGACGGCGCCGCGGTGTCGGAGCTGAACCATTGCCAGCTGGCGTCTCGAGCCCGGGTTGCGGCCCGTCGCCATTCGTTCCGGTCGAGGCGGTCGCCTCCGCGACCGCCTGGCCGTTGTTGTTGGCTGTCGTCGTCTGCGCCTCCGGCGAGGCTTCGGCGCTTCCGGGGAGTTTCTTCTTGCGCCGCCTGCGCCGGCGTGAGCGGGAGGGCCCGGTCTTCGGCGCCGGGAGATCGTCGGCGAGCGCCGCAGCGATGTCCTGAATCGACCCGAGCTGTTCCCGAGCTTCGTCGAGTGTGTTGGTGGCGCGAGGCGTGTAGCCCTCCGCGGTCGCCAGCAGTGCGGCCCCGACCTCGCGGGGCATCGAGAGCACGGCCTTGACGAGCCGGCTGGCGTTCTCCTCGTGCCGCTGGCCGCGGGAGTTCGCGAGCGCCCCGAGCAGGCGCTTGGCGTCCGGATACTCCTGCGACGCCTTGCGGTCGAGCGTCTTGCGCACGGCGCGCGCAAGCTTCCACGTCCAGCGCGCGAGGATCTGGTCGGGCGCATCCGGCTTGCTGTCCGCGATCGCGCGCAGCAGCAGCCGTACTCCTGCCGCGCGGTCCTTCTCCCACGGGGGCGCGAGCGTGACCAGCGTGACCAGATCGTCGAAGTCGGCCCGGTCGACGCGCATCGAGACGCGGTCGGCGAGCGCGATCAGGCGCAGCCTCCGATTCGGGTTTTGCGCGGCGCAGGTGGCGAGAAACGTCTCGAGCGCACCCTTGGAGGCGCCCTGAGCGGTGAACTTCTGAACGAAGCTCTGGCGCTCGTCGAAGCGCATCTGGCGGCCGGCGATCGTCGCCCAGAAGCGCTGCTCGTCGTCATCGAGGTACTTGGGATCGATCCGCTGCCACTCGCGCTGGATCACACCCAGCCGCCGCGCGACATCCGGCGTCACCGGCACGAGCCAGTTCGCCGGAGTCAGCTTGCGGCGGCCGCGCCGCTGAGTGCGGCGGCGCGGGGCGGGCGTGACGCGGGCGCCTTCGCGGTAGAAGTCCGCGTTGAGCAGAGAGTGGAGCGAGACGACTCGCTCGGTGTGGGTCGCGCCCTTGGGCACGAAGTCGACGACGATGCCCGCCTCCTTGCGCGGATGAATCCGCATGATGCGTCCGATGCGCTGCTGGTAGACGCGTTTGGAGGCAGTGGGGGCAAGGTGCATGACGACGGTCGCTCGCGGCGAGTTCCAACCCTCGGCGAGCAGCATCGCGTTGATCAGTACGTCGATTTCGCCGCGTTCGTAGGCGGCGAGGATCGCGGCAAGCTTGACCGGCGGCGTCCGGCCCGAGACCGCCTCGGCCTTGACACCGGCGGCTCGGAAGGCGGTCGCGAGGTTGTAGGCGTGCTCGACACCGGCCGCGTAGACGATGCCCGGGGAGTCGCCGAAGCGCTCGCGGTAGAGCGTCGCGGCAGCCATGTTGAGCGCCTCGTGGTCGAGGGCGGCAGCGAGTGCACGCTCCTCGAAGTCACCGCTCACGATCGGCACCGAGTTGATCGCGGCGACCGGGGGGACGCGCAGGTTGCGCAGCGGCGCGATCAGCCCCCTGCGCGCCGCGTCGGCGAGGGGAAGGTCGTCCACGGAGGCCGGGAAGACGTCGGAGACCTGTTTGGCGATCAACTCCTCGGTCGCCGTCATACCGATGTAGATCGGTTCGCTGAAACGGCGGATCGCGGCTGAGGTCTTCTCGCCGAGCGCCGTGTGCGCCTCGTCGCAGATCACGAGCTGGTACGTGGTGCGCGAGAGCTCGTCGACGTGTCGCGCGAACCAGGCGTAGGTCTGGATCGTGATCGGATTGTTCAGTCTCGGCTTCGTGTCGCCCAGCACGACGTCCGTCAGGCGGGCGGCGTAGCCGTGCTCACTCAGCTCGCGTCTGAACTGGTCAACGAGCAGCCGGCGGTGGGTCAGAATCAGGACACCCTCGGTGCGTGCCGCCTCGACGAACCCGGCTGCGGCAATCGTCTTGCCCGATGCGGTCGGATGCCGGAAGCGGTAGCGCCGTGCCGCACCCGGGTCGGGGGCAGTAGCGTCGGCGGCCTCGTCGTCGGGCTCGTCGTCGTCGCTCTCGATAACGAGGTCCTCGTCCTCGTCGTCGCTTTCCTCTTCGTCTGCAGCGTCCTCGCCGTTGCCGAGCCCGTTACCGTTGAGGCTGGCCGCATGCTTCTCGTTGGCCGCGATCAACTCGGTCAGCATGCCCGCGAGCGCGTCGATCTGGTGTCGCCGTAGCTCCGTGCCAGAGGCCAGGTGTGGCGGCTTCTCCGAGAGGACGCGCTCGAGGCCGAGCATCAGTCCGAAGCGCACGCGCCATTCGCTTGACGGAGCGGCGAGCCCTGCTTCGATCTCGCCGAGCGCGCTGTCGAGCGCGAGGCGTAGTGCCGTTCCGGGCCTGAGCGCGCCGGCGACGTCCTCGTCTCCCCGCAGAAAGGGCTCACCTGCCCAGGCTTCTGCTCGAAGGGCCGCGGCCTCGATGCCGTCGGACGCCTCCGTAACTGCCGGAGATTGCGTGAGTGTCTCGTGCATGGGCGCGACACGCTTGCCGTGCCGCCTCTACAGGTCGGACTCGCCGGGACCCCCGTCGCGAGCCGCATCAGAAGAATACCGGACCCGTCGGAGGGTGAGGGCATTCTGGGTGCGACCGGTGTCGCGGCGATTACGTTGTGTCTGCTCCGGCCGCGTCGGAGTCGCAGTAGACGTCGAGCGGTGCGGTGCCGCCGCGCAGAAGGCTCGCTGGCGTGGCGGCGTCGATCGGGCCGGCAAAGGCCCGCGCGAACGCATCTGCCTTCTCGGCTCCCGTGACGAGGAAGACGATGCGGCCGGCTGCGAGCAGTGACGGCAGCGTAAGCGTGATCCGCTCGACGAACGGCTCGAGTCCGGCCGGCCCGCTCGTCACGAGCCGGTCGCGCTCATGGAGCTGGGGCGAGCCGGGGAAGAGCGAGGCGATGTGTCCGTCGCTTCCGAGCCCGAGTAAGAGCAGGTCGAGGTCGACGCCGTCGAGCTCCGCGTCATAGATGGCGGCGGCGTCCGCGGCGGGAAGCTCGCCGCGGATTCGGTGCACCTCGGGCAGATGCGCGAGCCGGTCGAGCAGCGTGCGGCGTGCCAGGCCGAAGTTCGAGCGTGGGTCGTCGGGCGGGACGCAACGTTCGTCACCGAAGAAGACGGGGACACGTCGCCAGTTGGGCTGACGCACAGCTGCTAGCTCGTAGGCCCGTCCAACGCTGCTTCCCCCGGTGAGAACGATCGAGGCTCGGGCCGCCGCCGCCTCTGCGAGCAGCTCCCCGACCGCGTGTGCCGGGTCCGGGAGTACGTGCACCGTCGGCTCAATCATCGCCTCGGGCGAGCTCCTTGCTGCGTTCCATCGCCGCGTTGATCGCGTTCAGGAATGCCGCGCGCACGCCTGCCTGCTCGAGTTCGCGGATTGCCCGGATGGTGGTTCCGCCGGGGGAGGTGACCATTTCTCGCAACTCGACCGGATGGACATGCTCGTCACGAAGCAGCTTCGCCGTTCCGAGCATCGTCTGGACGACGAGCCGGGTCGAGATCTCTCGCGACAGCCCAAGCAAGATGCCCGCCTCGATCATCGCCTCTGCGAGGAGCGCGTAGTAGGCCGGGCCGGAGCCGGAGACGGCGGTGATTGCGTCCATCTGCTCCTCGGGTACCTCGACGACGTCGCCGACGGCGCGCAGCACCGTGCCGGCGCGATCGAGATGCTCGCGGCCGGCATGCCGACCCGCACACATCCCCGCGATCCCCTCGTGAACCGTCGAAGGTGCGTTCGGCATCGAGCGCACGACGGGGACATCGCCGCCCAGGTGCCGCTCGATGCGCGAGGTAGTGATCGCAGCCGCGACCGAGAGCACGGTCTGCTCGGGTTGGAGCAGGTGGCCGATTTCGCCGAGCAAGGCTTCGATGTCTTGCGGCTTGACGGCGAGCACGACGACGTCCGCGCCCTTGATCGCCTCGCTGTTGGAGGTCGTCGTCTCGACCCCGTGCCGCTCGCGAAGCTCGATCGCCCGTTCCTCGCGACGCGAGCTGGCGATGATGTCCGCCCAGTCGGAGCTACGCAGCCCGGCGAGGAGCGACTCGCCGATCTTGCCGGTGCCCAGAATTGCGATGCGCATGCGACAAGCCTACGAGTCCGGCGTGGTATCCCGCCAGGAGGTACACGCTCGCGACTCCCGCCCATTCTCCATAGGGGGCGAGCAGGGCGTCGCTTTGCTCGGGTTCGAGCCGTTTCCCGGCCAGCTCAGAGGCAAGCTTGACGAGGCCCAGATCCCGTGCCAGCCCACGTTCGACACGTCCGAGTCCCTCGAGACAGACGACCCCGACCGACCAGGGGCCGACGCCACGCTCGCGTTCGAGGCGGCGGGCGACGAGCTCGGTCGGCTGCGTCTTGAGCGTCTCGAGGTCGAGAGAACGGCAGATGCGGACGAGTGCAGCGGCCCGTCGGGCACCGAGCCCGAGGCGCTGGAGTTCGGCGGGCGAGAAGCGGGCCAGCTCGGCGGTCGTCGGCGACGCATGAAGTCCGTCGAGCTGCCCGGTGGCAGCGCCGATGATTCGGCGTTCGATCGAGCGGGCGAGTCTCGCCTCGATCAGCTGCCCGGTGAAGGCCCGCAGAAGCGCATGCGCGACGGTCGCTGTTCGCAGCGGGCGGAGACCGCGCAGCCGCCGCACGGGCTCGCGGAGCAGCGGGTCGTCGGCAAAACGCGTAAGGAACGCGCTGTGGTCGGCCTCGAGCGCGAGCATGAAGCGAGCTTGGGCGACCGCGTCGTCGCTGTCGGCGCAGATGCAGACGACGCCGTCGGGGCGTTGCCAGGCGCGTACGCGCTCGAGCCCACTGGCCGTCGCGACCGTTGCCGTCAGCACGCCGTCGACGAATCGGCGCGTCGCATCGCCGACGTGTCGCGCAGAGAGTCGCAGCGAGAAGGGCCCGCTCGGGATGATCTCGGCGGAGGCCATGCGGCGACGATAGCTAGCCGGTGGCGATGCCGCCGCGCAGCGGCTGCTCGTCGCGCAAAGCGGAGGCGCCGGCGGCGCGTTCCAGCATGTCGAAGGCCTCGGAGTCGCGCCCCGCGCTGCGAAGGTAGCGGCCGTAGGCGCGCAGCACACCGGTCAGATCTCTCGTTGTGCCGTACTGCTCGAGCAGTTCGATCGCGTCGCTGAAGGCAGCGTCGACGGCGTCGCTCCCGGTCAGGGCGCGCGCCTCCGCAAGTGTCCAGAAAGCCCGGCCGCGCTCGCGCGGTGTTCCGCGGGCAAGTTCAATGGCGGCGCGTGCGTGCGTCGCCGCGGCAACGGGATCGCCTCGGTGCATCGCTACGACCGCCTGCAGTCGGCGTATCACCGCGAGGTCCGCCGGGGCGGCCTGACCCTCGAGGAGCCGTTCGGCTTCGGTGAGATGCCGGGAAGCGTCGGCGGGAGCGTCGCCAGCCTCGAGGACGGCTTCCGCGCAGGCGGTATGAGCTCGGGCCAGGTGGATCGAGTCCTCGGTTGCCTCGAGGAGTGCAATCGCGCGGCGGAAGCTGTCGAGTGCAGCAAGCGGCTTGCCCTCCTCGACCGCGACGCGGCCGAGCGACCAGTACAGACGGACACGTGTGTAGCGATCCTCGACCTGTACCGAGCGTGCCCAGAGGTCGGCGAGCACCGTGCGTGCCCGCTCGATATCTCCCAGATCTGTCAGCGCATAGCTCAGATAGGTGGCGTAGCGGACCTCGGCGGCGCGGTTGTCCGGTTCCATCTGAGAGAGCTCCGCGAGTGCGTGCTCGAAGAGCGCGACAGCCTCGGCGGCTGAGCCCGCCGACGCGTACGCATGACCGAGCGTCGCATACACGTCCGGCCGCGAGCAGGGGGTGACGAGTTCAGAATCGACGACCTGTTCGAGGTGTGCGATCGTGCCGGCGTCGTCACCGGCATTCGCGGCGATCAGCCCGAGGAGCACATGGGCGCGTACGACGGAGACGACGTCGATATCGGCCTCGGCGTCGGCGAGGACCATCCGGACCTCCCCCGCGTCGGTCTCCCCGTCGAGGCGCAAACGCAACTCGGACTCGGCCAGCAGCAGCTCGCGTCGCTGCCCCGGTGGAAACTCGGAACCCGTCTCGAGGAATTCGGGCGCGACCGCCAGGCGTTGGGCAAGCATTCGAAGTGCTTTGACCGACGGCTGCCGCTCGCCGGCTTCGATCCGCGAGATATAGGCGGCGGTCACGCCGGGCCCCGAAAGGTCGCGCTGAGACAGCCCGCGTTCGAGCCGAAGACGCCGCAGGCGCCGTCCTACGGGCTCGGCGCGTGTGTCGGGCTCTCGGGCCACGGCACCCAGATCATGCCTGCCTCTGCGGACACCGTCAATCGGGCCAAGGCTATTGTTGACAGTATTGACAACGGAGGTGATTTCAGGTCTCTTCTCTGGTGGCCGGCATCGATCTGAGAGGAGGTGCTTTGTCATGTCGATTACGTCATACCGCGTGCGGATCGCGCTGCTCACGGTCGGTTCGATCCTCGCCGCCCTTGTGATGGGCGGCAACGGATGGGGCCCCTAGAGACGGGCTCGTGTGGCGCGGGTGGGACGCGGTCGCGTCCCACCCGCGCGGCTAGGCTGCCGCGATGGCACACGCAGCTGCGGCCGCGCTCTCGCTGCGCAGCAGGGAGCGAAAGCTGAGCCTGTTCCTCGACCTTTTCGAGCCCGGCCCGCAGACCACGGTGATCGACGTCGGCGTCACCGACGCGCCCTTCGGCAACGGCTCGACCGACAACTTCTTCGAGGCGAAGTATCCCTTCCCGGAACAGATCACCGCGGTCGGCCCCACCGAGCTCGACCACTTCAGCGCGGCATTTCCGGCGGTGCGTGTCGTGCGTGCGGATGGTCGCGAGCTTCCCTTCGCCGACGGTGAGTTCGACCTCGGTTTTTCGAACGCGGTGATCGAGCACGTTGCGGGCGGACGCGAGGGACAGCGGCAGTTTCTGCGCGAGCTCTGCCGCGTCGCTGGTCGTGTCTTCGTAACGACGCCCAACCGGCTCTTCCCCGTCGATCCGCACACGCTCTTGCCGTTCGTGCACTGGCTCCCCGCGGGAGATCGCCGCGAGCGGCTCCTGCGCGCGCGCGGCTTCGATGATGTGCTCGACCCGCTCGGGCCGCGGAGCTTCGCCACGCTCTTCCCGTACCCCGTGCGGATCGTCAACCGGGGGCTCACGCTCGTCGCGGTCGGGCCTGCATGAGCCGCGCTCTGCTCGATCGGCGTCCGCTTTGGATCCTGCACGTCCTCGTCGTCGGGCTCGCGCTCCACAACTTCGTGATGTCCCAGCTCTGGGCTGCTGGCATCCGCGGACGGACGCTCGAGCTGATCTCGGTCTGGAAGGAGGCGCTGCTTGCGCTCGGACTGCTGCTCGTGCTCCGTCAACGAGGCCTCGCCCGCCCCCATCCCGTGCTGCTCGACTGGCTTGCGCTCGCCTACGGCGCCCTCGTCGTCGTCTACGGGCTGATCCCGCAGCACCTGCTCGGGGGCGACGCGACGCACCGCGGGATCGTGCTCGGGGTACGCGAGGACCTGCTCCCCGTCGCCTGTTACTTCTTCGGACGAGGGCTGCAACTCACGCGGGTCGAACTGCGGCGACTCGCCGGGACGATCCTCGCGAGTGCCGCCGCCGTGGCTGCCTTTGGGCTGATCGACATCTACACGATTCCGCTTTCCTGGTGGCGCAACAGCTCGGGTGCGCCCGGCTGGTTCGAACACCAGCTTGGATTCAGCTACGTGGGGCTCTCGCACCTGCCCGAAAACTTCGTCTACAACACCGGCGGCGGGCATGCCCTCCGCCGGCTCGTCTCGACCTTCCTGTCCCCGCTCGCGAGCTCCTACATGTTCGTCGTCGCGCTCATCGTCGCGGCTGTCTGGCGTCTGCGTGACGCGGCGCCGCTGCGGTTCTGGCTGCCACTGACGTTGCTGCTCTCGGCCGGTCTGCTCTGGACACACTCCCGTTCGTCCTACCTCGCGCTCGGTTTCGGTCTGCTTGTGCTCGCCGCCGCCGTCGCACCCTGGCGGTCCCGCTTGCTCGTGGCTGCAGTGGTGAGCGTCGTCCTTGGACTGGTCTTCGTGAAGGTCTATGCGCATCTCGCGCCGACCGCCCACTTCACGGCGAGCGAGCTTGCGGTCCAGAACCGCGAGGCGCACGTCAAGGGTGCCGGGGCAGCGGTGAGCGGTCTCTCCGACGCGAGCATCTCGAGTCACTGGCAGAGCCTGCGCGCGGGGGTCGAGCAGGTGTTCGAGCATCCACAGGGCTTCGGGCCGGGAAACGCGGGCTCGACGGCGGCGCGCACGCACGTCGAGATCCGTGCCGGCGAATCGACCTACACGCAACTGGGGGTCGATGCAGGGCTCGTTGGCGGCCTACTCTTCGTCGCCTGGTCGCTGCTGCTCCTCGGGCGGCTGTATCGGGCGGCGCCGGGGCTCGCTGCCGCCTTCGCGGTGACGCTTGCGCTCGGGTTGCAGACCGACATCATCGGTGTGCCGTGGCTCGTCTACACGGTGTGGACGCTTGCGGGAACGCGTGCCGCCCCGGGTGCTTGGCAGGATGGGCGAGATGTCGCAGCGAGTTAGCACCTGCAGCGTTGCCTCCGCCGGTCGGCGCGGGCTCGGGGCGACCGTCGGCGTGCTCTTGGCGACGCTGCTTGTCTGCGCGCTCGCCGGGGTCGCGCGCGCGGGGCTGATCGTGGGTGTCAACGACGAGGCACCGCTCGACCCGACGATGCTCGGCTGGTTCTACCCGACGATGGGCGCCGAGGGTCTCCAGACGAACACGCTTACATTGCGCTGGGACGACACCGCGCCGACCGTGATTCCGAACCAACAAGCTGTCAGTACGGCGATCGCTGCGGCGCAGGCGAACGGGGTCACCGTCGAGCTCGACCTCTACCCGCTGCACTCCCAGATCTTCACCGGAGCCGCCTCTTGCGCCCCCGCGCTCGGGCCCACTGGCTGCGGTAACACGGCCGAGCTTGCGGCGTTCGCGTCGTGGACCGCCTCGGTCGCTCAGGCCTTCCCCACGGTGCACACGTTCGTCGTGATGAACGAGTGCAATCAGCCGCTCTTCGTCAACCCGCAGTGGGACAGCTCGGGCGCAAACCAGTCGGCGGAGATCTGCGGACGGGCACTCGTCGGCGCCTACGACGCGCTCAAGAGCGTCGATAGCGCGAACTTCGTCTGGGGCGTCGGTCTTTCGCCCCGCGGCAACGACAACCCGCAGGCGGCGAGCGACTCGTCGACCTCGCCAGTCGCTTTCCTCGAGGATCTCGGCGCCTGGTTCAGGGCCTACGTGCAGGCGACGGGGCGGACGACACCGCTCATGGACGGGCTTGATTTCCACCCCTATCCGATCCCCCAGTCGCAGCCCTTTGCGCAGGGCTACCAGGCCGTGAACGACGCGAGCGTCGCGAATCTCGCGAGGATCTACCAGGCGTTCTACACGGGCTTCGAGGGAACGCCACAGCCCACGATTGGGCAGCAGGCCGGCGGCGGGCTACCGGTGAGCCTCAATGAGGTCGGGATCCAGACAACGACCGACGGGTACTCCGGGTACACGGGCACCGAGGTGAGCGCGACAGCGAGCGGTGGCGTGCTCGGCGCGACTGCAACCGAGGCGTACCAGTCCTCCTGGTACATCGACATGCTCAACACGGTCGCCTGCGACCCGAACGTGCGCGTCGTGAACATCTTCCACCTGATCGACGAGTCCGATCTCGCAGGCTGGCAAAGCGGGCTCTACTATCTGGATCGGAAGGCGAAGCTCGCCGCCTCGACGGTGCACGACTGGATCGCCTCGACCGGCGGACAGTGCCAGGGCGCGCTGCATCCCTGGACACCGGCCGGCGTTCCGGCCGCGCCTGGGGTGGCGGTAGCGCCACCTGCGCAGAGCGGCCCTCGGATTCTCGTCGGCTCGGCGGGAAGGATCCGTATCTTCGACGCGCTCACCCACCGGCTGCGTCGTGTGCTCGCGCCTTTCGGGAAGGCGTACACTGGCCCGCTTTCGGTCGCGCTCGGCGAGAGCCACGGGGAGAGCGAGATCGCGGTCGGTAGCGGGCCCGGGGTCGCGCCACGGGTACTTCTGCTCAACGGCAAGACGGGGGCTCAGCTCAGTGCGCTGGCGCCGTTCGCGGCCTCCTTTCGGGGCGGGGTCGCCGTCGCCTTCGGTGACCTCGCCGGTAACGGGAGCGACGATCTGATCGTCGCCAGCGGCGCCGGTGCGCCCGCGACGGTCAAGGTGTACGCGGCGGGCACGAGCACGCCCCTCATCCAGCTCGAGCCCTTCGGTGCGCAGGACACGGGTGGTGTGTCGATCGCCGCCGGCGATCTCAGCGGTTCAGGGGCTGACGACCTCGTCGTCGGCTCCGGCACCGGGGTGCCCGCGCAGGTCAGGATCTACGGCGGCGCGAGCTCGAGGTTGGTCGAGACGCTGATGCCCTTCGCCTCGTCGTACCAGGGCGGCGTCGCCGTCGCGACGGCGGGTCTCGACGGCGGCGATATCGCCGACGTGATCTGTGGTTCGCAGAGCGGGATCACAACGGTCATCAGGGCCTACGCCGGCGCGACCTCGCACCGGCTGTGGTCCGTCGACGCCTTCGGCTCTCTCTTCGGGGGTGGCGTACAGCTCGCGGCCTTTGCCCCGTCTGCGGGAGCCGCCGCAGACGTCGTCGCCGGCGCAGGGCCGGGCGGCGGCGCCCAGGTCAAGGTGCTCGCCGGCGCCAGCGCGTCGCTCGTCGGCACCTTCCTCGGTGACGCCGGTTCGGGCGCCATCAGCCTGGCTGCCGGGTAGAGCCGCAGACGCCAACGCGGCGCGGCTACGGCCGGGCAGGGAGCGCTATCGGCCGGGGGTCAGAGGCAGCGTCAGGGGCTGGTGGCTTTCGGCGAGGTGCGCGTCCCAACGCTCCTCGATGTGGCCCACTCGCCAGACGGCGAGCGCGCAGGCCCAAGTGGCGGCGAAGAGTCCGACGATCACGAATCCGAGCAGGTTGATGTTGATGTCCTCGAACCACCGCCAGAACGCGCCTGAAAGATCGAGTTGTGTCGCGACCAGCCCGCCGAGCTCGATCGTGCCGACGACGAGCGCGATCATGACCGAAAGGCCGGTGATCGTGAGGTTGTAATAGACCTTGCGCACCGGTTTGGAGAAAGCCCAGCCGTAGGCGAAGTTCATGAACGAGCCGTCGATCGAGTCGAGGAGCGACATCCCGGCGGCAAAGAGCACCGGCAGGCAGAGGATCGCGTACCAGGGGAGGCCGGCGCCGGCGGCGCCCCCCGCCAGTACGAGCAGCGCCACCTCGGTCGCGGTGTCGAAGCCGAGCCCGAAGAGCACGCCGATCGGGTACATGTGCTCGGACTTCGTGACCGTACGCGTCAGGCGTCCCAGAAAGCGGTTCATGAAGCCGCGGCTGGTGAGGTGCTGCTCGAGCGCCTGCTCGTCGAAGCGGCCCTGTCTCATCTCGAGGAAGACCCTGATGATGCCGACGAGCACGATCACGTTGAGTGCGGCGATCACGTAGAGGAACGAGCCCGAGACGAGGGTTCCGACCCAGCTCGTGACACGGTGTAGATGCGAGTGGTCACTGCGCACAGGCCCCGCGAGTGAACGCACGCCGAGCGAGAGCAACGCCGCGAGCACGAACACGATCGATGAATGACCGAGGGAAAACCAGAAGCCGACGCTCAGCGGTCGCTTCCCCTCCGCCATCAGCTTCCGGGTGGTGTTGTCGATCGCCGAGATGTGGTCTGCGTCGAAGGCGTGCCGCATCCCCAGGGTGTAGGCGGTCACTCCGATCCCGACGGTGAACGCGCCCGCGCTACCGAGCGCGTAGTGGCGCGGGCTAACGAGCAGGATGAGGATGCCGAAGCCAGCGACGTGGAGCGCGGTCACGACGGCGCCCATGAGCAGCAGCGTGCGTCGTTGCCCGGAGTCGAGTGAGGCCCAGAAACTGCGTAACCCCGGTCGACGAGCGATCCGGACTGCCGCTGCGGTCATCGTTGCGTCCTTTCCCCCGGTGCGAGCTTATTGCAAACCACTTGCAACAAGTCTGGTTTCGAAAGGTATTCGCCGCGGGCCCCGCTTCGGTTCGGGCTGCAGGCCGACTGGCACTATCGCGGGTATGGAACGTGACGAGGAGGGCCCAGCGGCGGCTCCGGCGGCGCTTCGCGCCGCAGGCCGGCGCCTCACTCGGCAGCGTCAGGCGATCTGGCAGGCGGTGCTCGCGGCGGGGGACGAACACCTGAGCGTCGACGACGTCGTCGCGCGGGTGCGCGCCCAGGTTCCGCTTGTCAACGCCTCGACCGTCTACCGCACGCTTGAGCTTCTCGTCGCCGAAGGGCTCCTGCTCCGCGCCGACCTCGGCGCCGGACGTGCCTACTACGAGCGCGCGCGCACACACCGACATCATCACCTCGTCTGTGAGCGTTGCGGAAGCGTCCGGCATCTGCACGACGAGACGCTCGGGGAGCTCCCCGAGCGGATCCGGGACGCAACCGGCTACGTGCTGGGTGAGCGTGAGCTGAGCTTCTACGGGCTCTGTCCCGCATGCCAGGCGCGCGAGGCCGGGGCGACCACCTAGCAGCGGCGTAAGGGCTCTGCTCCGGGCCGGGTTGTAGACGAGCTCAGGACGTCACCGTCTCGACACGTCAGGACCGAACCGTCTCCGATCCACGGGCGAAGTAGTGCTGCTGCGTGATGGACACGAGCGGAGACTCCACGTCGACGTGCTCTTGCGGATTTGACCGTGTCAGCCTCCGCGCGCCGGAACGCCCGCAGTGCCGCCGGCGTTCGTGCCGCCCCGCGCGAGAACTCCCACCTCGACCCGATCGGAGGACACATCGTGCACGAACACGACCACGACCATGACCACGGCACCGTCGCGCCTCACAGCCACCCGCACACGAACTACGCCGCCGCGCCTCATCCCCAGCACGTCGTGCTCGACATCGGCGGCGACATCGGCGCCCTGATCGTGCACACCGACCCCGAGCTGCTCGGGCTCGAAGTCGAGATCAGCCCCGCGGGCGCCGATCACGTGCGCAGCCACAAACAGGTGCTCGAGCGCACGACCGGCGGCGAGCCCGCCTACGTGCTCGTCTTCGACAACCTTCGAGAAGGCGAGTACACGCTCTGGCTTGACGGCGTCGCAAGGACGCGTCGGGCACGTGTAAGCGGCGGCAGTGTCGCTGAGCTCGACTGGCGCGCCGTTCACGAAGAGGCGTCGCTGGCACACGCCGGCTGAGGAGTCGGTGGTGCGGACGCCCCTCAGCCGTTGCGGTCGGCTCTCGAGCGCAAACGAACCGGTGACGTGCGCGGGGCGAACCAGCACCGCAGTGACTCAATCGAACGACCGAGAGAGGAGTCTCGAATGAGGAGTGTCAGCCGTAGCACGTTCTTGAAATCGGCAGGAGTCGCGGCCGGGGCGGCCGCCATCTCGATCTCGCCCGCCGCCGCCGCGAGTGGCGTTCCCGGGCCCGTCGAGGTGACACCGAGCCTGCCGCTCCCAGCGGACCCGGTGGTCGCGATCGTCCGGAACGTGGCGCTCGGCGAGGTCACGGTACTTGTCGGCACGACCGAAAAGACCTACAAGGACCGCGAGCTCACGCGCCTGCTCGAGCAGGCGGCCCGCCGTAACAGTCCGGCGACGGGAGAGGGGGCCGCGTAGATGTCATCGCATCGCGAGGCTCCAGAGATCAGCAAGGACCCGGTAGCCGACAGCACTGACACCTATGCGTTTGTCAGCCCGGACAAGCCGGACACGGTCACGATCATCAGCAACTACATCCCGCTCGAAAACCCCGACGCCGGCCCGAACTTCTTCGAGTTCGGGGACGACGTCCTCTACTCGCTCTACATCGACAACGACGGTGACGCGGATCCCGACATCACCTACCAGTTCCAGTTCACGACCCAGATCACGAACCCCAACACATTCCTCTACAACACGGGCCCGATCTCGTCGCTCACGGATACGAACTGGAACCGGCGTCAGAGCTACACCGTAACGCGGAGCTCCGAGCGGCCATCCGATCACGGCGGCAACGTCATCGGGCGCAACCTGCCCTGCCCGCCGTGCAACATCGGCCCGCGCTCCACGCCGAACTACGGCGCGCTTGCCGCGGCGGCGGTGCACCCCTTGCCGACCGGAGAGACTGTCTTCTGTGGGCAGCGGAACGATGGCTTCCTCGTCGACCTCGGTGCGGTCTTCGACCTCGGTGACATCCGTCCGTTGCAGAACCTGCACCTGATCCAGACCGGGATCCCCTCAGCGGACGACTCGACGCCTAGCGTTGATTCGCTCAGCACGCTCAATGTGCACACGATCGCGATCCAGATTCCGATCAGCATGTTGACGAAGGACGGATCGGTACCGACCAACCCGCTCAGCGCCACCGCGGTACTCGGTGTCTGGGCGAGCGCGAGCCGCCAGACGGTCAGCGTTCGTAACCAGCCCGACAACGTCGCGTCCGGCCCCTGGGTTCAGGTGTCGCGGCTCGGCAACCCGCTTTTCAATGAGGTCATCGTGCCCATGGCCCGCAAGGACGCCTGGAACGCGAGCGTCCCAGCCGAAGATCACAGCTACCTGTCGTATGTCCAGCACCCGGAACTGGGGACGCTCATTCCGGCCCTCTACCCACACGAGTTCACCAACCTCGCGGCGATCACGGCCCCTCGAGCCGACCTTGTCGCGATCCTGCTCACCGGGCTGCCGGAGGGAGTCGTGTCCGGCTTCCAGAACTACACCGGCTCCACGTATGCAGACATGCTGCGGCTCAACGTCGCGATCCCACCGGCGTCGACCCCGAACCCCCTCGGAGTCGTCGGCGGCGACCTGGCTGGATTCCCGAACGGGCGACGCGTCACCGACGACGTCGTCACGATCGAGCTGAAGGCGATCGCAGGTGCGACCTACAAGCTCGTCGACCCGGCCTACACCGTCGACGGGGCGGTTGCCGACCTGAGCACAGGGCTGGTGGCCGGTCCGGGCCGCTTCCAGTCGAACTTCCCGTATCTCGGGGTTCCGTACGACGGATTCGACGCTCCGGCCTGATCGACCGGCTCGGCGGAACGTGAAGCAGCACGCGCAGGCGGCCCCGCACGGCGGGCCGTCTGCGCGCGTACGCCCGGGGCGCTTGTCCGCTCAGCTCGCGTTGATCGCGCGCGCGACGATCGCCGGGTCGGTGAGCAAGCCCAGATGCCCGGCGCCGGGGATCGTGACGAAGCGCGCATGCAGCTCGCCTGCCACCTTGCGTCCGGTTGCGAAGGGGTCGATACCGTCCCGCGTGCCCCAGACGACCGTTGCGTGAATCCGCATCGTGCGCAGCTCGGCCTGGCTGAAGCCCTGGATCCCGTTACCGATCAGGCCCGTGATCGCGCGTCCGGAGCCGTCAGCCTGGAATTGGTTCGTCCAGGCGGCGGCCATCGCGGCGTCGAGCTTCGGCCTGCGCGGCCCGTAGACGCGCGCCAGGATCTCCAGCACGGGCCAATCCCAGTCGCGAGAGAGTCGCAGCGCGCTCGTCACGAGCGGCAGATGCGAGAGGAGCTCACCGACGACGCGCGGCGGCCCGCCGCTACGGAGTGCGTCCCCGTCCACCAGCACAGCCGCCGATGCGTCCCGTTGCTGCGCGAGTGCCACTGCGACCGCCGCTCCGAGTGAATGACCGGCGACGACCGGGTCATGGATGTCGAGCGCCCGCATGAATCCCTGCGCCTGTGCTGTCCACTCTGCGAGAGTCCACGGGCCACGACGCTCGCTGTAGCCGAAGCCATCCAGATCGAGGGCATAGACGCGGTGTCCGTCAGCCGCGAGGAGCGGGCCGACCTTCTCCCAGACGAAGCTCGGTTCGAGAAAACCTCCGACAAGCACGATTGGGCTGCCACTCAGCCCCCACTCGCGGTAGGCCGTCAGAACTCCGTCGGCCTCGACGAAACGTCCGTGCCAGAGCGAGGTCACCGGCTTCGTGTCGGCGTCTGTGAGGAGGTTGAAGACGTACGACGCGGCGATCAGAACGACGACCAGACTGACGACGACGCTGCCGAGTCCGAGCACGAGGCGGCGTAACAGTCTCACGGGGCCTCAAGCTATCGGGCCGCGTAGGCTACGGCGATGCGGGCGGTCCGGTTGCACGAACTCGGCGGTACTCCCGTCGTCGAGGAGGTCGACCCTCCGGACGTCGCCGAGCCGTTGCGGGTTAGCAGCGCAGCGTTGAACCCCGTCGACATCAGCACCGGCGCGGGTCGCTTTTACGGTGGTCGACCGGAACTGCCCTACACAGTGGGCTCGGAGGCGATCGCGTTCGGGGCCGAGGGAGAGCGCCTCTGGCTGCGCGGCGCGGGGATGATGGCGGAGCTCGCCGCGAAGCCGCAGTGGGCCTTCGCCGTACCCGACGCGCTCTCCGACGCGCAGGCGCTCGCCTGCGGGATCGCAGGACTCACCGGTTGGCTTGCGGTCAGCTGGCGGGCGCCTGTACGCGCCGACGACACGGTGCTCGTGCTCGGGGCGAGCGGCATCGTCGGTGGTGCCGCGGTCCAGGCGGCGAAGCTGCTCGGCGCTCGCGAGGTGATCGGCGCGGCAAGACGGACCGAACTGATTCCGGCGGTGGCCGACGCGCGCATCGATCTCGCGCGGGACGAGGAGCTCCCGGCTGCGACGCTGATCGTCGATTCGCTCTGGGGCGAGCCGCTCGAGCGTGCGCTCGCCGCGGCGGCGCCGGGGGCGCGGATCGTGCATCTTGGACAGTCGGCGGGGCCGGCGGCGACGCTCCTCTCGGCCTGGGTGCGAGGCAAGTCGCTAGTGCTCCTCGGACACGCGCTGGGCGCAGTGCCCGAGGAGGTCGCACGCGAGGCGTTCGCTGCGCTCTGCGACGAGACGATCGCCGGCCGTCTGAGCCTCGAGACGAGGTCGTACCCACTCGAGCGCGCGCCCGAGGCCTGGGAACGACAAGCATCCGGGAGTTCCGGCGCGAAGATCGTCGTCGAGTTCACGTGAGCAGCGGGAGCCTCGGGGATCCTCTCAACGTCGCTGACTACGAGCAGCTTGCGAGCGAACGGCTAGGGCCGGCCGCGTTCGGTTACTTTGCGGGCGGCGCCGAGGACGAACGCACGCTTCGTGACAACGTGGCGGCCTACTCCCGCCTGCAGCTGCGGCCGCGGGTGCTCGTCGATGTCTCTGAGCCATCGACGCGCACGACTGTGCTCGGCACCGAGATCGCCGCGCCGCTCGTCGTCGCTCCGGTCGCGTTCCAGCGCGTCGCCCATCCCGACGGCGAGGTGGCGACGGCGCGTGCCGTCGCCGCAGCGGGAACGATCATGTGCCTGTCGAGTCTCGCCACTGCAACCTGGGAGGAGGTCGCAGCGACCGGAGCAAGGCGCTGGTTCCAGCTCTACGTGCCGACCGACGGCGGTCTCGCCCACGAGCTGATCACAACCGCGCAGTCAGCCGGTTTCGGCGCGCTCGTGCTAACGGTTGACACGCCGGTCCTCGGTCGCCGGGAGCGAGACCTGCGCACCGGCTTCAGCGTGCCCGCGGAACTTCGGGTCGGCAGGCTCGGGAGCGGAGGCTTCACGCCGAGCGCTGCGTTTCACGGCATGTCTGCGGCGGTGACCTGGAACGACGTCGAGCGGTTCGCGGCGCACTCGGAGCTCCCCGTCGTGCTCAAGGGGATCCTTACGGCCGAAGACGCGCGCATCGCCTGCGAGCAGCCGATTGGCGCAATCGTCGTCTCCAACCACGGTGGCCGCCAACTCGACGGTGTCAGTGCGACGCTCGACGTGTTGCCAGAAATCGTGGAGGCCGTCGACGGCAGGCTCGAGGTGCTGGTCGACGGCGGGGTGCGTCGGGGCTCCGACGTGCTCAAGGCGCTCGCGCTTGGCGCCCGCGCCGTGCTCGTCGGACGGCCGGTGCTGTTCGCGCTCGCGGTCGACGGCGAGGCCGGGGTCAGTCATGTACTCGAGTTGCTGCGCGCGGAGTTCGAGCGGGCGCTCCAGCTCGTCGGCTGCCGCCATCCAGGCGACGTCACGCGCAGCCATGTCGGACCCCGGACCCAGCCGCGGCACCTTCCTCAGCACAGCGATAGCCGGCGCCGGAGTGCGTCGCAGGGCGCCGCACTGAGCCGTTGCGCTTCGCACTGACGGAGCCAGCCGATACCCACCCGGGGGATGGGCACGTGCCCATGAAGCCGTATGGGTCCAAATCGACGCCGCGGGGCCCCGCCCTCAGACCGCATTCTTGGTTCTACGTCCAAAACGGCATTTCGGTTTGGGGCGCACAATTAGTGCATGGAATGATGGTTTTGCGGCTGCTCGAGAAACGTCTCAGAGCCACGTGCGACTTGGCGATGTGCGTCGCTAGGCCCGTATTGTCGGCGGGCTTGCGGGTCTCCATGCGACCTGGTATTGCATAGGCGTTGCATGGTACGGTTCGTTCACCATCCGGACTCACCTCGACGGACAGGAGCTCGACCAACGTGACTGTTTCCATCTCAAGAGCACAACTTCTCAGGCGCAGCGCGAAGAGCGGCGCTGCGCTCGTCGTGGCGGGTGCAGCTCTCGGCCAGTTCGCCGAGACCGCCGCTGCCGCCCTTCCGCTCACCGACACGGCATACGTCCGTCTGCTCGTCACTGCGGAGCTGCTCGCCTCCGACTTCTACAGCCAGGCGATCGCGGCCTCGGTCAGCAGTGCGACGGTCACGAAATACCTCAAGCTCGCGTACTTCAACGAGCAGGAGCACTACCAGTCGGTCGCGGCGATCTTGACGGGGGAAGGCGTGACACCCGCGGTCGCGAACGACATCACCTTCACCTACCCGACCGGTACCTTCGCAACCGAGCAGTCGATCGTCTCCTTCGGCCAACAGCTCGAGGCGACGATTCTCGGCGCGTACCTCGGGGCGATGAGCGGGATCCAGACGACAACGCTCCTGACGGGACTCGCGCAGGTCGCTGCCTGCGAGGCCCAGCACGAGTCGTACCTGGCGACCGCCAATGGCAAGCGGGCCTTTGGGCTCTCGTTCCCGCCGGCGCTCACGATCAACCAGGCCTCAACGGCGTTTGCCGCCTACACGTCGTAGTGGTTGCGATGACGACACTCGGACATCAATGCGAGCACGTGCAGGCCCAGCCGGACCGCTCGACGAAAGGAGTTCTCTTGCGCTTCAAAGCTACGGGGGTGCGTGTGCTCACGCTCGGCGTCGCCCTCTTTGTGACCATCGGCGTGGGCGGTGCGGCTGCGAGGACCGCGCGGACCACCGTGGCCCCCAGCGGGCTCACCATCTTTGCCGGATCCTCGATGACCTCGCTGCTCTCCTCGATCGCGCCCAGTAACACGTACTCCTTCGGCTCGACGACGACGCTCGGCACGCAGATCGCCAACGGCGCGCCGGCCGACGTCCTCATGGGCGCCAATACGACCGAGACTGCCCTGCTCTACTCCGAGGGCTACGTCGAGCAGCCGGTCAACTTCACGCGTAACACGCTCGCGATCGTCGTACCCAAGTCGAACCCGGGCGACATCCAGTCGATCTACGACCTCGAGAAGCCCGGGATCACGATCGACGAGGCGGCCTCGACCGTTCCGGTCGGGAGCTACACCGTGACGGTGCTCAACAACATGGGCATCAACTCGGCGATACAGGCGAACGTTGTCAGCCAGGAGACCGACGACGCCAATGTCGTTTCCAAGGTCGCTCTGGGTGAGGTCGACGCCGGGTTCGTATACCTCTCCGACTACGTGACCGATCCGAGTCAGCTCACCTTGATCACCGTGCCCGCCTGGGCGCAGCCAAAAATCACCTACGCGATGGCGGTCGTCAAGAACAGCGCCAACCAGTCGGCCGCGGCCGCCTGGGAGAAGTGGATCCTCAGCCCGGCTATCCAGGCGAAGTTCGTCGCCGACGGTTTCCTCCCGTTGACGGCGCCCACCCCGTCGATCACGAAGGTGACCCCGGGTAGCGCGAAGCCCGGCGCGACAGTCTCGGTCAAGGGCATCAACTTCGACGGCACGACTTCGGTCACATTCCAGGGCGGCCACCCCGCCAAGTTCAAGGTCGTCTCGAACTTCAAGCTGACCTTCACGATCCCGACGGCGGCGAAGACGGGCACCTTCTCGATTACGAACCCGTCGGGCACAGCCACCTCGGCGACGTTCACGGTCTCGTAACGCTCGCCTGACTCAACTTCTCCTGCAGACAGCGCAGCGGAGCGCCCTCGTGGCGCTTCGCTGCGCGGCGGCGCCACGACCGCGTCCGCGCGGCAGACGCTCAGCTCTCGAGCGTGCCGTCGACGAAGCGGAGCACGGCGCGGGCCGACTCGAGCCGGAACCGAGCGAGGATCCGTGCACTCTCCGACGCGTGCTCGTACAACTGCTCGAGCGTGACGCAGACGCGGGCAACAATCTCGTGCTGGGCGAGCAGGAGCGGGGTCGGCTCGACCCCGGCACGGGCACTGAGCACGAGTTTGAGCAGCAGCACCGTGCGGGCGTCGCGGATGTGGTCAACCGGCTCGGCGAGCCAGCCTCGCACGGCGAACTGCCCGCTTTCGGTTGCGCGGAACAACATGCGTTGTGGCCCGCGGTCACCGCGCTCCTGGCCTACCTCTGTCACGAGCTCTCGCTCGACGAGCAGGTCGAGTGCGCGGTACACGAGCGGTCTGCTCATCCTCCAGACCTCCCCGAGCTCCCCCTCCCGGCTCAGTTCACGAGCGAGCGCCCAGCCGTGACTCGGCCGCTCGCAGAGCAACGCCAGCACCGACCATTCACCCGGGGCGAGATCGCGGGCGGGCATGAAGCGGAGGGTACTCCTCGCCTGCGCGCTCACAGCGCCGCCGCCTGCTCCTGGAAACAATCCGTCGCCAGTCCGGTGATGCATAGGTATATCCTGGCTAGCCATGGCGATCCGGAAATCGAGTGAGCGGACCGTTGTGAGCTCAGCCCCGCGCCTGAGCGCAGCCGACCGATGCCGAAGGAGCGCAGCGTATGCCTAGGGAGTACTACAGCTCGAGCGAGGCGGCCAAGACGCTCGGGATCAGCGTCGACACCTTGCGGCGTTGGGACCGGCAGGGGCGGATCAAGGCCGACCGCGACAAGAGCAACCGCCGGGTTGTGCCGGCGAGTGAGATCGAGCGCCTCCGTGGGGAGGCGGGAACACCGCAGCTCAGTGCGCGCAATCGCTTCAATGCGATCGTCACCGACGTCAAGGTCGAGGGTCTCATGGCGCAGGTCGAGATGATTGTCAGCGATCCTGTTCGGCTGGTCGCGGTCGTCACCCGCGACGCGGTCGAGGAGCTCGCATTGCGTCCCGGTATGCCGGCGACGGCGATCGTCAAGTCGACCTCGGTCATGGTTCAGCACTGAGCAGCAGGCGAGGGAGCGGGGCGGGCGCATCGCGTCTCACCCGCGCTCTCCTCGGCGCGCTCTTCTACGCCGCGATTGTCGTCACCTTCGGCTTCATCGCACTCCCGCTCGCGGGGATCTTCGATCACGTTCCGCTCAGTGAGCTGCTTTCCCAGCTCTCGAGCAAAGTTGTGACCCAGGCGCTCGTGATCAGCCTCAAGACGGTGCTGATCTCGCAGCTCGTGATCCTGGTCGTCGGAACGCCGACCTCGTACTTCCTCGCCTCGCGACGTTTCCGCCTTCGTGAGCTCGCAGTCGCTTTTGTCGAACTGCCGATTGTGCTGCCGCCCGCGGTGGCGGGGGTCGGCCTCTTCTATGCCTTCGGGCGCTACGGGCTGCTCGGCGGAACCTTCAGCGCGCTCGGGATCGACGTCTCCTTCAACCAGGCCGCCGTCGTGCTCGCGATCACACTCGTCTCGGGTCCGTTCTACGTCCGGCAGGGCATTGCCGCGTTCGAGGGCGTCAACGGCGACCTGCTCGCGGCTTCACGCACGCTCGGTGCAGGCAACGTGCGTACCTTTTTCCGTGTCACTTTGCCACTTGCCCGCGCAGGGTTGGCCGCCGGTGAGGCGCTCTGTCTCGCCCGTGGTCTCGGCGAGTTCGGCGCGACGATCATGTTCGCGGGCAGCCTTCCCGGACGCACCGAGACATTGCCGCTTGCCGTCTACACCCAGTTCTCGTCGGGTACCGCGGCAGGCATCAACGCTGCGCTCGCGATCAGCGTGCTGCTCGTGATCCTAAGCCTGAGCATTCTCCTCTTCCTCAAGATCGGCGTCCTATGGCAGCCCTCACGGCAGACTTCGAGCTCCCGCTTCGCACGTTCCGGCTCGCGCTAGCACTCGAGGTCGAGGGCACCGTTGCCCTCGTCGGCCCGTCCGGTGCGGGCAAGACCTCGGTGCTGCGCGCAGTTGCCGGCCTTACTCGTCCCGAGCAGGGCCGAATCGCCTTCGACGGGACGGCCTGGTTCGACTCCGATACTGGTGTCTTTCTTCCCTCCGAGCACCGCAGCGTCGGTCTCGTCTTCCAGGAGTACGCGCTCTTCCCGCACATGAGCGTGCGTCAGAACATCGCCTACGGTGGCAAGGCCCGCGCCGACGAGTTCCTCGAGCGGTTCCGCATTACCCGGCTTGCCAACGCACGTCCGACCGAGCTCTCCGGCGGCGAGCGGCAGCGGGTCGCGCTCGCGCGGGCGCTCGCGCGTGAGCCTGAGGTGCTTCTCCTCGACGAGCCGATGTCGGCGCTTGACGCCAACACGAGGACCGCGGTGCGCGCCGAACTGCAGGAGCTGCTCCGTGAGCTCGCACTGCCGACGCTGCTCGTCACCCATGACTACGAGGACGCCGCCTCGCTTGCTGACAAGGTCGGTGTCGTCGTCGATGGCGAGCTACGGCAGCTCGCCTCGCCGGCGGAGCTCGTGGCGAGTCCGGCCGACGGTTTCGTCGCTTCCTTTACGGGCGCCAACCTCCTGCACGGGATCGCCTCGGCGGGCGCGCACGATCTGACGGAGATCCGGCTCGAGAGCGGCGAGCTTGTCTACTCGACCGATCGCGGCAGGGGCCCGGTCGAGGTCGTGGTCTATCCGTGGGAAGTCTCACTTGGCCGTGACGCCCCGCGCGACTCCGCACAGAACGTGATACGCGGCGAAGTGCGCTCGATCGTCCACATCAGCAACCGCGCGCGCGTCAAGGTTGGGCCGTTGACCGCTGAAGTCACCGCAGCCGCGCTCGAGCGGCTCGAGCTGCAGGTCGGCTCGACCGCGGTCGCCTCGTTCAAGGCCACCGGCACGAGGCTCGTGGCCTCCTCCTAGTCTCAGCTCGTCTCTGGGCGAGGGGCGCAGATGCGCGTTCTGCCCGCGAAGACGTCGAGCAGCCGCGCCAGCGAGACCGAGAACGCGATTGTGACCCGGCCCGCCCGCGGCGCCTCGAGCTCCGTCAGCCCGTCCGGGAGACGACGGGTGCAGCCGGAGGAAGGGATGAGGTAGGGGGAGTCGTGGAGCGAGATGCGATAGCCACCGGGGCGGCTCAGCCGGACGACGATGTTTTCGGGGCCCGCGCTGAGCACACGCGGGTGCCCCGGGCCGCTGATAAGCGCTCCGGGGGCGGGAACGGCATAGATGACGAGCTCCGGGTTACGCAGCACGACAGGAAGCCGGGCGACCCCGCTGCGCAGCAGCGCCGCCTCGCCCTCAGCGCTGTAGTCGAGTGCCGCGTCGGTGAGCACGACATACCCGACCGCGAGCTGTCGCAGCCAGCTCAGGTAGCGCGCCGCCGTCAGTGGGGCGTAGAGGACGGTGTTTAGCGGAAAGTCGTCCTGCCGGAACCAGCCGCGCGCGAGCGGGATCCCCGCCTCGGGCAGATAGAGCGCCTCCCAGTGGTCAGCGGTTGCGACCACCTCGACGCGTGCGCCAGGACTGAGCCGTTGTTGCAGGAACGTGATTGCCGGCTGCCAGTAGCTCGCGTGTGCGGAGGGGTCGCTCCCGCTCCGCGCGGCGCTGTAGGCGAGCGGTGAGACGTTCCAGAGCAGCGCCAGCGCGACGACGCCGAGCGCAAGCGGAAGCGGACGCCAGCGGCGCAGGGCCACGGTAAGCACGGCGAGCGGAAGTGCGACGAACCGCAGCCGCACGACGTTGCCGCCAAGATCAGAGGGGACGGCAAACGAGAGCAGGCAGAGGGCCCCGTAGATGAGATAGAAGAAGCGAAGCGTGCGCGCCTCCGCGGCGCGCCAGCTGAGCGCGGCGCCTGCGCCGCAGAAGCAGAGTGCGGCAATCAGCTCGCTCAGCTGATAGGGGTAGCGGCCGGGGTCGGGGAACAGCCGCACGAGTATGAGTGCGGCGACGCCGATCGCGGCGATCACGAGCGCCGGCGCAAGCGCGCGGCGAAACGGTCTGCGTCGCGCGGAGCAGAGCGTCGCGAGAAGGGCGACGCACTCGAAGGCGAACGCGAGGGGGCTCGCGGCGTAGGCGAGCGCGCTGAGCAGCGCGAAGACCGCGACCCGCCCGCGCGCGAGCCCGACCAGTGACGTGAGCGCGCAGGCGAACCCGAGTCCGTACGGGAACGCGCCGGTCAGGAGCGAGCTCGCAGCGGCAAGCGCGAACAGCCTTCCCGAGCTGCGAGAGCGCACGCCGAAGCGGTCGTCGACGAGCGCGCTGAACGCCCAAGCTGCGAGCGCGACACTGGCGACCGCGAGAGTCCGGATCCCGACGAGCGCGGCGAGCGGGTAGTAGATCAGGCTGTAGCCGACGAAGGTGTAGCGCCCCGCGTACCAGGCGTCGTTCCAGAGCTCGAAGCCGTGGTGGACGAACAGCCAGAGCTGAAAGGCGTGTGCGGGAAAATCGGTTCCGGGGGCGCCGGCCCAGGCGAGGACGGCACCCAGGGAACCGGCGAGGAACGCGTTCTGCAGCGGCTCGCCTGCGCGCAGCCACTCCCTCAGCCCCACGCGCCGCGCTCGTGCCACCTGCGGAAATCATCGCAGAGCCGCGCCAAGCGGGTGGCGTACGCGAGCGCGCGCTATTGGGCCCCGAGCCCGTAGCGCAGGAAGAGATGCTCGCCAGCCCGGCGAATGCCGAGCACCTGTGCGGCGGCGCTGCCGACACCGAGCAGATCCGTGCCCTCGACGAGCGAGAGTCGTGGATCGACGAGCGAGCGTCCGAGGAGGAGTGGCGACACCGTCAGGAAGAGTTCGTCGACGAGTCCCGCAGCGAAGAACGGGCCGATCGCGTGCGGTCCACCTTCGGAGAGAATCAGGTCGTGGCCGCCCTCGCGCATCGCGGCGACGATGCGTTCTGGCGCAAGCGTGTCGGCGGAACCCAGCGAGAGATAGCTCGACGCTTCCGGTAGTGCGCCCTCGAGTCGGGCTGCGCCGCGGTCGGTCGTCAGCACGAGTGCACCAGCCGCAAGCGCCGGATGCGTCGGGTCGAGCAGCCCTCGCGCGCTGAGGACGACGAGCCTCGGGTCGGGTGGCCGTCCGAGTCGACGGCGTAGTTCGGCGAACGCGTCGGCGGCATCGGGAAAAGCACGGCTCGCCGTCCAGAGCGAGTTCGGCGACGCGGCCAGCGTGGCCGAACCGATCACGACAGCATCGCAGCAGGCGCGAAGCAAACCCATCACGAAACGGTCGGCACTGCTGGATGCGGCGATCAGCCGATTCGAGAGCGGGATCGAGGGGATCGCCACCACCCCGTCGATCGTCGCGACGAAGTTCGCGATCAATCGTGGGGATTCGAAGCCGAGCTCGCCGCCGTAGAGGTCGACGAGCCCCGACGGCATGCGGTAGTCGGGAAGCCCGCTCGCCTCCCAGACCAGCTCGAGAGCCGCACCGCTCACGCGGAACCCAACCGCAAACCCGGCGGCTGCCGGGCCCCGGCCGCGCGGTACCGAGCGCGTCTCACCCTTCGGCGCTAACGCCCCGCATGCCCGCGTACCTCGAGCAGGAACTCGCGGCGTAGGTCGGGATCGGTGAACTCGCCCCGCCAGAACGTCGTGATCGTGCGCGACTGCTCCTCGACGCCCCGCATCTGGGTGCAGAGGTGCGTCGCCTCGAGATGGACGGCGACGCCGCGAGGCTCGATCAGCGAAATAAGCCCGTCGGCGATCTGCTCACCGAGGCGCTCCTGCACGGTGAATCGGCGAGCGAACAGGCGCACGAGGCGCGTCAGCTTCGAGATCCCGATGATCCGCTCACCCGCGATGTAGGAGATGTGAGCCACACCGACGAAGGGGAGGGCGTGGTGCTCGCAGAGGCACTGGAAGTCGATCGGGCCTTCGATGATCTGCGAAAGCACCGACTCGGGCGCATCCCGGCTTTCGGCCGGGAAGGAGGTCAGCAGTTTGCGGTCGCCGTCGTAGCCGGCCGTCGCGTCGTAGAGCGCGCGCAGGTACCGCTCCGGCGTCGCGCGAGTGCCGGCGGTGTTCATGTCCATCCCGAAGGCGGAGAAGATCTCCGCAATCGAGTTTCGGTACCGCTTCCAGTCCTCCGGCGCGATCGCGCGGGGCGGCAGATCGAACCAGGGCGCGGCAGGTTCGGGCAGCGTGTGGCCCGAGCTGAGCTCGATCACATTGTCGGCATGATCATTCGAGGCGAGATCGCTTTCCATTCTTCCTCCTTCCGCCCGCGGGCCCCGATCGGATCACTCGTGTCTCGGATCACTCGTGTCGCTGTCTGCCCAGAAAAGCGACGTACCGCTACCGTGGCGCCGATCGCGTGCGGTGTTCCCGAATGCACCAGAGTATCTTCTCCCCGTGGACTGCCAGCGCGAGGTCTTGCGAGCGTCGGTCACGGGCCCTGACGCCACGGCGAAGGCGCCGGCGGTGCAGGTGCCGATCGGGTCGCGCGCGCCCCGAGCGCAACGCGTGTGAGCGGCGCGCAGCCTCCCTTCGCCTCGGTGATCATCCCCACACGCGGGCGCGTCCGCACGCTGGGGCGCGCGCTTGCGAGCCTGCAGGCACAGGAGCTCTCTGCTTGGGAGGCAATCGTCGTCGACGACGGTGACGGTGAAGCTACGGCTGCCGTCACGGAAATCGCCGACGCGCGCATTCGGGTTCTCGCGAATGTCGGCACCGGGCAGGTCGACGCCCGCAACACCGCGATCGTGCACGCCCGCGGCGAGTGGCTGTGCTGGCTCGACGACGACGACTGGTGGCAGGACGAGCTGCACCTCGCGGTGCTCCATGAGGCGATGCTCGAGCGGAGTTTCGCGTTCCGCGGGGGCTGGATCGTCTTCGAGGACGATCCGCAGTCGCCGGGTCGGCGCGAGGTCTTCGACCACGACGCGACCATGGCCACGCTCGCGCACGACAACACGGTCCTCACGAGCAGCATTGCTTATCCGCGCTGCGCGCACCGCGAGCTTGGACTGCTCGATCGGGAGCTCGGTGGTTACTGCGACTGGGATTTCATGCTTCGGCTCGGCGCAGCCGGATTCGCGCCGCACAAGCTTCCTGGTCTCAGTGTCTGCTACGCAATCCATGCAACCAACACCTCAGCCGAGGCCGCGGCTCCCGCGCGGAGGCGTGGGTTCGAACGCTTCGCCGCCAAACACGCCCTCGAGATTCGGATCGCGAACCACCTCGAGATCCATACACTCCTCAGCGATGCCGGCGATTCCGGAGGGTTGGAGTGAGGTCGACGGAGCGCTCGAACGAGAGTTCAGCTTCGAGAGCTTCCCGGCCGCGGTGGCGTTCGTGAACCGCGTCGCCGACCTTGCCGAGGCCGAGAACCATCATCCGGAGATAGGGCTCTCCTACCGGCGGGTAACGCTCCGCTGGCGTACACACAGCGCCGCTGCGATCACCGACCGCGACCGTGAGCTTGCGGCGCGCTCGGCTGCTGCCGCCTAGCAGCGCCAGGCAGCGCTCAGAAGGGCGATTCGCCCTCGGCGATGAGCGTATCGAGCATCGTCAGGTCGAAGTCGCGGGCCGATGCGCGCGCGCCGCCGACGGCGACGACCGCCCGGGCGGTGACGAGGTGGTAGAGAATCAGGAGTTGCACGACCGCGAGTGAGTCGGAGCGATGGAGGTCGGTGCCGATCGTGAACTCGCCGAGCCGCTCCTGACGGAGGTGTGCGGCGAAGTGCATCTTCTCCCAGATCGCCTCCTCGATCCGCGCCGCCTCTTCGGGTCCCATCACTCCCGGTATCTGGACCTCCTGGGCACCCTGGCGCTCGACGAGCACGATCCCCTCGCCGTCCGCGTCGCTGACGACACCGGTGAGATCGGGATGCGTCAACGTGTCGCGGAGCGTGACCTTGCAGTCGAGGTGCTCCTGGTCCTCGTTCACGCTTGGCTGAAACGAGACGATGATGTCGGCGAGGTGGCGCTGCGGGCGGATATAGCGCTCCGAGTCGGGCTCGCGACGGTCGAGCTCGGAGAGCACCTGATCGGTCGTGTAGCCGCGCCGGGAACAGTCGCGCTGCACTTTCCAGTGGCGCCGAAGGTCTTCCGGAGGGTCGAGGTAGACGCGGACGTCGAAGCTGTCGGCGAGCTGTCGGTTATAGAAGCCGAGCAACCCTTCGGCGACGACGAAGCGGCCGGGCTCGAAATACACCGGCGCACCGAACGTCCCGTCGGTGTGCTGGTACACCGGCTTCATTATCGGTTCCTTGCGCCGCAGATGGTCGAGATGCTGCGCCAGGATGTCCAGGTGGTTGCACTCGGGGTCGAGCGGCGTGATGTTGCGCTCGGCCCGCTGACGGCGGTCGTAGGAGTGGTAGTCGTCGGTGCAGATCGCGGTGACCTGATGTTCGCCGAGCACGCGCACGAGTCCGCGCGTCACGGTTGTCTTCCCGGACCCGGAGTCCCCCACAATCCCGAGCATCACGGGACGCGGCATCAGCGGCCACCTGCCATGGCAGCAATGTACTCGCTGCGGTATGTAGAGATCAAATACGTCTTCGGGCGATTCATATAGATAAGCATCGATGACTAAGGGGTGATCAAGAGTCTGTCAGGCGTGCCCGAGCCGCGCATTCAGCGCGGCGAAGGCTGACGCCGGGTCGTCGGCGCCAAAGACGCTCGAGCCCGCGACGAAGAGTTGCGCGCCTGCATCCCGCGCGGCGTCGATCGTCTCGAGCGAGATGCCGCCGTCGATCTCGAGCACCACCTCAGCAGGCAGCAGCGCTCGCAGGCGCTGCAGGCGCGCGGTCGACGACTGTATGTAACGCTGGCCGCCCCAACCGGGGTTGACGCTCATCAGCAGGCAGAGGTCGATGATCTCGGCGACGGGCTCGACGGCCTCGACCGGCGTTCCGGGATTGATCACGACGCCCGCCTTGACGCCGAGCTCACGGATCGTGCGCAACGTGTAGTGGATGTGCGGCGTCGCCTCCGGATGCACGGTGATCACGTCTGCTCCGGCCTGGGCGAAGGCTTCGAGATGGCGCTCGGGACGCTCGACCATGAGATGGCAGTCGAGGATGCCGCCCCGCGCATGCACCAGCTCGCGGATCGAGGCGACGATCAGCGGGCCGATCGTGATCGGAGGGACGAAATGGCCATCCATGACGTCGACGTGCATCACCTCCGCGCCGGCGTCCATCACCAGGTTCACCTGCTCGGCGAGGCGTGCAAAGTCACAGGAGAGCAGGGACGGGGCGATCTGGCCGGTCGGAATCTTTACCTCGCTCATTCGCGCTCCTCGAAGGCCCGCCGCGCCGCGGGGCCGTAGGCGAAGGACAGGAACTGCTCCACGGACGGGCGCGGAGGGACGGTTGCGGAGTGCAGGGCGTACCACTCACGTTGCGGTAGCCCTCCTTCGACGAGGATCTCGGCGAGCGAGCCATTGCGGAGCTCCTGGTCGACAGCGACACGGGACTGGAGGGAGACGCCGAGCCCGAGCCGCACCGCCTCCTTGATCGCACCGTTCGAACCGAGCGTGAGCGTCTTCGGACGGAGCGCGTGCTCGCCGAGGAACTCCCCGATCAGCAGGCGAGTACCCGAGCCCGGCTCGCGCACGAGCCAGACAAGATCGGCGAGCGACGCGGGCGGAACTGCTCCGGAGGTGGTGAGCGGGTGTCCCGGGTTCGCGATCAGCGCCATCTCGTTGTCGAGAAACGCTCGGCCGGCAATCCGCTCATCCTCGGGAGGCCGCCCGGCGATTGCCACGTCGACCTCGTGCTCGAGCACCCGATCGAGGAGTGACGAGCGATTCGCAACCTCGAGCGTGAGGTTGATCTCCGGATGCAGCCGACCGAAGGCGCGGAGCAACGAGGGCACGACGCATTCCGCGGCAGTCGCGACGGCCACGATACGGAGGCTGCGCATCGAGATGTCCGAGGCCTCGCGCGCCGCCGTCCGGCCCTGCTCGACGAGGCCGAGCACATCCGCTGCGTAGGGCCTGAACGCCTCGCCCGCCGCGGTCAGACCGATGCCGCGTCCGACGCGTTCGGTCAACTCGACGCCCAGTTCGCGTGATAGTGCCGAGACGGCGGCCGAGATCGACGGCTGCGTGACGTAAAGCTTTGCGGCAGCGCCGGAAACGGAGCCTTCGCGGGCGACGGCGAGGAAGCTGGAGAGCTGATTTAAGGTAACGGCCATAGCACTAAGACTATAGGATCATGACGACTTTTCGATTGGCAATGATGCGCGGGGGGTGTAGCGTACCGCCGCGCGCACGTCCCTCGCGACCGTCCGCTTTGGGCGACAATACGGAGGGTCACGAACGATCGGGAGGGAGTTGGCATGCCACTAGCGACTTTGCGTCAGGTGCTCGACGAGGCTGCGATCGGCGGCTACGGCGTCGGTGCCTTCAACGTCAACAACATGGAGCAGGTTCAGGGAATCGTCGAAGCCGCGGTCGAGACGAACGCGCCTGTGATCATCCAGGCATCGCGCGGTGCCATCTCCTACGCCGGCCCGAACTACCTGCGACACCTGATCATCGCTGCTTCTGAGAGCGCCCCCGAGATCCCGATCGTGCTCCACCTCGATCACGGTGACAAGCCGGAAACCTGCTTCTACGCGATCGAGCTTGGTTTCACGAGCGTGATGATGGACGGCTCGCTCCTCGCTGACGGCAAGACTCCCGCCGATTTCGAGTACAACGTTCGGGTCACCCGCGAGGTCGTCGAGGCGGCGCACGCGAAGGGAGTGAGCGTCGAGGGCGAGCTGGGGACGCTGGGCGGAATCGAGGACGGCCACGGTTCCGGCGAGGTTCATCTGACGGATCCCGACCAAGCCGTAGACTTCGTCGGCCAGACCGGCGTCGACGCGCTCGCGGTTGCGATCGGGACGAGCCACGGCGCCTACAAGTTCACGAAGAAGCCCGACGGCGAGGTGCTCGCAATGCACCTGATCGAGGAGATTCACAGCAAGCTGCCCGAAACACATATGGTTATGCATGGCTCTTCGAGCGTGCCGCCGGAGCTCGTCGACCGGATCAACGCCGCCGGCGGGCGGCTCGAGGCAACCTTCGGTGTCCCCGTCGAGGAGATCCAGCAGGGCATCGCCCACGGAGTGCGCAAGGTCAATGTCGATACCGACGGACGCCTGGCGATCACCGCGGCGCTGCGCGAGTCGATCAATGCCCACCCCTCCGAGTTCGACCCCCGTGCATTCTTCAAGCCCGCACGGCAGGCAATGAAAGACGTCGTCGCGCAGCGGCTGACCCAGTTTGGTGCCGCCGGCCACGCCGGTGACTACCGCGTGCTGACGCTGGCCGAGATGGCGGCGCGCTACGCCGGGAGTCCCGTCGGTGCCTGACATCGGGATCGACCAGAGGAGCGGGATCGACGAGCTCACGATCAACACGATCCGAACGCTGACGATCGACGCGGTCCAGGCTGCGAACTCGGGGCATCCGGGTGCGCCGATGGCGCTAGCCCCGACCGCCTACCTCCTTTATACGCGGATCATGAAGCACGACCCCTCGGACCCGGAATGGCCTGATCGGGACCGGCTGGTGCTCTCCGCCGGCCACGCCTCGATGCTGCTCTACGCCAGCTTGCATCTCACCGGGTATGACCTCAGCCTCGACGAACTCAAGAAGTTCCGTCAGCTAGGGTCGCATACCCCAGGGCATCCCGAGTTCGGCGACACCCCAGGCGTCGAGACGACGACGGGGCCATTGGGGCAGGGTGTCGGCAACTCGGTCGGCATGGCCCTCGCCGAGAAGTTCCTGCGGGAACGGTACGGCCCCGAGGTCGTCGACCACCACATCTTCTGTATCTGCTCCGACGGGGACCTGATGGAGGGCGTCTCCGCAGAGGCAGCCTCACTGGCCGGGCATCTCGGGCTCGGCCGTCTCGTCTGCCTCTACGACGACAACCACATCACGATCGACGGCAGCACCGACCTCGCCTTCTCACGCGAGGACGTCGAGGCGCGCTTCCGGGCCTACGGTTGGCACACCGACGCGGTCGAGGACGGCAACGACCTGGACGCGATCGAGGCGGCGATTCGTGCCGGGCTGGCAGAGGAGACTCGGCCGACACTGATCCGGCTGAAGACCGTGATCGGCTACGGCTCGCCGGCTCGCGCGGGCACGAACAAGGCGCACAGTGACGCGTTCGGTGAGGACGAGGTTCGCGCGACCAAGATCGCGCTCGGTGCCGACCCCGACAAGCACTTTGACGTCCCCGCCGAGGTCTACGCGCACGTGCGTGAGAGCAGCCGCGCCCGCGGCGCCGAGCTGCACGAGGCCTGGCAGGAGCGTTTCGATGCCTGGACCAGCGCCAACCCCGAGCTCGCTCGCGAGTGGGACGACGCCTTCGCAGGCCGGCCGAGCGCGGGTCTTGACGAGGCGATTCCCGTGTTCTCCCCCGAACGCGGTGCGATCTCGACTCGGGTCGCTGCGAGTGAGGTGATGCAGGCGTTCGCTCCCTACGTGCCAACGATGCTCGGCGGCGCCGCGGACCTCGTCGGCTCGACGTTCACGACGTTCAAGGGTGACCAGGATTTCACCGCTGCGCACGCCGGTCGCAACATCCACTGGGGGATCCGCGAGCACGGCATGGGTGCCGCGATCAATGGGCTTGCCCTCCACGGCGGGATCGTCAAGCCGTTCGGCTCCACCTTCTTCGTCTTCACGGATTACATGCGCCCGCCAATCCGCCTCTCGGCGCTCATGCGACTCAACGTTGTCTGGATCTTCACGCATGACTCCGTCGCGGTCGGGGAGGACGGTCCCACACACCAGCCGGTCGAGCAGCTTGCAACCGTGCGGGCGATACCCGGTCTGACGGTGATCCGCCCCGCGGACGCGAACGAAGCCGCCGAGGCCTGGCGGTTGATCCTCGATCGCAACGACGGCCCGGTCTGCCTCGTGCTGACCCGCCAAAACGTGCCGATCCTCGACCGCACGAGCCTGGCTCCCGCTGCCGAGCTCGTGCGCGGCGCCTACGTGATTGCCGCGGCGCCCGCGCCCGCAGCGGTGCTCGTCGCCACTGGCTCGGAGGTCTCGACTGCGCTGGCGGCACGTGATCTGCTTGCCGAGCAGGGCGTGGAGGTCAGCGTCGTCTCGATGCCGAGCTGGGAGCTCTTCGAGGCCCAGGATGCCGAATATCAGGCCGAGGTGCTTCCCGCCGACGTGCCGAAGATCTCGCTCGAGGCCGCGTCGACCTTCGGCTGGGCGCGCTGGGTTGACGCGTCGATTGGCATCGACAGCTTCGGCGCCTCCGGTCCCGGCGGGAAGGTGCTCGAGCACTTCGGGATGACTCCGGGTGCCGTCACCGGGCGGGTTCAGGCGATCCTCGGCGAGCTGGCGCGACGCTGAATGCGCGTGCGAGTTGCGCTGAGCCCGCGCGAGCAGCTCGCGGCGCCGGTTGGAGTCGTCATCGATGTGCTGCGGGCGACGTCGACTATCTGCCAGGCCCGCGCGGCCGGGATCGGCCGGGTCACCTGCGTCGCTGAGATCGACGACGCACGCGCACTCGCAGCGCCTGGCATTGCGCTCGGTGGCGAGCGCCACAACGTCAAGATCGACGGCTTCGACTTCGGCAACTCGCCGCGTGAGTTCGCGCAGCTCTCGACCAAGCCGGCAGAGCTTGTGCTGACGACGACCAATGGCACGCGGTTGCTTCTGTCTGCGGCGTCCCGGTGCGAGACCGTCTACGTCGGCTCGCTGCTTAATCTCGACGCGCTCGTCGCTACGCTCGGCGGCGCAGGCGATGTTGCTGTGCTCTGTGCGGGGGTCGAGGGCGAGTTCGCGATCGACGACGCCTATGTCGCCGGCCGGATCGCCGCTGCGCTCGGGGGCGACCACGACGATGCGGCGCGCGCCGCGGTGCAGCTCGCAAGCTCGTTCGGCACTGCGCTCGAGGGAATCGGGAGCGGTACGAGCGCCGACAACCTGCGGCGCAACGGCCTCGCGGACGACCTACCGTTCTGCGCTCAGGAAGGCGTCCTCGACTGCGTTCCGCGCATCATCGAGCGGCACGAGACGGCCGTCGTCATCGTCTGAGCAGACAACCCGCCGGGTCGCTTCGGGCGTGGTATGGTCCCGCCCGTACACGAGCGAGTATCGGTCGCGCACACGGCGCTTCCTCTGCCCGTTCTTGAGTTTGGCAGGAGGAGGTGTTTTCTATATGGCAACTGGAACCGTGAAGTGGTTCAACGACGCGAAGGGTTTCGGGTTCATTACTCCGAGCGAGGGCGGTAAGGACGTCTTCGTCCACTTCAGCGCGATCACCGGCGACGGCTTCAAGTCACTCGCCGAAGGTGCGAACGTGGAGTTCGAGACCGAAGAGGGCCCGAAGGGCCCCCAGGCGCGTAACGTCACCGTCATCTAGACGGTAGTGCTCGTGCGAGCGCTCGCTCGCAGTTTTCGGCTGCCCGACCCGTCTGACGGGGCGGGCAGCCGTTTTTCGTCGATGGTCTAGAGCGGGCCAAGAGCTTGTCCCGTAAGGGCTGCGCCCCCGTTTTGGGTGAAAGAAGCGGCTACCGGGTCTGTGATCCCCCGTTCGAGGGACGTGCGCGGCGCTCTTATGGCCGAACACATCCTCGGATGCTGATTTCCGTTCCATGCAACGCTCCTTTCGATGCGCCGAGTCGGCGCCCGTGCCCGTGCGCTCCTCGCTCGGGCACCGGCGGTGGCTGCCCGTGAGCGTCAAGGCCTCGAGCACCGAGGCGAAGCACAAGCGCGCCGCAAGCGCGGTCGAGGCCGGGGCGAACGAGACTGTCGAGGAACTCGAGCTCGAGAGCGACGAGAACGCGAGCGCCGACGTCGTGCTCCGGCGCCTGCAGCGGCTCGCGCTCGACGTTCACGACGGGCCGATGCAGAACCTGGCCGTGATCGGCTTCAGTCTGGGCACGCTCAGGCAGCGGCTCCGCACGGTCGTCCCTAGCGAGCACCGCTCGAAGCTCGATGCCGGGCTGAAGCAGATCACCGAGGAACTCGGCAAGGTCGAGGCCGACCTCCGTGTCCTGATCGGAGCGCTCGAAGATGGCGTGGCTGGAAGTGTTCCCCTGCGTGAGGCGCTCGAAGCCGAGATCCGCGGCTTCGGCGAGCGCTCGGACGCCACGGTCAGCTTCCGCTTCGACGAAAACGCGCACGCCGAGACGGATTCGCAGCGAATCGCGCTGCAGTCGGTGACCCGGGCTGCGCTCGCGAACGTCGCCAAACACGCGGGTGCCACCGAGGTCAGCGTCACGCTCACCGCGAGCGACGAGACGTTGCGGCTCGAGATCAAAGACAATGGCTGCGGCTTCGCCGCGGATGGTCCGCCCAAGCCGGGAAGGTTCGGGCTCGCCGGGATGCGACGACGTGTGGAGATGCTGGGCGGCGAGCTTCAGGTTACGAGCGCGCCGGGAGGCCCCACGGTCGTCAGCGCCTCGCTCGAGGCGTGGCGGCCCGACGAGGACGAGCTCTAAGCCCGCCTGGCGACGCCGCGAACGCGCGAGCCGTAACCGACTGGCTCAGGAGTGACTGAGCTCGGCATCGTCGCCTTCGTACAGCGGGCTCTCGACGAGACCCTGTTGATAGGCGTAGCGGGCTGCTTCGGTGCGGTTTGCGACCTGGAGCTTGCGGTAGATGTTCGTGAGATGAAACTTCACGGTTTGAGGTGCGACCCAGAGCTCTTTCGCGATCGCCGCATTTGACTTCCCTTGCGCGAGTGCAGTCAGAATCGCGAGCTCGCGTGGAGTCAGCCCAGCGGACTTGGCGGCCGCGTCGGTGGAGGCGTCAGAGACGCCGATGGCGGTGTAGACGGTCTCCTCGACCGCTTGCCTGATCACCGATGGCAAGTCGATCGGGTTGACGCTCTTGACGATGTACGCGCTCGCTCCCCGCCGCAGCACGTTCTCGATCAGCTTCTGGTCCGAAGAGGCGGAGAGCACGATCACTTTGATCTCCGGGTTGCGCTTCTTGATCTGGTCGAGACAGACGAGCCCATCCATACCAGGCATGCGCACGTCGAGGACGACGACGTCGGGATGGGCACGTTTGACGAGCGCAAGCACTTGGTTCCCGTTGGAGGCCTCGCCGACGACGTCGAACTCCCCGGATTCCTCGAGAGCACGGCGCACCCCATCGAGGATCAGCTGGTGATCGTCGGCGATGAGGATGCGCAAACGGGCACTACGGGATTGCACCATGCGGGGAAGTCTGCCGACCGCGGCGGATCGCACGCCGGCGTGGTCGGTAGGCAGGCCCGCCGATGAGCAAACGAGCCGATTTCCAGCCCGCCTGCGGCCCTCCTCTCCGTCACCCCGCCCTGAGCGGTCCTGGACCATCCGCCAGTGCTATTCCCCACACGCGGATGACGCGTGTGGGGGTCTCGCGCTAGTAGCGTGCGAAGTGGACACAAACGGGGCAAGGGCATCGGGCGATGCGCATCCCGAGCTCTCGGTCGCCTGAAAAATGGTCGCCCCGTGCGGGGGCAGTGGTTCTGCCGGCGCCGGTGGGTCCGCTGCCCCGCGTGTCCCGGGTTCGGCGAGGAGGCGTGCCTGCTTCGGCTGGCCGACTCCGCGCCGTGCCCTCGCTCCCGGCGCCGTTCGCGCTAGCCGCTCGTCGAGATCGTCGCGCTGCGGTCGACCTCGACGGCCATGGGTGCGTCCTGCGCGACCGACCAGACGGCGAAGCGGTAGGCGCCCGCGGCGAACGGGACGTCGGGAAGGCGCACCGCGGTGCGTGCGCCGGCGGCGAGGACTCCCCGCGTCGCGAGCACGGGCGTTCCGTCAGAGCGTCGCTGCAGAATCACCAGGAAAAGACAGGCCGTCGCGCAGCTCACCCCGACGCGCGGCGGCGTCGTCGTCGAAAGCGTCGTCGGAAACGTGGGCGTGGCGAGGGCGGCGAGCGGCTGTGAGCCCTCGCTTGTCGTCGGTGCCGGTTGCGTTGTCGTCGGGGGGACGCTGACGCTGCTCGGCGAGGTCGGTGAAGGCGAAGGAGCTGGCGTTGGGGTCGTGGAGGGCGGCGTCGTCGTGGGGGGCGGTGTCGTTGGCGTGACGCAGCCACGGCCGTCGTTCTCGACGCCAGTCACCGCTTTCAGCACCTGGGAGAGGTCAGGTTTCGGTGTCACGTCCGGGTAATAGAGCCCGCTGTCGGTGCCTCCTCCGACCGTGTCGACAAGCGTTCCGAGCAGCACTTCGCTGACGTTCGTTACGCAGGCCGCCGTCTGAAACGCAGACGCATAGGCAGCTGCCTGTGCATTCGAGCTCAGCCCCCCGGCCGCCGGCGGGGGTTCATAGAGCGTGAGCTCCGGCACCGGAACCGAGGCGCCGTAGGCGAGCTGGTCGACGATCACGGGTAGCGTCGTGGCCGGCTCGACGGTGGCGGCGAAGGCCGTCGCGAGCGCACTCTCCAGCGTTCCCAGGTTCGAAAGCGTCCATTGACCCGCGCCGGCGCTCGGCGCTGGCTGGAACGCGAGTGCGTCCATCAGCGGCGCCGCGCGGCCGCTCTCGCTGTAGGCGGAGGCAAGCGCGGACAGCACCGCAGAGGGCTCGAACAGGCCATCGAGCGTTGCTGCAACCTGCACCGTCGGCGCGGCCTGTTTTACGGCGTCATACACCGCGGCCAGAGCCGTTTCGTAGTTCGCTGCCTGTGCGACGGGCACAGCCGGCCCCAGGATCAAGGTTTGGAGCGCCGGTACCTGCGCCGCTGTCGCTGCCGCGTACTCCGCCAGCGCCGCACGGTCGGGCGCGTCGGCGGGGAGCGACCCGGCGTCGACCTCGAGGACTAGTTTCGTTCCAGCCGGGAGGCGATTAAGCGCCGCGAGTGCACCAGGGGTCGGGCTCGAGGCGCCGCTCGGCCAGACGAGGGTCATCCGCACCGCCCCGAACCCGTCCTGCTCGGCAAGACCGGCCTGGCCTGGTGACGAGAGCCCCGCGCCGATTACGAGCGGCCCAGTCTCGGCGCCGCGTGCGACCATGTGGAGAGGGCGCCGCCGGTGCGGGTGTGGAGGTGCCGCAACCTCGACCAGTGGGAGTGCGGCCGCGGTCGCCGAGTTCCCCGCCCAGTCGGTGGCACGAAGGGACACCGGAAAGATCCCCGCGCGTCCCGGGAGCGGCCACTCGACGAGGTGCCAGCCGCCATCGACCGCAAGTTCCCGCGAGCGGCCGAACGCGGTGATGCGAACCGTCGCGGGCTTCGAGACCCAGAAGTCGACAGCTCCCGCTCCAGCGCCACCGAGCCGGAAGCGTGGGGGCGTATGCGCGTAGGAGGCAAAGCGCGTCGCCGCGGCGGCGAAACGAGGGTCGTCCGGGGCGAGTCTCTGGAGCAGCTGCACGACGTAATCCTGGTAGCTCAGCGGTGAAACGTCGTGGGCAAGCGAGTAATACGTCCAGGCACCGGTGTCGAAGAGCGGGAGCGCTCGCGCGGCGGCCGTTCGCAGTGAGTTGGCGAGCTGGGCTGCCCGGACGTTGCCGCTGTTCTGCGCGTAGCTCTCGAGCGAGATCACCGTCTGGAGTTGCGCGTTCAGCACGACGTCACCGCTGAAGCCGTACAGCTTGATCCACGGGCCCGACGCAGTCCGCTCGACGAGCCTTCCCGGAAGGGTGGCGAACGCGCGGCTCGCCTCGGCCCGCAACTGGGTCGCCTCGGCGGGCAGCACGGCTGCGGCCCGCGCGAACGCCTGCGCAGCGACCGCCTCCGCGAAGCCCGAGAGCCAGGGTGCGTGACCGCCGGCGTAGTCGAAGAAGTACTCCCAGCCGAGCCCGCCGCCCGGCTCAGGGATCGCCCGCGCGCCGAGCGCCGCGGCGAGTATCGCGGTCGCGGCCGCGTGTTTGGCTGCCGCGTCCGCATTGAGCGCCGCGAAGTTGGCGAGCGGGTGGAACTCGAAGCAGTCTCCGGGGAAGTAGCGATAGACGATCCCCTGGCTGTCGGTGATGTCCGTCTTCGCCGCCGGGGGCCCGTGGCGCGCGAACCAGTCGTCGTTGACGGCTAGTTGGCCGAAGACGGCGAGCGCACGGGGGAGGGTCAGCTCCGCCGCAATCGCGTTCACCTGGTCGAGCGCTGCGGCAACCGGTTCGCGGCGCGCAGCCGGAAGCAGATCGATCAGCCGCACCGCTCGGACGACGGCGGAGACATCGAGTTTGGCGCTCGCTGTGTCGATCCGGCCTGCGAGCACGAGCCGGGCAATCGCCGCGAGCGCGGGCGTCGCCGCGCCGCGGGTGTTCGCCTGAGCCGGTCCCCGTTTGCTTGGCTCCTCGTGTCGACCAGCCGCACAGGTACCCGCCGCTACCAGCGAGCAAGCGCAAAATGCGGCAACGAGCCCGAGGGAGCGGCGAGGCTCCATCGGCTCCAGCGTAGCGACGAGCAGCCGTTACCGGGTCGGGAGTCCCCTAACACGGTGGGCGCCGGGCCTCGACTCTTTCGCTGTGAGGCTGGTAGCCTGGCTTCGGCTCGGCGTGAACAACGCGATGAGGGACGGGTGCACGACAGCGTGATTCGAAACGACGCAGACAGCATTCCCGGAAGTACCAGCGGGCGCGCCCTCGACGCCGGCTGCCCCGCGGACTAGGCGGGTCGCCGACCTCACAGGCGTGCACCTCGGGCACGCCCTCCGTGAAGAACGGAAGAGAGGTCGACGATGGCAGAGGAGCAGGCGCATGTGATCGATGAACCCGGCGCGGAGCCGGAAGTCGTGCGCGCGCCACCGGTGCTCGACTCGGCGCATATCGGCGACATCAAGGGGGCGTTGGGGACGCTCTCCCTCGACGACACCGGCTCGCGCAGTACCTGGAAGGGCCGGCTGTTGGCGCTGCTCGCGATCATGGGCCCCGGACTGATCGTGATGGTCGGCGACAACGACGCCGGGGGTGTCGCGACCTACGCCCAGGCCGGACAGAACTACGGAACGAGCCTGCTCTGGGTGCTGGTGCTGCTCATTCCGGTGCTGATCGTCAACCAGGAGATGGTCGTTCGCCTCGGCGCGGTGACCGGCGTCGGGCACGGACGTCTGATTCTCGAGCGGTTCGGCCGCTTCTGGGGCGCGTTCTCGGTCGTCGACCTTTTCATCCTCAACTTCCTGACGATCGTGACCGAGTTCATCGGCGTCGATCTGGCGCTCAGCTACATGGGCGTCAGCAAGTACGTATCGGTGCCGGTTGCCGCGGTCGCGCTCGTGGCGATGACCCTCACCGGCAGCTTCCGCAAATGGGAGCAGGCGATGTTCGTCTTCGTCGCGGGCAACTTCCTCGCGATCCCACTCGCCATCGAGGCCCACCCGCACATCGGCGCGGTTGCACGCGGCTTCGTGGTCCCGGGTGTTCTGGGCGGTGTCAACTCCACTTCGGTGCTGCTGATCGTCGCGATCGTGGGTACCACGGTGGCGCCGTGGCAGCTCTTCTTCCAGCAGTCGAACATCATCGACAAGCGGATCACGACGCGCTGGATCAATTACGAGCGAGCCGACACGATCATCGGGTCGCTGATCGTCGTGCTCGGCGCGACGCTGATGATGGTCACGGCGGCGTTCCCGTTTGGGCACACGATCTTCCACGGGCACTTCACCGACGCCGGCGGTGTTGCGATCGGGCTCCAGCACACCATCGGCCGCGTGGGCGGGATCCTGTTCGCGCTCGTCTTGCTGAACGCCTCGATCATCGGTGCCGGCGCGGTCACACTCGCCACCTCGTACGCCTTCGGGGACGTCTTTGGGATGCATCACTCGCTGCACCGTCCACCGAGCGAGGCCAAGTTCTTCTACGCGACTTTCGCTGGCATCGTTGCGGCTGCGGGGGCGATCGTCCTGATCCCGGGTGCGCCGCTCGGGGTGATCACCGTGTCGGTGCAGGCGCTTGCCGGCGTGTTGCTGCCGAGCGCGAGCGTGTTCTTGCTGCTGCTCTGCAACGACCGAGCCGTGCTAGGCCCCTGGGTGAACAAGCCCTGGTTGAACGCCGTCGCCACGGTGATTCTCGGGCTTCTGCTGATGCTCTCCGCGATCCTCGTCGTGACCACGGTCTTCCCGAGCGTCAATGTGACGCTGCTGCTGAGCGTGCTGAGCGGGCTGCTCCTCGTCGGCTGCATTGGTTTCGGGGCCGCGACGTTCCGCGGCCGCCACAAGCGGCCAGCGGGCGCCGTCGAGACGGTGCGGCGAGAGACCTGGACGATGCCGCCGCTGAACCTGCTCGGGCGCCCCACCTGGTCGCGTGGGCGCATTCTCTCGATGTACCTAATGCGCGGCTACCTGCTCGTCGCGGTCATCCTGCTGATCGTCAAGGCCGGCCGGCTCGCGAGTGGACACTGAGCCGCCTGTGCGCATCCCGAGCGGCTAGCGTCTTGGCGTGGCTGAGAACTGGGCGCTCTTCTTCCATCTTTGTGGCGCGTTCCTGCTGGTCGCCGGGGTGATCGTCGCCGGTGTCTCGTTCGAGTCGGCTCGCAGGCGCCGCCGGGCCCCCGAGATCGCACTGCTTCTCGGGATGAGCCGGGTTGGGGCCGCGCTCGTCGGTGTGGGGATGGCGCTGGTGCTGCCCTTTGGCCTCTGGCTCGTCCACATCGAGCACGTCGGTTACGGAGCCGGCTGGGTCGACACGGCGTTCGCACTCTTCGTCGTCGTCGGCGCCCTGGGTGGGGCTGGCGGCCAGTCACCGAAGCGCGCGCGTGAGCTGGCGGTCAGCCTGGGTGATGCGGACGAGTCGCCCGAGCTGCGCACGCTGCTCAACGATCGCGCGGCGCGTTGGCTCAACTACAGCGCCGGGTTGCTGCTCGTGGCGATCATCGTGCTGATGGTCTTCAAACCGGGCGGACCCGCGTAGTTCTGTTCGTGCGTACAGGTCGGGCGCCCGGTGTGGGCTCGCCGTCCGGCGGGGAGTGACGCAGGCTGCGACCCAAAACTGATAGACGATGGCATGCCTGAGAACCCTCCTTTCCTTCCGGGCGCGGCTGATCTTGCCGCCCGGATCGAGCTGCTAGCCGACCGGCTGACCGAGAGTCTCAAGCCGCTCGCCGCGATCGCCTACAACTACCGGTGGAGCTGGACCGCCGACGGGCCGTCTGTCTTCCAGGACATCAACCCCCACCGCTGGGCGCTCGCCGGCCAGAACCCTGTCCGCTTCCTGAGCGACCTCTGGCCCTCGACGCAGGAGGCCGTCGAGCGCAACCCTGCGTTGCGCGCACGGATCGCAGCGCTCGTCTCCGAGGTCGAGGCAGACCTCGCGCGCCCCCCGCGCGCACGGGCGGGCGTCGGCGCCCCCGTTGTGTTCTTTTGCGCCGAGTTCGGCTTTCACGTCTCGATGCCCATCTACTCCGGCGGCCTCGGCGTTCTCGCCGGCGACATCCTCAAGGAGGCGAGTGACCAGGCGCTGCCGATGATCGGTATCGGCCTCTTCTACCGGCGCGGCTACTTCCGACAGCGGCTCGATCTCGCCGGCCGCCAGCAGGAGTACTGGCTCGCGAACGACCCGAAGAGTCTGCCGATGGCGCGCGTCTCGGCGCCCGACGGGACACCCTTGCAGCTCTCCGTGCAACTCGCGGGCCGTCCCGTTGCCTTCGAGGTCTGGCGGGTCGATATCGGCAGGGTGCCGCTGCTGCTCCTCGACACCGAAGTCCCCGCCAACGATTCGGTCGCACGCTGGACGACCGCGCGCCTCTACGAGGGCAACCGCGCCGTTCGCCTCAACCAATATGGCCTGCTCGGGATCGGCGGTGCGCGCGTCCTTGACGCACTCGGCATCGACCCGGCCGTGATCCACCTCAACGAAGGACATCCCGCGCTCGCCCCGCTCGAGCTCGTGAGTCAGCGCGTCGAGCGCGGCGACTCGCTCGACCAGGCCCTCGATGAGATCCGTGCGCTGACGGTATTCACGACCCACACTCCGGTACCCGCCGGGAACGAGACCTACGAGCGCAACGAGTTCCTGAGCGCCTTCGGCGACCTCGCCTATCGACTCGGCATCGACGACGACGAGTTCCTTGGGCTCTGCCGCTCGAACCCGACTGCTGCCGACGAACAGCCCGGGATGACGCCGCTTGCGATTCGTATGAGCCGACGCCGGAACGGTGTCAGCCGTCTCCACGGTGAAGTCGCGCGCTCGATGTGGCAGCCAATGTTCCCGGAACTCGCGCCGGAGGACGTGCCCATCACGCACGTCACGAACGGCGCGCACCTCGCGACGTTCATCGGTGCGCCGATGCGCGAGCTGCTCAATCGCCGGCTCGGCAATGGCTGGCTCGAGCGTACCGCCGACCCTGATGTCTGGGAGGGTGTGCGTGAGATCCCCAACGAGGAGCTCTGGGCGGCGCGCTGCGCGTCGCGGCGCGGGCTCGTGGACTACGTGCGTGCGCGCAGCCAGGTCGAGCGGCTCCAGCGCGGCGAACAGATCGACTACGTGCGCGCGATCGAGTCGACACTCGACGGTGATGCGCTCACGCTCGGGTTCGCACGACGGTTCGCGACCTACAAGCGCGTCTACCTCCTCACCCGCGATCCCGAGCGCGCGTCCAGGATCCTCTCGGGGTCGCCGCCGGTGCAGTTACTCGTCGCGGGCAAGGCGCATCCCAACGACGATGGCGGTAAGGACGTGCTGCAGCGGCTCTACGGTTTTACGAGGGGCGAGGCCGCGGTTGCCGATCGCGTCGTGATCGTCGAGGACTACGACCTCGACGTCGGCGCCCATCTCGTCGCCGGCTGCGATGTCTGGGTGAACCTGCCCCGCCGCCCTCTCGAGGCGAGCGGCACGAGCGGTATGAAGGCGACGTTCAACGGCGCGTTGCAGCTGAGCGTGCTCGATGGCTGGTGGGACGAGGGGTACGACGGGGACAACGGCTGGGCGATCCCCGGTGAGGAGGACGGCGACCTCGACCTGGTCGACTCGCGCGACGCGCAACGCTTCTACGACCTGCTCGAGCAGGAGGTCGTGCCGCTCTTCTACGAGCGCGACGAGCAGGGTGTCCCGCAACGCTGGTGCGACATGATCAAACGGGCGATCGTCACCTGCGCGCCGGCGTTCAGCGCGACCCGGATGGTCGACGACTACGTCGAGCGGATCTACCCCTCGCATTGAGTGGCCTTGTCTCGTCGTCGCCACACTCGGCGACGTCCCGAGCTGCGCCGCGTTAGGCTACGAGCGTGTCGCCCGTTCGCGGCTTTGCGCTTGTGCTTGCCGGGGGGGAGGGGAAGCGGCTGTGGCCGCTCACGTTGGATCGCGCGAAGCCTGCGGTGCCTGTCGGCGGAAACTACCGTCTCGTCGACTTCGCTCTCTCGAATCTCGTCAATGGCGAGTTTCGGCGCATCGGCGTGCTCACGCAGTACAAGAGTCACAGTCTCGACCGGCACCTCGCCACGACTTGGAGCCTGTCCCCGCTGCTCGGCAACTATGTCACCGGGGTACCCGCGCAGATGCGGCGGGGGCCACGCTGGTTCGCGGGTTCCGCCGACGCGATCTATCAGAGCCTGAACCTGATCTACGACGAGCGCCCGGACTACATCGTCGTCTTCGGAGCCGATCACATCTACCGGACCGATCCGCGGCAGATGGTCGCCCAGCACTTGGAGTCGGGCGCCGGCCTCACGGTCGCGGGGATTCGGGTTCCGATCGAGCAGTCGAACCAGTTCGGCGTGATCGAGACCGCGGCCGATGGGCGTTACGATCACGGCTTTTCGCGAGAAGCCCGAGTCTGTCGTCGGCCTGCCCGATGCCCCGGAACTCGTGCTGGCCTCGATGGGGAACTACGTCTTCGACGCCTCGGTGCTGATCGACGTCGTCACCGCCGACGCGCAGGACGAGACCTCGAGTCACGACATCGGCCGCGACATCATCCCGCGACTCGTGCGGGAAGGCGCCGCCTGTGTTTGGGATTTCGTCCAGAGTCGTGTTCCGGGCGTTACCGAGCGCGAGCACGGCTACTGGCGCGACATCGGCACGATCGACGCTTACTACGAGGCGCATATGGACCTGATCTCGGCGGAGCCGGTCTTCAACCTCTACAACGAGCAGTGGCCGATCCTCAAGCTGCACGAGCCGCTGCCCGCGGCGAAGTTCGTGCACCAGGAGCCTGGACGAACCGGCATGGCGCTCGATTCGATGGTCTGCGCGGGCGTCGTCGTCTCGGGAGGCGTCGTGCGTGGATCGGTGCTCTCTCCAGGCGTCCGCGTCCACTCGCGGGCAGAGGTCGACGGTGCGGTGTTGCTGCACGGCGTCGACGTCGGCCGGGACGCGGTCGTGCGGAACGCGATCCTCGACAAGAACGTGCAGGTTGCCCCCGGTGCCACGATCGGCGTCGACCCCGTCGCCGACCGCGAGCGCTTTCACATCTCTCCCGGCGGCATCGTCGTGATCGCCAAGGGCGCGTCGGTGGATGCCTGACCCCAGCGTCGCACTGCTCACACGCGAGTACCCGCCGGACGTCTACGGCGGAGCGGGTGTTCACGTCGAATACCTCGCCCGCGAACTCGCGCGCCTTGTCGAGGTCACGGTGCACGCGTGGGGGGCGCCGGCAGAGGCGAGCCCGGGCGAGCCTGCTCTAGTCACGTACCGTCCCTGGGCGGCGCTGCGTCGCGGCGAGCCGTACGCGGCGGCGCTCGAGGCGTTGTCGATCGACCTTGCGATGGTTGCGGGCCTCGGCGCCGCCAACCTCGTTCACAGCCACACCTGGTACACCAACCTTGCGGGCCACCTCGCACGACTCGTCCACGACGTGCCCCACGTCGCAACCGTCCATAGTCTCGAGCCGATGCGGCCCTGGAAGGCGGAGCAGCTCGGTGGCGGCTATGCCGTCTCGAGCTTCGCCGAACGCACCGGGCTCGAGGGTGCCGACGCCGTCATCGCTGTCTCAGCCGAGATGCGAAGCGACCTGCTCCGTTGCTACCCCGCGATTCCGCCGGAGCGTGTCTCGGTGATCCACAACGGCATCGACGCCGACGAGTTTCGTCCCGTCGCAGGGACTGCCGCGCTCGAACGCTACGGGATCGATCCGGACGCACCGAGCGTTGTCTTCGTCGGCCGGATCACCCGCCAGAAGGGGCTCGGCCACCTGCTTGATGCGGCCGAGTTGCTTGACGGTAACGCCCAGTTCGTACTTGTTGCGGGCTCGCCCGATACGCCACAGATCGCAGCCGAAACCGCGGCGCAGATCGAGCGGCTGCAGTCGCGGCGGAGCGGCGTTCACTGGCTGACCGCGCGGCTCGCGCGCGACGAGCTGATCGAGGTGCTCAGCCATGCGTCCGTGTTCGTGTGCCCCTCGGTTTACGAGCCGCTCGGCATCGTCAACCTGGAGGCAATGGCCTGCGAGGCTCCGGTCGTCGCGACGGATACGGGTGGAATTCCCGAGGTGGTCGTTGACGGCGTCACGGGTCTGCTCGTCCCGTTCGAGCCGCGCGACGACGGTTCGCGGGAGCCAGTCGACCCGGGTCGCTTCGCGCGCGACCTTGCCGAGCGCATCGACCTCGTTCTCGGGAACTCGGCACGCGCACGCGCATTCGCGCAGGCCGGACGACAAAGGGTGGTCGAGCAGTTCAGCTGGCGGGCGATCGCCGAGCAGACGGTCGCGCTCTACCTTTCGCTGCTTGGGGGTTGAGCCGGCCAGTTGCGCGCGTGAGCAGGCGCAGCCGTCTTGCCAGCGCCGCGTCGAGCGCGCCAGGCTCGAGCTGCCAGCGCCAGTTGCCGTTCGGTTGCCCCGGTCTGTTCATCCGTGCCTCCGATCCGAGTCCCAGCACGTCCTGCGCCTGCACCATTGCGAGCCGTGCACGCGACGAGAACGCCAGCTCGATCAGTGACCAGTCGGGCTGAGACGCCTCGAGCCCTGTCGCCTTCCGTTCCTCGGGACTCAATGTCTCCCACCAGCCGAGCGCCGTGTCGGTGTCGTGTGTGCCGGTGTAGACGACGGTCTGCTCGCTGAAGTTCTCCGGCCAATGGGGCGAGTGCGGGTCGCCCTCGAAGGCGAACTGCAACACGGCCATGCCAGGCAGGCCGAGCTGCTCGCGCAGCCGTGAGACCGCGGGCGTGATGATCCCGAGATCCTCGAGGATCAGCGGCAGGGCGCCGAGCTCGCCCCTCGCGGCCCGAAAGACGGCCGCACCGGGGCCGCGCTGCCATGTCCCCTCGGCCGCGCTAGCAGCGTCCGCGGGGACGGCCCAGTATGAGACGAAGCCGCGGAAGTGGTCGACACGCAGCAGGTCGACGAACTCGAGGCTGCGACGAAAGCGCTCGATCCACCAGCGATAGCCTCGGCGCTGGAGCGAAGGCCAGTGATAGAGGGGGTTGCCCCAGAGCTGCCCCGTGGGGCTGAGCCGGTCAGGGGGTGCGCCTGCGACCACACCCTCGCGAAAGAGTTCGCGGTGATAGAGGTGGTCCGCGCTGCGCGGGGCGACGTAGATCGGCAGGTCGCCGATCAGGCCAATGCCCTTGGCACGCGCATAACGCCGCAGCGCGCGCCACTCGCGCTCGAAGCGCACCTGAGCGGCGAGCGTGCCGTCCCCGGCGAAGCGTTCCCAGTCCTCGGCCCAGAAGCATTGGCGTTTCCGAAAGGCGTCGAGTTCCGCGCCGCTCACCGGCGCGTTCGGATCCTCGAGCAGTGCCGGCGAGGTCGCGAACGCCGAGGGTGAGGTGTACGGGGAGCCGCTTCCGTCGGGTGGCTGGAGCGGGAGAAACTGCCACCAGGACTGTCCTGCGTCGGCGAGCCAGTCGACGAAGACGTAGGCCTCCCGGCCGAGTCGACCGCCGGGCAATGAAGTTGGATGGAGCAGTACGCCGCTCGAACGGGGCATAGTCGCGATACGGTCATTCCAGCACGATGAGCAAGAAGAGCGAAGATGCAGCTGTGAGCATTCCCCGGTCCCGTCCCCCTCGAATCCAGATCCAGTGCGTCACGCCTCGGCTCGACGGTGGACGCTATCCGGTGAAACGGACTCTCGACGAGGAGGTGAGCGTGACCGCAACGATCTTCGCCGACGGCCACGATGTGCTCCGCGCGGTGCTCGCGACCCGTCGGCCGGGGAAGCGCAAATGGATCGAGGCGCCGCTCGAACCGCTCGGCAACGATCACTGGTCGGGCTCGTTCGCGGCGGACAGGCTTGGTCGCTGGCAGTTCACCGTGATCGCGTGGGTCGACCGTGTCGCGAGCTGGCAGGACGAACTCGGGCGCAAGCTTGCCGCAGGCCAGACCGATCTGAGCGGCGAGCTGTCCGAAGGCGCCGCACTCCTCGGCCTCCCGGAGCTCAGCCTCGAGCAGGCGCTCGCCCCGACGCTTGACCCCGGGTTGGGGCGGATCGAAGCCGCGACGCTCGAGCGCCCGCTCGAACTCGTCGTCGACCGCGAACTCGCGCGTTTCGGCGCCTGGTACGAGCTCTTTCCACGCTCCTTCGGTGGCTTCGCCGGCGTCGAGATGGTGCTGTCGGAGCTCGCGGAGCTCGGCTTCGATGTCATCTACCTCCCGCCGATACACCCCATTGGTGTTACCAACCGCAAGGGGCGAAACAACGCCGCGCAGGCGCAGCCGGGAGACCCCGGAAGCCCCTGGGCGATCGGCTCTGCCGACGGTGGCCATACCGCCGTCAATCCGGAGCTCGGCACCCTCGCCGAGTTCGAACAGCTGGTCGCGCGCGCACACGAGCTTGGACTCGAAGTCGCGCTTGACCTGGCTCTCCAGTGCTCCCCCGACCACCCGTGGTTGAGAGAGCACCCCGAGTGGTTCCATCGCCGGCCCGACGGGACGCTCAAGTACGCCGAGAACCCGCCCAAGCGCTATCAGGACATCTACAACCTGAACTTTGACTCTGATGACTGGCGTGGGCTCTGGCAGGCGATCGCGGCGGTCGTTAGGTTCTGGATCGAGCGGGGTGTGAAGATCTTCCGGGTCGACAACCCGCACACCAAGCCGGTTGCGTTCTGGGAGTGGCTGATCGCCGAGGTCCAGAAGGACCATCCGGACGTCATCTTCCTTGCCGAGGCGTTCACGCGGCCGGCGATGATGACGACGCTCGCGAAGGCCGGTTTCAGCCAGTCGTACACCTACTTCACCTGGCGAAACACGAAGGCGGAGCTCGAGCAGTACCTCACCGAGCTCAGCGCTCCGGAGCTGCAGGACACGTTTCGGCCGAACTTCTTCGTCAACACCCCCGACATCCTCCATGCCTATCTCCAGGAGGGTGGCGAATCGGCGTTTGCGGCGAGACTCGTGCTGGCCGCGACGCTCTCGCCGAGTTACGGGGTCTACTCTGGGTTCGAGAGCTTCGAGAACCTGCCGGCCGGCCCAGGCAGCGAGGAGTACCTGAACTCCGAGAAGTACGAGCTGCGGGAACGGCGGCTCGACGGCCCGCTGCTGCCGCTCGTCTCGCGCCTCAACCGGGTACGTCGCGCGCACCCGGCTTTTCGACGGCTCGCGAATGCAACGGTGCTCGAGACCGGGAACCCGCAGCTCTTCGCCGTCGCCAAGCAGGAGGGTGCGGACACCGTGATCGTCGTCGTCAACCTGGACCCCGCCGCTGTCCAAGAGGGTGCGGTGGTCGTTCCTTGGCGGCTCGGGCTCGGCGACTCCTTCGTCGTTCGCGACACGCTCGACGACGAGCGCTACCACTGGTTGTCCGCGCCCAACTTCGTCCGTCTCGAGCCAGGTGTCCGTCAGGCACACCTGTTGGTGGTCGAGCCCTGAGCAACGGCGACGAGCGTCCGGAGCTCCGGCCCGAGGCAGAGCTTGCACGCGTGCTCGAGCTCGAGCACGCCGATCCGCACCATGTGCTCGGCGCTCATCCGTATCGGGGCGGAGTCGTCGTGCGCGCGCTCAAGCCTGGCGCGGAGACCGTTACGGTCATACCCGCCCGTGGCAAGCCCGTACTTCTCGGTGCGCTCGGCAACGGGGCCTTCGAGGGCTACCTGCCACGACGCACGCTCCCTTTCCGCTACGTGCTCGAGGTGGCCTACCCGGACGGTCACACCGTCACGAGCGCCGATCCCTACGCATTCGCGCCCACACTCGGTGAGCTCGATCTGCACCTGATCGGCGAAGGCCGTCACGAGCGGCTCTACGAGTGTCTCGGCGCCCACACCCGCGAGCTCGACGGCGTCGAGGGCACCGCGTTCGCCGTCTGGGCCCCGAACGCGCGCTCGCTCAGCGTCGTCGGAGACTTCAACGGCTGGGACGGGCGTCTTCACCAGATGCGCTCACTCGGCGCCTCGGGTGTCTGGGAGCTCTTCGTGCCGGGGGTTTTGGCCGGCGCTCGCTACAAGTACGAACTCCGCGGGCATGACCGCGGCCTCCGCCTCAAGGCCGACCCGCTCGCTTTTGCGGCCGAGCAGCCGCCGGCCACCGCCTCGGTCGTCGAACGTCCGGATCATCAGTGGGCGGATGCCGGCTGGCTCGAACGCCGCCGCCGCGCCCATCCGCATGCGGAGCCGATGAGCATCTACGAGGTGCACCTCGGTTCCTGGCGTCGCGGGCTCGACGGGGGGCGGCTCTCCTACCTCGAGCTTGCCGATGCACTCGCGGCGCACGTGCTCGAGCTCGGGTTCACACATGTCGAGCTGATGCCCGTCATGGAGCATCCGTTCGAAGGGTCGTGGGGGTACCAGGTCAGCGGCTACTACGCGCCGACCGCGCGCTTCGGTTCTCCCGACGGGTTCAGGGCGCTCGTTGATCGGCTGCACGGTGCCGGCGTCGGTGTGATCTGCGACTGGGTGCCCGCACACTTCCCCCGTGACGAATTCGCGCTGGCGCGCTTCGATGGCACCGCGCTCTACGAGCACGACGATCCGCGGCGCGGCGAGCACCCGGACTGGGGCACGCTCGTGTTCAACTACGGTCGCCCCGAGGTCGCGAACTTCCTTCGCGCGAACGCGCTCTTCTGGCTTGAGACGTATCACGCCGACGGGCTCCGGGTCGATGCGGTCGCCTCGATGCTCTACCGCGACTACTCGCGCGAGCCGGGAGCCTGGATCCCGAACCCCGACGGCGGCAACGAGGATTACGAGGCGGTGGAGTTCCTGCGCGAGCTGAATGTCGTCACGCATGGGCACGAGCCCGGGGTGATTCTCGCCGCCGAGGAGTCGACCGCGTGGCCGGGGGTCTCGCGCCCCGTCGACGCGGGTGGGCTCGGCTTCGGTTTCAAGTGGAACCTCGGCTGGATGCACGACACGCTCGACTACCTCGAGCGCGATCCCGTCCACCGCGCCCACCACCACAATCAGCTCAGCTTCGGCCTGCTCTACGCGTTCAACGAGAACTTCATCCTTCCGCTCTCCCACGACGAGGTCGTGCACGGCAAGGGCTCGCTGCTCGCCAAGATGCCGGGAGACCGCTGGCAGCAGTTCGCGAATCTGCGGGCCCTCTACGGCCATATGTGGGCGCACCCCGGCAAGAAGCTCCTCTTCATGGGGGGCGAGTTTGCGCAGGAACGCGAGTGGGACCACGAGCACAGCCTCGACTGGCACCTGCTCGAGCAGCCCGAGCACCGCGGTGTCGAGCGGCTTGTGCGGGATCTCAACGCGATCTACCGTGCCCAGCCCGCGCTGTGGGAGCGCGACTTCGACCCGTCGGGGTTCGGCTGGCTCGAGGCCAACGACGCTGCCGCGAATGTGCTTGCCTACGCGCGCTACGGCAGCGGCCCACCGGTCGTCTGTATCGCAAACTTCTCTCCCGTTGTCCGGGAGGGCTACCGAGTGGGGTTGCCTGCCGGGGGTCACTGGCGCGAGCTCCTGAACACCGATGCCGCCACCTACGGCGGGACGAATGTCGGCAACGGCGGCGGTGTGCACGCCGTCGCGGAGCCGTGGGGAGGGCAGCCCTGGTCGGCGCTCCTGACGCTTCCGCCGCTCGCGGTACTCTGGCTCGCCCCCTCGGATGTGCCCGCGCCCGGGCTCTAGACTCCTGCCCTTCAGCGATGCGAGTCCCCTCCTCGATAGAGCCCCGTTCGGCGACGTCGCGGCGTGCGCTCCATCCGGGCCGAGCGCTGCCGCTCGGTGCGAGCTGGGACGGGGAGGGAACCAACTTCGCGGTCTGCTCGCAGCACGCCGAACGTGTCGAGCTCTGCCTGTTCGACGCGAATGATGACGAGGAGCGCCTTGCGCTCGGTGAGCGCGCCGGGTCGACTTGGCACGGATACCTTCCCGGAGTCGGGCCCGGTCAACGCTACGGCTACCGGCTGTACGGCCCCTTTGCTCCGAGCGCCGGCCATTGTTTCAACCCGAACAAGCTCTTGATCGACCCGTACGCGCGGGCGATCGACGGGCCTGTGAACTACGCGGCGGCTCGCACCCAGCCCGGTTCACGGGCTGACGCGTCGCGGCCCGACCGCGACGACGATGCACGCGCGATCCCGAAGTCGGTCGTCGTCGACCCGCGCTTCGACTGGGAGGATGACCGTCGTCCCGAGACGCCCTGGGCGCACTCGGTGATCTACGAGCTGCACGTGAAGGGCTTCACCCAGCGCAACCCGGCGGTACGCGCCGACCTGCGTGGCACCTATGCAGGGCTCGCCTCGGAGGAGTCGATCGCCTACCTGCGAACGCTGGGAGTGACCGCGGTCGAACTGCTCCCGATCCAGCACATCGCCGACGAAGCGTTTCTTCCTGGGCGCGGGCTCGTCAACTACTGGGGCTACTCGACGATCGGATTCTTCGCGCCGCATGCTCTCTACGCGGCCACCGGCCGCGGCGGTGAACAGGTGCGAGAGTTCAAGGGGATGGTCAAGGCGCTTCATCGCGCGGGCATCGAGGTGATCCTCGACGTCGTCTACAACCACACCGCCGAGGGCGGAGAGGACGGGCCGGCGCTGGCGTTCCGCGGTCTCGACAACGCCTCCTACTACCGATTCGACCCGGACGATCCCGGGCGTTACCTCGACTTCACGGGAACGGGCAACACGCTCGATGCCGGGCACCCCGACGTACTGCGGCTGATCATGGATTCGCTGCGCTACTGGGCAGGTGAGTGTCACGTCGACGGCTTTCGCTTCGACCTGGCGACCGCTCTCGCCCGCGATCACTACGAGTTCGACCCGGGCTCGGCGTTCCTCGACGCCGTGCACCAGGATCCCTTGCTCGCAGGTCTGAAGCTGATCGCCGAGCCGTGGGATCTCGGCCCCGGTGGCTACCAAGTCGGAAACTTTCCGGGTGCCTGGCGCGAATGGAACGGGCGCTATCGCGACACGATGCGCGACTTCTGGCGCGGCAAGGCGACCGTTGCTGACTTCGCGCGACGGCTCTCCGGTTCGAGCGACCTGTTCTGGGCGCCCGGGCGCGAGCCCTCGGCCTCGATCAACTTCGTGACCGCGCACGACGGCTACACGCTCGCCGACCTGGTCTCCTACGAGCGGAAGCACAACGCCGACAACCTTGAGGGCAACGTCGACGGCAGCGATGACAACCGCTCGTGGAACTGCGGTGCGGAGGGCCCGAGCGGCGACCCGGAGATCAGCCGGCTACGGCAGCGCCAGCAGCGCAACTTCCTGATGACGCTGCTGCTCTCGCAGGGTGTGCCGATGCTCACCTCGGGCGACGAGTTTGGCCGCAGCCAGCGCGGAAACAACAACGCCTGGTGTCAGGACAATGAAATTTCCTGGCTCGACTGGGAGCCTGACGGGCCTGGTCTTGCGCTGCTCGGCTTCGTACGGAGGCTGATCGCACTGCGGCTCGGTGAGCCCGTTTTCCGGCGCGCGCGCTTCCTGGTCGACGACACCAAGGGCTCCGGGCTTCCCGAAATCTGGTGGTTCCGCAGCGACGGTCGCAAGATGACACACCAGGATTGGCACGCCGACGGTCTCGCGCTCGGAGTCTTCCTCAATGGGCGCGAGACCGGCGAGCGGACGGCTGATGGTACGACCGTCCTCGGCGACTCGTTCTTGCTCTTCGTCAACGCCGCCCGGGAGCCCGTGACGTTCAAGCTGCCGCCGCCGAGGTTCGGCCGTGCCTGGCGTCTCGAGCTCGGAACGGCCGTCTCTGACCCCCCAGACCAGCGCGTTGCCGCCGGTGCGCTCGTCGAGCTCGAGGAGCTCGAGCTCAGGTTGTTCCGCCGCGAAGACTGAGGTGGCCGCCGGGCGGGGTACGCTTCTCGCGTGCGACGTCGTCTACAGGGAAAGCGGGCGCTGGGAGGATCGGGGTGCTACTCCGACCCTTCCTGAACGAGCGAGGATCGTGCGCCAGTTATCTGTTCGGCTGCCTCACCTTCGGACAACTGGCCGTCGTCGACCCCCACATCGACCTCGTCGATGACTATCTCGCCGCCGCTGAAGCCGTCGGCGGCCCGATCGTCGCGGTCTTCGAGACGCACGTGCACGCCGACCACCTCTCCGGGCTCCCGGCGCTCGTCGCACGCACGGGCGCGACGGCGTACGTACCCGCCCATGCCGGCATGACCTACGAGCATCGGGCGCTCGAGGCCGGGGACAGACTCGAGCTCGGGAACACGCTCGTCCAGGTGATCGCGACTCCGGGCCACGCCCCCTCTCACCACGCCTACGCCGTAGCCGACCGACGGCGGGGAACAGAGGAGCCCTGGCTCGTCTTCACCGGCGACTCGCTGCTCGTCGGTGACGTGGGCCGTCCCGACCTCCACGTTGCGGGCGATGCGGCGGGTCAGGCGGCGCTGCAGTTCGAAAGCCTTGCGCGTCTGCTCGCGTTGCCCGACCATGTCGTTGTCTATCCCGGCCATTACGGTGGCTCAATCTGTGGTCGCGGGCTGTCGGGGAATCCGTTTTCGTCGATCGGTTTCGAGCGCGCGCACAACCCGATGCTCACATTCGGCGAGCCGGCCGCCTTCGCTGCCGCGCTGCTCGAGGGTCTGCCGCCGGCGCCCGAGGGTCAGGCCGAGATCGTCGCCGCGAACCGTCGCGGCACCCCCACCGCGGCGTTGAACGACGCGCAGCGCTGATCTGCGGACCCAGCCTACGGGCGCGAAAGGCAGTTGCGTTCGTCGTAGGTACTAGCGATGCAGGTAGGCGGTAGCCTGGTCGCCGACGAGCTGGACAAGGTTCCCGAGTGCGATGTTGACGTCGAGGATGTGGAGCCCGAGCGCGGGATCCTCAAGCCGGGTCAGCTGTGGCTGACGCTTGGAGGCGCCAGCGGCTCTCGTCACCTGGAGCCAGCTCGCGTTCCCCGACGATGCGCAGTGCGCCCTGTACTCGCCGGGAAACGAGGCCCAAGGCGTCAACACCGTGGGCGCCCCGCCCGCCGGCAGGAAGAGGAGGACGAGCGCGGGGATGTACGGGTCGAGTGGGGCCGTTCCGCCTGAGAGCGCGGCCGGGTTGACGCACATGATCTGGAGCGAGGGCGCAAGGTTGTGGGGCGCGAGGATGCCCACACCTGCGTCGGAGGTTGTGCGCCCGAACTCGCTGTTGCTGCCGGGCTTCGAGGTGAAGCTCGAGTAGGCGACGACGCAGCCGGTCTCACCGGTTGAGCGGCATGCCGGGATGTGGGCGAAGTCTCCGCCCACGACCCTGCCTTTCGGCACGGTGACATTGCCTCCCAGCAGGAGCGCCGAGACGAGCCTGTGGCGGAGCGTTGCATTGCGGTCGACCTCCTGCTGCAGGAGCCGAATCAGGATCACCGCGCCTTGCGAGTGGCCGATGAAGACGATCCCGCGACCGTCGTTGTAATGCGCGAGGTAGTCACGGAAGGCCTCGGCAACCCCCTTGTAGGCGAGGAGTGCATCGGCGAGAGTGATCCGTGCCGGGTGGTCGAGCGCGCTGAGCGTGATCTGCGGATAGATCGGCGCGTAGACGCGGCATACCTGTGAGAAACGGGCCGCCTGTGCGATTGCAACCTCCTGCTCGCGAAACTGGGTAGCCAGATTCGCGTTGATCGTCGGCTCGCCGCTGATCGTCGGGTAGACGTAGAAGCAGTCGACCCCCGGCCGCTTGGCATCGGCGCTGGCGACGACGCGGGTCGTGCCGTTGCGGGCAATCACGGTCGTCACGAGGCTCGAGGCACAAGGATCGTCGTGCAAACCCGGCCGGCAGAGCCAGACGGTTCCCCAACGGTCACGTGCTGTTGGCGTCGCGGGCGTCCGCGCGCGGACAACGGGCGTGGACGAACTGCCGGTCGTCGTCGTGTTCGCGCCGTGGTCGCCGGCTGCTGCGCCGCAGCCCGCGAGTACGACGCCGATTCCGGCGAGCGCGGCAAGCTTCGAGAGGCGGGCGCAGGGCGGCACGGAGCAGAATCACGCTAGCGCGTCCGCTCGCAACCGGTTCGGGCTCGCGCACCAGTCCCGGTTTCCCGCGTGCGGGCTCCGATCGAGCCGCGGTCTCTCGCGCCGATCGATCGCTGCCCCTGCGCGTTGGTTTCCCGAACCGTCTAGGCACCGTCTTAAGGAACGTCTCACATCTCGCCGCGATTATGAGCTTGTGATCTCGGCGAAAGTCCACAGCTTCAGAAATCTTGGCCGGCGCGCGAGCTCGTTCCGAGCCAGCCGTCTCGCGTGCTCGTTGGCGATCATGCTGATCGCGCTCGCCGGCTCGAGCCTCGCTGCTGTGGCTCCCGCGGCGGCCCGCGTCTCGGCGTCGATCCCGGGCATCGTCGATATCAACACCAATATCTCCTACCAGGGCGAGTCGGGGGCCGGAACAGGGATGGTGCTCACGAGCAACGGAGAAATTCTCACGAATAACCATGTGATCCGGGGTGCGACGACGATCCGGGTCGTCGACATCGCGACCGGGCACAGCTACACGGCGACGGTCGTCGGCTACAGCCTTACCTCCGATGTCGCGATTCTTCAGCTCAAGAACGCCTCAGGGCTGAAGACGGTTCCGCTGGGCGACTCGTCGACGGTCAAGGTCGGTGCTGCCGTCACGGCGATCGGCAACGCCGGGGGCGTCGGCGGCCAGCCCTCGCAGGTCACGGGGTCGGTGACGAAGCTGCACCAGGCGATCACCGCGACCGAGGACAACGGTGCGAGTGAGCAGCTCACGGGGCTGCTCGAGACGAACGCCCAACTTCAACCCGGCGACTCGGGCGGGCCCCTAGTCGACAGTGCCGGTCAGGTCATCGGCATGGATACCGCCGCCTCGACGAGCTTCGCCTTCGCCCAGCAGGCGACGCACGCCTACGCGATCCCGATCGACGTGGCGGCGACACTGGCGCGCCAGATCGAGGCAGGCCAGAGCTCCGAGCATGTTCATGTCGGCCCGACCCCGTTCCTCGGCGTCGATGTGCAGGTGCCGAACTCCTACTATGGTCAGCCGGCCAGCTACGGGCTCGTGGTCGACCAGACCATCCCCGGCTCGCCGGTCGCGAAGGCGGGTCTTGTCGCCGGTGATCTCTTGACGACGCTCGACGGTGAGAAGATCACAACGCCGAACCTGCTGACCACCCTTCTGCTTACCAAGGCTCCGGGTGCGACGGTCACACTCGGCTGGATCGATACGAACAACGTCACGCAACACACGTCAGTGACGCTGGCGGCCGGACCGCCCCAGTAGCGAGACGCCGGGCTGCGTCGGGACGTCTTCGCTAGTTTGCCGGGTTCGTCAGGGGTTTGAGGCCCTTCGCGATCGCGAGCATCGTCTCGTTCGAGAGTGCGTTCAGGAGCGAGTTGGTGACCCAGTAGCTCGTGGTACCGACGTGCAGCACGATCATGTGCAGGTTGGAGCCGGCGTAATAGAGCTCGAACGTTCGGCCGCCGAGAATGCGCGTGAAGCTGCGGCCTTCGAAGATCGGTGCCCCGCCCCAGTTGGTCTCCTCCAGGTCCCAGAAGGCATTGTCGGCCGTGTGGTACACGACCACGATCGCCTTGTGCCCTTTGACGATCGTGTAGAGGCGAACCGGAATGTCGTCTGGGAGCGTGTCGGGGGCCGAGCTCGCCTCGAGCACCGTTGGCAGCTCGAGCGGGAAGGGAACGCGGTGGGTGAGCGGCGCGAGCAGCGGGCGCGTGGCTGCCGGGTTGTAGGTGACGGTCGCCGCTGCATGCTTGAAGACCGGTGGAGGCGGGGCGGCCTGAACCTTCGGCTGCGCCACAAGCTCGTTGTGGAACGTTTCGCCGACGACCAGAAGCAGCATCGAGCCCGGGTCGAGCACCCGCAGCTTCGGATTGCGTGGCAGTGGCGCGATCTTGGCGGGAGCGATCAAGTCGCCGAGCGCGATTGCGGCCAGCCGCGCCTGGGGGTGGGTGGGGTCGTAATAGATCTCGGAATCGAAATAGTTGTCCGAGGGTGCATTGGCCTCAGCGCCGCCGGCGGGGAGGAGCGTTCGGTAGCCCCGCTCCGCCAGCAAGTAGTTGGCGCTCGCGGCCGACCCGGCGACGCCGTTTCCGTTGAGCACCGTGATCGTCGTCTTCTGCGGCGTCGGGGTCGTCGCGACCTTCGGCTTGGGCCGCGGTTTGCTCTTGAGCCCGAGCGCGGCCGCGTTAGCCGCGCTCGTGACACCGAGATCGGGATGGGTGAACTGGTAAACCGCCTGCGCGACCGTCGACCTCGAGGTCTGCAACTCGTCGGCGCCACCGACGTTGACGTTTGAGACTGCGGTGTCACTGATGTAGTTCTGGAGCAGGTGGCCCGGCGGCAGCTCTGCCGCGAAGAGCGCGTAGCGAAGCACGGTCGTGTCGCTTAGGCAGGCCTTGCAGGCAGCCACCTTGACGTTGCGCGTGATCGCCGAGACGAGCTCGGGCAGCTTGAGCGGATCGAAGTTCTGGGTGATCTGATCCTTAAGCGCACGCAGAAACTCCTGCTGGCGTGCCTGCCGGTAGAAGTCGGAGTCCGTGTGGCGGAAGCGCACGAACTCGAGAGCGGCGCCGCCGCTGAGGAGCTGATAGCCAGGCTGCAGGTCGATGTTCGAGTAATCCGTCGCGGCGGTGCCGATGTTCTTGTTGTAGTAGCTCCGGTCGATGTTCAGCCAGATACCACCGAGGTCGTTCACGATCTCCTTGAAGCCGTTGAAGCCGACGGTGATCAAGTAGTTGATCTTGAGGCCGGTGAGCTTCTTGATCGTGTCGAGTGAGCCTGCCGCGCCGCAGTCGGCGAATGCGTAGTCGACTCGGCTGTCCGCGAAGGAGTAGGGGTGACTCGGGCAGTAGAGCGGCACCTGAAGATCGCGTGGGATCGAGAGCAACGAGATCGTGTTTGTTGCGGGATCGGCACGTACCAGCAGGATCGTGTCCGAGCGGCCGCCCGCATCCGCCTCCGCTCCGACACGTTGGTTGTCGCCGAGTACGAGCGCGATCGTAGGCTGTCCCGGGAGCGAGACGTCGAGCTCCTTGGCGGCGCGAGTGAGGTCGGGTGAGCTCGATGACACCTCGAGCAACGACTGGTGAAACCAGAGGAAGGCGCCCCCTGCGATCCCGAGCGCGACCGCGAGCAGGCCAAGCAGGGTCGCGAGAAGTGCGCGGCCGATTCGCTGCCCGAGCGCCCGCGTCTGTCGGGGCGGCTGCAGATAACGCGTGATCGTGATGGCCGACTTCGTCGCGGGAGGCGTGCGCTTGCCGCTCCTCCAGCCGGCGCTGGCGCCGACGCCACGCTTGAGCGTCGTCCTCACGCGGGAGCTCGCCTCCGGTGCGATGACACGAGCGCAGCTGGGCTGCGGTGAGACCTGATCATGCGGGGGGCTGCATTCACGAAGTCAGTGCCGCCGCTCCCATCACATGAGCACCTCTACGCACGACCGATCATTCTACGACACCGGCCTCGCGTAACCGTTCCGAGACGCCTCCCGGACGGGTGTGGGGTAACCGCGGGCGGCGACCAGACTCAACCGTATGTCCGACCCCTGACGTATTGCGCCAGCGGGTAGCTGCCGCGCTGCGAACCGGGTGCCCGCTCGCGAGAGAACAGACGCAGCCGACCGGAATGGGGATCGGCAGTGTCGCTCCGCTCCACCTCGACGAGGGCGATGATGTCCTCGTGCGTATCAAGGCGAGCGAGGAGTCTCCGGGTAGGACGTTCCGCGTTGCCGAACGGGCGCCCAAAATCGTCGTGGCCGCAAACCCCCCCGGCCCGGGCGGTGCGAAACACCCATCCGGTGCACCTGGCCTGCAGCTGGCGGCGTTTGCGGCCGCCAGCTGCATTAAGCGTCCGTCGCGTGAACCGAGGTCAGTGTGATCTACAGCTTGGAATACGGGTTTCGGTCGGGGCGCGGAAGACCGTCAGGACCGCGGTCCCCGAGACGTAGCGGCCGCCCTTCACGTCGCCCGGCGCTGTCGTTCGAGGGCCGACACTCGCGAGCGAAGCACCGTTCTCGGCCAGGGAGAGCAGTGCTTGGGTGTCGTCGACATTCGGATCGATCTCCGCCCAGGAGAGGATTGAGGCGTAGCCGTCTTCCGAAGAGGTCACCTCGACGTAGAAGCGGAGCTTGTCGTTCGGGTCACAGGCAAGGAACTTGGGCTGGGCCGCGTCGAGGACGGAGTAAAGCGTTGGCCCGGTTTCGGTGACAGTTGTCGGCGTCGAGCCGGACAGGAACGTGTCGGTCTGCGTCGCTTGCGGCAACGCTTGCAGTTGGGCAAAGCTGAGCGTCATGGGGTCCTTGACGTCGCCGTTGATGGTGACCGAGCCCGGCGGTGGGGCGGTGACGAGGCTCGTTGTCCCGCAGGCCGGGTACGAGGTCTCGGCGAGCTCAACGGGCGCGCGCCCGACCGTGATTTTGGTGACGTGCTCGATGTTGCGGATGCCGGCGAAGTCACCGGGAACGACCAATGTCGGCCCCTCGGCGGTCAAGAACGTGCCGTCCTGGTTGATCGAGAGGATTGCCGGCCGGTCGCCGAAGCCCGTGTCCAGTTCCCCTGGACTGATCTCGACTGCGTCGCCGTTGGCACTCGTCACCTCGACCCAGTAGCGCAGTTCGTCGTTCTTGCAGTTTCCGTCATAGGCCACGCCCGCATAGGCCAGGAGGCCGCTCAGCGTCGGTCCCGACTCGATCACGCTGATCCCATTCACTGTTGTCGTCACCGTCTGCTGGGGGACGACGACGAGCTCGGCGGTCGTGAGTGTCACGGGGGTGAGCCCCGCGCCGCTGATCGTGACCGTCGGCACGGTCAGGTCGGGCCGAGCACCCGCCGGCAGCGACGAAGAGAGCAACGCCACCACACAGGCGCAGGCGGCGAGAGCAGCGAACCTCATCTGAGCCTCCTAGAGGGGAGCCGTGCCACGCGTACCGGCACGAACGGTTTTCACGGAGCTCCACCATAGCGCATATGTATTGCATGGGCACAAGACCGTATATGGCCGCCTCGTCGTACAGCCGGTGTTGGCGAGGACGAGAAGCCGCGAGGCCTCGCGCTCGCACCGCGACGGCTTTGACGCTTGCCACAGCAATGCCTAAGCTGGGCGGGATGTGTTCTCTCCTCTCGAGGGCATGACGGTTCGAGAGCGGGTGTGGGGCAGCCGTGAAGCGCTACTCGTTCGCACGCATCCTCGGGATCGCCTTTGTCGTAGCCGTCGCCGCCGGCGTGGCTGTCTACGTCCTCACGGGTGCCACCACCAACAGAGGCACTACGGGCGCGATTGCGGCTGAAAATGCGGAAGTTCTGAGCGCGGAAAAGGCGCGGTGTACGAAGGACGGCACGTATGCGAGCCTTGCAACGCTGCTTCGCGAGGGGTTTCTTGTCACGCAGCCGACGTACAACTCTGTCGTGTACGTCCCGGGCAAGGGCTGCGGCACGATCGTCGTGGGCTCCGCCGCCTACCAGCCTGGCGCTGGCTGACAGGCACGATTCGACGCCGGCCGAATTCCTGAACTCTTAGCAAACGTTACGTAAAGGGCCCTTGACACACTGCATGGGCAATACCTATGCTCGATACTTCAGGGTGCGTGATGCTGCTGTTTTGCTTGTCCGAAACAGGCGACGTCCGCACCTATCCAGGAAACACGGGGGGATATCTCAATTGAGTACGAATCGTGCGTTCACCAAATCGCTCGGTGTGGTTGTCGTGTTCGCCCTCGTCACCGGCGTCATCGGTGTTGGTGGTAGCTCAGCGGCGCACACTTCAACCCCGACGTTCGAGGGTGCTTCCAACACGGAGCCGGCCTTCGACTTCATGAGCCAGAACTTCATCTCGTCTGCCAACGGCGGCAATTCGGTCACCTTCACCTTTGGCGGCTCGGGCAGCCTCGCGAAGGCAACAGACAGCGGCGACGATTACGCCGCGAACGGGACCGGCAACTCTCCTTCTGGCATCGCGCTGTTTGCCTCGGCCGACGAAGCCAACGTCGACAACACGATCCCCGAGGGCTCGGCCGCTGCGGTCAATGCGGGCGCGGTGCCCAAGAACACGTTAGGTCAGTGCATCGACGCGAACTCGACGGCGCCGACGCCGTATTCGTCCGCGAACGGCGGCAATAACAACGGAACCTCGTGTCCGGGAATCGGCTCGACGCGCGCGCAGTACACGACGGGGCGTCTCGTGATCTTTTCGTGCAGAAAGGGAGGTAAGACGCTTGCTCCAGCACAAGGGGCCCCGACATGTGCCGCACCGGTAAGCGGCGATTTCGCCGAGAGTGGCGCGACTGAGGCGCCCTACACGATGGCGCAGGTCTGGACCGATCTCCTGGCCCATACGAACAAGGCCTACGGCGGCTCGGCCTCGCGAAATACGGGCGGATATCTCGCGATCGCCGACCCGAAGAACGGCTGGACGTTTGCAAGCACGGGTTGCGGTCCGGCCAGTGTGGCACCCAATGCGCCGTACGGGCTGGCGGGGATGGAGGCGCTCTATACCGCCGCAGTTGCCTACTACCATACGACCCCCCACACCCAGCTCGGCGCTACCGCGTCGGATCAGGCCTGCAAGGAGATCGACAGGCTGACCGACCAGGGCGCGGATCTCGATAACTACAACACGACCAGCGCGAGCTCCGGAGGCCAGAAGGGCAACGGCAACTACTCCGACCCCTCCCTGCCGATCGTGTTCGGGGACAACGTCACCTACACCCAGGACACGGTCGTCGCGGGCACCTCGCAGATTGCGTTGCTGCCGAAGTCGTTCGTCGTCTCCCCAGCCGCAAACGACACTGATTTCTGGGCCGAGATTCCGGAATGCGGGGTCAAGACCGCGGGGCGCGCCACGGTCTCGAACGGTTGGACCACATCCATCTCCAGCGTTGAATCGTGTACCGATCAGGACTACGTGACCGGCATGCATGACAACGAGGCCGCCAAGATCAGCTCGCGAAACTTCGGTGTCAAGGGCGCCGATAGTCCCAAGACGCTTGTTGGCGAGCACGGTTTCTACCAGCCGATCCGGCAGTGGGTCGTCGTCGAGAACGACGACGCGGGTCAGAGCGCAACCACTGATCTGACCTCGCCCGATGGGATGGCCGCCGAGGCCTTCATCAAGTACCTCCTCTCCGCCACGGGGCAGGCGGTGTTGGCGACGTTCGGGTATGACCCCATCTCCTGACGGCGGGTAATACCCGCGCATGACGCGGAAGCAGCACACCAGCAGCGGACTAGGCTCGGGCTCCCATCATGGGGCCCGAGCCTGGTCACTTCAGGACGCCGGCGCGACGACGAAGATCGGCCTGCTCGTCGTCGTGCTCGGGCTTGGGTTCGGTGGTGGTTTGGGCCTCGCACACCTGCTGGCCGGATACATCGCCTATTGGGGGGTTGTCTCCGGCCCCTTCCTGCTGACGGTGCGTGTCGGCCTTGCGGCGACCGTGATCGCGGGTGTCCTCGGCGTCGCGTCCGGGTACGTGCTCGCCAAGGGCCGCTTCCCCGGTCGCGATGTGCTGGAGACGCTCGGCAGCCTTCCGATCATCTTGCCACCAACGGTCATCGGCTTCTACTTGCTCGAGCTCCTGTCACCCGGGACCGGAATCGGTCACTTTCTGACGCACACGGTCGGGCACCAACTCATTTACAACGTGACAGGGTGCGTCATTGCGGCGAGCGTGGCTGCGTATCCGTTCTGTATGCGCGCGGCCCGTGCGGCGATCGAGGGCGTGGATCCGCGGCTCGAACAGGCCGCGCGCGCAATGGGGATGCCGAACTGGCGGGTTGCCCTCCAGGTGACGCTCCCGCTCGCGCGCCGCGGCATTGCCGCCGGTGTGACGATCGGCTGCGCACGTGCATTGGGCGAATACGGCGCAACCCTGCTGGTCGGGGGCGACATCAACGGCAGGACGCGCACGCTGTCGCTCGCGATCCTGGACTCGTTTACAACGCCGGAGCGCAACACGATGCTGCTGATTCTCGTGCTGATGGCGGTCACGGCGATGGCCGGCGTCGGGTTGCTCGGTCGGAGCAGCACATAACCCCCGCACTCGATGTGCGGGTGGCTCGTCGCCTCGGCGAGTTCGAACTCGATGTTGCGTTCACCGTCGACGCGGGCCTCTCGGTGCTGTTCGGGCCGTCCGGGTCTGGGAAGTCGCTCACGCTGGCGCTCGTCGCGGGTCTGGCACGGCCGGACGTCGGCACGATCGCCATCAACGGTCGAATCGTCACCGACAGGGCGCACCACATCAACGTCTCGCCACAGAAGCGGCGGGTCGGGATGGTCTTCCAGGACGGCCTGCTCCTTCCCCATCGAAGCGTCCTCGACAATGTCGCACTCGCGGTGCGCCAGGTCGATGGACGCCGCGCACGACGCGCGATCGCACAGACATGGCTCGAGCGCGTCGGTGCCGACGCGTTCGGTGACCGCCGGCCCGCGTCGCTCTCGGGCGGTCAGCGTCAGCGCGTCGCGCTTGCTCGTGGCCTCGCTGGCGATCCGTCGCTGCTACTGCTCGACGAGCCGCTCTCCGCACTTGACCTCGAGGTACGTCGCGAGCTCCGGGGCCTGATTCGCAGCGTCATCGGCGCGACCGGCGTGCCGGCGCTGCTTGTAACTCACGACGCCGAGGAGGCGGAGGAGCTCGGGGACGTGATCATCGGGTACCGCAACGGCCATGTCGTCGCGACCCGCGCGGTCGTGAGATCCGGAGGCGACGAGCCGCAGCCGCCGGACACGAGCACCACGCGGTCCACGTGAGCACTTTTGGGGTGCCGCACCGGCTCCTTAACGCGCTCGGGATTCCGCCTTGGGTCTGGAACCCGCTCTCCGTCTCCCTTCACGCCGCCGTCGACGCAACCGTTGTCGTGGCCGTCCTCGGCGTCGGTCTCGGCTACATCCTCGCCAAAGGGAGATTTCCCGGGCGCGGCGCCATCGAAATCCTGTTCAGCATGCCGATGGCGTTGCCCCCGACCGTCGTCGGCTGGTACCTGCTCGTGGAACTCGGTGGGCCAGGGCCCATCCGCAACGCGGAGGTACGTCTGTTCGGACACCCACTGACCTTCACCTTCCGGGGAATCGTCGTCGCGCAGATCGTCGAAGCGTTTCCCTACTGTCTGCGCTTCTCGCGCGCAGCCATCGCGAACGTCGATCACCGGCTCGAGGAGGCAGCGCTGACAATGGGGCTCCCTCGCTGGCGCGTCGCGCTCCTGGTCACCCTGCCGCTCGCTAGACGCGGAATCGTCGCCGGCATCGCGATGGCGTTCGGCCGCGCGCTGGGGGATTTCGGCGCGACGATGATGGTGTCCGGCCTGGTTCCAATGGCGACGACGATGCCACTCGCGCTCTACAACGACGTGTTCTACGGCTCGCACGCACAGGCGATGACCCTCGCCGTCGTCCAACTCGGCGTCGCGTTTGTGATCCTCATGGGCGTGACGAGACTTGGGAAAGTAAGGCCGTGGTGAGTCGCCGCGGCAGCAGGCTCGCCTGCTACGCGCTCCCCCGGCCCGGAGCCCGCGCGTGTGCGGGGAATGCCCCCAGCATGTGGGACGCGAGTGCCTGCCCGCTCCGTCTGCGACCGTTGTGCCGTCTGCCTCTTATCGAAGCGTTCGTATCAATGCGAAAGCCCCGCGTGAGCAGGGCTTCCTAGAGCGGGAGCGACGGGACTCGAACCCGCGACCTCCGGCGTGACAGGCCGGCGTTCTAACCAGCTGAACTACGCCCCCGGAACGCACGGCAGTCTAGCCGCAGCGGGTCGCGCAGGCGCTTGCAGACGGATCAGCTGAGAGCGTTGTCGTTCAGCCGAGCAGCTCGAGCACCGCGGTGGGTCTGCGGTACGGTGCGACGATGTACGCGCCGGCGTAGCGTCCGCGGACCTCGGAGAGCAGCGTTCGCGCGTGGTCCATGCCGACCTCGGCTGCGCGGGCGCCCGCGTCACGGAGCGCGTCCTGGAGGTGTTGAGGCACGATGATGCCCGGTACCTCGTTGTGGAGCCGTAGCGCAAGTCTGTAGCTCGTCAGCGGGAAGATGCCGACGAGCACCGGGATCGACCATCCGCCGATGTGGTCAGCGAAGCGTTCGAGCGCCGCGATCTCGAAGACAATCTGCGTCATTGCGAAGCGCGCGCCGTTCTCGATCTTCAGTCGAAAGCGTTCGGCCTCGAGTTCGAAGTCGTCTGCGGTTGGGTTGACGGCGACGCCGACGAAGAAGGAGGTTGGTGCGTCGATCGGCCGTCCGTTGAAGTCCTCACCGCGGTTGAGGGCAGTCACAAGCCGCGTCAGCCCGATCGAGTCGATCTCATAGACGCCGCGTGAGCCCGGGTAGTCGCCGACCTCGGGCGGGTCGCCGGTGATCGCGAGCACGTTGCGCACTCCTTCCGAGTGCATTCCGAGCAGCAGCGACTCGAGCCCGAGCACAGTCGTATCGCGCGTCGTCAGGTGTGGGATCGTCTCGAGGCCGGTCGCGCGCTCGATCGCCGAGGCAACGATCAGCGAGCTGATCCCCGCGCGTGCGGTTGCGTTGTCGTTGACGTCGACGAAGCGGACGAGCTCCGAGCGCTCGAGTGTCTGGGCGACCTCGAGCAGGCCTTGGCTCGAGCCGCCGAGCGGCGGATCGAGCTGTACAGAGACGACGAACTCACCTGCGTCGAGTGCCTGCGCGAGTCGCGTGTCGCCGAGCCTCTCGCCGAGCGCGACCGCGATCTCCGCCTCGTTGACGTCGAGCCTAAAACGTGCGGCGTGGTGCTCGTCGATCGCACTCCGCAGCGCGGCGATCTCTGCCGGGGTCGTGCCGCAGCAGCCGCCGATCATGCGGGCGCCGAGGTCTCGAGCGTGAGCGGCGAACTCGGCGAAGTACTCGGGCGTCGCGTGAGGGTAGATGACCTTGCCGCCGAGCAGGCTCGCGAGGCCGATGTTCGGAAGCGCTGCGAGCGCGCACCCGCGTCCTTGCATCTGCTCGAGCGCGCTCAGTGCCGCGAGCAGGCCGGCACCATGGTTGGGCCCCATCGCCGCGACACCGAGCTGTGCGATCCGGTCGGCTGCCTGGCTCGCTGTGACTCCAGCGAGCGTCTCGCCCCGCTCGTCGAAGGTGAGCAGCGCCACGATGGGCAACCCCGACACGTCCTGGACGGCCGTGATCGCCGCCTCGAGCTCAGCGAGGTCTGAGAACGTCTCGAGCATGAAGAGATCGACGCCGCGGGCCTCCAGCACGGCAGCCTGCTCGGCGAAAAGCCCCTTCCGGTCGGCCGAGGGGGTGGACTCGCCGAGCGGGCCGATCGCTCCGCCGATGAGCACGTCGCGACCGCTGAGCTGGCGCGCATCGCGCGCGAGCTTCACGGCGGTGGAGTTGATCCGCTCGAACTCGTCGTCCAGCAGATGCGTGGCGAGCTTGCGTCGGTTCGCGCCGAAGGTGTTGGTCTCGATCAGCTCCGCGCCCGCGTTGATGAAGCTTGCGTGGAGAGAGACGACGGCTTCGGGTGCCCGCAGATTTGCCTCCTCCGGCGATCGCAGACGCGGTACCGCTGCCGTCAGCAGCGAGCCCATTCCGCCGTCGGCGATGATCGGCTCGCCCTCGAGCAGGCGTTGGTTGAAGGTTCCGGGCATTGAGCGGAGGCTAGACCAAGCGTTCGGCGTCGCCGTCAAGTGCGATGGTCAACCACCCTTTTGGGGATGGATCAAGCGGCTGGTCGCGTCGATGATGGTGGTGCGCGCTTGGGCTGAAGTGGCCGCGGTAGCGAACGCAGCGAAGATTTTCTGGCTCCCTGGCGGGGGAACTGACGGCAATCACTCCCCGCGTTAGGTAGGACGGCGGCCCCCGGGTCGCCGTCAGTCTCTCTGGGGTCGCGAGGCGCTTCGGTGCTTACGCGGCGCGTGCATCCCCGCGCGAAAGCTTGCGCGGCGACGCCCTCGAGGGCGCGTTCACGTTTCGGTAAGAAACTCTTCCCAATTCGGACATATCTGATGTAGAGTCTCGCGCGTCGAAGGCGAGGCGGATGGGTCCGTCTCAGGGAAGTCCGTTTCTCGGTCCAACGTTCAGTCGGAGGTCGGGTTCAGTTGCTGACGGTCGACATCGCCCTCCCCGAAGTCGAGGAACTCCAGAAGCTCGTTGAGACGGGGAAAGAGAAGGGCTTCCTCACCTACGACGAGATCGTCACGGGCATCGAGGAGATCGAGCTCACCAAAGAGCAGTTCGAGGACTTCACGACCTACCTGATCGACCACGGTGTCGAGCTTGTGGAAGGCGAGCAGCACAAAGCGCTCCCCGCACGAGCGGCCGCTCGTCGAGGAGGAAGAGAAGAACGCGCCGAAGCTCGACCTGACCGTCGAGCCGTCGCTCGACTCGCTCCGGCTCTATCTGCGCGAGATCGGACGTGTGCCGCTCCTGACGGCCGACCAGGAGGTCTACCTGGCGAAGCGGATCGAGCGGGGCGACATGTCCGCGAAGACGCAGATGATCGAGGCGAACCTGCGCTTGGTCGTCTCCATCGCCAAGGGCTACCTCGGGCGCGGACTCTCGTTTCTCGACTTGATCCAGGAGGGCTCGCTCGGACTGATCCGCGCTGTCGAGAAGTTCGACTACCGCAAGGGCTTCAAGTTCTCGACCTACGCGACCTGGTGGATCCGCCAGGCGGTCACGCGCGCGATCGCCGACAAGGCGCGCACGATCCGGATCCCCGTCCACATGGTCGAGCGGCTGAACAAGGTCGTCCACATCGAGCGGCAACTCGTCCAGCGGCTCGGCCGCGAGCCGATGCCGGACGAGATCGCGAGGAGCTCGAGATGTCGACGGAGGAGGTACAGGAGATTCTTCGCATGGCGCAGCACCCGATCTCCCTCGAGAAGCCGATCGGCGAGGAGGAGGACTCCGAGCTCGGCGACTTCGTCCAGGACAGCAGGCCGAGTCGCCCTTTGATTCCGCTTCCCTGTCGCTGCGCCGGAGGATATCGAGAATGCCCTTTCCTCGCTGCCGCCGCGGAGCGCAAGGTGATCGAGCTCCGCTACGGGCTCACGGCTCGCAGCCGTGCACGCTCGAGGAGGTCGGCAAGGCGTTCGGCGTCACTCGCGAACGCATCCGCCAGATCGAGAACAACACGCTCAAGAAGCTCGAGTCGCTTCCCGAGGCGCAAGGCCTCAAGACTGCGTGCTCTGAACGCGCCGCGTCCGGAGGCGCCGTCGCGACGAAACAGTCGAGCCAAGTTCAGCGGGGCGTGCTCATGAAGTGAGCTGCATGCACGCGGCCTACGATGCTCCTGCGCGTGGCGGCTTTCTCGAGCGCACGCGGCCGTCGATTCCGGCGACGAGGCGGCACTGTTCGGCGGCGCTCATCCGCGAGCCGTGCCCCTTCGGCCTCCCGCGAAGCCTTGCGCTAGCTGGGCTCGCCGGCGACGATCACGGATTCGATCCGTACCTCGTCGACCGGCCTGTCCTGGTGGTCTGTCGGGATCGCCTCGATCGCCGTCGACGACGTCCATCCCGACCTGACCCGACCGAAGACGGTGTGGCGGCCCATCGAGCCACGGGCACGCCTCGGCCGTGACGATGAAGAACTGCGACCCGTTCGTGTTCGGGCCCGCATTCGCCATCGCGAGTGCTCCGCGCTCGATCAGGTGCTGGTTCGGCTCATCCTCGAACTGGTAGCCGGGGCCGCCGCGGCCCGTTCCGGTCGGATCGCCGCCCTGGATCATGAAGTTCGGGATCACGCGATGGAAGATGACGCCGTCGTAGAAGCCGTCCTGCGCGAGCTTGAGGAAGTTCGCGACTGTCTGGGAGCGTCGGTGTCGAAGAGCTCGAGCTCGATCGGCCCCTTGTTCGTCACCAGCGTTGCGTTCGTCACGGGCGGATCGTACTCGATGAGCCGTTCACTGCGAATGCCTGACCTGCCTCGAGCCGGCGATCCCGGTCACTCCTCGAGGTACCTCGATCAAGAGCACGACCCCTGGAATGAGGGATCGTCGGAAGCTCGGCCCGGAACCGATGAGGTTCGTATCGTCCCCCTGCACGCTCCCCACCCGTTCCCCTCGGCCGGATTCGATGCTCATGCGTCTTGCCACATCGGCATCACGGTCGGTTTTGGCGTGTTCGTCGGAGTTCTGCTCGGCAACGGCTTCGAACCGCGAGCGCCTGTCGTCGACGGTGTCGCGGCGGCTTCGATCCTCGTGGTGTTTGCCGGGATGTGCTGGGGTTCCAGGAACAGCAGCGCCAGCTCGGCGGCGCCGAGTCTCAAGCGCTCACCGACGATCTGACCGGGCTCGGGAATCGTCGCCGACTGATCGGCGACCTCACCCGCTCCTGCGCCGCCGGCGACGGGTCCGTTGCTGACCCTTTTCGACCTCAACGGCTTCAAGCCGTTCAACGACACCTTCGGGCATCCCGGCGGCGACGCACTGCTTCTTCGGCTCGCCGAGGCGCTTGACGCCGTCGACATCCTGGCGGGGACAGGTTTCATTCAGGCTCAGCGGCGACCAGAAGTCTGCATCATCACGATCCCACGGGCTTTCTTCGTGCATCCGATTAGGGGGGCGAGGCATCGGCAGCAAGATTCTGGAGACTTGCGAACACGCCGCCACCGAGGCCATCTTCCAGGGCTTTGAATTGGGCGCCACCACCATCAGCCGCAGAGCACATATATCGGGAAAGAGGGCTGAAGTTGTCAGCCTGAACTCAGGAGGTTCGGTCTGCCGCTAGACGCGATTCTTAGTTTCGCGGAGCTATCGATTTTCTCGCGGAACAATAGAACAACGCAAAGAAATACCTTCAAGCCAGATCACAGCAAAGCAGTTCAAACGCCCTCCCGGCCAGGCTACGAGTAACGCCACCCGCCTCAAACCGCGAACCCTACATGATACGGTAATATCAAGGGCGGGACTTGCGCTGGGACATTTGGATCAAACGTGTTCTTTTCTCGTTACCGGCTCCCCAATTTGGCGTTGCACGTGCTGCTGTTCGGCCCGCCCGGCCTCGGCAAGACCACCCTGGCGCAGATCATCGCCCGCGAGCTGGGGGTGAACTTCCGCGCCACCTCTGGCCCGGTGCTGGCCAAGGCCGGCGACCTCGCCGCCATCCTCACCAACCTCGAGGCCAACGACATCCTCCCAGTCGACGAGATCTATCACCTGGCCGCCAACGTCGAGGAGATCCTCTATCCTGGCGATGGAGTGCAGCTTCGCCTGGGCCTGGTCCATCCAGGCGAGGGCCCCGTCGGCGCGCTCGATTCCGACATCGACCTCGCCCCCTTCACCTTGGTGGCCCATTGAGCCACCACCCGCGCCCAGGCCTGCTGGCAACGCCGCTGTAGACGCGACCGCTACGGCATCCCATGTTTCTTTTGTTGGCGCGCTGGTTCGGTACCGTATTTGCTCTCCAGCCTGAGCAATCTCTAAAGAGAGCGGTCGCGCCCGCAGCAGCATGGCCCGCAGGCCGAGGCGCGGGTGGTGGCCAGCAGCGCCACCAAGGTGAAGGGGGCGAGGTCGATGCCGGCATCCAGCGCGCCGACTGGGCCCTCACCGAGATCGACCAGGTCGAGGGCGTGGTCCTCCATCGCCGGGATAGAGGATCTCCTCGACGTTGGCGGCCAGGCGATGGATCTCGTCGATGAAGAGGACGTCGTTTGGCCTCGAGGTTGGTGAGGATGGCGGCGAGGTCGCCGGCCTTGGCCAGCACCGGGCCAGAGGTGGCGCGGAAGTTCACCCCCAGCTCGCGGGCGATGATCTGCGCCAGGGTGGTCTTGCCGAGGCCGGGCGGGCCGAACAGCAGCACGTGCAACGCCAAATTGGGGAGCCGGTAACGAAAAAAGAACAAGTTTGATCCAAATTCCCAGCGCGAGGAGGATCTCCGCCCTTGATATTACCGTATCATGTAGGGACCGCGGTTTGAGGCGGGTGGCGTTACTCGTCGCCTGGCCCTTATGGTGTTTTAACTGCTTTGCTGTGATTCTGCTTGAAGGTATTTCTTTGCGTCGTCCGATGTTTGATTAATGGATAGCTCCGCGAAACTCAGAATCGCGTCTACCGGCAGACCGAAAATCCCCAGTTCAGGCTGACGACTGGAGCCCGCTTTTTTGATAGAGCCGCTCTCCGGCCGATGGTGGAGACGCCCAATTCAAAGCCCTGGAAGACAGCCTAGGTGGCGATGTGTTCGCAAGTCTCCAGAATCTTGCTGCCGATGCCTCGCCGGGCGAAATCCGATGCACGAAGAAAGCCTGGCTGTTCGCAGAAGAGGAATACGACTAGTAGCCGGGGAGCCTGAATATTCCCTGTGCCCGCCCGGACCGCGGCGGCGTCAAACGCCTCAGCCAGCCGAACGAGGAGCGCATCGCCGCCGGGATGCCCGAAGGTGTCGTTGAACGCCTTGAAGCCGTTGAGGTCGACAAGGCCCGAGCAGCGTGGGGGCCCCGCGCGCCTGCGGTGCAGCAGCGCGCGAGCTGCGAGCATCAGCCGCCGCCCTCTTCCGAGCCCCGTCAGATCGTCGGTGAGCGCTTGAGACTCGGCGCCGCGGAGCTGGCGCTGCTGTTCCCTGGAACACCCGCATATCCCGGCAAACACCACAAGGATCGGAGCCGCCCGGACAACGGCATCGACAGGCGCTCACGGTACGAAGCCGTTGCCGAGCAGGAACTCCGACGAACACGCCAAAACCGACCGTGATGCCGATGTGAGCAAGACGCATGAGCATCGAATCCGGCCGAGGGGAATGGGTGGGGAGCGTGCAGGGGAAGCGGAGTACAGACCTTCATCGGTTCCGGGCCGAGCTTCCGACGATCCCTGCATTTCCGGGGTCGTGCCCGAAATAGAGGTACCTCGAGGTAGTGACCGGGATCGCCGGCTCGAGGCCGGTCAGGCATTGGCAGTGAACGGCTGATCGAACGATCCGCCCGTGACGAACGCAACGCTGGTGACGAACAAGGGGCCGATCGAGCTCGAGCTCTTCGATACGGACGCTCCTCAGACAGTCGCGAACTTCCTCAAGCTCGCGCAGGACGGCTTCTACGACGGCGTCATCTTCCATCGCGTGATCCCGAACTTCATGATCCAGGGTGGAGATCCGACCGGAACGGGCCGCGGTGGGCCGGGCTACCACTTCGAGGTCGAGCCGACCAGCACCTGATCGAGCGCGGAGCATGGCGATGGCGAAGGCGGGTCCGAACCCGAACGGGTCGCAGTTCTTCATCGTCACGGCCGAGGCGTGCCCGTGGCTCGATGGGCGCCACACCGTGTTCGGTCGCGTCGAGGTCGGCATGGACGTCGTCACGGCGATCGAGGCGATCCGCGACCACCAGGACAGGCCGGTCGACGAGGTACGGATCGAATCCGTGATCGTCGCCGGCGAGCCCAGCTAGCGCAAGGCTTCGCGGGAGGCCGAAGGGGCACGGCTCGCGGATGAGCGCCGCCGAACAGTGCCGCCTCGTTCCGCCGGAATCGACGGCCGCGTGCGCTCGAGAAAGCCGCCGCGCGCAGGAGCATCGTAGGCCGCGTGCATGCAGCTCACTTCGAGCACGCCCCTGCTCGAACTTGGCTCGACTGTTTCGTCGCGACGGCGCCTCGCGGACGCGGCGCGTTCAGAGCGCGCAGTCTTTGAGGCCTTGGCCTCGGGCAAGGACTCGAGCTTCTTGAGCGTGTTGTTCTCGATCTGCCGAATGCGTTCGCGAGTTACGCCGAACGCCTTGCCGACCTCCTCGAGCGTGCACGGCTGCGAACCGTCGAGCCCGTAGCAGAGCTCGAAGACGTTCGCTCACGCGCGCGGCAGCGGGGAAAGGACATTGTCGATACACTCCGGCGGAGCATCAGGGAACGAAGAAACGGAGATTCCGCCTGCTGATCCGGAAGAAGTCGCCGAGTTCCGAGTCCTCCTCCTCACGATCGGCTTCTCGAGCGAGATCGGGTGCTGCGCAGGCCGTAGAATCTCCTGTACCTCGTCCGTCGACATCTCGAGCTCGCTCGCGATCTCGTCCGGCATCGCTCGCCGCGAGCCGCTGCCGGGCTGCGCTCGATGTGGACGACCTTGTTGAGCCGCTCGACCATGTCTGCCGGGATGCGGATCGTGCGGGCTTTTCGGCGATGCGGCCTGGCGCCTGGCGGATCCACCAGGTCGCTCGGTCGACAGCTGAGCCTTTGCGATGGTCGAACTCTCGACCACGCGGATCAGTGCGAGCGAGCCCTCCTGGATAGAGTCGAAAACGACGGTGCGCGCCCGAGGTAGCCCTTGGCGATGGAGACCACAGGCGCAGGTTGGCCTGGATCATCTGCGTCTTCGCCGACATCGCCCGCTCGATCCGCTTCGCCAGGTTGACCTCGAGGTCGGCCGTCAGGAGCGGGCGAGTGCCGATCTCGCACAGATGAGCCGGAGCAAGTAGAGCAGGCTCGACGGTGGGGTCGAGCTTCGGCGGTTCTTCTCCTGCTGCCTCGACGAGCGGCCGCTCGTGCGGGGAGCGCTTTGTGCTGCTCGCCTTCCACAAGCTCGACACGTGGTCGATCAGGTAGGTAGTGAAGTCCTCGAACTGCTCCTTGGTGAGCTCGATCTCCTCGATGCCCGTGACGATCTCGTCGTAGGTGAGGAAGCCCTTCTCTTTCCCCGTCTCGACGAGCTTCTGGAGTTCCTCGACTTCGGGAAGGGCGATGTCGACCGTCAGCAACTGAACCCGACCTCCGACTCAACGTTGGACCGAGAAACGGACTTCCCTGAGACGGACCCATCCGCCTCGCCTTCGACGCGCGAGACTCTACATCAGATATGTCCAATTGGGAAGAGTTTCTTACCGAAACGTGAACGCGCCCTCGAGGGCGTCGCCGCGCAAGCTTTCGCGCGGGGATGCACGCGCCGCGTAAGCACCGAAGCGCCTCGCGACCCCAGAGAGACTGACGGCGACCCGGGGGCCGCCGTCCTCCTCACGCGGGGAGTGATTGCCGTAGTTCCCCGCCAGGGAGCCAGAAAATCTTCGCTGCGTTCGCTACCGCGGCCACTTAAGCCCAAGCGCGCACCACCATCATCGACGCGACCAGCCGCTTGATCCATCCCCAAAAGGGTGGTTGACCATCGCACTTGACGGCGACGCCGAACGCTTGGTCTAGCCTCCGCTCAATGCCCGGAACCTTCAACCAACGCCTGCTCGAGGGCGAGCCGATCATCGCCGACGGCGGAATGGGCTCGCTGCTGACGGCAGCGGTACCGCGTCTGCGATCGCCGGAGGAGGCAAATCTGCGGGCGCCCGAAGCCGTCGTCTCTCTCCACGCAAGTTTCATCAACGCGGGCGCGGAGCTGATCGAGACCAACACCTTCGGCGCGAACCGACGCAAGCTCGCCGCGCATCTGCTCGACGACGAGTTCGAGCGGATCAACTCCGCCGCCGTGAAGCTCGCGCGCGATGCGCGCCAGCTGAGCGGTCGCGACGTGTTCATCGGCGGAGCGATCGGCCCGCTCGGCGAGTCCACCCCCTCGGCCGAGCGGAAGGGGCTTTTCGCCGAGCAGGCTGCCGTGCTGGAGGACCGCGGCGTCGATCTCTTCATGCTCGAGACGTTCTACGACCTCGCCGAGCTCGAGGCGGCGATCGCGGCCGTCCAGGACGTGTCGGGGTTGCCCATCGTCGCGCTGCTCACCTTCGACGAGCGGGCCGAGCGCTCGCTGGAGTCGCGGCGGGCGGGGCCGCGACCGGATCGCCAGCTCGGGGTCGCGGCGATGGGCGCCGACCATGGCGCCGGCCTGCTCGCGGCGCTGAGCGCGCTCGAGCAGATGCAAGGACGGGGTGCGCGCTTGCAGCGCTCCCGAACATCGGCCTCGCGAGCCTGCTCGGCGGCAGGGTCATCTATCCGCACGCGACGCCCGAGTACTTCGCCGAGTTCGCCGCTCACGCTCGCGATCTCGGCGCCCGCATGATCGGCGGCTGCTGCGGCACGACCCCGGCGGAGATCGCCGCGATGCGGGCTGCGATGACGAGCGCCAGCCGCACGCTTTAGGCTCGACGTCAACGAGGCGGAGGTCGCGGTGCGCTCGGCGAGAGGCTCCGCGACACGCGACTCGCGCAGGCACTCGAGGCAGGTGAGTTCGTCGTCTCTGTACAGCTCGATCCGCCGCTCGGCGGCTCGAGCCGAGGCCTGATCGAGGTCGCCCAGACACTCGAGCGCTCGGGGCTCGTCCGCTTCGTCGACGTCAACGACAACGCAACCGCACGCGCGGGAATCAGCTCGCTGATCGTTCCTGGCGATCGAGCGCGCGGCCGGCCTCGAGACGATCCCGCACCTGACGACGCGCGACACGACTGTGCTCGGGCTCGAGTCGCTGCTGCTCGGAATGCACTCGGAAGGAGTACGCAACGTCCTCGCGATCACCGGCGACCCGCCCGAGGTCGGCGACTACCCGGGCTCCCGCGGCGTCTACGAGATCGACTCGATCGGGCTGACGCGGCTTGTGACTGCCCTCAACCGCGGCGAGGACTTCAACGGACGGCCGATCGACGCGCCAACCTCGTTCTTCGTCGGCGTCGCCGTCAACCCGACCGCAGACGACCTCGAGCTCGAGGCCGAACGCTTTCGGCAGAAGATCGAGGACGGCGCGAAGTTCGCAATGACGCAGATTGTCTTCGAGATCGCGGCGCTCGAACGCTTCGCAGACCTCATCGGCGGCTGGTCGATCCCGGTGCTCGTCGGCATCTTTCCGCTGACGAGCTACAGGCTCGCGCTACGGCTCCACAACGAGGTGCCGGGCATCATCGTCCCTCAGCACCTCCAGGACGCGCTCGGTGACGCGGGCGCCCGCGCAGCCGAGGTCGGCATGGAACACGCGAGAACGCTGCTCTCCGAGGTCCGCGGACGCTACGCCGGCGCCTACATCGTTGCACCGTACCGAAGACCCACCGCCGTGCTCGAGCTGCTCGGCTGAACGGCAACGCTCTCAGCCGATCCGTCTGCAAGCGCCTGCGCGACCCGCTCCGGCTAGACTGCCGTGCGTTCCGGGGGCGTAGTTCAGCTGGTTAGAACGCCGGCCTGTCACGCCGGAGGTCGCGGGTTCGAGTCCCGTCGCTCCCGCTCTCGGAAGCCCTGCTCACGCGGGGCTTTCGCATTGATTCGAACGCTTCGATAAGAGGCAGACAGCACAACGGTCGCGGACGGAGCGGCAGCCTCGGTCCCACATGCTGGGGGCATTCCCCGCACACGCGCGGGCTCCGGGCCGGGGGAGCGCGTAGCAGGCGAGCCTGCTGCCGCGGCGACTCACACGGCCTTACTTTCCCAAGTCTCGTCACGCCCATGAGGATCACAAACGCGACGCCGAGTTGGACGACGGCGAGGGTGATCGCCTGTGCGTGCGAGCCGTAGAACACGTCGTTGTAGAGCGCGAGTGGCATCGTCGTCGCCATCGAAACCCGGCCGGACACCATCATCGTCGCGCCGAAATCCCCAGCGCGCGGCCGAACGCCATCGCGATGCCGGCGGCGAGACCGGGTCTAGCGAGCGGCAGGGTGACCAGGAGCGCGACGCGCCAGCGAGGGAGCCCCATTGTCAGCGCTGCCTCCTGGTGCGGTGAATTAAGTTGCGCAATGGCTGCGCGCCCGAAGCGCAGACAGTAGGGAAACGCTTCGACGATCTGCGCGACGACGATCCCCGGAAGGTGAAGGTCCGTCGGTATGCCAACAGACGTACCTCCGCGTTGCGGATGGGCCCTGGCCCACCGAGTTCCACGAGCAGGTACCAGCCGACGACGGTCGGGGGCAACGCCATCGGCATGCTGAACAGGATTTCGATGGCGCCGCGCCCGGGAAATCTCGCGCTTCGGCGAGGATGTAGCCGAGACCGACGCCGAGGACGGCCACGACAACGGTTGCCTCGACGGCGGCGTGAAGGGAGACGGAGAGCGGGTTCCAGACCCAAGGCGGATCCATAGCTGGTTAAGGAGCCGGTGGCCGCGCCCGGATAGGGCCCCCGTGGGCCGCCCAGTGCTGGTGTCCAGCGGCTGCGGCTCGTCGCCTCCGGATCTCGCGACCGCGCGGGTCGCGAGACGGCCTGGCCGTTGCGGTACCCGATGATCACGTCCCCGAGCTCCTCCGCCTCCTCGGCGTCGTGAGTTACAAGCAGCGCCGGCACGCCGGTCGCGCCGATGACGCTGCGAATCAGGCCCCGGAGCTCGCGACGTACCTCGAGGTGCACCTGCGGAGAGCAGCTGGCTGCGAGCGGTCGCAGCGACGGATCGCCAGCGAGGCCACGGCGAGCGCGACGCGCTGGCGAGCGCTGACCGCCCGAGAGCGACGCGGGCCGGCGGTCACCGAACGCGTCGGCACCGACGCGCTCGAGCCATGTCTGTGCGATCGCGCGTCGTGCGCGGCGTCCATCGACCTGGCGCACCGCGAGTGCGACATTGTCGAGGACGCTTCGATGGGGAACAGGCCGGCCGTCCTGGAAGACCATCCCGACCCGCCGCTTCTGTGGCGAGACGTTGATGTGGTGCGCCCTGTCGGTGACGATTCGACCGTTGATGGCGATCGTGCCGAAGACGTAAGGCCCATTCAGACCCGCGACGAGCGCCAGCGTGAGCAACTTGCCACACCGGGACAGCTTACGAACAGCACCGAGAAGCCCAAGTCGACGGTGAACGCAACATCGAGTTCGAACTCGCCGAGGCGACGAGCCCAGGGCACATCGAGTGCGGGGGTTATGTGCTGCTCCGACCGAGCAACCCGACGCCGGCCATCGCCGTGACCGCCATCGAGCACGAGAATCGGCGGCAGCCCCCTGCGCTCCGGGCGTTGTGCGACGACATCCAGGTAGGCGAGCGACCACGTGCGCGTCCTGCGGTTGATGCGCCCCCGACCAGCAGGGTTGCGCCGTATTCGCCCAAATGCACGTCGCCGCCGATCGTCACACCGGCGGCAATGCCGCGGCGCGCGAGCAGGAGCGTCCCCTGGAGGGCAACCCGCCAGTTCGGCATCCCCATTGCGCGCGCGGCCTGTTCGAGCCGCGGATCTGCACGCCCTCGATCGCCGCACGGGCCGCGCGCATACAGAACGGATACGCAGCCACGCTCGCCGCAATGACGCACCCTGTAGCGGTTGTTGAATGGGTTGGTACCCGACCGTGTGCGTCAGAAAGTGACCGATTCAGCACCCCGGTAAACAGGGGCTCGAGCAAGTAGAAGCCGATGACCGTTGGTGGCAAGATGATCGGAAGGCTGCCGAGCGCTTCTCCAGCACATCGCGACCGGGGAAGCGGCCCCTCACGAGCACCGTCCCCGGACGCGACGCCGAGGACACCCGCGATCACGGTCGCCGCAAGGCCGACCGCAGCGTCGACAAGAAGAAGCAAGAGACAGTCCCCGGAATAGGCGATGTATCCGGCCAGCAGGTGTGCGAGGCCCGAACAGCCACCGAACCCAAGCCCGAGCCGACGACGAGCAGGCCGATCTTCGTCGTCACGCCGACGTGCTGGAGTGGACGGGCTCCAGCACGTTGATCCGAGTACGAACCTGATCTGCCGCTGCTGGTGGGCTGCTTCCGCGTCATCCACGGATATTTCCCGCCGTCAGGAGATCCGGGTGATACCCAAACATCCACCAACACCGCCTTCCCCGTGGCGGAGAGGAGGTACTTGATGAAGGCCTCGGCGGCCATCCCATCGGGCGAGGTCGAATCAGTGGTTGCGCTCTGACCCGCGTCGTCGTTCTCAACCAAGACCCACTGCCCGATCGGCTCCGTCCGAACCGTAATCGCCGACGAACGGTCTTCGGGACTATCGGCGCCCTTGACACCGAAGTTTCGCGAGCTGATCCTGGCGGCCTCGTTGTCATGCATGCCGGTCACGTAGTCCTGATCGGTACACGATTCAACGCTGGAGATGGATGTGGTCCAACCGTTCCAGACCGTGGCTGGCCCCACCGGTGTTGACCCCGCATTCCGGAATCTCGGCCCAGAAATCAGTGTCGTTTGCGGCTGGGGAGACGACGAACAACTACGGCAGCAACGCAATCTGCGAGGTGCCCGCGACGACCGTGTCCTGGGTGTAGGTGTTCGTCATCTGCTGCAACACGATCGGCAGGGAGGGGTGTGGAGTAGTTGCCGTTGCCCTTCTCGCCTCCGGAGCTCGCGCTGGTCGTGTTGTCGTTATCGAGATCCGCGCCCTGGTCGGTCAGCCTGTCGATCTCCTTGCAGGCCTGATCCGACGCGGTAGCGCCGAGCTGGGTGTGGGGGTCGTATGGTAGTAGGCAACTGCGGCGGTATTGAGCCACTCGATCCCCGCCAGCCCGTACGGCGCATTGGGTGCCGCGCTGGCCAGACCGCGACCCGTACTTTCAAACGTCCAGCCGTTCTTCGGGTCGGCGATCGCGAGATATCCGCCCGTATTTCGCGAGGCCGAGCCGCCGTAGGCCTTGTTCGTCCAGGCAGGGAGATCGGGTCCAGACCTCCGCCATCGTGTAGGGCGCCTCAGTCGCGCCACTCTCGGCGAAATCGCCGCTTACCGGTGCCCGGCACATGTCGAGGCCCCTTCTGCTGGAGCAAGCGTCTTACCTCCCGTTCTGCGCCAAAAGATCACGAGACGCCCAGTCGTGTACTGCGCGCGCGTCGAGCCAATACCCAAACATTAGGTTGCCGTTGTTATTGCCGCCGTTCGCGGACAAATACGGCGTCGGCGCCGTCGAGTTCGCGTCGATGCACTGACCTAACATCTTATCCGACACACACCCGCGTTGACCGCCTCGGCCCAGCCCTCAGTATGCTGTCGACGTTGGCTTCGTCGGCCGAGGCAAACAGCACGATACCCGAAGGAGGTTGCAGGCGCCGTTCACGGCGTAATCGGGGGTTTCTGTTGCCTTCGCCAGATTTACAGAGCCAGCACCAAAGTGACGATAAGATAAATGCCGCCGTTGGCCGAGCGAGATAAGTTACTTATTTTTTTTTTGAAGGCCGGCTCCATGTGTGAAGACGCCCTCGAACGTCGGGGTTGGAGTCTGCCCCCGTCAGCTGCCGCCAACACCGATGACGCCGGTGACGAGGGCGAACGCGACAACCACACCCAGCAATTTGGTGAACACCCGAGATTCGTACTCAATTGAGATATCCCCCCGTGTTTCCTGGATAGGT
>CAWHDF010000029.1:0-6478 GCA_963828105.1 uncultured Actinomycetota bacterium | reverse complement strand
TGAACCGCTCCGGGAAAGTTGCAGGCTCCACTCCTTGAGAGGATGGAGTCATGACAGCGAGCAGGAAGTCGCGGAGGTACGCGCCGGAGGTTCGTGAGCGTGCGGTGCGGATGGTGTTGTTGGAGCATCAGCACGAGTACGGGTCGCAGTGGGCGGCGATGACGTCAGTGGCGGGGAAGATCGGTTGTACGCCGGAGACGCTTAGTGCTGGATAATGTAAGTATGGCGACGTATTAGCGTCCGGGCGCGACCGTAGCGTGTGTGGCATCCTGTCCTCTCATGAAGGGGCGATGATGCCAAGGGTTAGCCCGTATCGGATTGAGCTGAGCGACGAGGAGCGTGTAGTGCTGGAGTCGCTGGCCCGCTCGTATACGTTGCCGTATTGGCAGGTGACGAGGGCTCAGATGGTGCTGATGGCCGCGGAAGGCCTCGCAACGATCAGATCGCAGCGCGGTTGCGGTGTGTCGCGGCAGTCGTGTCGCAGTGGCGAAAGCGGTTCTTCGACCAGGGCCTGGTAGGCCTCGGAGGATCAGCCGCGGGCCGGACGCCGGTATTTTCCCCCTGAGGAGCGCGCCGAGGTGATGGGGCTGGCCTGCGAGCTGCCGGCCGAAGCGGGGTCCGCCTCACGCTGGTCAAGCGCGAGCTGGCGGCCGAGGCGGTGCTCGGGGCATCTCGAGCAGATCTCGGGATGACGGTCTGGCGGTGGCTGTCGGCGGACGCGATCAGCCCGTGGAACACCGCTCGTGGATTTTTCCCCGCGACCCGGAGTTCCGCGCCAAGGCCGGGCGGATCCTCGACTTCTACGGAGGCCGCTGGCAAGGCGAGCTGCTCGCAGCCGGGCGACTTCGTCGTCTGCTGCGACGAGAAGCCCTCGATCCAGGCGACGGCGCCGCCTGCACGCGAGCTTGCCGGCCCGGGCGCCGTCGGCGCGATGCAGCGAGTGGAGCACGAGTACGAACGCAAGGGGCGCTCTGCTACCTCGCCGGGCTGGGACGCCCCGCGCCGGCGTCTTCGACGCTGCGCCGCAGACGGGATCGTGCCGTTCGACGCGCTCGTCGCGCAGTTCATGTCCGTCGAGCCCTACAGCAAGGCCCAGCGTGTGTTCCGTGATGCGACAACGGCTCCGCACACCGCGGCAAGCGCTCCATCCGCCGCCTTGAGGGCGCCTGGCCGAACCGACCTTCGTCCACACCCCGGTTCACGCCACCTGGCTCAACCAGTCCGAGATCTACTTCTCGATCGTCCAACGGAAGGCGCTCACCCCAACAACTTCGACGACCTCGACACACTCGAGCAGACGCCTCTCTCCTTCGGCCGCCGCTACGAGGAGATCGCGACGCCGTCCAATGGAAGTTCACCCGCAGCGACCTCGACCACCTCGCCCAACGCCTCGACCCGGCCCTCGCCCAAGCAGCCTGACCGAGATACGTCGGCGAACTTCCGAGCCAGAGCACTTAGGAGTTGGGTGCGGCGGGTGGAGGTCGACCAGGGCAGCCGGCCGGGGTTGACGACGGATGAGCGGGCGAAGCTGAAGGAGCTCGAGCGTGAGAACCGGGAGCTGAAGCGTGCGAACGAGATTTTGAAGTCGGCGTCGCTTTTCTTCGCGACCGAGCTCGACGGTCGAACGAGGAGGTCGTGAGGTTCATCGATGCCGAGAGGCACCGGTTCGGGGTCGAGCCGATCTGCACGGTGTTGCAGTTCGCCCCACGCACCTATTACGCGACGAAGGCCAGGCCGCTCTCAGCCCGGGCGGTGCGTGACGGTGAGCTTCGGCCCGTGGTCGAGCGGGTGCATCGGGAGAACTTCGGGGTCTATGGCGTCGACAAGGTCTGGGCGCAGCTCAACCGCGAGGGCACCCGGGTCGCTCGTTGCACGGTGGCGAGGTTGATGCGGGATCTGGGGCTACGAGGCGTTGTGCGGGGCAAGCCGAAGTTCACGACTGTCGCGGGTGACGCAGGCTGACCGGCCCCGTGACCTCGTCGACCGGAAGTTCAAGGCGTCGGCTCCGAACCGGCTGTGGGTGGCCGACCTCACCTACGTCCGTACCTGGTCAGGGTTCGTCTATGTCGCGTTCATCACCGACGTCTACAGCCGCATGATCGTCGGCTGGCAGGCCTCGCGGTCGCTGCGCTCCGACCTGGCGTTGGACGCTTTGGAGCAGGCGATCTGGGCGCGCTCCGGAGGCCGGCCAGAAGCTCGACGACCTGGTCCATCACTCCGATAGGGGCGTCCAATATTTGTCAATTCGCTACACCGAGCGGCTGGCCGAGACAGCGGCGGTGAACTCGGTCGGGTCGAAGGGCGACTCGTACGACAATGCCCTCGCCGAGACGATGAACGGCCTCTACAAGGCCGAGCTCGTCAGAAACCGCGGCCCCTGGCGCGGCCTCGACGACCTCGAGTACGCCACGCTCGAATGGGTCGACTGGTTCAACAACCGCCGCCTCTTCGAAGCACACGGACACATCCCACCGGCCGAGTACGAGGCCACCTACTACCGTTATCGAGAAAGCTCAGACCAGAAGCCGAGACTCAAACCAAAAGCCTGCATGAAACCCGGGGCGGTTCAAAGAGTCGAAGACAGATCTCTCCGCGTTCACCCTCGACAAGAGTGAGGGGAGGTTCTCGCCAACCACGCGGTACCGCGACTACGCGATAAGCCCGAGCCTCATCCATTGGGAGAGTCAGTCGACGATCTTCACGTCGAGCCCGGTTGGTAACCGATACGTAACCATTGCTACGATGGCACCGATATTGTGCTGTTCGCCCGGCTTCGGACTGTCAATGGCCATCGGTTGTTTCTCCTCACTGGCGGCCATCGGATCTCTCCGGTGGCGGACATGTTTTCTCCCCACTGGCGGCCATGTTTCTCCCCAGTTGGGGTGGGTGCGCGACCGTCGTCGGGGAGCCGAGCGCGTAGCGCTTGGCGAGCCGGTGAGGGTCGCGCGGTTCGGCGGTTAGTTGGTCAGGGGTGTCACTCCTTTGCCGTGGGTTGCTTGGCTGAGTCGGTAGCTGTCGATGCCGTCGGTGATGAGGACGTGTGCGTGGTGGAGGAGCCGGTCGACGGTGGCTGCGGCGAGTGATTTGGGCATGAGCTCGTCGAAGCCTGAGGGGTGGATGTTGCTGGTGAGCGCGATCGAGCGTTTCTCGTAGGCGGCGTCGACGACGCGGAAGAGCGCTTCGGCGGCGTCTGGGGGGATCGGCAGGAGGCCTACGTCGTCGATCACGATCACGTCGGCGCGGATCAGCTTCGCGATCGCTTTGGGTGTGCTGTCGTCGGCTCGGTGTCGTCGCAGGAGACCGGCGAGTGTTTCGAGGGTGTGCCAGGCGACGGTCTTTCCTTGGTCGATCGCGTGGTGGCCGAGCGCTTCAACGAGGTGGCTCTTCCCGGTGCCGGAGGGGCCGCACACGATGAGGTTCTCGGCCCGGCTGATCCACTCGAGCGTCCGGAGAGCCTGCTGGGTCGCTTTCGGGATCGCGCTCGCGTTTTCGTCCCAGGCGTCGAGTGTTTTGCCGGCGGGGAGCTGTGAGGCTCGGCGGCGGATCTCGATCGTGGCGTGGTCACGCCCGGCTGCTTCTTTGTGAGCAGGACGCGGAGGACCTCGGCGGGCTCCCACCGCTGCGAGGCAGCGGTGGCGAGCACGTCGGGGGCGGCATGACGCAGGTACGGGAGCCGTAGGCGGCGTAGGAGCCGTTCGAGCTCTGCGGGGAGCGGCGGGGCTTCGGGTGGTTTGAGGGTCATTCGGGCGTGCTCCCACCGCTCAGCGACCTCGGCGAGCATGAGCAGCTCGAACGCGAACTCGCGGGCGCGTCTGGCGTCGATCGTGCACACGGCCGGCTCGAGGCTCTTCCATAAGGGACGGCCGGGATCGTCTCCGAGGACGACGTCGATCGGCTGGAAGCAGCTGCCGTCGGGGTACTCGTCGGTCAGCTCCGGGTCGCAGGCGGCGTGGATGTGGCTGTAGGGCGGCTCATCGTCCGAACCCCGCCCAGCTGCTTGTTGACCGCTGCAGCGTCTGCCCGTCCGCGGCGCGGGCGGGCAGCTCGACCACCGTCCCGCCGGTACCCGGCTCTTGCTGTTGATGGGTGAGGATCGCGGCGAGGTCGCCCTCGCCGAACCTGCCCGCCTGCGTGCACGTCGCGAGTGCCTGGGCGACCTGGGCTTGGCCGTGGAGCTTCGAGAGGTCGACCGCCTCGGCGAGCTTGCGCCGCACCCGGGCGGTGCCCGCGGCGGCCGCCGCGACCAGCCACGCCTCCGCCTCGGGGCCAAGTTCGAGGAACGCCTTCTCCTCGGCGTTACGTGCTCTCGGGATGCGCTCCAGCGCCCCGGCCGGACGCGGCGGGTAGTGCGCGTCGTTGATCGCCGGCCGGCCCGGCGTGGTCAGCTGGTGCCGGGCGACCTCCCGTGGCCCCTCCGCGGCGTCGGCGTGGACGACCACGAGCTCCGCCCCCTCGACGCGGGCCCAGACGCGCTCGTCGACCAAGCCCGACGGGACGGAGTAGAGCGCGCCGCCGACCGAGATCGTCGACTGCCAACCCACCCTCCTGGTCTGGCCGAAACAGACCGTGTGCGGCACGCTCGGCAGCGGGTGCAGCCGCTCGCGCTCCTCGGCCAACATCACCACTGGCGGCCGCCGGGTCACCCGATGCTCCCGCGTGTTGACCCTGTCGCAGAACGCCTCGCATGCAGCCTCGAGCTCGGCGAAGCTCCCATACGCCGCCCGCAGGTTGTGATCGGTCGGCACCAGATCCGCCTTCGCGATCCGCACCGTCGCCTCCGACCCGCCCTTCGACTGCGGATCAGCCGGCACGCACGTCGCGACCGTCAGGCCGTAATGGCGGCCGACCGACACGATCTGCGGGTTACGCACCGCGATCCCGCACACATGGTCGATCGACACCGTGCGCTCGTTATCGGTCAGTGCGTAGGTCGGAGCGGCACCGAACTGGCGCAGCGCCCGGATCGAGCCCCAACACCACATTCGGGAGCGTCTTGTCGCGCAACGGCACCACCGCCCGAAAGGCCGCGTCCGTCAAGGTGGTGTACGAGGGGCTGGCGTGTCATCCTCGCGTGAGCGTTATGCGGCTTTGGGATGGCGGTCACCTCCTCGGGCTCCCGGGGCGGTGGGGTGAGGGCTTTGGTGATGGATTCGGCGCTCATGTAGCGGCGGGCGACGGCCCATTCGTCGTTTTGTTCGGCGAGGACGGCGCCGACGAGCCTGATGATGGAGGCGCGGTCGGGGAAGATGCCGACGACGTCGGTCCGGCGGCGGATCTCGCGGTTCAGGCGCTCGAGGGGGTTGTTGCTCCAGATCTGCCGCCAGTGCTCCTTGGGGAAGCCGGTGAACGCGAGCAGGTCTGGGCCGGCTTCGTCGAGCATGACCGCGGCGTCGGGGAACTTCTCTTCGAGCTGGGGACGATCCGGGTGTGCTGTTCCCGGACGGTCTTCGCGTCGGGCTGCTCGAAGATCGTGCGGACCATGGTCGCGACGAACCCCTGGGCGCTCTTGGGGACGCGGGTGAGCAGGTTGCGCATGAAGTGGGTTCGGCAGCGCTGCCACGAGGCGCCCGGCAGGGTGGCGGCGATCGCGTCGACGAGGCCCGAGTGCGCATCGGAGCTGACGAGCTTGACGCCGGTGAGGCCCCGGGCGACGAGGCCGCGGATATAGGCGAGCCAGGCGGCACCGTCCTCGCTGGTCACGACGTCGAGGCCGAGTGACTCGCGGTAGCCGTCCTTGTTGACACCGACGGCGTGGACGACGCAGGCGTTGACGGTGCGGCCGCCCTCCCGGCACTTCACCACCAAGGCGTCCAACGTGACGTACGGGTAGGGAGCCCCGTCCAAGGGGCGGGTGCGGAACTCCTCGACGACCTGGTCGAGGCTCTGGGCAAACCTCGAGACCTGGCTCTTCGACATCCGCTCCACCCCGAGCTGCTGCACGAGCTTCTCCACCCTCCTGGTCGACACGCCGGCGAGGTACGCGTCGGCGATCACCGACACGAACGCCTGCTCCGCCCGCGGCACGGCTGCAGCAGCCAATCGGGGAAGTAGCTGCCCTCCCTGAGCTTCGGCACCGCGAGCTCGATCGTGCCGACCCTGGTGTCCCACGGCCGCTCCCGGTAGCCGTTGCGGCGATTGGTGCGCTCGAGACTGCGCTCGCCCCAGCCGGCGCCGCAAACGGCGTCAGCGTCCGCGCTCATCACCCTCTCAGCCATCTCTTTCACCATCGCCCGCAACAGATCAGGGCTCGTCTCCTCAAGCTGCTTGCGCAACCAGCCATGAACGTCCATCGTGTGCTCGACCACCGTGTCCCTCCTCTACGAAGTCTTTGACGGACCTCGCGAGGATGACACGGTGGTCAGCTACCACCCGGACCCGCCGCCGCTGCTCCGCACTCGCCTACGGCTCGCGCTCCACAGCAGCGGCGGGAAAACCCAAAACCGGCTCGTACACCACGCCCTGGGACGCTAACCCGCGA
>CAWHDF010000028.1:0-227585 GCA_963828105.1 uncultured Actinomycetota bacterium | reverse complement strand
TGTCGCATCTACTGGTTCGGTTGCGTATTGTTCGGTGTAACGATACGATGTCCAAAGCACGCCGAGAGATATACTTGCGCAAGGGCATCTCGCGCAAGGGCATCTCGCGCAAGGGCATCTCGCGCAACGGCGCGATGGCGACGGACGGGGGAGCGCCACCCCCGGCCGCCCAGGCTCCGCCGCCCGGTCCGGTCATGCCAAATCCTTGGGCGATGCGCGCCACGCGCGTCCCGACGGCGCCGTAACCGACGATCCCCAGCGTGCGGCCCTCCAGCGCCGCCGCCGACCAAAGAGCTCCCGCGACCACAAGTCCGTCGCGCATGCTTTCGTCCGCCGCGGCCACCTTGCGGACGAAAACCAGCAGAGCAACAGCGCGAAGGTATATTCCGCCACGGCGCCGGCGTTGGCAGGCCCGGTGGTGGTGACGACGATACCGCGCGCGGTCGCCGCCGGCAGGTCCACGCCGTCGCTGCCGGCGCCATGCCGCGCGATGATGCGCAGCGACGGCGCCGCCGACGATGACGCCGGCGGTCACGACGCCCAGCCGCGCGAGAATGGCGTCGGCGTCGCGACAGGCCTCAGTCAGGTTCAGCTACGTCGGGTCCCTGTCCGGGACGCGGCTGTCGCCCGTTTCACGCAGACGCGCGACCGCCTCGGCGTGCACGGTGTCGTCGGTCAGCACCACCAGCTTGCGGGTCGGCGTGCCGCTCAAATCCCCTCCAGCGTGTAGTCGTGGTCGTGGATGACCACGCGGCGTTGGAACCGCCATGCGCCCGCGACCTTGCGCAAGTCGCACTCATAGCGGCCGGGCGCCAGCAACCGGCTCTTGCCGTCCTTCGTCAAAAACACCGTCAAATAGCACGTCGCCTGGGCGCGGTCGCCATCGACCGTCATGCGCAAATTGGAGATGACGTGGCGAAGCCTTGCCAGCCGCCCGCCTGGAAACGGGCGAAGCGGTGGGCGAAGGCGGTGATGGCCGCGCGGCCGGTGTGCTCGCCCACCGCGGGGCTGACCAACGTCCCGTCCTCGGTGAAGCAGTCGATCACGGTCTCGGCATCGCCGTCATCCAGCGCGCAGGTGTACCACAACAGGTCGTTGATACCGAAGCGGTCCTCGATCGAAGGCGATGCCATGGGGTGATCTCCATAAAAATCGATCCGGCTACGAACCGAGCGGATCGGGGCGATAGCCGATGATCTGGGACGAACATGGTCGAGGAAAAGCTGGTCATCGGCAAAGTGGCCAGGCGGTTCGTGCCGCTGCTGATCACCGCCGCCTTCCTCGCCTACCTGGACCGCGTCAACGTGAGCTTCGCCGCGATCACGATGAACCGCGACGTCGGGCTGTCGGCGGCGGCCTACGGCTTCGGCGCCGGCATGTTCTTCCTGCCGTATGTGCTGTTCGAGGTCCCGTCGAACATGGTAACGCCCGCCGTCAATGCGGCGCCGGCGGCAGACCGGCCATGAATTTCACCAGATACGGCTTCCAGACCGCGGCGTAGTAATGGGTGAAATGTCCGTGCGTGGCCTTGCCATAGGGGGTCAGCACGTAGGTGCCGTGCGCGATCTTCTTGAACGCGCGCTCGACCGTGCCGAGCGTCGGCGGGTCGGCGAAATCCTCGACATTGTTGATCAGCATCACATGCGCCTTGATCTTCGGCAGGTCGGCCTCGGGGCTGTAGTCGTAGATCAATTCGATTTCGTACAGCGTGTTGTTGGCGTCGCCGTTTTTCAGCAACGTTGCGAGGCGCCTGTCGTAGAGCGCCTTGGCCGCCTGCATGGTCGGCGCCTCTTCCTGGATGCGTACCGGGCTTTCGGTCAGGTCGTTGCCGGCCGCCGCGTACATGTAGAGGGTCGGGGTCTTGTCGTAGTTGCCATCTGCCAGGCCGGGTCGTGGCGGATCAGCTCGGCGGCGGCGTGGCGCAGCATGTAATTGCGGCCGCTGATCTCGACCGGCTGGCACGACATCCCGATCGTGCCATCCATCAGATCGGGATACCACTCCGCCCACAGAAATTGCTGCATGCAGCCCAGCGAGCTGCCGATGATCAGCCGCAAATGGTCGACCTTCAGCCCGTCCGTGACCAGCCGGTGCGCCAGGTCGACCATGTCGTGATATCGGTAATGCGGGAATCCGGCCTTCAGACCATCGGACGGTTTCGATGAGCCGCCGCGGCCCAGCGCGTCGGGCATGATGATGTAATATTTCGCCGGGTCGAGCGGCTGGCCCGGCTTGAACAATTCGTCGGCCAGGCTCGGGCGAAACCAGTTGGCGCCGGTGCCGGTATTGCCCTGCAACAGCAGCACGGCGTTGACCACCTGGCCCTCGGCGTTCCGTTTTGCCGTGCCGATCGTGCGGTAATGCAATTTCACCTCCGGCAGGGTCTCGCCGCTGGCGAATTTGTAGTTGCCGACGACGTAATCGCTTTCCTGATATCCGGGCCAACCCGATGGTCGGCTTGTTGGCCGTCTCTTGCGCCAGCGCCGGAATCGCGGCGGCCAGCAGGACGGTCACGATCAACGTGCGGACGAACATTGTTTACCTCCAAGGGACATTCGGCCAGTCCACCTTATCCACGATTGTCGAGGGCGGCAAATCGCGGCCCGCATCCAGGATTGCCGGGCGCGGCAAATCGCGGCCGGGTGTACCGCAGCGATGGCACGAACGTCAGACCGGGCGAGCCGCGCCGGACGCCGCGTCCGCCTCATCCGCTCGGCGAGCTTATCCGCCGCGCTTTGGCGACCACCCGTATGCCTTGGCGGTGGCGCCGCCCATCAGCATCGCTCGCTCTCGTCTCGCTCAGCCGGTCGGTGACGAAGGAACGGCTCGACCGCCTGCTCGTAGTTGACGACGGCGAAGGCGCGCGTCCAGTCCGTTCCCCACAGGGCGCCGCTCGAACCCCCCGGCGTCGAACACGCGCGCCAGCGGGTCCCAGATGTCCGGGAACGGAAACGGCTGGATGCGACAGCGTGCAGGCGCCGCTGACCTTGATCACAGCGTTCGGGCGTTTGGCGAGCTCCAGCACCTTTGGCAGGTCGGACCAGGGCTGTGGCGCCGCGGGCGGGACGTGTGGCTGGACGATGCCCAGATGATCGATGATGAAGCAGGTGCCGGGATGGCGGTCGATCAGCGCGGTGCCGGTGTCCAGATTGCCCCAACACAGGATGTTGACCGGAAAGTCGAGACGGGCCACCCGCACGCGCAGGATCCGGTCGAGGCCGGGATCATCCGACTGCGCGCCCAGAGTCTTTCGGGCAACTGTGCGGATGCCGACCGTGCCTGGCGTCTTCTTCCAGTCGGCGATCACATCCGCCACCGCCGGATCGTCCGGGTTGACCGGCTTGACGATGGCGAACCGGTCGGAATGCGCCCGTTGCACCTCAACCGCATAGCTCGCGTCGTATTGGTATAACCCAAAGGCGGAGATGAAGATCGCGCCATCGACGCCGACCTTGTCCATCGCGGCCACCATCTCATCGCCGGTGACGTGAGCGGGCCACGATCGGTTCGTCCGCTGACGTGCAGATGGAGTTGCTTCCGGGCGAGCCAGAGGCCGCCCGCAAGGATGAGCGTCGCGAGTCCAAGTGCAACCTCGATCCAATAGCAGGCCCCGGGCCCGGGGCGGGGTGCGATCGCGAGGATCGCCTGGCCGGGGCCGACAGTGAGGATGAGCCCGCCGAGGAGGTTGACGACGAAGACGCCGCTGACGAAGCCGAGCAGGCCGCGGTGCGGCTCGCGGCCACCGGCGAATAGAGCGCCGGAGCGACCGTAGACGGGTTCAGCGAGTCGATCACGCCGATCAGGAGTACGAGTGAGAGCAGGTGGATCATCGCTGCGAGCTTGCCAGACCTGGCCACGCGCCGTCATCGCGCTGACGGAGCGCCGCCGGAGCGCCCAGGCCGGGCTGGCCAGGGCGCTCCGGATGCTCTTCGTCTCGGATCAGGCGTCGCGTCGAGCGAGGAGCGCCGCGGCTATCGCGATCGCGATCGCGGTGTAGCCGACGAAGAGCGCGAAGCCGCCCCAGGGCGAGAGGCGGGCGGGCTGGTCGTGAGCGCGAAGATGTCGCGGCCCGCGTTGCTCGGAAGATAGGGGGAGATCTCGTTGTTCCAGCTCGACGGCAGCCCGATCTGGAGGATCGGTGGGATTACGAAGAAGATCGCGACGAGCGTCGCGATCCCGGCGGCGGTGTTGCGCGTGATCGCGCCGAGCGCCGAGCGCGAAGACGCCGAACACGGTCAGGTAGAGGGCGCCGCCGATCACGCGCGGGCGACGCCCCGGAGCCGAGAGCGAGATATCGAGGGTGGATGTGACCGACGATCGCCTGGCTCGCGAAGAACCCGATCAGACGGAGGGCAGCATCAGCGCGAATGTCACCGCGCGAAGACGACGACCTTTGCCCACAGCACCGGCAGCCGCTTGGGCACCGCACCGATCGTCGAGCGGATCATCCCGTCGAGTATTCGCCGGTGATCACCAGCACCCCGAGCACGCCGATCGCGAGCTGGAGAGGTTGACTCCGGCCAGCGCAATGTCGAGCGGGTGGCGGCTGGCCTGCTCGGCCGGGCCGCATATGTGACCATCGCGACGAGATCACGGCGGCGAAGAGCGCGGGCAGGCCGATCGTGAAGACGACCGCGACGAGCATCGACCAGACGGTCGAGCGAAGCGAGCGCAGCTTCGTCCACTCCGAGAGAACGACGCGCAGCTGCGTGACCCGCAGCTTGCCCTCCCACGCGGGAATCTGCGGTCTGGTCGGGGTAGCGCCGACGGAGCTCATGCGAGCACCTTGTCGAGCGGGGGGATCGTCCGTCTCGACCGCGTGGAACTGGACAGCGTCTCGGGTGACGTCCATGAAGGCCTCCTCGAGCGATGCTCGCTCCGGGGTCAGTTCGTGGAGGACGATCGCATGCCGTGCGGCGGCCTCGCCGATCTGCTCGGCGGTGAGCCCCGCGACTTCGAGCGCGCCATCCTCGGCGACGGTGACGCTCACATCCGGCCCCGGGATCTCCGCGCGCAGTGTCTCCGCTTGCGGGCTGCGTACGCGGACGAAGTTCTTCGCGGCGCTGGCGGAGGAACTCCTCGACGCTCAGGTCGGCGATCAGAGCGTCCGCGTCCGACCACGATCAGATGCTCGGCGGTCAACGCCATCTCGCTCATCAGGTGCGAGGAGACGAACACTGTTCGTCCCTCGGAGGCGAGGTGCTTGAGGAGGTTGCGGATCCACTGGATGCCCTCGGGGTCGAGGCCGTTGACCGGTTCGTCGAGGATCATCGTCTGGGGATCAGCGAGCAATGCGGCGGCGATACCGAGCCGTTGACCCATCCCGAGCGAGAAGCCGCCGACGCGCTTTCGTGCCACGTCCTGGAGGCCCACCCGCTCGATCAACTCGTCGACACGCTGCTTGGGAATGCCATGGGTCTGGCCGAGCGCGAGCAGGTGGTTGTAGGCAGAGCGTCCGGTATGAACCGAACGCGCTTCGAGCAGCGCGCCTACCTCGTGGAGGGGCGCCGGATGGTCTCGATACGGTTTCGCCGTTGACCGTGACCGCACCCTGAGTCGGACGGTCGAGTCCGAGGATCAGCCGCATCGTCGTCGACTTGCCGGCGCCGTTGGGCCCGAGGAAGCCGGTGACGATGCCGGGCTTCACGGTGAACGTCAGGTCGTCGACCGCGCGTGTCTCGCCGTACTTCTTGGTTAGGCCGATCGCTTCGATCAAGGCGCCCCCTTCTCAAACGTCGTCGTCTTTGGTACTGCGTGCGTTCGCATCGAGTCGGCGAGCGCATCGAACTGTTGTCGGCGCGCGCTACTGGCCGAACCGCGCTCCATAGCCTCGTGAGGCGTCTCGTTCAGTCGTCGAGCTCATACACCTTCGCGGTCCCGCATAGAGTCCTCGACGCACTCGAACCGAGGATACGTCCGGTTTCTGAGAGGAACCTGAGAACGCACGCCGCCTCGAACGAGCATAGGCTGCGAGCCGTGGAACTCGCCGGCTACCGCGACCGTTTCCCGATTCTTGCCGAAACCACCTATCTGATCAACCATTCGCTCGGGGCGATGCCGGCAGCAGTTGCCGATCGTCTCGCCGCGTATGCGGATGCCTGGGCGACTCGGGGTGTGCGGGCCTGGGGCGAGGGTTGGTGGACGCTGCCGCTGAGCGTCGGCGACCAAGTCGGCAGGCTCATCGGCGCGCCCGCAGGTACCACCGTGATGCACCAGAATGTGGCGGTAGCCGAAGCGATCGTCCTCTCCTGCTTTCGCCCCGTTCCCGGGGGTCGAAACCGGATCGTGTACGAGGCGGAGAACTTTCCGTCCGTGCGCTACCTCTACCAGGCCCAGCACGAGCTCGAGGTCGTTGTCTGTGCCGACGCCGAGGAGATCATCGCGCGGATCGACGAGCGGACGTTGCTCGTGCCCATCTCCCACGTGCTCTTCCGTTCGGTGAGATCCAGGACGTCGAGGCGATCGTCGCTCGCGCCCACGCCGTCGGTGCGCGCGTCGTGCTCGACTGCTACCAGTCCGCGGGCATCGTGCCCCTTGACGTTGTCGCGCTCGGAGTCGACTTCGCCGTTGGTGGCTCGGTCAAGTGGCTCTGCGGTGGGCCCGGAAACGGCTGGCTGTATGTCAGGCAAGACCTTCTCGATGAGCTCTCGCCGACGTTCGTCGGCTGGCAGGCCCATGCCGAGCCGTTCGCCTTCGAGGCCGACCTTCGTTATGCGCACGGCGTCGCCCGTTTTCTGACCGGGACGCCGAATGTCCCGGCGCTCTACGCGGGCACCCCGGGGTACGACCTGATCGAAGAGATTGGGGTCGAGCGCATCCGTGCGAACTCCCTCCACCAGACCTCGCGGTTGATCGAGCTGGCCGACGCCGCTGGGCTCGAGGTGCGCTCGCCCCGGGAGCCAGCCCGGCGCGGCGGGACGGTCACCGTTTACGTCGAAGACTTCGAGGCCGTCCACAAGGCGCTTGCCGAGCGTCGAGATCATCTGCGACTTCCGGCCCGGGGCCGGAATCCGGCTCGGGCCGCACTTCTTCACCACCGACGCCGAGCTCGAGACAGCGGTCGACGCGATGCTCCAGATCGTCGCCAGGGGCGCGCACCGACGCTTCCTCGGCGGTCCACCTGCGCGATTCTGCGGCGTCCGCGACGGCCACAGTGCCGCGACGGGGTGCGGTCCTGGGGCGGTCGTACACTGTCCGCTCCGCATGCCTGAAGCCCCGTTCGTTCACCTTCACGTTCACTCCGAGTACTCGATCCTCGACGGCGCTTGCAGGATCCCGGATCTCGTTGCGCGCGCCGCCGAGCTCGAGATGCCGGCCGTCTCGCTGACCGATCACGGCTCGATGGCTGGCGCCGTGCAGCTCATGAAGGCGACCAAAGGCACCGGCGTCAAACCGGTCGTCGGCTGTGAGGTCTACGTCGCCGACGACCGTCACGCCCAGCAGAAGGGCTACGCGCATCTGACGCTGCTCGCCGCCGACAACCGTGGCTACTCGCAACCTGATCAAACTGTCGAGCCTCGGCTACCTGGAGGGCTACTACTACAAGCCCCGCGTCGACTGGCAGCTGCTCGAGCGCCACTCAGAGGGCGTGATCGCGCTTTCGGGCTGTCTCTCGGGGAGGGTCTGCAAGGCGCTCGAGGAGGGACGGGTGGCCGACGCGGGCGCCGAACTCGACCGGCTCGCGCAGGTCTTCGGCCGCGACAACGTCTACGTCGAGCTCCAGAACGCGCACCTCGCGGTCCAGGAGCGGATCCTGCCTCAGCTCGACGAGCTCGCCACGACGGCGGGGCTGCCGACCGTCGTCACCGGCGATGTCCACTACCTCCGCCACGAGGACGCGCGGGCCCATGAGGCGCTGCTCTGCATCCAGTCGGGCGACTCGCTCAAGAACCCGAACCACTGGAAGTTCGACACCGACCACTTCTTCTTCAAGTCGCCGCTCGAGATGGCGCTCGACTTCCCGGCGCACGCCGACGCGCTACGGCGCAGCCTCGAGATCGCCGAGCGCTGCAACGTCGAGATCGAGCTCGGCAAGATCCTGCTGCCGCGCTACCCGGTCCCCGACGGCCGCGACGCCTTCGACTATCTCCTGGAGCTGTGCGAGCAGCGGCCTCGTCAAGCGCTACGGCGCCGCTACCGACGCGCTCAACGACCGCCTGCGCTTCGAGCTCAAGACGATCAGAGAGATGGGCTTCACCGACTACTTCCTGATCGTCTGGGACTTCATCCGTTTTGCGAAGAGCGACGGGGTCAGCGTCGGCCCCGGCCGCGGCTCGGCCGCCGGCAGCCTGGTCGCCTACTGCCTCGCGATCACCGATCTCGACCCGATCCGCCACGAGCTGATGTTCGAGCGCTTCCTCAACCCCCACCGCAAGGAGATGCCCGACATGGACATCGACTTCGCGGTCCCCGGCCGCGAGCGGGTGATCAACTACGTCACCGAGAAGTACGGGCGCGACCGCGTGGCGCAGATCATCACCTTCTCGACGATGGCGGCTCGAGCCGCTGTGCGCGACGCGGGCCGTGTGCTCGAGGTCCCGTACAGCGTCGTCGACCGGATCGCCAAGCTCATCCCCGAAGGTCCGGGGCAGACGCTGAAGGAGTGTCTCAAGCCCGGCGCCGAGCTTGCCCGTGAAGTCGACACGAACCCGGTCGCCAAGGAGATCCTCGAGCTTGCAGTGCCGCTCGAGGGGCTGACGCGCGCGGACTCGATCCACGCCGCTGGCGTCGTGATCGGGGCTGAGCCGCTGATCAACGTCGTGCCGCTCCAGCAGAAGGGCGCCGAACAGGAGATCGTCACCCAGTTCGCGATGGGGGATGTCAGCGACCTCGGACTGCTCAAGATGGACTTCCTCGGCCTGCGCAACCTCGACGTGATCGACAAGGCCGTTGAGCTGATCGGCGGAATCGATATCACCGAAGATCCCGCTCGACGACAAGCTCGACCTACGAGATGCTCTCGCGCGGTGAGGCCACGGGCGTCTTCCAGTTCGAGTCCGCCGGGATGCGTGAGGCGCTGCGGCTTGTGCGTCCGAACCAGTTCGACGATGTGATCGCGCTCGTCGCCCTCTACCGGCCGGGTCCGATGGAGTACATCCCGCGCTACGCCGCGCGTAAGCACGGGACCGAGCCTGTCACCTACCCCGATCCCCGGCTGCGAGCGGATCACCGGTGGCACCTTCGGGATCTGCCTCTATCAGGAGCAGTACATGGCGATCGCACGTGACCTCGCCGGCTTCTCGCTCTTCGAGGCCGAGGATCTCCGCAAAGCGATCGGGAAGAAGAACCACGCCTTGATGGCCTCGCTCAAGGACAAGTTCCTCGAGGGGTGTGCGGCCGCAACAACGTCACACCGGGGTCGCGACGGGACTCTGGGAGGACATGCAGAAGGCGCAGGACTACTCGTTCAACAAGTCACATGCCGCCTGCTATGCGCTGATTTCCTACCGTACCGCCTGGTTGCGCGCCCACCACCCCTGCGAGTACATGGCGGCGCTGATCAGCTCGGTCATGAACACGAAGGACCGCGTGCCGTTCTACGTCAACGCCTGCCACGAGCTCGGGATCGAGGTGCTGCCGCCCGATGTCAACGAGTCCCAGATCGACTTCGCCGTCGTGGGAGGCAAGATCCGCTTCGGGCTCAACGCCGTCAAGGGCGTCGGTGAGCTCGCCTGCCGCACGATCATCCGTGCACGGGCCGAAGGCGGCGGGTTCGAGTCGCTCTGGGACTTCACCGAGCGTGTCGACTCGTCGGTCGTGAACAAGCGCGCGCTCGAGTCGCTCGTCAAATGTGGGGCGCTCCCGGTTCGAGAATGGGCATGCTCAAGGTGCTCGAGCAGGCGCTCGCGTACGGTCAGAAGCAACAGGCGGACAGGCTCGCAGGACAGGGATCGATCTTCGATGCCGCGCTCGATGAGCCCGATACGCCGAGCTTCAAGCGCTACCCGGCTGTCGCCAGCGAGGAGTTCGACAAGCCCGAGCTGCTCAAGCTCGAGAAAGAGACGCTCGGGCTCTACGTCTCCGAGCACCCGCTCTCGGCTCTCCGCGGTGAGCTACGGGCCAAGACCGACGCGACGATCGCCGAGCTCGAGCGGCGGCGCGACGGAGAGCCGGTCGTCGTCGGCGGAATCATCAGCGGGATCAAGCAGATGACGACCAAGCGGGGAGAGCCGATGGTCTTCCTGCGCCTCGACGACATCACCGGCGGCATCGACTGCGTCGTCTTCAACTCGACCTACGCGGCCGCGTCGGAGCTCTGCCAGCTCGACCGGATCGTGATCGTCCGCGGACGGGTCGACCACAAGGAGGGCGAGACGAAGCTGATCGCGCAGGAGGTATCGGCATTCGAGTCGGTCGCGCTGCGCAGGGAGGTGCGCCTCCGCATCGACGCGACGCGCGCTCGCGCCGGCATCGTCCGGGAGCTCGCCGACCTGTTCCGCGACTTTCCGGGCGAGAGCCCCGTGCTGGTTGACTGCGTGACCTCGCAAGGTTCGCAGCTGCTTCGGCTCGGCCCCCAGTTTCCGTGTCCAGCCAGACGCGGACTTCCTGGCCGAGGTGCGGGCGCTGTTGGGCGAGTCGGCACTCGTCTGAGCCAGGCTCGAATTCTGCCCGTGGCGAGGCGTTAAATGTCGGTAAAGCCTCGTTCGGTGGAGGAATCGGCAAACCTCCGGGTGCGTTGAGAACGAATAGAGAGTAAGAGACATCCACCGCGAGAGGGGATGAGGAGCAGATGGCGGCGACAGACGTTCACGAGCAGGAGACCGAAACGCAGCGCGTGGTTCGCTGGCGTGCCGAGCGGCTCGAGCGTGCCGGCTATGACCCGGCGGTCGCGCTCGAACTGGCCGAGCGTCCTGAGATCGACCTTCACCACGCGATCCGCCTGATCGAGCAGGGATGCGCTGCCGATGTGGCCGCGCGCATCCTCCTCTAGCGTCACTTCCTAGACACGGCGGGCGCCGCGTCGGCACAATCCTCGGCGGTGGCTGCGCTGCTCGGATACATCCCCTCCCCCTCGAGCGGCATCATCCGGCTAGGTCCGCTCACGATTCACCTGTACGGCGTCACGCTGCTCGTCGCGATCCTGCTCTGCGTCTGGCTGACGAGCGTTCGCTGGCGCGCCGCCGGCGGTGATACCGACCTCGTCGTGCAGGTTGCGGTCTGGGGGGTTGTCTTCGGGGTGATCGGCGCGCGCGCATACCACGACGTCACCTCCTGGAACGAAGTGCCGGGGCCGAAATGGGAGGGCGTGTTCGAGATCTGGAAGGGCGGACTCGGAATCTGGGGCGGAATCCTGTTCGGAACGCTCGCTGGCGTGACTGTTGTACGCCGCGCCGGCGCGAGCGCTACAGCGTTCATGGATGCGACGGCGCCCGGTCTGCTGGTCGCACAGGGGATTGGCAGGATCGGGAACTGGTGGAACCAGGAGCTCTATGGCAAGCCGACGACACTGCCTTGGGGCCTCAAGATCGATCTGGCGCATCGAGCGGGGCTTGCCACCCAGTACCTGAACGCCAAGGCCTACCAGCCGACGTTCCTCTACGAGTTGCTCTGGGACCTGGCCGGTGCCGGACTGCTGATCTGGCTCGCCCGCCGCTACCGCTTCCGCCCGCCTGCGTTGTTCGCGCTCTACGTCGCCTACTACTGTTTCGGCCGCTTCTTCGAGGAACTGCTGCGGATCGATCCCTCGCATCACTTCCTCGGGCTGCGGATCAACGCTTGGGTCTCGGCCGTCCTCTTCTTCGCGGCGAGCGCGTTCTTCGTCTGGTGGCAGCGGCGCGGACGGCGGCGATTTCCCCTCCGACAGCCCGCGCGAGCGGCCGCCGCGCACGGTGCCGCAGGGGCCGAGGATGTCGATTCCGCGGGGCCGCGTCCGCTAGAGCGGCTAGCCTCCGGTCGATGGGAGCGGTGACGCAGGTCGGGGATCTCGAACTCGATCTCGACGCTTTCGAGGGGCCTTTCGACCTGCTACTCACGCTCGTCCTGCGCGAGGAGCTCGCACTCGCCGAGGTCGACCTCGCGGAGGTCGTGATCGCGTTCGTCGCGCATCTCGTCGGGCGCGACCAGCTCGATCTCGATGCCTGCGGCGAGTTCCTCGTGCTCATCTCGGCGCTGCTCGAGCTCAAGGCGCGCGGGCTGTTCGATGAGGATGGGCTCGATCTCGACGAGCTCGAGCCGGACCTCGCTGCCGAGGAGCTCGCGCGACGGCTTGCGATCTACCGTCGGGTCAAAGAGGCCGCCGACTGGCTCTCGGAGCGTCTGGCTGCCTCGCAGGACCGGTTCTTCCGGCTCGGGCCGCCCGCCACTCCAGCCCGATCGGCCCGCGGTCGAGACGCTCGGACGTAACCCCGAGTTGCTCGCGACGGCGCTGCGGGCGCTCGCGACCGAGCCGCCGACCGTCTCCACCGAGCACATGGCGTTACGGTTCCCTCCTGTCGCGCAGTTCGTCGAGCGCTGGCGGTCGCTCCTCCGACGGCGTAGCAGACTCGATTTCGATCAGGAGGTGGAAGGCTTCACGCGCGTCGAGGTCGCAGTCGCGTTCCTGGCACTGCTCGAGCTGCACAAGCAGCGCGAGCTGACCGTCTCCCAGGCACACCCGTTCGCACCGATCCGGATCGTCCGTGGTGCCGAAGAAAGGAGCCTCAGCTGAACGCCCCCTTGCGCCTGATCGAGCCCGACGGACTCGAACCGCTTACTCGCACTCTTGAGGCCCTGCTCGTCGTCGCCTCGGTCCCGCTTCCGCTCGAAGAGCTTGCCGCCGCGGCCGGGGAGGAGAGTGCGCGTGTCGAGGATGCGGTCGCGCTTCTTCGTGAACGCTACTGCGAGGGCACGAGCGGGATCGTGCTCGAGCAGGTTGCGAGTGGCTACGCCTTCCGCGCCGCGAGCGAGGCGGCCGAGGCCTGCGCTCGTCTCTTCGACCGTCCCGCTGGACGAGGCCTGACGCAGGCGGCCCTCGAGACGCTCGCGATCGTGGCGTACCTCGGCCCGTGCAGCCGGCCGGAGATCGCTCGCATCCGTGGGGTCAACGTGGACGGTGTCGTCACCGGTCTGGTCGAGCGGGGTTCCTCGCAGAGGACGGCCGCGACGCGACGCTCGGCGCAGTTACCTACTGCACGACCCCGCTCTTCGAGCGGGTTTTCGGGCTCACCTCGCTCGCAGAGCTACCGAGGATCGATGATCTCGAGGCCGACGCACAGGCCTTCCGGGAACGGCTCGAGACGGTCGCCGACCGTCGTGGGGCCTGAGCGGCCGTACAAGTCGAGCCTCGCGGTGGCGGCGCGGCTGCGCGTCCCCGGGCGCGTATGGCAGGCTTGAGCGCGGAGCACATGGACGTGACCGAGGAGACATTTGCACGAGAGGTGCTCGAGCGTTCCGACGAGCTACCGGTCGTCGTCGACTTCTTCGCAGACTGGTGCAAGCCGTGCCAGGCGTTGACGCCGGTGCTCGAACAGGCCGTCGCAGACCGCGAGGTTGTACTCGTCAAGGTCGACGTCGACACCGACAAGCAGCTTGCCGACCGCTATCAGGTCTCGGGAATCCCGGCGGTCAAGGCATTTCGTCGCGGAGAGGTCGTCGCCGAGTTCGTCGGTGCGCGTTCGCGGCCTGCCGTCGACCTTTTCCTGGATGAGTTGACGCGGCCACCGGTCGCCGACTCGCTTACAGCGGACGACGAACTCGCAGCCACGCTCAAGAGCGGAGACTACGAGGCCGCGTTCGAGCTTCTGCTCCGGCGCGCAGCCGACCCTGCCGAGCGAAACGAGGCTCGTCGGGTGATGGTCGAGCTCTTCAACGAACTCGGCCAGACCCACCCGCTCGCGACCGCCTATCGCAAACGGCTCGCGGCCCTGCTCTACTGAGTCGCGTGAACGGCGACGAGTTCGAAGCGGGAGTGGCCCGAGGCCACTCGTACGGGGCGGATCGTGGGCCTAGCGGCAGGCCCCCCCACGGATGCGGCTAAACGCCTGGCTCGCCCGTGCCGGGGTCGCATCGCGGCGCGGAGCCGACGAGCTGATCAAGGCCGGCCGGGTCAGTGTCGACGGTGTGCGGGGCGAGCTCAACACCTTCGTGCCCGCGGGCGCGACGGTCGAGCTTGACGGTGCCCCACTCGACCGCCAGAAGCTTGCCTACGTCCTGCTCCACAAGCCCGCCGGCGTCGTCACGACCGCGCGCGACCCCGGCGGGCGACCAACGGTGGTCGGGCTCATCGATCACCCGAGTCGTGTCGTGCCGGTCGGTCGGCTCGATCTCGACACGACAGGCGCCCTGCTGCTCACAAACGACGGCGAACTCGCCCATCGGCTCGCGCATCCCCGTTACGGGGTCGACAAGGTCTACCGGGCCGACATTCGAGGCGAGGTTACCGCGGCGCGGCTTGCGGCTCTCGCGGAGGGGGTCGAGCTCGACGACGGTGTGACGGCGCCCGCCCAGGCACGTCGACTCGGTCCGGGAACGGTCGAGCTCGTCGTCCACGAGGGCCGCAAGCACCAAGTGAAACGGATGCTCGAGGCGGTTGGTCTGACGGTGACACGCCTCCACCGCAGCTCCTACGCCGGGCTGACGCTTGAGGGGCTCGAAGCTGGGTCCTGGCGGGAGCTCAGCGCCGCCGAGCTCGCCCACCTACGTGCGCTCGGCACACCACCTCGCTGAACAGCGCCTCGCTGGGGCCGGCCTGCCCGGAGACGCCTCGCTGAACGCCGTCCCGCCGGGGCCCGCCGTGCGGTTCAGTCGCCGAGCGGTGCCGGTCGTGCGAAGCCCATACGCTCATACATCGTCTCGAGTGTTGGTTCGGCGACCGCGCGCGCCTTGCGTGCACCGACTGCGAGCATGCGCGCAAGCTCGCCGGGATCGTCCCGCAGTGCGACGTAGCGCTCCTGAATCGGAACGAGGAGCTCGATCACAGCCTCGGCGAGCTCGTCCTTGAAGCGGCCGTAGCCTGAGCCGGCGTAGCGAGACTCGATTGCGCTCGCCGAGAGCCCGGTAGCGACGGTCATGATGTCGACCAGGTTGCTGACCCCCGGCTTGTCGTCGGCGCGGCGAACCTCGCCGCCTGAATCGGTGACCGCGCTGCGCAGCTTCTTGCGTAGCAACTCGGGCGGGTCGAGCATCAGCAGCGTTCCATGAGGCGTGCCGCCAGTCGTCGACATCTTCCGGGTTGGTTCCTGCAGATCCATGATCCGCGCGCCGCTCTCGGGATAGACGCCGGCGGGAACCGTAAACGTCTCACCGAACCGGCTGTTGAACCGCTCAGCGAGGTCACGCGCGAGCTCGAGATGCTGGCGCTGGTCGTCACCGATCGGAACGATGTCGGTTTGGTAGAGAAGGATGTCGCCCGCCATCAGGATCGGGTAGGTAAAGAGGCCGGCGCTCACGAACTCCTGGTGCTCGCCCTTGTCCTTGAACTGGGTCATCCGCCCCAGCTGTCCGTAGCTCGTGACCGCGGCGAGTAGCCAGGCGGCCTCGGCGTGGGCGGGTACGTGGCTCTGCACGAAGACGGTCGAGCGTTCGGGATCGAGCCCGGTTGCGAACAGCAGCGCCGCGAGGTCGAGCGTTCGCTCGCGCAGATCGGCCGGGTCGAAGTCGACGGTGATCGAGTGCAGGTCGACGATGCAGAACGACGCATCCCCCTGCTCCTGGGTCGCGACGTACTGGCGCAGCCCTCCGGAGTAGTTGCCGAAGTGCTTGGCCCCTGTGGGCTGGATGCCGGAGAAGATCCGCAAGGGGTTCGAGCTTATCCGCCGCCCCTACACTTGCAAGGTGGTCGCCGTCGATTCAGCCTGGTCCCCCGCATCCTGGCGGGACCACCAAGCCCTTCAGCAGCCAGAGTGGCCGGACGCCGCCGAGGTCGAGCGTGTGCGCCGCCGGCTGCACGCGCTGCCGCCGCTCGTTTTCGCGGGTGAGGCGCGCCAGGTGCGCGCCTCACTTGCACAGGTCGCCGCTGGACGGGCGTTCCTGCTGCAGGCGGGGGACTGCGCCGAGTCGTTCCACGACTTCGAGCGGCTGACCGAGAGCGGCGCCGCGTACTCGGCCGTCTCGATCCGCGAGCGGATGAAGATCCTGTTGCAAATGGCGGCGGTGCTGACCTACGGGGCCGCACTGCCGGTGCTCAAGGTAGGCCGCATCGCAGGCCAGTTCGTCAAGCCGCGTTCGCAGGCCTTCGAGCCCGGACCGGCGGGAGAGCTTCCGGTGTTTCGAGGGCACATGATCCACGACGATGCGCTGACCGCGGCGGCTCGCGTCCCCGACCCGCAGCGGATGATCGAGGGCTACCACTTCTCCGCCGCGACGCTCAACCTGGTGCGCGCGTTCACCAAGGGCGGCTTCGCCGACCTTGCCCAGGTGCATGCCTGGAACCAGGACTTCGTCGCGAGCTCCTCGGAGGGCAGACGCTTCGAGGCACTCGCTGCGGAGATCGAGCGGGCGCTCGACTTCATGGCGGCCTGCGGGATCGATCTGGCGGCGACGCCGCAGCTGCACCAGGTCGATGTCTGGACGAGCCACGAGGGACTGCTGCTCGACTACGAGGAAGGGCTGACGCGCCGTGACTCGTTCACGGGCGACTGGTACGACTGCTCTGCGCACATGCTCTGGATCGGAGAGCGAACGCGGGAGCTCGGCGGCGCGCACATCGAGTTCTTCTCGGGCGTCCACAACCCGCTTGGTTGCAAGCTCGGGCCGACAGTGACTGCCGAGGAGGTGGTCGAGCTCTGCGCCCGCCTCGACCCCGACCGTGTTCCGGGCCGCTTGACGCTGATTGCGCGCATGGGCGCCGGGGAGGTCGAGACGCTCCTGCCGCCGCTACTGCGCGCGGTCGCCGATGCCGGATACCCCGTCGTCTGGGCCTGCGACCCGATGCACGCCAACATGTTCCGCACCGCAAGCGGCCGCAAGACGCGCCACTTTGACGCAATCATGCGTGAGATCGAGGGCTTCTTCTCTGCGTGCCGGGCCGAGCAGGTGTGGCCCGGGGGCGTCCACCTCGAGTACACGGGCGACAACGTCACCGAGTGTCTTGGGGGCTCCGACGAACTTGCCGAGGAGCATCTCGATGCGCGCTACGAGACGCTCTGCGATCCCCGTCTGAACGGGCGGCAAGCGCTCGACCTCGCCTTCCGCCTCGCCGAACTGATGCGGCGTCGCCCGTCGTTCCCCGCGGCGTGAAGCTCGAGCGCATCGCGATTGTCGGCACCGGCCTGATCGGCGCCTCGGTCGGGCTTGCGGCCGCGGCGAAGGGCCTCGAGGTCGCCGGCTGGGACCCTGATCCCGAGGCGCTCGGGATCGCCGGGCGGCGCGGCGCCGTCGCGCCTGCTTCCTCGCTGGCCGCCGCGCTCGCGACGGCGCAACTCGTCGTCGTCGCGGCGCCGATCTCGGCGCTTGCCTCAGAGGTCGCGATGGTGCTCGCGCATACCGATTCGACGGCGACCGTCACCGACGTCGGCTCGACGAAAGCGAGCGTCGTCGCGGCCGCCGCCGGCTCCGACCGCTTCGTCGGCGGTCATCCGATCTCCGGTTCCGAGGCACGCGGCCCGGAGTACGCGTCCGCCGCGCTGTTTGAGGGGGCAACCTGGTTTCTCACGCCCACGGCAGTGACCGACCCCGCCCGCCACCGGCGCGTCCACGGCTTCGTCGCCGAGCTTGGTGCGTTTCCGGTCGCGATCGACCCGGTCGCACACGACCAGCTCGTCGCACTGACCAGCCACCTACCGCACGTGCTCGCCAACGTGCTCGTCAACCGTGCGGGGGAGGGCCGGATTGCCGGCCATGACCCGCTTGCAAGCGCCGGCGGCTCGCTCCGCGACATGACCCGCATCGCGGGCGCGAACCAGCGGATGTGGACCGATGTGCTCCTCGACAACGCCTCCGCGGTCGGCTCGGAGCTGGCGGAGCTCCGCCGCAGGATCGAGGAGGTCGAGCGGGCGCTCGTCGAGCGGGATGCGGCCTATCTCGGCGCCTTCATCGCGGAGGCTGCCGGTAACCGCCGCAGGATGCTCGAGGAGTCGTTCAGCGACGCGGGCGCGCTCCATCGGGTGAGCGTTCATGTCGCCGACCAGCCCGGGGTGTTCGCTGCGATCACCCAGGCATTCGGGGCGGAGCGGATCAACATCGAGGACTTCGGCCTCGAACATGTCTCCCCCGAACGCGGGGGCACGCTGACGCTCCTCATCACCGGCTCGGAGGCCGCACGCCGCGCCGCGGAGCTCCTCGCCGGCCAGGGTTATCGCGTCGTCGTCTCGGCGGTGCTCGATGCGGGTTGAGCCGGCCGCGCGTGTCGAAGGCCACATCGGCGTCCCCGGCGACAAGTCGATCTCGCACCGCGCGCTGCTGATCGGGGCGCTCAGCGACGGCGAGACGCGTGTCTCACGCTTCGGGCGCTCGGGCGACACGCAGGCGACCCTCGAGCTCGTCCGCGGCCTCGGGGCCGGTGTCGAGGACGAGGACATCGACACAGTCATCGTCCACGGCGCCGGCTTGCACGGGCTCCAGGCTCCGGCTGCGCCGCTCGAGTGCGCGAATGCCGGCACGCTCGCGCGACTCGTCTCGGGGATACTCGCGTTCCAGACCGGACGCTTCGAGCTCGTCGGCGACGCGTCGCTCTCGCGGCGACCGATGGGCCGCGTCGTCGAGCCGCTCCAACGGATGGGAGCGGCGATCAGCTCGCAGGAGGGGTGTCTGCCGCTCGTGATCGAGGGCCGTCCACTCGAGGGGATCGACTACACGCTGCCGGTGGCGAGCGCTCAGGTCAAATCGGCAGTGCTGCTCGCTGGTCTCGGCGCGTCGGGCGAAACGACGGTGCGCGAGCCGTGCCGCGACACGTGACCACACCGAGCTGATGCTGGCTGCGGCGGGCGCCGAGATCACGCGCCGGCCCGGCTCGGTGACTGTCCGCCGGGCCGCGCGGCTGCACCTCCCGGAGGTGACGGTGCCGGGCGACATCTCCTCGGCGGCTCCCTTCCTCGTGCTCGCCGCGCTGCTGCCCGGTTCAGTCCTGACGCTCCACGACGTCGGGCTCAACCCGCTGCGTGTCGGCATCCTCGATGTGCTCGAGCGGATGGGGGTTCGCGTCGGGCTCTTCAACAAGCACCGCTCGGCCGGCGAGCTCATCGGGGACGTCGAGATCGGCGCCCGCCGGCTCGTCGCGACCAAGGTCGAGGCGGCCGAGGTTCCGCGGCTCGTCGACGAGTTGCCGCTCGTCGCCCTGCTCGGCGCGTTCGCGCACGGCACGACCGAGGTGACCGGGGCGGAGGAGCTCCGGGCCAAGGAGAGCGACCGCATCGAGACGGTGACGAGCGCGCTGCGCGCGATCGGGGTGCGTATCCAGGCCCGACCCGACGGCTTCGTGGTGCGTGGCGTGCCCTCACGTCCGCGGGGCGGCACGATCGACGCTTGCGGTGACCATCGCGTCGCGATGCTCGGCGCGATCGCCGGCGCCGTCTCGCGCGAGGGCGTACGTATCGAGGGCGCCGAATGCGTGGCGGTAAGCTTCCCCGGCTTCTTCGACCTCCTGGACACGGTGATTCAACGATGATCGTCGCCATCGACGGCCCCGCCGGGGCCGGCAAAAGCACCGTCGCCCGCGGGCTCGCGGCGCGGCTCGGTTTCCGCTACCTGGATACGGGCGCGATGTACCGCAGCGTGACCTGGCTCGCTCTCCAGCGCGGGTTACCGCTCGGCGACGGCGCTCCACTCGGCGAGCTTGCCCGCACGAACCCCATCAGCTTCGATGCCGCGGGCCGCGTCTTCATCGACGGCACGGACGTGACGGGGGCAATCCGGCAGGTGCGCGTCGATCGCATGGTGCCCGTCGTCGCCCGCCACCCCGAGGTTCGCGACGTAATGCGGGCGCGCCAGCGCGAACTCGTCGCAGGAGGCGATGTCGTCGTCGAGGGTCGCGACATCGGCACCGTCGTCGCACCGGAGGCGGAGGTGAAGGTGTACCTCCTTGCCGACCCTGCTGTACGGGCCCAGCGCCGTGAGGCGGAGCGACCGGGCATCGGCTCCGACGCGCTCGCCACCGATCTCAAGCTTCGAGATGAGTCGGATCAGGCTCGCATGCAGCCGGCCGAAGACGCTGCGACGATCGACACGACCGATCTCGGAATCGACGAGGTCATCGCGTGCATCGAGGGCCTCGTGCAGGCCCGGCTGGCCGTCTAGGGCGCCGATGGCACACGGCGACCTTGCCTGGCGGACGTCCCGGCTCTGGATGGCGCCGCTGACGCGTATCCTGACCCGTGCTCGCGGGTACGGGCTCGAACGGATTCCCGCGCAGGGTGGTTGCGTACTTGCGATCAACCACCTCGCTTGGGTCGACGTGCCGCTCGTCGGTTCGTTGTCCAGGCGGAACATCAACTACGTTGCGAAGATCGAACTCGCGGCGGTTCCCGGGTTTGGGAGGTATGTCGAATGGCATGGAATTATCGCTGTCAAGCGAGGCGAATCGGATCGTGACGCGGTGCGGCGTATGCGCAGCGCGGCCGCGGACGGGCGCGCCGTCGGCGTGTTTGTCGAAGGGACGCGGCAGCGGAGCGGGCGGCCCGGGCACGCTCAGCCCGGCGCGGCCATGGTTGCGATCCAGGAGCACGTACCGGTTGTCCCGGTTGCCGTATACGGCACCCAGCACTGGAAGCCAGGCAACTTCGCACCCTGCTCGATCGCCGTGGGCGAGCCGTTCGGCTTCCCCCAGTTCGAGCGCGGCTCCGGGCGCGCCTATCGCGAGGCGAGCCTCGAGATCGAACGCCGCCTCAACGTTCTCTTCGACTGGCTCGCCGAGATCCAGGCGCGCGGTCGGCCTCGCGGGGAGACACCACCGTTGTGACTGACACCGACACTGACGCTGAAGAGCGCAGCGAGGACGAGGAGCCCGTCGATCTCCTGGGGACGGTGGCGATCGTCGGTTTCCCCAACGTCGGCAAGTCGACATTGATCAACAGGCTGACCGGCTCGCGCGCCGCGGTTGTCCACGAGACGAGTGGCACGACCCGCGATCGCAAGGAGCTTGTCTGTGAGTGGGCCGGGAAGCAGTTCCTGCTCATCGACACCGGCGGCGTCGACATCGCGAGCAGCGACGAGCTCGTGCGCTCGATCGCGGGGCAGGCGCGCGCCGCCGTCGCCGAAGCGGATCTCGTGCTCTTCGTGACCGACGCGCGTGCCGGTGTCACGCCCGGCGACACCGAGCTTGCGGAGATCCTGCGCGTCTCGGGGAAGCCCGTGCTGCTGCTCGCCAACAAGATCGACGATCCCGCCCAGGAGACGGCCGCGCTCGAGTTTCACCGGCTCGGACTCGGCGACCCGATCCCGCTCTCGGGCATGCACGGGCACGGCACCGGTGACCTGCTCGACGACGTGGTCGCGCGCCTCGAGGACGCGGGTGAAGCCCGGGAGGGGCTGCGCGACAGCGCAATTCGGGTCGCGATTCTCGGACGACCCAACGTCGGCAAGTCGTCGCTCTTCAACGCGTTGATCGGAAGCGAGCGCACGATCGTCTCGGACAAGCCGGGGACGACGCGCGACTCGATCGACACCGTGCTCGAGCGCGACGGACGCGTCTTCCAGTTGATCGACACGGCGGGGTTGCGTCGCAAGCGCCGGGCGCGCCAGGGCATCGAGTACTACTCCGAGCTGCGCGCGTTGCAAGCGGCCGAGCGCGCGGATGTCGCGCTCGTCCTCATCGATGCCAGCGAAGGGATCGTCGAGGGAGACATCGCGGCCGCGGAGATCGCCCGCAAGGCGCACTGCTCGACGTTGATCGTGCTCTCGAAATGGGACTTGGCGCAGGTGTCGATCGAGGATGTCCGGCCCGAGCTCGAACACAGGATGCGGCAGCGGCCGCCGTTCATCACAACCTCCGCCAAGTCGGGGCGGGGTATCGCGCGGCTGCTCGACCGCGTCGCCGAGCTGTATGACAAGCACGCAGGCAGGATCTCGACAGGCGAACTCAACCGCTTCCTGGGCGAACTCAAAGAGGCCCGCCAGCCGCCGGCGAAGGGCCGCAAGCGGCTCAATCTGCTCTACGGCGCTCAGGTCGCGAGCCGGCCGCCGCGCTTCCGATTCACGGTCAACGACACGAGCCTCGTCACACGCGACTACGCCTACTGGGTCGAGAACGAACTCCGCGAGCGCTACGCGATGCAGGGCATTCCGGTGGCGATCGACTTCCGTCGACGGTCGTGAACGTCGTCGTCATCGGCGGGGGCTCATGGGGGACAGGCTTCTCGTGGCTCCTGGCCGACCGTGGCTTCGACGTCACGCTCGCGACGCGGACCGCCGAGGATGCCGCGGCGATTCGCGCCACCGGTCGCAACCCCCGCTACCTCACCCAGGTCGACCTGCGCGGCATCGCTGCGACAACCCTCGAGGAGGCGCCAGTCGCGGAAGCCGAGCTCATCGTGGTTGCGCTTCCGAGCCGGGCCTTTGCCGGTGTCGTGCGCACGCTGCCGGGTGACGCGCCCGTGCTCAGCCTGACCAAGGGGCTCGACCCCGAGAGCGGGGAACGCCTCTCGAGCCTTGTCCGCGGTCGCGCCGTCGCGGTGCTCTCCGGGCCGAACATGGTCGAGGAGGTCGTCGCCGGCCTTCCGGGCGCCGCCGTGATCGCGAGCGACGACGCCGCCTTTGCACGCATGTTGCAGGCGGCGCTCAACTCGAATCTCTTCCGCGTCTATCTCAACGACGACCTGATCGGGGTCGAGCTTTGCGCCGCCGCCAAGAACGTCATCGCGCTCGCCGCGGGTGCCTGTGACGGCCTCGGCGCCGGCGACAACGCGAAGGCCGCGCTGATGACGCGGGGGCTCGCCGAGATGTCACGTCTCGGGGAGGCGGCTGGTGCCGCTCCCGAAACGTTCTACGGGCTTGCCGGGATGGGCGATCTCATCGATACCTGCTGGCATCCGAGCGGACGCAACCGGCGTGCCGGCGAGCTGATCGCACGCGGGCACACGCCCGAGGAGGCCGTGGCGCGGATCGGACAGGTCGTCGAAGGATTGACGACCGCTCCCGTGCTGCGTGACCTGTCACGCAGGCTAGAGGTCGAGCTACCGATCACCGAAAGCGTGTGCTCGGTGCTTGAGGGGCGACCGCTTGCCGAGCTTGCGGCCGGGTTGATGGGACGCGCGCCGACCGACGAATGAACCGGGCGGTACCATCGCGCCCGCACGCTAGGGTTCAGGGATCGCCGTCCGTTCCTTCTCCGTTACGTCTGAGTCGGTCACCGAGGGTCACCCCGACAAGGTTGCCGACCAGATCTCCGACTCGGTGCTCGACGCTGTGCTTGCCGACGACCCTGTCGGACGCGTCGCGTGCGAGACCCTCGTGACGACCGGCCTCGTCGTCGTCGCCGGCGAGATCACGACGAGCACCTACGTTGACATACCACGGCTCGTGCGCGAGCGGATCACCGCGATCGGCTACACGCGGGCGAAGTACGGGTTCGACGCCGAGACCTGCGCCGTGATCGTCGCCCTGGACGAGCAGTCACCTGATATTGCGCGCGGGGTTAACGAGGCGTTCGAGGTTCAGCATGACTCGAGTGACGAGGACCCGCTCGACCGCATCGGTGCCGGCGACCAGGGCTTCATGGTCGGTTACGCGAGCAACGAGACCGCTGAGCTGATGCCCTTGCCGGTGACCCTCGCGCACAAGGTTGCGCGCGGCCTTTCCGAAGTGCGCAAGTCGGGTGTACTGCCTTACCTTCGGCCCGATGGCAAGACGCAGGTGACGATCCGCTACGAGATCGACGAGCACGGCCACGAACGTCCGGTTGAGCTCGAGCGCGTCGTCGTCTCGACCCAGCACCGCGAGGGGGTCGACACCGATACCCAGATCCGGCCCGACCTGATTGCCCACGTGCTCGAGCCGTTGCTGCCGACCGCGCTCTACGATCCGTCCCGGCTCGCGGATCCGCGCTTCCTCTACGTCAACCCGACCGGCAAGTTCGTGATCGGCGGCCCGATGGGAGACGCGGGTGTCACCGGTCGCAAGATTGTCGTCGACACCTACGGCGGGGCCGTTCCACACGGCGGCGGCGCCTTCTCCGGCAAGGATCCCACCAAGGTCGATCGTTCTGCTGCCTACGCGGCGCGGTACGTCGCCAAGAACGTTGTCGCTGCAGGTCTTGCCGACCGTTGCCTGCTCCAGGTGGCCTATGCGATCGGTGTCGCACACCCGTTCTCGATCCACATCAACTGCTTCGGGACGGAGAAGATCCCGCTCGAGCGGCTCGAGGTGCTTGTGCGGGAGCACTTCGACCTGCGTCCTGCGGCGATCCTCCGTGACCTCGATCTGCGCCGGCCGATCTACGTCAAGACAGCCGCCTACGGCCATTTCGGCCGCGACGACCCCGACTTCACCTGGGAGCGCACTGACAAGGCAGGTCTCCTGCGTGCGGCTGCCGGTATGCCCGAGGTCGCGGGCGTCAAGACGGCCGTCTAGGCGGGCCCGCTTGCGGTGAAGGGCCTCTGGATCCGCAGGTGCGGTGGATCCGTCGCTGCGCGCGTCTCGACCGGAGCCCCCAGTGCGACCGCCTGAGCCGCCGTCGCCGCGGCGGTCGCGCGCGCGAGGGTTCGGCGAGCGATTGACCGCGCTCAGTCGGGACGCACGAACAGCCCGGCCGCGGCGCGCTCGCCCACGGCCGTCGGCAGGCCGTTCAAACGGACGCGCAGGATCCCGGCCGCGGGCTCGGCTCCCTCGACCTCGATCTGCGCTCCCGGCACGAGCCCGTGCTCGTAGAACCAGTGCAGGAGCTCGCCGTCATGCTCGGCAAGCCGGACGATCGTCGCCGGCGCACCCGGCTCGAGGACGTTAACGGCTCGAGTTCCGGATTCTCGGCCTGCTCTACCGTCGTCTCGATCGGCCAGCCGTGCGGGCAGCGTTCGGGGTTGCCGAGCCGCGCCTGGATGCGCTCGACCATCTCCTCGCTGAAGGTATCGCCGAGTTCGTCGGCATGGACGTGCGCCTCGGCTGCCGTGTACCCCATGAAGTCGGTGAGGAGGCGTTCGATGATCCGGTGCTTGCGCACTGCCCGCTCGGCGCGTTCACGTCCAGTCGGCGTCAGAATCGCCTCCTTGCGAGAGCCGCGCTCGACGAGTCCGTCGGCCTCCAGCCGCTTGAGCATCTCGCCGGCCGAGGCGCGGGAGACGCCGAGCATCTCTGCGACCCGGGAGGACAGCGTCGGATGCGTCGTGTCCTGCGGGTGATACTCCCCGATCGGGAACGCCAGGAAGTAGATCGTCTCCAGGTATTCGTCGATCGAATGGCCTTGCGCCATGTGTGCAGCATGCTAGCCGCGCGCTTGTAGGGCCCGACGTGAGCGCCTCGGCCTGCGGGGTGCGCGGTGCGTGTGCCCGGCTCGTACGCTTAGGGCGTGGGCGCGTTCTTCCACGCCGTGCACGTCTTCGGCGACGAGCTTGCCTCGGTTCGTTGGCAGTTTCTCGCGCTCGCACTCGGGCTCTATTTCCTGCGCCTCTGCCTTCGTGTCGTCGCCTGGCGCGTGATTCTGCGCGCGTCCTACCCCGGTGTGTCGATCCGCTATCGCAGCGTCTTCGGCGCTTATCTCGCGGGTGTCGGGATCAACTCGGTTGCACCGGCGCGCGCCGGCGACGTCGTCAAGCTCTATCTCATCAAGCACCGGATCGAGGGCGCGAGCTATGCGACGCTCGCGCCGACGCTCGTCGCCGAAACGCTGCTCGACGCGCTCGTCGCCGGCGGCTTGATCGTCTGGGCGTTCACGCTCGGCGTGCTCCCGACACACGAGGTCTACTCGCGGTTACCCTCGGTCGACTGGGGCTTCTTCCTCAAGTACGAGCGGGAGACGGCGATCGGTCTCGGCCTGTTCGTGAGTGCACTCATCGTCGCCGTAATCGCCTACATCGAGCATGGCGAGGCCTCACGCGCCCGGATCATGCGCGGCTTCGCTGTCATGCGGGAGCCGCGCGCCCTGTTCTTCGGCGTGTTCGTGCCCCAGGCGCTTTCCTGGGTGCTCCGCGTCGCCTCGATCTACGCCTTCCTGCTCGCGTTCAAGGTGCACGCGAGCCTCCACAACGCCCTGCTCGCGCTCGTCGTCGACTCGCTCGCCACGCTCTTCCCGGCGACGCCGGGCGGGGCCGGCACCAAGCAAGGGCTGATTGTGTTTCTGTTCCGAGGACAGGGGATCGGAGCTTCGCTCCTCCTCGCCTTCAGTGTTGGCATGAACATCGCAGTCGTCGTGTTCAATCTCGTCGTCGGCGGGGCCTCGATGTACCTGATGGCGCGCACGCTCTCCTGGCGGCGGCTTCAGGCCGCGCGGACTCAGGAGCAGGGATGAGCACTAGGCTGGCGCGGTGCCGTATGCGTCGGTCTACCCGCTACTGAGCACGCGCTCGCTCAGCCGGCCGTTCAGCTACGAGGTCGGTGACGAGATTTCCAAGGGCTCGATTGTCGCGATGCGGTTCGCTGGTCGAAGCGCCCGCGGGATCGTCGCGGCCCTGGAGGAGGGCCCGCCTGACGGGATTGCGGCGAGTCCGGTCGACGGTCTCCTCGGCAGCGTCTCACCGGAGCTCGTCGACCTCGCGCTCTGGATCGCCGACTACTACGGATCGACGCCAGCTCGCGCCCTCGCGCTCGTCGCGCCGGAGTTCTCGCCCCCGCCGCGGCCTGCGGATTCCCCCCTCCGAGCGGCACTCCTTCCCCGGTGAGCGGGAGCCGCCACAGCTGCAGCCAGAGCAACGCGCCGCTGTTGAGCGGATCGGCGACTCGCTCCGGAGGTCGGCGGGAGGAGCGTTCCTGCTCTACGGGCCTACCGGCTCGGGGAAGACGGAGGTCTACCTGCAACTCGCACGGGTCGCCCTCGAGCAGGAGCTTTCGACGATCCTGCTCGTGCCCGAGATTGCGCTTGCACCCCAATCGGTCGGTAGGGTGCGCGCGCGCTTCGGCGACAGCGTCGCGATCCTCCACTCGGGCTTGACCGATGCCGAGCGGCGCGACGAGCGAACACGGATCGCCAGCGGCGAGGCCAAGATCGTCGTTGGTGCGCGCTCGGCTGTCTTTGCGCCGGTGCCGAGGCTCGGACTTGTCATCGTCGACGAGGAGCACGACGCCTCCTACAAGCAGGACGCCGACCCGCGCTACGACGCCCGCACCGTCGCCGTCAAACGGGCGTCACTCGAGGGGGCGGTCGCCGTGTTCGGCTCGGCGACACCGCGGCCGGAGAGTTGGGCCTCGCTCGAACGGCTCGAGCTCGGCGGCAGGATCGGCGGCGAGCTTCCGCCCGTGCGCATCGTCGACCTGCGGCGCGAGGCTGGCTACCCGCTCTCCGCGCCTCTGCTGGCCGAGCTCCGGCGTGTGAGCGACCGCGGCTCGAAGGCAATCCTGCTGCTCAACCGCCGCGGAATCGCGCCGGCGCTCCACTGTCGCGCCTGCGGCACGACGATCCGCTGCGAGCACTGCGACGTTGCACTCGTGCTCCACGAGGACGGTCGCCTCACCTGCCACCACTGCGGCTATGCCTTGCGCGCGCCGTCCGCATGTCCGAGCTGCGGCTCGGCCGAGCTCGCCCGGCTCGGTGCGGGCACCAAGCGGCTCGAAGCGGAGCTCGGCCGCGCGTTTCCCGAACTCGAGCTGATCCGGCTCGACGGCGACAGCGCGCAGTCGCCCGAACGAACGGCGGAGGCGTTGCGGCGCTTCGCGGAGCGTGACCGGGTCGTGTTGCTCGGCACCCAGATGGTCGCTAAAGGCCACCATTTCAGCGGCGTCGAGCTCGCGGCGGTGATCGACGCGGACACCTCGCTCGCACTCCCCGACTTTCGCGCCGAGGAGCGCACCTTCCAGCTGATCACGCAGCTCGCGGGACGGAGCGGGCGCGACGCGCCCGGACGCGTGATCGTGCAGACCTTCCAGCCCGACGCACGCCCTATCCTGGCCGCTGCGCGCCACGACGTCCGGCGTTTTCTCGAGGAGGAGCTCGAGCGGCGCAGCGCGCTCCGGTATCCGCCCGACCGTCATCTCGTGCGCCTCGTCGTCTCGGGTCCCGTGCTCGAACCGGTTCTACGAGCAGCAGGCGAGCTCGCGGCCGGGCTCGGTGACGTCGAACTGCTCGGGCCGGCGCCGCTCCTGCGGCTTCGGGGCGCGTATCGGGCGGCGCTGACGATCAAGACCGACCGGCCGCGTGCCGTCGCTGGCCGCGCGGCTCGCCTGCTTGCCGGCGCGGCGCCCGCGATGCGCAAGGCTCGGCTCAGCGCCGTTGTCGACGTCGATCCGCAGTCGCTCTAGCGCGGGCACAATTGCGGGCATGAGACGTCCAGCTGCCGAGGAGATCCTGGGGGAGTGGGGCGTCCGCGATGTGACGCCGCCCTCATTGCAGGAGCGCGAGCAGCTTGCCGCCGACCATGAGCTGAACCCGCTCGTTGGGCGTGCGCTCCGCCGTCGCATCGCCAACTTCCGCACCGAGCCGGACCGTTATTTTGCGGCCCTCGGCGGGCCGTTGCCGTACATGCGGCGTCTGCGCACGATCGAACATGAGACCGACGAGCACGTCACGCGCCTCGCCGAGGCGTACGCGGCGCACGCCGGCGATCCGGAAGGCTGGCGGAGGGTCGCCGAGGCATGGGACTTCGGCGCCGTCAACGAGCTCATCGATCGCCACAACCGCTACTTCCCGATCGAGGCCCGCCTGGCGATGGATCCGCGTTCGCGCGACTTCGTTACCGTGGGAGGTCGGCCCTACCGGCGCCGGCCGCTGGATGCGGCCTGGGTCCTCGAGCGGTTTCCTGTCTAGACTGCAGCCCGTGTCGCCAGCCCACGACCACGAGCACGACCACGAGCACGACCACGGGCACGAGCACGACCCCGGGCACGAGCACGACCACGGGCACGAGCACGGTCACGAGCACGGTCATGACCATGACCAGGAACTCGACGAGGAGGCGCAGGAGGCTGCGCTCGAGGCGGAGCGTGAACGGATCCGCCGCGGAGCGCTCGCGCAGATTCGTCAGTACCCCGACGTCGCGCTGCGCATGAAGGCGCGCGAGGTGACCGACTTCGACGATTTTCTCCATCAGCTTGTCGAGCGCATGATGGCCCTGATGGACGATGCGCAGGGCGTGGGTTTGGCGGCGACGCAGGTCGGGGTCGTACAGCGGCTGTTCGTGTTCTCGGCGGGCGACGAGGGTACGTACGCCGTCGTCAATCCGCGTCTGCTCGATGTTTCGGCGGAGACCGAGAGCGACGAGGAAGGCTGCCTTTCGCTGCAAGGGGTTCGCGTTCCTGTCGAGCGCTCGACGAAGGTGACACTCGAAGGCGTCGACCCGACCGGCGCACCGCTCCACTTCGAGCTCGAGGGATTGACCGCGCGGGTCGTGCAGCATGAACTCGACCACCTCGACGGCGTGCTGATCATTGATCGCACCGACCCGGAGCACCGCAGGGAGGCGCTCGGCATCCTGCGCCCCGTGATCGTCCTGCGCTAATGCGTCTGGCCGTCGCCGCGACGGCCGCTTTCGGCGCAGCCGTGCTCGAAGGGCTCGCCGCCACACACCAGATCGCTTATCTGCTCACGCGCCCCGACGCACCGCGTGGGCGCGGGCGTCGGCTCGAGCCGCCCGTAGCGGCGCAGGCTGCGCGGGAGCTCGGCATTCGCGTCGAGCAACCCGACCGGCCCGTGCTCTCGGAGCCGCCGGTCGACGCGGTCGTCGTCTGTGCCTACGGTCTGTTGATACCACCGACCGAGCTTGCGCGAACACTCTGGTTGAACGTGCACCCCTCGCTACTGCCACGCTGGCGCGGTGCGGCACCCGTCGAGCGAGCGATTCTGGCTGGGGACACCGAGACCGGGGTCACGATCCATGAAACGGTCGAGGCGCTCGACGCGGGTCCAATTGCGGCCCAGGAGGCGTTTCCGATCGGGCCGTTCGACGATGCCGGTGACGTCTACGCGCGCGCCGCCACGCTCGCGGTTGCGCTGCTCGAGCGCGTGCTCGTCGCGCCTCACTTCACCCCGCAGCCCGAGGTGGGTGTGAGCTACGCCGAGAAAATCCGTGCCGCGGACCGTGAGCTCGACCTCTCCGACCCACTCGACGCCTGGCGACGTGTGCGTGCCCTCGCTCCGCATATCGGCGCGCGAGCGACGATCGAGGGGCGGACGCTGCTCGTCTGGCGCGCGCGTCTCGAGGACGGCACGTTCATTCCGGAGCTCGTGCAGCCTGAAGGGCGCACAGCGATGGGCTACGACGAGTTCCTCCGCGGCCTTCGCCGGTGATCGCGCCGGCGCGTAGCGCAGCCTATGAGGTCATCAGGCGGGTCTTCGAGCATGGCGCTTACGCCGACCGCGCACTTGCAAGCGCGGTGGAGGGCCTCGACCAGCGCGATCGAGGGCTGGCGCAGCGGCTCGCCTACGGAACCGTGCAGCGTATGCGCACGCTCGACTACGGGATCGAGACGCTCGGGCGGCGGCGAGTCGCGAAGATCGACCCCGCCGCGCTTGCCGCGCTGCGACTCGCGGCCTACGAGCTCGCCTGGAGTGGCGCGCCCGCGCACGCCGTCGCCCACGACGCCGTCGAGCTCGTCCGCCGAGCTGGGCTCGAGCGTGCGACCGGTTTTACGAACGCCGTCGCCCGCCGGCTCGCAGAGGGACTGCCCGGGCTCGTCGAGTCGCTGCCTGACGGTCCGCTCAAGTTCTCCTATCCGGACTGGATCTACGAGCTCTGGCTGCGAGACTTCGGGGCTGACCAGGCCCTTGAGCTGATGCGCGCTCAGAACGAGCCGAGCGAGCTCGTCGTGCGTGCGGACTGGGCCGCCGGTGAGGCGACCGACATCCCCGGTGCCTACCGGGTCGAGCGGCTTGACGCACAGGCGCTCCGCGAGGGCCGGATCTGGCCGCAGAGTCGAGGCTCCCAGCTCGCGGCCCTGACGCTTGGTTCCCTGCCGGGCGAGCGCATCCTCGACGCGTGCGCGGCCCCCGGCGGTAAGGCGACGATGCTCGCCGGTGCCGTCACCGCGGTCGAGATCAACCCCGCTCGCGCGCGGGAGCTCGCCGCCAATGTCGAGCGGCTCGGCGCCGACAACGTCACCGTCGTCGAGGCCGATGTGCGCGAGCTCGACGCGAAAGGTTTTGATCGCGCCCTCGTCGATGCGCCCTGTTCGGGCCTCGGCGTGCTCGGGCGGCGGCCGGACCTGCGCTGGCGTGCGCGACCATTGCCCGAGCTTCAACGTGAGCTGCTTTCGGCTGCCGCGGCCCGAACGCGCCCCGGCGGGACGATTGTCTATTCGGTATGCACCCTGAATGCCGACGAGAACGAGGCCGTCGTCGACGCCTCCGGGCTCACCGTCGAGCCGCTCGGGTCCGAGTGGCCTGCCTTCGCCCATCCGAGGCGGTCGGAATTTCTGCTCACGACCCCTTCGCGGCACGGCACCTCAGGGTTCTTCGTCGCTCGGCTCCGCGTCTAGCCAGTCGGCGGCAGGGATGTCAAGCCCGGATCGGAGACGGACGGCAAGAAGTGGGCGCTCTTCTTCGCGGCGTCGCACGGGACTTCGCCAGGGCAGCAGCGAGACCTCGGCGCCGTGGACCTCGGCGACGAGAAAGACCGCACCCGGGACGCCCGCACTGCTCCACCAGAGATCGAAGCGCCAGCCGTCGTCGCGGCTCGCGAGCCAGCCGCCGTCACCGGCGAGGGCGAGCCACCCGAGCAGCTCGAGCGGGTCGTCTCGAGGCTCGATCGTGATCGCGAACTCGTACGGGAACGGGTGTGACCAGTGACGCTCTGCGACAGTTGTGAGCGCGGCATCGACGACCACCGACCCCAGCTCTCGTTCGATCTCCTCTGCGACCTGCGCCGCTGCGATTCCGTTGGTGACCGCGGTGAAGAGGCGCAACTCGATCCGGTCGCTGCACTCTTCCGGCTCCGCGCCCTCCCTACGCACGAGGGGAACCCGCCGGCCGTGCCCATCGAGCATGAGTCCGGTCGCCTCAAGCGCTGACTCGGGGAGTGAGACGAGCGTTGTGGAACTCACCGTCGGACTGCCCGCCGTCTCAGTCATTCGGACCGTGACAGTCCAGCCTGTCCCGGCGTCGTCGGGGCCGGCGACCTCTTCGACGACCCCCTCCTCCGCGGGCAGGAGCATCGGGACGCATGCATGCGCGACCCGTACGACCTCCCCCTGGCGAAACCGGGCTTTGATAGGCCAAGCCTAACGAGGCTCGGCCGTCGTGCGTGCATCCTCCGGCGGGAGGCTCCACGACGCGATGCGCGCGCTCTAAAATCGCACGGACGAATGCGAGCTGCGGCTTGATCCCCGGCCTGTCCCGTCTCGACGCAGGCGAGCGGCTCTGGCCAGGCGCTCGAGGCACGACCGTCCAGCAACGGTCGGCCCCCGGGCTGCCCCAGCGATGAGTCTCGCGCGAGCGCTCGAACTAGCCGCGGCGGCAGACGGTGCCGCGTACCCCAAGCCGACGGTCGGCGCGGTTGTCGTGCGCGACGGAGAGGTCGTCGGTGAGGGTGTGACCGAGGCGGGAGGCAGACACGCGGAGGTCGTCGCCCTCGATCAGGCGGGGCCGCGCGCGCGGGGGGCGACGCTGCACGTGACGCTCGAGCCTTGCGCCCACCAGGGGACCACTCCTCCCTGCACCGATCGGGTGCTGCGCGAGGGGATCGCGCGCGTCGTCGTCGGTGCCCGAGACCCGAATCCGGAGGCGGCGGGAGGGATCGAGCTCCTGCGCGCGGCGGGTGTCGAGGTCGAGCTCATCGACGCCTCCGCGGCTCGTCGTCAGAACGAGGCGTGGCGTCTCTGGGTCGCGAAGCGTCGCCCGTTTGTGACCTACAAGGTCGCCGCGAGCCTCGACGGGCAGGTCGCGATTCCCGGGCGGCGTTTCATCTCCGGAACCCAGAGCCGGCGGCTCGTCCACGAGTTGCGCGCGCGCTCCGATGCGGTCGCCGTCGGGATGGGGACCGTGCGCGCCGACGACCCGCGTCTCGACGCGCGTGAGGTCGAGCTCCCGCGGGGCCAACCTCGGCGGCTGGCGTTCGGGCGCGGCCCGCTTCCCCCGGGCTCGCCGCTCGAGCTCCGTTCGGGCCCCCTCGTCGACGAGCTTCAGGCGCTCGGCGCCGACGGCGTCCAGTCGTTGCTGCTCGAAGGCGGCCCGACGCTTGCCGCGGCGTTCTTCGAGGCAGGGCTCGTCGACAAGCTCATGGTCTTCTTTGCACCCCTCCTCGTCGGCGGTGAAGGGCCGCAGCTCCTTGCGCGGTTACGATCCGAGCAAGCGTTGAGCGAGCTGGACGTGCGTCTGGTTGGCGAGGACGCACTCGTCGAGGCCTATGTCCAAACACCCTGAGCAGCGGCCGCGCGTCGGCTCGACGGTCTGAGGCCGGCGTGTTTACGGGAATCGTGCGCGAGCTTGGCCGCGTCGAATCATTCGGCGAGGGCCCGGCCGTGGCGCGGCTCGTCATCGCGGCACCCTCTACCGCCGCCTCGACGGGGCTTGGCGACTCGGTCTCCGTCAACGGCTGCTGTCTTACCGCCGTTGCCGTCGAAGCGGGCACGATCGCGTTCGAGGCGGTGCCTGAGACATTGGCCCGCACCACCCTCGGGAGCCTTGTCGCGGGCGCGTCGGTCAACCTCGAGCCGGCGCTGCGCGCAGGGGAGCCGCTGGGCGGCCACTACGTTCAGGGTCACGTCGACGGTGTTGCGCGGGTACGAATGGTCGACGGGGGTGCAGCCGGGCGACGCATCGTCTTCGCGGTGCCCGAACCGCTGCTGCGTTTCGTCGTCGAGAAGGGGTCGGTCACCGTCGACGGCGTGAGCCTGACCGTCTCTGCGCTGACGCCGGAAGGGTTCGAGGTCGCGCTCATTCCTCACACGCTCGCGGTAACGACGCTCGGACGACTCGCCTCCGGCGTCCCGGTCAATCTCGAGGTCGACGTGCTCGCCAAGTACGTCCAGCGCCTGATGCAGGCCGGGTAGCCTAGAACGATGGCGATTACGACACCGTTCGCAACGGTGGAGGAGGCGATTCAGGAGATCCGCGAGGGACGCTTTGTCGTCGTCGTCGATGACCCGGATCGTGAAAACGAGGGCGACCTGGTGATCGCCGCCCAGTTCGCGACACCCGAGACGATCAACTTCATGGCGACGCATGCGCGCGGACTGATCTGTCTCTGCCTGACTGACGAGCGCGCGGACGCGCTCGGGCTCAGGCCCATGACCGAGCACAACGAAGCCCCGCTACGGACCGCCTTCACCGTCTCGATCGAAGCCCGCGAGGGTGTCACGACCGGGATCTCGGCCGCCGACCGGAGCCACACGATCCAGGTCGCGATCGCTGCTGACACCCAGCCCGGGGATCTCGTCCAGCCCGGACACGTGTTCCCGCTCCGCGCCCGCCCTGGCGGCGTACTCGAGCGCATCGGTCAGACCGAGGCCGCCGTCGACCTCGCGCGGCTCGCTGGCCTGAACCCGGCAGGCGTCGTCTGCGAGATCATGAACGCCGACGGGACGATGGCACGTGTTCCCGACCTCGTGCCCTACTGCGAACAGCACGGGCTGCGCATGATCACGGTGGCCGACCTTGTCGAGTATCGCCGCCGCCACGAGAAACTCGTCGAGCGCGGCGCCACCGTGCGCCTACCGACCGACTATGGCGAGTTCACCGCTGTCGCCTTTCGCGAGACGCTCACCGGGAAGGTGCACGTCGCGCTCGTTCGCGGTGATGTCGAGGGCGCAGAGAACGTGCTCGTCCGCGTCCACTCGGAGTGCCTGACCGGTGACGTTTTCCACTCCCTCCTCTGTGACTGTGGCGAGCAGCTCGGGCAGGCGCTCGACCAGATTGCACGTGAAGGCCTCGGTGTTCTGCTCTACATGGCGCAGGAGGGGCGCGGCATCGGTCTTCTGAACAAGCTCCGCGCCTACGAGCTGCAGGCACGCGGGCTCGACACCGTGGAGGCGAACACGGCGCTCGGCTTTCCCGCCGACGCGCGCGACTACGGAATCGGGAACCAGATTCTGGCCGACCTCGGGCTGACGACGATTCGCATCCTCACGAACAACCCCAAGAAGCTCACGGGGATCGACGGTTTCGGGCTGACGGTCGTCGAGCAGGTCGCCATCGAGATCGCGCCGAACGACGAGAACCGTCGTTATCTGGCCGCGAAAAGGGATAAGCTCGGCCACCGTTTGCACCACCAGGACCTCCGCAGCGCGGATTGGGAGAGTAAGGAGAGCGATGAGCGACGACCAGCCTGATCTGCCTGAGCCCGGCTCCATCGAGCCGAGCACTGCTTCCGGCGCGGACGATCCGGGCGCGACCTCGATCTTCCGCGGTCCCGACCTGCCCGAGCCTCTCGACGCGGACGCCCCGGTCGAGAGCGACGATGCACCCGCTCCTGGAGAGGACCCGTTTGCCGCCTGGCCGCAGCCCGAAAGCCAGACGGCCGTCGAGGACGCGCCGTCCGAAGGCGAGCCGGTCGCCCATGTGAGCGGCGAGATCGAGGTGCCCGCCGGTTACACGGTGCTCGAGGGAACCCCAACCGGGCACCGACGCTCCGTCGCGCTCGTCGTCTCCCGCTTCAACGGTGGGCTGACCAACCGGATGCTCGCTTCGGCCATCTCCGCCCTCGAGGATGCAGGTGTCGCCTCGGAGAATGTGACCGTCGTCCCCGTCCCCGGTGCATTCGAACTGCCACTTGCCGCGATGGCGCTCGCGAAGACGCGCCGTTACGCCTGTGTGGTCGCGCTGGGGGCGATCGTGCGGGGGGAGACCGCACATTTCGACTTCATCGCGGCGGAAGCTGCCTCGGGACTGCAACTCGCCGGAATCGAGACCGGGGTGCCGGTCGCCTTCGGGGTCTTGACGGTCGAAACGATCGAGCAGGCGGAGGCTCGTGTGGGGCGAGCCGGCGACGCCGTACGTACCGCGCTCGAGATGGCCGACCTCTTCGCACGCCTGCGTGCGAGTGCTCGCACCGGCTGAACCTCAGACTTCGGCTACACTGGCCGACCATGTCGAAGGTCTGTGCATTCTGCGGAAAGAAACCCGGTTTCGGACACAACCGCTCGCACTCGATGGTTGCCACCAACCGCCGGTTCGATCCGAACCTCCAGCGCGTGCGCACGTTCGTCGATGGCGTCGCTCGCCGGGCATATGTCTGCACCCGCTGCCTGAAGAGCGGGCGCGTGCAGAAGTCCGTCTAGCCAGGCTCGGGCGGAGCCGCAACCCGGCTCGCCGCAGCCGCGTCTAAGGGCTTGCATGTCTGATCTGACGATCGTTTCGGCCAAAGGTGCGATCACGATCTCCCGTGACCTTGTCGCGGAGATCGTTGCCGAGACGGCGGAACGCTGCTACGGGATCGTCGCGTTCGCGCCCGGCTCACGGGTTGGCCGACTGCTGCGCCGCGGCGCGATCTCGGTTGGCGGCGATGCGGAGGGGATGGCGATTGAGCTTCACGTCGTCGTCGAGTATGGGCTCAATCTGGCCGAGGTGGCGGCCGCGGTGCGCTCGCGGGTCGCCTACGAGCTCGAGCGGCTGACCGGGCTCCCTGTCGCGTCGGTCGAGGTCGTCGTCGAGGACGTCCGGGTGACCGTGTGAGCGGTCAGCGCGAGCGGGTACTGGAGCTTGCGCGCGGCGGCCTTGCGGCGATCGAATCCGAGCGGCGCCGGATCGACGATCTCAACGTCTACCCGGTGCCGGACGGCGACACGGGCACAAATCTGGCCCTGACGGTCCGCGCGGTCGTCGATGCGCTCGAACAGTCGACGAGCGACGAGCGGGAGGCGCTCGCGCGCCAGGTCTCCCGCGCAGCCTTGATGGGCGCCCGCGGCAACTCGGGCGTGATCCTCTCGCAGATCATCCGCGGCGCCGCCGAGACGCTCGGATCATCGGATGATCTCTCGCGCGCGCTGCGGGCAGCGAGTGATGCCGCCTATCGCGCCGTGCGCACCCCGGTCGAGGGCACCATGCTGACCGCGATCCGCGAGTTGGCCGAGGAGGCCGAGCGTGGCGGCGACCTCGCTGCTCTGCTGACGCGGGGGGACGCGTGCGTCGCCGCGACGCGCGACCAACTGCCCGCGCTCACCGAGGCCGGGGTCGTCGACGCGGGCGCTGCCGGGCTCGTCGAGATCGTGCGCGGGATCGTGGGCGCCTACACCGGCGAGGCGTTGCCGCCGCCGGCTCGTATTGCGCTGGCGCCCCGCCCGGCGGTGACTCACCACCAGGAGTTTTCTCAATACCGATACTGCACGGTCTTCGTGATCGAAGGCGCGGCGCTCGATCCGGAAGCGCTCGAGGCCAAGTTCGAGCGACTCGGTGACTCTTTGCTCGTCGTTGGTGACGCGTCGGCCGTGAAGGTGCACGTGCATACCGACGACCCGGGCCGTGCGCTGTCTCTCGGTATCGAGTCGGGCGCGATCAGCGGCGTTGAGATCGCTGACATGCATGTGCAGACGATTGCCCGAGAGGAGCGTCTACTCCGGCCCGCGTTCGAGGCGGAGGCCAGTGCGAGCGCGCTCGTCGCGATCGCGTCGGGGGGCGGAAACCGTCGGCTGTTCGAGAGCCTCGGTGCCTTCGTCGTCGACGGGGGCCGGACGATGAACCCGTCGACGGCCGAGATCCTGGCGGCGCTCGAGGCCACGGGCGCGGGCGAGGTCGTCGTGCTGCCGAACGATCGGAACGTCCTGCTCGCCGCGCGTCATGCCGCGGAGGAGGCCCTCGAGACGGTCGTCGTCGTGCCGACGACGACACTGCAGGCCGGGCTCGCTGCGGCGGTCGCGTTCGATGGAGGCCTCGATGCAGCTGCGAACGCGGTGGCGATGGGGGCCGTCGCCGAGGCTGTCGCCACCGGTGCGGTGACTACAGCGGCCCGCGATGTGCGGACGAACGGACTCGCGATTCGCAAGGGTGGCTGGCTCGGGCTCGCCGAGGGAGATCCGGTTGCCGGAGGCGAGAGCTTCCACGACGTCGCCCGCGCCGTCGTCGAGCGCTTGCTGACGCGTCCGCGCGGAATCCTGACGCTCTTGACCGGCGAGGAGCCGCAGCCGATCGAGGGGCTGCTCGCCGAGCTCGCAGAACGTCACCCCGAGCTCGAGCTCGAGGTGCACGAAGGCGGCCAGCCCCATTATCCGCTGCTGCTCTCGGCCGAGTAGAGGTCTAAGCTCAGACGGTGGGTGCCACCGTTCGCGTCGTGATCGTCGAGGACAACCAGACCTTTCGAGAGACGCTCGAGCTGCTCCTGCCGCTTCATGCGGGAATCGAGGTCGTGGCCTCGGCCGAGGGCGGTACCGACGCTATCGAGGCGTGTGCGCGGCTTGCTCCGGACGTCGCGCTCGTCGATTACCGGATGCCCGGAATGAACGGGGCGGAGACGACCGCGGCTGTGCGTGCAGCCTCACCGCACACCCGCGTCGTTTGTCTTACGGCCTCGGTGACCAGTGAGGACGTCGCACTCGTGATCGAGGCCGGCGCGGTTGCCTGGGTGACGAAGGACAGGAGCCTCGACGAGATCGTCACGGCAATCCGTGACGCGGCGGGGGCGGGGTAGCGTGCGGCTGACCGCCGAAAACACCGCGATCGTGCTTGACTCGACCGCCGACTTTCCCGAGGCATCCGAGCGCTTCGCCAACTGGCGGGTCGTTCCGCTCTACGTCAATTTCGGCGCCGAGAGCTACCGCGACCATGTCGAGCTCGCCCCCGAGGCGTTCTACGAGCGGCTCGCCGCGGCCGCGGAGCAGCCGACGACCTCGCAACCGACCCCGGCCGACTTCCTCGCGGTCTACGAGGAGTTGGCGGAGCAGTACGCGCGCATCCTCTCGCTCCAGGTCTCGGCGACGCTGTCGGGCACCTATGCGAGCGCGCAAACTGCCGCAGCTGCCCTCGCCGGCTCATCCGGCTCCGAGCGTGTGCGCGTCATCGATACCGGCACCGTCTCGGCCGCGGTCACGATGCTCGGCTTCGCGATCCAGCGTCGGCTGGAGCGAGGGACGAGCGATGAGGAGATCGACGCGCTGGTTGCTCGCTTCCGCGGCGCGCACGGGTTGCTGTTCAGCGTCGAGACGCTCGAGTACCTCGCCCGGGGTGGGCGGATCGGACGTGCGGCCGCGTTCGCCGGGACGCTCCTGCAGGTAAAGCCGATCCTCGCCGTCGAGGACGGAGAGGTCGTTCCGATCAAGCGTGTGCGCGGTAGCCGGCAGGCGCTCAACGCGTTCGGCGAGCTCCTGCGACAAGGCACGAGCGACTCGCCGACGCTGCGGATCGGGCTTGCCCACGCCGCGTCGGAGGGGCGCGTTCGTGAGCTCGAGGCGCTCGTACGCGCCGAGCGTCCCAAGGCCGAGATCGAGGTCGTGACCTCGCTCGGAGCCGTCGTCGGCACGCATGCGGGCCCAGGGGCACTCGGCCTCTTCTGGTTCGACGACGCGCGCTAGCGGGTGCGCGGGCACGCCGGCGCCGGGTCCTATACTCGAGCTGCGATGGCCACCGTGGTTCCGATCCATGCGAGCGGCTCGTGCCTGGCAAGCGCTGGGGGAGGCCGCCGACCGCGCGGCTTCGGCCGCCCCGAGCGGCTCGCGCTGCCGCTCACGACACTCCCGGCCGTCGGGCCGACGCTCGCGCGTAAGCTGGCGCTGCTCGGTCTGGTGAGCGTGGGCGACCTGCTCTTCCGCCGGCCGCGGCGCTATGAGTCGGCGGCCGAGGAAGTCGCGATCGCCGACCTGTTCGCGACTGGCGAGGTCGCGATCGCCGGCACCGTGCGTGCGATCCGTCTTCGGCGGGTGCGGCGGCGGCTATCGATCGTGACCGCGCAGGTCGCCGACGCGACCGGCTCCGTCCCGGTCAGCTTCTTCAACCAGCCGTGGCTCGTCGACCAGCTCGCCCCGGGAACACAGGTGCGTCTACGCGGCCGCCTCGGAACGCGCGGCTTCGAAGTTCGCTCGTTCGACACGGGGGAGGCACGCTCCACCGCCGATTACGCGCCCGTCTACGGTGCGAGCGAGCAGATCAGCTCGGCCCGCCTGCGCGAGCTCGTCCGCGGCGCCCTCGCCGCCCACGCCGCCGACGTGCTCGACCCGCTGCCCGCCGAGCTCGACTTGCCGATTCGTCGCGACGCCCTCGTCGCCCTCCACTTCCCTACCGATCCGGCCGAGGCGGAGTATGCGCGCCGGCGGCTCGCCTTCGACGAGCTTGTCGCACTTCAGCTCGCGGTTGCGCGCTCGCGCGAGGACATCCCGCAGGGCCGTGCGCTGCCGGCACCGGGCGTGCTCGTCGCTGCCTACCGGGCTGCGCTCCCCTTCACGCTGACCGAGCATCAGGAGCAGGCGCTGCGAGAGATCGACCACGATCTCGCCCGCGCCGTGCCGATGCGCCGTTTGCTCCAGGGCGACGTCGGCTCCGGCAAGACTGTCGTTGCGCTCTACGCACTGCTGCGTGCGGTCGAGGCGGGTGCCCAGGGTGCGCTCATGGTTCCGACCGAAACGCTTGCCGAGCAGCATTTCCTCACGATCGAGGCGCTCTGTGAGCGTCTCGGGGTGACGGCGGTGCTGCTGACCGGGACAAGCGGCCGGCGCAACTCGCGCACCGAGATCGAAAGCGGCCGGGCCGATATCGCGGTCGGAACGCACGCGTTGATCCAACGCGACGTGCGCTTCGCCGACCTTGCCGTCGCCGTCGTCGATGAGCAGCACCGCTTCGGGGTGCAGCAACGGGAGGCGCTCTCCGAGCTGCGCCCGCACATTCTGCACATGACGGCGACGCCGATCCCGCGGACGCTCGCGCTGACCGTGTTCGGCGACCTTGCGGTGACCGAAATCGCCAAGCCGCCCGCGAGCCGTAAGCCGGTGATTACCCGCTGGGTCGGTGCCGAGCGCTCGAGCGAGGCCTACGAGCGGCTCCGCGTTCATCTCGACGCCGGGCGCCAGGCCTACGTCGTCTGCCCACTGATCGAGGCCTCGGAGACGAGGCTCGCCCGTGCGGCGGCCGCAGGAGGCCGCACGGCTGCAGCAGGCTGAACTGAGCGGCTATCGGGTGGGCCTGCTGCACGGGCGCCTCAAGGCCGCAGAGCGCCGCGAGGTGATGCGTGCCTTCAGTCGGGGCGAGCTCGATGTGCTCGTCGCGACCACGGTCATCGAGGTCGGGGTCGACGTGCCGAACGCGACGATCATGATCATTCAGGAGGCCGACCGGTTCGGGCTCGCACAGCTCCACCAGCTCCGGGGTCGCGTCGGCCGAGGAGCTGAACAGTCGTACTGCCTGCTTGTCTCCCGCTCCAAGCTCGAGCTCACCGAGCCAGCCAAGGCGCGGCTGGAGGCTCTCGTTGAGACCAGTGACGGCTTCGAACTCGCCGAGCGGGATCTCGAGCTGCGCGGCGAGGGTCAGCTGCTGGGCACGCGCCAATCCGGGTTCGGGCATCTGCGCTTCGCGCGGCTCCGCGCCGACCGGGCGCTCCTCGAACGCGCGCGCACCCTGGCCGCTGAGCTGCTGACACGCGAAGGCCCGTGGCATGACGAAGCTGACCGTGTACTCGAAGGTGCGGACGCGTCGAATCTCGCCTGAGGCGGGGATGCGCTCGGGACGATGAGGATCATCGCCGGCAGCCGCAAGGGGCGCCGCTTCGTCGCCCCACACGGGACGGCGACGCGGCCGAGCTCGGACTTCATTCGCGAGACGGCGTTCAATCTGATCGGTCCGCTCGACGGCGCCGCCACCTGCGACCTCTATGCCGGTTCGGGCGGGCTCGGCCTCGAGGCGCTCTCGCGCGGCGCCGCCGACTGCCTGTTTGTCGACTCCTCGCGTGCGGCGTGCGCGGCGATCACCGCCAATCTCGCCAAGCTCGAGCTCACAGGCTCGGTGCTCTGTCGCGACGCGCTGCGCGCGCTCGCGCTCGAGCAGCGCCGCTTCGATCTGATCCTCTGTGACCCCCCCTACGAGCTCGACGTTGCGGCCACGCTCGCCCCGCAGCTTGGGCGACTGCTCGCCGCCGACGGGCTCGTCGTCTACCAGACCGCGGCCCGCGCCGAGCCCGAGCTTGCGGGGTTGAACGTACGTACCTCACGCCGCTATGGCTCGACACGCCTTACGCTGTTCGAGCATTGATCACCGCGATCTGTCCCGGCTCGTACGATCCCGTCACCAACGGGCATATCGACGTGATCGGACGCGCCGCCCAGATCTTCGATCGGGTCGTTGTCGGTGTTGTCGGGAACCCGCGCCACAAGAAGCCGCTGCTTCCGTTGGCCGAGCGGGTCGAGCTCGCCCGCGATGCGCTTGCGCCGCTCGGCAACGTCGAGGTCGACGTGTTCAAGGAACTCGTCGTCGATTTCGCCCGCCGCTGGGAGGCGCGGGTCATCGTCAAAGGGTTGCGGGTGATCTCGGACTTCGAGTGGGAGTTCCAGATGAATCAGCTCAACCGGACGCTCGCGCCCGAGATCGAGACGATGTACGTGATGGCGAGCCCCCTGGTGAGCTTCGTGTCTTCGAGCGGCGTGAAGGAGATTGCCGCTTTCGGCGGAAATGTGGAGGAGCTCGTGCCTACCCTCGTCGCCCGCCGCCTCAAGGAGCTCTTCCCGATCGGTCGAGGCGGCGCGCCTCTCGCCGAGCAGGAGTAGGATTCGGAGAAGGTATGGACGTCCTTGTGCTCATCGACAAGCTGGACGACCTCGTGCACAACGCGAAGGCCGTTCCCCTCACCGACCAGGTACGGATCGATCGCGAGGAGATCTACGACATCCTCGACCAGATGCGCGCGACGATCCCTGAGGAGATCAAGCAGGCGCGCTGGATCGTGAAGGAACGTCAGGAGATGCTCGCCGAGGCCAAGCGCGAGCAGGACCGGTTGCTGCAGGAGGCACGCGAGCAGGCGGTGCGGGAAGCGTCACAGACCGAGATCGTCAAGTTGGCCGAGCGCCAGGCCCAGGAGATCATCGACGAGGCGCGTCGGCAGGCCCGCGAGACGCGACTCGAGATGGAGGATTGGGCCGACGGGATCTTGGCGACGCTTGAGAGCAATCTCGACAAGTTCCTGACCGCCGTACGTCGTGGCCGCGAGCGCCTTCACGATCGCTCGCAGGAAGATCTCGCCGCGATGCACGTCGACGAAGTCTCGTACTAGCCCGCAGCGTTCTCGCCCGCAGCGTTTCGCCGTCGGCCGGCTCGTCGCGCCTCGCCGTCGCGACGATCCGGTGAGGAGGCAGAACCGCCTCCCCGGTGGTGTGTGCGACTCGAGCCCGAGGGAGCGGACCCGGAACGCGATCTCGGTGCCGAGTGACCATGCCGCGCATCCGGCCGGCGGCAACGGCCCGGCTTGTGCCGGATCAGCGCGCTCGAGCCCTGAGGGCCTCGGTACCCTGCAGCGATGACGAGCTTCAACGTCCGCCAGGTCAAGCTGAGCGTCGGCGACGAGCACCGCGAGGCGCTCGAGCTTGAGTTGCCTCCCTTCGAGTTCGGCGGAGAACGCTACCTGCCCGTGCCGGAGCTGATCGTCGCCGAGTTCGCCGTTTCGCGCACCTTCACCGGCACACTTTTCGCACTCTCGTTCACCGCGCGCCTGCACGGGCCCTGTCATCGCTGCCTTGGTGACGCGGTGATCGAGATTCCGGTCGCGGCACGCGAGTACCAGGCCGCCGCACCCGAGGACGACGAACTCTCGACACCCTATCTCGACGGCGACGAGCTCGACGTGTCCGCCTGGGCGCGCGACTGCGTCGCGCTCGCACTCCCCGACAAGATTCTCTGTAGGTCCGACTGCGCAGGGCTCTGCCAGGTTTGCGGCGAGAATCTCAACGACCATCCCCACGAACACGCCGAGGAGCGGATCGACCCCCGTTGGGCCGCACTTGAGTCGCTCCGCGACGAGAGCTAGGCATCTTCGGCTACAGTGTCGACCGCTCGATGGCAGTTCCAAAACGAAAGACCTCGAAGGCACGGCGGGACTCCCGTCGGGCGACGCATTCGCTTGATGCGCCGCGCGTCAACACCTGCCCTCAGTGCAACTCGCCCAAGCTCGCCCACCGCGTTTGCCCGACCTGCGGCACGTACAAGGGCCGCGAGGTTGAGCCGCTCCGCTTCCCTGGCTAGCACGTGATCCGCGTCGCTGTCGACGCGATGGGCGGTGACCGCGCGCCCGGCGAGATCGTCGCCGGCGCGGTGGACGCCGCCGCTGCTGGCGTCGCGGTCACGCTGTTCGGGCCGGCCGGGCTCGACGCGGGTGGACTCGAGCTGGTCGTCTCGCCGTCTGTGATCGATATGGCTGAGAAGCCGTCCGAGGCCGTCCGTGCAAAACCCGACTCTTCGCTCGTCAGTGCGGTGCGGGCGGTGGCCGAGGGGCGCGCCGATGCCGTGGTTTCAGCCGGGAACACCGGTGCGATGCTCGCCGCCGGGCTCGTGTACATGCGCCGGCTTCCAGGCGTGCTGCGCCCCGCGATCGCCGTTCCGATCCCAGCGCGTAACGGGCCGTCGCTGCTGATCGACGGTGGCGCCAACGCCGAGGCGAGGCCCGAGCACCTCGCCCAGTTCGGCGTCATGGGCTCTCTCTTCGCCTCGGAGCTTCTCGGTGTCGCCGAGCCGACGGTGCGCCTGCTCTCCAACGGCACCGAGGCCGAGAAGGGCGACACGCTTCGGATCGAGGCGCACGCTCTGCTCGCGGCGACGCCGCACATCCGTTTCGTCGGCAACATCGAGGCGGGGGAGCTGCTCCGCGGTGGCGCCGACGTCGTCGTGACCGACGGGTTCACGGGCAATGTTGCCCTCAAGTTGCTCGAAGGCACGATCAAGGAGCTGCTCGACCTGCTGCGCGCGGAGATCGCCGAGGACGCGCGTGGCAAGCTCGGCGGCCTCCTGATCCGTCCCGCCGCGCGCAGGATCAGGGCGCGGCTCGATCCCGAGACCTATGGCGGCGCATACCTCCTAGGCCTGCGTGGGCTCGCCGTCGTCGCCCACGGCAACTCGAGCCGCCGCGCGATCTGCAACGCGATTGCGCTCGCTGCGCGTGGTGCCGAGCACCGTGTCGTCGAGAGGCTCGGCGAGCGGCTTCCGGCCCGCGAACGGCAGCCGGAGCCCGCGTCTGAGCTTCAAGGCGCCTGAAGCCTGCAGTCAACGGTGTATGATCGGCGCGCTTTCCATCCGTACCTACGAGCAACTGAGGTGACATGGCAGCGTCCCAGGAAGAGGTCTACGAGCGCGTCAAGGAAGTCCTGACCGAGCAGCTCGGGGTTGAAGAGAGCGAGATCACGCCGGAGGCGTCGTTCCAGGAGGATCTGGACGCCGACTCGCTCGATCTCGTCGAGTTGATCATGGAGCTCGAGGATCAGTTCGGGATCAAGATCTCGGACGACGATGCTCAGAAGATCACGACGGTCGGCCAGGCAGTCGACTACGTCACAGCCCACCAGTAAGCGACTCGCCGAGCTCATCGCGAAGCTCCCGCCCGAGCGGCTCGCGACGACGTTCACCCACCCGAGCTGGGTCTCGGCGCGCGGAGACTCGTACGAGCGGCTCGAGTTTCTGGGCGACTCCGTGCTCGAGCTCGCGATCGCACGCCAGCTGTATGACCGCTTCCCGGACTTCGACGAGGGGCAGCTCGCGAAGCTTCGTTCCCAGGTCGTATCGCGTGCGAGCTGCGCGCTGATCGCACTCGAGCTCGGACTCGGTGAACGGCTCGCTGCTCGCAGACCACAGAGCGACGAGCTCACCCGTCTCGCCGACAACCGCAACGTCCTCGCGGCGCTACTCGAGGCGGCACTCGCCTCGACGTACCTCGAGTACGGCTTCGAGGCGGTCGAGGGTGCCATCGTCGACGCGTTCGCCGACCGGATCGACTACGCCCTGACGCATCGGATCGACTTCAAGACCGAGCTGCAGGAGGAGCTCGCCCGTCGCGGCCTCGGGGTCAGCTATGTGCTGCTCGACTCCGACGGGGCACCCCACGAGCGGACGTTCACGGCGGCGGCCGTGATCGGCGGCAACGAGGCCGGCGTGGGCAAAGGGAGCTCGAAGAAGAGCGCAGAGCAGGAGGCGGCCCGGGTCGCCCTCGCGTTCCTCGACCTGCAGAACAGCGACGTGGCTCCCTCCGACGGCTCCTGAACCCGTGCCCGGGCTCGCGTTACGCCCGGCGAATCCGCCACTATCCGCCTTGATCGGCAGACTCTGGGTTCCGTGTATCTCCGAACGATCAAGCTCCACGGCTTCAAGTCGTTTGCCGACGCCGTCGAGGTCCAGCTCGAGCCGGGCGTCGCCGTCGTCGTCGGCCCGAACGGCTCGGGCAAGTCCAATATCTCCGACGCGATTCTCTGGGCGACCGGCTCGCTCAGCCCGCACGAGTTGCGTGCCGAAAAGCCCGATGACGTCCTCTTCGCGGGTTCGAGTGGCCGCAAGCCGGTCGACTTCTGCGAGGTCGAGCTCATCTTCGACAACGCCTCGGGCGCGTGGCCGGATCTGCCCTACAGCGAGGTCTCGCTCTGTCGGCGTCTCCATCGCGGCGGTGAGGGCCAGTACCTGATCAACCGCTCGCCGGTGCGTCGGCTCGACCTGGTCGAGCTGCTCTCGGACGTTGGTCTCGGCGGCGGGTTGCGCTCGGTGATCTCGCAGGGCAGCGTTGAGTCGGTGCTCGGCGCACGGCCCGCGGAGCGTCGCTCGCTGATCGAGGAGGCGGCGGGCCTCGGGCGTTTCAAGCTTCGCCGTCACCGCGCCGAGCTCAAGCTGGCGCGCGTTGCCCAGCAGGTCGAGCGCGCCGGTGACCTCGAGGCAGAGGTACGCAAGCGTCTCAGGCCACTCGCGCTCCAGGCGACGGCCGCGGAGCGTGCCGCCAAGCTCGCCCATGAGCTCGCGCGCACCGAGGCCGCGATCGCGAGCCACGAGCTCGCCGGGCTCGAGACGCGGCGCGGTGCGCTCGCTGAACAGCGGGAGGCGGGACTTGCGCGCCAGCAGGAGTTCGAAGGCAAGCTCGCACTGCTCGTCGAGGAGCGTGTCGCCGCAGAGGAAGAGCTAACCGACGCCGCCGGGATGCGGGAAGGGGCGACGGGCGCCCTCTACGGCCTGCGCGCAGCCGCCGAGCGGCTCGACCTCCGCCGCGAGGCAGGGACTGCGCTTGTGACCCGGTTCCGACGCGAGCTCGGCGCCGCCTCCGTGCCTCGCGAACCCGATCTGCCCGAGCGTCCGAGTGCGGCGGCACTTGCTCGTCTCGCCGATGACGCCTCGCGCCAGCACGAGGATCTCGAGGCGCGTGCGAAGCTCGCGCGCGAGCGGCTCGCGACGCTCGACCATGCGCTGTCACAGCGCGAGGGGTTGCCCCCGGCCGCACGTGCGCTCGCGGCGGAGGGTGAACGGCTGGCGCTCTCGGCGCTCGAGGTAGAGCCCGGACACGAGCGTGCTGTTGCGGCTGCGCTCGGCCATCGTGCCTCGGCGCTCCTGAGCGACGGCCCCGAGGCTGCGCTTGCGCTGATCCAGCGCGCCCGTGCTGCAGGCCTCGGTTCGCTCGTCGTGCTCGTCGACCGCAATCCGCGCGCGCTCGTCGACGAGCTTCGCGTCGTGCCCATCGACCACCTGCTCGCCTCCGACGTGCCTGCGGTAACGCTCGAGGGCGTCGGCTGGGACCCCCAGCGTGGCGAGCTGTGGTTTGCCGGAGAGACCGCCGAGGCGGTTCTGCTTGAGCTCGAGGCGAGCCGCCACACCCTCGCGGCCGAGGCTGCTTCGCTCGAGCAGCGCGCGTCCGAGGCGCGCGAGGCCGCGGCTATCGCCAGCGCTGCGGCCGCACGGGCGCGCGAGGAGGCACGCCCGCATGTGCCGCTCCGTGTCGATCCGACCGTGCTCGCGCGACTGCTCACCGCCTCCGAACGCATGCTCGCTTCGCTCCCCGATTGGCTGGAGCGCTTTGAGGCACCCCTACGCGCGCGCGTCGAAGCGGACGCGGCCCGCACCGCCGAGCTCGGGGCCGTGCTGCGGCGGCTCGGTGCGCAGGAGGCAGAGCTCCGGCATGGTCTTGCCGAAACCCTCGGGCGACTTTCGGCCGTCGAGGTCGAGCTCGCCCGCATTGACGCCGAAGGCGTTCAGGCGCGTAACCGGCTCGCCCGAGCCGGGGTCGAGCCTGCCGAGGGCGACCCCGCGGAGCTTGCCGAGCAGCACGAGCGCCTGCTGCGGCGTAGGGCGCAGCTCGGCGACGTCAACCCGTTGGCGAAGGAGGAGTATGCGGCCGAGAAGGAGCGGCTCGATGAGCTCGGCGCGCAGCGCTCAGACCTCGAGCGGAGCCTTGCCGAGCTGGAGCAGTTGCGCAAGGAGCTGACGGAGACCGTCGAGCGCCGGTTCGCGGAAACGTTCGCTGCAGTCGAAAAGCACTTCCACGAGGTTGTCGCCACGCTGTTCCCGGGAGGCGAGGGTCGCCTGCGGCTTGTGCTCGGCGAGGAGGAGGGCGCAGAGCCCGGCATCGAGGTCGAGCTGCGTCCCGCGGGCAAGCGGGTTACGCGCCTGTCGCTGCTCTCGGGAGGCGAGAAGGCACTCGGTGCGGTTGCTTTCCTGTTCAGCCTCTTTCTCGCGCGCCCGAGCCCGTTCTATCTCCTTGACGAGGTCGAGGCTGCGCTCGACGATACGAACATCGGCCGCTTCACAAGTCTGCTGCGGAGCTTTGCTGGTCGGGCACAGTTCATCGTCGTCACGCATCAGAAGCGCACGATGGAGGCTGCAGACGTCCTGTACGGCGTCACGATGGCATCTGACGGCGTCTCGAAGGTGCTCTCACGGCGGCTGCCCCACGAGCCCGAGCAGGCCGCAGCAGCGAGCGCGTGAGCTCCGCCGAAGGAGGGTGCGGAGCGCGTCGCGGTCGGTGTGCGGTCCACGTCGACTAGGGTCCCTGTATGGCACGCAGCTGGGCCGAGTTCCTCGGTGACGTCGAGGGCAGCACCGAGAGCGAGGAGGTGCGCCGGGGCTTTGCCGCGCGTCTGCGCGACTCATTGGGACGGTCCCGTCGCGCGCTGACCGCGCAGCTCGCGGCGGTCGCCTTCGACCCGAACGACGCAGCCTCCTGGGAACGGCTTGAGGAAGCACTGCTCGCGGCGGACGTCGGTGCAACCGCAACGGCGGAGCTCGTAGCGCGGCTCGAAGCCCGGCCCGAGCTCACCGACCTCAACGAAGCTCTCGCCCAGGAGATCGCGACGCTGCTCGGGCCGCCCCCCGTGCTCCTTCTTACGGCCTCGCCGACCGTAATTCTTGTCGTGGGCGTCAACGGCACCGGCAAGACAACGACGATCGGCAAGCTCGCCGAGAAGCTGCGAGCGCACGGGCGGACGGTCACGCTCGGTGCCGCCGACACCTTTCGTGCCGCGGCAGAGGAGCAGCTCGAGCTGTGGGCTCAGCGTGCCGGCGCACGTTTTGTCGGCGGCGAGCACGGCTCCGATCCGGCCGCGGTCGCCTACGACGCCGTTGCGGCGGGCGGCGACGTGGTCATCGTCGACACGGCCGGTCGCCTGCACACGCAGACAAATCTGATGGATGAGCTTGCGAAGATCCGCCGCGTGATCGCCGGCAAGCTTGACGGCGCTCCGCACGAGACGCTGCTCGTGCTCGATGCGACGACGGGGCAGAATGGCCTACAGCAGGCGCGGCTCTTCGCGGAGGCGGTCGGGGTGACCGGGGTCGCGTTGACCAAGCTCGACGGTTCCGCGAAAGGCGGCATCGCGGTCGCGATCGCCGCCCAGCTCGGGCTCCCCGTCAAGCTCGTCGGCGTCGGCGAGGGGCTGGACGACCTGCGTCCGTTCGATCCGCTCGAGTTCGCCCGCGCACTCGTCTCCGGCTGACGCCTCCGGACGGCCCAGACGGCCGATTACACTGGCTGCCTGTGTTCGACTCGCTCTCCGACCGGCTCGGGAGCGCGCTTGGCGACCTGCGCAAGCGCGGCAAGCTCGATGAGGAGTCGATTTCGCGTGCGATGCGCGAGATCCGGCTCGCACTGCTCGATGCCGACGTCAACCTGAACGTCGTCTCAACCTTCGTCGAGCGTGTTCGTGAACGCGCCCTCGGTGAGCAGGTGCTCAAGAGCCTCACCCCGGGGCAGCAGGTCGTCAAGGTCGTCCATGAGGAGCTCACCGAGCTCATGGGAGCGAACGCGAGCGAGCTCGCGCTGCCGCGCCAGGCCGTCATCCTGCTTGCGGGTCTGCAAGGTTCGGGCAAGACGACGGCGTCCGCGAAGCTCGCTCTCCTGCTGCTCGAGCAGGGGCGCAAACCGGGACTGATCGCCGCCGACCTCCAGCGCCCGGCTGCCGCCGATCAGCTCGCACAGCTCGGCAGGCAGATCGACGTTCCGGTGTTCAGGGTCGAGACGGCCGACCCCGTCGAGGCGGCGCGGGTTGGCCTCGAGCGCGCCCGAGAACACGGGCTCGACACCGTGATCGTCGACACTGCGGGCCGGCTCCAGGTCGACGAACCTTTGATGGAAGAGCTTGCACGCGTCGCCGAAACGGTCGAGCCGACCACCTCGTTGCTCGTACTCGACGCGATGACCGGCCAGCAGGCGGCCGAGGTGGCGGTGGCCTTCCAGCAGAGGATCGCCTTCGACGGCGTGATCCTCACCAAACTCGACGGCGACGCGCGCGGCGGCGCGGCGCTTTCGGTCAAGTCGGTCACCGGTCGCCCGATCATGTTCATCTCGACCGGCGAGCACCTCGACACGCTCGAGGTCTTCCATCCGGAGCGGATGGCGTCGCGCATTCTCGGCATGGGCGACGTACTCAGCCTCATCGAGCGCGCCGAGAAGGCAGTCTCCGCGGATGAGCAGTCTGACCTGGAGCTGCGGATGCGTCAGGGTCAGTTCACCTTCGACGACTTTCTCCAGGCGCAGAAGATGTTGCGCCGGATGGGGCCGCTGCAGGGCGTGCTCAAGATGATGCCGGGTATGAGTCAGCTCGCGGATGTCGACGTCGACGAGAGCAAGCTCAAGCGGGTCGAGGCGATCATCCTCTCGATGACCCCTCGCGAGCGTGGCATCCCGCACCTCATCGACGGGCACCGCCGTCGGCGGATTGCGGCAGGCTCGGGTACGAGCGTCCAGGACGTGAACCAGTTGCTTGAGGCGCGCAAGATGATGGAAGGGATGATGAAGCAGATGGGAAAGGGCAAGATGCCCTCCCTCCCGGGGCTCGGGTTGCAGGCGCCCGGTCTCGGTCTCAAGGCGCCGGGAGCGACACCGATGTCGCGGCGCACGCCCTCCAAGAACAAGAAGAAGAACAAGCGCAGCGGGCGAAGGTAACCTTCGGGGATGGCAATCAAACTCAGACTCACCAGGGTCGGCTCGAAGAAGAACCCGATCTACCGCGTCGTCGCGGCAGATGCGCGCTCGCCGCGTGACGGGAAGTTCCTCGAGATCGTCGGCCGTTACAACCCCCAGACCCACCCCTCGACGATCGAACTCGACGACGACAAGATCAAGAACTGGCTCGGGAAGGGCGCACAACCAACCGAGGCTGTCGCCCGCCTCATCAAGGTCAAAGGCATCTCCTAGCCGGCATGGCCGAGCTCTTGGCGTACCTTGCGCGCGAGCTCGTCGATGATCCGGCAGCGGTACGCGTCGAGAGTCTCGAGCGTGGCGGCGCACTTCTGCTCGTCTTGCACGTCGCGCCCGACGACCTCGGCCAGGTCATCGGCCGCGGCGGCCGCATCGTGCGTGCCCTGCGTACGCTGCTCAACGCGGCCGCCCAGGGCGCCGGCCGCCGGGTCGTGCTCGAGATCGCTGCTTGAGTAGCGAGCGGGTCGTGGTCGGGCGCGTCGGTCGTCCGCACGGACTCGACGGTTCGTTCTTCGTGGAGCAGCCGAGCGACGACCCTCGCTGGTTCAAGGTCGGCTCTCGGCTGCTCGTCGCGGGTGCCGAGGCCGAGGTGGTGGCTGCGCGCCGAGGCTCCGGCGGGCGACCCGTCGTTCGTCTTGACCATCCCGTCGCCCGGGGCAGCGTGCTCGAAGTTCCGCGGGCGGCGCTGCCCGAGACTGCCGAGGACGAGTACTACACGTTCGAGCTGATCGGTCTCGAGGTCGTCGAGGAAAGCGGCCGCGTGCTCGGGCACGTCCGGGCCGTCGTGCCGGGGGTTGCGAATGATGCGCTCGAGCTCGACGGTCCGCTGCTCCTGCCGCTCGTTGGCGCCTGCGTGCGCGAGATCGATCTCCCGGCCGGCCGGATCGTCGTCGCCGCCGGTTTCTCCGACCCGGCCTGATTGCCGTGCGCCTGGACATCTTCACGCTCGTCCCGCATGCCTTCGCGTGGCTCACCGAGCAACGTCCGCTGGCCACAGTGCTCGGCAGCGAGCTCGAGCTGCGTCTCTACTCGTATCGCGATACGACGCCGCTGCGCGGCGGACAGGTCGACGACGAGCCCTATGGGGGCGGCCGCGGCATGCTGCTGCGCGTCGACGTCGTTGCCGCGGCACTCGAGGCCGCCTACGGCACCGCTCCCGGCCAGCGCGTGATCGCGCTCACTCCGGCCGGGCGTCCGCTCACTCAGGGGATCGTCGAGGAGCTCGCCGCCGCGCAGCACATCACGTTGCTCTCGGCGCGCTTCGAAGGCTTCGACGAACGGGTCGTCGAGCATCTCTGCACCGACGCGCTCTCGATCGGTCCGTATGTGCTCTCGAACGGTGATCTGCCCGCGATGGTCGTCCTCGACGCTGTCGCTCGGCGGCTACCCGGCGCGCTCGCCGAGGGTTCCGGGGAGCTCGAGTCGTTTTCGGACGAGCTTGCTGGTAGCCTCGAATATCCCCAGTACACGCGTCCCGCCGAGTTCCGTGGCTGGCGTGTGCCCGACGTACTCCTGTCGGGTGACCATGGTCGTGTCGAGCGTTGGCGGAGGGAACACGTACGGTGAAAAATCCCGTTGACCGTTTGACCGAGGGGCTCCCGCACGGCCTCCGCGTCCTGATCGACTGGCTGGTGACGATTCTCGGAGCGATCTTGATCGTGCTCGCCGTCAAGCAGTGGATCGTCAACCCGTACAGGATCCCGTCGAGTTCGATGGAGCCGACGCTCAACTGCGCGCAACCCGCCGTCGGCTGTCTCGCCTCGGGCGGCATCTTCGACGGTTCCGACCGCGTGCTCGCCTGCCGGCTCTGTTACGACTTCGAGTCACCCCAGCGGGGCGACATCGTCGTCTTCAACTCGCCGCCGCGTGCGCTTACCGCGTGCGGCACGGGTGGGGTGTACGTCAAGCGGTTGATCGGTCTTCCCGGTGAGGTCTGGTCCAGAGAAGAACGGCTACGTCTACATCAACGGCAAGAAGCTGAACGAGCCGTACATCAGACCGGTATACCGCGACGACTTCACCTATCCGGCCGTCAAGATCCCGCCGGGGCAGTACTTCATGATGGGAGACAACCGGGCCGGATCGTGCGATTCGAGGCGTTGGGGCACGGTTCCCAGGCACGATCTGATCGGCAAAGTGATCGCGACCTACTGGCCGCCCGGCCGTCTCTCGGTACAGGCAGTGCTTGTCAAGCTCACCGCCCTCCTGTAAAGGGCACGACCCCTGCTAGCATGGGCGAGCCCGTTTGCGGGCACCTTCTCCATGAGCACGATCATCCAGGAACTCGAGCGCAGGCAGCTGCGCGAAGTGCCTCGCTTCAAGGCGGGCGACAGCGTGCGCGTTCATTTCAAGGTGATCGAGGGCACGCGTGCTCGCATCCAGGTCTTCGAGGGCATCTGCATCAAGCGCCAGGGCGCCGGGGTCCGTGAGACCTTCACCGTGCGGAAGACGTCGTTCGGCGTCGGAGTCGAGCGGACATTCCCGCTCCACTCGCCGAAGATCGACAAGATCGAGGTCGGCGCGATCGGCGACGTCAACCGCGCCAAGCTCTACTACTTGCGCGGCAAGATCGGCAAGAAGGCTCGCGTCCGCGAGCTGCGCCAGCGCTAAGCAGGACTCACCTCGCGGCAGGACGCCGCCGGCAACGAGTCTGGTGCGGTCGCCTTGCGGCGCTATCCTCGGCGGGGTGGCACGCCGGGGCTCGAAGTTGCTCGCATTCGATCGCAGTTTCGGCGGCCGGATGATCGCCGGTGCTGACGAGGCGGGACGGGGGCCGCTCGCCGGCCCTCTCGTCGTCGCCGGGGTTCTGTTCGATCTCGATGTGCTCCGCGGCCCCCGCGCGCGCCCGCTCGGGCAGCTCAACGACTCCAAGCAGGTGGGTAAGGAGCTGCGTGAAGAGCTCTTTTTCACGATCATCACCTGTGCGACGCGCGTCTCGGTGCATATCTTCCCACCAGGCGTGATCGACCGTGAGGGTCTCCACGTCTCCAACCTGCGCGGGCTGCGGGCGGCACTTGCGGCCTGTCAACCGGCCGACGTCTGTCTCGTCGACGGGTTCAAGCTCGGCCCCACGGCTGTCGCACATCGAGCTGTCGTCGACGGTGACCAGAAGAGCGCGGCGGTCGCGGCGGCGTCGATCGTCGCCAAGGTCACCCGCGACCGCTACATGCACACCGCGGACGCGCTCTATCCCGCCTACGGCTTCCGCTCGCACGTCGGCTACATCACGCCGCACCACAGCGCGGTTGTCCGCCGAGTGGGACCGAGCGAGATCCATCGCCGCTCCTTCCAAGCGCGCTGTTACGCGCCGGCGGAGCCCGCGCTCGCGCATGGCGACGCGGCCGCCTGACGCCTGCGGCGGCCCCGGCACGCATTAGCGGCGTTTCAGAGCTCGAGCACGAGCTGCCGCGGGGACGGCGGTGGAGTCAACCGGAGCGCCCTCCGGTCGGCGATCCCGTGCGTGCGTGCGAGCGCAGCCACCTCGGCGCGGACGGGCTCAGCGCGACGCGGCTCGAGGTAGCTGCGCCCCTCGTAGAGGCGCTCGTACTCGGAAAGCATGTCCGGCCACTCTTGCGCGAGGCTCTCGAGGAAGTGCTCGCGCGTCCCGGGTTTGAGGTAGAGAACGTTCGCCCAGATGCCACAGGCGCCAGCCTCGCGCGCCGCGGCGACCACTGCCGTGAGCTGCTCGGGACGGTCGGAGAGCCCGGGCAGGATTGGAGCCATCGCGACCCCGCAGCGGACACCCGCCTCAACGAGCCGCGAGAGCGCCCGCAGCCGCTGCCGAGGCGGCGACGTTCCCGGCTCGGTCGTTCGCCAGACCCGCTCGTCGAGCGTCGGCACCGAGAAGGTGACCGAAACGCCGGTGCGGCCTGCGGCCGACGCGAGCAGGTCGAGGTCGCGGATGACAAGCGGGGAGCGCGTGATCAGCCCGAAGGGGTTCCGAGCGGCCGCGATCACCTCTATGCAGCGTCGAGTCAGCCGGTAGTGGCCCTCGGCGGGCTGGTAGGGGTCGGTTGCGGCTCCAATCACGATCTCCTCGTGCTTCCAGGACGCGCGCGCAAGCTGTCGGGCGAGCACGTCGGAGATGTTGACCTTGATCCGGATCGAGGTTCCGTACGCCTGTCCCGCCGGGCGGTCGGCGCGCTGCTCGAACGCACGCACGTAACAGAAGCTGCATCGGTGCACGCAGCCCATGTACGGGTTCAGCGACCACGCGAACGGCATGCCGCTGACGCGGTTCAGCGCCGTCTTGCAGGGCTCCTCGCGGTAGACAGGCCGCATTCCAAGAGTATAGAACGTATGTTCGTATAGGGCGTCCGTGCGGCCTTGCCGGGCGCCGCCCATCCGGCCGACGGCTGCAGTCGAGCGACGAATGTCGACGGCGTCCGGCGGCGAGCGTCCTGAGCCCTCAGCGTGTCAGCAGCGACCCGCGCCATCCCGCGCCGCGTCCACAAAGATCGTCACGACGTCGCCGAACTGCAGCCTGGTTCCCCATCGCGGTGACTGCGCGACGACGTCGCCGACCGGGTAGACGCGCGTGTGGACACTGGTCACGCGCGCGCTCGACCCGTCAACAACGTGAAGGTCAGTGAGGGCCGTTGCCTCGGCCACGTTCTGCACGCACGGTACGACGACGGGCCTGACGCCTGTGCCTGAGGCCTGCCCCGCGAGCGCCCCACACGAAAGCGGAACGGCGAGCCCAACGTGCGCCGAGCATCGTCGAGCCAGCCTACCGATGCGTGCGAGCTGCACGATCGGAGCGGAACCGAGGCTCGCACTCGCGAGCGACGCACACGCCTCGAGGTACCTCAGAGGTCGAACGTGCGGACGTCGAGTTCGGGTGCGGCTTCGACGCACGCGATCGCGATCGCGAGATCCTGGATCGCGAGTCCGGTCGAGTCAAAAATCGTGATGTCGCCAGACGCCTGCCGGCCGGGGCGGGCACCGGCCAGGACGGCGCCGAGCTCGGTGACGTCCTCGTGCGTGACCTGCCCCGACTCGACGACCCTGGCGATATCGCCGGAATGGGAAGCTTGCTCCCAGTCGTCGCAAAACAGTCTGACGCGCGGCTGCGGCTGCCCCGTCCGGGCCGAGCCGGCATCCGCCGGGCCCCCCGAACGGTGCTCGGGGTCGCTCGCGGGCCACACCGAGCGGCGTTCCAGCTCCTCGCGGGCGATCTCGGCCTTTCCCGGACCGTCCGCGCCCATCAGGCTCACGTGCTGGCCCGGCTGCAGCGACCCGTAGCCGAGCAGCGGCTCCCGTGCCGGCGTGACCGTGACGAGCAGGTCGGCGGCGAGCGCACCCTCGAGCGAGTCGGCGACGCTGGCGCCGAGCCTCTCGGCGACGCGAGCGGCACGCTCACGGTCGAGATCGAAGAGCGAGACGTGCCGGCCATGCGCGAGGAACATGCGCGCCGCCGCCGCGCCGTTGACGCCTGCGCCGATGACCGCCGCCGTCTCCGCGTCGCCGCGCCCGAGCGTCTCGGCGGCGAGCACTGCGGCCGCACCGGTGCGCAGTGCCGTGACCGCGGCGGCGTCGAGCACAGCCTCGAGTTCGCCTGTCTCGGCGTTCGAGAGGAGCACGGCGCCGCTGACGGTCGGCAGCCCCTTGGCAGGGTTTGCCGGGAACGAGCTGACCCACTTGAGGAGCGCATGCCCGTGCCCCAGCGCCGGCATTGCCCTGAAGTCGCCGGCCGGGTAGTTCGTGACGTACAACTTCGGCGGCATCGTCCACGCCCCCTGGTGGTGTGCGACGAACGCATCTCGCACGGCGCTCAACGCGGCCTCGGCAGACACCGCTCGCTCGATATCGGCGGCGGCGAAGACCGGAATCCGGGTCACAGCGCCTTGACTTGCGCCACCAGCTTCAGCACCGATTCCTTCGCGTCCCCGAACAGCATCGCCGTCTTCGGATCGACGAAGAGCGGATTGTCGATACCGGCAAAGCCTGTTGCCATCGAGCGCTTACTGACGACGATCTGCTTCGCCTGGTCGACGTTCAGGATCGGCATTCCATAGATCGGGCTGCCGGGATCGTTCCGTGCGGCGGGGTTGACGACATCGTTGGCGCCGATGACGAGCACGACGTCGGTCTGCGGAAACTCGGGGTTGATCTCGTCCATCTCCTTGAGCGCCGTGTACGGGACGTTTGCCTCCGCGAGCAGGACGTTCATGTGGCCAGGCATGCGGCCGGCGACCGGATGAATCGCATATTCGACCTCGACGCCCTTCTGCTCCAGCAGTTCGGCGAGTTCGCGCACCGCATGCTGGGCTTGCGCGACGGCCATCCCGTAACCGGGCACGATCACGACCCGCTGCGCGTAGGAGAGCATGATCGCGACGTCCTCGGGATTGACCGAGCGAACGGTGCCCTCCACCGCCATGCTGCCCGCACCCGCCTTCACCTGGCCGAAGGCGCCGAAGAGTACGTTGCCAATCGAGCGGTTCATCGCTCGCCCCATCAGCAGCGTAAGCAGCGTTCCGGAGGCGCCTACGAGCGCGCCGCTAACGATCAACACGTTCGACTGCAGCTCGAACCCGGTGGCGGCGGCGGCGAGGCCCGTGAACGCGTTGAGCAGCGAGATGACGACCGGCATGTCTGCGCCGCCGATCGGGAGCACGAAAAGCACGCCGAAGATCAGCGCCCCGACGAGGAGCGCGTCGAGCACCCAACGGTGCTCGTAGCCGGCGACGATCGAGATGCCGGCGGTCGCGACGGCGAGGATGATCAGCCCGTTGACGAACTGCTGTCCCCGGTAGGTGATCGGCCGCCCTCCGATCAGCTCCTGCAGTTTCGCGAACGCGACCAGTGAGCCCGCGAACGAGATCGAGCCGATCATCGCGGAGAGCACGATCGAAAGGGCGACGTCGACGTGCAGTCGGCCGTGGGCCGGTGCACGGAGATGGAACTCGGCGAGCGAGACGAGCGCGGCCGCGCCGCCGCCGACGCCGTTGAACAGCGCCACCATCTGCGGCATCGCCGTCATCTTCACCTTGCGGGCGCCGACTGCACCGAAGACGGCGCCAATCGCGCCGCCGACGAGGATGCGCCAGCCGATGTGCTCCCCGTGGTGGACGAGCGTCACCGCGATCGCGACGACCATCCCGGCCGCGCCGATCCAGTTGCCCCGGCGCGCCGTCGCCGGCGAGGAGAGGAAGCGCAGCGCCAGGATGAAGCAGATGATCGTGATCAGGTAGAGCAGATTCGAGGTTGTCTGGCTCATGCTTCGACCGTCACACGTCGGCTAGGGGGGCACGCACGCTGAGGGCGTGGTGCCCTCACGAATCGCTCTTCTCGCGGCGTGGCGGCTCGCGCTTCTTGAACATCTCGAGCATCCGATCGGTCACGACGAAGCCGCCGACGACGTTGGCCGCGGCGAGGATCATCGCGATGAATCCGACCCAGCCGGTGAGCAGGTCGGGGTCGGCGATCCCGGCGATCAACAGCGCACCCACGATCACGATGCCGTGGATCGCATTCGTGCCCGACATCAGCGGCGTGTGCAGGAGCGCGGGCACCTTCGAGATCACCTCGACGCCGAGGAAGATCGCGAGTGCCAGGATCGTGAGTTCGACGACCAGCTGGGCGTAGTGGCTCAAGGCTCTCTCCTTTGCGGGGCTCGCGGGCCGGATCGGATTGCGCTCACGCCGGGGCGCTCCGCGTCACGCAGGTTCCCGAGGTGATCTCGTCGTCCCAGTCGAGTGCGAGCTCGCCACCGGGAGCGAGGTGGAGCAACAGCGCGCTGACGTTGCGCGCGTAGAGCTGGCTCGCATGGCCGGGCATCATGCTCGGCAGGTTAAGCAGGCCGATGATCGTGACGCCGTCGCTCTCGATCACCTCGCCGGGCTTGGTGAGCTCGCAGTTGCCGCCGCTCTCGGCGGCGAGATCGACGATCACCGACCCGGGACGCATGCCGACCACTGCCGAAGCCGGAATCAGGCGCGGCGCCGGCCGTCCCGGAATCGCAGCGGTCGTGATCACGAGGTCGAAATCCCGGATCCGCTCCTCGAGCGCTTGCTGCTGGTGCGCCTGCTCCTCCGGGGTGAGCTCGCGTGCGTACCCGCCCTCGGTCTCCTCGCCCGTGACGCCAAGATCCAGAAATGTCGCGCCGAGTGACTGGACTTGCTCCTTGACCGCCGGGCGCACGTCGAAGCCGGAGACGACGGCACCGAGCCTGCGTGCCGTTGCGATTGCCTGGAGCCCCGCGACGCCGGCCCCGAGCACGAGCGCGCGCGCCGGCGCAATCGTGCCCGCCGCGGTCGTCAGCATCGGCAGAAAGCGCGGGAGGTGATCGGCAGCCAGTAGCACTGCCTTGTAGCCGGAGACCGTCGCCTGCGAGGACAGCGCATCCATCGACTGGGCGCGCGTCGTGCGAGGAATCGACTCCATCGCAAAGCCGAGCACACCTGCCGTCGAGAGCTGTTCGATACGAGCCCGCTCGGTCAGCGGCTGCAGGAAGGCGATCAGCAACTCGTCCCGCCGCAGCTTCGCGATCTCCGCAGCCGACGGCGGTGCAACCTTGACGATCGCGTCGACCTCGACGTAGGCGTCGTCGACGAGCTCTGCGCCCGCCTCGGCGTACGCGGCGTCGGGGTACCCGGCCGCGAGGCCTGCTCCCCGCTCGACGCGCACGGTGAAGCCCTCGAGCCGTGCGAGCGCGTCAGGAACGAGCCCGACGCGGTTCTCGTTTGCCGTTGTCTCGCGTGGAATGCCAACCCTCATGCGCGCGCGGACGCTATCGAAAAAGCGTCGTCTCCGGCAGCAGCCGTGCCGCGCGGGGCCGCGGCCCTACACTCGGGCCGTGACTCACGAGCTCGAAACCTACGGTCTGGCGCTCCTGTTTCTCTTCGTCGCGATCGAGGGCTGCGGCGTGCCGCTTCCGGGCGAGACGGCACTTGCGACCGCCGCGGTGCTTGCGGGCAGCGGCCATTTCAGCCTCGTGGCGGTGATCGCCGTTGGCGCAGCCGCCGCGATCACAGGTGACAACACGGGCTACTGGATCGCCCGGCTTGGCGGCCGCGCGCTGCTCGAGCGGATTCCGGTCGTGCGCGACTCGGTTCCGCGCCTCCTTCCGCGCGGAGAACGCTTCTTCGCCAAACACGGGCCCAAAGCGGTATTCGTGGCCCGCTTCTTCGCAGGCTTTCGAATCACGGCCGCCTGGCTTGCCGGTCTCAGCCACATGCGCTGGCGGACGTTTGCCGTCTTCAACGCCGCCGGAGGGATCCTCTGGTCGATCCTGATTGCCACGGTCGCCTACGAGTTCGGGCGGGCCGCCGTGAGCGCCGTTTCAAGCTACGGCCTCTACGCCGTCAGCGCGCTCGTCGTCGTCGGGATCGCTGCCTACTGCGCACATCGATTCTGGTGGCGCGGCCGCCGCGAGCGCGCCGCCTCACACGGCGGCGAGGCGGCTGAACCGTCAGCTGACTGAGCGTCGCTTCACACTGCCGGACGCACGTTGCGACACGGCTCAGCTGCCCCCGTATGGGAGAGGAAGTGCGGCGGCCCATGCTCGTGCACCGATCTACGATGGCACGATGTCCGTTCGTACGAGCCGCACCTCGCAGCCGCGGACGGGTAGAAGCCTGGGGTGTCGGCGTGGAGCGCCCGGGTCGCGCCCCGGAGCGAGAGCGGTGGAGAGGCAGTTCGCTCGAGAGAGGCAGGCGCGGTGGGGCTAAGCCTTGTGATCGGTCCGGCGAACGCAGGCAAGGTCGAGCTTTTGCTCGAGCGCTTTCTCGCGCGGATCGCCGAAGAGCCGGTGCTCATCGTTCCCGCTCGCGGCGACGTCGAGCGCGCCGAGCGCGACCTCCTGCGCCGCTGCGGTTGTCTGCTCGGCGGCTCGATCGGCACGTTCGACCTTGTCTTCGCACGCATTGCGGCGGCCGACCCCGAGCGGCGCCCGGTCGCCAGTGAGGCGCAGCGCAGCCTCATCGCGCGGCGCGCCGTCGCCGAGTGTCGCCGGCGGGGCAGCACGCTCTCCCGCTCGGCGCGCTTCGGCGGTTTCCCCGATGCGTTGCTGGGGGCGATCTCCGAGCTCGAGGCGGCGCTCGTCGAACCGGCGGACGTCGCAGGGGAGCTGGGCGAGCTCTATGCGTCTTACCGCGTCGAGCTCGAGCGCCTGCAGCTGTGGGATCGCGAGCTGCTGCGCGGCCGGGCGAGCGCGCGGATCGCGCATGAGCTCGCTGCCTGGCACGGCGAGCCCGTCTTTGTCCACGGCTTCGAGGATCTGACCGCGGCCCAGTGGCAGCTGCTTGAGGCGCTCGCGGGACGGGCCGAGGTGGAGGTCTCGCTGCCCTACGAGCCCGGACGTGTCGCATTCGCTTCGCTGAAGCGCACCGCCGAGGCGCTCGCGGCGCTCGCCGGTGGTCGTCTCGAGGAGCTCCCGGCGCAGTCGCAGCGCTACTCGGCGCCAGCGCTCGCGCATCTCGAGCGGACGCTCTTCGAGCCGACGGTGCCGAGCGATGCGATTGGCGGTGCGATTCGCTTTCTGGCAGGCGCCGGGGAGCGGGGCACCCTCGAGCTCGTCGCCGAGGAGGTGCTCGCGCTGCTGCGCGGCGGTACCCCCGCGGAGGAGATCGCGCTTGTCGTGCCGGCGCTCGACGCGCGCCGGGCATCGCTCGAGAGCGTGCTCCAGAGCTTTGAGATCCCATACGGAATCGATGCCTGGCTGCGGTTCGGTGCGACCCCGCTCGGCCAAGCGCTGCTCGCGTTGCTCCGTTTTGCCTGGGCTGAAGGCGGCCGGCGGGAGCTCTACACCTTTCTGCGCTCTCCCTACTCGGGTGTTGCACGAGCGAGCGTCGACTTCGCGGAGGGGCGTCTCCGCGGCCGGGCGGTCGTTGACGCGGGCAGGGTCGAGCAGGAGACCGAGCGGCTACGCGAGGCGCCCCTCGTTGCGCTGCGCGAGCTCCGTGCACCTGGTTCGCCGGTCGCCAGTGCCCGCAGTCTGGTCGAATCGATGCTGCGCCTTGCCTACGGGCTCGAGAGTCCGCCGCGAACCGACCAGGCTCGTCTCGACCTGCGCTGCTTCGCTGCCGTTGGGGAGCTGCTCGACGAGCTTGCGGCGCTCGAGGAGTTCGGCACGGAACTGGCGCCGGAGGAGGTGCTCGGGGCGCTCACCCGGCTGCAGGTCGCGGGCGCGGCGCCACCCGGTCCGGGTCGCGTCGCGGTCGTCGATCTGCTCGGCGCACGGACGAAGCGATTCGATTCCGTCTTCGTACTCGGCCTGGAGGAGGGTTCGCTCCCCCGCCGCGGGAGCGGCTCGCCTTTTCTCGAGGAGCTGCGTCGCGGTGCTCTGGGCGAGCGTCTCGAGCGTCCCGATCCCGTCAGCCGCGACCGCTATCTCTTCTACACGGCCTGTACGCGCGCTGTGCGGCGCCTCTATCTCGTCCGCGAGGCGGTGACTGACGACGGTGCGCCGAGGGAGCAGAGCCCGTTTTGGCACGCTGTCGGTGAGTCGTTCACGACCGAGCAGGTCGAGCGTGCGACGCGACGGCGGACGCTGCGCGAGCTCACCTGGCCTATCGAGACGGCGCCGACCGAGCGGGAGCGGCTGCGCTCGCTCGCCCGGATGTGCTCCGCCCCGGAGGGGCTCGAGCTCGCGCTTGCGCTCGCCCGGGCGAACGAGTCGACGCGGCGGTTGACGCGGGCGCGGCGGGCCTTCACGCGCACGCCGGGGCTGCACAACCCGGCGGTGCGCGCACAGCTGGCAGCGCGCACGGTCTTCGGTGCAACCGAGCTCGAGCGCTTCGTCGACTGCTCGTCGGCCTGGTTCTTCGACCGCCTGATCGACCCCAAAACGATCGACGCCGAGGCCGATGCTCTGCTGCGTGGCAAGGTGGCTCACCAGACGCTCTACGCGTTCTACTCGGGCCTTCCGCGGGAGCTCGGCGTCGAACGCGTCAGCGAACAGACGCTCGAGCCGGCCTTGCGGTTTCTCGAGCGCTGCCTCGACGATGCGTTCGGTTCGGGAGTGCGTATCGAGCTCGGCCCCGTCGATGCCGCCGAGCTGCGCGAGGGTCTCTGGCACGATCTCGAACGGTTCGTGCGCGACGAGGCGGAGTCACGGCTCACGTTCGTCCCGCGCCGCTTCGAGCTCTCGTTCGGAACCGACCGCTCGGCCCCCGAGCTCCAACGCGGCCTCGCGCTCGGGGAGGGACTGTTCGTGAGCGGCAAGATCGATCGGATCGACGTCGACCCGCACAGTGCGCGCGGGATCGTGCAGGACTACAAGTCGGGCAAGGGCTCGTTCTCCGCGCGCCAAATCGACGAGGAACGGCGGCTCCAGGTGCCCCTCTACATGCTCGTGCTCAGCGACCTCGCCGGGATCGAGCCACTCGGGGGTGTCTATCGAGCACTCTCAGGCGCGCGCGCCGCTCGGGGCATGCTGCGGGCGGAGGCACGTGACGACCTACCGGGCTTCACCACGAACGACTTCCTCGAGGAGGACGCGTTTTGGGCGCAGGTCGAGACCTCACGCGCTCGGGCGCTGAGCGCCGCTCAACGCATCCGTAGCGGTGACGTGACGCACGACCCTCGCGGCGGCGAATGCCCCTCTTGGTGTGACCTCTGGACGATGTGCCGGGTAGGTGCGGAGTTGAACACGAGCCAGGTTGCGGCGGTCGAGGCGGAGGGGGAGGTGTTCGTCTCCGCCGGCGCCGGAACCGGCAAGACGGCCGTTCTCGTCGAGCGGTTCGTGCGCGCCGTCTGCGACCAGGGGCTCGACGTCGCCTCCGTGCTCGTGATCACCTACACGCGCAAGGCTGCGGGCGAGCTGCGTTCCCGGATCCGCAGCGCGCTCAACGAGCGCGGCCGGCCCGAGCTCGCGCGTGAGCTCGACGGCGCCTGGATCTCGACGATCCATGGGTTCTGCGCGCGTCTGCTGCGCTCTCATCCGCTAGTTGCCGGCATCGATCCCCGCTTCCACGAGCTCGACGATGAACAGGCAGCGGTGATCCGGGGCGAGGCTTTCGAGCGGGCGCTCGCACAGTTCTGCGCCAGCCGCGACTCCGACCGGCTACGCCTGCTCGCGACGTACGGAAGTGAGCGGCTGCGCAGGATGTTGACGGGGGTGTTCGAGACGTTGCGCTCGGCCGGGCGGGCTTTCGAGCTCGAGCTTGGCCCGCTCCCAGGACCTCGCGGCGCTGCGCGCGGAGCTGCAGGAGTCCGCGCGGGCGCTGCTCGCCGAGCCGCGTATTACCGACAATCAGCGAGCTGCGGCCGAGGCCGCACTCGACCTCCCTTCATTGCCCGAGGCGCTGATCGACCTTAAGGCACTGAGAGCGCGAGGTGAACGTGCCGCCTCGTTCGACGAGGCGCGCCGCCGCGTCGAACAGGCGGCGCTCGAAACCGTCGCGAGCCGTGACAAAGAGCTCCTGCAAGCGCTGCTCGACGAGTTCGCGGCCACCTACGCCGCGGCCAAGGAAGCCGAATCCGCGCTCGACTTCGAGGATCTCCAGTTGCTCGCGCGCGACCTGCTCTCGCAGGACTCCGAGATCAGCGGAACGTGAGCAGCTCCGCTTCCGCACGATCATGGTCGACGAGTTCCAGGACACGAATGCGTTGCAGTGCGAACTGATCGATTTGCTCGCCGCGGCCCCCGCAGCGTTTGGCGAACGCAAGGACGTGTTCTTCGTCGGCGACGAGTTCCAGTCCATCTACGGCTTTCGCCACGCCGATGTGGACGTGTTCCGCGCCCGCGGCGAGCAAGCCGCGCTCGCGGCTTTCCCTCACCGAGAACTACCGCTCTCGCCCTGAGGTGCTCGCGGCCGTGAACTACCTGTTCGGCGAAGAATTCGGGACGGGATTCCAGCCGCTGGCTGCTTCGGGTGCGTTCCCGGACCCGGTCTTCGGTCACCCGGTCGAGCTGCTCGTCACCGACCGGGCCTCCTACCAGCCCTCCGGTGAGCACTGGCGTCGTGCCGAGGCACGGCAGATCGCACGCCGCGTGCGGGAGCTCGTCGACGCGGGCGCCGCCGATCCCGGTGAGATCGTGCTTGCTCTTCGCGGCCGGAACCGACGCCGAATGGTACGAGGAGGAGCTGCGGGCCCAGGGGCTGCCGACCTACCGCTCGACGGGCCGCCGGTACTTCTCCCAGCAGCAGGTCGTCGATCTGCTCATGTATCTGCGGCTGCTGCGTAACCGCTACGACGACGAGGCACTCGTGAGCGTGCTCGCCTCCCCGTTTGTCGGCGTCTCCAACGACGCGCTCGCGTTGATTCGGCGGCAGGCCGGGCGGCGTCCCCTCTACACCGGGATCGAGCGGTCGCTGCCCGAGGCGCTTGCGCCCGAGGACGAGCGGTTGATTCGCGCCTTCAAGCAGCGCTACGCGCGACTCGTCGCCGCGTCGGCGACCGTCTCGCTCGAACGCCTCTGCGAGCTCGCGCTGACGGCGCACGACTACGACCTTGCGGTGCTCGCGCGCTGGGACGGTCAACGACGGTACGCGAACCTGCGCAAGCTCATGCGGCTCGCGCGTAGCTACGAGGAGGTGCGCGGTCGCGACATCGAGGGCTTTGTCGGCTTCCTCAAGGATCAGGAGGGGTTCGGTGCCGCCCAGCTCGAGGCCGTATCGGAGGAAGAGGGCGCAGGTGCTGTCCGGCTGCTCACGATCCACGCCGCCAAGGGACTCGAGTTCAAGGTCGTCGTCGTTGCCGACGCGGGCCGGGCGCTCGCCGGTCCACCGCCGGCCGACGAGATTCTCGCCGCGTCCGACGGGCGCTTCGGCTTCAAGGTCGTCCATCCCGGCTCCGGGCAGCGGCTCCCCGTCTTCCTCTACTCCGAGGTGCTCGACGACCAGCGAGAGGCGGATCGCGCCGAGCGGCTCAGGCTGTACTACGTGGCGATGACGCGAGCCATCGACCGGCTGCTCGTCTCGGGCGCGGTTGGTGAAGGGCGCGACACGCCGATTGGCTGGGTGCTTTCGAGGCTCGACTGCGAGGCGGAGCTCGAGCGCGGTCTGCCGCTCTTCGAGCTCGACCGCGGCGGGGCGTCGTTCCTTGTGCGCGTCGATCGCTACATGGCCGAGGACGAGGAGCCCGTAGAAGCCGAGGCGGAGCGCGGGGAGCCCCACGCGGAGGCCGGCCAGCTCAGCCTGTTCGCCCTGGCCGAAGGTGACGCGGGTCCGGCTGTGACCGGGTGGCGGCTGCCGCCGCTTCCGGCGCCGCCGCTTCCGCCGCTGCATCGCGCGCGGCGGCTCTCGTACTCCGCGCTCGCGCTCTTCGAACGCTGCTCGTATCGCTACTACGCCGAACGCGTCGCCGGATTGCACGAGTTGCGCCCGCTCGGTCGGGGGGAGAGCGGCCTCGCGGCGACCGAGATCGGCGACGCGGTGCATCGCCTGCTCGAGCTCGTCGATCTGCGGGAGCCGCGGGTGCCGGCGCTCGAGCAAGTGAGCGCGTGGTATCCGTTCGTCACACCCGAGGAGCTTGCCCGGATAGAGGTTTTCGTCGCCGGCTTCTGCGGCTCCGGTCTGGCGCAGCGTCTCGCCGGACTGGAAGGCATACGCCCGGAGCGTCCGTTCGCGTTTGAGCACGACGGAGTCCTGATCCATGGTCGTTTCGACCTGCTCGTGCAGACGCCTGCGCGCACAGTCGTCGTCGATTACAAGACCAATGTGCTCGGGGAGCGTCGGCCCTCCGAGATTATCGAGTCCGACTACCGGCTCCAGCGCCTGGTCTACGCACTCGCCTGCTTCCGTGCCGGGGCTGCCGAGGTCGAGGTCGTCTATACGTTTCTCGAGCGCTCTGACGCCGTCACGAGCGATCTGTTCACCGGCGCCGACGTGCCGCTGCTGGAGGCAGAGCTGTCGTTCGCGATCTCCCGGATCGATGCGGGTGAGTTCGTGCCGAGCCCGGGCGAGTTCACCTGCGCGGGCTGTCCGGCACGCGGGATTGTCTGCGACGGGCCTGCGCTCCTCGGCGGCGTACTTGCAGGCACCGACGTTCGCTAGCGTCGCGGCAATGCCCAGGAGCTACGTTGCCGAGGCGCGGCGCAAGGTCGGTCGCAAGCGTGACCGTGTGGGGCCCGTGATCGCCTTGCTTGCCGTGGCCCACGCCGACGCGCGGATCGCACTGCACTTCGAGACGCCGCTCGAGCTACTCGTCTCGGTGATGCTTTCGGCACAGACGACCGATGTCAACGTCAACCGTGTCACCGGGCCCCTCTTCAAGAAGTACCGGACGCCGGCCGACTATCTGGCCGTACCCGCTGAAGAGCTCGAGCACGACATCTTCCAGACAGGTTTTTTCCGGCAGAAGGCGCGCGCGCTTCGCGGCACGATGGCCATCCTGATCGCCGAGCACGGCGGTGAGGTACCGACCGACTTCGAGGCGCTGCTGCGCCTCCCCGGTGTGGCGCGCAAGACCGCGAACGTGGTTAGCGCCGAGCGCGGCGCCGCGCAGGGCATCGTCGTCGACACGCACGTGCGTCGTCTCTCACAACGTCTCGGTTTTACGCGACACGAGGACCCCGTCAAGATCGAACGCGACCTGATGCGGCTCGTGCCGCGCCGGGATTGGGCACGTTTTCCGCACCTGCTGATCTGGCACGGACGCAGAGTCTGCGACGCGCGCCGCCCAGGCTGCGGCTTCTGTGTCGTCTCGACGCTCTGTCCCTCGAGCAGAGTCGAGGTGACTCAGGCGGGTGCTGGTGTGAGCGCGACGAGCATGCCGCCCTCGTCGTCGTAGGCTGGGAACAGGTCAGCGACGACGGGCTTCTCGAGTCCGGCGTGCGTGTGCACCGAGAGGTGCTGGCCGAGCTGGCGGACGCCCCACTCACGTACCGTCTCGAACGGCTTGACGTCCGAGAGCTGCAGCGCCTCAACGAGGTTGCGTCCCATCAGGTCCGGCTCCTCGAATCCGGTGAGCTCGAATACGCCATGTCCGGTCGCTAGCACCTGGCCCTCGGCATTGCAGACAATCAGCCCGGTCGCCTGCGCCGGGTAGTAGTCCTCGAGCAGCTCGAACATGAACCCGAAGTCGCAGTGGTGGCAGGAGGGTGGTTCCTGCGAGAGTCCTTCGCGACCGTCTGCATCGACACGGCGCGTCTTACAACGCGGACAGATGAAGAACGGCATGCGCCCAGCCTAGCCTGAGCGTCGGGGCCGTTGATGGCTGAAGCCTGCGCTTGCCGGTTGTCCGACAGCTCAGGCTGCGGCGAGTGGCACGGCCTTATGATCCCCGAGCGAGGCGAGGTATCGCTCCGCATCGAGGGCACCCATACAGCCGGAGCCCGCCGCCGTGACCGCCTGCCGGTAGACGTGATCCTGGACGTCACCTACGGCAAAAACGCCTTCGATGCTCGTCTCGGTCGAGCCGGGTCTCGTCAGGAGGTATCCGCTCTCGTCACGGTCGAGCTGCCCGGCGAACAACTTGCTGTTGGGCTCGTGACCGATCGCGACGAAGAAGCCCTGTGCCTCGATCTCGCGCAGTTCGCCCGTCTCGGTGTGGCGCAGCCGCACCCCGCAGACATTCGTCGCGCCGAGGACTTCATCGACGACGTACGGCGAGAGCAGCTCGATCTTCTCGTTCGCGAGCGCCCGGTTGACCATGATCTGCGACGCCCGATATTCGTTGCGCCGGTTGACGAGCGTGACCTTCGTTCCGAAGCGGGTCAGGAAAAGGGCTTCTTCGAACGCGGAGTCTCCGCCTCCGATCACGACGATGTGCTTGTCGCGGAAGAAGGCGCCGTCGCAGGTCGCGCATGCCGATACGCCGCGCCCCTGCAGTCGCTTCTCCGAGTCGAGTCCAAGCCAGCGTGCACTTGCGCCGGTCGCGACGATCACGGCGTGAGCGCGGTACTCGTGCCGGTCGACGACGACGCGAAACGGCCGAACCGAGAAGTCGACGCTCGTGACGTCGTCGGTGACGAACTCGGCGCCGAAACGCTCAGCCTGCGTCCGGAAGTCCTCCATCATCTTCGGGCCGATGACGCCCTCGGGGTAACCGGGGTAATTCTCGACATCACTCGTCGTCATCAGCTGCCCGCCCCACTGGAAGCCTTCGATGACCAGCGGCTTCAGATCACCGCGGGCGCTGTAGAGCGCGGCGGTGTATCCGGCGGGACCACCCCCGATAATGATCAGTTCGCGCACCTCGTCGGTCATTGCAACTCCCTTTCGAAAGGATGTTGCACTATTAAACGCGATAGGTGCTTCCGGCGTTCCCGGAGCGTCAGGCAGCGTCGGCGCTGCGGGGTGGAAGCTCGCGAATCGGTTCGCTGTCGTCGAGTTCCGCCGCGAAGATCGGTCGTGGGGCCGCGGCCAGCAGTGGCACGTCCGGAAGAGCGTCGCCCGTGATACCGAGTTCGGGAAACTTACGGGCGGTCACGAGCACGCGGGTCTCGAGTGAGCCGACCGCCTTGTTGTAGTTCGTGACCGCGCCTTCGAGCGAGCGTCCGACGCTCGAGAAGTGCCCGGCGAACACGCCGAGCCGGTCGTAAAGCTCGCGGCCGAGCGCACTGACCTTGCGTGCGCTCTCCGCAACCGTCTCCTGCTGCCAACTGTACGCGACGGTGCGCAGGAGTGCGATCAGCGTTGTCGGTGAGGCGGGGATGACCCTGACAACCCCTCCTTCGATCCCGGCTTCGAGCAGCAGCGGGTCCTGGTCGAGGGCCGTGCGCCAGAAGGCCTCGTCTGAGATGAACATGACGACGAACTCCGGCGTCGGCTCGAACAGCTTCCAGTACTGCTTCTGCCCCAGCTTGCCGATGTGCTCGCGTACGAGCCTCGCGTGCCGCTCGAGGTGCTGGGCGCGTGCGTGTGGGTCGTCGGTTGCGAGTGCATCGAGGTAGGCGTCGAGCGGCGTCTTGGCGTCGATCACGATCTGTTTGCCGCCCGCGATCTTGACGACGACGTCGGGGCGCAGGAGGTTGCCGTCGGCGTGTCGTTCGCTCGGCTGAGTCACGAAGTCGCAATGGTCGATCATGCCCGCGAGCTCGATCACGCGCTTGAGCTGCATCTCGCCCCAGCGGCCGCGAACCTCGGGGGCGCGCAGCGCCGTGACGAGGTTTCCGGTTTCCTTGCGAAGCGCTTCCTGCGCGGTGTTGACCGTCTGAATCATCGGCGCGATCGCCGAAAGCTCACGCAGCCGGCGATCCTCCAGCGCCCGAGATTGCGCCTCGAAGCGCTCGAGCGTCTCCCGAATCGGCCTGAGCCGGGTCTCCGCGAGGTCGAGCAGTGAACTCGAGTTCTCCTGGAGCGTCGACCCTGTCAGCGCCTTGAGGTGCTCCTGCCACTGCGCCTCGGTTCGGGCGACGTGTGCAAGCCGCTCGTCGCGTCGCCCGATCTCGCCGCGCGCCCACAACCAGAGTCCGAGCGCACCGAGCAGGAGGCCGACAAGAAAGAAGATCAACGCCATTGCCATCAGGGCAATGCACCGTAGAGGTCACGTCGGACGGCTTCGTCGGACGCGACTTGTGCGGGCGCAAAAAAAAATCAGCTCCGGCAAGTCCGAGGACCCACCGGAGCTGAGTGCCGGATCCAGCGAGTCCGAAGACCTACCGGATCCGACGGGGGGAAACTATCCGGCGGGGGCTCGCCGGTCAAGATCTGGTTCTCCCAAAATTAACGCTGCGAGCGGCTTTTTCTGGGCGGCCATCACGCGTGACGTCGCCGCTGGCCGACGTGACCGCCGGCTCCCGTAGGCTTGATGGTCGTGCACAGCGCATTCGGTGCCGGCGGCGCCCTCGCAGCGACCCTCCCCGGGTTCGCGCCTCGCTCGGAGCAGGCCGCGCTCGCGGCGGCTGTCGCCTCCGCGCTCGCCTCCGGCGAGCACTTGATCGCTGAGGCTGGCACCGGAACGGGGAAGAGTCTTGCCTACCTGATTCCCGCGCTCGAGACCGGGCAACGCGTGGTCGTCGCGACTGCGACGAAGGCGCTCCAGGAGCAGTTGCTCTCGAAGGACGTGCCGGCCGCGGCGCGCGCGCTCGGGCGGCGCGTCGACGTCGCATTACTCAAGGGGCGCCAGAACTATGTCTGTCGGCGCCAGCTGCAGAGCTTCGGGCCGATGCTGCTGCGTGCCCGGCGTGAGGAGGAGGCGTATGCGGCGATGCTGCCCTGGCTCGACACGACGCAGAGCGGGGACCGCGCGGAGCTCGCCGTCGAGCCCCCCGCGTCGCTCTGGGCCGAGCTGTCGGTGGGCTCGGATCGTTGCGGCGGCCGTCGCTGTCCCTTCGTTGGCACGTGCTTTGCCGAGGCTGCGCGTGAGCGGGCGGGCGAAGCGGAGCTTGTGATCGCCAACCACGCTCTCTACTTCGCGCATGTTTCGGCGGGAGGGGGCGTGCTACCCGACCACGACGCCGTCGTTTTCGACGAGGCCCACCGCATCGAGGAGACAGCAGCGAGCTGGCTCGGGGGACGGGTCTCACGCGCTGCCTTGCGGCGGCTAGCAGGCGATGTCGAGCGCGCCTGCCAGGAGAGCGCGGAGCTGCTGCCCGCGCGGGCTCTCGAGCGAATGGATCGCGCCGCCGAACGCTTGCTCGCGACCGTGGCACCCGCGGCCGGCCGCCGACGGCTGCGCGAGCTGCCGGCCGAGGATGCCGTCGTGCTGATCGACGCGCTGGCGGGGCTCGCACAGGAGCTGTACGGACGGGGGGACATGCTCGATCTCCTCTCGCAACGTTCGCGAGAGCTCGCCGCCGGGGTCGACGCGTGTCGGGACGCGGCCGGACTCGAGCGCGTCGTTTGGGCCGAGCCCGACGCGATCGTGTGGGCGCCGGTCGATGTTTCGGACGAGCTTCGTCGGCGCCTCTGGGGCGGCGGGCCGACGGCGATCCTCGTCTCCGCGACCTTGACGACCGGAGACGATGCGCGCTTCGTGCGGCGCCGTCTTGGGCTCGATCAGGCCCGCGAGCTCATCGTCGGCTCTCCGTTCGACTTCCGCGACCAGGCGCTCCTGTATGTCCCCGAAGGCATGCCGGATCCTCGCGACGACACCTTCAATGGCCGTGTCGCAGAAGAGGTAGCGGCGTTGCTCACGCTCTCACGTGGGCGCGCGCTCGTCCTCACCTCGAGCTACCGCGCGCTCGAGGCCCTGAGGGGACGGCTCAATGGGCGCGTGCCCTACGAGGTGCTCGTGCAGGGCGACGCCCCGCGTGAACGTTTGCTCGAGCGCTTCCGCGACGAGATCGACTCCGTCCTGCTCGCAACCTCGACCTTTTGGCAGGGCGTCGACATTCCCGGTGAGTCGCTTTCGCTGCTCGTGATCGACAAGCTGCCGTTCGCAGCCCCCGGGGATCCGCTCAACGAGGCGCGTTGCGAGGCGATCGACGCTGCTGGCGGTGACTGGTTTCGCGACTACGCGCTGCCGACAGCGGTGTTGCAGCTCCGGCAGGGTTTCGGCCGGCTGATCCGCACCCACGAGGACGTCGGGGTCGTCGCGATTCTCGACCCGCGACTGCGGACACGGAGATACGGCGCCGCGTTTCTGGCGGCGCTCCCTTCGTGCCCGGTTGTCAGCGACCCGGCCGCTGTGGGAGCGTTCTTTGCGAGCGAGCTCCCCGCACGCTCTGCCGATCCGGCACCGTGCTGATGCGGCGCCGTCGCTCCTGGCGATCTGGCTAGCCTGATCGCTCGCGCCGGGGTGGCGGAACTGGCAGACGCGCCTGGCTTAAAACCGGGTGTCCTCGCGGACGTGGGGGTTCGAGACCCTCCCCCGGCATCGCTCGTTGCAAGCGGCAAAGCCAGATCCCGTGCCGGCTCGGCGCGCGGCTTGGAGGGCACGCGGGTGTGGAGACTAGAGTCCCGACATGGTCGAGCTCGAGCAGGCGCCCCGGGCAAGCGAATGGGATACGCCGCTGTTTCGCCAGGCGACGGCCCAGCTCGAGGATGCGCTCCCGCTGGCGCAGATTCCACAGTTCGTCGCCGAGCGGCTTCGCCTCCCTGAACGGGCGGTGATGCTGACGGTGCCGGTGCGGATGGACGACGGGACGATTCGCTCCTTTCCCGCCTACCGGGTGCAGCATTCGTCGGTGCTCGGGCCGACCAAGGGCGGGATTCGCTACGACCAGGGCGTGACGCTCGGCGAATGCGCCGCGCTCGCCATGTGGATGACCTGGAAGTGTGCGTTGCTCCAGTTGCCCTTCGGTGGCGCGAAGGGCGGCGTTCGCTGCGACCCCACCGCGCTCTCGCAGGGTGAGTTGAATCGGCTCACGCGCCGGTTCACGACCGAGCTCGGTCCATTCATCGGCCCGCGCGCGGACATCCCGGCTCCCGACATGGCTACGAACGAGCAGACGATGGCCTGGATGATGGACACCTATTCGGCGCAGCGCGGGCATGTGGTGCCAGGTGTGGTGACGGGCAAGCCGCTCTCGATCGGCGGCTCGCTCTACCGTCACGAGGCGACGGGTGCCGGTGTCGTGATGGTGATCGAGCGGGCTTGCGCACGGCTCGGATGGCAGCTTTCGAACCTCCGTTGTGTCGTGCAGGGGTTCGGAAACGTGGGCGGGATCGCCGCCAGTGAGCTGCACGGGCGTGGTGCGAGCGTCGTTGCTGTCTCGGACGTCTCGGGTGGCCTGGCGGCGCGCGATGGCCTCGATATACCGTCGCTCCATGCGTACGTACGCACCCACGGCTCGCTCGCTGGTTTTGGCGCGGAACGGATCTCGAATGCGGAACTGCTCGAGCTCGACTGCGACCTGCTCGTACTCGCGGCTCGCGAGGATCAGGTGACGAGCGACAACGCAACCGAGCTCAAATGCCGGATGGTGGTCGAGGGGGCGAACGGCCCGACCTCGCTTGGTGCCGACGCGATCCTGGCACGACGGGGGATCCCGATCCTTCCCGACGTCCTCACGAATGCGGGTGGCGTCACCGTCTCCTACTTCGAGTGGGTTCAGGATCTCAGCCGCTTGTTCTGGGACCGGAACGAGATTCGGCAACGTCTCGCCCGCAAGCTGGGAGAGGCTTTTGACCTCGTCTGGGATCTCGCCGAGGAGGACGATCTGCCTCTGCGCCGGGCGGCCCTGATCGCTGGCATCCGCCGCGTCGCGGCGGCGCTCGAGGCTCGGGGCGTCTATCCGTGAGCGCTGCCGGCGAGCCGCGTGTGCGCGACGCGATGGTGCCCGAACCGCTCGCGCTGGACGCGGCGGCGAGTGCGCGCGAGGCCGGCGAGGTACTGACGCGGCCGGAGGTCAGAGCGGTACTTGTCTGCGCCGGTGGCGAGCTCGTCGGGGTGATCACCCGGAAGACGCTTGTGCGTGAGGTTGTCGCCGAGGGCCGTGACCCGTCGACGACCGTGCTTGGCTCGATCGCCGAGCCGCCCAATGCCACGCTCCCGCCTGAGATGCCACTCGCCGAGGCCTTCGCGTTTCTCGAGGAGCAAGATCTCGAGCGTGTTCCCGTCGTTTCGAGCGGAAAGCTCGTGGGTGTGCTTTCGCGCTCTGCGGTGAGGAGACGCCTCGCCGAGGACGCGCCGGCGACCAGGGTGGACGAGCAGGCCGGCGGCTGACTCGGGTCGGGGCTGGGGAATGATGCGGGGGTGTCGAGTCCGGGGCTGCCAGGGAGGCCAGTCAGCCGCTCCAGAGGGGGCGATTCGGTGCTGAGACGGCCGCGCAGAAAGCTGCTTTTTGCCGTGATCGGTGCCGGCTGCGCGGCGGGCGCGAGCGTGTTCGTCTCCCCAGCGGCAGTCGGGTCGGTCGTCCGTCGCTGTGATTCGATCACCTTCCCGGTCAGTGTGACCCAGTCGATCCCGGTCACCGATTCGCGTGTGACTGCCTCGGGCGTGACATGCCGCTTCGTCGAGCAGATCTTCCTGCCCGACATCGCCAGGGCCGCATCCGCCCCGCCATCGGGGTGGGAGATCAAGGTTGCGGCAGCCAGCGGGGGTGCGATCGAGGACACCTGCACGCATGGGCGCGAGACCATCACCTTTCGCGCGATCAGGAAGCTCTGATCTGGCGAGCGTGCCGGGGTGTCTGCGCTGTGTGCGAGGACACCCCGGCAGGATGCCCTAGCCCGCCAGAGCGGAGCTCGGCGCGGCGGTGGCGAGCCGCGACTCTGCGGCGCCCTTGAGAACCCGCAACGTTTCGCGCAGCTGGTCACGCACGCCTTCATCGAGCAAGTCCCCGTCCGCATCGAACCTGTCGGCCGCGAGGCCGACGGCGAGCTCGACTTCGACGACACGTGCGCCCATGGCTGCGAGCACCTTGCGGAGCTCTGCCTGCGCCCAGACCGCGCCGAACATGCCGGAGCTCGCGCCGATTACTGCGACTGGCTTATTGCGGATAGGACTTGAAGCGAACGGGCGGGAAGTCCAGTCGAGTGCGTTTTTCAGCGCACCGGGAATCGAGCTGTTGTATTCAGGCGTCGAGATCAGCACGGCGTCCGCGCGTGCGATCTCGTGCTTGAGCGATGCGACAGCGGGCGGCGACACGGCTTCGTCGAGGTCCTCGCTGTAGGCGGGTACGTCGGCCAGTTCGTCCCAGAGGACGAAGACGTCTCCGGCCCCGGAGAGCTCAGCTGCGGCCTGCAGCAGCGAACCGTTGTACGAGCCGCGCCTGAGGCTTCCGGAGAGGGCGAGAACGCGCACCGTTAGCTTGCCTTGACGAGCGAAAGGTCGGCCTTGAGGGTCACCTCGGTCGCGAGCGCCTGCGTGCCGTCGGGCATGTCCGCGTTCCAGGTGATGCCGTAGCTCGTACGATCGATCACCGTCTCGAGTCGCAAGCCGTACCGCGTATGTCCGTACGGGTCGGTCACGGGGCCGACAATCGTGCCGGTGAGCGTGGCCGGCTGCGAAACGCCTTTGATCGTGATCTCGCCTTCGAAGCTGACGTCGCCGCCGCTGGCGGAGGCCGACGAGGTGCTGAATGAGACGGTGGGATGTGCCTCGGCGTCGAAGAAGTCAGGCGCCATGAGGTGGGCGTGCAGATTGGTGTCCTTGGTCTCGAGGCTCGCGATCTGGGCTGAGCCGCGGAGCTCCCCGTCGACGAGCGATGCCTCGAACGTCTTCACGTCACCGCCGAAGATCCCAACTCCCATGTACTCGACCTCAAAGGCGACCGACGAGTGCACGGGGTCGGCGTTGAATGTGCCGGTCGGAAGTGTCGTCTGCTGCTCGGTGATGCTCATTGTTTGACCTCCTAGATTTGTTTGCGCAAGCAACTATAACACTTGCGCGCGCAAATTTATTCCGCGCCTGGTGGAACGACGCGTGGAGGTCTTCGGCTCACCCCGACGCCGCTGCAGCGAGCGCAACGCCGTCGAGCAGGTCACGCTTGCTCCACGCGAGCACGTCGAGCGCGTAGCGGTGCAGCACTTCGACGACGATCAGCGCGCCGCCCACGATCACCGGGGCACGCGCGGGGTCCATCCGTGGCAGCGCGGCGCGCTCCACCTGGGGGAGGCTGGTGAGCAGCGCAAGCTCGGCGTCGAGCGCAGCGACTGTCAGCTCGCCGATCCGCTCGTAGAGCTGGGTCACCGTTCCCGCTACGCCGACCGCCGCCTGAACCTCGAGCTCCGGGAGCAGCGCGCCCACGAACGCACGCGCTTCACCGAGCTCGACTGTCGTCGGCGGGTCGCTGTGGAGAAAGCGCTCGGTCATGCGTACCGAGCCGACGTCGATGCTCGTCCGGAAGCTTCCGAGGATCAGCTCGGTCGAGCCGCCGCCAATGTCGACGAGCAGCGTCCCGGCACCTGTCGCCCCGACACCCTGGCGGGTGAGTTCGGCCTCCTCCTCGCCTCGGAGCAGGCGCGTCTCGAAGCCGAAGCGTTCGCCGATCTCCGAGAGGAACGCGGGGCCGTTGGCGGCGTCGCGAGCCGCGCTTGTCGCGACGGCCAGAGTGTGCTCGACGCCTGCAGCGTCGAGCACCGCTCGGTACTCCGCGAGCACCGCGTGCACGCGTGCGATTGCTGCCGGCAGCAGCAGCTTGCCGGCATCGACTCCCTCGCCGAGCCTGGTGACCGTTGAGCGGCGGTCGAGCTCGACTACCTCGTCGCCGACCACGTCGGCGACGAGGAGTCGCGTCGAGTTCGTTCCGATATCGACGGCGCCAACGCGGGGCACGGTCTATTTCCTGGGCCAGAGAGCCCGGGCGCGGCTCAACGGGGCCTGCGCTTCGCCGACCGCACGGGTCAGGGCGGAGGCGGTTGCGAGCGTTTCCTTGAGCGTTGCACCCGCGGTTTGCAGCTCCTCGCCGAGCACTGTCGCGCCGGTCAGCGTCTCACTCGTACGCTCGACCTTGTCAGCTAGGCGCGCGAGCTCCTCGCCGACACGTTGCCGCAAGAGCTTGAAGGTGCGCCAGAGTACGAGCGCCCGCACCGCCGCGAGCGACATACCGCCGAGCACCGCAGCCACGAAGACGCCGAGCGCGACGAGAACGACGGCGTGCACCCGCTCATCCTAACGACGCCCTTGGTGCCTAGAATCGGCACGTGGCGGCAGTGAGACGGCTCGTCTCGCAGCACTACGGGGCGGGACAGGTTGCGGTTGTTCTTGTGGCGTTCGCCACGTATGAGCTCGGGCGTTTGTTCCTGAGGCCGAACTGGGAGCTTGCCGAGCGGCACGCGCAGGCGCTATTCGCGTGGGAGCGAAGCGCCCATCTTGCGTGGGAGGCGTCTCTTCAACAGAAGTTCTTGCGCCTTCCGCCGCTCGTTGAGGCGATGAACGCTTTTTACCTCGTCGGGAACGTCGCCTGCACGGGACTCTTCTTCGTCTGGCTCTACCGCCGTTCCCGCCCTGGTTTCCGGCTCTTCCGCAACGGCTTTCTGCTCGCGTCCGCGTTCGCGTTCTCGCTCGAATGGCGCTTTCCGGTGGCGCCGCCGCGTCTCGCAGGGATCGGTGTCGAAGACACGTTGCGCCGACTCTCGGGGATCGACATCGGCTCGCCCGGGGTAAGAGGCCTCACCGATCCGGTTGCGGCGTTTCCCTCGCTTCACGCCGGCTGGGCGCTCGGCGTCGGCGTGGGGCTGATCGCCTACGGCGGCTCCCGTCTCGCCCGCGCGCTCGGCGTCCTCTACCCTCTCGCGGTCGACCTCACGATCATCGTCACCGGCAATCACTTCGTCACCGACGTGCTAGCTGGGACGGGGATCGTGCTCGCTGGGCTCGTTGTCGCCTCGGCGATGGCATCCCGAGAAGGTGTAAACTTCAACCAGCGGCGCGGGGTGGAGCAGCCAGGTAGCTCGCCGGGCTCATAACCCGGAGGTCGCAGGTTCAAATCCTGCCCCCGCTATGAAAGATATCCCGGACGCTCGCGGGTTCGATCAGGGCGGGGCTGAGGGTCGCTGCGAGTCGGAGTGATCGGGCTTGCTGGTCGTAGGTGGCGGTAAGTTCGAAGGCGGCGAAGAGGAACCCGTTGCGTTCGTCGCTTGAGGTGATGGTGAATCTCGTAGGCAGCGCGTTGGTGTTGTTGAACGGCGTCGTGACGTACCTTCCCGGAGGTGGCGGAGAGGGTGCCGCCGCTGAGCGTGCGTTTGCGCTCCGCTCGTGTCAAGATGCGCGTAGAGATCACCCGAGTGAAGGAGCCCCGATGAAGTCCAATGGTCTCACCCGTTGCCGTCCTGGACGCGGTCTTTTGCTTTGCTTTGCGTCGGTCGCGGCAGCGGGCGCCGTCGGAGCGGGTGCGACCAGCGCGGCGGCGTGGCCCAATCCGTGCACCCTGCTAACCCGTGTGCACGCTCGAACGAGCATCGCCGAAGGACGCACCGTTGCAGTCAAGCTCGGGACGGTCACCAAGAACAGCGTCGAGACGACATGCTCGGAGTCGATCGGCAAGCTCATCATCGGACTCATCATCGGTCCTCCCAGTGCGAACAACCTCAGCGTCCCACACGTGGTCTCCGAGTCGTCGGTGACGGGACTCGGTGCCAACGCGACTCTCGTGCTCGGTAGCAGCCTCTACGGCGGAGAAACCAACGGTCTACCGCTCGACTACATCTACTTCCTCAAGTCCGGATTGTTTGTGGCCATCACGGTGAGCAACGGCACCACAACAAAGACTGCACTTACTGCTCTTGCCACCGCGCTCTATCCGCTCGTTCACTGAGACACGTAGGCCGCAAGCACAACCGACACGACGCCGAGGCCGACTGTTGGAATGAGCCGCTGCCACATGGGGGCGGACTGTACGTAGCGTTCTTTCGCGCAGTCAAGTGCTATGCTCGCGGCGGATGGACCTTCGTCAGGCCTCGGCGCGTTTCGGTGCTCCGATGAGGCGTGTGGATTATCGATCTCTCCGCTCATGGGAGCGGGGCGCGAGCGGAAGTTCCGTGCGTGCGCGTGTCGTGCTTGCGGGACTTGCGTCGGTTGTCTTGATTGGATCCGGGTTGGGCGCGGCGCGTGCGGCGGGTGTTGTGCTTCTTGTTCCGCGTGTGCCGCCGACGAATCTCTGCGGCCTGATGCTCGCGCCGCAGCTGAAAGCGCTCGGTGCGAGCGGAAGTTGCGAGCAGCTGACGGCCTCGGTTCCTCATCCTGCGAGTGCCGTAGACGGTCTCGGCGATCTGCGCCTCGCCCTGGTCTGGGTAGGTGATCGGCTGCCAGGCGTCCTCGTCGATCGCGTCCACGGCCGCCCGAACGGTCTTGATCATCCGCACCCCGATCGAGTACTGCCAGCCGGCCTGCTCGAGCTGCTCGACACTTTGCTGTTCCAGAATCCCGAGTCGGCTCGCAGCAGCTTGACGCCGGTCGCGCCGGCACGCTCGACCCGGCGATCAGCTCGTCCACGAAGCGCTTGATCCCCTTCTGGTGTTCGCTGAGCCCTTCCGCAACCGTTGTGGAGCGTCTCTCTTTTCGGCTCGGGTCGCGAGGATCGGTGTAGCCCAGCACGCTGTTGTAGCCGTAGGAGGCGCCCTGCTTCAAACAGCCGCAGACCTCACCGTCGTAGCTGTCGTCGTCGATCACTAGCCTACCGTCTCCCTTTCCTTCTCCCTCCTTCCATTCCCTCTCCAACTACCTCCTTAGCCAGCATCCCTACGGGGGCGGTGAGATCTTCGGTGCGGAATGGCGGACGGCCGAAGGCTATGTCGAACTTCAGGTTTGGGCTGCGCTCCCGTCGCTTGTCACGAAGTTCGAAGCAGCTCACAAGAACTTTGGCGCTCCCGTCGCGGTGGGATCGTGGGCGCGAGAGCTAACGACTTCGTCGGGCGCCGATCTGGCGGCGTGGGCCAACAATGCGGGAATCGTGATCACGGTGAGCCGCACTGTCGGCGGCTCGAGCGGCGCTGCCCTTGGGAGCCCGACGCTCGCGCTCGCCAAGGCCGCGGCGAATCAGATCTGACAGGAAAATCCCGGTGGTGACCGGTCACGCTGCGACCGCCTCGAGGGTGACGTGGTGTCCGAGGGCTTCGAGTTGTTTGACGAGGCGCTTCGTGGTGCGTTCGGGGTCGCGGCGTTGGAAGTGCTCGCCGCCATCAGCTTGCTCTGCTATCTGCTTGGGATCGGGTCGTCGACTGTGGTCGGGTTTCGTTCCCGAAGAGGGGCGGTCGCGGTGCTTGTGTGGATGAGTGGGAGTGGGGAGACGGTGGCCTGTTGACTGGTTCCGGCGGGTCCTTGAGCGCGGTGTGTCTGCGGCCCGAGGAGTACGAGGCGGTGCTGGATGTGGTTAGGGCCGTGTCGAGCGCGCGCGATCCGGTCGAGTTCGCGCGGCTGACGGTCGAGCAGGTGGCGTTGCTTATTCCGGCGGATGTGGTCACGCTGAATCATGTCGACCCGGTCGCTCGTGATGTCATCTACGCGGCTGAGCCGGAGTCGTTCGTCATTCCGCCGGGCACCGGGGAGAGCCTTGCCAGGCTGGCGGATGAGCATCCGATCATCAGGTATGCGGCTGAGACGGGCGATGGGTCGGCTCGTCGGATCAGCGATTTCCTTTCGCGAGAGGAGTTCCACGAGAGCGAGTTGTACGAGCGCGTGTATAAGCCGATGGGGATCGAGTATCAGGTTGCGGTGACGCTGACGGCGCCCTCGCCGACGGTGGTCGGGATCGCAGCGTCTCGTGCTGCGCACGACTTCTCCGATCGCGAGCGCGCGGTTTTCGAGACCGCTCGCCCGCATCTCACGCAGGCCTGGCGGATCGCCGCCGAGCAGCGGCATCTGCAAGGCTTGCTCGGTGCCGCTACGGATACCCTCGCTGAGCGCGGGTCCGGCGTGATCGTGTTGTGGGAGAGCCCGCAGGAGCTCGTGCCAGGCGCTCTCGCGAGCATCCGCCGTTTCTTCGGGCAGCCGTCTCGGATGGGAGGCTTGCCCGCGCAGGTTGAGCGTTGGGTGGTCTCGGAGCGGGACCGGCTTCAGTTTGGAGGGCTGCTTGCGCTGGCGCATCCGCTCGCGGCGCGGCAAGGGGATCGCCGGCTCGTGCTCCACTACCTGCCCGCCCGGGCCGGGCATCCGGGGGCGATCCTCCTCCGGGAAGGGGCGCGCGCGATAAGCAGGCGGCGACTTGAGACGTTGCGGCTGAGCCCGCGCGAGGCAGAGATCGTGCAGCGCGCGGTGACGGGCGCGACGAACGACGCGATTGCGGAGGCGCTCGAGATCGCGGCTGGCACGGTGAAGAAGCACCTCGACAACGTCTATGCGAAGCTCGGCGTACGTGGCCGGTTCGAGCTCATCGCGTTTGTGCACGAGATGCTCGGCGCCTGAGCGATACGCCGTGCGGCGTATTGCGCCGATCGGAGATGCGCGGGATACTCGCGGATGGCACGTTCGGTCAGTCGGCAAAGCTAAGGGGTTCGCATGCTCATGTGCAAGGATGGGTTGACTGGGCGGTGCCTTGTCAGCGTCGCTGTGTTTCTGCTGGTCGCGTCGGCTGCTTTTGCGGGTAGCGCTCTTGGTGCGCCGACCTCGAAGAAGGTTCCGGGGAACTTCGCGCTTGTCACGTCGAACAAGGGTGGTCGATGTTATTGGGGGATCGGCGTCGAGTTCCCCAGAGTGCCGGGTGCTGTGTCGTATACGATCAACTACTTCGACGGTCTCTCCCAGCAGCCTGTGACCGGCTCCGTCACGGCTAGCACGATCGCCCCGGGCAGTGGTTTGCTTTCGTCCGGGCTTGCGTTTTTCGGGATTACGGGCGGTGGCGGCCTGCCGCCCTGTCCGTCCGATGTGACCGAGGGTGGGCGGTTTCTCAAGAAGCCCACGGTGCTCGCGAATTTTCCCGGTAAGCCTCCGAAGGACGGTGCGATCACGGGGATGATCCTCGACCAGGACCATTCCCCGGTCGCGGGTGTCACGGTCGAGGCCGACGGTACGGTCGATGGGCATGCGGCTCGCGTCGCGGCGACGAGCGGCCCTGGCGGCCTGTACTACGCAACGGTGCCGGTGGGGTCATGGCATCTCGTCCCGTCGTTTCCGAGCTTCAAGAAGGCGACGTTTGCTCCCTCGAGCGGCAGCGCCTCCGTGACTGACGGGTCGACCGCGACAGTCGACTTCGAGCTCGACGCGGGCGTGCAGGTGTCGCTCAGCTTCGAGAAAACGAGTGTGGTTGCAGACGGCTTCGAGGTCGTCAAGGGCACGATCACAACATCGCAGTACGGTGAGCCAGACCCGAACGTCACTGTCGATCTCAGCCCGATGCCCCTCGACCCCTCGAGTGCGCTGACGACCGCGCCTCGCGCGACTGTCTGCGGCTCCGCGGGGCGTGTCTGGCCAACCGGCACTCTCTCCGAACCCCACGACGTCGCCACCGTCACGACGGACGCAAGCGGCACGTATCCGTTCACGATCACGGTCGGCACGGTGCCCGGCACCTGGTCGCTCGGCGTCTCCGCCCTGGACGCCAGAGGCGCAATAATGACGGCCACCAGTGCCTCTACGACAGCATCGGTGACGTTCACGGCGTGGACGCCGAGCGGATGGAACTCGAGCGCACCTAACCCTTTCAATACTTTCATCGATAACATCAATCTTTACCCAACGACCAGTACCACCACGTTGGAAGCGCTGACAAATGATCCAGGCGAAATGACGTCAACGCTTGCAGGACTCCTCCATGACAAAATGCTCAACACCCACCCGCTCGGCGGGTTTGCTTTCGCGGAGACGAACGGCAAGGATGGGTCTTCGATGCTTGTCTATGGGGCGGCGGATCCCCCGACAATTACGAGCGCGGGTGCGATCGACCCGACCGGGGGGAACGGCGATGACCTCGTCATCGATCCGGCCGAGTTGAGCGCGCTCAAGAGCGGGTACCCTACGGTGTCTGCTGCGATCCAAGCTGGCCATCTTCCTGATCCACCGACCCTACGCGAGTGGAGCGCGGGCGTCGCCCCGGTCACGAAGAGCGCTTGGTTGTTGAAGCCGAATGCGATGACCGTGTCCTCCGAGAACTTCCAGTGGTTCGGCTGGGCATATCCCGGTATCACGACGACAGGTGCCTGCTACTGAAAGGCGGGTCGGTCACGACTCGCTCAATAGGACCCTCAAAGGTCGGAGGTAACAAACAATGAACTTGTGGATCCGTGTCGAAGCGGCCGCTGGAATGAGCGCGGTCATCGTCGCGCTGTTCGCCGTCGGGAGCGCCGCCGCTATCCCGCAACATGCCCGCATATGCAACAGCATTCCCGGTTTTGCGAAAGCGTTCAACGCGTGGAATGCGAAGCACGCCCAACATTACACGAGCCCTCAATACAAAGACGAACTGTCAATGCTCGAACGTCAGTACAAATGCTTGTTTGAAACTGGATAGTCCTAGGTCCTTGGCAACTCGACTGCAGGGGAGTGTGATGGTCAGGAGCACGGGGAAATTGGGCGGTGCGTTGAGGGTCGGTGTGCGCGTAGCGGTCCTTGCGGTTGTTGCGGCTTTCGGCGGCGCGACTGCCGGCGCTGCTCCTGACGTATGCGCGACGGCCGGAGTGACCACAGCGGTCGCCGTGAATGCGTTTGGACCACGCTCGCTCGCGAAGAGCGTCGACGTGCCGGTAGAACCTGCGAACTGCGCGTTGTACGCGCAGGGAGGGCCGGCCACCGCCAACGTATACCTATTCCCCAAGAGCAAGGAGGCAGCGGAGAAGGCACTGGACGGGAGCAGCGGCAAAACCTCGACTGTTAGTGGGCTCGGTAGCGGTGCGATCTTCGTCAACCTCCTGCAGGTGGGGAAGATCGAGTTCACCGCTGGCGCTTATTTCGTCGAGGTCGATGGTCCGCCACCGCTCCTGCCGAAGCTCAAAACGCTCGCGCACGCGATCTACGCGAAACTCGGCTGAAGTGATACTCGCAGACACCATGATTCGGTCAGTGGCCTGTTGCGCGGGAGGCGTGTGATGCGTTTGCGTGGATTCCTGGCGGCGCCGCTGGTGGTGCTGGGCCGGGGCGGCTCGTTGTCGGTGTGCTCGGGCCTGTCGGGGTTCTGGTTGGGCTGTGTGTGTTGGCGGGTTGTGTGGAGGTGTGCAGGCCGCGGGTGCGGCGTCGGTGCGGGTTGTGAGGTCGTCAGCTGTGACGCCGCTTGCTCCTGTGTGTGCGGGTAGCCCGGATGGCACGTTCGGTAATGGGTCGTGTTTTCCGCAGCAGGACGGGAATCAGGCTCAGAATGGCAGTGGTCAGCCGAATGCGGAGCTCGCGGACGAGTGGTGTACATCGGTGTTGTCCAAGTCCGAGGCAATGATCGCAAATCTGTCCGCCCCGCATCGGGCGACCCAGCCCACGGCTCTCGAACCTATCTGGATGGCGTGCTGTCGTTCGATTGCCCCAGAGCGTTCCGCTATGGCCTCTGAAGGACGCTTATCGACTTGACGAAGCGGCGGTCGATGTTCGGCCGCCCTGGATCGTGACGACGGCGACGACGTCAGGCTGAGGGGCGGTGCCTCGATCAGGTTGGGGCACTGGAGGCGGTTCGCGTAATGGTCGGTACGCCCCTCCGAGTCGGGCTCGAACAAAACCCCTGGTATCAGTCGAGGACACAGATCTCGACGAAGCTGTACGCGGTCGCAGATGTCTGTTCACATCCTGCCCCCGCTACTCAGAAAGGCCCGCAAACGCGGGCCTTTCGTTTACAGAGCAGACGCCGGAAGGCGGATTTTGCACCCCTTTTTGCACCCGCCTCGATTTCTAGAGCATCGATTCGGGTCGTTTCGGGTACTCGTACCGCGCAGCTCCTGGCGCCGCTGGGGAGGTCACGCACCAAGACGGCGTGGCGCACAACGCGTGGCGAGACCCAGTTGGAGTCTTTTTGGTGGCTGCCTTCCATGCGGCGGCCGCAGATGCCGCACCGGACGCGGCCGCGGAGCGGATAGAGGCGACCATGGCGCCCGCCGGTTTGTTGGGCGTAAGGCTTGGGCGCGGCCAGCGTGGCGCGGCGGCTGTTGCGTTCCGCGCGTACTTCGACCTGCTCGAAGAGCTCTCGGCTGATGAGTGCCTCGTGGGAGGGGTCGGGCTCCAGACCCATTGGTCGCGGTGGCGGATGAACGGTCGGCCGGGGCGTTTGTCATGGTGGCCCCAGACGTTGTAGCCGGTGTATTTGGGGTTGCTCCACGAGAAGCCGTCGCTCCCCGCTTGGCGAACGCGGTTCCGAAAGCTCAGCGTTGCTGCGTGTGCCGTTCGTGTGACGGTCGGTGTTTAGTTTCAAGCGCGATCCGCTGTCCATGCTCTCTGGGAGGTCAACATGCGCGGTTTGAAGGTGGTGCTTGGTGTTGCGATGCTCGCGGGGGTGCTGTTCGCAGCAACTGCTTCGGCGGTGAGCGTGCCGATGGGCGGGACTGTTCATGTCTTCGTGACGCCAAGCCCGGACGGTATTCACGGCCCGATCGTGATCACGGGTGCGATCGGCGATCACGGCCAGACGCTCACGATGGACAAGAACGGCAAGCCTGACGCGAACGGTAACTACGTCAAGATCACGCTCGCGAAGGGAACGTTCGAGATCAACACGACCGCGTTAAACGCAAAGGACAAGAACGCCCAACCCGCAGTTGACAAGACAAGCTGTTCGTTCCTGTTCTCCGGGGTCGGTCCGGTCACGTTATTCGACGGTACCGGGCTGTACAAAGGCATCAGCGGCACCGTCAACATCACCGTCGTGTTCGCCGGGATCGGCGCTACCTACAAGACCGGGACACACATGGGCCAGTGCAACATGAGCAACAACGCTCCGACGATCGCCGAGTACGGCTCGATCCAGGGGACCGGCACGGTCAAGTTCAGCTGATTAGAAGACAGGCTAGCGACTGAGCGCTGAGGGACTCGAAGCCGGGTTTGGTTCCTCAGCGCTGCGGTCATTCGAGCATTTGATTCCCGGACCAGCCGCAGCCCGTCAACGCCGCGGGTGGACACGCTTGCCGCGCTCGGGCTCGCTTCATCGCTTCGTTCAGCGTTGACTGACCGGCGAGCCGGTCGCGATGGTTGAACGCCGAGACCGCGACGCAGCTTGATCGGTGAGCCCTCGAACGCCACCGGAACAAACCAGCGCGAGTTCTGGTCGTAGCCCGACCACCGCCCAACTCATCGCCGTCGACCCCCTCGTCGATCAGATCGGCCAGCCGTACGGATACGCGGCAGGCGATCCGATCAACGACGGTTCAGTGCCACGGTCATCCGCAAGTGGGCTGCGGAAACCTCGATTCGGCGTCCCCTCGCTCCGTGTGGTTCTGGTCGTGATCGCGGCGGATTTGTCGGTCATTGCTCATGGAGTATGCGTGTATGAAGCGCACCACCATCACGCTTACGGACGACTTGGCCGTCGCGGTTGCGCGGGAGGACCATCGGCGGCGGCTATCGGTCTCTGAGGTTGCGCGCGAGGCGCTTTCAGCTCACCTAGGTCTTGCCGGTAGCCAGCCGAGGCAGTTGGCGTTCGCGGCACTCGGCGCCAGTGGCACGCACACGACCGCTCGTGATCTGGAGGAGATCCTCGCGGATGAGTGGACCGCATGATCGCGATCGTTGACGCTGGGCCGCTCTACGCCGTAACGGATACTGATGATCAGGACCATGTCCGATCGCGGGCGGTGCTTGAACGCGCTGACCTGCAGCTCGTTATCCCGGCGCTTGTAGTCGCCGAGGTCACTTACATCGTCGGATGCCGTCTGGGTCCTGAGGCCGAGGCCCGCTTTCTTCGTGGGCTCGAGCACTTCGATGTCGAAGCGCCGGTCTCGGAGGATTGGCCTCGGATTGCGGAGCTCGTCGAGCGGTATCGGAGCTTCCCGCTCGGTGGCATCGACGCGTCGGTAGTCACGCTTGCCGAGCGCCTCGGCAGTGAGGTTGTGGTCACGCTCGACCATCGACACTTCGCCGCGATCCAACCTCGACACCGGGCCACCTTCGCGCTGCTCCCGGACTGAACGCCGCGAGGTCGCGCGTCGGAGTCGGAGCGTTGATACTTCGGTTTGCGGTCGATCGCTGTGCCACCGTCGCCCGACGAGCGCGTACGGGGCCGCGCCTCGCGACCGTTCAGGGTTGCCAAATCTCGTTGAAGCGGTAGATGAGGGCGTCGGGGAAATGTGTCCAAATCCTGCCCCCGCTATGAAAGGTGTTCCCGATCCCACGGGATCGGTGAGCGCGGGCTGACCGTCGCTGCGAGTTGGAGTGATCGGGCTTGCTGGTCGTAGGTGGCAGTGAGTTCGAAGGCTGCGGAGAGTTCGCGTAGCTCTTTCGGGTGGTTGCTTGCGGCATGACGGTCGTGAGGTCGGGGATGCTGTCGAGGAGGGCTTCGATGTCTGCGGCGGTGGCTGCCGGCAATTGACGCGGCTTGAGAGCGATGTGGCCTACGTTCGCTCAATCCTCAGCTTGACCCCGGCCACATCCTGGCGGCGGATGGCGCCCTCGACGACGGCGACATCGACGATGTCGGCGGAGGTGGCTTTGCCGACGAGAACGCCGACCTCACGCGCCTGCTCCTCGCTCATCGGTTCGATCTCACAAGGCACGAGGAGTCGGGCGAGGCTCGCTTGACGGGAACCGCCTCGACATGCTTCGGCCGTACGGGTGCGGGCACGACGGGTACGACCTCTTCGGCAAGGAACGCCGCATGAAGCACATTCGTCGGTCGTTCCGCTCGGCGGCGACAAGTGCTCCGGTGTCGTAGGTGACTCCGTGCACCTATACGGAGAGTTGTGCCGAGTGCTGCGTGGCTGATCGCCCGAGTAGTGACCGGGCGCAGAGCAGCCCTTCGTCACGCTCGTCATCAGTCAGCGCGCCGTGCTCTTCTTCCCACTCGGAGAGGGCCGCTACTCCGAAAGGCCCGCAAAATGCGAGCCTTCGTTTACAGATCGGACGGCGAGAATCCCGCGGTGAGCTTCGCACGAAGACGATGTCGCGGGTCGCGGGTCGCGGGTCGCGGGTCGCGGGTCGCGGGCCGCGGGCGGCCGATCGCGCGAGTTCGCCGCCGGCGAGCCCAAGTGGTTCGAAGAAGCTGCTGGTGCTGGCTTGGCGACGCTCTCGGCGAGCTCTATCCGGCGTATCGGTCCGCTGGTTGTCGGCGTGCGTGGGGCGGGCTCGTCACACCGAGGAGGGCGTTGTGAGTCGCCTCGCGTCGCCCAACGTGGTGGTATACTATTTGTATGACGATTCAGGTGCCAGTACGTCTGACAGAACGCGACCTAGCTGCGCTCGACGCGGTTGTCGCGGCGGGACGTTTCGCAAACAGAAGCGAGGCGCTGCGTGCGGGGCTTGCGCAGTTGCTGGGCGAGGAGCGCGAGCGCGAGATCGAGGCGGCCTATCAGCGCGGCTACGGTGCGAACCCTCAAGAGGAGTGGGTGGGAGAGATTGGGCTCGGGGCCCTGGAGGCGTTTGACCGGGCCGAGGGTGGCGACCCACTGTGAATCGGGGCGAGATCCGCGACGTCGACCTGCCAGGAGGCCGACGCCCTGTCGTGGTCGTGACTCGCGACCGGGCAATACCGGTGCTCGCCAACGTGACCGTCGCTGCGGTAACCGGAACCGTTCGTGGTCTCCCGACTGAGGTGCCGCTTGGCGTCGAGCAGGGGCTTACGCGCGACTGCGTCATCAACTGCGACAACCTCTTCACGCTCCCTAAGCGTGTACTTGGCCGGCTGCGAGGAGAACTTGACCCCCCATCGCAGGAGAGGCTTCGCGTCGCGCTCCGGATAGCCCTCGACATCGACTAAGAGTGCATTTCCGCGCCTCCCAATGAGAATCGCGGCGCAAAGAGGAGCACGGACGACTGTCTCGCGGAGGAACGCAGGTAGGGCCAGGCTGATCGCAGGCTCCCGCTCATGGGACCAAATCTTGCCGCCGCTATGAAGGAGACGCTCCGCGGTTCGAGGGCGTCTTGTGGTGGCCTGCGGTAGCCGCGCCGCGGTGGCGTCCGTTGTCGGTCGTCGGTTGGGCGAGTTTGAAGGCCGCGCGGGCTTCGTGTCGCTTCCCGGGAGTGCATTGCGCATGCTCGCGTGCGCGGTTGGGGACGCGGTGAGGAGCGCGTCGGCCCCGAGCGGTGGTTGATGCACACGGCCGTTGCCGGCGAGGCCAACGGGCTTGCTCGCGCGAAGAGCTAGATGCCGTCCGGCTCCTCCGTCGACACCTCGGTCGAGCCGAAGAAGGCGTTTTCGAGCTCCGCGATCACCCTCTCGGACATCGGTGCGAGTGGCCCGAGCGCCTGGGCGTTGATGAGAGCCTCCGCGGTCGATTCGAGCACCTCGAGCCGGTCGAACGCTTCGAGGACGTCCTTGCCTGTCACGAGTACACCGTCGTTCTCGAGCATGACGATCGGCTGCTCCGTGTTGACCATGGCCGCCAAAGCGTCAGGATCCTCGAACTGCAAGTGGAAGGGAGCGGCTCCGGGGCTGCGGACGACGAGCCGGCTCTCGGGGATCGTGCGGGTGTCGGGCACCGAGTCGGTGATGCTGAAGGCAGTGGCGTTCACCGGCGCCGCGTTGATGATCGCCCCCACCCGCGGGTGTCGACGATAGATGGCCTCGTGCAGCGTGGTTGCATGGCTCGGATGCATGCCGGTGGCGGCGCGCCCGGAGCGGACGAGAACGAGATCTGCGCGCTCGAGCGCGCCTCGATCCTTCTGGTGGGGAGTGATGACGAAGGACGAGTCGTCGATCCTGGTGGAAAAAGTCCCGTGGGTACTGATGAACAGTCGCTGGCGGTAGCCGCGCCGCACGAACTCCTGGAGCGTCGTGCGCAGCTCCTTCTCGCGGGTTCCGGGCGCTTCGGGCGGGAGGCTGCCGGGAACCGCCAGTTCGTGCCGCGCGGTCGCGAGGTCGCCGCTCGAAAGATTGCGGATCTCGCGGCCGAGCAGGCGGGCTTTGATGATTGTCTTACCGACGAACTCGAACGTCTCGAAGCGCTCGAACGCCTCGGTGAGGTCGGAGCCTGTCGTGACGACGCCGTGATTCTCGAGGATGACGCAGTCGTGGCTCTCACCCATGGCATCGACGATCGCTCGGCCGAGCTCCGGACTTCCCGGAAGGCGGTAGGGCGCAAAGGTCCCTTCGCCGCAGGTCGTCCATGCCTGGTGGAAGACCCGCGTCGAGGGCACCTGGTGGACGATGCTGAAGGCGACGAGGGCGACGGGATGCGCATGCACGACTCCGCCTACCTCAGGCCGGGCTCGGTAGATCGCCTGATGAAGCGGTAGTTCGGATGACGGCGGCGCGTCTCCGTGCAGGGACCCATCAGGCCGCACGCGCACGATGTCGGCGGGGCGGAGCCTGCCCTTGTCGAGCTTCGCCGGTGTGATCCAGATGTCGCCGTCGTTGTCTCGGATCGACAGGTTGCCGCCCGAGGTAGTCGTCATGCGGTAGCGGTAGATGCGATCCATGCAGTCGCAGATGACCTCGCTCGGGTGCGAGAAGACGTCGTTGCTCATCGCTGGTCGGCCGCGTCGTTCATCTAGTCGAGGCGAAAGATCTGTTCGAGCGCTGCCGGGCCGCCGTCCGGGACGCGCTCGTCGAGCAGTTCGGCCATCGCGTCCTGCCAACGCGCGTTGATGGGCTGTGTTGCGAGATAGCGGCCCGCGGCGGCAAGGTCGTCGGCCTCGAAGTAGCCGAAGACAGTGGTGTCGTCGCGGAATATCGTGTAGTTGCGGATGCCGGCCGCCCGTAGAGCCTCGCGCATCTCGGGCCAGACGTTCCGGTGCGCGTCGACGTACTGCTCGATCTTCTCCGGGCGTACGTGGAGGACGAATCCCGTTCGTTGCGTCATCAGTGCTCCCTGACGGTGACCAGGACGACGAGCGACCGAGGGCCGTGAACGCCCTCGACGCGGCTCAGCTCGATGTCGGAGGTAGCCGAGGGTCCCGAGACGAACGTCAGGGGTCGGCGCTCCTGCACGACGAGCGGTCCGAGTGCCGCGAACGCCTCGGGCACGAGTTCGACGATCTGATCCTCGGAAACAACGCATACGTGGAGATCTGGAACGAGGCTCAGCGCTCGCCGTCCGTCGATCGGCCCGGCGCTGAGCACGATCGTGCCGGTCTCTGCGATCGCGAGCGTGCAGCCGGTCAGCACACCGTCGAGGCGGTCGAGCTCGGCTGGCGACAGTCCGTGGTCCTCGATGGTCTGAAGGCCGGCCGGCAGCCACTCTGCCGGAAGGCCGGCCGGGACCCCGACTCGGCTCGCGGAGCGCTTCTCGAAGACCTGACCGATCACCGTGGGCAGCTCGGACGCGGGCAGACGCCGTACCTCCGCCTGGTAGTCGCCGATCCGCTCGCAGAGAAGGTCGGTTCGCGCGACGCGGTCGAGCAGGCCGACGCGGCGGTAGTCCCGCGGCGGGACCGTCGTCTCGCTGTCGCGCTCTCCGACGATCGCCTGGCGGACGCGTTGGAGTATCTCCTCGCGCGCTGTGCTCACGTTCGCTTTTCCCACCAGTCGCGGAAACTCTCCTGCGCGAGTGGACGCATCTCCCGTGTCCGAGTCCAGGCCGAGAGTGGCCACGGAAGTCTCGGAATCGTCCCGCCCCGGACAAAGGGGCGCTGGGCGAGCCGACCGATCCGCTCAGCCCAGACGAGACGCCGCGCGGAAGCGAAGACCCACCCGGCAGTCTTCATTGCGAGACGCTCGCTCCGGTCCGAGGTTGCCGCGACGGCCCTGGCGCGCAGATGGAGCAGGACGGCCGGGATGTCGATCTTGACCGGACAGACCTCGTAACACGCGCCGCAGAGGCTTGAGGCGAAGGGGAGGGAGGAGGCCTTCTCGATCCCTACGAGCTGGGGGGTAAGGATCGCGCCGATCGGGCCGGGGTAGACCGAGCCGTAGGCGTGACCCCCAGTGCGGATGTAGACGGGGCACACGTTGAGGCAGGCACTGCAGCGGATACAGGCGAGCGCCTGTCGCCCGACTTGATCCGAGAGCACGCGCGTTCGCCCGGCGTCGAGCAGGACGACGTGGAGCTCCTGCGGCCCGTCGCCGGGTGTGACGCCTCTCCACAACGAGGTGTAGGGGTTCATGCGCTCGCCGGTCGCGGACCGGGGAAGCAGCTGCAGGAAGACCTCGAGGTCGGCGAGTGTGGGGACGAGCTTCTCGATCCCCAGGATCGTCACGAGCACGTCTGGCAGGGTCGTGCACATCCGGCCGTTACCCTCGGACTCGACAACGCAGATGGTGCCGGTTTCGGCGACGCCGAAGTTGGCGCCGCTGACGGCCATCCGTGCACTCAGGAACTTTTCGCGGAGGTAGAGGCGCGCCGCTTCCGCGAGCTCGCCAGGGTCGTCGGAGAGCGTCGTGTCCCCGATCGTCCGGCGGAAGAGGTCGCGGATCTCGGTGCGGTTGCGGTGGATCGCCGGGACGAGGATGTGCGATGACCAGTCGCCGTCGAGCTGGAGGATCAGCTCGGCTAGGTCGGTCTCGACCGCGGCGACGCCTCCGGCTGCGAGTGCGGCGTTGAGCCCGATCTCGTCGGTCGTGAGTGACTTGACTTTGACGATCTCGCTAACCCCGTGGCTCCGCGCAAGGCCGAGGACGATCGCGTTGGCCTCGGCCGCGTCCCGCGCCCAGTGCACATGTCCGCCAGCTGCGATCACTGCCTGCTCGAACTGGATGAGGTAATTGTCGAGCTGGTTGAGCACGTCGGCCTTGATCGCCCGGCCGGAGTCGCGAAGCTGCTCCCAGTCGGGAAGCTCGGCGACGACACGGGCCCGCTTGGCGCGGATCGTGCGGGTCGCGTTCTCCAGGTTGCTGCGCAGCTGACTGTCCGCCAGGGCCTCGCGAGCAGCTGATGGAAACGGTCGAACGACCTCGCTCATCGGCTGCCAGTCGTCGCGAGAATCTCCGCGAGGTGCATCGTGCGCGTCGGCGCGCCCTCGCGTGAGAGCCGCCCGCCAATCTGCAGCAGGCACGAAGCGTCGAGCGCCGTGCATACCGCCGCCCCGGTGGAGATGATCGCTCGGCACTTGTCGACGACCATTGCCGTTGAAGTGTCGGCGTTCTTGACTGCGAACGTGCCGCCGAAGCCGCAGCACTCCCGCGCATCCGGTAGCTCGACCAGCTCGATTCCTTGCACCGCGGTGAGGAGACGCAGCGGTGCGTCGCCGACGCGGGTGACCCGAAGGGAGTGGCAGGTCGGGTGGTAGGTGACCCGTTGGGAGAAGGAGGCCCCGACGTCGGTCAGGCCGAAACGCACCGCGAGCAGCTCGGAGAGCTCGAAGACACGCGGCAGGAGTGTTTGCAGGGCGCGTTCGAACGTCTCGTCGCCGCTTTCGCGTGCGAGCACCGGGTAGAGCTCCCGAACTGCCCCGACACACGACGACGAAGGCGCGACGACCACCTCGAAGTCAGCGAAGACGCGGACGAAATGGCGCGCGAGCGCCAGAGCGTCGGCGCGGTGCCCACTGTTCATGTGCATCTGCCCGCAGCAGGTTTGACCGTTCGGGTACATGACCTCGTGACCAAGTCGCTCGAGTAGCTCGACGGTCGCCCGGCCGATCTCGGGGAAGATCGCCTCGCCGACACACGTCACAAACAGCCCTACACGCACGCGATGTTCAACGTGGGTAGGCGAGGGCTACGCCGCCGTCGACGTTGAGGATGTTCCCGGTGCTCTTGCCTGATCGTCGCGCTGAGGCGAAGAAGAGGATCGCGGCCGCGATGTCCCAGGGCAGCACGTTGACCTTGAGCGTCGTCCGCTCGCGGTAGAACGTCTCGAGCTCATCGGGCTCGATCCCATATGCGCGCGCCCGTTCCTCGCGCCAGGAGGAATCCCAGATCCGAGATCCCTCGAGCACCGCGTCCGGGTTGACGGCGTTGACGCGGATGCCGTGAACGCCGAGCTCCTCGGCGAGGCAGCGCGCGAGATGCAGCTCGGCTGCCTTCGCCGCCGAGTAGGCTGCCGCGCCCTTTCCGGGTGCGAGCGCGTTCTTTGAGCCGACGAAGACAATACTTCCGCCCGTGCCCTGAGCGATCAGCATTCGCGCACCCTCTCGGGAGACAAGGAAGTAGCCGCGCGCAAGGATGTCGTGGTTACGGTCCCAGAGCTCGAGCGAGGTCTCCGTCAGTGGAGCGCTTGAGGCGATGCCGGCGTTCGAGAGCACGATGTCGACGCCGCCGAACGCGAGCGCGGCGCGTTGGAAGGCGTTGACGATCGACGTCTCGTCGGTCACGTCGGCCTCCACTGCGACGCCCACGTCGCCGAGTGTTGCCGCAGTGGCAGCCGCTCCCTCGCCGTCGATGTCGGTGACGACGACGCAGGCGCCTTCCTGGGCGAACGACCGGGCGACCTCGCTGCCGATCCCGCCGGCACCGCCGGTGATCAGGACGACCATTCCCTCGAACTCTCGCGGCGGTCGGGCGAGCGACAGCTTGTAGAGCTCGAGCGGCCAATACTCGATGCCGAACGATTCCTCGTCGTCGAGGGAAACGAAGCCGCCAAGCCCTGAAGCGCCGCGCATCACCGCGATTGCCCGTAGATAGAGGTCGCGAGAGAGCTTCGCGGCCTTCAACGTCCGGCCGACGGCGACAAGCCCTACGCCTTCGAGTAGAACGACGCGCGGGCTCGGGTCGGAGAGCACATCGCCCTCTGAGCCGAAGCGCTCGAAGTAGGCGCGCTCCTGTTCGTGGAATGCCCGCACGGACCGGACGATCCGGTCGGATAGCGTCGCTGCGTCCTCGCTTGCCGGGTCAAACTCGACCCATACCGGGCGTCGTCGTGTGTGCACGAGATGGTCGGGGCAGGCGGCGCCGACCTGGGAGAGGCCGGAGGACTCATGCCCGCTTACGAACTCGAGCACGGCTGGCGACGTGTCGACCTGGAGCACGCGCGGGCCGTCGACCGAGACTGCTCCGCGAAGCGTCGGCAGCACCGCGGCGAGCAGGGCCAGACGGCGGTCCTCCTCAACGGGGAGGTGCTTCGGCCCCCCGAAAGCTGCGCTGGAGCTCTTTTGCTCCTCGACGAAGGCCGCCGCGCGGTTGATCGCCTCGAGTGTTGCCAGGTACGACTCTTCGGCGGTGGCTCCCCATGTGATCAGGCCATGCTTGGCGAGCAACACCATCCTTGCGTCGGGCTTTGAGCTGATCGCCTCGGCGACGAGCTTCGAAAGCGCAAAGCCCGGCCGGATGTAGGGGATCCAGACTGCCTCGGTGCCGAAGCACTCCTGCGCGAGCCGCTCACCGTCCTGCGCGCCGACGATTGCGCCGATCGCATCGGGGTGGGTGTGGTCGACGTGGGCGTAGGGGAGGAAGGCGTGCAGGAGCGTCTCGATCGAGGGACGAGGCATCGACGGGTCGAGCTGGCAGCGGGCGAGGTAGGCGACCATCTCCTCGTCGCTCATCGCCTCGCGTCCGGCTAGTGGCAGGATCTCGTCCAACCGTAGTCCGGTGAAGCCTGCTTTCTCGATCGTCGCGAGGTCACTTCCCGAGCCCTTGACCCAGAGCACGGTGGTCTCGCGCCCGATGTGGTCGGGCTGGCGAACCTTGACCGAGGTATTGCCGCCGCCGAAGTTGACGACCGCGCGGTCCGTCGCGAGCAGGTTCGAGCGGTACACGAGTGCAGCCAGTTCGTCGTGCTCGCCGACATGCGAGGGGTCCCAGCGGCTCTCGATCGATTGTGCGATGTTCAATGCCATGTGTCGTCTGTCTCCCGATTGAAGGTAAACGTCGCTTACTGCCAGCCCGCCGCGCGTCCTGCTACCCGGCGTTCGATCGCGGCCGCCAGGTAGCCACTTGCCCGAAAGGCGGCCACCGGGTCCTCAGCGCCACCGAGCTCCGCACGCACCTTTGCGCAGAGAGGGCGGACGTCGGTTGCGAACGCGTCGAGCAGGACTCGGTTGGCGCCGAGGATGTCGCCCGCGATCTGCGCGCTTTCAAGTGCTCGCCGGTCGACGAGTAGCGCCTTGGCATAGGACTCCTGGAGGGCGACGACGCTCTGGATGATCGCCTCGATCTTGGGCTCGATGTTGTGGGACTGGTCAATCGTCAGGCGCGCTCCGCTCTCAAGCGCGCGCGTCTCGACGAGCTCCGAGAAGATCCGAAAGAGCTGGAACGGATCGATCGAGCCGACCATCAAGTCGTCGTCGCCGTACTTGCGATCGTTGAAGTGGAAGCCACCGAGGCGGTTCATCCGCTGGAGCAGCGAGACGATCTGTTCGATGTTGACGCCCTGGGCGTGGTGCCCGAGATCGACAAGAACGCGTGCACGCGCTCCGAGCTCCTGGCACAGCGCGAGCGCGGAGCCCCAGTCTGCCAAGTCCGTCGCATAGAAGGCCGGCTCGTAGAGCTTGTATTCGACGAGCAGCTCGAGCGGCTCGGGCATCCCGGCGTAGACCTCCTGGAGTGAGCTTACGAGCCGTTCCCGGCGAGCGCCCAGCGAGTCTTGGCCGGGGTAGTTGATCCCGTCCGCGAGCCAGAGCGAGATCGAGTCGGATCCGGTCTGACCGGCGATCGCGATGCATTCGAGGAGATGGTCGATCGCTGCACCGCGAACTCGTGCCTCGGGATTGCAGAGGCTGCCGAGCTTGTAGTCGGGCTCCTGAAAGAGGTTGGGGTTGATTGCGCCGAGCCGCAGCCCGAGCGTGGTCGCCGCCGCGCGGAGCTCGCCGAAGTCCTCGACGCTGTCCCACGGGATGTGGAGCGCGACCGACGGCGCGATCGCGGTGTAGCGGTGGACTTCAGCCGCGTCCTCGAGCTTCTCGAACGTCGTTCGCGGAACTCCCGGTTGGGCGAAAACGGCAAAGCGCGTGCCGGAGTTGCCGAAGGCCCACGAGGGCGTCTCGACCCGCTGCGCGCGGAGCGCCTCCTCGACCTCGCCGATCTCGTCGCCGCGCTCCACGAGCTTTGCGGCGAGCAAGTCGTAGGCGGCTGTCATCGGGCGGCTCCCAGCTCGACGAGCCTCGGGGCAACGACGCCGGCGAAGCGTTCGTACAGTGCCTCCCACCTGTCGAGCTCCGCGTCGGGCTCGTAAACACGAACGGCGGTCGAGGCGCGCACGAGCTCGCGCATCTCGCTCAGCGAACCAACAAGGCCCAGAGCGCCGAGCTGCACGAGCACGTTCCCGAGCGCTGCGGCTTCGACCGGTCCGGCCAGCACCGGATGGCGCGTGATGTTCGCCGTCAACTGGCAGAGAAAGTCGTTCTGTGCTCCGCCTCCGATGACGTGGACGACGTCGATTCGTTGGGCTGTCACGTGCTCGATCTCCTCCAGCACAAGCCGGTACTTGCACGCGAGGCTCTCGAAGATCGCACGGATCAGGACCGAGCGATCAGGCGCAACCGTTGCGTCGCGGAGACCGCAGGCCTCGCGGATGCGCACCGGCATATTCCCGGGGAGGAGGAGCACGGGAAGGTCGGGGTCGAACAGCGGCCCGCCGGCGGGCGCGAGGCGAGCGAGCTCGGCCATCTCCGCGTAACTCGGCGCCGAGCCTTCGGTGACCCAGGCGCGTCTGCACTCCTGCACGAGCCACAGCCCCATCACATTCTTCAGCAGGCGGATCCGAGCGTCGAAGCCTCGCTCGTTGGTCAGGTTCGCGGCTCGAGCCTGCTCCGAAACGACAGGCGCGTCGATTTCGACTCCCACGAGTGACCAGGTGCCGCTCGAGATGTAGGCGGCACCCGTCGTGCCCGGCTGGAATGGCACGGCGACAACAGCCGAGGCAGTGTCGTGGGACGCCACGGCGATCACCGGCGTCGTTACCGGCAGTCGTGTGCTCTCCGCGACACTCGGTAGCAGGCCGCCGACGACTGCGCCCGGCTCGATCACCTCGGGGAGCAGCCTGCGGTTGATGCGAAGTCTCGAGATCAGGCTCTCGGCCCATCGCCCACTGCGTACGTCGAGCAGCTGAGTCGTGCTTGCGTTGGTCGCTTCGGCGACGCGCTCGCCGCTTAGCCAGTAACCGAGCAGGTCGGGGATGAGCAAGAGCGTTTCGGCGGCATCGAGCGCACAGCTCTGTTCGAGCGCGAGCAGCTGGTAGACCGTGTTGAACGGCAGGAACTGGATTCCGGTCACCTCGTAGATCTCCTCGGCGCTCACACGTGCGACGGCCGTCGCGACCGCGGTCGCTCCGCGTCCGTCCCGATGATGCAGCGGGTTCGAGATGAGTGCGCCGTCGCGGTTGATCAGACCGAAGTCGCAGCCCCAGGAGTCGATGCCGAGGCTCTGTACCGTGCAGCCGCGCGCGCTGAGATCCGAAAGCGCCAGGCAGACCTCGCTATACAGCCCGAGGGCATCCCAGTAGAGGCCGTCCGGGAGGCTGACAGATCGGTTCGGGAAACGTCGGGCCTCCGAGAGGCGCAGCTGCTCACCGTCGAAGCGACCCGCCACGGCACGCCCGCTCTCTGCGCCGAGGTCGACTGCGACCTGCACGGTCTCACTCATGTGTGGCTCCGGCTCGTAGGCCCGCTCCGGGTTGTCTGTCCGGTGCCGGGGAAACCGCGGGGATTCGAGAGATTGGGCAACGGCGCGCCTGTTTGGCAGAGAGTGGACATTGAGACTAGCATCACGAACCTTGTTCGCTTATGATCGCCTCTCACCGTCTTTGGGGCCACTCCACCACAACTGACCATCGATCATACAAGTGCTTCCAACAAGACGCTCGATCACTGCTGCAGCGGGATCGCCTGGAGCCCCAGATCGAATCGGCGCCAGGCTCGGCGTGGTCGTCGGTTGGAACGGACGGTGGTAGTGCATCGCTTTCGTCAACGCACGTCTAGCTTCGTCGAAAGGACACGAGAGATGAACGGTTCTCCCAGCAAGCGAACGAAATGGGCGGGGACAGCGCTGGCGCTGGCCTGCACATTCGGTGTCCTCATTACCGCCGCCACCGCGGCGGCTCCGCTGACCAAAGGCCTCACCGCATTTGTGATCCCCAAGAACCTCGGGAACTCGTACTTCACGACCGCTGACAGCGCCAAGTCGGGTGGGGCGATCGCCGCTTTCCAGGCGCTCGGTGAGACGGCAACCGAGACGAGTGGGACGGCTGCCACCCCGGCGTCTCAGATCCCGGCGATTCAGGCAGCGATCACCAAGGGTGCAAAGATCCTGGTCGTCTCGGCCACCGACCCCTCGGCTCTTTGCCCGACGCTGAACTCGGCGATGCAGAAGGGCATCACCGTCGTGACCTACGACTCCGACGCGCCGGCCTGTCGCGACCTGTTCATCAACCAGGCGAGCACGCAGGGTATTGGCGAGAGCGAAGTGGATCTACTCGCGAAGGAGATCGGCAGTTCGGGGCAGATTGCGATCGTGTCTGCGACGGCCTCGGCGACGAATCAGAACGCCTGGATCGCATACATGAAGACCGAGCTGAAGAAGTACCCGAAGATGCAGTTGGTCAAGATCGTGTATGGCAACGACGATCCGACCACGGCGACCCAGGTCACCCAGGGTCTGCTTCAGCAGTACCCGAACCTGAAGGGGATCATCTCGCCGACGACGGTCGGGATCGCCGCCGCGGCAGCCGTGCTCGACACGGCGAAGTACCGGGGCAAGATCCAGCTGACCGGCCTCGGAACCCCTGATGCGATGAAGAAGTACGTCGACGACGGCACGGTCCAGGCATTCGAGCTCTGGAATCCCGCCGACCTCGGCTACCTCGCCGCCTATGCGTCGGTGGAGCTCGCTTCGAAGGCGATCACCAACGCGTCGGGCCAGTCGTTCACGGCAGGCAAGCTCGGGAAGTTCACCGTTGGCGCCGACCACACGATCTTGCTCGGCGCACCGTACGTCTTCAACAAGTCGAACATCTCGAAGTTCAACTTCTAGGTTCTTCCCTGGTTTGGGGCGCCGGCAGCAGCCGGCGCCCCAAACCCGTCCGCGACTGAGTGCCTGAGAGTCGGTCGAATCGCCGTGGTCTCTAGGCTGTGATCTCGAAGGGTGTGGTGATTCTCCGTGGCATCTGAGTCGAACGGCGCGGACACGGGCGGGAGAGTGCGCTCGGACAGACCCGCAGAGCTTCCGGTTCTGTCACTCCAGCACGCGACGAAGACCTTCGGTGTCATCCGCGCGCTCGATGACGTCTCGATCGATCTCTATCCGGGCGAGGCGCACGCCCTCGTTGGTGAGAACGGGGCCGGCAAGTCGACGATCGTCAAGCTCTTCGCGGCGCTCTTTCCGCCGGACAGTGGACGCTTGCTCCTCAACGGGCACGAGGTCGCCCTGAGCGGCACTGCCGAGGCACGCGATGCGGGGATCGCGGTGATCTACCAGGAACCAACGCTGTTTCCCGACCTCACGGTGCTCGAAAACATTTTCATCGGGCGCCAGCCGCTGCGCGGCGCGCGCCGAATCGATCGCCGGGCGATGCGAGCCCAGGCCGAGACGATCTTCGATCGGCTCGGCGTGCGTCTCGACCCCGATCGCATCGCGCTCGGACTCTCGATCGCCGAACAGCAGCTCGTCGAGATCGCCAAGGCCCTCTCGCTCGATGCCAGGGTCGTCGTCATGGACGAGCCAACGGCAGCGCTTTCGGCCGTCGAGGTCGAGCGCCTGTTTGGGGTCGCAGCCGCATTGCGCGAGTCCGGGGTCGCCGTGCTGTTCATCTCGCACCGGCTCGAGGAGGTCTTCGTGATGTGCCAGCGGGTCACCGTGCTGCGCGACGGGCGACTCGTGCTCACGCGTGAACTTGCCGGCCTGAGCGCAGATGACCTGGTACGGGCGATGGTGGGGCGCGAGCTTCACGAGCGCGAGGCAAGCGAACAGCACCTCGGAGAGACGGTGCTTGAACTCGAGCACCTGACCCGAGAAGGGGTCTTCCTCGACGTCGGCTTTCAAGTGCGGGCCGGTGAGATTGTCGCTCTTGCCGGGCTCGTCGGGTCCGGCCGGAGCGAAGTCGCGCGCGCGATCTTCGGCGTCGACCGCTACGACGCCGGGTCGGTGGCCGTCGCCGGCCGCAAGCTGCAGCGGGGCTCGCCGAGCGCGGCGATGGCGGCCGGAATTGGTCTTGTGCCCGAGGATCGTCGCCTCCAAGGCCTCGTGATGGTCTCGACGATCACACGTAACATCGCGCTCGCTTCGCTCGGCCGGCTCGCGCTTCTCGGGTTCATCCGCTCCGCGACGGAGCGCAGGTTCGCGGCCGACTGGGCGATCAAGCTTCAGGTCAAGTACGGGAGGCTCTCGAATCCCATCAGCTCGCTCTCGGGCGGAAACCAGCAGAAGGTCGTTCTGGCACGCTGGCTCGCCCGGCGTCCCAGCCTGCTCATCGTCGATGAGCCGACGCGCGGGATCGATATCGCGACGAAGGCAGAAGTCCATCGGCTTCTTGACGAACTGGCGGGCCAAGGCGTTGCGATCCTGATGATCTCGTCCGAGCTCCCCGAGGTGCTGCGCGTCGCCGACCGGATCCTGGTCATGCGCGAAGGACGACTCGTGGCCGAGTTCGAGCACAGTGTCGCCTCCGAGCAGGGGATCGTCGCGGCCGCGACCGGGCAAGCGGGCGAAGCGGTCGCGTGAGAGCTCCGTCCGACGCGGTGAGCGGGGGTGCGGGCGCGACGGCGCCGATCGGCACGAATCGGCTTGTCGACCTGGTGTTCAGGATCAGAGAGTTCGGGATTGTCGCCGTGCTCGCCTTGCTCGTGATCGTGACGACGGCGATCCAGCCGCGCTTCCTCGGCATGCAGGAGTTCAGGTTCATCACGATCAACACGACGGTCTACGCCCTGCTCGTGATCGGCGAGACGATGGTCGTGCTTACGCGCAACGTCGATCTCTCGGTCGGCTCGGTGCTCGGCCTCTCCGCTTACCTCTCGGCGAACCTGTTCGGGACTCATCCGGGGATGCCGATCGTCGCGGTTTTCGCTGTTGGCGCCGGCATCGGGGTCGCGTGTGGAATCGCGAATGGCCTGCTCACCACGGTCGGTCGCGTCCCGAGCCTCGTCGTCACCCTGGCGACGCTCTACATCATTCGCGGGATCGATACCTGGCGGGTCGGCGGCGGTGAGGTCGTCGCCAGTTCGCTCCCGAACGCGTTTCTCAACATCCCGCAGGCGACGATCGTGGGAATCCCGGATCTTGTCATCGTCGTCGCGCTTGCGGTCGCGCTCGTCGCCTATTACCTGCGCTCGTATCGTTCCGGCCGCGAGCTCTATGCGATCGGGTCGAACCCGGACGCCGCCCGGCTTGCAGGGATCCCGATCGCCCGGCGGGTGTTCACCGTGTTCGTGATCAGCGGGGCGCTTGCGGGGATCGCGGGCGTGCTGTGGGCTTCCCAGTACGGCACGATCGACTCGACTGCCGGTACGGGGTATGAGCTCACCGTTATTACTGCCGTGGTCGTCGGCGGCGTTGCCATTTTCGGCGGTAGCGGCAGTGTCGTGGGGGCCGCGCTCGGTGCGCTGCTCCTTAACTCGATTAATTCGGCGCTCTACGTTCTCGGCATCTCCGCGTTCTGGGACCAGGCGATTGCCGGACTGCTCCTGATCAGCGCGATCACGATCGACCAGCTGATCAAGGTGCAAGTCACCGCAGCGTTGCGTCGGAGGTCGCGCGTTGGAGCCTGAGTTGAACCTCGCCCCGCCTCGCGCGCAGGCGAGCGCGGCTACACGGCCTCGAGAGGCGCTCGGGTCGCTTGTGCGCTGGGAGTCGGGGCTCGTCATCGCCGTGCTGCTGGTCGCTTTTTTGGGCCTCGAGATCTCTGATCAATTCCTGACCAGCGGCAACTTCTTCTACCTCTCGATCTCGATCGGCGAGGTGGCGATCATGACGTTGCCGCTCACCCTCATCGTGATCACTGGCGAGATCGACCTCTCGGTGGCCTCGACGCTCGGGCTAGCGAGTGCGCTGCTCGGCGACCTTTGGAGTCACGGTTGGCCGATGGCGGCGATCATTCCCACGGTGCTTGCGGTCGGCGTGCTGACCGGCGCGTTCAACGGCTTGCTGGTCACACGTGTCGGGCTTCCGTCGCTTGCCGTGACAATCGGCACGCTGACGCTCTATCGCGGAATCGCGGTCATCCTGCTCGGACCGAACACGATTGCGAACTTCCCCTTCTCGTACACGAAGATCGGGGTCGACCCGGTCCCGCACGCGCCCTTCCTGTCCTACTCGATGGCGATCTTCCTGGTGCTCGCGGTCGTCTTCGGTCTCGTGCTGCACTTCACGCCCTTCGGACGGTCGCTGTATGCGATCGGCGCCAACAAAGAAGCCGCCCTGTTCGCCGGCATACGCGTCAAGCGAACCAAGCTGTTCCTCTTCATTCTCTCAGGCGTCGTTTGCTCGCTCGCAGGCATTCTCTACACGTTCCGCCTCTCGACCGCCGTTCAGAACAACGGCCTCGGACTCGAGCTAAACGTGGTCGCGATCGTTTTGCTCGGCGGGGTTTCGATCTTCGGTGGCACCGGTTCGGTCTCCGGGGTTGTGCTCGCGGTCTTTGTCCTCGCAGGCCTGCAGAACGCGCTCTTTCTCGACAACAGCTTCCCCGCCTCGGCGCTCGGGATCATCCCCGGCATCCTGTTGCTCGTAAGTGTGCTCGCGCCCAACGCGTCCTCGTTCGTCGGTCGGGCGCGCGAACTGCTCAGGCGCCGCGCGCGGCGTGAACGGATCGCGAGCGAGGCTCGCCAGACGTAATCCCGCCGTTCAGGCGCGGCGGGCCGATACCCCGTGGGCCTCGAGCATCCGCACCGCCTCGAGCGCGGGTTCTGTCACATACGCGACATCGACGTCCTCGACGCGTCCGACCACCGCAAGCCCGCGGTCATCAAACTTCTGCGCCGTCGCGAGCAGCACGACCGTCTGTGCGTGAGCGATCATGGAACGCTTGACCTCGGCCTCCAGAGGGTCGGCGTCAGTCAGATGGCCGTCCCTCGTCACTCCCTTGACCGAGAACACGACGCGGTCCACCAGATAGCCACCCAGCGCGCGGACGGTGTCAGGGCCGACGAACGAGTGGGTGAGCTTGCGAAAGGTGCCGCCGAGAGCGATCAAGTCCACGTTGGGGGCGCCGGCGTCACCGAGCAGGCTCATCACAGGCAGTGAGCTCGTCAGCACGGTGACGGCGACGGCGGCATCGACGATCGCCTTGGCGACATAGAACCCGGTCGTCGAGGAGTCGACGAACAGGGTTTCACTCGGTTCGAGTGTCGCGACGACTGCACGTGCGAGACGTTCTTTGTCTTCGACCTCGAGATCGAGCCGGTGGCGGAAGGAGTCCTCGTGCGCGGCGAGGTCCGGTAGCACGGCACCGCCGTGTGCCCGGCGAGCGTGGCCTTCACGGACAAGAATCGCGAGATCCCGTCGCGCCGTCATCGGCGAGACGCCGAACTGCTGCTCGACGGCTCCGACCGTGATGCTGCGGCGCTTGCGGAGGAGCTCCACGATCTGCCGGCGGCGCTCCTCTGGCACGAGCTGAGCCCGTGCGGTTTCCGAGTCTCTGGCCATTTCGGACTCAAGTGTCGCACCGATCACGGCTTGGGCGAAAGGAGCGCACGGCAAAAGACGACGTCGAATCGGCCGGCTCGAAGGCGACACCCGAGATTGGCCGTCCGGGAGCTACGAGGCATTGAAGGCTGGTTTGGGTCTGGTAAAGGCTTCGCAGCCCTCGGCGGCCGGCCTCGGCGGGCGTTCGCGGGCGCGTTCGCTTCTCCACCGAGGCGGTTGGTGATGCGGTCTGCGTGTCTCGTCGGACATCCGGCGGGAGGGTGTGTGGCGTGTTTTCGGTTTCCGCGCCCGGGCTCAAGTGACCGTCGGCGCATGGTCGTCGCCGTCTGCCGCGGAATGCCGTGGCCCCTGCCGCCCGGCTCGTACCGTAGGATCCGCTGGTCGAGGACGGGATCCGTTTTGGTGTGTGCGGGGTGGGTTGAGGCGTTGAGAAGGTCCGTAAAGACCGCCGGTGTTGCGTCGCTCACTGCCGCGGGTGCGACGGTGCTTGTTGGTGCTGCCGTGGCGGCTCGGACGGCCGTACCCTGCGTGACGGAGGTCAGCTCCTCTCTCAGAGCTGAACTTCAGCACGTTGTTGACACGGATATCGGCCCGAAGGGCTGGCCTCGAGGAACCGTGGTGTACATGCCCAGCCTGAGCTACGCCCACGTCGGGAACACGGACTACGCGCGCTCAGGTTGTCTCGTGCCGGTGACAGGCGCTACGGACTGTCAGATGGCGTTCGCGCGGAAGCTGCCAGGAGCGTGGCACTTTGCCAACCTCAAGGATTTTCCCGCTCAGGTCTTGACGTCGTGGGCGCGGTGCGCTGAACACGGCAGCTCAACGACGGTATCCGCAGTCCCACCGGCCGGACCATCGCACAGCACGGTCGTGGCCTACGCGACCCGCACGTACATCGTCGTTCCCGGATTTGGGAAACAGCGGTTCCGGTTGCTCAACCAGCGGCAGACGGTGACCGCCGCCGACGGGTCGACGATCAGCGCCTTCCCGATCGAGAACGACTACGGCGGAACGGCCGACAGTGTCAGCTGGACCGTCATGTTCTTCCGCGACGGCAGCTTCATCGGCTGGGCCGGCTCTCGCGCCGCCGGGAGCGCCACGATCTTCGGTCCGGCTTCGGGAGACGCGATCCGCGTCGCCTACCCGAAGCCGAACCAACCGACCTGCTGCCAATCCGAGGTGGTCTGGGTCTCCTACACGTGGAACGGCTCCCGGATTGTCGCCAGTGCGGAGCAGCCGCCGGGGTCATACGCTCTTCGGCTTGCGCCTGCCTGATCGGTCCGTCCGGGCCACCCAGCTCGAGCGGCGCGCTCGGGTCATGCGGCCGCTCCCGGAAGTGTCCCTTCGCGCGGAGGTGTTTGCCGACTCAGATCTTCTCGCCGAGCGCGACGAGCGACGCGAGCGTTGCCTCCGAGGTCGTTGTGTAGACCGCCGCTGTCGTTTGGCTCGTCCCGTGAATCGCGGACATGCCGTAGATCGTGATCGAACCAGGCAGCGTCTGGGTGTAGTAGTACAGGTCGCCGCCGTATGACTTGAACGTGAAGGTCGAGCCCTTGACCACCTGCAGCGCCGCCTGGACGTTTTGCGGGGTCAACGGCTTGGAGGTGACCTCCTTCGTGATGACGATTGTCGTCTTCAGGTCGGCGAGGCTCGATCCGTTGCTGAACTCGCAGGTGGTTCCGGTCGCGGAAATCCCGTGATTCATCGCGGTGCCTTTGAGATTGAGGGTGTTTCCCGTGACCGGCGGCACCGCGTAGCCGACGATCGCCTTGACTGCCGACTGGCTGAGGGCCGTGGCGCAGATTTTTTGCGGGCTCGCGGCCGCGGCGAGCCGCGTCGAGACCGACCCAGCGACGGCTTGTCCCGCCAGCACCGCCGCCACCGTGCAGATCCCTAGCAGCGGGGCGCCGACCCGAGCGGCGCTGCCGACCATGTACTTCCGAGCCGTCTTGCCCATCACGCGACCTCCAGGTTTTTGGTGGCTCTAGCCACGGTTCGTTTTGCGAAGTGCGACACCCCACGCCAGTGGGACCCGTCGCAGGGGAGAAGCGAACGGTTGTGTCCTGACCTCATCAGCATGATCTTCGAGCGTGTCTCCACGTAGGCGGCTCCTTCTGATGATCAGACCGCACGTCGTGTCGGCCTGCCCGGCGACTGTCGGATCGATCGTCGCCGTCCTGACCCCTCGGGCTGCGAGCGACACGCACCGGGCGCGCATCACGCGCAGACACCTCCGAGTTTCTTCACGATCGGCTCCTGGGCCGGATCGAGACCCGGGCACCGGGAAACGGGCGCGCGCAGCATTTCCGCGATGTAGGAGGTGCCATGTGGGGCCTCGAGCGTCCCGATCAGGAGATACGAGCCGACCGCGGCCTGCGAGAGCGTGCAGCCAAACAGCGATCCGACGGCAAGTGAGACGAGCACGGGGCAGCGTACGATCGCACCCTCGAGAGGCCCGGGCACGGCGCCGTTCGCTTGCGGTTCGTTCGCTGAAAGCGTTCCGATCCGCGCCTCGGCCTGCAGTGTCTCGACGAACGCTGCGGTTGTCGGGGAGGGGGCGTTAACGCCGTAGAGGCCGTTCGTCGAGAAGAAGGCATTCAGCGCGAGCGCATCGGCGCCACTTTCCGCCTGCTGGGCGGGGGTCTCTTGCGCGTCGGGGAGGCTCGCGAGTTGGCGCAACTGCCCGGCGGCTTGGCGGTCAGCCGGCGTGTCGGCCGCTGCGCTGTTGAGTGCGGTGGCGGCGCGCACCCAGTACTCGCCCTCCTGAGCGGCGGCCGCGCGCGCACCGAGAAGCCATTCGTGCCGCGCGAGCGCGACACCCGCGAGCGGTGCGGCCGCCTGTGGGGTCGTCGTCGCCGCGGGAGCGGGTGTCGAGACGGGCGGATGGCACGTGCCGGGGACCCAGTGCCAGACGGCGACCACTGCGGCAGGGATGTTCAGGTGGTAGGCCGCGCAGGCTCCGATGATGTTGCTGTAGCCGGCGTCCTGAACCTTCCAGGCGCCGTTCGAGCTGCGGTGGAAGATCAGGTAAGCGCCATCGTCCTGGACGACAACGTTCGCCTCGTAGGATTTTGGATTCGGGACGAGGCTCGCGGCGGCCCAGTAGGTCGAGGTCGCGGTGTCGTAGCCGTAATAGGCGGCGAAGCCCTGATTCGCCGGGGCGAGCCCGAGAAACGCGGAGCCCGGGAGCCCGTGCGACGCGGCGGCGGCGGCGACGAGCGAGGCACTGACCGAGGGTGTCAGCGGCAGGTCACGCGCGGCGGGCGAGCCGCCCGTCACGTGCGTCGCGCTTCCATCGCGCCACGCTCTCGCGCTCGCTGAGGCACCCAGCCCGAGCCCGACATAGGCGACAACCGCGGCGCACAGTAGAGCCCGCAACGACCTCTCCCTTCCTTCCGACGGCCTGGCAGCGAGCGCCCCGAGCGACGCGTACCTCACTATATGGCTCAGGGCGGAGCAACGGAAGCCCTCGTTCGGGGGCCTTGCGCCTCGCTCGTCGCGACCCACGATCTGCTGACCGTGGAGCCGTCGCCACGCACGGCCGCGACGGAGCGAGGCGGCCAGTCGGCGAAACGGGGTCGGGTCGAAGCGCGTTTCGTCCGCGGAGCACGCTCGTTGTGAGAGTGCCAACTACGATACGGACCTCTGGCGGCTCTGAAGGAGGCGAGATGGCACGGTTCGGGCGAGGGGTTGGACGAACGAGTCGCGCGGTGGCTGGGGAACGCGGTGCCCGTCTCCGGCGGCGAGCGAGAAGAGTGCGCCTCGCGTTCCTGGTTCTCGCCGTCGCGCTCGTCGGCGCGGCGGTTGCTGGCACCGCTGGGGCGGCTCGCTCGGGCCTGGACGGCATCGCCCTCCGCCAGACCGAGCCCCTCGCGGGCACCTGGACTGGCAAAATCACCGGCCAATCGAGCGGCGGTCCCCGTAGCGACCGCATCGTCATCGTTGTAAACGCCAGCGAGACCGGGGGAAGCTGGAGCCTCAGTTCGACGTGCCACGGGCCCTTGACGCTTGACAGCATCTCGAGTGGTTACCACCACTACCTCCGTCGGCTCAGCCCCGGTGCGACCTGTGCGGGCGGAGATGTCGACTGTCTCAAACCGGCCGGCGCAAGCTTGTACGACGCGGTCACCTCGCACCTGGGAAGCTCCTACGACCTCAGCGGTACGCTGCGTCGCGTGCTCCCCCGCTAGAAGCGCGCTTGTCGACGCCCAGCTCGTTGCTCTGATCGTCGGTTAGGCGTCGCTCACGGAGCGTGGGGGCGTTGCGACCTGCAGACGGTCGAGCGCCTTCAGTACCTCCGCGACGGTCGTTGCCGGTGCGGCATCGCCGACACCGATGAAGAGCATGAAGTCTCGCCCGTGGTCGCGAAAGGGGATCTCGGCCCAGCGGGGCCCGAGCGTTTCGAGACGGCTCTGCTGCGGAGGGAGCGTAAATGCTCGCGGCCGTGGCGGGGCCTGAAAATCGGTATCGCCGCTCGGGACTTCTTCGAGGAGTTCGGCGATCACACCTCGCGGCGGCGGAGAATAGTCGCCGGCGAGGTTCGGCTGGTCTGCGGCGAGGGGATACGTCGCGAGTACAAACCGTTGCATGGGATTCGTGATCGCATCGAAGGGACGGTTGCTGACGTACAGGCTCCTCGAGTAGCGCAATACGATGCCCGGTCCACGGAAGACGCTTTGAGCGTTCACGCTCACGAGCCCTGAGCCGCAACCAGTGACGAGCAGGAGCACAAGGCTGCTGGCACAAAGGCGTCCGACCATTCCCGGCCACGCGCACGCGCATCTTCGCGAAAGACCAGGGGCCGGAAAAAGGAACACCGAGCCGGAGGCGCTTTCATCCGCCGCCACCACTGACCAGCCGTCCTGGGCCTTGCGGCCTTCCGCGTCTGATCTCTGGGGCGACCTCAACTTACTCGCGCTCCGTGCTCGGTGAGAGCCGCAGACTACGGGTCGAGGCATGCGCTCGCAAGAGTCGCGTCGCGACAAATGATCGCAACGAGCGGGAAGTTCGTCGACACCAAGGAAATGTCCGTTGCTCGACAGCCGCAGGCCTGCCGCCACCTCTCGAGGAGCCTTAGGCTTGCGTGGAACCAGCTTGAGGCCCTGGTCGGAGTCTTTCTGCGCTTAGGCTGCACGCGTGTCTGTCATCTCGACGCGTTCGGGCGAGCCCAGACCTCGTCTCGTTGGTTTGGCGGTGACTGTCGGTGGCCGACTCGGGGGGCGTGTGTCGTGAGCGCCACCGGCACTCTCGGTCTCTGGCGCGGAACAGCCCTCTACGTCGGCGCGCTCGTCGGGCCAGGGGTGTTGCTCGTTCCGGCGCTCGCCGTCCAGGCGGCCGGGCCAGCCTCGATTCTCGCCTGGGGTGTTTTGCTCGTGCTCTCGGCACCGCTCGCGGTCACGTTCGCGGCGCTCGGCGTCCGCTTCCCGGTCGCCGGAGGGGTTTCGGCGTATGTGCGCGCGGGGTTCGGCGCGCGGGCCGCAGCGGTAACCGGAGGCGTCTTCCTCGCCGCAGTCGTCCTCGGGGCGCCGGCCGTGTCGCTCATCGGCGGCTACTACGTGGCTGCGCTCACCGACTCCGGAACGAGCGTCGCCGCGGGAGTGGGTCTCATGATCTTCGCGGCTGTGCTCGCGTCGAATGCCTTTGGTCTGCGGGTTTCCTCGGGCCTCCAGCTCGGGCTCTCGGCAGTCCTCGTCTCGGCGATGGTGATCGCGGTAGCCGTTGCGCTGCCGGGCCGGGCAACGCTCCATTGGTCGCCTTTCGCGCCACACGGCTGGCTCGCGGTCGGGACTGCCGCGAGCATCCTCGTCTGGCTGTTCGTCGGGTGGGAAGCGGTCGCGCAGCTCGCGGGTGATTTCGGCCACCCGGAGCACGATCTCCCGCGTGCGGTGGCGTTGGCGTTCGCCGTGGTCGGTTGTGTCTATGTCGGTCTGGCGGTGGCGACGATTGTCGTCAACGGCACCGTGGGATCGAAGGTACCGCTCGCCGATTTGATCGCGGTTGGCTTCGGTCGCGCCGGCCGCGACGCCACCGCCGTGCTCGCCGTGGCGTTGACGATGGGGACGATGAACGTCTACCTCGGCGGCGCCGCCAAGCTCGCGCATGACCTGGCGGAGGAGCGCGCGCTCCCGGCGTGGGTCGCGGGCGCTGCGCCCGGGACCGTTCCGCGTCGGCCGCTGCTGCTGATCGCCCTGCTCGGGGCCTGCTTCCTTGCCGCGCTCGTCGCGGGGGTCGTTGGGACGGATACGCTCATCCGCTCGACGTCCGCCTGCTTCGTCGTCGTCTACGTGCTCGCGCTTGGATCGGCGGTACGCCTGCTCAAGCGCAGCGGGCGCTTCTGGGCCGCGAGCGGCCTCGTCCTCGTGGTTGTGGTCGCACTCTTCTCGGCGTTCTATCTGCTGATTCCGATGCTCGTCGCGACGGTCGTGCTGGGCCTCTACCGTCCCGCCGGGGAAAGAGCCGGAGCGCCCGCAGCGGATCTCTGACCCGGCGGTGCGGGCGTGCTAGGCGGTGACGACGGGGCCCGCGGGATGGTTGCCGCCGCGGAGGCGCGTGACTAGGTCGCCGATGTGGTTGCGGGCCGACGTTCCCGCCGAGAGGACTGCGCCAAAGAGGACGACTGCATCGATTGACTCGCGACCCTGCTTCGTCCAGTAGTCGTCCGCGAGGTTCAGCCAGAGCGCGAACTCGTCGAGTGTCAGTGCCGAGCCTGCTCCGTAGATTCCGGCGGAGACGCGGGAGGGGCGTGTCTGGCGACCGTCCACGGGGTAGCCGTAGCCGTTCAACCAGCCGTATCCGATCGCCAGCAGGCCAAGGATGCCGAAGGTCATGTGATGGACGTGCCGGCCGCGAACCGAGACGTTGCGGAACGGGCCGACCTGGTCGTGAATCGAGTGGGTAATGGCGCGTGTCAGCGCGAAGGTCAGCCCGAAGGAGACCGAGCTGATGAACTGGCGCTCCTGAAAGGGCGTGGAGAAGTGACGCGCGTACCACGACACGTCCTCCCGGGGCTCTGCGCTCACGATCGCCGGTCTCGCTGTTCCAGGTGCGGCACGTGCTGTCCTTTGGCTCAGAAGGAAACGATCTCCAGCCGGGTGTCTACGCTAGCAGCCCGCCGTGGCTGGTCGAATTCCAGAGTTCGCGGGTCGTCGGGCGTTCGGTTAGCCTGGCGCGGAGCATGATCGCCAGTCAGCCGTGGGCGCTACGACACCGGGCCGCGTCGGATCCGAGGACCGACGCGGGTCGGCCATGCGCCCGTCGTTGGCACCGGACCCGACTCGAATCGTGACCGACGCGCACGACGATACGGCCGGAGCGCGCGGCGTGGCGGAGGAGGGTCCTGTGGCCAGGGTCTCGAACCGGCGTGCGTTGCTCGCGCTCGAGTTTCCCGCCGTCAGCGACTTCGACCGAACCGAGCTCGAGTGGCGTCGGCTCTTTGCCGAGCTGTTCGGGACCTTTCTGCTCGTGATCGTCGGGGCCGGGGGCGGCGTCGTGGACGCAGTCAGCCACGGAGCGATCAGTCGCACCGCCGCGGTTGCCGCCCCGGGCCTGATGGTGATGGCGATCATCCTCTTCATGGGCGCCGTCTCGGGCGCTCATCTCAATCCGGCCGTCACGCTCGCCTTCAGCCTCCGCGGCGACTTCCCGTGGTATCGCGTGCCCGGGTATCTCATCGTCCAACTCGCCGGCGCCACGCTCGCCTGCGTGTTCCTCCGCCTGGTCTACGGGAACGTCGGCGGCCTCGGCGCCACCGAGCCGGGGAAGGGGATCGGGAACTGGACGGCGATGCTCACCGAGCTTGTCCTGACCGTTGGTCTCGTGAGCACGATTCTCGGCACCGCGTCGCGCGCGCAGAACGTGGGCACGCTCTCGGCGTTCGCGGTGAGCGGGTACATCATTCTGGCGGGGTTGTGGTCGAGTCCGATCAGCGGCGCCTCGATGAACCCGGCACGCTCCTTCGGCCCGGATCTCGTGCTCGGCCGCTTCGACCATCTGTGGGTCTACGTTGCAGGACCCCTGCTCGGTGCGGCGATCGCCGTCGGAATCGCCTGGATCCTTCGGGGCCCGGGCGACTCAGGCGGTCGTGCCGCCGCCCAAGGGACACTCACCTAGCTGCTCGCGGCGGGGCGCTCAGGCATCGAGTCCGAGCGTGAACGTCGGTTTGGGTGACGTCTCGGGCAGCTTGTGTTCGTCGCCGAGCCTGCGGATCGACGTCCCCGTCGCGAGGAACTCAGTCGCGTGTTCACCCCAGACGTGGTTGTAGACGGCGACATTGACACCGACGACTCCCGCGGCGCGGGCGTCGGTCGCCTCGGCCTGCATGCGGGCGAGCGCCAACTCTCGCGCCTCGTAGATGCCCTGCGTGAACTGCGGCATCTCCTGGTTTTGGCCGGCCTGACGTAGCGCCTGCATCGCGGACTGGTGCGCGATGTGGTAGACGCACGTTCCGAGCACAAAGCTCACCGGTACGGCTCCGGCCGCGAGCAGCCGGAAGAAGTCCTGGGCGGAAAGATCCGAGCTGAACCCGCGACCGTCGGGCCGCCGGTGTGCGCCCGCAGAGCCTCCGACAGCCTTCACTGCCGTCCCGGTTGCCAGAAACTCGAGCACGTCCTGACCCCACACGTAGGCCTGCATACGCAGCTGCACACCGATGATCCCGTCGGCCCCGAGATGTTCCGCCTCGGCTTCCATGCGAGACATTGCGAGTTCGCGCGCGTTGTACATCGCCTGCGTCAGCACCTGGAGCTCCTGGTTCTGACCCCAGCGCCCTACCTGGATGCCGATGTGGTAGATCGAAGAGCCGAGCACGAAGCCGAGCGGCTCGAAGCCTGCCTCGCCGAGCAGCACGTATTCGGAAACCGAGAGATCGGAGGTGAAAACGCCACCCGCTTCCGCACCGGCTGTGTGGGCGAGCCGTCCTTCCGCTGCCTGGGGCTCCCATCCGGAGCTGGGATCCGACGAACCCTTTCCGAAAAGCGGCATGGTGCCTCCTAAGAAGAGCGTGCGAGTTCCGTGGGTCGGGTCATCCACCTTAGCCCAAGCGGCGCTCGACCACCTTTGGCGGGTCGAGCTGGTGTAGACGGCCGCGGCGTCGACAAGTAGACTGCCGCCGCCGGGCACATATCCCCGGTCGGTGGAGTGCAGCGAAGCCGGTGCGATTCCGGAGCTGTCCCGCAACTGTGATGCCTCCCGTCGAGCCTGACGGGAGGACGAGCCAGGTCGCCTGCCCCCGCCGCAGCGAAGAAGCCCTCGGAGGATAGGGCGGCTCGCACGGTCCCCCCGGGCCAGCGAACCTCCTATCTCCGCAAAGCGCGGAGGTAACCGTTGTGATTCCACAGCTCACCCGGGTCAGGCGCACAGTGTGCTGCGCGACCGCGGTCGTTCCCCTCGTAGTTCTGATGGTTCCGGCGAAAGCGGCCCCTAGCGCATTCCCGGTCACCGTCAAGGCGGCGAACGGGTCGGTTGTCATCGCGCACGCTCCGGCCCGGATCGTCTCGCTCTCACCCTCGGCGACGCAGGACCTCTACGCCGTCGGTGCCGGGGCGCAGGTCGTCGCCGTCGACTCGTATTCGACCTACCCGCCACAGGCGCCGCGGACAAGGCTCTCGGCCTTCAGCCCGAATGCAGAGGCGATCGCGGCTTATCGGCCGGACCTCGTCGTTGTCGCCGACGACGAGAATCACATCGTCGCCCAGCTGCGCACCCTGAGGATTCCGGTGCTGCTCGAGCCTGCGGCCGCCACACTCGGCGAGGCCTACGCCGAGATCAGGCAACTCGCGGCCGCGACTGGCCACCCTGCCGGTGGGCGGCGCGTCGTTGCCGACATGCGGGCCGAGATCGCTGCGATCGTGCACTCCCTTCCTCGACCGAACCGGCGCCTAAGCGTCTACAACGAACTCGACCAGGACTACTACTCCGCCACCTCCCGGACCTTCATCGGGCAGCTCGACGCCATGCTCGGGCTCGTCAACATCGCCGACAAGGCACCAGGCTCACCCGAATATCCGCAGCTCTCGGGCGAGTACATCATCGCCAGCGACCCTGATCTGATCGTGTTGGCGGACACGGTCTGCTGCGGCCAGAACCTGAAGACCGTCGCGGCTCGGCCGGGGTGGAACACGATTGCGGCGGTCAAGGACGGAGCCGTGGTTCCGGTCAACGACGCGATCGCCTCGCAGTGGGGGCCGCGCGTCGTTATTTTCCTCCGCGAGGTCGCCGCGGCGGTCAAGCGACTCGAGGCGAAGTCCTGATCGGCCGGGAGTCGCAGGTGGTCGAACTCAGCGGCAGTGGCTCGGAGCTCGCGGCCGCGCCGGGCGTGCGGGTGCGGGGCGTCCCGTTGGTCTGGGGACTCGCGGCGACGCTCTTTCTCTTCGGGGCGCTGCTGCTCGCGCTTGCGATCGGGCCGGTGTCGATCGGGACGGCCGCGATCGCCCAATCCGCGCTTGCACACCTTCCGCTGCTTCACGTGCACTCATCGCTGAGCGCCGTCAAAGATGCGATTGTCTGGCAGTTGCGAGCGCCGAGGGTGGTGCTTGCCGCGCTGGTTGGTGGCATGCTCGCGACCGCGGGCTCCGCCTACCAGGGCGTGTTCCAGAATCCGCTCGCCGACCCCTACCTGCTCGGTGTTGCCGCAGGAGCAGGGCTCGGTGCGACGCTCGCGATCGCCTACGCCGGCTCGGGCGGCGAGTTGCTGCCGCTCGCAGCCTTCGGCGGCGCCGTCGTGGGCGTCGCGGGCGCATACGTGCTCGGACGGGCGGTTGGCAGCGCGGCTGGCACCGGCACCCTCATTCTCGCCGGGGTGACAGTCGCCGCGTTCATGACCGCGACGCAGACGTTCGTCCAGCAGCAGCACGCCCAGACGCTGCAGGACGTCTACGCCTGGCTGCTCGGAGGCTTCGACGGCGCCGACTGGCACCAGGTCGAGCTGATCGCGCCATGGGTGTGCGTCAGCGCTGGTGTGCTCCTGCTCCATAGGCGGGTACTCGACGTGCTCAGTCTCGGCGACGACGAGGCCGCAAGCCTTGGCATCGACGTACAGCGGGTGCGCCTGCTGATCGTGCTCGCGGCGACCGCGGGGACCGCCGCCGCCGTCGCCGTCAGCGGGCTGATCGGCTTCGTCGGCATCATCGTCCCGCATACCGTGCGCCTGCTCGTCTCGACGAGCTACCGGGCCGTCGTCCCGCTCTCGCTCATCGTGGGCGCCGCTTTCCTCGTCCTCGCCGACGTGCTCGCGCGGACCCTGATGTCACCATCGGAGCTCCCGATCGGCGTCGTGACGGCGTTCTGCGGTGCTCCCTTTTTTGCCGTCGTGCTGCGTCGCTCGCGGACGGTCTCGTGAGTGTGCTTCTCGAACTGCGCGCGCTGACGGTTGCCTTCGGCGGCAAGCGCGTGCTTGCTCCGCTGTCGACGACGATTGAGCGAGGCGAGTGGGTCGGTTTGATCGGCCCGAACGGTGCCGGCAAGACGACGACGCTTCGCGCGCTTGCTGGCCTTGTGCCCGCGGGCGGGGATGTCCTGCTCGACGGCCGTCCGATCGCGGCGAGCAGCCGCCGCCAGATCGCGCGCTCGATAGCCGTCGTTCCCCAGCGCCCGCGGACGCCGCCCGAGCTGACCGTCGCGGAGTACGTGCTGCTCGGCCGGACTCCGCACATCGGCTATTTCGCTCGTGAAACGCGCCGCGATCGTCTCGCCGCCGAGCGCGCACTCGCGCGGTTGGCGCTGACGCCTTTCGCGACGCGCCCGCTCGGCTCGCTCAGCGGCGGCGAGCTCCAGCGTGCGGTGCTGGCCCGCGCGCTTGCCCAGGAGTCCCCGATCCTGCTTCTCGACGAACCGACGAGCGCGCTCGATCTCGGGCGCCAGCAGCAGGCGCTCGAGCTCGTCGACTCGTTGCGGCGCGACGACGGTCTCACCGTCGTCGCCGCGATGCACGACCTCAGCCTGGCAGGCCAGTACGCCGACCGCCTGCTCCTCCTCGATCGGGGCACGCTGGTCGCAGAGGGAACGGCCCTCGAGGTGCTCTCGGTCGAGACGATCACACGCTTCTACGGTGCCGAGGTACGCGTCGTCCATGACGGCGGCGACGTCTTCGTGTTGCCGCGACGTTCGGCGCGCGCGTGACGCTCATCCTGCTCGTCGGAGGCGCTCGCAGCGGCAAGTCGACGCTCGCGCTGCAGCTCGCCGCGAGGGCGTCCGACGAGGTCGTCTTCATCGCCACGGGGGAACCCCGCGACGCCGAGATGCATGAACGGATCGAGAACCACCGCCGTGAGCGTCCTGGCTCCTGGACGACGATAGAGGAGCCGCTCGAGCTCGAAGCGGTGCTGGCGGATGTGGAGGCAAACACAGCGCTGATCGTCGACTGCCTCACGCTCTGGGCTGCGAACGCGCTCGACGCCTACGGCCCCGCCGAGACGGAGCGCCGCGCTGCTGCGGCCGCGACAGCGGCAAGCTCCCGTCGCGGGCTCACGATCGCGGTGAGCAACGAGGTCGGCTCGGGAATCGTGCCGGCGACTCCGCTCGGGCGCAGCTACCGCGATCTGCTCGGACGAGTGAACGCGCTCTGGGCAGAGCGTGCCGACGACGTGCTTCTGCTCGTCGCGGGCAGGGCGCTCCGGCTGCTCCCGCCGGGGGAGCTTGTAGGGGAGCTGCCGTGATCGGGGGAGTGCGCGCAGCTCGCCCTCTGCGCCGTGAGCTACGCGCCGCCGCTTCCGCGTTGACGTTCCTGACACGGCTTCCGATTGGGAACCGTGTTCTGCTCGACGCGGACGACGCGACCCGCTCCGGCCCGTCGTTTCCGCTCGTCGGTGCTCTGCTCGGCGCTGTTGTCGGGGGGGCGACCGCGCTCCTCGCCGCGCCCCTCACTCCGCTTCCTGCTGCCGTCGTCGCCGTCGGTATCGGGGTGCTGCTCACTGGCGCTCTGCACCTCGACGGCTTTGCTGATGCCGCCGACGCGCTTGCGGGGCGGACGCGCGAACGAGCGCTCGAGATCATGCGCGACCACGCGGTCGGCTCGTACGGTGCCGTCGCGCTCGGGCTCGACCTGCTGCTCAAGGTGACCCTCCTCGCCGCACTCGTGCCGCATCACCGGGTCCTGCGCTTCGCCGTTGTGGCCGGGGCGCTCTCGCGCCTCGCGCCGGTGCTCCTTGCCACCTGCCTGCCCTACGCGCGTCGCGGCGCGGGCGCCGGCGCTGCACTCACCCGGGGAGGATTCACACGTGCCCTAGTCGCGCTTGGGCTTGCAGCGGCCGTTGCTGCGGCCAGCGCCGGCCTCGAGGGTCTCGCGCTCCTTGCTGCGGTGCTCGCGCTCACCGCCGGGCTCGGCTTGATCTACCGTCGCTGGCTCGGCGGCGTGACCGGCGATCTGCTGGGTGCCGCCAGCGAGCTCTCCGAGCTGCTTGTGCTCGCATGCGCCGTCGCATTCGCCCAGCCGCGATGAACGCACCGACGCGTCTCCTGCTCGTCCGTCACGCCGACCCGGCGGAGGAGGCTCGCGGGCGCTGCTACGGGCGGCTCGACTTCGCCCTCTCGCCCGCCGGACGACGGCGTGCGGCGAAGGTCGCGGCTGAGCTCCGGACGGCCAAGCTCACAGCTCTCTACACGAGCCCTGCGCTTCGCGCGGTCGAGACCGCGACGGCGATCGGCGACGCCTGCGGACTCGTACCTGTCAGCGACGCCTCGTTGCGGGAGCTCGACTTCGGCCGCATCGAAGGCCTCAGCTATGACGCCGTCGAACGGGACGAGCCTGAGCTCTACCGCGAGTGGATGGACGCGCCGACACGCGTGCGTTTTCCCGGAGGTGAGAGTTTCGACGAGCTCCGCGCACGTGTGCTTCCCGCGTTCGAGGCGATCCGTGCGCGACACGAAGGTTCGACCGCCGTTGTCGTCAGCCACGCCGGGCCGCTGCGGGCAGCGCTCGCAGCCTGGCTCGAGCTTCCCGACGCGGCGGTCTTCCGGCTCGCGCTCGACCTCGGCGCGGTCAGCGTCGTTGAATGGAGCAACGGCGCGCCGATCGTCAGGTTGCTGAACGGCTCCGCAGCGACCGCCGCGCAGCTTCCGGGCGCCCCTTCGGCCGTGCGGCCGGCCTCTGCCCTGCGACACGAGCGGCCGCTGCTGCCGCCTGGGTACGACGACTCACGTGCCCGCTCACGGCGCGAAGACCCATATGCATGGCGGTTTCCGGAGCCAGCGCGGGCAGGTGTCTGGCGGGCAATTCGCGAACGCCGTGACATCCGCCGCTTCCGGCCGGAAGCCGTCTCCGACGAGATGCTCGAACGGCTACTCGAGGCCGCACACGCTGCACCGTCGGTCGGGCTGATGCAGCCATGGCGTTTCATCGTCGTCCGCGCCGCAGAGACAAAGGCTGCGATGCAGGGAATCGCAGCGCGGGAGCGTCTCGTCCAGGCGGAGCACTTCGACGAGCGGATGCGTCAGTACCTCGAGCTCAAGCTCGAGGGGATCCGCGAGGCTCCGCTCAGCATCTGCGTCTGCTGCGACCGCGAGGCCGGGGGACCCGAGGTGCTCGGTCGCCACACGATTCCCGACACCGACATCTACAGCACCTGCCTCGCGATCGAGAACTTCTGGCTCGCCGCGCGCGCCGAGGGCGTCGGGGTCGGCTGGGTCTCCTTCTACCGCCCTGCCGACCTCCAGGAGCTGCTCGGGATGCCGGCACATCTCGTACCGGTCGCGTGGCTCTGCGTCGGCTACCCCGACGAACGCCCCACCAGACCGGGGCTCGAGGCGGCCGGCTGGGGCAAGCGCCGCCCGCTTGCCGAGCTCGTCTACGACGAACGCTGGCGGGAGCCGCTCGAACCACCCGGACGGCCGCGACCGCCGCGGCTCGCAGAGTCTGCGTGCCGGCCCCAACCGTCGTGGCTGAAGCTGTTGACCGACGCGGTTAGGCCGGGAGATGCGACCGCGGCGCTGCGCGTGCGCGACGAGTCCGACGAACTCGTCAAGCCTCCGGGAAGTCTCGGCGTGCTCGAAGCCGTCGTCGAACGCTGGGCTCTGGCGACCGGCTCGCCGCCGCCGTTGCGTCCGCAGGCGGCGATTCTCGTCTGTGCGGCCGATCACGGCGTCGCCAAGCACGGCGTGAGCCTGTACCCGGAACGTGTCTCGGCCCAGGTTGCCGCTGCAGCCGCGCGCGGTGAGACGGCGATCGGGGTGCTTGCGCGGACGCTCGGGGCGGAGCTTGTCGTCGCGGACGTCGGCCTGCGCGGCCCGCGCCTATCCGGGCTGCGTGACTGCCGCGCCGCCTCGGGGAGCGCCGACATCGTGAGCGGCCCGGCGATGTCAACCGACGAGTTGCGGCGCGCGCTCGAAGCCGGGCATGCGCTCGGCAGCGAGCTTGCCGGACGTTGCGACGTGCTCCTGCTCGGCGAGATCGGGATCGCGAACACGACCGTGGCGGCCGCGCTGCTCGCTGCGCTGACGGGACTGAGCGCCGAGCAGGTTTGCGGGCGCGGCACGGGGCTCGACGCCCAGGGGCTCGAACAGAAGCGCGCGACGGTAGCGGCAGCCCTCGAGCGCAACACGCCACCCGCCGTCGACCCGCTCGAGTGCTTGCGGCTCGTCGGCGGCTTCGACATCGCCGCGCTCGTCGGCGCGCTGCTTGGCGCAGCTGCCGCGCGCCGGATGATCTTGCTCGATGGTCTTGCCGTCGGCGTCGCTGCGCTCGTCGGCTGCCGGCTCGTCCCGTCTTTGCGCGACTCGCTGATCGCAGGCCACCGCTCGGCGGAGCCTGCGCACGGGCGTGTGCTGACGGAGCTTGGACTCGAACCTCTGCTCGACCTGCGCTTGCGGCTCGGCGAGGCGAGCGGCGCGGCCCTCGCGTTTCCGCTGCTCGGGCTCTCGGCCGCCCTTCATCTCGAGATGAGCCACTTCGACGAGGCGCTTGTCGACGGTCCCGAGCTCCGCCCCCGGCGCGAACCGGGCCGACCGGCGCCCTAGGCGCGAGTTGGCCCCGCCTCAGGCAGTGAGCGGCCACCGTTGCATAACGTGTCTTCCGGCCCCCGGCGGGCTACGCGCCGTATCCTGCTCTCTATGCGGGAAAGGCGCTTGCAGCGCGACTCGTGCGTGCTCGCCGAGTGCGCCTCGTGATGCGAGCGGAGGTCACCACGGTTGGCAGCTGAGGGCCTTGCCGGACGGTATGAGCTCGAGGAGCTCATCGGCTCCGGCGGCATGGCGGCGGTGTACAGAGGGTTTGACCGGCGTCTCGAGCGTCGGGTCGCCGTCAAGCTCCTGCACGAATCGTTCACTCGAGATCCCGAGATGGTCGAACGCTTCCGCCGGGAGGCCCGGGCCATCGCGCAGCTCAACCATCCCAATCTCGTCTCGGTGATCGATCGGGGCGAGGTGAACGGCCAGCAGTTCATCGTGCTCGAGTTCGTCGAGGGCGAGACGCTCAAGCAGACACTTCACGCGGGACAGGGTGTGTCGATTCGCCGTGCGCTCGTCCTCTCGATCGAGATCGGCCGGGGCCTTGCCTACGCCCATAGCCGCGGCGTCGTTCATCGCGATGTCAAGCCAGACAACGTTCTGGTTGGCAAGGCGGGTGCCAAGGTGACTGACTTCGGCGTCGCGAGAGCGAACGGGCTGGACGAGCTGACGCTAACCGGGACGGTCATGGGAACGAGCTACTACGTCTCGCCCGAACAGGCAAACGGCGGTCAGGTCGACGCGCGAAGTGACATTTACTCGCTCGGCATCGTGCTCTACGAACTTCTCACGGGCGATGTCCCCTTCCATGGCGGCAGCTTTGTCGAGGTCGCGCTCCACCATCTACGGACGCCGGTGCCGCCGCTCGAGCGCGACTGTCCCGCCGCCTCCCCTCGCCTTGCTGCTGCGGTCGCGCGCTCGCTGGAGAAGGACGCGAGCGAGCGTTATGCCACGATGGACGACTTCGTCGCCGAGCTCTGCGGCTGTCTCGAGGATCTCGGCGACGAGGAACAGACGGTCGTCGGCATCGCGCCGGAGTCGACGAGGGGGCGTGGCCGTTCGCGACGGCCGCTGAGTGTCGGCCAGCGCCGTGGGCTCGTGGCACTCGTCGTGCTCGCCTTCGCGGTCGCCGGGCTGGCGGTCTGGCAGGAGTCGGGCGGGCCCCGTGTCCCGGGGCTCTCGCAGCCAGCGCTCGCCGCGCCCGTGCAGCTGCGCGCGGTGGCGGCCTACGATCCCCCACCGGGTGACGGGGTAGAAAACGACGGACAGCTGGGGCGAGCTACCGACGGCAACGCCACGACGTATTGGAGCACGGAGTGGTACACCACTCAACACTTCGGGAATCTGAAGAGCGGTGTCGGCATCGTCGTCGATGCCGGCCGGGCGGTGCGGCTGAGCTCGCTCCGGATCGTGAGTGACACCCCGGATTACACGGCAGTGATCAAGGCAGGCAATACCATCGGCGGCCCCTGGTCCGTCGTCTCGGCCCCGGAGTACGGTGCGCGGCTGACGACGTTCGTGCTGAAGGTGTCCCGACCGGAGCGCTACTACCTGATCTGGATCACCGATCTTGCGGCGGGAACGGGGCCGCATTGGCAAGCGCACATCAACGAGGTAAGCGCCGGCTGAAACCAGTCGCGCGCGCGACGCACGCCGTGAGTTCGTCTGACGTCGAGCCGCGCCGTGCGCCGACAGACGCTTCGTCTACCCTTGATCTTCATGCTCGTACGTGCTCACTCGCGGCGTGCAGAGGTCGGACTTCTCGGCCCGACGGTGCTCGCCGCCGTCCTTCGGCGGGAGTGAGACGGCGATGAGCGGTGAACCCCCCGACGAGAGCCCTTGGCTGATCGACTTCTTCGAGGAGGGGGAGACGCACGAGAACGCTCCGCGCGAGGAGCCGGTGGAGGAGGCGAGTGTTCGCGTGGGTGGGCATCGGGCGCGTGCGGCACGCATGCGCGGTACCTCGAGCGCCGGGCAGGCCCGGGCGCGTCAGTTGCTGCTGCTCGTGATCGTCGTGCTCGCGATCGCGACGGCGAGCATTCTCGCACTCAGCGGCGGCAGTGAGGCAGCTGCGGAGACGTCATATCTCAACGCGCTCGTCACACCCGCACAGGACTCCCAGCAGGTCGGCATCGCGCTCTCGCAACTCCTCACCGCCCCGCCCTCGTCGGTCTCGACGCTCACGAAGTCGCTCGATGGCCTGGTCGCCCGCCAGCGCGGTGTCCTCCGCGAGGTCACAGCGCTCAATCCTCCGCCGCGCCTGCGCGCGGAGCAGCAGCAGGCCGTCTCGGCAATGCAGTTCCGCGTCGACGGTCTTTCCGGTCTGCTCACCGGATTCACCGAGGCAGCAGCACATCCCACAGGTGTCAACTGGGCCTCTCAGCTGTCGATCCAGGCGGAGCGTCTGATCGCGAGCGACGTGATCTGGAGTGTCTTCTTCGCGTCGCCGACAAACGCCCAGGCTGCCCGCGACGGCGCCCGCACCGACCATGCACCGGCTTCGGTGTTCGTCGCCGACGCCGACATCACCTCTCCCGAGTCGATGGCCTCGGTGCTCGCAAGCGTTGAGGGGCATGCCGCGAGCACGACGCCGCAGACGGGCCTCCTGGCACTCAACGACCACGGCGCTGCGGTGACGGCGTGGCAGAAACAGCTGAACCGCTGGATCGCGCGGCAGTCGGGGATGACGAAGCTCAAGGTCACGGGTGTGTTCGATCAGGCAACACAGGCAGCCACGATTTCGTTCCAGAATGCGGCGCAGATCAGCGCGGACGGCGTCGTCGGTTCGCAGACGCGGGCAGCCCTTACCGCCGCGCTCGCAAAGAGCGGCTAGGAGACTCGCGAGGCCTGGTTCTGACGTCGCGCACCACGGCGGAGGTGGTTGCGCGACGCCGCTGCCGGGCCGCGGGCAGTCGCTCCGGGTGCTTCAGGCGCGCCGGAGCACGAGGCAGCCGTTGTGACCGCCGAGGCCCATCGCGTTCGACACTGCGACGGTGGCGTTGCTCGCGCGCGCGGCGTTCGGTACGTAGTCGAGGTCGCACTCGGGATCGGGCACGTGATAGTTGATCGTCGGGGGCAGCATCCCGTCGCGGAGGGCGAGGATCGAAAGCACCGCCTCAATTGAGCCGGCAGCTCCGAATGTGTGACCCATCATCGATTTGGTCGAGGAGACCGCAAGTCGGTGGGCGTGTTCGCCGAACACGTTCTTGATCGCCTTCGTTTCGGCGAGATCACCGAGTGGCGTGGCCGTGCCGTGCGCGTTGATGTAGCCGACCTGCTCCGGTTCGATGCCCGAGCGTGCCAGCGCGGTGCGCATCATCGTGGCGACGCCGGAGGCTTCTGGCTCGGGTTGCGCAAGATGATGGGCATCGTTCGAACCCCCGTAACCGAGCACCTCCGCGTAGATCGTCGCGCCGCGCCGCTCCGCCCGCTCCCATTCTTCGAGGATCACTGCGCCCGCACCCTCTGCCATCACGAACCCCGCCCGGGTCGCGTCGAAAGGGCGTGAGGCGCGCGCCGGCGTGTGTTCCTCGGCGACGAGTCCGTTCATCGCGGTGAAGCCAGCCAGGATCAGCGGGTCGATGCACGCTTCCGTGCTGCCCGCAACCATCGCGTCCGCATCGCCGCGCTTGATCACTTCGGCGGCCTCACCGATCGCATGCGAGCCGGTGGCGCAAGCGGAGACGATCGCGTAATTGATCCCGCGCAGCCCGAGTGAGATCGCGAGCTGACCCGAGGCCGTGTCGACGAGCATGTTGGGCAAGAAGGAGGGGGAGACGCGATCCGGGCCGCGCTCACGCAGAATCGCCGCTTGGCGAACGATCGCGCTGAAGCCGCCGACTGCGGAGCCGAAGATGACGCCGACACGAGTCGAGTCGAACTGTCGGAGTCCCGAGTCGGCCAGCGCTTCGCGGGCTGCGGAGAGCGCGAAGAGGACGTTGCGTTCGAGCTTGCGCGCTTCCTTCGGCGTGGCAATCGAGAGTGGGTCGAAGCCCTTGACCTCCCCCGCGATCCGAATCGGCAGGTCGGTGGTGTCGAAGCTCTCGATCCAGTCGACCCCGCTCTGCCCGGCGAGGGCGGCATTCCAGGTCGAAGCCGCGTCTAGCCCGAGGGGCGAGACGACGCCGATTCCGGTGACCGCGACGCGCGACATCGTCAGGCAGCTTAAGCTTTCACCGTGCCTCCGGCGTCGCTTCCCTTCCCACCTATGGAGGCCGAGCTCGTCCGTGAGCTACCCGTCGGCGAAGGTTGGCAGTACGAGCCGAAGTGGGATGGCTTCCGCGGGGTGCTCGAGAACCTCGACGGTGAGCTCGCGCTCTGGTCGCGCAACGGGAGACCGCTACTGCGGTACTTCCCGGAGCTCGCGTCGCTTGGCGCCCAGCTCCCGCCGCGCTCTGCGCTTGACGGAGAGATCGTCGTCGTGCGGGACGGCGCGCTCGACTTCGACGCGATCCAAGCGCGACTGCACCCCGCCGAGTCGCGGATTCGCAGGCTGGCGGCGGAGACGCCTGCCGCCTTCGTCGTCTTCGACCTGCTCGTTTGGGAGGGAGCGCCGTTATGGACGCGTCCGCTGCGCGAGCGGCGCGTGGCGCTCGAACGGCTCGTCCACGGGCTCACCCTCTCACCCTGCAGCGACGATCCCGCACAGGCGCGCGCGTGGCTCGATCGGTTCGAGACCCTCGGCCTCGACGGCGTGATCGCCAAACGCCTCGACCTCGGCTACCAACCAGGCTCACGGCAGGCGGTCGTCAAGGTCAAGGAGCATCGCAGCGCCGATTGCGTCGTGATCGGCGTTCGTCTCAAGGGGGCGGACGCCGCGATCGCGACGCTCCTGCTCGGGCTCTACCGCGAGGACGGGGGGCTCGACTACGTCGGCTCGTGTGCCGTTGCGGCCGCGGCGCGCGAAGAGGTCGCGGCCCGGGTGTTACCGCTGCTCGCCGACGACCAGCCCGCGCGCGTCTCGGAGCCCAACCGCTGGGGGAGCGGCGAGCTCGAGGAGCGTGCCGTGCGCCCGCTTCTCGTCGTCGAGGTGCGCTACGACAAGGTTCAGGGCAATCGCTTCCGGCACGGTACAAAGCTGCTGCGCTGGCGGCCCGACAAGGAAGCGCGCGACTGCACCTGGCGCGAGCTACGTCCGCCCGGCCTCGGGGCGGCGGAAAGTGTCGCTTCCTTGCTCGTCGCAACCTGAGCGCAACCCCTCAGCCGCCATGCTCGGCCGGTGCGTCGAGCCCGAGGTGCCCGAAACGCGAGCCGAGAGAAACGGCGCGAGCCCACATCTCCTCCATGGGGTCGCCGACCGCGACGAGCCGCGCCCGCATCGTCTCCATCGTGAACGCGGCGGCGTCGACGTCAGCGACCTCGTCCCAGCGCAGCGGTGCTGAGACCCGCGCGTCCGGCGTCGGTCGCACGGAGTAGGCGCAGGCGATCGTCCGGTCGCGGGCGTTCTGGCCAAAGTCGACAAAGACGCCCTCCCGTTCGGCGACACGCCAGGTGGTCGTCGCGATGCGCTGGTCGTCGATCCGACGCTCCACCTCCTCGGCGAATGCCTTCGCGAAGCGCCGCACCTCCGGAAAGCGCAGCTCCGGGAGGATCGGCGCGAGAATGTGCAGCCCCGTTGCGCCCGACGTCTTCGGATACGAGCTGAGCTCGAGCTCGTCCATCAATTGCCCTACCACGAGGGCGATCTCGCGTACAAGCGGCCACTGGCCGGGGGCGCTCGGGTCGAGGTCGATGAGCAAGTAATCCGGGTACTCGAGTGCAGGCAAACGGGAATGCCAGGTGTGGAGTTCGATACAGCCCAGATTCGCGACCCAGGCGAGCGCCTCAGCATTGTCGATGACGGCGAACACGGTCGAGTGGCCGCTCGGGAACGACACGGGCGCCTCGCCGACAAACGTCGGGTGCTTCGCCGGCACCCGCTTCTGGTGGAAGAACGGCTCGTCGACTCCGTTCGGGTAGCGCTTCATGTGAAACGGGCGCCGGCGCAGATGCGGAAGTACACCTCCGGCGACGTCGAGGTAGTACTCGACGAGGTCAGATTTCGTCAGCCCGCGCGCCGGGAAGAACACCTTCTCGGGGTTCGTGACGGGGATCTCAGGGTAACGGCTCAGCATCGGCTCGACTCGTTAGGACGAGGCTGCCCGAGGCGAAGCACCGAGCCGCGACGAGCTTGCGTTCGTCGACAGGCCGAGCCGCCATTCGTCCACGGTAGCCTTGAACCATGCTCGATCCGGCATCGCAGCTCGACATCACGATCGAGCCGCTCGACGACTACCTCGTCGTCCAGCCGCTCGACGAATCCGAGACCGCCTCCGGGCTGATCGTGCCGCTCAACGAGGCCGCGCAGTGCACGACCGGCATTGTCGCGTCGGTCGGGCCGGAGGTGAGCGCGGTCGAGCCCGGAGACAAGGTGCTCTACCCACGCGATGCGGGTTTTGAAGTCCGCCTCGTGCGTTCGAGCCATCGCGTGCGCGTGTTGAAGCGGGAGGAGCTGATCGCGCGCATCCACGACTGACCGCAAGGCATCAGGGTGTGCAGGAGCGCCTCCGCAACCGCTACCCTGCCAACGCTTCGGAGAGGTGTCCGAGCGGTCTAAGGAGCGCGACTGGAAATCGCGTACGTGCCGAAAGGTGCGTCGAGGGTTCAAATCCCTCTCTCTCCGCTCACGTAGCCAGGAACCCATCATCTCGTGGGTTTCTGGCTGCGAAGCCTTCCGACGTTCATGCCGACTGGAGGGGTGTCCGACCGCCGGTTCTCGCTAGGGCGTCGTCACGAGTCGGGCGACGGCAAGCACGGCGTGCGCATAGCGGTGCGCTCCGGCCGAGGTCAGGTAGCCGGCGGGCAACTCGACGACGAAGGCCGTCGATCCGGCAAACGTGTGGTTTTCCCACGACGCGACGCTACCCGGGTAGTCGGTGAGCGGGGCGGCGCGGAGACCGACGAGGCGCGCGAATGTCCGCTCGATCGACGTCGAGCCTTGTGAGTCGTCGACGACGTCGAGGTGCTGGTGGAACCAGATCGAGAGTCGTGGCTTGATCGTCAAGAGCAGGTGGTAGATGGCGCGGCTCTCCGGCTCCGAAAGCGCGCGCGGGCCCGAGTCGAACGTCCCCGTCCCGCCCAGGTACCTCCAGCCGAAAGGGAAGTTTCGGTTCAGGTCGACGCCGTGCGCGTTGCCGAGCGTGTCGGCAGCGCGACCGTCGGGGTTGAGGATCGGGACGATCCAGAGGTCGGTTCCCGCGGGGGGGTGTCAGGCGCTCGAGCGCCTGGGCGATCGCGATGCCGGCCGGCTCGTTCCCGTCGATACAGCCGACGACGAGCACCGCGCGGCCACCAGGCGCGCCGATCTCGTACGCGTCGATCGGCCGCCCGTCGACGGAGTTGCCGATTACGCGCACGACCGGCCCGCGCGCGACGGCCGCGGCGGCTAGTGACAGCCCGAGGACGACACAGATCGCCGTTGCGGCGAGACCAAGCACGAGAGGGCAGGAGACGGCGGCGCCCCTGAGGCGTATCACGTAGGGCCGGCGCACCACACGAGAGTCTTTCAGACCTGCGCACTCAATGCCCGAGGACGCGGCACGGTCGCCCGGCGCGGCACTCGACACGCCCTCGCCACGCGGCCTGCGGCTGCGCGCCGGTGGCGTGAAGCGAGGCCTCAGGCGGCGATCGTGACGAGGGTGCCGACCTGAACGTACGGCCAGATCTTCGCGGCGGTCGTGATCGGTGCTTCCACGCAGCCGAGGCTTTGTGGGAAGCCGTAGCTTGCACGAACGAATCCGTGCACCGCATCACCGCCGTTGAAGTAGTTCACCCAGGGGACACCCGGGTCCGAGTACTTCGTGCCGTTCGGGTTCGTGCCAGACATCGTCGTCGAGGCGAGATGTTCGTAGACGGCGTAGGTACCGAGCGCAGTCGGCGCCTGGGGGATGCCGGTGTTGATCGGCGAGGTCAGGACGACGCGCCCGTCGTGCCAGAGTGTGAGTGTTTCGGGCAGCGTCTCTGTGACGTAGACGTAGCTGTAGCCGGCGGCCGCGCCGCCGGGCGTGAGCGCGCGGCGCAGGATCGCGCTCCAGAGTTGCGGGCTCGCCACGCCGTCAGTCGGCAGGTTGTGTGTCGATTCGAAGGCCATGATTGCGCCGCGCACCATCGCCGCCCGGCCTGCGGCCGACTGCCAGAGCGACTTGAGAGTGGCCGGTGTGCGGTACCGCCAGCCGAAGGAACCCGGAGTGGGGTCGATAGCGGTCTGGAGCTCCGACGTCGCCGACGCGGGCAGTCGATCAGCCGACGGATGCCACACGAGCGGCAAATAGCCGAGCTGGGAGAGCAGCACCTCGAGACCTCGGGCTGACCCCGTCGGAACTGGCCAGGTGAGTGTGCGCACGTCGGTCGGGTCGCTTCCCCGTACGAGCCCGAAGGCCCGCGTGAGCCCGATACGGACGGTCGCACCGAGCGGGAAGCCGAGCTTCCCGGGCTGGAAGACGAGCGTGTGGTCGTCGCGCTGCGACCAGGTGCCCTGCGTCCGGGGCCAGACGGTCGGGTGACGGTCGCCGAGCACCGCGCTGATCGGCCGCGAGAAGGTGAAGACGATCGGCGTCGTCGGTGCAAGCGTCGTCGTCGGCGCCGGCCGCACCAGCACCTCGGGCGTGGGTGCCGGTGGGAACCAACTGATCCGGGTGGGTTTGGGCAGACGCAACCAGCTGCGGCTGGTTCCCGCGACGAGCGCGGTTCCCGCGGTGGTCGCACCGGAGGCGGTGATTCCGAGTGGCACGATTCGCGTGGGGCGCCTCAGGTGGAGCACCTGGCGAGGTGCCGTCCCGAGTTGGACGACCGCCGTCACGACAGGCTGCGTGAAGCGAACGTCGACGGGTCGACCGCTGGCGGCCGTCACGATCCTGGCGCTCGGACGGACGGCTGGGGTGTTGATGACGGTGTGGAGCTGCACCGACGAGCCGACGAGCCAACCGAGCCAGCCGGCGCGCTGCACCGTCAAATCGAGCCGAACCGTCGTGCCCGCAGGAAGCTTCTGCACGGGCTCGACGGCGCCAGCGGAGATGCGTGCGTGGATGATCTCGCCGGTCGGCAGCTCAAGCCGAACGGCGCTTACGCGCTCGCCGACTCGAGCCAGGTGCACACCGGCGAGCCTCAGCCCATCGGGCACGATTCGCGGCCTCGGCCAGCTGAGGTGCACGGCGAGGAGTCCCGCGCCCGCAAGCGTTGCCGTCAGGGCTGTGGCGACGAGCAGCCAACGGGTGCGGTGACGAGCGGGTGCGGTCGGCGCAGCCGCGCCTGAGCGTCGCCAGTTCGAGCGCAGCTGCATGATCGAACGGTACGCATTCCAGGGCTTTTGTCAATATCAACCGTCAGATCGAGACGGCCGGCGCTAGGTGATTCGTCGTGCGCCTACGTAGTTGGCCTGCGCCCAACCGTTCGTCAGGCTGTCGTAGCGAACGAAGGCGCCGGTGTAGGGAGCGTCGATGAACTCCCCGCCGCCGACGTAGAGACCGACATGGCCCAGATCATCGAAGAAAACGATGTCGCCTGGCTCGAGTTGATTCTCGGGAACCGGAATCCCGTAGTTCCACATCGCGTAGGAGGAATGCGGCAGCGAGACTCCGAGCTGAGCGAACGAGTACATGACGAGCCCCGAGCAGTCGAATCCGCCAGGGGCTGCGCCTCCCCAGACGTATGGTGTGCCGAGGAAGGACTCGGCGATCGCGAGCACCTGGCTGCCGTACGGCGAGGCGGGGAGGACGCTCGCGCCCTGCGGCGAGGGTGTGTCGACCGTCGCGCCAACGACCTGGCTCTGGACGTTCGCGGCCTGCGTCGCTCGTGCGGCAGCGATCTGTGCGGCGGCGGCGCGCTCGAGAGCCGCCTGCCTGGCCGCCGCCTGGGCTTCGAGGGTGGCGATCTGACCCCGGATCGAGGCGAGCAGCTGCTGTCGTTCGGCGAGCTGGTTGGAGATCGACTGTTGCTCGTCGCGGCGCTGGGCGAGCAGCTGCCCCGCGGCCGCCCGCTCGCTGACGAGGTTGCGCGCGTCGCGCTCGACGGCTGTCTGGAATGTCTCGACCTGCGAGATGACCTGCCCGTCGAGGGACGAGAGCCGATCGGCATTGTCGATGCGTGTCAGCAGGCTGCTGAGACTTGTCGCGCCGAGGATCATCTCGAGTGTCGAAGGCTGCGGCGTCGTGTACAGCGAGACGAGGCGCTGCGCAATCATCGTGCGGCTGCGCGTGAGGTTGAAGCGTGCGACTGCGAGCTCGCGGGTGTTGATCGATTGCTCGTACTTGACGTGCGCGAGCCGCAGGTTGGCGAGATTGATGAGCTCGTCAGCCTTCCCGAGGTTCTCGTCGAGTGACTGCACCTCGTTGTAGACCTGCTGCGCTTCGGCGCGTTTGGCGTCGATCGGAGAGCTCGCGAACGCCGGGATGGCGACAAGCAGTACGCCGGTGACGGCGACGGCAGGGGCGAGCAACCGGATGCGTACGCGCGCAGCGATGCTCCCCGTCCAGGTCGACGACCCGGGCGGCGACGGGATCGGACACCTCACAGGAAGAGCAGGCTAGCAAGCGACGCCGGCCGACACAAATCCGTCATATGCATATGTCCTGCAAAAGCGGGCTTCGGGTCGGCTCTGCAGATCTACTTCAGAGCGGTTGCGAGTCGTGGACTGTTACCATCTGCTTAAGCTTCGCATGGTCGCACTCCTTCTTTCAGCCGTCCTCCTTTCGAGCTCGCACAACGTGGCTGCGCAGACGCAGGCCGCGGCCTTTCCGAGTCGGGGGGTTGTCGTGCCGGGCAAGACGATCGGCGGTGTGGCGCTGGGCATGACGGAGGCACAGGTGCGCAAGATCTGGGGCAACAACTTCATCGTCTGCACGAGCTGCGGAAAACTCACGACCTGGCTCTACGAGTACCAGGGCGGGGAACCGCTCGGTGCGGCGATCAAGTTCGACATCCCGGCGTCGACGACCGCGCCCTCGACGACCGGCAAGGGTGGAAAAGGCGGCACGAAGAGTGCGGCTGCCGCCGCGGCCGCTGCGACCGCGGCGGCGAACAACGCCAAGGTCGTAGCGGTGTTCACGCTCGGGTCTCCGGCAGACTGGGGAGTCAAGGGCGTGATGATGGGGGATCCGGTCTCGAACGTCTACAACCTCTACGGCAACACGGGCGACGAAAACTGCATCGGCTACAGCGCGCTCACGGTGAACATCAATGGCGCCGTAACATCGTTCTATTCGGCCTCCGGCGTCATCTACGGCTACGCGCTGACTGCAGCCTCGCAATCCCCCTGTCAGTAGCGTCCGGCCAGGGTCCGCACTCGGGCGGCCCTTCGGCTTGAGCCCCCGTCTGCCATACCGTGCGCGGTGCGCGTACCGTGGCTCCACGGCGTATCGCCGGGGTCATCCGCCGGTCGGCGACTCCTGAGCGAAGTCCACCCGGGTGTGGGTGACACGACGCGGCGGTGGGGTGGCACACTGGGACAGTGAGCCGCGCCCGTCCCCTGCCGAAGTCCGGTCTCCGTCTTGCGCTCGTGCTCCTTTGCGTGGTCGCCGTGCTCATCCCCGTCTCGGCGTCGGCGCTCGTCGCCGGACACCGGTCGGCACCCAACGAAGCGGGCGTCGTCGACATCGTCGCGAACCTCTCCTACGAGCACGCCACGGCCGCGGGCACCGGACTCGTACTGACCCAGGCCGGTGAGGTGCTGACGAACAATCACGTCATCAGGGGTGCGACCTCGATTCGCGTGGTCGAGCCTGCGAGCGGTCGCAGTTACGTCGCGCACGTCGTCGGCTACGACTTCGGCAACGACGTCGCGGTCCTCCAGCTCAAGGATGCGTCCGGGTTGGCGACCGTCACGCCCGGGAACTCCAGCCTCGCGACGGTCGGTTCGCCGGTGACGGCGGTCGGCAACGCGGGCGGGGTCGGCGGCGCCCCGAGTGTGACGACGGGCACGATCGTCGCACTCGATCAAGCGGTCACGATCAGCGACGATCAGGGCGGTACTGAGCATCTCTCTGGCTTGATCAAGACGACGGCGGCGCTCCAGCCCGGCGATTCTGGCGGGCCTTTGCTCGACACGGCCGGCCAGGTGCTCGGTATCGATACGGCCGCCGTTGGTCCCGAGGGTGAACAGGACTGGGCGATCCCGATCGATCGAGCGCTCGCACTCGCGCACGTGATCGAGGGCGGTGCGGTGGTGGCAGGGGTTCACGTCGGACCGACGCCCTTCCTCGGCATCGAACTCGGCGGCGGCCCGAGTGACGCGCCAGTCTCGCACTCGGGTGCGCATGTCGTTGCGGTCGTTCCCAGCTCTCCTGCCAAGCGCACGGGACTCGTGGCCGGTGATGTCATTACCTCGCTCGACGGGCAGCCGATCCGGTCGTACGCAGGAATCACGAGCGTGCTCCTAGGCCTCTCGGCGGATGCGACGATCTCCGTTGGCTGGACAGACAACGCAGGTGCCAAGCATGTCGGCCAGCTGAAGCTCGAGGCCGGACCTCCGCAGTAAGGGGCCCGCGGGTCAGCCTGCCGCAACGACTCGAGCGTTCGCTGCGACCGTGAGTTGGTAGATCGAGCGGGCCCGGTTCGGCGTCAGGTCGCTGACCTCGAGGTAGTAGACACCGGTCGTCGAGACCGGGTAGCTCAGCACCGGTCGGCTCCCCGGCGTGTCAGTTGCGAGCCTGCTCGTTGTCGGTGCCCCTTCGAGCGTCTGCGTGCCTGGCTTCCACAGCGCGAGCGCGAGGCTCGTCGAGGGGGCGGCCGCTGCGCTGGCCACGAGGTGCTCACCCGCGTGTAGTTCGAGCGAAAAGACATCGACCGGGTCGTCCCAGTAGTCCTCGGAGGTCGTGAGCGTCTGCGGCAGCGGGCCGAGGGCATGTGCCTCCGCCCCGGCGTCGTCATCGGGCTCGAGGAGGTCGGGAGGCGGCAGCGCGATGTGGTCGCGCACGAACGCGATCGCACGGGCGACGTCGACGCGCCCCCAGCCGGTCAGTGAGTCACGACCGACGCTGCAGCCTCCGCAGCCATTCGCCGGGGTCATGTCGGTGGCTGAGCGTTCGAGAATCCAGTCGACCTGGTCGGGAGCCAGCTTCGGATCCGTACCGAGAAGCAGCGCCGCGGCTGCGGAGACCTGAGGCGCGGCGAACGAGGTCCCGTCGCCGCGCTGGAACTCGGCCGGGCCGCAGCTCGAGTACGGGTTACCTGCGCAACCGGGAACCGAGGTGTCCTCGAGGTTGCGCGGGATCGTCGAGAAGATGCCTGCGCCGGGCGCGGCAATGTCGACGTAGCGCGCGTCGCGGTTCGAGAAATTTGGCACCGAACCGTCTTCGTTCAACGCGGCGACGCCAATTACGTTCGGGAGCGCCGCCGGATAGCCGGCATACGGCCACGGCTCGGTCGGTGTGTTGGTGCCATTTCCGGCCGCGGCGACGACCACGACGCCTTTGGCGTATGCGTACTCGATCGCGGCTCGCTCGAGTGCCGAGTAGGAGTTGAGCTCGGGGTCGTTGGGGTCGCGCGTCGCGCCGAAGCTGAGATTGATCACGCGAGCCCCCTCGCTCACCGCCCAGCGGATCGCAGCCGCCTCTGCCGTGAGCGGGATCACGCCATCCGAGTCGAGCACCACCTTGGCGATGATCAGCTTGGCGTTGAAGGCGAGGCCGGCGATCCCTGTCCCATCGAAGGCGTTGGCAGCGATCAGCCCCGCGACGAACGTCCCGTGGCCAGTCGTGTCGGTCGCCCATGACCCGCCCACGAAGGACCGACCTGCGGCGATCCGACCGGCGAACGCCGGGTCGCCGGCGTCGATGCCCGAATCGATCACGGCGACTTTCACGGTCTGAAGCGTCGGGCGAACACTCCACGCATTCCAGGCGTTGTCCTCGGTGAGGTACCACTGTTGTGCAGCATCCGGCTGGGTGTTCGGGAACGCAGCTGCGGTCGTGCCCGATCCACCAAGGCACCCTGCAATGAGCGCAGCCGCGCTGAGCAGCACGCTCGTTCGGCGGTTCGTCATCGTCCGAAGCGAGCGCACGCCTGCGGTCGTCTTCCGCTGCACGACCCCATGCTTGCAGTTCCCGCCCAAACCGGGGTGCCGGGGTTCGCGTTGGCGCGCTCTCCTCGGGCCTTCAACGGAGGGTGATGGTGAGGTCCGGGTGATCACCGAGCCCTCGCAGGTCGACCGTCCCTGTGGACGGATCGAAGGCCGTCTCGGCTCTCGAGCCGACGTGCACCGCGACGATTCGCTCGCCATTCGGCAGGCGCAGGCGCAGGAGCGCAGGGGTGCGCGCCGGCAGTTCGAGGCGTGCGCGCACCTGGTGACGCTGAGCGGTCAGTGTGAACGACACCGTCCCGAAGCCGGTCGGCAGGTCGCGGACACGAATCGTGCGTCCGGGTAGGAGCCATGCGCGCGGGGTCGCATAGCCGAGTTCGAGTCGCTCGGGCGTGCCGGCCGGGCCGTCGACCTCATGGACGAGTGTGAGCCGGAGCGTCTCGAGAAACGAGGCGTTTGCGGCGCTGTTCGGCGGCAGGTACATCGCCCGCGCCGAGAGCCCGGGGAGTGGGGCGATCGATGCCGCCTCTCCCGCGACGAACGTTCCCGGGGTCATCGCGGCACCGAGCTGGCCGTAGAGCGAGAGCACGAGTTCGTCCGCCTGCCCGTTGTCAGCCAGAAAGCGGGCAAGGTTGACGCCGTAGACCTCGTCGGTGCCGGAAACGGGGGAGACAGCGTTCCGGCCATAGAGCGCGTAGGCGCCCGCACGCACGAGCCCGAGTATGAGCGCGCCGTGCCCCTTCAGGTAGGGAGAATTCCTGCGGCCGTCCGGCTACCGGGCCTGAAAAACCCCGAGGCGAGTGCGTAAGGCATGTCGAGGTTCCAGTAGCTACCGAGTCGCGTACGGGTCAGCGACTCATACGGCTGCTCGTGACCGAGCAGAATCACCGGGACGAAGAGGGAGCCGTCCGGGAGCCTCCGGGACGAGCGTGCGACCGCGCGGCTCAGCCCGGCGTGGAGTCGGCTCGCGAGCCGGGCGGCCAGGCCCGCGAGACGCAGCTCACCGTTGAGTCTCCACATGCGGGCGCAGTCCTCGAGGCCTTGCCAGACAACGGTCTGGGCAGGCAGGCCGATGACGCGCTCGTGGATGTCGGACGAATACTGTTCCGCAGGCAACAGCTCGCTGACTGGCGACAGCTCCCGGCGGATGATCGCGACGAAGTGAGTGAGCGTCGGGGTGATCTCGGCGACGAAGCGCCGGTCGTGGAAGAGCGCGGCGTATTCGGCAGCCGCGACGAGCTGCTCGCCGCGCGTCCAGTTCGGATACGGGGTTGCGGGCCGGCTGAGCGACAGATCGACGATCGCCCGGTCGGTTCCCGGGTACCCCCATTCGCCCATTACCCGCGCGACGTCGATCGTCTCGGGAAACGAGAACTCCTGGTAAGCGTTGCCGACGCTGTAGCGATAGCCGAGCAGCAGATCCTGGATCAGAAGCGCACGTTCCGCATCGTCGAGCGTCACATCGGGGACCGTTATCGAGGCGCCGGCGGCGAGCCGTCTCCGCCAGTAGGCCACTTCTGCCGTCCGTGCCGCGTCATAAAAGCGTGTCAGCGAGGGCAGCGGCGGCGTCGCCTCAGGACGATCGAGATAGGCAAGCTCGAGTGTGTAGCGGTGGCCTGGTTTGAACGCATAGACGAGCATGGAGCCCCGGAACCGGGCGCCGCTCGAGAACAGCAGGTACGTGCGACCGGCCCGCACGAGCCGATCACCCACCCGACCGAGCCCGGGTGCCGTGAGGGTAAATGTCACCTGGACGGGGTGCTTGGCCTGCCGCGTACTGATCTCGAGTCGCTCAAAGCTCACGAGCCCACGCACGCCTGACTCGCGTGCGGCGAACGACTCCTGCCGGTACACGACCCCGGCCGCGTCGACATAGCCGGTCTCGAGGATTGGCAGGTAACCGTCGGCGAGCCGCGGAGTCGCGAGCCGCGCCCGGCAGGAGCCGTAGCGCTCGAAGCCTCCTGCGCCAACCGAGAGTGACAGAGACGCTCCGCCGACGTGTCCGGCGATCAACTGGCTGCCGTCGGCCAGAGCGAGTGTCACCGTCCCGGCGCCGAGGCGGCCGACGTCGTCCGCAAGCGGAATGTAATAGGCGCCGGATGCGGTCAGCGGTTGCCGATGAGCGCTGCGCGCGTAGAAGAGCGGCGGCAGAAGCGCGCGGACCGCGGCCTCGGACGGCCCACCGGGTTCGGCAAGGAGCCGTTGCCCCCAGACGTCGCGAGTGTCTGCGAGCGTCGCCAGAATCGTGCGCTCAGAGACAAGGCTCGGTGCATGCTCGCCACACATATCGCCCGTCGCCGACCGGGCGTCTTGCTCACGGCTGAGGCCGAGCGGGAGGAGAATCGCGAGGAGAGCGGCGCCCGCTACGAGTCGCGAGCTATGTCTCGTAGCGCGCAGGCTGCTAGCCCACATGCTGCCACCGAATCGTCGCGCATGGGCTGTAGCGGTTGAGCCGTGTCTTTCGCGGTGCGAGAACCGAGTGCGGTCGTGCGAACTCCGGGTCCGGCACCCGCACGAGGAGTTCGCCTCGCGCGGATGCCGGACATGGAGCAGATCCGTTCGGTCTAGGTGACCTTGAGGTCGCCCTTCATCCCGGCGGCCGCATGGCCAGGGACGGTGCACAGGTACTCGTACGAACCAGCCTTGAGGGTGAGGGTCAGCGTGGCCGACTTGCCCGGGGCGGTCACCGCGGTGCCCTTGCCGGCGCATGAGTTGGCGCTTCCGCCCTTGGAGCTCGAGCAGACGTAGAAGTCGTGGGAGAGCGCGCCCTTGTTGGAGAACGAGAACGTCACCGAACCGGCGGGCACCGACATCTTCGAGAGCGTGAACTTGAACTCCGACGGCTTGCCTGCCGTGACGCTGACACTCGTACCCGTTGTCCTGGTGGTATGCGCCATTGCCGGCAGTGCCCAAACGAGCATCACTGCCGACACGATCCCGATCATCGCGACACGAAACTTGGTCATACGGTGCGAACCTCCTGCATGTGATTGATTGGAACGTGACGTACGCCGCCAGTCGACACTCGTTCGGCGTGACCCGCCGAACCCCGCCAGGGCACACGGCGTTCGTGGTGACGGCAAACTCGGCGGGCGCGAGAAGGTTAGCCGAGCGGAGCGGAGCGAGTGTTGGTTCTCGGTTGCGTAGGCGTACCGGGGCAGCGGCGGCGCCGTCGCCGAGTCGCGGTCATCCTCGAACGGGCCGTCGAGCTCGAGGGCGCGTTCGAGCGCTGCTAGTTCTCAGCGACGATGACCTGCGAGCCGACCGGAAGCCAGTTGTAGAGAAACGACATCACCGAGTCGGGAACGTGCACGCAGCCGTGGCTCGCATAGGGCCCGTACTCGGAGCCCGTGCCAAACGCGTTGCCCGGCTCACCGGGGTCGTTGTGGAGGAAGTCGCCGTCGAAGAAGTCCATCGCCCAGTTCACAGGCGTCGGCGGGTACCAGTAGGGGCTACCCGGAGGCCACGGCGAGTAGAACGTGAACGGGCTCTGGCGGAAGATGATGTGGTAACTGCCGACGGGCGTCGGCAACGCGGGGCGGCCAGTCGTGACCGGAGCCGAGACGACCTTCTTGCCGTTGAGATATGCCGTCAGCGTCTGGCTCGCGAGCCTCACCACGACGACCTTCGTCGGCTTGGTGTTCCCGCTCGTCGCGGTATTCACGATCAGACGCAGCCGTTCGTCGAGTCCGGTCTTGAGCGCGGTGCGGATCGCGCTGATCATCAGCGGCACGTCGACGGAGACCGCGGGCTTGCTCGGGTCGATGACCGCGTGCTGCCCGACGAGTCGTATCGCAGCGACGGCGGCAGGGTGGGCGAAGCGTGCGTTCGACGCTCGCGAGGTACGGCAGCAACCGTTCGCGGTTGATCGTCAGAGCGAGCGCTAGGTGGCGGCCCGCGGGCGAGGCGAGCGCCTGGGCGATGATGGCCGCCGTATCGAGCTCCGCGCCGAGGCGCGCCCGTGACGCGCTCCAGTACACACCCTCGAAGGTGAAGTGAAGCGGGGAGGCGAGAAACGCGTTCAGCGCATGCAGCGCGGCCGACTTCGAGTCTCCTCCGAGCATGATCGGGCCGATCGACACACCGGCAGCTACCCGTGTCGGACCCGGTGCGGTGAAGGTCTCGAGCGTCGCGTAGCTCGTGCCCTCGCTCGTCGAAGCGCCGAGTTCGAAGTGATAGCTGGCGTTCGCGATTAGGCCGGTGAGCTCAAAACTGACCGCCACTCTGGTGCTGCTTGCCGGCAGATGCGCGGCGTTGCTGCAGCGAAGGAAGCCCGTGCTCTCTCCGTAGCGGACGAACACGAGCGCAGCGCGACCCCTGCTCTGGACGAAACCCTTGATCTCAACGCCGGAGGCACCGACGCTGGCGATGGTCGGAGTTGAAGTCACCACCGGCAGCTCGGCGGACGTTGCCGCGGAGGGTGTGCTCGGTGCTGCACACGCGATAGTCGGAGCGGGCGCTGGCGGCGCCGGCTTGCTACTCGCCGTCGTCGTGGTCGACTGCCCAGTCGTTGTCGGCGTTGTCGTGCCAGAGGTCGTAGACGGGGTCTCGGCTGTTGTCGTCGCGGGCGAGGCCGCCGCTGCCAAACTCGGGACGGCTGCGAGAAGGAGAAGAACGAGAGCGGAGACGCGCAACGTCCGTGTGAACAGGCGCGCCTGCGCGGCGGCGTTCCGCAGGGCGAGAGCAAGGGTCATGGGCGTTATCCGATCAGGGCTTGGAGGCGGCTGATGAGGGCGGGACCGGGTTCGAGGCTGGCGGTACGTGTCACGTGTCCGTTCTGAACGATTCTGCATCCGCTCAGTCCGACAGTGACCGGATCTGCTGGCGGTGAGACATAGCTGAAGAGTGCGACAAGCGCGGTTCCGTCATCCATGGGACAGGAGGTTAGCCCAGTATTCGGCCGAAGTGCATCGAATGTGCGTACGAGCCAGCGGAGCGTCGGCCCGCTGCCCACCTGCGTACTCCGCACGAGGCGGCCCGCGGTCACGGCCGGGTTGAGCCCGCGGTAAGCGCAAAGCACGACGGCAGTCGGCGCTCCGGGCACGAGTTCCTCGGCAGCCCCGAGCCGCATGCTGACGTTCGAGGTCGGCAATCGGCGCGCGCATCTCGGGAGACCGGAGGCGGGTCTCCCACTCGCATTCGTTCCGAGCGTCACCGCGACGCACACGCTGGTAGCGAAAAGAAGCAGCAGACGGCGGGTATTCACGAGAGAGTGCCTCCACTCAGGTGCCGGGGACGTCGTCTGGTTCCACCGTAGCCTGCGCTTCCTGCGCTCGGCCACTCGAGTCTCTTGCCGTGCCCGACCGGGCGCCGTGCCGGCCGTGCTACTTGGATGAGCTCGCGTGCGGCGCTGTCGCCGCAACGGGGCAGGCGACTCCGCTCTCGCTCTTGACGATCGTGCAGCTTTCAGTGGCGATCCGGCTGCCGTCGCGGGCCCTTAACAGGGCGAGCACCGGACTCTGCACGAGCGCGTAGTACGCGTTCCCGGTCGAGTTCACGTTGAGCTGGACGATGACGCCGTCGGTCAGGTCCGCGCCGAGTGCATGACTTGTGATCAGGATGTCCGCGACGTTCGGCGTATAGCGCCCGTGAGCCGCGTGGTAGGCACGCTCCGAGCGATCGACGAGGGTGAGCGCGTTGATCGTGTCGGCCGACTGAACCGATGGGCTGCTCGCCGACGCTGTCGTGCTCTTCTTGAACAGCGTCGGTAGCAGCACGAGCAGCAAGAACGCTACGAGCATGAACGGCAGGTAGCGTCGAAGGTTCGGCGAGAGCGACGTCATGCCCTGACCCTAGCCTCAATTGCGGGCGCCGGCGCGGCCGCCCTTCGTAGGTGCCGTTCCTTCGGCACCTGTGTCGCGCGCCAGACGAGGGCGAGCTGCGGCCCGCGCCAGTCTGCAGGCAACCCAAGGCCGCGTTTGGCAGCGGCGGTCAGTTGCGTCCGGGGGTGCACCGGAACGAGCGCGAACGCGCTGAGTGCCACCACCAGGCGGCGGGTGGCTCCGAACTCGACCGAGTGGGTCCAGGTTCCGACGATCTGGACTATCGCCGCGCGCGGGTTAGCCCTCCTGATCCGGCGGTACAGCAGCCCCGACTCGTCGTTCTGGTCACGCACGATCCGGTCCTTCGTAGACCACCAGATCTGCAGAGGCACGTGCGAAGCGGCAAGCTGCCTCACACTCGAGATCGGACTGCGCACACGGTAGGCGGACGGGTCGCTCTCGGGTGTTCCCCCGACCTCGATTACAAGCTTCCGCCGGAGCGACAGTCCGTCGGGAATGGCCGCGATCATCCGATAACGGGCTGCGAGGTCGGTGTCCGCGTCGAAGGCTGCCGCGCCGGCGAGTAGATGCGGATAGCGGGCGACGAGCAGCAGCGTCTCCTGGCCGCCCATGCTGCTCCCGAACGCGTATATCCGATCGCTCTCGACGTGGAGGTAGGGGATCGCTCGTTCGGCGATCGTGGGCATCCGTGCCAGATCCGCGATGTCGCCCGGCGCGCCCCAGGCAAAGAGCGTGAGACGCCGGCCTTGGCCCTCCGGGCAGACGACGGCGAAGTCACCGACTGCGGGCAGGTTTCCCCAGAGTTTGACGTTCGCGAGCGCCGGCACGCCTCGCCCGTGGGGTGAGATCACGAGCGGGATCGGCGGGTCGTCGTGGGGGCCGTACCAGCGGGGAAGAAGCACGTAGGCGCGTCGGGTGCGGCCATCGTGTGCGACATAGGTGATCCGGTGAATCGCGATCCGGTTCTCGCGGCCGAAACCGGCGGTGCGCTCTGCTCGCTCGAGCTGATTGAGGTTGAGCGGGCGGGCGCGGGCAGATGCGGCCGAGGCTCCGGCGGTGAGGGCGACCGCCGCACCCGTGAACACGCAGAGGAGCAGACCCGTCGTCGCTCTCGTTGCTGGCCCCCGCCGGCGACGAATCGATACCGAACGCGCAAATCGCTCTGCCGGCTGCGTGCTGTATCGCCCTCGCGCGGTCGGAAGCCGCTCCACTTCGCCGACGATGCTAGCGCGCGCCGAGTTTCCACTCCGACGGAAACTCGCCGAGGATCCCGGTGACGGGCGTGCTCGCACATGGGTTGGCGCGCAAATGCAGGTTCGGTCCGAACCGGATCGGGAGCAGGGGCGAATCAGGGCCAGCTCGCACGGTTCGCGGGCGCCTACAAAGGAGGATCGAGATGATGGATACAAGTCGGGCGCAGTTCCTCGCGCGTGGTGCGAAAGGCGGACTTGCGCTCATGGTCGGCGGCGCGATGTTGGGGCTCGCGGAAGGAACCGCTCTCGGAGCAGTCACGTCCGACGCGGACATTGCGAAACTGGCTGCGACGGCGGAGCTGCTCGCGATCGACTTCTACACGAACGCGATCAACTCGAAGCAGCTGACCGGTGACGAGCTGAGCTACCTCGTCGGTGCGAAGGAGAATGAGGTCGCTCATTACAACGCACTCAAGGGTGTGCTCAAGTCTGCGACGCCGAGCGGTCTCACGTTCAAGTACCCGACGGGCTCCTTTGCCTCGCGCACGAGTATCGGCAAGCTCGGAGAGGCGCTCGAGACGGCGTTCGTGGGCGCGTACATGGGGGCTGTCGGTGAGCTGCAGAGTGACGCGCTCAAGAGCGTCGCGGCCGAGATCGGCGCTTGCGAGTCGCGGCATCTGAGCGTGCTGACGAATATCGCCGCGAATGCGATCGTCCCTGCTCCGTCGTTTCCGACCGTGTTCTCAGCTGCGAAGGCCACCGCGGCCGTCACGCCGTTCGTCGCCTGATTCGGCGACCGCCTTCGCGGGCGGTGGATTCGTCTCCAGGGCCCCCAGTGTCACGCCTGCCGGCCATCAGCGCCGGCGGGCTGGGGCCCCGGGAGGGTTCGGGTCTCAAGAAGGATGCCCGACTTGCCGCCGGGGAGTCCTTGCGCTACCTTCATGAGGGCTGCGGTTCGATGGACGGACTGCACTCGGGCGTTGCTGCCCAAGCCCCGCGCAAGCGTAGTCGAAGGCTCTGCTGCCTTCTCGGGCGTGGCTATCCGTGGCTCTGTTGCCTCGGCGAGCGATGAAGCTCACGTGAGTCATCTCGCGGTGACTCGCATCTCGTTGGGCGTCCATTTCCGCCGAATCAGAGCCAAAGGAGCGAAGCATGCGCACAGAACGTTCATCCGATCTCACGAGACTTCGCTGGGAAGTCGCCGAGCGAATCGAGCCGATCATCGGTTCGCATCGCGACGACAGCCTTGAGGAGAGCTGCCGCCTTTACCTGCAGGCCCTCCGTTGGCCGAACGGCGTCGAGTGCCCCCGTTGCATGGAAAACTCGCGGCTGCTGTGGCTCGAGTCACGGTGCAAGTGGCAGTGCTACAGCTGCCGTTATCAGTTCAGCGTGACGGCCGGGACGCTGTTCCATCATTCCCACCTTGCAGTCTGGAAGTGGCTCGCAGCAGTCCATTTGATGCTCGAGTCACCCGAAGGGATTTCCGCCGGTGAGCTTCGCCGCCAGCTCGGAGGGAGCTACAAGACGGCGTGGTTCGCCGCACATCGCATCCGCGCCGCGATGTGTGGTCGCGGAGAGGGGCTGCTCCGGAGCGTCGTTGAACTCGAGAGCGACGCGTCCTCTGGGATGGCACTCGCGATCGCCTCCGGGATCGGGATCGAAGCCGCCGCCCTGCCCGCGGACGACCAGGAGGCCGTCGTCGAACAACTTCGGCGCCGCCTTGCCGGCCCGCACCATCATCTGAGCGCCAAGCATCTCGTTGCATACCTCGACGAGCGGCGCTGGCGTTTTGCTCAGCGTGGCAACCCGTACGCGTTCCGCGACACGATCCGTGCGCTCCTGGGAGGTGAGGGTCTCTCGTATGTCCAGCTGGTTGCAGGACGCTAGCCACGAGCTTCCGACCGGAATCTGGCGAGCTGAGCTCGTCGAGGTTCCGCGCCGGCGAGCACCCGGAGGCGCACACCTCGTGCGGCTGCGGCTGCGCGATCGCCCCGGGTCGCTCGCCGGCGTGGCTTCCAGGCTCGCGACACACGGCGTTGACGTGCTGCGGCTCGACGTCCTCGATCGAGAGGGCGGTTTCGTGATCGATGATCTGCTCGTCGTCGGAGCAGGTCTTGAAACCGCGCTCGCCGAGCTCGGTCCGGAGGTGGTCGTGCTTGCCGACCGTCCGTGCGTCGACCTGCTTGACCCGGGGCTTGCGATGGCGGCCGCTTGCCAGGCGCTTACCTCTGCGGGTAACGAGCATGAGACGTATCGCCAACTCCTCTCCGCTGCGCTCGGACTCGTGTTCGCTGAGGCCGGATTCGTCTGTCTCCGCCAAGGCCCGGGGCTGTTGCGGCCGATGGCTGCAACGGTGCCTGGGCTGCCCGTCCTGGACGACGAGCGGGCCTCGCTTGTGCGTTCAGCGCTCTGGAGCGGCGAGGCGCTTACGGCCGATGCCCGCGCGCCCTGGGTTCCGGAGAGCTACCGCGAGCGGTTGCCCCGCGGAACTGTCGCCGTAGTGCCGGGAGGAGGGGGCTCGGTGGCGCTGGCGCTCGTGCGCGAGGACGCGGCACCGTTTGTCCCGACGGAGCTCGACCGGCTCGCTGCGCTCGTTGGTGTCGCGGTCGGGACGCTCGGGTTGCATGGGTCCCAGCCGAGCGAAACGCGTGCTGGGACCGGGCTCGAGTCCGGGAGGCCGTCATCCTTCCAGCGCTGAACAGCGACGTTGTGCCGCGCGTGCTTCTGGCCGAGGACGATCCGATCGTACGGCTCGACCTGCGCACGCTGCTCGAGGCGAACAACCTGGAGGTCGTCGGGGAGGCGCGTGACGGGATGGAGGCAGTTGAGTTCGCGTCGTCACTCGAGCCCGATCTGATTGTCATGGATGTCAAGATGCCGCGTCTCGACGGGATCGAAGCCGCCAGGCGCATCCTCGGCGAACGGTCGGTCGCGATCGTGATGCTGACGGGCTTCGGTGAGGAGGATCTGGTCGAGCGGGCGGTCGAAGCAGGCGTATTCGGGTTTCTCGCCAAGCCCTTCCATGAGGATGACCTGGTTCCAGCCCTTCGCGCCGCCTGGGCGCGACATGCCGAGTTCGCGGAGCTCAAGCTCCAGACGATGTCCCTCTATGAGGCGCTCGAGGCGCGCAAGGTGATCGAACGGGCAAAAGGGATCCTCATGGTCAAGGAAGGTCTTTCCGAAGAGGAAGCCTTCGCGCGATTGCGCCGTGCGAGCCAGAGGTCGGGTCGCCCGATGAAACTGATCGCCGAGGCGGTCGCGGCAACGCTGGGATGATCGCGGTGCGCCTACCAGCGTGCGACCCTGTTAGGAGGTGCTCGCACAAGTCTCGTGCTTGCCCGCCCCGACCGGGGAGCCCTTCTCGTTGAGAACGACCGCTTCGCAACCACGGTCGCGCGTCCCGACGAGCGTCACGGTGACGGTGCAGTCGTGGAGGCCAAACGTGGCCGCGGGCTTGCAGCAAGCAGACAGGATTCGCACCGGGTTTCCCTGCGCTGCGGCCTGGCTGTTGTACGAAGCCCTCCAGCTTGACCCGAAGCTCGAGCACGCCGTCGCGGCCGACGGCGTGCGGGCCGACGCGCAGGCGACGCAGGCGAGTGTGACGACGATCATCCCGATCGGGACGGAGAGCCTGGGGGTGCTGGGGTGCGACACTTGTCTTGTTCATGCTGCCAGCGGCTCGCGGGCCTCCGTCGGGTCGTAGACGGCTGAGGGCCCTCGTTCAGCCGACGCGCAGGACGAAAAACGCGATCGCCACGTACTGGCAACCGATCGCTACAAGCGTGAGCGCGTGGAAAAGCTCGTGGTATCCGAACACGGTCGGCACCGGATCGGGTCGGCGCAGCGCGTAGACGATCGCGCCCGCCGTGTAAGCCACTCCTCCGAGCGCGAGCAGGATGACTGCGGGAAGACCGGCGGCGCGATCCAGCTGCGGCAGCGCCGCGACCCCGACCCAGCCAAGTGCGATGCAGATTACGGCCGTGAGCCAGCCGGGGGCATCGACCCAGAAGAACTTCGCCAACGTTGCCAGCGCGGCCCCGGCCCAGACGACGCTCAGTACCAACTCCTGGGTCAGACCATGCAGCGCGAGAAGCCCGACCGGGGTGTATGTGCCGGCAATCAGCAGATAAATGCCGCCGTGATCGGCACGCCGCATCCACATTCTCGCTGTCGGAGTCCAGGTAATCCGGTGGTAGAGCGCGCTCACCGCCAGCATCGCTGCGACCGACCCTGCAAAGACGCCCGCCGCGACGACGGCGCGCGCGCCGTGGGCCTCCAGGATCAGCGGTCCGCCGACGGCGACCGCGACGACGAAGGCGGCCTGGTGTAGCACTCCGCGAAGCCGTGGTCGCTGCGGCGCGGGGAGCGAAGCCGAGCTCGTCAAACGGGATTCCGCGGTCCCGCTCATGCGGGCACCGCGCGCGTTCGCCAAGGCAGGGCGCGCAGTCCGCCGGGTGGACGACTCATCGCCGAGATTTCCTGGGCGCGACCCAGAGATGAGGGAGTGGGGGCGCAGTACTGCGACCCCCACTCGAGCACTCTTCCCTTACGCGACGAGCTGGACGTTCTTGGCCTCCGGGCCCTTTGCGCCCTCAGCTCCGTCGAACTCGACCTTCGCACCCTCACTCAGGGACTTGAAGCCGTCGCCGCCGATCGCGCTGTGGTGGACGAATACATCCTTACCACCCGCGTCAGGGGTGATAAAGCCATACCCCTTCGCGTCGTTGAACCATTTCACGGTTCCTGTTGCCATTAAAAAACACCTCCTCATGCCACGTAGAGAACGGGCAACAAGAGGCGCTAGTTGCGCAACCGGTACTCGCTCGTGAGAACACCACAGTATCAGTGACGCAGCACGCCGCACTGCTCACGCGAAGTCGCAGCGGTCGAAGGCCGCGCTGGCGGTACCCACGTTTGTGGCGGCCGTGCTACCGTAACGTTGTCGAGCACGTAGTTGGGAAGGTGCTCGGATCCCTTTTACTCGTGCCAACTCGGGACGGGTGAGGCAGGAAAGGTCTAGCCCGCTGCGGTGCACCGACCAGTGCGGGATCGGAAGAGCGAGCGAAGTCGGTTAGCGCACGCTGTGGCCTCGGTGCAGAGAAGGTCGGCGACTCTGAGGTCGGGTGTTGGGAAAGACCACAGTCACCGGCCGGAGATGTCAGTCAAAAACCCCCGCGGAAGGGAATGCGCCATTACCGAGAAGGAAGAGAAGGTTGTCTTCGAGGGAGAGGTGGTCGAGGCCTTCCGCAGCGGCATGTATCGCGTCGCGCTGGATAACGGCCACGAGGCGCTCGCGTACACGGCGGGTCGCATGCGGCGCCATCGCATCCGCATTCTGCTCGGGGATCGCATCAAGCTTGAGCTCTCTCCGTACGATCTGACGCGCGGACGGATCGTCTACCGTCATCGCGCCGTCGAGCGCTAGACCGCACGCAGCACGCGTCGCCCATTGTCACGTGACGGACTCGACTGTCCGCATGACACCTTGGGAGAGATAGGCGCTTGCAGCTAGCCGTGGGGCGCGCACCGCTGTCTTGACTGCCTGCTCCTCGATGCGCTCGCGTTGTGGACAGTTGTCGAAGCGCGATGCGTCTGACTCGACAAACGGTCGCGCCACCGGAATAGGGAAAGCGCGTCTGACTGCGCCAACGGGTGCTTCTCCGCATTCGGTAGCCGGAGGTTCAGTAGCTCATTTGGGATTTCGGGGCGGCTCTCGCGTTGAGGTGATGCATACGCGGCGTTGACTCGAGGCCGCGCCCGCCCAGTCGCGTTCGACCGCTGCTAATACGTCGCTGATCGTGCCCCCTGCCGCGAGGAGCGGCAATCGATAGCTCGAAGCTAGTCAAACGTTCCGATGCGTCGATGGAATATCGGCACGCCGGCGGGCAGGTGTGTCGACATTTGGATGGTCCAGAGCGGTCTCGTGCGGGTTGTTCTTGCGTACTTCCCCGCTGGCCGCTTCGGTCAGGAGGCGCACGTGTGGTTCTCTTCGCACGGTAGACCGCTCCGTCCGAAGTGGTTATTACAACATGTATGTTCCACAGTGCGGTATTGTTGATTTCTAACCATCCAGTGGACAGGAGCGGAATCTATGGCTCGCAAGACGGTTTTCGTAAGTGATTTCTCAAGCAAGGAGATCGGCGACGAGAAGCAGAGCGCGACAGTCACTGTTCGTTTTGGTGACGGCCGCCGCGGCGTTGTTGTTGCTGATGCGCACGTCGACGACAAGATCGTCCAGGACATCGCAAAGGCTGGTCGTCAGCAAGCACGTCGCGGACGTCGGCCGAAGGTCGAGGCCAAGTAAGACCTCGATGCTCGCTGTGGTCGCTTGCGGGCGCATATCGGCCGGAGAACCATCGCTTGTAACGATCGGGACGAATCGCGAACCCGCCCAGGCTCTGCGCGCATGACAAGCGTCGAGCCTGGGCGTTCGTGTTCTCGGAGACCGCGCCGATCCACGCCGAACTGACGACAACCGCGTCGAGGTGGGCGCATTTCGGTCTTCACGACCCTCTTGTCATTCCTCCGATCGACTCGTTATTGCGAGGCCGTCCGAGCCACCATGGTGTCAGGCTGACAAAAACCGCGGGCCCCTTTTCGTATCGAGCTGTTCCGCTTCGTGGCAGTGTGCGCCATGCGCGTCGGACGCGCCGCGGCCGCGCACGTCCCAGTGCTTTATGAGGTCGGTGCCGACGCTCGCACGTCCACCTAGAAGTCCCGCTTGCGCAGGGGTTTTGAGGTTCGCTCGCCTGTTCCGACAGGAACGCCGATTGGACGTGTGATCGCTCTTCGTGACGGCACCGATGAAGGCAGTCGACAACGGAGCGAGGCGGGTCCGGGCTGTCGGCCGAGACGCGGCGCCAGACCCTGAGTCATAGGGCCAGTGGCGCGTTAGCGCGAGCCGCACACTGCGAGGGCTGCCCCGCGCTCACTCGTGATCCCGATGTTGCAACGCTACGGGCACGGCTAGCCCACGGATTCCGGCCTTGTCGTGGAACACCCAGAATTTGACGGTTGCGGCCGTGCCCAGCTCGCCATGTCGGCGGCGCGAACGCTCTTTCTACCAGTGTGGTGAATTGCGGTGTGATTGGTGTGCCGGTATGCCACTATCACCCGTTAGCGCAGTCGGGCGAACTTGGACCGCGCATTCCTCTCACCGCTCTATGGCGCGTGGGCTTCTCGCCGAGCTAACGAGCTCGCGGCGGTCTCGGACCTGTGAATCGCGGCGCAACGCTCTTGCGGGCCCGTCCTCGTTCGGGCGATCACTTCGCTCCCCGGCGCTCGGAGCTGCGCGGGGGAATGCGCGAAGACTTGCGAGTTCGCGGCGGCGACGCGGGCCGTGAGCCCGGCGCTGACCCTAGCGCTTACCGGCTGCTCGCCTCGGCGAGAGTGAACCGAGATCGACTCGGGCCGTGGGAGCCCTCGTTCGCAGTACTCATGCAGCGGATGGACGCCCGAGAGAACACGGAAAGCACAGGCCGATTAGCGAGCTCTCGAATTCGTGACGAGGTCGCAGCTACGCGTCGCGCTCGCCGACCCTGTCTTCGGTGTCGGCGGGTTGAGGCGACGACTGCGAGCGGGTACCCGGGGGCTCGAGTTCGGAAGGCCGCTGACTCGAGCGATTCCGATTGTTGGTCCCGCAGGCTAGAGTTGCGCCGTTTCCGGCGAACGATCCCGCAGACCGATGATGCTGAGCGCGCTCGTGGTCGCGGCGAGCATTGTTGTCGTGGTCGCGCTCTTCGTCTTCTCGAGCTCGAACTCGGCTCCGGAGCAGATCAGCTTTCGGGGCCATACGTACGGGTCGATGGTCAAGGTAACCCCGATCGAAGTCCGTGCACACGTCGGGACGCTTCGCCCGGCCGGCACGAAGATCGATGGTGACGCGGTCTTCATCAACAGTGGCACACCGCCGACGGTTGTCGCGCTCGCAGTCGGCGGGGGCGACTACGACGCGTACCAGCTCAGCGGCTAACCATTTCCGCCGGTTGACAGGTGCGCAAGCGAGCGCGAGAGTGCACGGTGATGGTTGTATCAACGCTCACGAGGCCACACGCGGAGCCGCAGGCGGAGCGCCCGCGGCCGCCGGCTTCGATCGTGCCGCTCGCAGCCTGCCGATAGCCGGCACTGCCCTCCTACTGCTCATCGTCGCAATCGCGGGGAACTGGGGCTGGCCGCTCGTTGCCCGCTTCCAGCCGGCCACCCGGCCGTCGGCCTGACGGCAGGCCTGCGACACCTCCCGGTCGCAGCGAGCGGGCCCAAGGCAGCCCACGTCGGCCAGCAGCTGACTGCGTCAGCAGGGCGCGACTAACGGCGGCGAAGCGGGGCTTGCTCGAGGGCCGGTGGCGTGTATCCGGCGTCGGCCGGGTTGAAGTTCGTGCCGGGTGGCACGATCGTATCGATACGGTCGAGCAGCTCGTCGCTGAGGACGACGTCGAGTGCTCCGAGCTGGCTCTCGAGATGTTCGAGCGTGCGCGGGCCGATGATCGCGGCGCTGACGCCGGGGTGGTGAATCACGAATGCCAGTGCCAGATGAATCAGTGAGAGACCTGCCTCGTTGGCGAGTGAGCCGAGCGCGTCGGCCGCCTCGAGCTTGCGCTGATTCTCCGGGAGCTCCATGTCGTAGCGCCAGGGCAGGCGCTCGGAGCGGGTGCTCGCTGGGAGCGCGGCATCTTTGCGATACCGCCCGCTCAGCCATCCGCCGGCGAGCGGGCTCCAGGGGATCACGCCGAGCCCGTAACGCTGGCAGACGGGGAGCACGTCGCGCTCGATGCCGCGCACGAGGAGCGAGTAGGGCGGCTGCTCGGTGGCGAAGCGTTCGTAGTTGCGGCGCGCCGAAGCCCATTGCCCTTCGACGATCTCTGCGGCGGGAAACGTCGAGCTACCGAAGTAGCGGATCTTGCCGACGTGCACAAGATCGCTGAGCGCAGCGAGCGTCTCCTCGATGTCACAAGTTGGATCGGGCCGGTGAACCTGGTACAGGTCGATCCAATCTGTCTGGAGGCGGCGCAGGCTGTTGTCGACCTCCTGCATGATCCAGCGCCGCGAGTTGCCGCTGTGGTTCGGACCGTCCCCCATCCGTCCATGGAACTTGGTCGCGAGCACGACCTCGTCGCGTCGCCCCACGAGCGCCTTCCCGACGATCTCTTCCGATTCGCCGGCGCTGTAGACGTCGGCGGTGTCGATGAAGTTGATCCCGCGGTCGAGCGCGTGATGGACGATCCGAATCGCCTCGTCGTGGTCGCTCGTGCCCCAACCGCCAAACATCATCGCCCCCAGGCAGAAGGGGCTGACCTCTACCCCGGTACGTCCGAGCGTCCGCAACTCCACGGCGCCAAGCCTATCCGCTCGACCGCTGACGCAAACGTCGGCGCGCTCGCGGCCGGCAGAGCCCGCTAGAGGTTCGTATAGGCGCGGACGCGCGCGGGTCGCACCTCGAGCCGGCCGAGGTAGGCCTCGACTGCGGGTGCCTCGCTGGTGAGCTCGGCGCGCCGAGCGCTGAAGAGTGAGCTCCCGCAGAGAATGTCGGCGACGCTGAAACGGTTCTCGACGAGGAACTCGGCGTCCGCCAGCACCCGGTCGACGACGGCGACGGCGCTCCTGACGCGCTCGCGTGCACCCTCGGCGCGCTCGGGGTCACTCTCCGCGGCCCGAGCGGCCTCTGCCAGGAACGGCTCGATCTCCGTCAGCCCAACCGAGATCCACTGGTAGCTGAGGGCACGGGCGAAGCTCCCCTCGGGTGCGAGCAGCCCGGCCTCCGGCGCCCGTTCGACGAGGTGCAGGCAGATCGCTGCGGTCTCGAACAGCACGCCGTCTTCGGTCTCGAGTGCGGGGACGCGCCCGAGCGGATGTCTGCGCCGATGCTCGGCACCTGCGCGCTCTTCACGCGAGACGGCCCGTAGCTCGTAGTCGAGGCCAAGTTCCTCGAGCAGCCAGCGTACGCGCGCCGAGCGCGAGTTTGGCATATGGGAGAGCCAGATGGTCACTGCGGCGATGCTAGCCGCTCGCGTCCAGCGAGCGGGAGACCGCCTCGAGTGCCGGCTGCGCGACGCGTTTCGAAGCCGGATGTGCGGCGCACGTGCGAGCGGCTACATTGCCTCGCTTGAGCGCACAGGCTCAGCTTCCTTCGTCGCGCACAAGTCTGATTCTGGCCGTGCTCGCGCTCGGAAGTGGCGCTTATGCCCTTTTGCAGTCGCTCGTCGTACCCGCGCTTCCCGTTCTCCAGCGCGATCTCCACACCTCGACGACTGGCGTCACCTGGCTGTTCACTTCGTATCTGCTCGCCGCCTCGGTGGTCACGCCGATTGCCGGCCGCCTCGGCGACATGTTCGGGAAGAAGCGGGTGCTTGTCGTCGCGCTTGTCGGGCTCGCACTCGGCAGCCTGCTCGCCGCGGTTGTGAGCTCGCTCGGGCCAATGATCGTGGCGCGCACGATCCAGGGGCTCGGAGGGGCGATCTTCCCGCTCGCCTTCGGCATCTTGCGCGACGAGTTTCCGCGCGAAAAGGTGGCAGGGGCGATTGCGCTGGTCTCGGGCATCCTGGGGATCGGAGGTGGGCTCGGCATCGTGCTTGCAGGCCCGATCCTCGACCATCTCGATTACCACTGGCTCTTCTGGATCCCGCTCGTCGTCACTGCTGTCTCTGCGCTTGCGGCGATGCTGTTTGTGCCGGAGTCTCCGCTTCGCGCTCCTGGGGACATCCACTGGCTCGGCGCGGCGTTGCTCTCAGGGTGGCTCGTCTCGCTGCTGCTCGCCGTCAGCGAGGCGCCGGTCTGGGGTTGGGGCTCCCTCAAGACGATCGGCTTGTTCGTGTTGGCGGCCTTGGTCGCCGTCCTCTGGGTGCGGGCGGAGACGCGGGCCCGGCACCCGCTCGTCGACATGTCGATGATGCGCATCCGCGGCGTTGCGACCACGAACACCGCCGCATTCCTGATCGGCTTCGGGATGTACAGCGCGTTCATTCTGATCCCGCAGTTCGTTCAGACGCCTGCTTCGACCGGCTGGGGCTTCGGCGCGTCGGTGACGCAGGCGGGGCTCTTCCTCGTTCCCACGACGATCGCGATGTTGATCACGAGCCCGATTGGCGGCCGCCTCTCGGGGGTTGTCGGCTCGAAAGTGCCACTGGTGCTCGGTTCGGCAATCACGACGATCGCCTTCGTGCTGTTGACGGTCGCCGATTCACGCGTCGAGATCTATGTTGCCGCCGCGCTGCTCGGTGTCGGCGTGGGATTCGCGTTCGCCTCGATGGCGAACCTGATCGTCGAGGCCGTGCCGCCGCAGCAGACGGGCGTCGCGACCGGGATGAATACGATCGTGCGCACGATCGGGGGTGCGATCGGGGCCGAACTCGCGGCCACGATCATCGCGGCGAACCTGCTCAAGAGCGGCTTGCCCGCCGAGCGGGGCTACACGATCACGTTTGCGATGTGCTCGGTGGCGCTTGCGCTCGGCGTCGTCGCCTCGTTGACGGTGCCGTCGCGGCGGCGTGCGCCGACGCAACTCCAGGTTTCGCCGCTACAGGCCTCCGCGGCACCAACGGCCGAATAAGAAGCGGTTGCCCTGACGGCAACCGGCCCGGCGCCCGTCAGGTCAGCTCTGAGGTCGACATGCTCCGCCGACCTGTTCGCTCGATGCGCATGACGACCCGCTCCTCGGGGTCAGGGCAACAGACAAGCGCGTCCTGCTCGAGCCAGTCGCCGGGCGGCAGGTCGCGCTGCTTCGCGGGCAGCAGCGGGAGCACCGCTTGGAGGGCGTAGAGGCAGAAATGACGTCCCGCGGGGATCCGCAGGCGGCTCGACTCGGTCAGTTCGAAATAGTCGCCGACCTCGAGTCCGCAAACCGAACGCCCCTCGATCCGCTCGACCGTGACGCGGAGGTCGTAGAGCTCGGTGACCTCACCGCTCATCCGCGCCGGTCGCTCACGTGTCGAGCGTCGCCCCGGCGGCGAAGTTGCGGCGCGCCATCTCGAGCGTCTGCTCAAGTGCCTCGGTCGGCGTGAACTCAAGCGCTTCGCAGTCGCTTTCGAAGCTCATCCTGTGTCCCGGCGCGATGTAGTACGCCTGTCCACCCTCGATCGTCTCGCGCCGGTCGCCGTAGTCGACCACCATGGTGCCGGAAAAGAGGTAGCCCCAGTGTGGCGCCTGGCAGCGGTCGTCGGGCAGTCCCTTGATCATGCTCGAAGCGTCCTGCCCGGCGTGTGCCTTTTCGAAGGCGACAGTGATTCCACCCCAGTCGTCCATCCGGCTCGAGTAGCCCGGCACGATCTCCTTGAGTGGCAGGTCGTCCTGTGATGCACTCGGCACGGTTGTTCTCCTTTCGGGTCGCTGCAGGGTAAGGACCCGGGCTTCGAGAGCTTCCCGCCCCAGCTCCGGCTCGTCGCGATCCTAGACGATCTGCGTTTCGAGGGAACCCGTCGCGCCGTCGAAGCGCTCGAGTGAGAACTCGGAGGGGAGGAGCCCTCTGCGGCTGCTGGTGATCGCCTCGGCAAGGAGCCTGCCAATCTCTGGTGCGATCATGAACCCGTGGCCGCTGAAGCCGGCGGCGACCCAGAGCCCGGTCGATCCGGGTAGCTCGCCCACGAGCGGGTTGTGGTCCGGGGTAAGGTCGTAGATGCCGGCCACCAAGTGGGGGAAGGAGACGGCCTGCAGACGTGGGAGCAGCGCTTCGATCCCTTCGCGCACCACCTGGCGCCAGCGCGAGCCGTCGATCTCCGGCGTGCCGCTCGCGCGCAGGTCGCTCGCGAGTACACGGCCGTCGGCGAGCTGCTTCGCTGCGAGCCCGATCTCGCTCGCGACGACGAGCGGCTCGAGCAGCCGCTCAACAACCGGCTCGCTCAGGAAGAGAAACCGTCGCTCGGGTTCGATCGGCAGCTCCGCTCCCAGAGACCGCAGCAGCGTGCGCGTCTCGCAGGCGGCAGCCACGACAACCTCCCCAGCGCGAAGCGCAGCCCCGTCGCCGAGAGCGACTTCCCAGCTGCCACCGTTTGGGCTCAGTCCGCTGACCTCGGCGCTGAGCAGCTCGACGCCGTGGCGTCGGGCCGCCTCCGCGAAGGCTTCGACGGGCTCCTGGGCACGGTCGAAGTAGCCGTCTTCGCCGCACCAGGCAGCGCCCGCGATCCCCGAGGCATCAAGCTCGGGCACGGCCTCTGCGGTCTGCGCGGGGTCGAGAAGCTGGGCGGGGATACCGAGCGAACGCTGCAGCATGACAGCCTCGTCGAGCTCCGCGAGGCGGCTCTCGGAGTGAGCCACGAACGCGTAGCCACAGGCGCTGAAGTGCGGCTGCAGCCGCGTCTCGAGTCTCGCACCGAGTTCGCGGTAGAAGGTGAGGGACTCGCGGGCGAGTAAACAGTTGACCCGTGTCGCCCACTGTTGGCGGACACCGCCGGGCTGCACCCCAGACGCGCCCGCCGCGATGCCGGCGCGCTCGACGACCGCGACGGTGTGGCCCCTTACCGCAAGCTGATAGGCCACCGACAGACCGATCACGCCCGCACCGACGACGGCGACGTCGACGCTCCGGGGGCTGGTCGCGGCCACCAGCCGACGCTAGCATCGCGCGGATGGCGAGAGTCCCGGTCCCGGTCCCGGTGCATCTGCGCGCGGACGCGGGCAGCCGGTGACAGCCGCGGTGCACGCGACCCCGGCGCGGCGAGTCCGACGTCTTGGCGGCTCCGGCAGCTTTCTCCGCTTCTTCCTGCGCCGGCTGGTGGCGCTCGTTCTGCTCCTGCTCGGAACGACGCTTGTCACGTTCATTCTCACCGACCTCGTGCCGAGCAACGCTGCGGCGACCGCGCTCGGCAACCAGGCCTCCGGTGACCCCGCCGCGGTTCAGGCCTTCGACCAGGAGTACGGCCTCAACAAGCCCGCACCGTTGCGCTACCTGATCTACCTCTGGCACCTGCTGCATCTGAACCTCGGCCAGTCGTCCACGACCGACTCGTCGGTGAGCCACGACCTCGCCACGTTCATCCCGGCGACGGCCGAGCTTGCGCTCTACTCGATCGTCTTCGCCTCGATCGTCGGCGTCAGTTTCGGCGTCGTTGCCGCGTTGCGCCGCAACAAGCCGACAGACCACGTTCTCCGAGTCGCCTCGCTCGCGGGCATCTCGATGCCCGTGTTCTGGATCGGCCTCGTCTCGCTCTACGTCGGCTTCTACCGGCTCAATTGGTTTCCGGGCGGCGGCCGGCTCGCCCCGGGCACGAACCCGCCGCCGAGCGTGACCGGGATGTACACGATCGACGCGCTCCTCGAAGGCAACTTGAGCCTGTTCAGCCAGGCCTTCCACCATCTGCTGCTTCCCGCGCTCGTGCTCGCTGCCGCGAACGTCAGCCTGCTCACGCGCTTCACGCGCTCTGCGGTGCTCGACGTGATCGGCAACGACTACGTGCGTGCGGCGAGGGCCAAGGGCATGCCCGAGCGCATCGTGATCCTTCGCTACATCCTCCGTTCGGCGCTGCCCTCCGTGGTGACGGTGCTCGGGCTCGTCTTCGCGAATGTGCTCACCGGCGCGGTGCTCGTCGAGGAGATCTTCTCGTGGCCCGGCATCGGCCAGTTCGCCTACAACGCCGCGACGAACCTCGACGTGCCCGCGATTACAGGCGTCAGCCTTTTCGTCGCGCTCGTGTACACGAGCGTCAACTTCATCGTCGACATCCTCTATGCCGTGATCGACCCGCGAATCAGGCTCTCGTGAGCGTGCTCGCACTGGGACGTCGAGGCCTGCGCGCGCGGCACCGCATCAACCCGGCGCTCCGCCAGCCGCTCGCGATCGTCGGCGGCGTGATCATCGTGGCCTGGATCCTGATCGCGCTCTTCGCGCCGCTGATTGCTCCGGCCAACTCGCTGGCCCAGAACTTCACTCCTTCGCTGCCGCCTTCGTGGCAGCACCTGTTCGGCACCGACGAGCTCGGCCGCGACGTCCTTAGCCGCGTCATCTACGGCAGCCGGGTGACGTTGCCGATCGGCGTGATTCTGGTGCTCTGCTCCGCGACGATCGGCAGCTCGGTCGGCGCGATCGCGGGCTACTTCCGCGGCCCCATCGATGGCCTGCTGATGCGCGCGACGGATCTTGTCTTCGCCTTCCCGGCAATCATCCTGGCGATGGTCGTCGCCGCGGTGCTCGGCAAGGGCCTCGAGCACGCCGCACTCGCGATCGTCGTCGTCGCCTGGCCCTCCTATGCGCGCGTCGTGCGCGGGCTCGTGCTCACGATCGCCGACTCCGAGTACGTCCAGTCGGCGCGGCTACTCGGGGCGAGCGCGAGGCGCACGCTCTTCCGTGACGTGCTCCCGAACGTCGCAGGACCGATCCTGGTGCTGATGACACTCGACCTCGCGAGCGCGATCCTGCTGCTGTCTGGTCTCTCCTTCCTCGGGCTGGGAGCGCAGCCTCCGCAGGCGGAGTGGGGTTCCGGCGTGTCGGAGGGGATCCAGTACTTCCAGTGGTGGTGGATCGGCACCTTCCCCGGGCTCGCGATCTTCACTGTTGTGCTCGCCTTCAACTTCGTCGGTGACAGCTTGCGCGACCTCTTCGACCCGCGGACGGGCTTGCGCGTCGAGGAGCGCGAGTGAGCCTGCTCGAAGTCGAAGGGCTCCGGGTGCAGCTGCGTGGGGGAAGCGGCCTCGTGACGATCGTCGACGGCGTCGACTACCGCGTCGAGCAGGGCGAGGTCTTCGGTGTCGCCGGCGAGAGCGGGAGCGGGAAGACGATCTCGATGCTCGCCCTTCTCGGGCTGCTACCCGAGGGTGCGGTTGTCGAAGGCAGCATTCGCTTCGAGAACGAGGATCTGCTTTCCCTCTCGCGGTCGCGGCGGCGCGGCATCGCCGGACGTGAACTGGCGATGGTCTTCCAGGATCCCTACACCTCTCTGCACCCGATGCTCACGATCGGGCGGCAGCTCACCGAGCACACGCGGCGCCATCTCGGTCTCGACCGCCGCGCTGCGCACGCCCGCGCGCTCGAGCTACTCGAGCAGGTGCGTATCCCCGACGGCGAGCGCGCGCTCGACGCATTCCCGCACCAGTTTTCGGGCGGTATGCGCCAGCGGATCGCGATTGCGATCGCGCTCGCCTGCGGACCCAAGCTGCTGATCGCCGATGAGCCGACGACTGCACTCGACGTTACGGTCCAGGCAGGCATTCTGCGCCTACTCGATCGTCTGCGGGGCGAGAACGACCTCGCCGTCGTGCTGATTACGCACGATCTGGGCGTGATGTCGGCGATCGCCGACCGGGTGTCGATCTTCTATGCGGGACGCGTTGTCGAGTCGGGAACATGCGCAGAGGTGGTGAGGGAGCCGCGCCACCCCTATACGCGCGCGCTGCTCGACGCGCTCCCGCATCCCGAGGCGCAACGCGACCAGCCGCTCGTCGCGATTCCGGGCTCGCCGCCCACGCCGGGGCACGTCCCGGACGGGTGCGCGTTCAACCCGCGCTGCGGGTACGCGAGGGAGCGATGCCGCGTCGAGTCGCCTCCGCTGCTTCAGGTCGCCGAGCGTCGGCTCGCCTGTCCCGTCGATCCTCTGGCGCCTTGAGCATTCTCGAGCTCCGCGATGTCGTCGTCGACTACGAGCGCCGCGGTGGCGGTCGCGTCCGCGCCGTCGCCGGGGCAAGCCTCAGCGTCGATGCGGGGCGTATCGTCGGTCTCGTCGGCGAGTCCGGCTGTGGCAAGTCGACGCTCGCCCGTGTCGCCGTCGGGCTCGTCAAGGCGAGCGCCGGCTCGGTCGTCTTCAACGGCAGCGAGGTCGACCCGCTCAGCCGTCGCGGACGGGGCCGCGAGCTGGCGCGGCTCCAGCTCGTCTTCCAGAACCCGTACTCGTCACTCAACCCGCGCCGCAAGGTCGGCGCTCAGCTCGCCGATGCGTTGGCGACGCTGCGGCTGCTACCCGCGTCGGGGCGTCCCGCACGGGTGCGCGAGCTGTGCGAGCTCGTCGGGCTGCCCTCCGGTGCGGTCGAGCGCTACCCGCACGAGTTCTCGGGCGGACAGCGACAACGGATCGCGATCGCGCGCACGCTCGCCGCCGACCCGTCGGTGATCGTGCTTGACGAACCGCTCGCCTCGCTCGACGCTTCCGCCCAGGCCCAGCTCGCCAACCTGCTCGTCAATCTCTCGCGCGAGCTCGGACTCGGGCTGCTGCTGATCTCGCACGACCTGGCGATCGTGCGGCATGTCGCCGACACCGTCTCGGTGATGTACCTGGGCCGTATGGTCGAGACCGGCCCGACGCGAGAGCTCTGGGACCTGCCGCTGCATCCCTACACGGAGGCGCTGATCAACGCGATCCCGCACGCCGACGGTGCGGGCCTGTTGCCTGGAGCGTTGCCGGGGGAGGTGCCCGACCCGGGCCACCCACCTGACGGCTGCCGCTTCCATCCCCGGTGCAGCTACGCGTTCGGGCGCTGCGACTCCGAGGAGCCGGCACTGCTCCCACTCGCAGGCTCGCGCGCGGTCTCCTGCTGGCTGCAGCCCGCAGGCGCCGAACCGGCGCCGCCAGCAGAACGGGCCAAACTTGTCGCCTCGTCGGACGCACCGTAGACTGTCGGACTTTCCGCACGCACCGTACGACTACTGGAGGGAGCTCTAGCTGTGAAGAGACTGCGTACCAGGCGCGTAGCCCTGTTTGCACTTGCTGTGGCGGCGATCGCCGCAACCGTCGTTGTGGCCACAGCGGCGACTGCCGCTGCGTCCGCACCGACGCTCGTGATCGACAACTCGTTCACGATCAAGACGTCCGACCCCGGCCGGGCGTTCGACCCGACAGGGTCGATGGTCGACCGCGCCATCTACGACACGCTGTTTACGTACAAGGGCGGCAACCTGACGAACCCCATCCCGCTGCTCGTGTCGTCCTACACGGCGAGCGCGAACGCGGAGACGTTCACGTTCCAGCTCAAGAAGAACGTGCACTTCGCCGACGGGACGCCGATGACCTCGGCCGACGTCGTCTGGTCGTTCAAGCGGCTCGTCAACCTTGCGGGCAACCCGGCCTTCCTGCTCTCCGGGCTCTCGATCAAGGCTGGTGGAAAGTACACCGTCGTCATCCACTCCAAGGTTCCCGACAGCGAGCTGATCGCGATCCTCGCCAACCCGTCGACCGGGATCCTCAACTCCGCGCTCGTCGAGCAGCACGGAGGCACCGACGCTGCGAACGCGGCCAAGACCGACAAGGCACAGGCCTGGCTCGATTCGTCGGCCTCGGCCGGCGCCGGAAGCGGCCCGTACACGCTCAGCTCGTTCAGCACCAGCTCGCAGATCACGCTCGTTCCCAGCATGAACTACTGGGGCGCGAGCAAGCCGAAGTTCTCGAGCGTCGTGATCCGCAACATGATCGCGCCGACGCAGCTCCTCAACGTCGCCCGCGACTCGCACGAGATCGCGATCGACCTCTCGTCCAACCAGGCGGAGACGCTCAAGAGCAACAGCAACATCAATATCTCGCTACAGCCCTCGACCTGGACGTTCTGGCTCTTCACGAACGACAATCCGAAGATCTCGACCGTCACCTCGAACAAGGACTTCCAGCAGGCGATTCGTTACGCGCTCGACTACCCGGCCTATGTTCAGCTCGAGGGACCGGGAACGCTTCAGGTACCGGGGATCATCCCCTCGGTCTTCCTCGGCGCTCTGCCTCAGAGCGACGCGGTGAAGGAGAACCTCGCCAAGGCGAAGGCAGACTTGGCCGCCTCGGGCGATGCCAGCCAGACGATCCAGCTGCAGTACCCGGAGGACCTGACGATCGCGGGTGTCGACATGACCACGCTTGCGCAGAAGGTTCAGTCCGACCTGAACTCCGCCGGTTTCCACGTCACGCTCTCCGGCTCGGCCGTGGGCCCGTGGCTCACGACCTACCGTGACGGCAAGATGGCGTTCGGCCTCTCCCTCTGGGGTGATGACTACCCGGATCCCGCCGACTACCTGGCCTTCACGCCGGGCAATCTCGTCGGGCTGCGGGCCGGTTGGCCCAAGGGCTCGGATCCCGCGATCGAGAAGCTTGCCGCGAAGGCACTCGTGACGACGCAGCCGTCGGCTCGGCAGGCGATCTACCGCCAGATCCAGATCCTGCTCAACCAGACCGGGCCGTACTTCCCGCTGGTGCAGCCGACGCAGGCCTTCGTGTCGACGAAGGACCTCGTGGGAGCAGCCTACAACTCGGTGTACGACACCAACATCACCCAGATCTCGCCAGCCTCGTAGCGCGGTCGTACCGGCGGGACGCCGGGTCTAGGTGTTCGCGACGAGGGCGGTCGGGTAGGAGTTCAACTTCCGCCCGCCGCCCTCTTCGCACACCACGATGTCCTCGATTCGCAGGCTGTAGCGACCGGGGATGATGATCGATGGCTCGTCGGTGAACGTCATCCCCGCCTCGAGGATGGTGGTGTCCTCGGTCGAGATGAACGGTCGTTCGTGCACGTCCATGCCGATGCCGTGGCCCATGCGATGGCGGAAGTGCTCGCCGAGGCCCGCTGCTTCGATCGGCGCGCGGCAGGCGGCGTTGACCTCGCACGCGGGTGTCCCGGCGGCGGCGGCGGCGCGTCCCGCCTCTTGGGCGGCGAGCATCACCTCGTAGGCTGCGAGATAGTCCGAGGGCGGCTCACCGCAGTAGACGGTGCGTCCGAAGTCGGAGCAGTAACCGTTGACGACACCACCGAAATCGAACATCACCGAGGTCCCGTCCGGAATCGGGAGTCGAGCGGTCGCCTCACCCGAGTCGAAGTCATGTTCGCCGAGTCCGGTGAAGATATGCGTCGTGAATGACGGGCAGCGGGAGCCGGCGAGCCGCAGCTCGTGCTCGACCGACTCCGCCAGCTCGGCCATCGAGACGCCCGGCACGACGAGCGGCGCGGTCGCCGCCATCGTCTGCTCGACGGTCGCGATTGCCCGCTGCATCGCCTCGAGCTCGTCGCGCGCCTTGACGCGCCGCAGCCCGTTGACGAGGCGAGAACCTGTCCGCAGGCGATCGGCGCCGACGATCTCGCCGAGCTGCAGCGTCGTTTCGGCCCAGACGCGGTCTCCGATCGCGATCGTGCCGTCGCCCGCGAGCGAACGCGCGACGCGTTCAAAGATGGTGCGACCGTCGTCGGTCTCCTTGACGACGATCACCTCGCCTTCGGGCTGCTCGCGCAGGTCGAAGGCGGCGAACATCCGTGGCAGCACGAAGACGGGATCCGCAGCGGGTTGGAAGAAGGCACCGGTGACCCACCCGTGCGCGTACGAGGCTTCGCCGAAGTTCGGGATCTGCCGCGGCACGCCCGTGAGGTACTCGAGGTCGGCAGAGGGGGCGAGAAAGAGCGCCGCAACGCCTTCGGCGTCGAGCTTTTCGGAGAGTTGTCGTCGTCGTCCGGCGTAGTCGAACATGGACCGAGTCTAGTCACCGCTCACGGGCCGACTCGGTCGGGAGTGACGAGCGCGGCTCAGAGCGCCTGGACGGAAACCTGGACGGTCAGCGACTCCTGCGTTCCACCCTTGAAGACGCCTCGGGTCGGCGGCACGTCGTCGTAGTCGCTCCCGACCGCGACGCGCACGTAGCGTTCGTCCTGCTCGCGGTCGTGGGTCGGGTCGAGCGAGATCCAGCCGCGACCGCTGACGTGCACGTCGACCCAGGCGTGCGATGCCGCCTCCTGGTCAAGGAGCGCAGGGTCGTGGAAGTAGCCGCTGACGTAGCGTGCGGGGATCCCGTCACAGCGGCAGGCGGCGATCAACACGTGCGCGAAGTCCTGGCAGACGCCACGGCCGAGTGCAAGCACCTCGCCGACGCGTGAGTGTACGGTCGTCGCGCCGCGCTCGTAGCTGAGCCGTTCGCGCACCGCCCCCATCAGTGCGTGCGCGCGTTCCTCGATCGATCCGGAGCCCGCGTGGCGCCGCGCAAGCTCACGCGCCGCCCCGTCGAGCTCGACGTAGCCGGTGGGCCGCAGGTAGTCGTACTCCTCGAGTGGGGAGATGTCGGCCCCGGAGGTGAACAGCTGGGGGGTCAGGATGTCGCTGCGCGCGACGACGACGAGCTGCTCGTGCGGCTCGAGGATGTCGAAGTGATGGATCGCGTTACCGAGCTGGTCCCGGTACTCACGGACGCGCACGCCTGCCGGCGTCGTCGCGAGCCGGAAGGAGGAGCAGCGTTGGCCGCCCGAATCGAGCGGCCGCATGCGCAGCTCGGTGTATGCCTCGACGATGGGGCTCTCGTAGATGAACGTGGTCGTGTGTTCGACGCGCAGCCACATCTCAGGTCACTGCTGCTGCGCCTGCGCATAGGGTCCGGGGACGATTACCCGCGTCGTGAAGTACTGGGCGGCGATCTCGCTGCCGGCGCGATCGATTTCACGCAGGACGCGGTCGAGCAGTGATGCCAGCTGTCCGCCGTGCAGCTCGAATCCCTCCAGGAACGAAAGCTCGGCGGCGAGGCGAGCGAGCGCTCGAGCGGGTGGGTCGGAGCCGCCCGAGATCGACGCGAGCGAGCTGAGGCAAGCATTGAGGCAGAAGAGCACAGTGCGTGGCGAGCTCGGTTCGAGGAGCACGTACTCGAGCGCCCGATGGGGATTCGACTGGGAGCGTTCGGCGCGCCGGTAGGCCTCGAAGACGCCACATGCCTTGAGCAGGGCCGTCAGGCGGGCGACGCCTTCGGTTGACTCGGCGGGAAGCGCTGCGACGATGGGGTACTCGACGGCGAGGACGCGCGCGGCGACGTCGGCTCGCTCGAGGTGCGCCCCGAGCTCGAGGAAGTCATATGCTTCACCGCGAGGCAACGTCGCCCGCATTACACCCTGGAAGCCGTGCGAGCCCTCGCGCACACGCACGAAGTAGTCGTGCGGGCCGCGCAGCACCGAGTCGGGTCGGCCGGAGGCAAGGAAGAGATGCAGGCTGTTGAGCTGCTCCCACAGCTCGGTGGAGATCTGCTCTCGGACGCCACGGGCATTCTCACGCGCCTGGGCGACACAGGTGACGACGGCGTTGGGGTTCTCGGGATGCCAGAGCAGAAACTCTGTCACCGACTGGGCGGTGTATTCGTCGTAGTGCTCGCGAAAGAGCGCGTCGGTACCACCCACGAGCAGCAGCCGGCGCCAGGCCTCACCGTGATCGGGCAGATCGGCGTCGAGCACCGCATGAAAGTTGACGTCAAGACGCCGCCCGATCACCTCGGCGCGCTCGATGTAGCGGGCGGTCCAGAACAGCGATTCCGCAACCCGGGAGAGCATCAGTCGCGCAACACCCAGGTGTCTTTGCTGCCTCCGCCCTGGGAGGAGTTGACGACGAGCGAGCCGGGCCGCAGCGCCGCTCGGGTTAGACCACCGGGAACGACTGAGATCCTACCGCCATGGAGTACGAAAGGCCGCAGGTCGACGTGGGCGGGACGGAGCTCATCGGCGAAGATCGGATGGCGGCTGAGCGCGATCGTCGGCTGGGCTATGAACTCGCGTGGGTTCGAAAGGATGCGGCGGCGGAAGGCGGCGCGCTCGGCCTTGGTCGAGCTCGGGCCGACGAGCATGCCGTAGCCGCCGCTCGCGTCGACCGCCTTGACGACGAGCTCGTCGAGGTGGGCGAGGATGAAGCGTCGGTCGTCCTCCTCGGCGGCGAGATAGGTCGGCACGTTTTCGAGCAGCGGTTCCTCTCCGAGGTAGTACCGGATCATTTCGGGCACGTAGGCGTAGACGGCCTTGTCGTCACCGACTCCTGTTCCGGGGGCGTTCGCGAGCGTGACGTTGCCCGCCCGGTAGGCGTTGAGGAGCCCAGGTGCGCCGAGCTGCGAGTCCTTGCGGAAAACGAGCGGGTCGAGAAAGTCGTCGTCGACGCGACGGTAGATGACATCGACACGTTCGAGGCCCCGCGTGGTACGCGTGTAGACGACATCGTCGTGACAGACGAGATCGCCTCCCTCGACGAGTTCGATGCCCATCTGTCTCGCGAGAAACGAGTGCTCGAAGTACGCCGAGTTGTAGACGCCGGGCGAGAGCAGGACGACGGTCGGGTTCAGTGAGACCGGTGGGGCGACCGAGCACAGCACTGCGAGCAGCTCCTGCGGGTACTGGTCGATACCGAGCACGCCGCAGCGTTCGACCAGATCGGCGAAGCTGCGCTTCATCGCCTGCCGGTTCTCAAGCATGTAGCTCGCGCCCGAGGGAGAGCGGAGGTTGTCCTCGAGCACGAGATAGTCGCCCCGCTCGTCTCGGATCACGTCGATGCCGGCGACATGCGCGTACACCTCTCCGGGCGGCATGATCCCGACCATCTCGCGGCGAAAGTGACGGGCTCCGAACACGAGCTCTGCCGGAATGCGACGCTGGCGCAGGATCCGCTGCTCGTGGTAGACGTCGCGGAGGAAGAGGTCGAGCGCGTGCACCCTCTGGGTCAACCCGCGTTCGAGCAGATCCCACTCGGCGCGCGGGATGATGCGTGGGATCAGATCGAACGGGAAGATCCGCTCGATCCCCTCCGAATGCTCGTAGACGGTGAAGCCGATGCCCTGACTGACGAAGGCGGCATCGACGGCGCAGCGCCGCTCGGCGAATTCTTCGCTCGAAAGCCGCGCTAGCTGCTCGAACAGCGCCTGATAGTGAGGTCGCGCCGCGCCGTCGGCGTCGAACATCTCGTCGAAGAATCTCCCCCCACCGAAGGCAAGGTCATAGCGCTCTCCGAGGAGGGCGGGGCCAGGCGGAAGTGTTCGTGAGCGAGTCGACATGGGGCTCTGATTGCCGAGCCTCGTCGCTCATGGCCTCCCTGCGGCGGGCAGCCTACGCGGGCTAAGTGTGACAGATGCAGGCTGAAGCTGCGCTCATGACCCTGTCCGAGCCGTATCGGCTGAGCGGGCCGGGCGCTTCCGCCGGTGCACCAGGGCACCGGCGGAAGCGCCTCGTACCTAGTTCGTTTTGACCCCGCAGGAGCTCTCGAAGTAGGCGTCGAGCTTGCCGGTCACCGCGGCGAGCGCGGCGCCGTCCTTGGCGAGCGTCTCCTCGAAGGAGTGGGGGAGCTTCAGCACGTTGAAGTTGACCTTCTCGAGACTGGTGAAGATCAGGTTGTCGAAGGCGAAGATCTTCTGCAGGTCCGGCTTGAGCGTGCTGGGTGCGGAACTCAGCATGACCGGTTCGACTGCCTTCAGCTCGCTGTAGTCCTTCTCGAGCGAAGCTGTCGACGAGGTCGGGCTGAAGCTGGTCTTGCTGTACTTCGACGCGAACCCGCAGAACGGCGACACGCTCGCCTGCGCCCGGACGTTCAGCGCCGCGCCAGCGTTCGCGCCGCTGACGACGAAGGCGAGGACGGCGACTCCAGTCAGCATGCCTGTTCGCGAAAAGGGAAGGCGTGTCCAGCGTCCGTGCTCGATCATCGAACTCATCTCCGGTCTCCTTCTGGGTTGAAGAGCTACGGGAAAACCTATCGGCCGACCCGGCGGGTCCGCTGAGCACATATGAGGGCGACGGCGGTCTCGCAACTCAGTTCGCAACCCATCTCCCGGCACCTGCAGGGAGGGCTGTCGGCCCGTGGCGGCCCTGCCGCCGAAGCGGGTGCGTCCGGCCGCCGTAGCTCGAACGGCCGGACGCGTGCGGTCCGGTGCCTAGAGCCCGCGCGGCGCGGAGCTGGAGCGGCGGCGGCGGCGCCGCGGAGCCGAGCTTCCCGACGCGCGAGGCGGACGGCTGCGCGCCATTCCGGAGCCGTCGAAGGCCGCGGCATGCCCGAGGCGGGCGGCGAGTTGTCCGACGTCGTGCTGCTGCTCGGGAAGGACGAAGGTCACGCCGGTGCCCGTGCGGCCCGCGCGCCCCGTGCGGCCGACGCGATGAACGTAGTCGTCGGCACCCGCGGGCGGGTCGTAGTTGATCACGTGGGTGATGTCATCGACATCGAGGCCGCGGGCGGCGAGGTCGGTGGCGACGAGCGTCGAGACGCGCCCGGACTGGAACTGTGCGAGTGTCCGCTCGCGCGCGTTCTGGGACATGTTGCCGTGCATCGCCGCACTCGGAAGATCGTGCTGGCGGAGCAGCTTATGAGCGAGCTTGTCCGCGCCGTGTTTGGTGCGCACGAAGACGAGCGCGAGCCCGCGCTCGCCGCGGAGGTGCTCGACCAGCCTGTCGAGCTTGTCCTCTGCGGTAACCGCAACGAACGTGTGCTCAACCAGTGGGCTGCCGCTCTCCACCGGGGCCGTGCCGGTGACGCGCACCGGGTTGGTCGTATAGGCGCGGGCGAGGTCGGCGACGACGGTCGCGAAGGTTGCCGAAAACAACATGGTCTGGCGGTTGACCGGGACGCTGCGCAGGATCCGGTCAACCTGGGGCCGGAAGCCCATGTCGAGCATCCGGTCGGCCTCGTCGAGCACGAGTACGCGAACGGTGCCGAGATTGACGGCGCGCCGTTCGAGGAGGTCGAACAGACGGCCGGGGGTTGCGACGAGCACCTGGGCCTCTTTCGCGCGGCGGATCTGAGCCGGGATCGGCATGCCGCCGTAGACGGCCGCGATCTTCAGGCCGACGGCCGCGGCGAGCGGTTCGAGCTCCTCGACGACCTGGGCGGCGAGCTCACGGGTGGGGACGAGAACAAGGGCGGCGATGCCGGCGCGAGAGCCTGCGCTGCGCTGAAGGAGCGGCAGGCCGAAGGCGAGCGTTTTGCCCGATCCGGTCGGCGACTCGGCGAGCATGTCGAGTCCGGCGAGCGCGTCGGGGAGCACGAGCGTTTGGATCGCGAACGGCTCGTGGATGTTGCGCGTGGCCAGCGCCTTGGCAAGCGGCGCACTCACGCCGAGGGCGGTAAACGATGATTCCATATGGTGGTTCGACTCCTTACGATCAGGGTTCGGTTCCAAGAGACTCGAACGCCAGAAGGAGGAACGAGAAGCTGAATCCGACGGTGCCGGGACGGCACCAACAGCGACAGCGTAGCAGCCTTGACAACAGGCGCGCCAACGTCGCGCTCGCGGGGGCGCGGTTGTCGCTACCGTCCGTGTAGGCCGATCGCTCGCAGCGAGCGCGGCGAGACCCTTACGAGCGGAGGCTGGATGAAGAAGCGGCAGACGATGGGGAAGATGATGCGCGACCGGGAGCTCCGCGAGCGTCGGGTCATGAAGCAGCAACGCAAGGACGAACGAAAGCTCGCGGCGGCAGAGGGCGAGAGCGTCGAAGCCCCGCTAGGGGACGACGAGGCGGGGGCGAGCGAGACGGGATCCGGACTCGACGCCGGCGCAGCGTAAGCGGGTCGGTGCGGGCTCCGCCGACCGGCTGGCGTGCTCGACGACACTGCGCAGCCCATCCCCGCTCGCTAGCCTCAGCCCGATGAGCAGCTCCGCACAGCCGCGTAGCGCACTGCTCGACGGTCTGATCGTTCGCTTCGCTCAGATCCCGCCCGAGGCCGTGCTGAAGGAGGATCTGCTGCGCACGGGGCTCGCCTTCGACACTGCTGCACTCACCGACAACCTCGACGGTGAGGTCAAGCCGAAGTCGTACTTCATTTTCTCGTTCGACCAGCGGCCGCTCGCCGAGCTCGGTGAGGCGGCGCGTCGACGCCCCCCCGAGGAGGTCGCGCTCACCGGGGGGCCGTACGGGCTGCGCCGCACGATCGTGTCGGTCCGGGTCAATCCGGCCTCCCCCTACCGCGTGTCGCGCGATGAGCAGGGGCGCCTCCAGCTCTGGCTTGAGGGCCGCGTGCTCGCCGAGGTCGGTCTGCCCGCGATGCCCGAGTACTACCGCCACACGCTCGGCAACGGCAAGACCGTGATGGAGACGGCCCCGACGATCCAATGGGGATACCTGATCTATCTGACCGTGCTCCGGCTCTGCCAGTACTTCGGTGCCAAGGAGGAGTGCCGGTTCTGCGACATCAACCACAACTGGCGCCAGCACAAGCAGGAGGGGCGTCCGTACACCGGGATCAAGCCGGTCGGCGACGTGCTCGAGGCGCTCACCTTGATCGACCGATTCGACGAGGCGCGTACCAGCCAGGCCTACACCCTGACCGGAGGCTCGGTCACGAGTACGGTCGACGGGCTCGGAGAGGCGGACTTCTACGGCCGCTACGCCGAGGCGATCGAGCAGCAGTTCCCTGGCCGCTGGATCGGGAAGGTCGTCGCCCAGGCCCTGCCCAAGGCCGACGTCCAGCGGTACAAGGACTATGGCATCACGATCTATCACCCGAACTATGAGGTCTGGGACAAGCGGCTGTTCTCGATCATCTCCCCCGGGAAAGAGCGCTACGTCGGTCGGGAGGAATGGCACCGCCGCATCTTCGACGCTGCCGAGGTCTTCGGTGCCCGCTACGTGATTCCGAACTTCGTGGCGGGCGTTGAGATGGCGAAGCCGTTCGGCTTCGAGACCGTCGACGCGGCGATCGCGTCGACCGCCGAGGGCCTCGAATACTTCATGAGTCGAGGGATCACTCCCCGCTTCACGACGTGGTGCCCCGAGCCGGCGACGCCGCTCGGCCGTGACAACCCCGACGGCGCACCGCTCGAGTACCACATCCGACTCCTGCAGGTGTACCGCGAGACGCTCGAGCGGCACGGACTCGCACCTCCGCCGGGCTACGGCGTCGCGGGGGCGGGCCACGCCGTCTTCTCGGTCAGCTCGTTCATGGACACGCTTGAGCCCGACGATGTGGCTCTTGCCCAAGGCGCACCGGCATGAGCACGCTCGCTGAAATCGCCGCGCGCGTGCGGGACGGCGGCCGCATCGACAGCGAGGATGCGGCGCTGCTCTGGCGAGAGGCCTCCGATGAGCAGCTCAAGGAGCTCGCGGCGACGGTGCGCGCCCGTTTTCACGAGCCGCGCGAGGCGACGTACATGGTGATGCGGATCATCAACTACACGAATGTCTGCGTCGCCCAATGCGACTACTGCGCCTTCTACGTGCTCCCAAACCAGGCTGGCGGCTACGTGCTCGCGCGCGAGCAGGTGTTCGCCAAGATCGACGAGCTCCTCGAGCTCGGCGGCGATCTCGTCGGGTTCAACGGCGGCTTCAACCCGCGGCTGCCACTCAATTACTACGCCGACCTGTTCGGGGCCGTGCGCGCGCGCTACGGGGAGCGAGTCGAGTTCTATGCGCTCACGGTTGCCGAGTTCCTCTACCTCGCCGACCGCGCGAAGCTCAGCTACGCCGAGGCTGCAGCCGTGCTCCGCGACGCGGGGGTGTACTGGATCACGGGCGGAGGCAGCGAGATCCTGACCGAGGACTTTCGTGCCCGGCACGCCAAGTTCAAGTACACGGTGAGCGAGTACCTGGCCGCGCAGCGGGCGATCGTCGACGCGGGCCTCCGTACGACAGCGACGATGGTGATCGGGTTCGATGAAACGCTCGCCGAACGAATCGAGCACCTGGAACGCACGCGCGCATTCCAGGACGCGTGTCTCCGTGACGGGCACGAGGGCCTCTTCTCCTTCCTCAGCTGGAGTTACAAGCCCTACGGAACGGAGCTCGGGGGTCGCGAGCTCGACGCGCAGGAGTACCGACGCCATATCGCGCTCTCTCGGATCTTTCTCGACAACGTCAAGCACATCCGCACCTCGGTGCTGACCCAGAACGAGGATGCCTTCACTGCGCTCGATTTCGGCGCGGACGACTTCGACCTTCCACTCGAGGACGAGGTCACGCAGAAGGCAGGAGCGACGATCGAGCTCGACCTCGAGCGGCTCCTGGCAGTGCCCCGGACGCTCGGCTACGACGTCAGCTACCGGCGTGCGGCCCGCCCGCCGGCTAGTGTGGGCGCCGGCAGCGGCGGCTGAGCGGAGACCACCCCCTCACCTCACTCTTCAGTGGGAGAGATCGTCACCGCAGAGGCTCGATCGGCGAGGCTGAGGAGCGCCTCGGTGATTGCCGCGGGCGAGGGTGGACAACCGGGGATACGCAGGTCGACCGGGAGCACGCTCTCGACCGGCCCGACGAGCTCGTCGGCGGAGGCGAGCACCCCGCGGCCGAGCGCGCACTCACCGATCGCGACGACGCGCCGGGGCTCGGGCATCGTCGCGTACGCCGCGAGCAGAGGGGCGCGCATCCGTGACGTCACCGTCCCCGTAACGAGGAGGACATCGGCGTGGCGCGGCGAGGCGACGAAGCCGAAGCCGAAGCGCTGGATGTCGTAGTAGGGGTTTCCGAGCTGGGTGAGCTCGTGTTCACAGCCGTTACAGGAACCGGCGTCGACGTGGCGGAACGTGAGGCTTCGCCCCCGTGTCGGCGGCGGCAGAGCCTGCTCGAGGCGGGTACGGCGTAGTCGGCGCAGAAGCGTCAGCATCAGCGGTCGGCGCAGGCGTAGCAGAGCTCGAAGCTCTTGTTGATCAGCGGGAAGTCGGGCAGCAGGTTGCCCGCCGCCGCGTGCGCGAGCACCGGCCAGTTCGCGTACGCGCCGGTGCGGAGATGCACACGCTCGAGCCGGCCGCCGGTCTGCTCGACGACGCAGAGCGTCGCCCCGCGGGGGCTCTCGACGCGCGCATGCCCGAGCGACGCGCCCTCGCCGCCCGGCTCGGCCTCGGCCGGCTCGAGCGCACCGTCGAGCAACTCGTCGAGCAGCTCGAAGCACTGGAGCAGCTCGACTGCGCGCTGCTCGAGTCGCGCTTGCGCGTCTCCGGCAACGCGCCGGGGTGCGACCGGGACGAACTCCCCGTAGGCGAGCCCGCTCGCCGTGCAGCGCGCGTCCTCGCCTACCCCGCTCGCGCGCGCTGCCGGGCCCACAGCCCCGAGCGAGCGAGCATCCGCCTGGGAGACGACGCCGATCTCGGGAAGCCTGTCCTGAAAGGAGGAATTGAAGAGCACCTCGCGCCAGCCGCTGCGCGACGCGGCATCGATCTCGCCGATCTCTGCGCGCGCGTGAGCGACGAGCGCGCGATCGAGCCTGAGCCGACTCGTGCCGAGCTGCACGCTGTCAAAGAGCAAACGGTGGCCGCTCAGCTCGTGGTTGAGACGTCGAACCCGCTCGCAGAGGCCGGAGAAGAAGGCCTCACCCGCGGCGAGCCCGGCGCCGGCGCAGATCGCAGCGATGTCGTTGAGGTGGCTCCAGGTGCGCTCGAGCTCGAGCAGCAAGGTGCGCGCACGGGCGAGGCCCGCGCTCGCGCGCAGCCCGAGTGCCTGCTCGGCTGCCTGCACGTAGGCGACCGAGTTCGAGACGTTGCAGGCGGCGCAGGCGCGGGCGACATACGGCAGGCCGGCCGCGAGCGGCCGGCCTTCGGCGGCGCGCTCGAGCCCGCGATGCTTGTAGAAGAGCCGTGTGTCGAGCTCGAGGATTCGGTCACCGACGACGTGGAAGCGAAAATGCCCCGACTCGATGATGCCGGCGTGAATCGGCCCGACCGCCACTTGGTAGGCGTCGTCGCCGTGCACGGGGACCGTCCAGGCCTCCGGCGCGGCGGGGTGGGCGACGAGCGGCCGGAGCGGTTCGTGGCCATCGAAACCGATCCCGTACAGATCGGCCGCCTCACGCTCGTCCCAGTCCGCAGCGGGCAGGAGGTCGACGAGCGTCGGCACCCTGCCCTCGACGACAGCAACGTTCTCGAGCTCAAGCGAGCCGTCGGCGCCGACCAGTACGGCCCTTACGCTCGTGCCGTCGGCGCTCGCGTAGAGCCCGCCGAAGCGGGCGCCGGCCGCAAGCGCCGACTCGACGTGGTCACGGTAGGAGGCGCTCACTGCAATCCCCGCACGAGCGCGCGCGCGAGTGCGCTGCCCGGCAGCCAGAAGGAGCCAGCGCTCAGCGCGAGCAGCATCGGGGCTGTAGCCCAGGCGAGCACCGTGACACCGCGAAGGCCCGAGGCCGTTGCAGGGCCGCCGTCCGCACGCACAGTCGTGCGTTCGATCAGCGTGTGGGCGAGGCCGAGAAAGCCGAGCGCGAGCAGCAGGGCGGCCGCCGCAGCCGCCCACCCGTCGCCGGCGGCGAAGCCTCCGGCGACGATCAGTACTTCGCTTGCGAAGAGCGGTGAGGGCGGGAGCCCGGCGAGCGCCCCCAACGAGAGCCCGACCACCGCGAGCAGCGCGCGCGGCGTGCCTTCACCCGCGCCTTCGGCGAGGCTCGTGCCTGCATCGTGGTCGGCGAGCGGTGTCGCGGCATAGAAGCCGAGTGCTTTTGCGAGGGCGTGGCCGACGATGTGCAGCGCGACCCCGGCGAGCGCCAGCGGGCTGCCGAAGCCGATGCCGATCGCGATCACGCCCATGTGCTCGAGGCTCGAGTAGGCAAGCAGGCGCTTCCAGGGCATCGTCAGCCACAGGAACGGAACGGCAACCGCGAGCGAGCAGAGCCCGAAGCCGATCAGCACGCCGTGGACGGTGGCCTCCCCGAGCGCGGGCGCGAGCGCGGTGCTCGACCGCCAGGCGACCAGCAGCACCGACGGCAGCAGAGCCGCGGAGAGCAGCGCGGAGACCGGGGCGGGAGCCTCCGCGTGGGCGTCGGGCAACCAGTTGTGCACAGGCGCCCAACCCACCTTCGCGGCGAGTCCTGCGATCAGCAGCAGATAGGCGACAAGGAGCGTCTGCGGCCGCGCCTCGAGCTGCGCCAGCTGTCGCCAGGAGAGCGCGTCGAGCCCGCCGTGACGGGAGCCTGAGGCGAGCACGACGATCCCGAGTAGTGCGAAGCCGAGCCCGAGCGAGGTGAGGATGAGGTACTTCCATGCGGCCTCGAGAGCGCCAGGCTTGCCGCCGAAGCCGACGAGCAGTGCCGAGGCCGCCGTCGTCGCCTCGATCAGCAACCACGCGCCGCCGAGGTTACCGACGAGTGGAATCGCAGCCAGGATCGCCCAGAAGAGGAAGATCAACGCGAAGAATGTGCGGCCGCGCCGCTCGGGACGCACGAGCCCTGTCGGGCTCGGCGAGACCAGGTACGCCGGCGAGACGAGCACGCTTGCGAGCCCGATCACGCTGATCACGCCGATGAGCAGCCCGCTGGCAGCGTCGACGACGACCCAGGGCGTGACGAGCGGGCGCCCCGGGGTGATCAACGCAAGCGCGCTTAGCACGCCGCCGACGCTTGCACAACCGAGCGCGCAGAATCGCGCCACCGGCGTAACGAGCCGGAGGGGCGCGAAACCGCTAAGGACCGCGGAGGCCGCCGGAGCGGCGACGACCGCAAACGCGATCGTCTCGTGGCTAGTCACGCAGGCTCCGCAACGCGGCCGCGTCCCCCGCGCCGAACTCGGCGAAGATGCGCTCATGGAAGAAGGCGGCGACGACGGCGATCAGCGTCAGGTCGAGCGCAACCCCGAACTCGATCACGGTTGAGGAGCCGCCCGGTAGCTCGAGTGCGGCGAGCGCAAGGCCATTCTCGGCAAGGACGATGCCGAGCACATGGAACAACGTTGCGCGGCGAGTAGCGACCGTCACTGCCCCGAAAGCGATCAGCGCGAGCGCTCCGCGCTCGGCGTTGGGCGACTCGAGCCCGATCCGAGGCACGAGCCAGGTCAGTGTGAGCGCGAACGCAACGCCGAGCCCGGCCCGTGCCAGCGGAGCGATGCCGGCGCGAACCGGTCGCGGCTCACGCGTGCGCGAGACGACCGCGAGCAGCAGCGCCGCGAGGGCGATCGCGCGCAGCGCGAGCGCCGAGGCGGCTGCCAGACGCGCATTCGAGCCGCTGTGAACTGCGCTGAGGGCGAGTGCGAGCGCCTGGGTGCTGACGAGTCCCACCGCGAGGGAGCGTCGCCGGACGACGAGCACGCCGAGTCCGAGGGCGACGAGCGCCCAGGTCAACGCGCCGGTCATGACGCTTGCACCAGCCAAGAGGCGATCCCGAGCAGGGCTGCAAGCCCGCCGACCAGGAGGAGTCGCGGCGCGAGCAGGATTCGCATCTTGGCCGCGAACGTCTCGGTGAGCGCAAGCCCACCGCAGAGGCAAGCGACCACGAACGGGAGCAGCACAAGCTGCAGCCACGGAGAGTGGGGGTGAGGCAGGAAGATCTCTGCGGCGAGCACTGCCACCAGCCAGTGACGCGCGGCCGTTGCCCACTGGAGCAGCGCGAGATCCCGACCCGCGAACTCGAGCAAGGGACCCTCGTGGATCATCGTCAGCTCGAGATGGGTGTCGGGGTTGTCGAGCGGCTGCCGTCCGGTCTCCGCGACGACGACGAGCGCGAACGCGATCGAGCCCAGTGCGAGCGCGGGTGACGACCAGACGGCTGTCCCTGCCGTCGCGGCGACCATGGCGGCGAGGTCAGTCGTCCCGGCAATCAGCGCCGCGACGGCGAGCGCGAGCAGCAGCGTAGCGTCGAGCGCAACGGCGATCAGCAGCTCCCGGCTCGCACCCATCAACGCGAAGCCGGAGCCGACGTCGAACGCCGACGTCGCGACGACGAAGCGCGAGAGCGCGAGCAGCCCGAAGAGCACGAATGCGTCGCGGCCAACGCCGAGGTTGCGGCTCGCGCTGCTCACGGGGACGACAAGCACTGCGACCGCGAGGCAGGCGGCGGTGAGTGAGGGCGCGACGCGGTACAGCGCACTCGAACCTGTCGGCACGACGACACTCTTGCCCCACAGCCGGCGCAGTTCGCGGTAGGGCTGGAGCGGGCTGGGTCCCCGGCGGCCCTGGAGTCGGGCTTTCCAGTGCTGGATCAACCCTGGCAGCAGGGGGGCGAGCAGGAAGCCGCCGACAAGCTCGCCCGCGACCGAGGCCGCGGAGGCTCCACTCATCCGATCAGCCCGACCTTGGCCGCGACCAGCAGGACGAGAACGAGCGCGATCAGGTAACCGACGTACGTCCCGAGGCGCCCACTCTGCAGACGGCGGGCGACGGCTGCGAGCTGGAGCACGACTCGCAGTACCGGTGGATAGAGACGTTCTTCGAGCAAGTTCGGAACGTGTCCGCGGTAGCTGACCTCCTGGGTGATGCCACCGCTTCGACGCACCGTGATCTGACGCTCGGGGCGGAGCACGAACTCGAGTGCGAGCCGCATCGACTTGGTGAAGCCGGCGCCGCTCCAGGCGAGTTCGCGGCCCGGGAGCTGACCCGAGGCCCACGCAGGCACCGCGGCCGGTGGCGGTGTGCCTCGGCGGCGGAGAAGCAACAGGGTCGCCGTCAGCACCGTGAGCGCGAGCGCGATCGCCGCAACGGGGAGCGAGCCTGTGCTGGGGAGTGAGAGCGTGAAGCTCGGCGAGACGTGCGTCCGCCAGGGTGCGAGCCGCGCGAGCGTGCCGATCAAGAAGCCGGGGACGAGCCCGAGTGCCAGGCAGCCCGTGGCGAGGGAGACGACTGCCACTCGCATCGGCAGTGGCGCCTCCTCGGCGACCGCAGCCGCGTCGTTACGCGCGGGCCCGAAGGCGAGCAAGCCCACGACCTTGACGAAGCAGAAGACGGCGAGCGCCGCCCCGACGGCGAGTGCCGCGAGCGCGACAGCGCCCCCGAGCCCGACCGTGAGTCCGCCGTCGCGCGGGAGATGGAGCAGCGCCTGGAGCGTGAGCCATTCCGACACGAACCCGTTGAACGGCGGAAGCCCACTGATGGCGAGCGAACCTGCGACGAGGGCGCCGACCGTCCACGGCATGCGGGCACGCAATCCGCCGAGGCGGTCGAGGTCGAGCCAGCCGACGCTGCGCTCGACCGCTCCCGCCGCCAGGAAGAGCAGTGACTTGAACAGCGCGTGGTTGAGCGTGTGGAGGAGCGCGGCAGCGAGTGCGAGGGCGGCCCAGGTCGTGTCGCCGCGTGCGCGCAGCAGCAGGCAGGCGCCGAGCCCGAGCGTGATGATGCCGACGTTCTCGATCGAACTGAACGCGAGCAGTCGCTTGAGCTCGCGCTGGAAGAGCGCATAGAGGACGCCGCCGACCGCCGATAGCGCGCCGAAGGACACGACGAGCAGTCCGAACCAGAGCGGCAGCCGACCCGTCCAGTCGACCAGCACCCGCACGAGTCCGTACACCGCCATCTTCACCATCACGCCGCTCATCAGCGCGGAGAGTGGCGCGGGCGCGATCGGATGCGCACGTGGCAACCAGCTGTGGAACGGCATCAGGCCCGCCTTGGTGCCCATGCCCACGAGCGCGCCGAGCGCGATCGCGATCTGGACGCCAGAGCCGGTCGCAAGCGTGCCGGTACCGCCGAAGGCGCGGTAGTGCACGGCGAGGAGCACGGCGCTCCAGGTGCCGACGCCGGCGAGGTGCGTCATCGCGATATACACGAATACGGTCCTTCGCGCGCTCGCTTCGGGACGGGCGACGAGGATTGCTGCCGCGGGCAGGAGCGTCATCAGCTCCCACGAGGCGAGAAAGCTCAGGGGATCTCGTGCACAGACGACGGCGACGAGCGTGAGCACGAAGGTGCCGGTCAAGGCGGCAAGGGCGCGACCCCGCCCGTTCGACTCGAGGTAGCGCGAGCTGAACAGCAAGCTCGGCGCCGCGACTACGCCGAGCGTACCGAGAAAGAATGCGCTGAGTCCGTCCACGCCGACCCGGGGGTGAAGGCGGAGCCGAACGTCGACCCGAGCACCATGTGGCGCGCCAGGATCACGAAGCCCGCGATGCCGAGTAGCGCTGCGCCGAGCGTCTGCAATTGCACGCCGCGACGCAGACCCCTGCGGGCGAGCGAAAGCGCCACTCCGAGAGCGAGCAGCGCCACGCCCACGATGAGCAGGTCGCTCATTCGCTGCCGAGCTCATTCAGAATCGATTGTTCGGTCGTGAGCCGACGCGTGAGGATCTCTTTTGCTGCGGCGAGCAGTGCGAAGACCTGTGGGTCGTCGACCCGGTAGTAGACGCTCGTCCCTTCGCGACGTGAGCCGACGAGCCCGATCCGGCGCAGCGCTCCAAGGTGCTGCGAGGTTCCGCTCGAGTCGAGCCCGAGTTCCGCCTGGAGCGCGCCGACTGAGCGCTCGCCGTCGCGGAGGAGCTCGAGAATCCGCACGCGTGCGGGGTGCCCCAGCACGCGGAAGAGGTTGGCCTTGACCTCGTGCACGGGCCGCGTGTTCTGAACCATCTACAGATCTTAGGGAATTTGAAGAAAAGAAGCCTTGCGATCGCTCGCGCGGAACCCGGGAAGGCGCTGGGGCTCAGGGAAGGTTGATCACGAGCTCAAGCGGGAACGCTCCTACTTGACGCGTCCGCACAGAAAACGCTTATGCACTGTTCAGATCTTTTTCACGTCTCGGTGCTCAACTGAGAACTGAGCCAACCGATGTCTCGAGAGAGGTGAAAGCCATGCTTCGTCATGCAGCGGCACAGTACGAGAGCCGTGCCAAGGCCCGAACGGCGCCGACCCCGCTTCAGCTCGGGCGCGTCGCGGCCGTGTGGGTTGTCGTCGCGATCGCGACGGTTGTGGGCGTGGGCGTGTGCTTCAGCGTCATCGGCGCACCGTCCTGGCTGAGCGCGTGCCTGGGCGGGCTCGCAGGGCTTCGGGTTGCCGCGGCGGGTGCCGGGCACCGGTCAGACCCGCGGCAGCAGTAGCTCCCGTCACTGGGCTGAGGGAAACCTTTTGCGCGCGGTTTAGGACTGCGAGGTTTGGGGCGGCGAGGACGCCGAACCTGAGCGAGTGCGTTCGGTACGCCGGGGAGACGCGACCGTCTCCTTGAGTGCGTGCGCCTGCTTGAAGGTGACCAGCCGGCGGTTCTCGGCATCCCAGAGCTTCCAGCGCGGCGCGAGCAGCCCTTCCCGGAGCGTGAGTGTGGGCGCGACCTGCAGGGTGCTGCTGCGCCGGTGCGCCAGTTCCAGGTTGTAGTTCGGAATGCGTGCGCTCAGATGATGGACGTGGTGGAAGCCGATATTGCCCGTGAAGAACTGGAGCGGTCGCGGAAGCTTGAGGTACGAGCTGCCGCGGAGTGCGGCGTCGTCGTAGCTCCACGTTGCGCGCGACTCCCAGTAGGTGTCCTCGAACTGATGCTGGACGTAGAAGAGCCAGATCCCAATTGCGCCGGTGAGCATGAGCGTCGGCCCTTGGACGAGCAGCACGGTCTGCCAGCCGAGCAGTAGGCAGCTCACGCTGAGCGCGACTGCCAGCACGAGATCGGTGCCGAGCACGCTGTTGCGGATCCGCCGCGGCGTCTTGCGCGAGACGAAGCGAGGGCCCACGAGTATCACCAGCAGCGGGCCGAGACCGAACATGACGATCGGGTTTCGGAACAGTCGGTAGCTCAGACGGCCGAACCAGCGACGCTCGAAGTACTCGCTCACCGTCAACGTGTGGATGTCGCCAACGCCGCGGCGGTCGAGGTCACCCGCGGTTGCATGGTGGACGGCGTGTTTGTGGCGCCAGCTCCGGAACGGCATGAAAAGGAGCACCCCGAGCCACGCTCCGACAATCGCATTCGCGCGTTTGGAGCGAAAGAACGAGGCGTGCGCGCAGTCGTGGAAGATGATGAAGGTGCGGAGGAGAAAGCCGGCGGCGGGCAGCGCGAGCAGCAGCGAGAGCACGATCGAGACGCGGGCGGTGTAGTAGATCCCGACGAGGAGAAGGAGGTACGGGAGCACGGAGGTCGCGATGTCCTCGAGACTGCGCAGGAGGTTCGGCTGGCTGTAGGGCGCGAGTGTCGCGCGCCAGGACTCATCACCAGCGGACATCACAGACCCATTCGCCGCAGTCGACGAAAAACGATCAGGACTCTCGAAGGACAGTGGAGGCGCTCCTTTCGTGGTTGTCACGCCCGTGAGGCCGCACCGTCCTCAGTACGAGTGATTGTACTCCGGGATGCGGCGCACGGTTTGCGTTGGCATCGTTGCGGGCTCTCGACGCTCCCCGGGGCCAAGCGGCCGGCGGAGGGTGCGTCACCTCTCCGCAACGGAAATTCCTCCAGGGTCGCCTGTTGGTGGGTGGGTTTAGGGCTTCTTTTTTTGGGGGGAGGTGCGGAAGATGGTGTCCCACCAGGGGGCGGAGACGCCGAAGGCTTTGGTGTGGTCTTCGAAGTGGTGGCGCATGTGGAGTTGGTGGAGCCAGCGGCCGGCACGGTTTTTGGGTTTGGTGTGGTGGAGGGCGTAGTGGGTGAGGTCGTAGGCGAGGTAGCCGCTGTAGTAGCCGGCGGTGGTGGTCCAGGCGAGGGGGGTGGGGAGGGTGAGGAGGAAGAGGGCGAGGAAGGCGGCGGCGGTGGGGATGGTGACGATGGGGGGCATGACGAGGCGGAGGGGGTCGTTGGGGTGGTCGTGGTGGATGCCGTGGATGATGAAGTGGAGGCGGTGTCCGAGTGGGGTTTTGGGTTCGATGTGGAAGAGGCTGCGGTGGATCCAGTATTCGCTGAGGGTCCAGAGTGCGTAGCCGCCGAGCAGGCCGAGTGCGGCGGTGGTGGTGTTGTGGTGGGCGAAGCCGAGGCTCGCGGTGACGAGGATCGCGGGCACGAAGATCAGGGGTGGCACGATCGGGCGTACGCGCGTGAGCCGATCGAGCCAACGCGACTCGAACAGCGGCGGCGACGCCCGCAGCAGATCAGCCCGGCGCACTCGTTCCACACGACAAGCCTACAACCATCACCGAACGGCGTCATCGGTGAGGCCCCGCAGCCTCTCGTAAAGGTCTGCCCGAAGGGTTTGCGGGCGCGAGCGCGAACGCTGTAGCCGTGAGAAACCTTCTCTTCGCGGTGCGCCGACGGCGCATCCTCAGGCGCTGGGCCTCCGGCCAGCTCGACTACGCCTCCGCGCGTTGGCAGCTGCAGCGCCTCGCCAACAACTGATCAGTCCCGGTGCCGTCTCGGGTGTGACACAGTCGCGGACACGTGGCCCGGCGTGCTCACAGGGGAATTGATCGCCTTCCCGAACGGTGGTCGCTGACGGAGCGTTACGGTGCCGCCGCGGCGGCGACCGCTGGCTGGGGCGACGGCACGGGTGCGACGAGCTTGACGCTTTCGAACTCGATCGCCCACCGGATGGCGATCCAGATGACGAGCAGCGCCAGCAGGTTCAGCGTGGCGACGAGCTGCTCGGATGTGTAGAGGAAGACCTGCGCGAGCGTGATCTCGAGCATCACGGCATGGTCGTACCAGTGAAGCGCGGAGAGCACCGAACGCGAGAGCCGGATCGCTCCGATTACGAGGAGCACGTCTGCAGCGAGCGTCGACAACGCAAATGCCTTCTGGCTGAAGGCAAGATGCCCGAGGCCGTTACGCAGGAGCCAACCCGCCTCGACGCCCGAGACGGCGCCGGCGACGATCAGCGCTCCGAAAATGAGGGTTCGAAACAGACGATGCCCGACCAGCGCGTCCCACGCGTTTCGGGCGTGGGTCGAGAGCCGGTGGCGGAGTGTGGCGCGAGCAGCCTGTGATTCGGCCGCGTCCTCGAGCAGGATCCGGACGTGCTGCGCAATGTCGCCATCTGCGCCCGTGCTGGCGAGGAGCGCGAGCACGCCCAGCCGTCGTTCTTCGCTGAGTGCGCCGACGGCGGCCCGTTGGAGCGAGTCGAGTGCGATCAGGGTTGCCTCCTCGGCGTTGAAGCCACGGCGTGAAAGCAGGCGCACGAGGCCGAAGAGCACCAGAAAGGTGATGTAGATGATCGCGAAGGCGGGGCGGTAAAAGTAGTTGACGTCCTTGGTCACGAACTTGCCGACCTCGTCGATGAACAGGCCGAAGCCGATGCCGCCGATGACCGCGGCGAGTGGCCGCGCCGTCGGGCTCAGGAAGCCGATGGTGCAGATCAGAGCGGTGAGCAGGAGTAACCCGCCGTAGAGGACATGCGCGATATGGAGCGACGAGTTGCCGACCTGGGGGTAGCCGGTAGCGGCGAGCAGCGAGCGTGTGATGAGGACGGTTGCGACGGCACAGATGAGCAGCGTCGTGAGCCGCTGGTGCAGGTCGTAGCTCCGGGCGGGGCGCTTCAGCCTCACGCCCGCCCTCCCTGCTGCAGGTTCAAGGCGGTCGCTGTCACCGCGGCAGGCTACCGCGTTTCGTGACCGCCGGCCGCCCCATCCAGAGCGTCGCCCGCGTCGCAGGGCACGCGTGCCCTGCTCGAAGGCGACGTTCGTAGAATCCCGGGATGCGCCGCGAGCCGCAGATCATGGGTTTTGGCGGTTACGTCGAGAGTGAGCAGGCGACGAGGCAACTACTGGCGCACACGCTGGCGCTGACCGGGGTCTCCTCGCCGCGGGTGCTCTTTCTGCCTACCGCCGTCGGTGACGACGAGAGGGCAATCGTCCGTTTCTACGAGCGGTGCGGTGGACTCGGTCAGCTGAGCCACCTGCGCTTCTTCCCCTGGCCTCCACCTAACGCGCGCGAGCTTGTGCTCGGTCAGGACGCGATCTGTGTCAGCGGCGGCAACACCGCCAATATGCTCGCGATCTGGCGCGCGCACGCTTTCGACCAGGTGCTACGCGAGGCTTGGGAGCGCGGCATCCTACTGTTCGGCGGCAGCGCCGGTCTGATCTGCTGGTTCGAGGCGGGTGTGACCGACTCGTTCGGGCCGAAGCTGGAAGGGCTAAAAGACGGACTCGGCTTTCTGTCTGGCAGTGCTTGTCCGCACTACGACGGCGAAGCGCGCCGTCGCCCCCGTTACCGCGAACTCGTGGCCGAGGGGTTTCCGGCCGGGCTCGCGCTCGACGATGGTGTCGGTGCCCACTATCTCGGCACGACGCTTCAGCGGATCGTGAGCGTGCGCGAGGGTGCCGGCGCCTATCGCGTCAGTGCCACCGGTGAAGAGCCGCTCGCGGTCGACTTCGTTGGCGGATCAGCTCCGGCCGAGGAGAACGTGCGTTAGTTGGGTGCGGGATCGCGCCTGAGCCGCGACCAGATCTCCGTGTCCGCCCGGAGCCCTGCTTGCGGTGCAGTGAGCGCAACACGCTCTCGAAGATGTCGGAACAGCGTGCGGCGACGCGTTTGGAGGCTTCGTTATCGGCGACGATGAGGAGCTCGAGGGGCTCTGCGTCGAGCTCGGCGAACGCCCAGGTCGTGAGCAGTTCGAGTGTGTCGGTCGCGACTCCTCGCCCGCGAGCCACCGGCGCCACGATGTATCCGAGCTCGGCGGTGCGACCCCGGCGATAGGTCCGCGGCGCGACCTGAGGCCGAGGAACCCGCTTTCGTCGTCGACGATTGCGTGCGCGTCACGCGTGCCGGCCCTCGCGGTAGCTGCGGAGGAACGTCTGGGGGAAATCGGCCGGCGGCGGAATCGGCACACGCGTGAAGCGCTGCGCGTCGGGGTCGAGTTCGAGCTCGGCGAGGGCGGGGCGATGAGTCTCGTCGAGGGGCACGAGCGAGACGGCGCTCACGAGGTCAGCGTAACCCCTCGGCGCTCGGGAGAGCGCCTCATCGCGAACGCGCGGTGAGTTGCCCGGTCCGTCGCGTGCGGCTCAGGTGGTGGCGAGAAGGTGACGGTGCCTGGCGAGCGCGGCAAGCGCGACGTCGACGTCCTGCTCGACGTTGTAGAGATGAAGCGCAAGGCGCAGATTGTGGTCTCGGCTCGACACCACGATTCGTTCGCTCGCGAGCGCGGCCACTAGGGCGTCCACATCGGTCGCGCGGACGCAGACGAGCGGGCCGCGGGCGCTGGGCTCGCGCGGGGTGACGACAACGGCCCCGAGCTCGTCCAGACCGGCGATCAGTCGTGCAGTGAGCGCGCTCACGTGTGCCTCGATCGCCGGCGTGCCTGCTTCCTCGATCAACGAGATCCCCGCGATGCCGGCGTAGATGTTGGGGACGGGTGGAGTGCCGGCGTCGAAGCGGCGGGCATCTGACGCGGGCGAGTAGTCCGCAATATCCATCTTGAAGATGTCCTCGTCCGCGAACCATCCGGTCTGCGTGGGTAGCAGCCCGGGCAGGAGTGAGGAGCGGACGTAGAGAAACCCGAGACCGGCGGAAGCGAGTAGGTACTTGACTGTGCCGCCGGTGACGAAGTCGACGTCGAGCGCAGCGGGATCGAGCTCGATCGCGCCGGCCGCCTGGTAGCTGTCGGCCAGGCAGAGGGCACCGTGCGCGTGCGCGATCTCGGCGATCGTCGCTATGTCATGGCGATGGCCGGTCCGGTAGGAAATCGCCGTGCAACAGACGAGGGCCGTCCGCTCGTCCACGATCTCGGCGAAGCGCTCCGGAGGGATCGAGCCGTCGCTCGCTGCGTGAACGTGCACGACCTCGGCGCCCCGCAACTCCTGGGCGTGCGCGATCTGACCGACGGTCGGGAACTCGTAGTCGCTGATCACAATCCTCGGTCGATCGGACGGGTCGAATCGCAGCGCACTCACGATCCCGGCGACGCCCTGGGACACCGAGGTGGTCAGTGCGAGCTCCTTGGGGCTGGCACGAAGTAGCGAGGCGAAGGCGCCACGCATCGTCTCGGCCCGCTCCACCCAGTGGCCCCACTCCGCCCCGTTCGCATCCCAGCCGTCGAGGTACTGCGCATAGGCATCGCGAACGCGTCCAGACAGCGCCCCTTGCGAGCACGAGTTCAGGTACGTCGTGTGCTCGAAGATCGGGAACTCGCCGCGGACCGCGGCGCCGACGAGCCCGGTAGGCATGTCCAGCGCGCTCAACGGTGAAGGCCTCCGTGGGGCGCGCCTGCTTTGGTGTCAGCGGACGACATCGTCCGGACGCTAGCGCGCATGGGCAAGGAGCGCGATCGCAGCCAGGGCATCGGTGACGGCGCTGAAGGTGTCGATGTCGCGGTGGGGGTCGTTGACGATGATCGAGAGCACGAAGGCGTGACCGTCGTTGCGCCTGAGATACCAGGTCAAGCTGAGCACGCCGGGTTCGGAACCGCCCTTGTAGGCGACGTAGCGCCAGAGGCTGCGATCGAGCTCTACGCCGGGGTTGAGGGAGAGGATCGTTCGGAGAGGTGCGAGTCCTGGCCTAGCCGCTTCGCCGACCAGGCGTGTCATCGCCGTGGCGAGCTCGGCCGGTGAGGCGAACCACTCGAGGCGCTCGATCTCGCGCGGGCTTGTCCAGTCGGTCGCCTCGGCCAGCGTCGGGGTGAGCGCGTCGACGCGGGCGAGCAGCGCGCGCCGAGCGTGCGTGTTGGCCGCGGCGAACGCGTCGCGGAGGGATGCGGGCGCCGCAAGCTTGAGCGCGAACAGTTCGCGTGTCGTCAGAAAGGGCTCGTCGCGGCTCGGCGAACGGTTGCCGAGCGCACTCAGTTGCGTCTCGACGGCTCGGCGGCCGAGGAGGTGGATCAGATGGTCGGCGGCCGTGTTATCGCTGACTGAGATCATCTGTTCGGCGTAGTGGAGGAGCGTGAAGCGTGCTCCTGCCGGGAGCGATCGCATCGCTCCCGAGGGGAGGCTTTTCCAGGCATCGTTGATCGCAAGCAGTTCGTTCCAGCGCGCCGTTCCGCGCTCGACCGCCGCAGCGAGCGCCCCGAGTACGTACAGCTTGAACGCCGAACCGATCGCTCCGACCGAGCTCGCGGCGACCCCGTTGAGCTCGACTCCGCCGGCAACCCCTGCATAAAGGCTTGCGCTGGCCCCGAGGCGGCGCAGCGCATGGTCGATCTCCGTCCAGCTTGTCAGCGGTGCAGGGAGCGGCTTGAAGAGGAGACCCTCGATCTGATGCGTTCCTGTCGGGAGGACGACGATCGAGGCTGAGAAGGAGGCTCCGCTTGCTGTAGCGACCCTCACAACGAGTGTGAACTGACCTTGCGTAGTGATGGTCGATACCACGCGTAGCGGTCGCTCGGCGATGAGCGGCGCAAGTGCCTGAACGAGCGCGGCGGGCGGAACGGCCTTGAGGAAGGCAGGCGCGAAATGTCGCGCGAGTGTCGCCGAGGAGGGAACCGTGGCGGAGTTGAGCGAGTCGAGCACCCACGTGAGCTGCGACTGCGCGGCTGAGGGCGTACGGGCCGCTCTGGCCGAGGGTGAAGCCGGAGCGACAAGGAGGCTTGCAGCGAGCGCGCAAAGGGCTATCAGCGCGCGGCGCTGAGCCGAAGCCGAGGGGAAGCCCAGCCGGCTCCGAACGGGCCTGACCCCACGGGTTCTCCCATCGCTCGCCATCGGCTGAACGGTAGCCGGGGTGGAGCGGGCCGAGAGCCTGCGCGCCCGGCTGCGGCTCGGTGCGCCCGGCGCGAGTCCTAGGCGCGGGCTGCGGCTGACCTAGCAAGACGTGCGCGGAGCGCGTCTTGCACCGTCGGCCATTCTGCCGCAAGGATCGAGAAGATCGCGGAGTCGCGAAGCGCACCCTCCTCACCGCGGACATGCGACGGCTGCCAGCTGCGCAGCACCCCTTCGAACCGCGCCCCGAGCGCCTCGATCGCCGTACGCGAGCGTTCGTTGCGTGCGTCGGTCTTGAAGTCCACGCGAGCTACGCGCCACTGCTCGAAGGCGTTCCCGAGCAGCAGGAGCTTGGCCTCGACGTTGACTCCGCTCCGTTGCGCGGAACCGGCGAGCCAGGTACCACCGATCTCGACGGCGAAGGGACCAGGCTCTTCGGGACGACGCCGGAGCGTCAGGTAACGCGTGATACCGACGGCGCGGCCGTCGCTCACGCGGACCTGTGCGAAGGGCAGATCCTCGCCCACGGCGCGCTGCGCGAGGAGCCCGTCGACGAATCGGGCCATCGCCTGCGCCCCGTCGGGAACGGTCGTCCATTCGTATGTCGAACGGTCTTCAGCCGCTGCCGCTGCGAGCTGCTCGACGTGAGCGCGAGTCAGGGGTTCGAGCCGGACGAGGCGTCCGCGGAGGGTGGGAAGCGGGTCGGCGAATTCGGTGTCGCCTCCCGCGTCGGGCGCGAGCTCGGACATCGCTCGGAGCTCAGCGGGTCTGGGGGAAGCCGAGGTCCACGCGCGAGCCCGCCGGGTCAGGCCAGCGAGCCGTCACCACCTTCGAGCGCGTGTAGAAGTCGATGCCCTCGGGCCCGTAGATGTGGCGGTCACCGAACAGGCTCGCCTTCCAGCCGCCGAAGGAGTAGTAGGCGACGGGCACAGGGATCGGAACGTTGATGCCGACCATCCCTGCCTGCACCTCGAACTGGAAGCGCCGAGCGACGCCGCCGTCCCGGGTGAAGAGCGCCGTGCCGTTGCCATACGGGTTCTCGTTGACGAGTCGGAGTGCCTCTTCGTAGCTCGCGACGCGTGTCACTCCCAGCACCGGGCCGAAGATCTCGTCGCGATAGTTGTCCATACCCACGGCGACGTTGTCGATCAGCGACGGGCCGAGGAAGAATCCGTCTGCAGGGGTGGCGGCGTCCCTGCCGTCGACGACGACAGTTGCACCCTCCGCGCTCGCGCGGTCGACGTAGGACGCGACCCGGTCGCGGTGCTCCTGCGTGACGAGCGGCCCCATCTCGACGCCGGCGTCGAGCCCGTTGCCGACCTTCACCTTCGGAATTCGCTCCTCGATGGCGGCGATCAACTCATCGGCGATCGCCCCGACCGCGACGACGATCGAGACGGCCATGCAGCGTTCGCCGGCCGACCCGTAAGCGGCCGATACGGCAGCATCCGCCGCCATCGCAACGTCGGCGTCGGGCAACACGATCATGTGGTTCTTCGCGCCGCCGAGCGCCTGGCAGCGTTTCCCGACGGCGGTCGCGCGCTCGTAGACCGAGCGGGCGACCGGCGTCGAGCCAACGAAGGACACTGCAGCGACCTCCGGATGGGCGAGCAGCGCGTCGACGGCAACTCTGTCGCCGTTGACCACGTTGAACACCCCGGCTGGGACGCCGGCCTCCGCGAGGAGTTGCGCGGTGAGGATCGATGCCGAAGGATCCTTCTCCGACGGCTTGAGGACGAAGGTGTTACCGCAGGCGAGTGCCGGCGCCCACATCCACATCGGCACCATTGCCGGGAAGTTGAAGGGCGTGATCCCGGCCACGACTCCGAGTGGCTGACGGATCGAGTAGACGTCGATCCCGGTCGACGCCTGCTCCGAAAATCCACCCTTGAGCAGCGTGGGGATGCCGCAGCAGAACTCGATCACCTCGATGCCGCGTGCGACCTCGCCGAGTGCGTCAGGGAGCGTCTTGCCGTGCTCGGCCGTGAGCATCCGGGCGAGCTCGTCCCGATGCGTATCGAAGAGTGCATGGATGCGGAAGAAGAGCTCGGTACGGCGCGAGAGCGATGTGGCTCTCCACTCTGGGAGCGCGGCGAGAGCGGCCGCAACCGCGACTCCGACCTCCTCGGCGCTCGCGAAGTCGACGGAGCCGCTGCGGCGCCCGCTTGCGGGGTCGAAGAGCGGGCCGCTGGCGCCCGAGGTGCCAGGACGGGAGCGTCCCGCGATCCAGTGCACGATCGTCTTCCGCTCGGTGGGTGGGTCAGCGAGTTCGGTCACGGGTTCCTCCCGACGATTATCCGTCCAAGCGTAGCGCCCGCCGTCTCAGCCGCTCGCCGCCCGGGGCAAGCCGCCCTCGCTACCGTGTCGGGGATGTCGATGCCGCCTCTGATTGAGTTTCCGGCGGACGATTTGGCGCGTGCGCGGCTCTTCTGGGAACAGCTCCTCGAGATCACGCTCGCCGTGCGTCATGCGGAGCAGGGGCGGGGGCTCGAGGGCCCACGGGACGGCGTCGTCGTCGGTCTCCATGAACGTGGCGCTGGGCCGGGCGATCGCGCGGCGTTGCCGTACTTCCCCGTTTCCGACCTGAAGGCTGCGGTCGCGCGGGTGCTTGCGCTCGGAGGCACGATCGTGCATCCCGGCGCGCAGTGGGTGATCTGTCGCGACTCCGAAGGCTCGCCCTTCGGTCTCAGCGCCGTGCCGACGGCCGAGACTCCCGACTAGCGGTCCGGCGAATGCGCAAGGACGTCCGCGAGTTCATCCGCCGGCTCGAGGCGGCGGGCCTCAGCGTCGAGGCGACGCCCGGGCACTACCACGTGCTCCGCGGCGGTGAGCCATTGCGCAAGGCCAACGGTATGCCCTTTACCCTTCCGTTCTCGCCCGACACGACACGTTGGCGCCGAACCGCGATTTTAGACCTGCGCAAACTCGGAATCGAACTCGAGCACGGGCATTCGTGAAGCTCGCTGGCCTGTCTATGCTGCACCGGTGACCGTCGCGGATAGAGGGGCGGCCCGCAGCGAGTCGGGAGCGGGACGGGAGATGCCAGGGACGGCCCCGGTCCGGACACAAGGGCTCACCAAGGTGTTCTCGGCACGCGACGAGTCGGTGCGTGCCGTGGACGGGGTCACCCTCGAGATCGAGGCGGGCGAGTTCTTCGGGCTGCTCGGCCCGAACGGCGCCGGAAAGTCGACGACGATCGGGATGCTCACGACGACCGTCGTGCCGACGAGCGGAGACATCACCGTTGCCGGGATCGACGCGCGCCGTCATCCTGCCGCAGTCAAGCGCCGAATCGGCGTCGTCTCCCAGTCCAACACGCTTGATCGCTCGCTCACCGTCTGGGAAAATCTCTACTACCACGGCCGCTACTTCGGTGTCGCCCGTCGCGATGCGCGCGCACGGGCCGACGAACTGCTTGAGCAGTTCGCACTCGCCGACCGTGCCCGTTCGATGGTGTTCGAGCTCTCCGGTGGACTTGCCCGGCGCCTGATGATCGCGCGTGCGCTTGCGCACCGGCCGCGTGTGCTCTTCCTCGACGAGCCGACCTCGGGGATCGATCCGCAAACTCGGATCAACCTCTGGCGGATCCTCAGCGACCTTCATCGCGAGGGGCTGACGATCCTGCTCACGACGCACTACCTCGAGGAGGCGGACTCTCTCTGCCAACGGATCGCCGTTCTCGACCACGGCAAGGTGCTCGCGCTGGGAGCCCCGGCCGAGCTCAAGCAGACGCTCGGCGCGGACACGCTGATCACCTTGACGCTCGACGCCGACCCGACCCCACTGAAGGCCGCTGCGGCGGCGCTCGGTGGTGTACGGAGCGCCGAGCTTGACGGCAACATCTTGCGGGTGCTCGCCGCCAGCTCCGAAGGTGTGCTGGCGGAACTCGTGCGCGACGCGGCCGCGCTCGGCCTGCACGTGCGTGACGCCACGAGCCAGCCACCGAGCCTCGAGACCGTGTTCCTCGCGTTGACGGGTCGCGAGTACCGCGAGTGACGGCATTCGTACAACCGAACCAGCGCGCCGCCTTGAGCGCGAGCGCCGGAACCTTCCTTGCGATGTTGGCGCGCGATATCGAGGTGCTCCGGCGCCAGATCGGGCAGTTTCTGACGCGCACGATCATGCAGCCGCTGCTGTTCGTGTTCGTTTTCGCGTACGTCTTTCCGAAAATCGGCCAGGGATTCCACGGCACGCGAGCCGGGGTCTCGTTCACGACCGTGCTGGTTCCGGGTCTGATCGCTGTGGCGATCAACTTCCAGGGCATCCAGGCGGTGGCGCTCCCGCTTGTGCAGGAGTTCAGCTACAGCAAGGAGATCGAGGATCGTGTGCTCGCACCTGTCCCCGTCTGGGTCGTCGGTCTCGAGAAGATCGTCGCCGGCGCCTTGCAGTCGATGATCGCGGCCGCCGTCGTCTTTCCGGTCGTCTACCTCGTTCACGCCAAGGGCGCCGCGCCGAGCGTGCACATCCACGACTGGCCGCTGTTCCTCGTCGCGATCGTCTTCGCATCGTTTCTCGCCTCGGCTCTCGGACTCTTCATCGGCACCGTGATCGATCCGCGGAAGATCACGCTGCTTTTCAGCGTCGTCGTCTTGCCGATCACGTTCCTCGGTTGCGTCTATTACCCGTGGGCGACGCTTTCGCCGATTCCCTGGCTCCAGTACCTCGTGCTTCTCAACCCGCTCGTCTACATGACCGAGGGCCTGCGTGCCTCGCTGACGCCCCAGCTCCCGCACATGGCGATCTGGGCTTCGGTGCTCGCTCTTGTCGGCGGTTCGGCCGGGCTCTCTGTGATCTCATTGCGCACCTTTACCCGGCGGGTTGTCAGCTGAGATGCGGCGTTAGCCGGATCCGACCGTATGGCCGGATCGCGCACTGGGCCGGCGCGCTGTGGCTTTGCAGCTGCGTCGTGCTCACCTGTGGTGTCTCGCTGCAGGCCGCCGCCGCGGCGACCGGTTTCTTCCGCACACCCTCGCACAACATTGCCTGCTTCTACGAGTACGGTGCTCACGTTGCCTCGCCGCTGCTCGAGTGCGGGATCGCGAGCGGGCTGCGTCCGCGTCCCCCGCGCAGCGGGCCGGGCTGTAAGGACAGCGACTACACCGCCGACGAAATCCTCCTCGATGCCCGAGGAGTGGCCGAGCCGGTCGCCTGCTCGGGCGACGCCGGGCCGTTCGCCGATCCATCCGCACCGGTCCTGGGCTACGGAACGATCTGGCGAGGCGGCGGCGACGAGTGCTCCTCGGCGCGCACCGGTCTCACCTGCACGAACGCGGCCGGCCACGGCTTCTTTCTCAGCCGCGCCGCCTGGCACCGCGTCTGAGCGCCGCCCCTCAGCTGCCGAGCGCGACGAGCGCGATTCCGCCGGCGACGAGCAGCGCCCCGAGAAAGCGCAGCGGCCCGACCCGTTCACGGGCGACGAACGCGGCGACACCGGTCGCGACGACGACGCTCGTCTCGCGGACGGCCGAGACGCTCGCGGCGGGTGCGAGTCGCAGCGCGAAGAGGACAAGCACGTAGGTACCGAAGAGGATGACCGACACCGCCCCGAGTCGTAACGAGCTCTCGCGCCGGAGTGCGTCGAGCCCGCGTAGGCGGGCGATGCACCCGGCGTAGATGAGCGCGGGCGCGAGCAGCACGAGCTCGATATAGGGGATGGGGGCGGCATGCTGCACGCCTTCCTTGTCAACCAGCGTGTACCCCGCGATGAAGATCCCTGTCGCGAGCGCAAGCACGAACCCGCGGGTGTCGCTCGTCGCGGTTGTAAGCCGTATGCCGCGGACGAGCACGATGCCGAGCCCAACGGTGAGGACGCCGATCGCCTCGGCGAGGGTCGGCGCACGGCCGAGGAAGACGAGCGTGCCCACGACGACGAGCACCGGGGCTGTCCCCCTGGCGACCGGATAGATGAGACTCACATCCGAACCGCGATAGGCGGCGGCGAGGAACGCGAAGTAGAGCAACTCGAGCAGCGCGGAGGCGCCGATGTAGGGCAGCGCACTCGCGGATACCGACCAGTCGAGCGCTGTCGCGGGAGCGAACGCGGTGACGCCGACCAGCAGCATCACTGCGGTCGCCGCCTCCGGGTCGCGGCGGCGTCCGAGGAAGACGTTGCTCGAACCGTGGATCCAGGCTGCGGCGAACGCGAGCAAAAAGGCGTCCGCCGGCACACGCCAACGATAGGCGCGCGGGGCCGGCGTCTGCCCGGGAGCGGCCGGGCGGCACGCTAGCCTCGCCCTATGGACGTTGAAGTGCGACGGTCGCCGCGCGCTCGGCGCTGGCGTCTCGAGGTCCCGTGGGGCGAGCCCGTCCGGCTAACCGTGCCGCCGGGCACCTCGCGCGCAGAGGTCGAGCGGGTACTTGCCGAGCGTCGCGGCTGGATCGAGGCACAGCGTCTTCGGCAGGTACCGCGCCTCGGGCTTGAGCAGCGCTGCGTCAGCGAGTCCTCGGCACGAGGGCAGGCGCGGGCGCTCGTATCGGAGCTCGCCTCGGCCGAGGCGGGCCGGATCGGCGTCCGGTATGCGCGCATCCGGATCGGTGGCCAACGCACGCTCTGGGGCTCCTGTTCCTCCCGTGGGACGCTCTCGTTCAACTGGCGGCTCGTGCTCGCTCCCGCCGCGGTCGTCGACTACGTCGTCGTCCACGAGCTCTGTCACCTCCGCGTGCCCGATCATTCCCGTCGCTTCTGGACACTCGTCGAGCATCACCGTCCGGGTTGGCGCAGCGAGCGCGCGTGGCTACGCGAGTACGGCTCCGAGTTGCTTGCTTTCAAAGCGGAAGCCTGAGCGGTCGGCGTCCGAACCAGCTTTGCTCACGGGCTCGCGCTGACGGGGGTCCACTGGAAACGCCAGATCGCGATGGCGAGGCCTGCCGCCGCCCAGAGCGCGAGTACACCCAGATCCGTCCAGACGATTCCGACGCCCGTGACGGCCGGGTCATACGCGTGGTGGAGCCCGTCGGCGAGATGCTGCACCGGGAAGAACTCGGCAATGTGCCGCAGCCAGGCGGGCAGGTTCACGTTCGGGATGAAGACCCCGGAGATGAAATAGAGCGGGAGGATCACTGCCTGGACCATGGGCTGGGCAGCGTCCTCCGACTTGATCCCGGACGAAAGTGCGTAGGCGAGGATGCAGAACGTCACCGAGCCGACGATCGCCGTGAGCGCGACGCCGGGAATCGTCGAGGAGGGGAGTCGTACGCCGTAGGCGAAACGTCCGACGAGGACGAGTGCGGTCATCACGACGAGCGAGACGCCGATAGCCGTCAGCGTTCGGCCCGCGATCAGGACAGCCGCCGGGACCGGCGTGGCGCGGCGGCGCTTGAGGATCCCGGTCTCGCGCTGCGCCGTGATCGAGATCACGAGGTTGACGAACGACGCCGAGATCACGGCGAGAGCCGACAGGCCCGGAACGTAGTAGGTCGAGGCCTTGACGTGCTGCGGGCCGACGGTGTTGTTGCCGAAGACACTCACGAAGATGACGAGGAAGAGCAAGGGCAGGATCAGCGTGAAGAAACGAGCCTGGCGGTTGCGCAGGAAGCCGACGAAGTCGTAGCGCGCCTGATGGAACACGAGACGCACCTGCCCACCCATTACGGCCGTGTCTCCGCGCCAGTGAGCGAGAGGTACACGTCCTCGAGCGTGGGGCGTCGTACCTCGAGGTCGGGCAGGTCGAGGTTGTTCGCCTCTGCCCACCTGGCCAGCGCGTGCACGTGCGCGAGCGGGTTGTCGCTCTCGAGCGTGAGCGCGCCGCCCGGCCCGTGCTGCGCGCGAGCCTCAAGCTCGGCCGGGAGCTGCACGGCCGTGGAGGGCAGCGTGAAGCGAATCGTGGCGGCGAGGCGGTCGCGACCTCCGAGCGTGCGAGGTGTCCCCTCGGCGACGATGCGTCCTCCCGAGATCACGGCGATCCGGTCGGCGAGGTGCTCGGCCTCGTCCATGTAGTGCGTGGTCAGGAAGACGGTCTTGCCGAGTGCACGAAGGCCCGCGATGACCGACCAGGCGGTTCGGCGAGCCGACGGGTCGAACCCGGTGGTTGGCTCGTCGAGAAAAATGAGCTCGGGGTCGCCAATGAGGGCGAGAGCGACGTCGAGCCTGCGGCGCTGTCCACCCGAGAGCTGCTGCCCGGCGCTGTCGGCCTTCTCCTCGAGGCCGACGAGTGCGATCGTCTCCTCGATCTCACGAGGTGCGTCGTAGTAGCCGGCGTAGAGGCGCAGACATTCTCGTACGGTTAGCCCAGGCTCCGGCTCGGTTTCCTGCAGCACGACGCCGACCCGGTTGCGCCACCCGCCTGGGGCATGGCCGGGGTCGACACCGAGCACGGTCACCTCGCCACCCGTCCGCTCGCGGAAGCCCTCGAGGATCTCGACCGTCGTCGTCTTGCCAGCCCCGTTAGGGCCGAGGAAGGCGAAGATCTCGCCCCGCGCGATCTCGAGGTCGATGCCGTCGACGGCGACCATCTCCCCGTAACGCTTGACGAGCCCACGTACCGAGATAACCGTTTCGGGCGCGCGCGTGCGCGCGGTGGCGCTGCTCGCACGTCCGGGGTCATCGCTGCGCAACTGGCTTTCCGGGGGCATCGACCGCCTAAGGCTACGGGTCGGGCGCGCCCCACGGTGCGTTCGCATTTCGGCGGGCGGGAGCTTCGTTCGCGCGGCCGGTCGCCGGGACGGCGGGGAGTCCCGACCTGGCCCTGCTCGCGGAGAGCATCGCCGCGACGATCATCAGCGACATCGACGAGTAGAACGCCGCGTGCAACCCGCGTGTGAAGGCCGCGGCGACCGCCGGGTGCAGCGTCGTGGCGCCCACGAAGATCGCGAACGCCTGGTGCTTGCTGATCGTCGCCGAGGCGACCAGGATCGCGAGGGCGAACGAGAACACCATCCCGACATTGGCGAATGTCCGGAGGAGACCCGAGGCGATCCCGAAGCCCGAGTCTGGCGCCGCCTTCATGACCGCGGAGTTGTTCGAGGGAAAGAAACACCCGGCGCCGATCGAGCCGAGGATGTTGGTCACGACGAGCACCCAGAGCGCCGTGCGAACGCCGATTTGCGCGTACGCGAGGAGCGCGAGCACCTGAATCGCAAGGCCGCCGGTCGCGGGCAGCACTGGCCCCAGCTTGTCGGTGAGCCGCCCGGCGAAGGGGCCGACCACGCCTCCGACGATGTAGCCGGGGACGAGGAGTAGTGAGGCGTGGATCGGTGTCAACTCACGAACACCCTGCAGGTACATGAGCAGCAGGAAAAGCACGGCAAAGTTCGCAAGGCTCTGAAAGCATGCCGCGAGCAGCGACGGCGTCATCGTCGGAAGCCTGAACAAGCTCAGGTCGAGCATCGGCTCGCGCGTCGCTCGCTCGATCGCAGCGAAGAGCCCGAGCAGCGCGAGACCGCCGAAAAGCAGCGTGAGGATCGGCCCGTCGAGCGACTCGGACGTTAGTTTGACCATCCCCCAGAGCAACCCGAACAGGCCGAGCCCGAGAGTGAGCATCCCGCCCCAGTCGAGCCGTCTCCGCTCACGTGCGCCCCGGTCGACGAGGACGCGGCGGGCGATAGCCACCGCGACGAGGCCGATCGGCAGGTTGATCCAGAAGATCCAACGCCAGGACAGGTAGGTGACGATTACGCCGCCGAGCACGATCCCGAGCACGGCGCCGGTGTTGTAGCCGATCGCGTTGAACCCATAGGCGCGTCCGCGCTGTTCCTTCGGGAACGTGTCCGCGATCACGGCACCGGAGTTCGCGGTGATGAACGCGCCGCCGACGCCTTGAACGAGCCTGAACGCGATCAATGAAGGCTCGTTCCAGGAGAGCGCACACGCCACGGAAGCGGCAATGAAGATCAGGAAGCCGGCCTGATACATCCGTACCCGACCGAACATGTCGCCGAGACGGCCCACTTGTGTCGCGAGCAGTGTGATCACGAGCAGGTAGCCGATGATCACCCAGATCACCGACGCGAGCCCGATGTGGAGTGAGCGCTGGATTTCCGGCAGCGCGAGCACGACGATGGTCGTGTCGACCGCCGTGATCATCACGCCGACGACGACGACGAGCAGCGCCAGATTGGGGTGCGAGGTCCGGGCACCGAGGGGGAGAGGCTGACCGGCAGCCGACCTCCCGCCCTGCGGCGACCCAGTGGCGTCTGCGGCCGGCTCCTCGCTCAGTCGGTCCACCAATCCGGTACCGGAATGCCGTCGCCACCCTCGGGGCGGTCCGAGCCGACGGCGACGAGCTCGAGCCCATCAGGGCCGGCCTCGACGGCGCGCACCGTGGCTGGGGCGACGCGAACGACATCCCAGCGACGCAGGTCGATCGTCTGCTCGTCGAGGCGCATCCGGCCCGAGCCCTGGATCACGAGGTACACCTCTTCCTGCTCACGGTGGCTGTGTCCCATGCGGTTGCGGTAGCCAGGTGCGTAACGGAAGTAGCTCAAACCGAGATGTTCCGAGTCGAGGTGGCGACGCGCGAAGCGTGCCTCGAGGTCCGGCGCGCGATCGCCAGCCGAGTCGTCGAGCTCCTTGAGATTGACGTGCGTGTAGCCAGCCATGTACTCCTCCTCCGTTGTCAATGCGGCAGCGAAAACTCGAATCGCCGCCGTCGAGCCATCAAAGCACTGCGCACGAATGAGTGCGAACCGATCACGCGTTCACGCGACGTCGCCGGAGGCAAGCTGCAAGCCTGGTCGGGTCGCAGGAGCCCGGCGCGTCGCGAGGATCGACCCGATCAGAATGAGCACGAAACCGACAACCATGCCGGTCGTGAAGCGTTCGCCGAGCAGGCCCACGCCGAGCGCGACTGCGACCGCGGGGTTGACGTAGGTGATCACGGTCGCACGCACTGGGCCGATCTCGGCGATCAGCGCGAAGAAGAGCAGGAAGGCGAGCGCGGTGCATACGACGACCAGCACGACGACGGAAGCGAGCGCGTGGAATGACGGCACGCGCCCGGGAAGGTCGAACGCGGCGAGTGGCGCGTAGACCAGCGCGGTGACCGTAAGCGAGACCGCAATTACCGCGAGCGCGGGCACGTCCTTGAGGTACTTCGTGAGGATCGCTGGGCCGAGGGCATAGCCGACGACGACGAAGAAGATCTCCACCAGCGCGAACACGCTCATCCCCCGTAGGTCGAGGCCGACGAGCGCGGCGACGCCGGCCAGGCCGGTGAAGAGGCCGACGAGGTTGATCGAGCCGAGCGTCTGGCGTGCCCCGGTCGTACGTGCGATCAACGCTCCCACCAGTGGAACCGCTGCGATCAGGAGTCCCGTCAGCGAACTCGTGATACGCGTCTCGGCGCTCGAGAGCAGGACCCAGGGCAGCGCGATCTCGACGAGTGCGAAGGCAAGCAGCGGCAGCGCGTACGGTACGACGAGCCGGAGCTCCTTTCGCGCTGCGGCAAGTGGGAGCAGAAGCAGTGCGCCACCGGCGGTTCGTGCGAAGACGAGCACGACCGGACTGAGGTCGCGTACCGCGACACGGATTAGCAGGTAGGGGATCCCCCAGATGACGCACAGGCTCCCGAACAGCAGCCATCCGCGCCTGCTCATCGACGAGCCCCCTGCATGGGAGCCACGCTACCGGTCAGCCTCACGCGTGGGCGGTCACGGCCCGGCCCCACGGCGCGCGTTGTCAGTCGCGACCGCAACGCGGTTCGCTGGCGACTATTCTCCGCTTGCCCGTTCAGGGCCTCCGTGATGCCTCGCCCCCCTGTCTCTCAGCACCAACCGCTCCCGGTCACCTCCCTGGCCGGCGGTGGCGACTCGGTCTCGTTGAAGGCCCGGCTTGAGACGGTGGAGCGATGACTCACGACGCGATCGTCACGCTTGCCGGGCTCGGCGTCGTCGGCCAGGTGCTTGCCGGGGCCTTCATCCTGATTGGCGTGGCGGCCCTTGCCGGGGTGCGCGGCCCGCTGAGGCAGATCCGCAACGCGATCTGGGGCTACGAGCTCTGGGCGGCGTTCGTCGTTTCTGCAGTCGCGACCGGAGGCAGCTTGTTTTTCTCCGAGATCGCGAGCTTCGTCCCCTGCGAACTCTGCTGGTACCAACGGATCTGCATGTACCCGCTCTCGATCATCACCCTGCTGGCGGCGATCCGTGGCGACTTCAGAATTGCGCGCTACCTTCTGCCGCTCCCGGTAGTCGGTGCCTGCATCTCCGTCTATCACCTGCTCGTCGAAAACGGCGTCGTTTCGCAGAGCACGACCTGCCTCGTCTCGGCCCCGGAGGTTGCGCAACCAAGTGGATCAACGAGTTCGGTTACATCACGATCCCGACGCTTGCGCTCACGGGCTTCGTGCTTCTCATCCAACTCTTAGGGTTGGCTGTGGCTGGAGACGACTCAAATCTCGCTACCCTGGGCACCGATGCCGAGCGGTAAAGCAAGCAAGAAGAAGCGGCGGGTCCCGCCGCCTCCGGTCAAGACGTCCGCCAATGTGCGCAGGGGCGTCAGCGGGCCGGGCCGGCAGTCACGGCAAGCCTCGCCGAAGGTGCTCGCGGCCGTTGCCGGCACCGTCGTCGTGATCGCGATCGTCATCGTCGTTGTCGCTGTAAGTGGAGGCGGGGGAGGCTCGACGCCACCGGCACGTGCGGTGGGCTCGCTGTCCGGTGCGTTGCCCGAGGCGGCCAGCGTTCAGGCCCTCTTCAACGGCATTCCGCAACATGGCACCGTGCTCGGGGACCCGTCGGCGCCGGTAACGATGCAGGAGTTCATCGATCCGCAGTGTCCCTACTGTCGGGAGTTCGAGACGACGGTGCTGCCCTCGCTCGTTCAGGACTACGTCCGCACCGGCAAGGTCAAGATCAAGATGGAGCCGTGGGCGTTCATTGGCCCGGCCTCCGTCGTTGGGCAGGCGGCCGAGCTCGCCGCGGGCTTGCAGAACAGGGCCTTCAACTACGCCGAGGTGCTCTATTTCAATCAGCGGGTCGAGAACACAGGCTGGCTCAACACGAGCATGGTTACCGCGGCTGCCGAGAGCATTCCGGGTCTGAAAGTCAACACGCTGCTCAGCCAACGCAACGGTGCGACTGTCAAGTCCGAACAGCTTGCGGTCGACACGCTCGCGAACGTCGACAAGGTGACCGGGACGCCGACGATCTACGTCGGGCGAAGCGGGGTGCAGGGCACTTACGTGAACATGTCGAGCGCGACTGACGCTGGCTCGGTCATCGCCGCGATCAAAGCCGCTGGCGGCTGACGCGCGCGAGCTCGGCGGCTCTCAAGAAGCCGCCGCTGCAAAGCTCGGGATAATCTCGCTCCCGTAGGCCGCGAGCGTCTCTTCTTGGTCGTGCGTCATCAGGTAGACGTTGAACTGGTCGACGCCGACAGCCGCGAGCGAGGCCAGCTTGGCGCGACACGTGTCAGCTGAGCCGATGACGCAAAAGCGGTCGCAGATCTCGTCGGTGACGAACTCGCCGTGTGCAGCGCCGACGCGCGAGTGGTCGTTGTAGTCGTAGAACGTGCGGGCCTTGACGAAGTCGGTCGAGCTCCGACGGGATGTCTGAGCTCCCAGCCGTAACGCTCGATCAGATCCATCACGTGGTTCGAGACCATCGCCGGAAACCAGCGCACCTCCTCGCGACAAGCCGCGAGGTCGTCGGAGACCTTGGAGGGGGCACCGACGATGCAGCTCAGCGCGTCGGGATCGCGGCCGGCCTGCTCTGCAGCCGCGCGGGCCGTACTCATGATCCACTCGATGATCACTGGATCGGCCAGCTGGACGATCACGCCGTCGCTGACCCGCCCGGCGACCGCGAGCGCTTTCGGCCCGTAGCCGGCGACGTATAGCGGAAGCTCGGGTTCGGGACGCGCCCACTTGCAGTTCGAGCTCCTTGCCGTTCCATTCGACCGGGCGGCCGTTCATGAGCTCCTTGATCATGCGGCAGTCACGTTCGAACTCGGCCATCCTTGACCGGCTGAAGCCCGATCACACGACGAGCCGAGTCGCCACGGCCGATGCCCATCACCATCCGCCCGCCCGAGATGTCGTGCAGCGTCGCGTACGCGCTCGCGAGCACGGTCGGGTCGCGAGTGCCCGGATTGGTGACGAAGTGCCCGAGCTTCATGCGTGAGGTGCGGTCGGCAGCAAGCGCGAGCAGGGGCACCGACTCCTGCCAAAGGACGTGCGAGTCGTAGGTCCACCCGTACTCGAAGCCTTCCCGCTCTGCGAGCTGCAGCAGCTCGAGGAAGCGGGTATGCGGCGGATCGGGAAGCACCGTGACGCCGAAGCTGATCGCCATCAGCGAAGGCTACCGCGTCCGTGTCCGACGCACCGCCTACGGGTTCAGGGGGATACGAGCCAGTCGAGCGTCTCGCTGGCGAGCCGGTCGAGCGCGCGGCACCGCCAGCTCGAGGTGTTCCGGCTCGGTGTCCTCGAGGCGTGTGTGCGAAAGCCCGCGCAGGCTCTGGACGAAGAGCATCACCGTCGGTATTCCTGCGCGCGCGACCTCGGCTGCGTCGTGAAGGGGCCCCGAAGGCAGGCGGTGCGAGCTGCCGGCGACCGCAGGTCACCGCTGCTTCGGCGAGCTCGATCAACGTCTCGTCGAAGAGGATCGGCTCGATGCTCCAGATCCGCTCCCAGCTGACCTCGAGATGCTCCTCGTCCGCGATGCGCTCCGCAGCTTCCTGGGCGAGTGTGTGCAGGCGAGCCAGTTTCTCGGCGTCGAGGTGGCGCTGGTCGAGTAGCTGCTCGGCAGTCTCGACGACTGAGGTGACGATGCCCGGCCGGCACGTCGACGCCGCCGCACGTGCAGACCGCGCCGTCGCCGACCTCGGCGGCGATCTCGCGCACTCGAGCGCAAGTTTGGCGGCGCCCGGCGAGCGCGTCGCGACGCTGGTCCATCGGCGTCGAGCCAGCGTGCGCAGCCTGACCGAGCCAGGTGACGCGAGAGCGCTCGACACCGAAGGTGCCGAGCACGACCCCGAGCGGCAGACCGAGCAGCTCGAGCACGGGCCCCTGCTCGATGTGGAGCTCCAGGTACGCGCCGGCGCCCTCGAGCTGCGACCGCGCCTCGAGCGCACGCTCGAGCTCGACACCGTGAGCGCGCGAGCGCGTCCGGCAGCGTTATCCCGGCCGGTCGCGTCAGCTCGGCGCAGCTCGGCCTGATCGCGCATCGAGCCCGCGGCCGCAGAGGAGCCGAAGAGGGAGCGTCCGAAGCGGGCACCCTCTTCATCAGCCCAGTTCACGAGTCTGCACCGGAACCGGCGGCGGCCCTTCGGCGGCGATGCGCCGAAACACCTCGGCGCCCGCGACAAGGTTGAGCGAGCCGTCGAGCCAGCCGCCATTGGGGACCGAGTCAAGGTGTCCGCCGATCAGCAGCGCCGGGCCCTCGCCGCCGGCTAGCGTGAACCACTGGTTGCCTGCGGCATCGATCGTCTCGACCGCCCCCGTCTCGGCGACGAGCGACCTCAGCCACCGCCGCGCCGTCTCCCAGACCTCCGTCCAGGCGACTCGCTGCGCGCCCTGTTCGTCGCCGGTGAGGGTCCGAAGCTGCTCGAGTTCCGCGACGGTCCGGGCCGGCTCGAGTGCCATTCGGCGCGATCCTACCGGGCTCTCGGCGTCTGTTCGGCCGGGTTTGATGGAACCGTGGCTGGTTCTAGACTCGCGGGATCGACAGAAAGGAGCACTCGTGTCGGTCTTGATCAAGGGCGGTCGCATCGTGACCGCGGCGGACGATTACGTTGCGGACATCTTCATCGAGGGCGAACGGATCGCCCGGATCGGCGAGTCGCTCGAGCTCGAAGCCGACCGCACGATCGATGCTCGTGGACGGTTCGTGCTGCCTGGCTGCGTCGATCCCCACACGCATCTCGACATGCCGTTCGGGGGCACCGTGACGATCGACGACGTCGAGAGCGGGCAAACCGCGGCGGCTTTTGGCGGAACGACCTGTCACGTCGACTTCTGCATCCAGGCCCGGGGCCAGAGCTTCGGCGACGCGCTCGCGGTCTGGCACGCGAAGGCCGCAGGGAAGCAGGTGATCGACATGGGCTACCACATCGCTGTCACCGATCTGAGTGCGGCAGGAGCGCTCGATGAGCTCGCCACTCTGCCCGAGCAAGGCGTCACCTCCTACAAGCTCTTCATGGCCTACAAGAACGCCTTGATGGTCGATGACGAGACGCTCTTCCGCACGATGGAGGTTGCCGCGGCGACGGGTGCGCTCGTGATGGTCGCACGCAGAAAACGGCGATGTGATCGACGTGCTCGTGCGCGAGGCGCTCGCGGCCGGTCACACCGAGCCGGTCTGGCACGCGCGGACGCGCCCGCCTGAGACCGAGGGCGAGGCGACCAACCGCGCGATCCAGCTCGCGCGCATCGCCGGGGCGCCGCTCTACGTCGTGCATGTCTCCTGCAAGGAGGCGGTCGAGCCGATTGCGATCGCGCGGGCCAAGGATTGGCCGGTCTGGGGCGAGACGTGCACGCAGTACTTCTTCATCGACGAACGTTTCCTCGAGCGGCCCGGTTTCGAGGGCGCGAAGTACGTCTACACGCCCCCGCCTCGGGACGAGGCCGATCAGGCCGTGCTCTGGGACGCCGTGGCGAGTGATGTGCTCTCGGTCGTCTCGACCGACCACGCCGTCTTCAACTTCGCCGATCAGAAGACGCTCGGCCGAGATGATTTCTCGAAGATCCCTAACGGTGGTCCAGGGCTCGAAAACCGGTTGCAGATGATGCACGAGTTCGGAGTTCGCGCCGGCCGCATCAGCCTCAAGCGGATGGTGGAGCTTCTCTCGACCAACCCCGCGAAGCTTTTCGGCCTCTACCCGCGTAAAGGAACGATCGCCGTCGGCGCCGACGCTGACCTCGTCGTCTTCGATCCCGAAAAGCGGGTCACGATCTCAGCCTCCACGCATCGCTCACGGGTCGACTACAACCTGTACGAGGGCACCGAGGTCGTGGGCTCGCCGGAGCTCGTGCTGCTGCGGGGGACGGTAGTCGTCGAGAACGACGAGCTCGTCGTGACACCCGGGATCGGGCGCTACGTAGCGCGGGCCAAGTTCGGAGACGAGCTGCCACCGGCGGAGACGGAGGCGCGCGGCTAATCCCGGGCGCTCGCGTCGACACGCGTCGGATGGCGTCCGGGCTTACCGCTCGCGCCAAGCAAACGGCTTGTGCGAAGGCGTGCACGCGCTCGCTCATAGCCGTGGTTAGATAGCGGAATCCACCGCACCTATCTGAGCCGTGTGATCCGTTTTCTCCGCACAGCGGGAGTGCGAAGCACGCAGGGCCCCGACCGGCACCTGATCATCACGCCGCCGTCGCCCGACGACAGCGCCGTCACCAATGTGATACCCCGCTCGGAAATACAGCGTCTAGGGTCTGCTCCATCCCCGGCCCGCACACCGGGGAGTGGTGAACTCCGAGCGGGCCTCGCAAGCAGGGATCGACCCCTGCGACGTGAGACCCGAGCGGATGCGGTGAGCGCGATGACGTCGAGCAGAAGCACGATTCCGACCGGATCGAGAGGAGAAGTCATGGGCAAGAAGACGGGGAGGCTCAGCATCGGGTATCTCGGGACCGAGGCTGTCGTGGTGATTTCCCGGGATGACGGCGAAACGACGATCGGGCGTTTCGCCAGCATCGAGATTACGACGGAGCCCGTGCTGCCTGCCGAAAGCAGTGCGCCCTCGGCTCTGGCAGGGGACGACGTCGGCGAACCGGGCGAGACCGGGGCGCCGCCGGTCGTAGACGCGGACGCGGGCTCGGAGATGGCCGCCTCGCCAGAAATGCCAGCCCCGGATGCTCAGATGTCCGACTTTGGAGCGGACTCCGTCGTCGCGGACGCGGGCACGGATACCGCGACGCTCGCAGACGATGCCGGAGCCGTCCCCGCGGCCGACGAGGTGGCCGCTGATACTGCGGATTCGACGCCTGAGCCCGAGGTCACAGCCGAGGTCGAAGAGGACGACGAGGAAGACGGCGACGACGGTGACGAAGAGGACGAAGAGGACGGCGACGATGAGGACGATGAGGACGACGACGACGACGAGGACGAGGACGAGGACGAGGACGACGACGACGAACTCGATCTCGCATCGGAGACGCAGCCGAGTGACGGCCTCGACGTCGGCGAGCTTCCGACCGAGGTCGTCCTGATCCCTGAGCCGGCCGACGACACGGGCGACGATGAGGACGATGACGACGATGACGACGAAGACGACGAAGACGACGAAGACGACGAAGACGACGACGATGACGACGGCGAGGGCGTCGGGGGTGACGTCGCCGGCGGCCGGCTCATGCTCACCTCTGCCGACCACATGGCGAAGCTACGCGACGAGGTCGCGCGGCTTCGAGCCCAGGTCGAGCTGATCGAGAGCGCATTCGACGAATTGGAAGCCTGACCGGGACGCTTACTCAGGGCGCGGGAGGCACGCGGCCGTAACTGCTCCGTACCGCCGTTCTGCGGGGGCAGTGCAGCGTCAGCCTCCCGCGGGCCGGATACGGGCGACGACGCTTCGGCACCCGCCGCAGCCGGGTGCAGGCCTTATTCGCCGCTGATCGCGTTCGACGGGCAGAGCGTGATCGCCATCCGGGCATGTGGCTCGAGTGCTTCCGGAACCTCTGCGATGGTCGCGATCGCAAACTCCGCGTCCGGCTCAAGCACGAACAGCCCGCCAGGGATGGCCGCGCAGGCACCCGAGCAGGTACAGCGCGCAGGGTCGACGCGCAGCTTCACTCCGCCTCACCTCGGGCCCGCCGTCTGGCTTCGCGATCCGATCCGGAAGGTGTTTCCTGGCTGCGACGCTGATGGCGGCGCCCGGAGCCGACATTGGGCTCAACGGTGTGCAATCAACACCTCGCCCCCGCTGTCGGTGGCGACGCACAACGTGGTGCTCGGGCAGGAGACGGCGCTGAAGGCATAGGCGCCGCGGCCCCTGACGCGGGTCCAGACGCCGCGTTGCCATTCGAGCATCGCTCCCCGGTTGTCGACAACCATGCAGAAGCTGCTCGTGGCACACGAGACCGCAGTCGGTTCGGGCCCCAGCGTTGTCGCTGTCGGACGGCCGCGGTCGAATGTCTGCGCGGCGCTCCAGCGTGAGCCGTTCCAGAACCGGGTTCCGCCGCTGTTGTCGACCGCGAGGCAGAACGAGGCACTCACGCACGACACACCGGTAAACGAGGGGGCAGCGTTGAAGTTGTCGGGCAGCGTCCAGCGGCTTCCGTTCCACATCGAGATCCCACTTGCGCTTGTCGAGACGCAGAAGGACGACCAGACGCACGAGATCGCGGTCACTGATCCCCAGTCACCTGCGACCCGGGCCCAGCCGCCTTGCTCGTATGCGAACGAGTTGCCGATTCCATCCACCGTCGCGCAAAAGCCCGAGCGGGCGCAACCGACCGACTCGAGCCCGTTTGCATCGGCGAGCGTCGTCGAGTTCCAGACGTGTCCGTTCCAGCTCGAGATCACGGAGCCCCGGCTTGCGTCGGCGATGCAGGCGTTTCCCGCGTAGCACGAGACGGCGATCCCGCCCGGGCCGGAAGCGACGTCAGTCACGGTGGTGGCCGGGCTCCAGTGCCGACCGTTCCAGTGGTACGCACGTCCCCGCTTGTCGAGAGCCATGCATGACACGGTGGAGCCACAGGAGACAGAGGCGAGACCCGAGCCGTGGACGAGCCGGTGGACGACGAGGCGGAGCGGCGCGACGCGCGCGCTCCGGGCGCCGGCTGCCGAGCTGCCGACGGGCATCGCCGCCAAGCAGATGCACGCGAGCATCGCTGTGCGAGCGACCATGCCCGACATCCGGGGAGCGAGGCCCCTCGCGCCTAGCCGCGCCCGAATGGGGCGGTGGCCACGGAGCGTGCCTCGCCGCCAGGCTGGCGCGCCTGGCCGCTCGCCGTGGGTTCCGCACGCGGCCTGCCGGACGCCGCTACGCGGCTGCACTGAGCTCGTCCAGCTCCGCCGGGGAAAGCGCGAGCGCGGCGGCGGCGACGTTTTCTTCCAGATGGGGCACCGACGAGGTACCGGGGATCGGGAGCATGACGGGTGAGCGCGCAAGCAGCCAAGCGAGCGCCACCTGCGCAGCAGTCGCCGCGTGTGCGGCGGCAATCCGCTCGAGCGCCTGGCCGCGCGTCAGGCTTCCGGCGCCGAGCGGGAACCACGGCAGGAAGGCAAGACCGTCGCGCTCGCACTCCGCGAGCACTGCGTCGCTGGTTCTGTCGCCGAGGCTGTAGCGGTTCTGCACCGAGACGATCGGGGTGAGTGTCCGTGCCGCTGCCAGCTGTGCGAGCGAGATGTTCGAAACGCCGATCAGCCGCACCTTGCCCGCCTGCTGGAGCTCGATGATCGCGCCCAGTGATTCCTCGAGTGGAACGTTCGGGTCGACCGTGTGCAGCTGGTAGAGATCGATGGTCTCAAGACGCAGGAGCCGCAGGCTGCGCTCGCAGTCGGCCCGAATCACCTCCGGGCGCCCGTCCGGTGTCCAGGCGTTAGGCCCGCTGCGCTGGAAGCCGCTCTTCGTCGCGATGATCAGATCCTCCGGGTAGGGATAGAGCGCGTCCGCGATCAGGCGCTCACTCACCTCTGGCCCGTACGCGGCCGCGGTGTCGATCAGGTTCACGCCGAGCTCGACGGCCCGACGCAGCACGTTGACGGCGCTCTCGCGGTCCGCAGGCTCGCCCCAAATCCCGGTACCCGTGATTCTCATTGCACCGAATCCGAGCCGGTTCACCTCGCTCGTGTCGCCGAGCCTGAGCCGTCCGCTTGCGCCGGCCTGCTGCGTGATTTCGTTGTTGCCTGTCATCGCCCTCCCACTCGCCGGCTGTGATGGGACCCGCGGCGTTACGGCCGGGGTTCGCAGAACAGTCACGGTAGCCGAGCGCTTCTGTAAGAGCGTCGCGAGGGTTCGCGCGACTCGGTGTGCAGCTCGTCTCCCCCGGTTACTCCGGCGAGTCCTCGACGTAGGAGACCGCCCGTGGGTTCACGAAGATGCCGCGGATCCCCCCGGGACGACTGAGGTAGACGTACTCGGCACTGTCACTCAATTTTGCGGCGAGGGCGCGGGTGTCGCTCTCGTCATGTTCGACGACGACCTTGTGGTTGTCACCGAAGACGATGTGGGCGTGCTTCACCGGCTCCTCCTCGCTGTTTGCTCGCTCTCGGCGACACCGTAGCGCGACAGGAGGTCGAGCCTGCCGACGGTACGTCTAGCGTCGTCCGCGAAACCAGTTGGAGATGCGTGCCCCGAGCGGGGCCTTGCCTGGCGTCCATTTTGTCTCCGGTGGTGCGGGGCGGAAAGGCTCGAGTGTGCCACGAGCGCTCGAGGCGATCTTTAGCGTCACCTCGCCCGGATAGATCGAACCGACCTGTTCTCCCGGGATGTACTGCAGCTCACCGCCGGCTCCCGCGGAGATCGCGAGCCCATCGAAGATGTCTTCCTGCGGATCGCCCTCGATTTGAGCGACGGTGCCCACCGGCACATCGTCGGCGAAGGTCACTGCCCATCCCTGCTGGATCTGGAGCCATGAAACGGGATCGGCCATCAGTCCACGAACGCTACCAGTGCGATGAGGTTGGCCAGTCGGTCGATTTGGCTTAAGCGGGCGAGCGGCTGGGTCGGCGTCGCCGTCGTGCGCTCCAGCCGCGCAAGCAGGGCCGCAATGGTATATTTGACGTTCACGTTAACTGCAGGGGGGACTGATGCGTGGCTTGAACCTCGATTACAAGTGGGTGGCGCTCTCGAACACGACGCTCGGGATGCTCGTCGCGATGATCAACTCGTCGATCCTGCTGATCGCGCTCCCGGACATCTTTCGGGGTATCGGCGTCAACCCGCTGCAACCGGGGAACACGAGCTACCTGCTCTGGCTGATTCTGAGCTTCCTCGTCGTGATGGCGGTGCTGCTCGTCAGTCTTGGGCGTCTTGGGGACATCTACGGCCGCGTGCGGATGTTCAACCTCGGCTTCGCCGTCTTCACCGTCTTCTCGATCCTGCTCTCGGTCACCTGGATGCACGGGAGTGATGCGGCGCTTTGGTTGATCTTGATGCGTGTCGGCCAGGGCATAGGAGGTGCGCTCGTCTTTGCCAACTCGAGCGCGATCTTGACCGATGCGTTCCCGGTACACCAGCGCGGGCTCGCACTCGGGGTGAATAGCATCGCGATGGTCGCCGGGTCATTCGTCGGACTCGTGCTGGGCGGTGTGCTCGCGCCTGTCTCGTGGCGGCTCGTGTTTCTCGTCTCGGTGCCGGTTGGGCTCTTCGCGACCGTCTGGTCGTACCACAGTCTCCGCGAGCTCGGTGTGCGGCGGCACGCGCGGATCGATTGGTGGGGGAACGCGACCTTCGCAATCGGGCTTATCGCGGTGATGGTGGGGATCACCTATGGAATTCAGCCATACGGCGGGCACACGATGGGCTGGACTGCGCCCTTCGTGCTCTCGATGATCATCGGCGGCCTGGTCCTGCTCACGGTTTTCTGCGTGATCGAAACGCGAGTGACCGAACCGATGTTTCACCTCGAGCTCTTCCGCATTCGCGCCTTCAGCGCGGGCAACCTCGCGGCGCTGCTCGCGGCAATGGGGCGCGGCGGCCTCCAGTTCATCCTCATCATCTGGCTTCAGGGGATCTGGCTGCCCCAGCACGGGTACGCGTTCTCCGAGACACCGCTTTGGGCGGGCATCTACATGCTGCCGCTCATCGCGGGCTTGCTGGTTGCCGGTCCGCTCTCCGGCTATCTCTCTGACCGTTTCGGTGCGCGTCCTTTTGCGACCGGCGGAGTGCTCGTCGCCGGCGTGAGCTTCGTGCTGCTGATCGCGCTCCCCGTCAACTTCTCCTACATCTGGTTCGCGCTGATCTTGCTTCTGAACGGCATTGGCATGGGCCTCTTCACCTCGCCCAACAGTGCCGGGGTGATGAACAGCCTGCCTCCCTCACAGCGCGGCGCCGGTGCCGGCATGCTCGCCACCTTCACCAGCTCCGCGAGTGTGCTCTCGATCGGCGTGTTCTTTTCGCTGATGATCGTCGGACTCTCATCGGGACTTCCTACGACGCTCTACAACGGGCTCGTCGCCCACGGCGTGGGTAGCGCGGATGCAACGAGGATTGCGCACCTTCCCCCGGTCTCGACGCTCTTTGCCTCGTTTCTGGGCTACAACCCGGTGCAGACCCTGCTCGGGCCGCATGTGCTCGGTGCGCTGCCCGCGGCCGACGCACGTCAGCTGACGGGTCGAAGCTTCTTCCCGCACCTGATCTCGCAGCCGTTCCACACAGCGCTCGTCTACGCCTTCACGTTCGCGATCGCGGCTTGCCTGATCGCAGCACTCGCCTCGCTCCTGCGCGGCGGCAAGTACCACCACCAGGAGGAGCCCGCCGATGGACGCGTGGCTGTAGGGAGCGAACGCGATGCACGCGAGCCGGCGCCGATCTTGGGGCGCCAGTGAACACGAGCGTCAGCGCCGAGCACAGCCTGACCACCGAGGCTGCGCGGCTACGGATCGGGGAGGTCGCCGCCCGAGTCGGTGTCACAACGCGCACGATCCGCTACTACGAGGAGCTCGGGTTGCTCGGCACGGGCCTCGCGCGCGGCAAGGGCGCCCACCGCACCTACGACGACGGCGATGTCAGTCGGCTGCAGGGGCTGGTCCGGCTGCGCGACCTTCTCGGGCTCTCGCTCGAGGAGCTCGTCTCCCTCAGCGAAGCGGAGGAAGCGCGCGCCGATCTCCGGGATCGCTGGGCTGAGGATCCGAGCGAGAGCGAACGGCGACGCATCGTCGAGGCGGCGATTCCGCTCGTCGAGCACCAGCTCGAACTCGTGCGCGCTAGGCAGCAGCGGCTCGAGGAGTTCGCCGCCGAGCTCGCCGAGAAGCTGGTTTCGCTCCGCGTCCGGCGCGCCGAACTCGCGCAGCCGACCGCGCGCGCTGGCCGCGCCCGTTAGGAGCGCTGGCCGCCGAGTTCCTGAAGGTGGTGAGCGCTCGGCGTTTCGGGGCGCGCACGTCGGCGCCGAAGCGTTCGCCCGAGGCGAAGGTCGCCGAGTCGCAGGGCGTCGACGAGGCGCTGCTCGGCACGAGGAAGCACACGTGCCTTGATTGTCGTCTCAGTGGTCATCATCGCTCCTCCCGAATATTGCCTGTGCGGGCACGACTTGCTGGGGGTAAGGCCTGCCGCTCTGGCGCCAACGCTACCCTGCCAGCGGGGACGGGAGGCAGGCTGCCGCGGCAAGAGGCGCGAGTTGTCTCCGGATCGTCACCAGAACGTCACCAGGGCGACTCGTTGCTGTCAGCGGGGCGTGATGCCGGCGATGACGGTATCGACAACCTGCTGGACGAAGCGGTCGGTCAGGGGGGCGTGCCCGTGCAGGAGTCGATGGTAGATCGGGCCGTAGAGCAGGTCGAGCGTGAGCTCGAGATTCGTCGTCGCGGCGATCTCGCCCCGCGCGATCGCATCGACGAGCAACTGTCTGGTCGCATCTCGCCGCGGGCGAACGAAGTGTTCGAGGTAGAGCGCCGCAAAGGAGGGGTCGATCTGCGCTTCGGCGACCAGACCAGCGATGATGCGGCCGAAGGGCCGCTTGGTCAGTTCGCGCACCCACGGTCGCAGGCGTGCGAGCAGGTCGGCGCGTAGAGCTCCGGATGTTCGGGGGACGCCTACGAGCGGCTGAGCCCAGGCTGTCGCGAGCGCGTCGAGTGCGAGCATCTCTTTCGAGGGCCACCAGCGGTAGATCGTTGCCTTGCTGACTCCCGCGGCCTCGGCGACGGTATCCATGCTCATCGCATTCAGCCCCTGCTCGAGCAGGAGCTCGACCGCTGCCGCCAGGATCGCCTGGCGCGCCTTCTCGCTGCGCGGACGACCCTGTCGCCGGGCGGCGGATGGCGGTTCCCCTTCCCTGAAGACGTTGTTGCCGACCGGGCCTGGTTCGCCTACGCCCCGGGGACGCCGCCCTCCGGTGCCGGCCGGCTGCTCCGGGCCGTCAGCCCCGGTTGGCATCGCCGGGCTCGCCGATCAGCTCGTCGAGGTCAGCCTCGCTCAGCGTGAGCAGTGGCGCGTCAAGCAGCGCCTCGACCTGGGCCGGCCGGCGGAAGCCGACGATTGCGGCGTCCACGGCCGGGGTTTCGGAGCGTCCAGGCGATTGCGACCGCTCCGGGCGTCGAGTCGTGCCGGACCGCCACGCGTCGGAGACGCTCGACGAGCGCCAGGTGCCGGCTGAGCTCCGGCTCGGCGAAGCGGCTGCTTCGCTTACGCCAGTCGTCGTCGGGAAGCGCCGCGATCCGTTCACGCGTGAAGGAGCCGCTGAGCAACCCGGAGGCCATCGGTGAGTACACGATCACGCCGATGTCCTCGGCCTGACAGTAGGGGAGCAGCTCAGGTTCGGCGCGGCGGTCGACGAGCGAGTAGGGAGGCTGCAGCGTCTCGACCGGTGCGAGCTCCCGGATCCGGCGGAGCTGGTCGACGTCGAAGTTCGAAACGCCGATGTGGCGAACGAGCCCCTGCTCCTTGAGTTCGGCGAGTGCAGCCCAGCCCTCCTCGATGTCCGGCTCCGGGTTCGGCCAGTGAATCTGGTACAGATCGATCGCGTCGACGCCTAGGCGCTCGAGACTTGCGGTCGCCTCACGCATGATCGAGTCGCGCTTCAGATTGTGGACGACGCTACCGCCGGTTCCGGGGAGGAGTGCGGCCTTCGTGAAGACGAAGGGACGCTTCTCGAGCCCGCGCAGCGCGCGACCGACGACCGCCTCCGAGCGTCCGAAGCCGTACGCCGCGGCCGTATCGATCCAGTTCAGGCCGAGTGTAAGCGCGCGCTGAATCGTCTCGATCGACTCAGCGTCCGCTTGAGGGCCCCAGCCGAACTCCCAGTCACCGCCTCCGAGCGCCCAGGCGCCGAAGCCAATCCGGGTGAGCTCCATCCCGGTCGAGCCAAGCTCCCGAACCGGAAGTGGGGCCGTCGCTTCGGGCTTCGACATCGCGCCCTCCTTTCGTCGTGGCCAGCGGGATACGCACAGATACGAAACTAGACGTATCGATAATCGTACAGGCGGCGCGGTTCTTCGGGTACAATACGATACGTACAGTTTCGAATGGGGGGAGTTTATGTCTGGTTTGTGGCGGTCTGCCATCGACACGTTCGCAGGATCGAGGCGCAGGACGTTCGTCGGTCAGTGGACCTCCGGCGCGGCCCGCGTTGCTCCTGGGCTCGGGCGTGAGAGCGCACGTGAGCGCCTCGCGCTGCTCACCATTCTGACGGCGTCTTTCATCGTCGTACTCGACTTCAGCATCGTCAACGTTGCGCTCCCCTCGATCGAACGCGACCTAGGTTTCGCGGCAGGGGACGTGCAATGGGTCGTAACTGCCTACGCCATCACCTTCGGTGGCCTGCTCATCGCCGGTGGCCGCGCCGCCGACCTGTTCGGCCGCCGCCGGCTGTTCGTTGTCGGGCTCGTCGGGTTCGCGGCTGCCTCGCTCGCCGGCGGCCTGGCGCGCGACCCGACCTTGCTTATTGCCGCGCGCGCGCTCCAGGGCGTCGCCGCCGCTGCGGTGGCTCCGGCGGCGCTGTCGTTGATCACGACCGGCTTCCCCGAAGGGAGTGAGCGGACGCGCGCGTTGGGTCTCTACGGTGCGACTGCCTCAGTGGGCTTCGTTTCCGGGCAGGTGCTCGGCGGGGTCCTGGTCGAGTTCGCGAGCTGGAGGGCTGTCTTTCTCGTCAACGTTCCCATCGCGCTCGGTGTCGCCGCGCTCACGCCACTGCTCCTGCGCGAGGGGACACGAGCGGGTTCTCGCCCGCGGCTCGATCTCGGCGGCGCCGCACTCGTGACGGCCGCGACCGCCGCCGCGGTCTTTGCCCTCTCGGAGGCCGTCGTACTCGGTTGGTTCTCCGTGCCCGTCGTCGCCGCTGCGGCCTTGGCGGTGCTCGGTGGCCTTTCGTTCGTCTTCGTCGAGCGCCACCAACGTCAGCCACTCGTTCGCCTCGAGCTCCTGACTCGCCCGAACCTGCGCTCGGCCGGCGCGATCACCTTCCTGATCGGTGTCTGGAACGCGGGGGAGATGCTCGTGCTCTCGCTCTACCTGCAGGAAGTGCTGCACGACTCTCCGCTCATCACCGGACTCGTGATCGCGCCGCAGGGAGCGATCGGTTTCGCGGCCGGGCTGTTCGGTGCACGACTCTCGAACGGGATCGGCATCCGCCGGCTCCTCCTACTGACGGGCACAACGACGACCGTTGGCTTCCTCATCCTCTCGCACCTGCCCGCGAGCGGGTCCTATAGCCCCGTGTTGATGGCGGTGATGCTCGTGGGCTTCGGCACTGCCGGCAGCGCGTTTGCCGCGACCGTCGTCGGGGCAGCGGGGATGGCCGACCGCGATCAGGGCGTCGTCGGCGGCCTGATCAACACGGCGCGGCAGGTCGGCGCTGCCATCGGGGCAGCGCTCCTGCTCGCGATCGCGGAAGGCTCCGGGGGGCCCGGGGTCGCGAGCGTCGTGGGCGACCGGCACGCGATGCTCGCTGGCGCTGCTGCAGGAACGCTCGCGGTGTTCGCGGCCTGGCGCAGCCCGCGCCTCTTGAAGCCTGGAGGCGGCGCGCCGAAGTTCATCGGGGAGTGAGCTCTCGGGTCGAGCGCCCTTGAGCGTGGCAGAACCAACCGCCGAACGCGCCGTCGGCGGTTACCTCCTCGCCGCGTCGAACCGAGCTGCCTCCGCGCCGCCTTCAGAAGTCGAGCGGTTCGAGTTGCGTTGCCTGGCCGGCGCCGCGGATGCGTGCCGCCCGCCGCTCCTCGATCACGAGCCAGCCGATCTGGATCCTGTGGGTCTGTGCGGAGGCGGGTGCGAACTCGATCGCCACGAGGCCGTGCGCGACGCGCGTAACGGTTCCGAAGAGGACGATGCCGCCGCCGTCAGCCGTGGCCTCGCGCTTCCCGACGAGGAGGCAGAGTTCGACCTCGTCCGCCTTCTCGAGTTCGAGCTCGCACTCGACGAGCGTGCCGACGAGACTCATGTCAACGGTGACCCCCTCGGACGCGACGTCGGCACCACGCCGTTTCAACGTGACCGGAATCGCGACCTGGGCCCGTGTTGGCCGCGTCCGCCGCTGACCCTCCTTCGGGGCTGCGACGAAACGCAGGTCACCGGGAAGCTCCTGTGTCAGCAGCACTCCCTTCAGGCCGATGAGGGAGTTCTTCGATCTGAAGGTCAGCAAGACGTTGTCGATCGACTGCGGCAGCCGCAGGGTTGCCGCCTTGTCGACCGCCTCGAGCGCAACCGTGCGCCCGGCAACGGCCAGCACGTGGCACTCGAGCGAGGTGCGAGAGAGGTTGGCGGTACTGGCCGGCAGGGTCAGGTCGACCCGATCGTCCTCGTTCAGCCTGTCCAGCGCCCCTCCCCCCGCCGTGTTTCCGCATCGTCGAGGCCTGGACGCAGCGAGCGCTGGAGTCGTTCAGCACCCGGAGAGCCGCAGACCGCGTCCGTAACCACATCGTCGTTGTCGGCCTCGAGAATCGACGACAACGGTATCAAACGCATTCGTCATTTGTTGTCGACAGTAAGGCTCAGGAGATGAGTGATTGCCGAAGCGCGCTTGCGACCGCCTGCGTCCGGGTGTCGGCCTCGAGCTTCTGCATCGCGTTCTTGACATGCGTGCGCACCGTCAGCGGCGAGATCGAAAGCTCGGTTGCGACCTGCTCGTTGCGCATGCCGTCTGCGAGCAGGCGCAGGATCTCGCGCTCCCGTTTGGTCAGTGCCGGCAGGCGTGAGGTCGCGAGCGGGCCAGCGAGTACACCGCCGAGCACGGGATCGATGTAGGTGCCGCCGGCGGCGACGATCCGGATCGCGCGGAGCAGATCGGTGAGCGCGGATTCCTTGAGCACGAACCCTCGTGCGCCCGCGTCGAGCGCCTCGAGGACCAGTTGGCGCTCCGGATACCCGGTGTACAGGATCACCTGCGGGGCTCCCTGCATATGCTCGAGCCGACGGAGCACCTCGATGCCGCCGAGCCGGGGCATGCGGATGTCCAGCACCGCCACATCCGGTCGACGTTCGGTGATCAGCCGGAGCGCCTGCTCGCCGTCGGTTGGACGTCCGATCAAGTCGATCTCATCCTCATCTGCGAAGAAGCGCGTGATCGCATCGAGGATGGCCGGATGGTCGTCGGCGACGAGCAGGCGCAGCGGCGTCGCCGGAGTCCGCGGCGTTTCCATCACGCGGCCACATCGATGGCTGCGGCGGTGAGGCGCTGAAGAGGCACCCTCATCGCACCTGCAATTCGACCGTCGGCAGGTGGTCTTGGGGCTCGCGGTCGGGAGGGAGCCAGAACTCGACCTTGGTGCCGGCGCCCGGGGCGCTTTCGACCTTTAGCCAGCCATCGGCAAGCTCGGCCCGCTCCTGGATCGCGGCCAGACCGAGGTGGCCGGGCCGCGAGCGTGCGGCGCTCCCGTCGAAGCCGATGCCGTCATCTTCGATCCGCACGAAGTAGCCCCCTTCGCGCTCGGAGAGCAGGATCGTCGAGCGCGATGCCTGCGCGTGCTTGACGACGTTCGTCAATACCTCTTGCGCGATCCTGTAGATGATCACTCTGGTCGCCTGCGAAGGTTGCGAGACGAGTCGGTCGTCGAGGCGGTAGCTCGTTGACGCGCTCTTGCCGAGCTCTTCGACGTAGAGATGGAGTGCCGCCGCAAGGCCCTCGTTGTCGAGCGCAGGTGGCCGCAGGGCGAACAGCAGGTGCCGCAGCCGGCCGATCGCGAGCCTGACCGTCTCCTGCAGTTCGCTGATCCGGACGAGCTGTTCGTCGTCGGAGAGTCCGCGGCGCAGGATCTGCAGACGCATCCCGACGGCGGTCATCACCTGAATCGAGTCGTCGTGGATGTCGGCCGCGATTCGCTGGCGTTCTTCCTCTCCGGCGGTGACGACGTGGTCGAGTACCGCGCGCCGCTCGGCAATGCTGCGCTCGAGCTCCACCCGCGCCTCCCGATTGGTCACGTCTCGGATGAATGCCGCGGCAAGGCGTCCTTCGGAGGTCTCGATCCCCGAGAGCGAGATGTCGACCGGAAACTCGGTTCCGTTCTTGCGCCGGCCGGCGAGCTCGCGGCCGGCGCCCATCGGTCGGGTGCGCGGGTCGGTGAGGAAGCCGAGTCGATGGCGGACATGGCGGTCGCGGAAGCGATCGGGGAGAAGAATCTCGACCGGCTGATTGTGGAGCTCCGCGCGGTCGTAGCCGAATAGCCGCTCGGTCTGGGCGTTGACGAGCACGATCCGTCCGGCATCGTCGATCACGACGACCGGATCCGGTGCCGACTCGAGCAGCGCGAGAAAGCGCTCCTCGGTCTTGCGCCGCGTCACCTCGATCGCCTTGCGCTCGGTCACGTCGCGTATGAACGCTGTGGCGAGCCGGCCGTCGTCGGTCTCGATCGCCGCAAGTGAAATGTCGACGGGAAACTCGCTCCCATCCTTCCGCAGCCCCGCGAGTTCGAGTCCGGCACCCATCAGGCGCGTGCTTGGGTTGGCGAAGTACTCGGTCCGCAAGCCGGTGTGCGCCTCATGAAACCGGCGAGGCAGCAGGTTCTCGATGCTCTGCCCGATCAACTCGGCCCGACGCCAGCCGAACATTCGCTCGGTCTGCTCGTTGACGAGCACGATCAGCCCGTCGCGGTCGATGATTGCAACGGCGTCCGGTGCCGACTCGAGCAGACCCCGGAAGCGCGCTTCGCTTTCGCGCAGCACCTCGTCGGTCTCGCTTCGGTCGGCGAGGTCGCTGGCGACGCCGGCAACGAGGCTTGTGACGACGTTCGTGGAGAGGCTCCCCTGACCGCGGACAGCCCGTCTGATCGCCTCAACGATTTCGTCTGGCGGCTCCCCCTTGACGAGGTAGCTCACCGCGCCCGCGCGGAGCATTTCGAGCACGTTCGAGCGATCGTCATAGGCGGAGAGAGCGATCATCCGCGTCGGTGGCGAGCAGTCGCGAATGCCTGCAGCAGCGTGGGCGCCACCGCCACCGGGCATGCGCACGTCGAGCAACGCGACATCGGGTTGCATCTCGGCGGCGAGTGCGATCGCAGTTTCGGCGTCGGCGGCCATGCCGACGAGTTCGAAGCCCGCTTCGCTCGCGATCAGATCGCAGATCGCCGCTCGGAGCGGCTCCTCGTCCTCACCGACCAACACTCGAATGAGCGCCGGCTCTTGCCTGCCCCGTTGCGAAGCCTCCACGAGCTAACCCCCCATGGTTGCGACTATATGTCAGGGGCAGCTGCATTGTCTAGACCGGCGATCTCCTAGACGCAGCTCTGCAGCCACCACCTTCTCGATTCGTCGCAGGCGATGGTACGGGTTTGCGGGAATCGGCGCATCCGAGTCGGGCCGGATGAGCGGAGGCATCGTGCGGAGCTGCCCATCCGACCGCGCCGTGCCGGCGAGTCTCGCACCGCGACCGCGGCACGGGTGGTGCGCTTGCTCGGTGTCCCCCGCGCTCGGCTCGGCAGGGCGCGCTCGGGGTGGCTAAGTAGTTAGCCGCGACCCAGATCAGCGCGATTCCACCGCGGGGAGAGGGCACGGTCAGTGATGCTCTTGCATAGAGCCGCGCAGATCTTGGTCGATGCGGCATCGGGAATGCTGAAGCAGGAGGGGAGGCAGCGTGAAGGATCTGGAGCAGACAGCGAGAGCGCTTGTGGCGCCAGGCAAGGGCATCCTGGCCGCCGATGAAAGCACCGGGACCATCAAGAAGCGCTTCGATGTGATCGGAGTCGAGTCGAGTGAGGCGAGCCGGAGTGCATACCGTGAGCTGCTCTTCACGACGCCGGAGATCGAGCGTTACATCAGCGGGGTGATTCTCTTCGACGAGACGATCCGGCAGTCGGCCGCCGATGGCACGACGTTCGCGCGCCTGCTTGAAGCGCGCGGGATCATCCCCGGGATCAAGGTCGATGCCGGCGCGAAGCCGCTTGCTTTCGCGCCCGGCGAGACGGTAACGGAGGGTCTGGACGGCCTACGTGGACGTTTCGAGGAGTACGTCGGTCTCGGCGCGCGCTTTGCGAAGTGGCGGGCCACGTACTCGATCGGGGAAGGTCGTCCGAGCGACGACTGCGTCGCGGTTAATGCGGGCGCGCTGGCTCGCTACGCCGCACTCGCCCAGGAGGCCGGACTGGTGCCGATCGTCGAGCCGGAGGTGCTGATGGACGGCGCGCACTCGATCTGCGCGAGCGCTAAGGCCAGCGGGCGTGTGCTGCGTGCGGTCTTCGCCGCCCTCAGCGAGCAGCGGGTCGAGCTGCGCGGAATGCTGCTCAAGCCGAACATGGTGCTGAGCGGCTACGACGCCACCGAACGGGCCGGCGTCGACGAGGTCGCCGAGGCGACGCTCGAATGCCTCTACAACAACGTTCCGGCCGCCGTGCCCGGGATCGTTTTCCTGTCGGGTGGCCAGAGCGATCTCGCGGCCACAGCGCACCTTGACGCGCTCAATCGACGCGGGCCGCATCCGTGGTCGCTCTCCTTCTCCTACGGGCGTGCGCTCCAGTCGCCCGTGCTGAGTGCCTGGGGCGGCCGTGCGGACCAGGTGGTCGCGGCCCAACAGGCCTTCAAGCACCGCGCGGCGATGAACGCGGCAGCGACGAGCGGCACCTACGACGCCGAGCTCGAGCGCCGTGAGGAGACGGAGGCGTACCCGCCCTGAGCCCGGAGTCGGTGAGTGTCTTCAGCTCTACACGAGTTGGGCCTTCGGGACGGGCGAGGAGTTCGGCTGGCCGCAACTCGCCGGCTCGCGTTCGACCGTCGTCGCCGCACAACCGGCATCCGCGAGTGCGGCGACCCAGCGGTGCGGTGCGGCCTCACCCGTGTGGAGCACGGCTGCCTGATCGGTCGTCCCGATCCGATAGACGTGCCGGATCTCCGAAAACACAAACAGCGCCCATCGTGCCGCGGCGAGCGTGGCGTCGTTTTGTGCGCCTTCGATGCGGAGCTCGCTGACGTTCATGACTTTCCCCAGGCGTTCGAGTAGCCGTGGGCGGGTGGCGAGATTGAGCCGGCGCGGTGCTGAGCTGGTTGAAGCGGCTTCATTGAGATTCCCCTCTTGTCGGCAGGCGAATCCGGTACGGCCCCGGTGTGGGGGGTGACCGGGAGGGACAGTGAGCAACCTCGCTCGGCGAAGACGACAGCGCCTCCCCTGCACCGCCCGCTCGAGCGCGGACGGCTTCCGGCGGCAGCGCCGGGGACTGGTTGGGCACCAGAGCCCACACACGAGTCCTTACGAGTCCGAGGGTACCACGGTCGCTGGACACCGACAGGCGTCCCGCACGCAGGCGTCGTACTATCGCGATGTGCGCGCTCGGCGTGGGAAACGTGATGCCAGCTCCGGGTCGGAGCGGCGTCGCGTCAGCAAGTCCGGCGTCGAGAAGCCGGGGTGTGGCGGTCGGGCATGCACAACCGCCACGGCGGCTGCGTCGTGAGCAGCGAGGGTGTACTTGTCTCCGTCGAACAGCTGCGCCCGTTTGTCGCCCGAGTCCTGGCCGCTGCCGGGGTCGTCCCCGACGAGGCGGCGACGGTCGCCGACGAGCTCGTCGACGCCGAGGCCTGTGGTTACGGCTCGCAGGGGCTGAATTCGAGTTCCGGGCTACGTGGAAAGCGCTCGTAACGGCACGACTCGCTCCCCGACGCTGCTCGAGCTGATCAGCGACCTACCTGCCGCGCTCGCCTGGGACGCCAATCACGGCTGGGGGCCGGTGGCTCTCACGGAGGCGATGGCGGCATGCATTGCGCGCGCAGCGCAGACCGGCTCCTGCATCGGCGTGATCCGCAACGTCGGGCACATCGGCAGGCTCGGCTACTACGCTGAAGCGGCTGCGAAGGCTGGCGTGATCGGGATGATCAGTTGTTCGGGCAACCCGGGCAACGCCGTCCAGGCCCCCTGGGGTGGGCGCGACGCACGACTCTCGACAAATCCGCTTGCGTTCGGATTTCCACACTCCGGCGGTGATGACGTCGTGGTCGACATCTCGACGACGCAAGCTGCACGCGGGAAGGTCTTGCTGGCAGCTGCGAGTGGGCAGCCGCTTCCCGAAGGCTGGGCGTTCGACCGGGGCGGAGCGGCGACAACCGACCCCGCCACTGCGCTACCCCCGAATGGGACGCTCGCGCCACTCGGGGGTCACAAGGGCTATGCGCTGGCGATCGCGGTCGAGCTCCTCTGCGGAGCGCTCGCGGGTGCCTATCCACCCGAGCAAAGCGCCGTCTTCCTCGCCGTGATCGCCGCAGACAAGCTTGCCGGCCGCGATGAATACGCCGCTTCGGTGAGTGCCGTCGAGGCCGCGATGGTCTCGAGTGAGCCCAGACCCGGCGGTGAGAGCGTACGACTTCCCGGCGCGGGAGCTGCGGAGCGCCGCCGCCGTGCCCAGCAGGACGGCATTCGGGTCGCAAGCCGGGTCTGGCACGATGCTTGCACGGTCGCGGCGTCGCTGGGTGTCGCTCCTCCCTGACGTTTCGGGACGAGCGACCGCCCTTCGCGAGCGACGGGCGATTTGCGATGCTTGTCGTCAGAATGGAGCGTCGGGGCATCGCACTTTTCGCCGGTACGGAGCCGGCGATCATCGCCGAGAGCGCGGCGAGTGCAGAGGCGCTCGGATACCGCTCCTTCTGGCTGAACCATCCGGGCACAACCGACGGGATCGCCGCGCTCGCTCACGCTGCGGAGGCGACCAGTACGATCGCGCTCGGTGTGGGCGTGGTACCGCTCCATCTGCGCGCAGCCGCGGATGTCGTCGAGGCCGTGCGGCGCGCGACGCTCCCGAACGAACGCTTGCTGCTCGGCATTGGCAGCGCGGGCCCGGGAGCGTTTGCTCTCGCGCGCGAGGGCGTCGCGCTGCTTCACAGCGAGCTTGGTTGCAGTGTTTTCCTGGGCGCACTCGGTGCGCCCGCCTGCCGGCTTGCGGGGAGAATCGCCGACGGGGTCTTGCTCAACTGGCTCACACCTGAGCACGCGCGGCGTTCGGCGAGTTGGGTGAAGGCGGGCGCCGACGCACGGGGCCGCACGGCCCCGGAGCTCTACGCCTACGTGCGTGTAGCGCTCGGGGTCGGAGCTCGCACGCGGATCGAAGAGGAGGGCACGCGCTACCAACGAGGTTCCTACGGCGAGCACTTTGCGCGCATGGACGCAGCACCGCTCGAGACCGCGATCCCGGCAGCGGGCCGGGAGGAGCTCCTCGCTCAGCTCGCACACTGGTCAGGGGTCGTCGACGAGGTGGTTCTACGGTGCTTGCCCGCCGCACCCACGCTCGACGCCCATCTCGAGCTGATCCGAGCGGGCGCGCCCTAGCGTCGGGAGCGTTCGCGGGCGCCTCGTGTGCCGCGACACCCAGCTGTGGGATACTCGGCCTCGATGCACGAGGAGGCGGGGCTTCAGGCCGACACGCAGTGGCGGCGGCCCTCGCCGCGCTTGCTGCTGATGCGGCGCGTGCAAGTGCTCGCAGCCGCATTGCCCGCTTTGCTCGCGCTCGGAATCACCGTCGGGCTCGTCTGGGGCCTACTCGCGATCCCCGCCGTTGCGGCGGGCCTCTGCTGCGCGCTGGTCGCCGAGGCGGTCATGCGACGTCGAGTGCGAGCATGGGGGTACGCGGAGCGCGGCGACGATCTGCTTGTCCAGCGTGGGCTCATGTTCTCGCGCCTTTCGGTTATTCCCTACGGGCGCATGCAATTCATCGACGTTACGGCAGGACCGTTCGAGCGCCTGTTCGGCCTCGCAACGGTGCGTATGCACACGGCCGCGGCAGCAAGCGACGCGCGCATCCCTGGTCTTGCCCACGCGGAGGCGGCGCGCCTGCGCGACCAACTCGCGCAGCTCGGTGAGGCACAGGCGGCGGGCGTGTGAGCGACGAGCGCTGGCGGCGGCTCCATCCGCTCTCGCCGCTGATCCGCGCGGGACGCGGCACGTTCGCGATCGTGATCTTGCTCGTCCCGGACCTGGCCGAGGGCCACAGCATCTCCGGGGCCGTCGTACAGCTGGCGATCGTCGCGCTGCTCGTGCTCTTGGGTGCGATTTCCTGGCTCGTCACGCGTTGGCGGATCGCGCACGGTGATCTTCAGATCGAAAGCGGCTTGCTGCGGCGGCGCTCCTTGCGTTTTCCACTCGCGCAGGTTCAGGCTGTCGACGTGGTCAGGCCAGGGTTGGCGCGGCTCTTCGGGGTGGCAGAGCTTCGCCTGAGGATGGCAGGCGCGAGCAGCGGTAGCGCCCGACTCGCCTATCTCGCAAACGGGGAGGTCGAGCCGCTGCGGCGACGCCTGCTCGAGCTCGCGAACGCCGTGCCGTCCGCAGAGGAAACGCCCGCCGACGTGGTGACGGGCGACCCGGCGGACGCTGACGCGGCCGGGGTCGTGGCGCCCGAGCGCGTGCTGACGTCGGTGTCGCCCTGGCGGCTCATTGCGGCAATTCTGATCAGCGCCGAGGGGCTGACCGCGGAGGTGGTGATCGTCGCGCTCGCGGTTGCCGGATTCGCCGCGCCGACTGCAGCTTCGGCGATCGCCGGAGGAGGCGCGGCGAGCATCCTGGGTGGGTTTACGTACCTCTGGCGGCGCTTCAACCAGGAGTACCGGCTGACGGTCGCCGAGGCTCCGGACGGCTTGCGGCTTCGCTCTGGTCTGATTGCGCTCAGCGCTGGGACGATCCGGCCTGGCCGCGTTCAGGAGGTGCGCATGGTCGAGCCATTGCTCTGGCGCCCGCTCGGCTGGTGTCGGCTCGAGGTCAATCTTGCCGGCCGGCAACGCTCGAAGGGGGAGGGGCAAGCCGAGCGAGGCCAGCTTCGGACGCTGCTTCCGGTCGGAAGCCGTGCGCATGCGATTGCCCTGCTCGAGCATGTGCTCCCCGATGTGCCCCCGCAGGGCACGGAGCTCCGCCCGCCGTCTCGCGCCCGCTTGAAGAGCCCGCTGAGGTACCGCTTCCTCGGCTGGGCGAGAAGCGAGAGCGTGGTCGTCACGACGAGCGGGCGGCTCCGTCGAGTCACGGTCTGGGTGCCCCTGGGAAAAGTGCAGAGCCTTCGCCGTGTCCAGGGTCCGGTTCAGCGCCGGCTACGGCTCGCGAGCGTGCATCTCGACACCGCGGGCCGCAGTCTCGAGGCCACGCTCCGCGACCGCGACGTCGACGAAGCCGACCGTGTCCTTGGCCGGCTCGTCGAGCTCTCTCGGGTAGCCCGCGCACGGCCACTGTGAGCCGGGGACAGGCGTGCGGCAGTAGGCTGCAGCGGTGTCGCCGGACCCGGACGAGAACGTCGTCGGTGGAGAGTTGCTTCCCTGCTCGACGATGCCACTGACCGGCTTTTACCGCAACGGCTGCTGCTCGACCGGCGCGGAGGATGTGGGGAGTCACACCGTCTGCGTTGTCGTCACCGCCGCGTTTCTCGAGTTCAGTCGCCGTGTCGGCAACGATCTTTCGACACCGCAGCCGCAATGGGGGTTTGCTGGCCTCGAAAGCGGCGACCGGTGGTGCCTCTGTGCGGCACGTTGGCTCGAGGCCGATCAGGCAGGCTGCGCCCCGGAAGTGGTGCTCGGCTCCACGCACGTGCGTGCGCTCGAGTTGATTCCGATCGAGCGGCTCGTTGCCCGCGCCACTTCACCCGAAGCCGCCTGAGCACGAGTGAGAGCCTGCCGGCGGCGCTGCCCGGCACGAGCACACGGCCAGACCGGGGCACCGTCGGGAGGGAGGCCTGACGACGGGCGACGAGCATGTCCATTGGGCGATGCAAACCCCGAAGTCTAAGGCTAGACTCGAGATCGACTGTTGGTCTTCTGGTCGTTGCCCAATGTCGCCCCGAGTGCCGGCAGTCGTGCTCGCGTCTGCCGGCAGCGTACGCTCGCTCGCCGCGCTTGCCGGCGTGTGGTGGCGCTTCGATGGCGTACCCGCGCGTGCCTACGTATCTTCCCGCCGCCTGGTTGGCGGAGGCTTGATCGTTGTCGCCGACGGCCGATGACCGTCGCTGAAGCAGCCGGAGCAGCCAGGCCGAGAGGAGCGAAATCCGTATGGAGACACTTGCCGAGCTCTACCGTGTAAACGAGACAAATCTCGCGCTACGCCGCGAGTTCATGCGGCTGACCGCACGTGACATCGCGGTGCTGAGGCGGCTTGTCGGCTGGTCCGAGAAGACGGCCGCTCCGCTCGCGCGCGAGTTCTACGATTTCCAGTTCGCCTTCGCCCCGACGCGTAACTTCTTCCAGGGGTTCGCTGCCGACTCGGGGCATACGATCGACCAGCTACGCACGGGACTCGAGCAGGCGCAGGCGGGGTATTTCCGGGAGATCTTCGCCGAGGCGGCGGGCGGGGGCGGCTTCGGCGTTTCCTACTTCGAGGGCCGCCTGCGGGTCGGCCGGCGGCACAACGCGATCAACCTTCCCTTCAAGTGGTATCTCGGCAGCTATCCGATGTACTTCGATCTTGTGCGCAAGCACCTACGTAGGCGCTACCCGCATCGTCCGGTATTCCGTGCGCGAGCCGAGCGCGCGATCATGGTCGTCATGAACGCCGACGCGCAGGCGATTGTCGAAGCGTTCTACTTCGACACCTTTCAGGCAATGGGCGTCGACCTCTCCCGGCTCGAGGTGGAGCGTCCCGAGCTCGATCTTTCCGACAAGAGCGCCGAGTTGAAGGCGCTCGTCGAGGTGCCGCTGCGTGGCATCTCTCGCGCCCTCGGCACGCTCCGCGCCGCGACCGGGCTTATGACAACCTCGTCCGAGGAGACGAACAGAGCGATCACCGAGATTGCCAATGCCGTCGGTGACGTCGCACAGGGGGCGGAACGCCAGGCGCGGATGGTCGACGAGACGAAAGATGTCGCCGAGGCTGCCGCAGCTGCCGCACGTCAGGCGCGGACGCTCTCGACCGACGGGATCGCGGCCGCCACCAAGGCGACCGGTGCGATGGCCTCTGTCCGGACCTCTGCAGCCCAGGTCAGCGCGACGATGGCCGGGCTCGCCTCGAAGTCGGAGCAGATCGGCGAGATTGTCGAGACGATCACGGGCATCGCCAGCCAGACGAACCTGCTCGCGCTGAACGCGGCGATTGAGGCGGCGCGTGCCGGAGAGCAGGGGCGCGGGTTCGCGGTGGTAGCCGAGGAGGTTCGCAAGCTCGCCGAGGATGCCCAACACGCCGCGGGAAGAATCTCGGCGCTGATCGGCGAGATCCAGCATGAGACCGATCGGGCCGTCGCTGTCGTCCAGGAGAGCGTCGGTGTGAGCGAGGAGGGTTCGGCCGTTGTCGAGCAGGCCCGCGAGGCGTTCGCGGCAATCAGCGGCAGCGTCGACGACATCAGTAGCCGCATCGAGCAGATGGCGCATTCGACGGCCGAGGTCGCGGCTGTCGCTGAGCAATCCTCCGCTTCTGCACAGCAAGTCTCGGCCTCGACCGAACAGACGAGCGCCGCCACCGAAGAGGTTGCCAACTCCGCGCGCGACCTCATGGGCACCGCGGAGGAGCTGGAGGACATCGTCAGCGCCTTCACGCTGGCTGAGAGCGCCTGAGCAGGAGCGCGTTCGCTTTAGCGGGCGAGACGGCCGACGAGCGAGGAGGCGGTGGTCACACCGATCGCGACGGCGAGTGCCAGCACCCCGAAGTCGAGCAGCAGGTTCGCGTGCGCGTTGATCAGCAGTCCGCGGAGGGCGTCGACCTCGTAGCTGAGTGGGTTGACGCGGCTGAGCACCTGGAGCCAGCCCGGCATGATGCTGACCGGATAGAGCGCACTCGAAGCAAAGAAAAGCGGCATCGTGATCATCTGGCCGATGCCCATGAGCCGGTCTCGCCGCAACACGAGTCCCGCGATCGTCATCGAGAGGCAGGCGAAGAACGCCGCGCCCATCATGACGATCACGAAGGCGCCTAGGATCTGGAGCGGGTTTTGGGTGAGCGAGACGCCGAGGACCGCGGAGAGAATCAGCACGACGACAACCTGTGTGGTCGAGCGGATCCCGGCGGCGAATGCCTTACCGAGGATGAGCGCCGAGCGAGGCGTTGGAGTCACGAGCAGCTTGGTCAATACGCCCGCGTCCCGCTCCCAGATGATCTGGATTCCGTAGAAGATCGCGACGAACATCCCCGACTGGGCGATGATGCCCGGCGCGAGGAAGTCGAGGTAGGGGACGTGCCCGGTAGGTATCGCGTGGAGGCGCGTGAACGTCTCGCCGAAGACCAGGAGCCAGAGCACGGGCTGGACGGCACGCGTGAAGATTTCCGTGCGGTCGTGGCGGAGCTTCTGGATCTCGACGACGCAGAAGGTCGCGACCCGGCTCGGGTACTGACGCCAGATCGACGGTTCGGCGACAGCGACGCTAGCCAACCCGGCCGGCCGTTCTCCGGGTCGAGCGGGTCTCGCGGAGCCCTCGCTTCGATTCGGTGCCACCATGAAGCGTGTCCCCGGTGTAGTGCCGGAAGACGTCGTCCAGCGTCGCTTCCATGCCCAGATGCGTCTTGAGCGAGGTGGGTGTGCCCTCGACCTGGATCTGCCCGAGGTGCATGAGCGCGACGCGGTCGCAGAGCTGATCAGCCTCCTCCATGTAGTGCGTCGTCAAGAGCACGGTCATCCCGGTCATCTGACGCATCTCGGCAACGCGCTCCCAGACGCTGTCGCGGGCGACGGGATCGAGGCCGACCGTCGGCTCGTCGAGCACGAGTAGTTGCGGCTCGTTTACGAGCGCCTGGGCAAGCTCGAGCCGTCGGATCATCCCGCCCGAGTAGGTGCCGGCGATCCGGTCGGCCGCGTCGCCGAGTCCCATCGACTCGAGCGCGGCCGCGACACGTGCCTTGCGCTCGCGTCGTGGCATACCGAAGAGCTTGGCGAACCAGCTCACGTTCTCGCGTCCGGTGAGCGCTGCCTCGATCGAAAGCTGCTGCGGGACGTAGCCGAGCCGACGCCGGACGGCCATCGGATCGCGGCTCACGTCGAAGCCGAGCACCTCGACTCGGCCCTCCTGTACCGGCAGCAGCGTGTTGATCGCTCTAATCGTCGTCGTCTTTCCGGCCCCGTTCGGCCCGAGCAGCCCGAAGACCTCGCCGCGCTCGACGCGGAGGTCGACGCCGTCGACGGCGAGGTTCTCGCCGAAGTGGTGGCGGAGCCCGAGGCACAGGAGCGCTGGCATGCCACCAGCTCCGTTTGTCACCGGCGCGGCCCGCTCGAGCGACTCGAGCTCAGCCATCCGTTCGCGCCCCCAGGTGGGAGAGCTCGAGCCCCAGCCGGGTGAGCACCCCCGCGCTTTCGGTGAGAACGTCTCGGTCGCGCTCAGAAAGTCGCGCGATCGCCGCCGAAAGCAGCGAGATGCGCCGATCGCGGAACGCATCGACCGTGGTCAGGAGCTCGGGGGTGAGCTCGAGGTGCGCGACGCGGCGATCGCGCGCGTCGACCTCGCGACGGATCATTTCCCCCGCGGTGAGCTGCCTGACGAGTGTGCTGACCGTATTCGGGGCAAGCCGCAACTCGACTGCGGCCTCGGCGACCGTGATCCCGGGCCGGCGGCGCACCAGCCGCACCAGATCGACCTGCGAGGAGGTGAGGGACGAAAGTTCGAGCGGGCGCCGTGCGAGCAAGCGCGCGCTCCGACGCACTGATGCCATCGCCGAGAGAAGCCCGGAGGCAAGAGCCGCCTCCGTCTCAGCGTCGGTACTGGCTGTCTGTGCATCGAGCCGGGGCATGAGCATCTCGGGCATATCCTTCATAATAGCTCTGACACAGAGGTATCTGTCGAATGGTTCGCGCTTTGTAGCGTGGGGCCTCGGCTAGGGAGATTGTGGTATCAAGGATCTCGGCCCCGGCTGAAAGGAGAAACGAAGGTGGGAATTGGACGGCTCGCACTGCGGCTCACGATTGGTGGGTACTTCATCGGCCATGGCACACAGAAGCTCTTCGGCTGGTTTGGCGGTCACGGCCTCGAGGCCACCGCGACAGGGTTTGAACAGATCGGGCTGCGCCCAGGGCGGACGCACGCGCTCGCGGCCGGGGCGGCCGAGGCCGGAGGAGGCGCACTCCTCGCCGTCGGTCTCGCGACGCCCGCCGCCGCCTCGATCCTGACCGGGACGATGCTCACCGCAATCAAGCGTGTGCATCTCAAGAACGGCGCCTGGCTCAGCAACGGCGGTTACGAGTACAACGCAGTCTTGATCGCGTCGTTGCTCGGCCTGAGCGAGGCCGGCCCCGGACCGCTCTCCCTCGACGCCGTCCTCGGCTGCGCACGACCCCGTCGCGCCGCGGCTCTTGTGAC
>CAWHDF010000027.1:0-137481 GCA_963828105.1 uncultured Actinomycetota bacterium | reverse complement strand
CTGGGCGAGAGGCCTTACGCGCAACCAGTGGGATCGATCGTGCCGTCGAAGATGCCTGCGACGTACTGGAGTATCACTGGGTCGGTGAGCTTGAGCGGGACGCCTTGCTCTTGCGTGCTCTTTAGCACCCAGGCATGCGCTCGGGCGTTCCACTCCTCGTCTTGATCGCGACCGGCGGCGCTGGTTGTCGTGCTGGGCTTCGGATCGGCGGCTCGGTCACACGGCGGATATACGTCGCTGCGTGCGCGGCTGTCACAGCGAGTTCGAAGTGTGACGAGCGTCCGTACGTTTGCGTCAGCCCGCATGGCATGAACCGTGCTCGCGTGCCTCAGACCGCGGTTCGCAGTGTCGGCGATCTCGCACCAATCTCGCACGGGCCGCCTCCGGCCCCAAGCGCGTTCGGTGCGTATCTCAGAAACGCGCTTGAGCAGGTCTTTTGTGATGCGCCCGGCAGGAATCGAACCTGCGACCTTTCGCTCCGGAGCTAGACGCGACGTTGCCCAGCTGCAGCCACCTGTGACCAAAAACGCGCCTTTAGAGCCGATACGAGCGCTTCAGCGGGTTTCTCGTTGGCCGTCTGTGGCCACCTGTGTCTCGCACGGTTCTCGCACGGGACCGAACTCGGCAGAGCTTGAAAAGTGGGGACGGCGGACGTGCCGTCGGGTCAGCCTTGGCCGCAGGTCTTGGCCTTGCTCAGGTCGAGTTGCGCCTGCTGGTTGTCTTGGCTCGCCTCGTCGCGATCGAGGCTCGCCTTCATCTTGAGTGCCGTCACGTCAGTCGTGTACGTCGCGGCTTTCTTGTTGTCGGCGATCTCAATGCGCTCGTCATTGACCAACTTGTTCTTGTCCTGCTCGGCCACCTCGAGCTCGTGATCCTCTCCGGAAGTGTTATCAGAGTTGGCATCGGCCGTGGCCGCAGCTAGAGCCGCTTCCGCTTGCTGCTTCCAGTCCGTGGCGTCGCTCTTCGCGGTCGCAGCCTGTTGCGTTTCGAAAGCAGCGTATGCAACGTCTCTCTTGGCCGCCGCGGCCGCGGCTTGGGCGGCGCTCGTGGCTGCCGCGGCGGCTCCGATGAGGTCGGTGGCCATCGCGCGGAGCGTCTCGGCGTCGCAGAACCCGGTCGTACTCGTGGTAGTGGTGGGCGGGATCGTAGTGACCGTTGCGCTTGTGCCCGTTGTTTTCGTGCCGGGCGCGGTGCTGAGCGGAGTAGTGGCGGCGGTAGTGCCGTTGACGGTGATCGTCATGGAGCCCGCGTTGTCGCCGTACCCGTCGGGTGCGTTGCAGTCGTTGAAGATCAGGAACAACTCGCCGGGGCCGGTGACGGTGGTGCCGTCCTTGACGAGAAACGGTGTGCCTGATGTGCCGAGTCTGCCCGCCACGGCACCGTAGGGGATCGCGTCACCGGCCGGGCCGGGCGGCTGGGGGCCGATCACCGGGTTCTTGCTGCAGAGATACCCGGCCGAATGACCGATCGGACAGTCAGACGTACCCCCTGACGAGCAGGTGCCGTCGCCAGCCAGGGTCAACGTGACGGTCTCGCCTGCCGCGAGCGTCAGCCCCGTGCTGAGCCAGTTGAAGTCTGCTGCCTGCACGGTGAACGTCTGCCCACCAGCACCACTCCCCGACGCAGCACCGGCCACCAACAGCCCCGACACCGCCACCAACCCGAGCGCACCGAGCAACAAGACCCGGTGGATCACGCCCGTCAACGCGCCTTCCGGCGGTGTGCCGTCTGGACTTCCTCTGGAGTCACGCCACGACCTCGCACCATCAAGCCCTCCCAGAACACCGCCTGATCCATCAGTCCAACCAGCACAGAAGAGCGCTCCACCAGCACGGCGCCAACGCCTACCCCAGCCGTCGCAGACGACGACTCTACAAGAACCGGCAGTTGTCCCTGATGTTCTCGCGGTCCCGACGGGACCGGCCCAAAACAGCCCGCCGAACAAGCGCGGGACGAGGCGTCCGACAAACGCTCGGAACACAGGTCACGGGCCACTCGCCGCCGCGGCAATCTCGCACTGAGCCGCTTCTAGCCTCAAAACGGCTTCGGCCCGAATCTCAGAAACCGGCCTGACCAGGTGTTTTGTGATGCGCCCGGCAGGAATCGAACCTGCGACCTTTCGCTCCGGAGGCGAACGCTCTATCCCCTGAGCTACGGGCGCCGAAGAGCAACTAGTGTAACCCCGGTGGAAGTGAGCGCCCGCCCAGTAGTACTACCGCTCGCCGAGCGCTTCGTGATCGCTCGCGACGCGCAGGACGAGGCGGAGGTCGTGCAAGTCGAAGTCACGCACGCCGGGACGTCCGCATTCGGCGAGGCCGCACCCATCGCGCGGTACGACGAGTCGGTGGATTCGGTACTTGCCTGGTTCGAGCAGGTCGAACTCGGCGATGATCCCTGGGCCCTCGACGCGATCACCGAGCGTCTCCCGCCAGGAGAGTACGCGGCGCGCGCAGCACTCGACGCGGCCCTCTACGACCTACAGGGAAAGCTGGCCGGGGTCCCCGTGTACCGGCTGCTCGGGCTCAGATCGCTCGGCCCGCCGACCTCGTGGACCGTCTGGCTTGGCGATCCGGACGATATGGCGCGGCGAGCGGCGGATGCAACCGCGCGCGGGTTCCTGCGACTCAAGCTGAAGCTTGGTGGGCGTGACGGGCTCGACCTCGAGCGTGTGCTAGCCGTACACGCCGCCAGCCGTCTGCCCTTGCAGGTCGACGTCAACGAGTACTGGACGCTCGAGGAAGCGCTCGAGTTTCTCCCGCAGATGCCGCTCGAGTACTGCGAGCAACCCCTGCCTGCTGGGGACCCGGGCGGGCCGGAACTCAAGCGCCGCTCACCGATCCCGATCTACCTCGACGAGGACTGCCACACCCTCGCCGACATCGCCTATTGCGCGGAGCGCGGCCACGGGCTCACGCTCAAGCTTGCGAAGTCGGGCGGAATTCGCGAAGCACTGCGCATGATCAGCGCCGCACGCGCCTACGGACTCGGGGTCATGCTCGGGTGCATGGTCGAGAGCGGACTTGGGATCTCCGCTGGGACGCAGATCGCGAGCCTCGTGGATCATGTCGATCTCGACGGGAATCTCTTGCTGGCGCACGATCCGTGGTCAGGCGTCGAGCTCGTCGACGGTGTCCAGCGGCCCCCAAATGCCCCGGGTCTTGGTGTCCGTGCGGCGTAGGTTGCTGGTCCTTGCGGAGGGCTACTCCGCCGACCCCCATTACGGCAAAACTGCCCGCGGGGTGATCCGGTACCGGCCGCACGACGTGGTCGCGGTGCTTGACTCCGAGCGAGCGGGTGAGCGACTCGACCACGTCCCTATCGTCGGCAATGTCAACGAGGCCCTCGATCTCGATCCCACCGTCGCGCTCGTCGGTGTGGCGACTCAGGGCGGGCGCTTCCCGGCCGCTTGGCGTGAGCTCTTGCGTGCCTGCATCACTGGTGGGCTGTCAGTCGAGAACGGGCTGCATGAATTCCTCTCAGAGGATGTTGAGCTCTCGGAGTTAGCGCGGCGGCACGGCGTCGAGCTACGCGATCTGAGGAAGCCCCCGTCCGATCTCAACGTGCCGACCGGTGCGAACCTCGAACATCCGGCCAAGGTGGTGCTCGCCGTCGGCTCCGACTGCGCGATTGGGAAGATGACCGTCTCACTTGAGTTCGACGCGGAGTCGCGGCGCCGGGGGCTCGAAAGCGTGTTTGTGCCGACGGGCCAGACGGGGATTGCGATCGCCGGATGGGGGATCTCGGTCGACGCGGTGGTCGCCGATTTCATCGCAGGTGCGAGCGAACGATTGGTGCTTGACGGTGTTGCCCGAGGCGGCAGCCTTCTCTGGGTCGAGGGGCAGGGGTCGATCCTGCACCCGGCTTATGCCGGAGTCAGCCTCGGCCTGCTCCACGGTGCCGCTCCGCACGCGCTCGTGCTCTGTCATCTCGCAGGTCAGGAGGTCGTCGACGAGGACGAGCGCTTTCCCATGCCCTCGCTCTCGGAACTCGTCGCGCGCCACGAACAGGCTGCGCTGCTCGCGCGCCCTGCCCCGGTGGTCGCGATCGCCCTCAACACGCGGATGCTCGGCGAGCCAGCGGCTCGCGCTGCGATCGAGCAGGCACGAGCCGAAACCGGGCTGCCCGCGGACGATCCTGTACGGTTCGGCGCGGCCGCGCTCACGGCCTCCGTGCTCGAGCGGCTCGGCTGACCGAGGAGGAAACCCGCATGCGTAAGTCCCTGACCCTCGCCGTCGCGGCGCTCGCGTCGCTTGCGGTGTTCATCCCGTCCGCGAGTGCGAAGTTGATCGTCGGGATCAACGAGTCGGCGAACTACGAGGCTTCCGTGCCGTCGTTCTTCTTTCCGACGATGCAGTCGGAAGGGCTGACGGTGAACGCACTGACCCTCCGCTGGGACGACACACAGCCGACGCTGATCGACCCGGTGCAGGAGGCGGCGATCGCCGCCGATATTCAGGCCGCGGCGAGCGCTGGCGTAACGGTCGAACTCGACCTCTACCCGCTGCACTCGGAAGCCTTTACAGACGGCGCCAGGTGCGCCCCCTCGAGCAACCCTCAAGCCTGTGGCAACACGGCAAATATTCAGGCCTTTGCTTCATGGACAGCGATGGTCGCGCAGCAGTTCCCAACCGTGCACGAGTTCATCGTCATGAACGAGTGCAACCAGCCGCTGTTCCTGAATCCGCAGTGGAACACGGCCGGCGGCAACCAGTCGGCCGAGATCTGTGGTCGCGCGCTCGCCGCGTCGTACGACGCCCTCAAGGCTGTCGATCCTGCGAACTTCGTCTGGGGTGTTGGTCTCTCGCCGCGCGGCAACGACAACCCGAACGCGGCGTCGAACTCCTCGACCTCGCCGGTGCACTTCCTGGTCGACCTCGGCACCTGGTTCAAGGCGTTCGCGAAATCGACCGGCCGCACAACGCCCCTGATGGACGGCCTCGACTTTCACCCCTACCCGATCCCGCAGTCGCTCGCCCTCAACGTCGGGTACCGCGACGTCAACGACGCAAGTGTCTCGAACCTCCCGCGCATCTACGCAGCCTTCTATGAAGGCTTTGCCGGCAGTGTGCAACCGACGATCGGCCAGCAGAAGGGTGGGGGGTTGCCGCTGAGCCTCAACGAGATGGGCATTCAGACTGACGAGCAGTCCGCCCCGGGGTACACGGGCATCGAGGTCAGCGCGAACGGCGCGGGCGGGGTGTTCGGCAAGTACGCGACGCAGAGCTACCAGGCGAACTACTACCGCGGCGTGCTCGCAAAGCTCGCATGCGATCCGAATGTACGCCTGATTAACATCTTTCATCTCGTCGACGAGCCGGATCTCGAGGGCTGGCAAAGCGGCCTCTACGAGGTCGGGACGACGGCGCCAGTACCGAAGCTTGCGGCGGCGAGCGTCCAGCAATGGATCGCGAGCGGTGCGGCCTGCCAGGGCGCGCCGACGCCGTGGGAGCCGCCTTCGGGCGTGAGTACTGCCACCAAACGCAAGAGTTGACAATACGAACGTGCGTTCGCTAGCATGGCGAACACATGTTCGGTCATAGCTCCCAGCGCCTTCTCTTGCGCACCGTCGTACGCACCCTTGCGCTCGTCGGTGTCGCGCTTGTGTGCTGGAGCGTCGTGGCACGGCCCTCAGGCGCGCACGGGCCGCGGATCGTCTATCGCGTCAAGGCCGCCGACACGCTCTGGTCGATAGCCGTGGGTCACTACGGCGGTGACCCACAGAGCGCGATCTGGGAGATCGAGAGCGCCAACCACCTTGCAGGTGCGGCGATCTCGCCAGGCGAGCTGCTCGTCCTGCCTTAGCGCGAGGCTCGCCGTCGGGCGGGCAGCGGGGCTACGATCGCCGCCCATGGATCTCGACGTCATCTTTCTCGGCACGTCTGCAAGCGCCCCGACAGCACGGCGCGGTTTGAGCTCGCTGCTCATTCGGCGGGGTGGCGACCGGCTGCTGTTCGACTGCGGCGAGGGCACCCAGAGGCAGTTGCTGCGCTCCTCGGTCGGACTCGTCGACCTGGAGCACATCTTCGTCACTCACCTGCACGCCGACCACTACCTTGGCCTACCCGGGTTGCTCAAGACCTTTGCGCTGCGCGGCCGGGAAGTCTCTCTCACCGTGTATGGGCCCCCGGGGCTCCGTGAGCTCGTCGAGACACTGAGTCGGATTTTCGGCCGCCTCAGCTACCGCGTCGAGTTCCTCGAGCTACGAGCGGGTCAGTCGGTCGACTTCGACGGCTATCGAGTGCTCGCCTTCCCTGTGGAGCACGGTGTCTCGGCGGTCGGGTATGCACTTGTCGAGGAGGAGCGGCCGGGACGCTTTGACGACGCGGTCGCCGATGCCCTCGGGGTACCGTTCGGGCCCGAGCGCGGGCGGCTCCAGCGCGGGGAGTCGGTGATGCTCGCGGACGGACGCACGGTTGCGCCCGCCGAGCTGGTCGGACCGCCGCGTCCGGGTCGCACGGTTGTCTACAGCGGTGACACGGTCCCGGCGACGGCAGTCGCGCTGCTCTTTCCCGAAGCTGACCTGCTCGTACACGAGGCGACCTTCATCGCAGAGGAGGCCGAGCGTGCGCTCGAGACGAAGCATTCGACCGCCGCAGGAGCGGCTCGAGTTGCGTGTGACGCCCGCGTCTCGTTGCTTGCACTGACGCATTTTTCGCCGCGCTATCTCGGCCCCGAGCTCCTCGCCGAGGCGCGCGAGGTTTTCGCAGCGACCGTCGCGCCGCGCGACTTCGATCTGATCGAGGTTCCGTTCCGGGAGCGAGGGGAACCGACGCTGGTGAGGAGCGGCGGGCGCCCGAGTCGCCAGGGACTCGAGACGCCTTCCCAATGAGCCCCGAGCAACCGGGAATCTTCGATCGTTGCGCGGCGCGCTACGACGAGCTTCGCCCGGTCGACGCGAACTGGTGGGAGGTATTCGACAGGCTGGTCGAACTCGGCGCACTTCGCGCCCGACGGGTGCTCGAGCTCGGCTGCGGTACCGGGCGACTCGCGGAAGCCCTCGCTGAGCGCGAGCAAGCCCGCGTTCTCGCTGTCGACGCATCGACGGAGATGGTCGCGCGGGCGCGGGAGAGGGGTGTCGATGCGCGCGTTGCGCGCGCCGAGCGCCTGCCCTTCAAGCCAGGCTGGTTCGACGCGGTCGTCGCACGCATGGCGGTACACCTGCTCGAGCGGCCGCGGGCTTTCGCCGAAGCTGTGCGCGTTCTCGCACCCGCGGGCAGGCTCGTGATCGCGACCGAGGATCCCGCAAGCTTTGGTGAAATCTGGTTCGCGCGTTTCTTTCCGTCGGTACCGGCAATCGATGCGGCCCGCTTCCCGACCCGTGAGCTTCTCAACGCTGAGCTCACACAGGCGGGGTTCGCGACGGTGCAGGTCGAGGAGCTTCGCCAGCAGCGGACGCTCGCACGCGCGGACGCGCTCGGCGTGATTCGCGGTCAGGCGTATTCGACCTTCGCGCTGCTCGACCCGGACGAGTACGCCGCCGGTCTCGAGCAGGCGGAGCGAGAGCTTCCCGCTGAGCTCGCGTATCACTTCGACTGGTTGCTCGTAGCCGCCTCACGCTGAGCTCGCGCGGCAGCGTCGTCAAGTCGATGGACGCCGTCCAGCCGCTCCGGTACCGTGTCGTGCCGACACACCCCCCTTAACTCGGTCCAGTGAGGCCGGAAAGGAGCACGGTGAACCAGCACTCAGTCAGACCCCGCGGGCGGGTCGTCCTTGATCAGGAAGCGATCGGCAGGACGCTCACCCGAATGGCGCACGAGATCATCGAGCGCAACGAGGAGCTCGAGAACGTCGCGCTCGTCGGGATCCATAGCCGCGGCGTTCCGCTCGCGCAACGTCTGCGCCGTCTGATCGCCGAGCGCGACGGCGTCGAGCTCGACCTCGGTCAGCTCGACATCACCTTCCACCGCGACGATGTCGCCGTGCGAGACGGCCGCTCACCGCGGCGACGCCAGCCGCTCGTCCGGGACACCAAGCTCGACTTCGACCTCGAAGGCCGCACCGTCATCCTCGTCGACGACGTGCTCTACACCGGGCGAACAATCCGCGCCGCGATCGATGCGCTGCTCGACTACGGCCGCCCGGCACGCGTCCAGCTCGCGGTGCTCGCCGACCGGGGTCACCGCGAGCTTCCGATCCGCCCCGACTACGTCGGCAAGAACCTCCCGACGGCCAGGGAGCAGCGGGTACAGGTGCAGCTCGTGGAGGTCGACGAGATCGACGAGGTGCTGCTGCTCGAGGAGCGGGAGGAGAACGAGCTATGAGCGAGCGTACGCCTCTCCAACTCGTGCCCGGTGAGCTGCGCCCTCCAGCGACCCCCGCCCGTCGCCATCTGCTTTCGATCGCCGACCTCGGCCAGGACGACCTCGAGCGACTGCTCTCGACAGCTCGTTCCTTCGCCCTCTCACAGGAGCGCGACACCAAGAAGCTGCCGACGTTGCGCGGCCGCCTGGTGATCAATGTCTTCTACGAGTCTTCGACGCGCACCTCGGCCTCGTTCGAGCTCGCGGCGAAGCGGCTTTCGGCTGACACGCTTTCGATCAAGGCATCGGGTTCCTCCGTCGAGAAGGGAGAGTCGCTGCGTGACACGGCGCTCACGCTCTCTGCCTACGACCCGGATGTGATCGTGATCCGTCACCCGCAGATCGGGGCTGCGAGCTTCTTCGCGGCCGCGACCGACGCGCACGTCGTCAACGCCGGGGACGGAAAGCACCAGCACCCGACGCAGGCGCTGCTCGACCTCTACACGATCGAGGCTTCGCTCGGCCGCCTCGAGGGTGTGCGCGTCGCGATCGTGGGCGATGTCCTGCACTCGCGAGTCGCGCGCTCGCTGATCCAGGCACTCACGCTTGTCGGCGCCAGCGTCGTGCTCGTCGGCCCGCCGCCGCTGCTGCCAGCCGAGCTCGCCGAGGTGCACTACGACATCGGAGCGATCGCCGACGCCGACATCGTCTACGTGCTGCGCATGCAGCGGGAACGGATGGAAGAGGGCGCCAACTATGTGCCCTCGCTCCGCGAGTACAGCGCCCGCTGGTGCGTCACGCCGGAGCGCTTGCGACCGGGCCAGCGGGTGATGCATCCGGGGCCGATGAATCGCGGCGTCGAGATCGATGCACGCGTCGCCGACTCCGAGGCCGCGCTCGTCGTCGATCAGGTCCGCGCAGGGCTCGTGATACGGATGGCGGTGCTCTACGACCTGCTCACGACCGGGCCGGTGGCCGTCAGTTCGACGATCGAGGTCGCATGATTCTCGTCGGGCGCTCGGGCAGCGACGACCTGGTGCTTCGCCGCGCCCGCGTCGTAGACCCGGTCGAGGGCATCGACGCCGTGCTCGACGTGCGGATCGACGGGGGCACGATCAGCCAGCTCGGAACCGATCTTGCCGCCAACGGCCACCGGGTGATCGACGCTGAGGGCCAGGTGCTGGCGCCGGCATTCATCGACCCGCACGTGCACTTGCGAACACCGGGACGCGAGGACGAGGAGACGATCGCTTCGGGTACGGCAGCGGCGGCGGCGGGCGGCTACTGCGCCATCATCGCGATGCCAAACACCGCCCCGGTCGTCGACAACGCGAGTCTGCTCGGTGGGCTCCGAGCCCGCGCGGCCGCCGAGGCGGAAGTGCCCGTCGGCTTCGCGGCCTCGATCACGGTCGGTCAGCAGGGGACGCAGCTGACCGAAATGGGAGAGCTCGCCGATGCCGGCGCCGCGGCGTTCACCGACGACGGGCGCCCGGTCGCGACGGCGGGGGCTGATGCGGCGCGCGCTCGAGTACAACGCGATCACGGGCAGGCCGCTCGCACTCCACTGCGAGGAGCTCAGCTTGACGAAGGGCGGGCAGATGCACATGGGCGCCGTCTCGGCAGAGCTCGGCCTCGGCGGCTGGCCCTCGCTCGGTGAGAGCCTCGGAGTCGCCCGCGAACTGTCGCTTGCCGCCGACACCCGCCAGCCGCTCCATCTGATGCACCTCTCCGCGCGCGAGTCGATCGACCTGCTCGCCGCGGCCCAGGCCGCGGGTGTTTCCGCGAGCGCGGAGGTGACGCCCCACCATCTCTGTCTCACCGATGAGGCCGTGCGGTCGCTCGACGCGAACCTGAAGATGAATCCGCCGTTGCGCACAAGCGAGGACCGGGCGGCGCTGATCTCGGCGCTTGCTGCGGGCACGATCGCCGCAATCGCGACGGACCACGCGCCGCACTCGCGCGAAGAGAAGGATGTCCCCTTCGAGGATGCACCCTTCGGCGTCACGGGGCTCGAGACGGCGTTCGCTGCCCTCTACAGCTCGCTCGTCGAACCGGGACTGCTCTCGCTCGCGACGTTGCTCGAACGGATGTCGGCCGGCCCGGCCCGGATCTTCGGGCTTGAGCGGCCGCGTGTCGAGGTCGGTGCGCCGGCGAACCTGGTACTGCTGAGCACGACGGCGAGCTGGCGCGTTCGTGAGGAGCGGTTCCGCTCACGCTCGGCGAACTCGTGGCTACTCGGCAACACGCTGCGAGGGAAGGTGCTCCTGACCCTGGCCGCGGGCCGCGTCGCCTTCGAGGCGTGAGCCCGCAGGACGGCGCGGGAGCCGCGCGGCAGGCGCGAGCGGTGGGTGCGCGCGGGGAGGAGGGTCGTGCGCAGGCGTGAGCGGCTGCGCGTCTCGGCGAAGGAGCAGATCGGCGCCTATACGCTGCTCCGGCTGACGCGAGGCGGGCTCGACCCCGGCGTGCCGGGCCAGTTCTTCATGCTCGAGGCACCGGGCTGTCCCCTGCCGCGGCCGCTCTCGCTCAGCCTCGCTCCCGTCGGCGAGCTGGGCTTCCTGATCGACCCCGTCGGCCGAGGCACTCGGGCGCTCGCGCGGCTCGAGCGCGGGGACGAGTTGGCCGTCTTCGGCCCGCTTGGGCACGGTTACCGCCTCGACGTGCCGCGCCCGCTGCTCGTCGGCGGCGGGATCGGCGTCGCACCCTTCCCTTACCTTTCGGCCGCGCTCGGGGCGCCGCCCGCGCTGCTCGGCTTCCGCAGCGCGGCGCATGCAGAGGCGGCGGCGCTCGTGCCCCGAGCGGAGGTCGTCCTCGATCCGGTCTTCGTGACCGAGGTGATCCCGCCGGGTCACGACCTGCTCGCGTGCGGCCCCGAGCCGATGCTCACGGTGGTGCGCGACAACTGGCCCGGCGCACAGCTCGCCTGGGAGGCGCCGATGGCCTGCGGCTACGGAGCCTGCTACGGCTGCGTCGTCCAGCTCGACGGCAAGCTCGAGCGGCTCTGTATCGAGGGACCCGTGCTGTGCTTCTCCTGAACGCGAGCGGCTGCCTGGACCCACTCGTGGCGCCCGAGGTGGCGGGCGCGCTCGACGGCTTCGTCTCAAAGACGGTCACCCCCGAGCCGCGCGACGGCAATCCGCCGATCCGGATCGCCGAGACAGAGAGCGGGATGCTCAACGCGATCGGCCTCGCCAACCCCGGGCGCGACCGCTTTCTCGCGGAGACCTTGCCCGCACTGCGCACGCTCGGCCTGCCGCTCTGGATCTCGGTCGGGGGCTTCGCCGCCACCGAATACGCAGAGACGTGCGCCGCACTCGCGGACGTCACGATCGAGCTCAACCTTTCCTGCCCGAATGTCGACGAGGCGCCGGAGTCGGCCGCCGAGATCGTCGCGGCCTGCCGGGCGGTCACGGCAGCGCCCCTTTATGCCAAGCTCTCGGCGGCGACGGGCGACCTCGGGGCACTCGTGCAGGCGGTCGAGGCCGCCGGCGCCGACGGGCTGACGTTGATCAACACGGTGCGAGGGCTTGTGCTCGACGAGCGGCTGAGACCGCGCCTCGCACGCACGGTCGGCGGCTACTCGGGTACACCACTGAAACCCATCGCCCTCGCGGCGGTCTACGCGGCGCGCGCTGTCAGCGACTTGCCGATCGTCGGCATGGGTGGCGTGCGCAACGGCCGCGACGTGCTCGAGTTCGTCGCCTGCGGCGCGACCCATGTCGCGCTCGGCACTGCTCTCTTCGCCGATCCAGACGCGCCTCGACGCGTTCGCAGCGAGCTCGCGGCCGAACTCGACGGGGGCAGTTTCGGAACTCTGGAAGACGTGTTTTGCGTTGCGCACGCGGACGTTGTCATCTAAGACAACTGGCGCAAACGATGCGCGCTTGCACGCCACCGTAAGGGTGTTAGTATGCGGCCCTCATGGTGCCGTCCGGGTCGCAAGTACAAGCTCCTGTCAGGTCTCTCGACCAGCGGATGGAGGCACTCAAACGAGCCAACGACATCCGCGTCCGGCGCGCCCAGTTGAAGAAGGATCTGAAGTCGGGTGAGGTTTCGATCGAGCAGATTCTGCGCGATCCACCGGAGTTCGTTTCCACCGCGAAGGTCTTCGACATGCTGCTCGCGATTCCGAAGTTCGGGCGTGTCAAGGCAGCACGGATGCTCAACCAGTGCCGGATCAGCCAGTCGAAGACCGTCGGCGGCCTGTCCGATCGCCAGCGGCAAGAACTGATTGCCCTCTTCAACCGGTAAGACGCCGGTCTTCATCCTCACCGGCCCCTCGGGTGCCGGCAAGGGGACGATGGTCAAGATCCTGCTCGAACGGATACCGCGGCTGGCCCTCGCAGTCTCGGCGACGACGAGACCCCGTCGTCCCAGCGAGGTCGACGGCGTCGACTACTGGTTCATCAGCGACGACGAGTTCGACCGCTGCCTCGCGCACGGAGAGTTCCTCGAGTACCACCGCTTTCCCTGGGGCCAACGCTCCGGCACGCTGCGCCGCGAGCTCGAGCGGATCGCCCAGGCCGGTTCGGTGCCGCTGCTCGAGCTCGAGCTCAACGGTTCGCTCGCGGTCGCCCGGGGGACGCCGGAGGCGATCACGATCTTCGTCGACGCACCACTGCCCGAGCTCGAACGCCGCCTGCGCGCGCGCGCCACTGAAAGCTCGGGCCAGATCGACGAGCGGATCGCGCTCGCCGCCGAGCAGCGTGAGCTGGCGCAGAGCTTCGACCACGTCGTCGAGAACGACGACCGGGAGCGTGCCGGCGAGGAGTGCATCGCGATCGTCTCGCGCGCGCTCGGCAACGAACCGCTACGATGACCGCGGAGATGGTTCACCCTCGCATTGATCAGCTGCTCGGCCAAGTCGACTCGCGCTATGCGCTCGTGATCGTCGCTGCCAAGCGGGCACGGCAGATCAACAACTATCACCATCAGCTCGGGGAGGGAACCTTCGACGAGTTCGCCCCGCCGCTCGTGCGTTCCCGGTCGAAGAACTACCTGACGATGTCGCTCGAGGAGATCGCCGAGGGCAAGATCAGCTACGACTACCGCCGCCCCGCGGCCTAGTCGTCTGACGCGCCGCGTGGCGCCCGGGCACACTTGAGCGCGTGAGCCGCATCCTGGTCGGTGTGAGCGGCGGCATTGCCGCCTATAAGGCGTGCGAGCTCGTTCGGCTCTTCGTCAAGGCCGGGCACGAGGTCGTGCCGCTGCCGACGCCCGGCGCCGAGCGCTTTGTTTCGGCCCGCACCTTTCAAGCACTCGCCCGCCGCCCGGCCGGCGACGACCTCTACGCCCACTTGGTCGAGGGCGACCTGCTCGTCGTCGCGCCCTGCACGGCCAATACGCTCGCGAAGCTCGCCCACGGTCTCGCCGACAACCTGCTGACCGAGGCGGCGCTCGCCCACCGCGGGCCGCTGTTGATCGCGCCGGCGATGAACCCGCGTATGTGGGCGCACCCCGCCACTGATGCGAACCTCGAGACCCTGCGGGCTCGGGGCGTGGAGTTCGTCGGCCCGTGCGACGGCGAGACCGCCGAGGGGGAGTGGGGGCTGGGCCGCATGGCAGAGCCGGAGGCGATCGCTGCCCGCGCACTTGCGCTGCTTGCTCCTGCGAGCCTCGCAGGGCGCCGCGTGCTCGTGACCGCGGGCGGCACACGGGAACCGCTCGACGCCCTGCGCTTCATCGGCAACCGTTCCTCAGGGCGGATGGGCGTCGCGCTCGCCGCCGAAGCCCAGCGCCGGGGTGCCGAGGTGGTGCTGCTCGCCGCCAACCTCACCGTCACGCCGCCGCCCGGCGTCGAGCTCGTGCTGACTCCGACGGCTGCGTCGATGCTCGACGCGGCACTTGCGCTCGAGCACATCGATATCGCGTTGCTTGCTGCCGCCGTCGGCGACTTCGCGCCGGCGACGACGCTCGCAGGCAAGCGCGCCAAGGACGACGCTGGCTGGAGTCTCGAGCTTCTTCCTACCGTCGACATCGCGCGCCGGCTCGGCGAGCGCAAGCGTGCCGGGGAGCTCCTCGTCGTCTTCGGCGCCGAACTCGGCGAGCAGGGGCTCGAGCGCAAGCGGACGATGCTCACCGCTAAAAACGCCGACCTCGTCGTCTACAACGACATCGGTCGCGACGACATCGGCTTCGAGTCGGAGGCCAACGAGGTCGTGCTGATCTCAGGCGCGGGCGAGAGGCGTGTCGCCCGCGCCTCCAAGCCCATGGTGGCGGCGGCGATTCTCGACGAGGTCGAACGCCTGGCGACGGCGGGATGAGCGAGGTCTACGACCTCTACCAGGAGGGCCGTCGCAGGCTGCGCAAGGGAATGAGCGCCCAGGCGACGGTGCCGCTGGAGAAGGCCCGGCGGCTCGCGCCCGGTGAGGCGTCGATCCGCGAGGCGCTCGGGATCGCCTACTTCCGGATCCGACGCTTCGCCGAGGCCGAAGCCGAGTTCCGGGCGCTGCTCGAGCTCTCGCCGACCGACCCCTATGCCCACTACGCACTCGGACGCACACTGGAGCAGCAGGGCCAGGAGTCCGAGGCGAACACGCATTACCGGCTCGCCGCCTCGATGGATCCGAGCAGCGCCCGCTACGCGCGCCACGCACGCCCCCGGCTCTCGGCAAGCGACACGGCAGACGAGGCCCTCGCCGAGGGCGACACCGCCTGACTCCGCACGAGCGAATATCCCCGCCAGAAAGGGACCGAAATCGGGCTCGTTTGCGAGCGGGTTTGCTAAGCTTCCGGGTACCACATTTCGGGCAAGTCGAAATGGGCGCGTCGCGCCCATTTTTTGTGATGGCGACCGTCCACGACAAGGAGAAGCAGCTGCACCGCGAAGTGACCCGCTCGGTTACCCAGGCGCTCCCTGGCGTCGAAGTGCTCGCCGTCGAGCTCGGTGGGCGCGAGCGTCTCTGCGTCTACGTCGACGCGCCCGGCGGCGTCGACCACGCGCTCTGCGAGCAGGTGAGCGGCGTGCTGCGGCCCTATCTCGACCGCTACTCGGTCGAGGTCTCCTCGCCCGGACTCGAGCGCCCGCTGCGCTCACGCGCTCACTTCGAGCGGGCGATCGGGCGCCGGATTCGCCTTAAGACCGACGGCGGCCGCAGCTCCGGCGAGGTGACCGGCGCCGCCGAACGCTCGTTCACCTTTGCACCCGTGACCGGCGAACCGGTCGACATACCGTACGACGCGATCGTGCGGGCCAATCTGATCGACGAAGGGTAGGTGGGGGATGAGCCAGGAGATCGTCGAAGCTGTTCGGGAGATCGAACGCGAAAAGGGCATCGAGTCCGGGACGCTCGTCTCGGCGCTGGAGGACGCGCTCCTCGCGGCCTACAAGAAGACACCGGGCGCGTCCCGGCATGCGACCGTCGAACTCGACGACGCCGGCGACTTCCGGGTCTTTGCGATCGAGCTTCCGGCCGACCTCGAGCGACGCCTGCTCGACGACGCGCGCGAACGCGCGCTTGACGAGCTCGAGCGGATCGAGGAGGAAACAGGCGAGAAGAATCACACGCTGCTTTCCGACGACGATCTCGACGTCGACTGGTCGGAGGTGCCCGAGGAGCTGATGCAGCGCGAGGATGTCACGCCCGAGAACTTCGGTCGCATCGCCGCGCAGACCGCCAAGCAGGTCATCCTCCAGCGCATCCGCGAGGCCGAGCGCGAAATGATGTACGACGAGTACATCGACCGCGTCAGCGAGGTCGTGACCGGGATCGTCCAGCAGGCTGGCGACCGCAACAACGTCCTCGTCGACCTCGGCAAGGTCGAGGCACTCCTGCCGCGCTCCGAGCAGGTCGACGGCGAACGGTACGAGCAGGGCTCGCGGATCAAGGCCGTGATCACCGAGGTGCGGACCGGTACCAAGGGCCCACAGGTGATTCTCTCCCGCCGCGACCCGGAACTGATTAAAGACGCTCTTCGAGCTCGAAGTGCCGGAGATCGCCGATGGCCTCGTCGAGATCCGTGGCGTCGCCCGCGAGCCCGGCTACCGCTCGAAGATCGCGGTCGAGTCGCACGCCGCAGGCGTCGACCCGGTCGGCGCCTGCGTCGGCCCGCGCGGCTCGCGCGTCCGCATGGTCGTCTCCGAGCTGCGAGGCGAGAAGATCGACATCATCCCCTGGAACAACGAGCCGGCCCGCTTCGTCGCCAAGGCGCTTTCGCCCGCTCGCGTCCGCGAGGTCTACCTCGACGACGCCGGCAAGGAGGCGACGGTCGTCGTCCCCGACGACCAGCTCGCGCTCGCGATCGGCAAGGAGGGCATGAACGCGCGGCTCGCGCACCGCCTCACCGGCTGGAAGATCGACATCGTCAGCGACTCCGAGTTCGCCCAGCAGGAGGCGGAGGCAGCCTTCGGCGGCGACAACGGCGAGGAGGGCGACTTCTCCGGGCGCTGTAGCGCCGTGCTCTCGAACGGCAAGCGCTGCCCGAACGCGTCGCTGCCGGGCTCACGCTACTGCGGCGTGCCCGCCCACCAGGAGCTTGCGCTGCACGAGCCCGATGCAGAGGTCAACCCGATCGTCACCGAGGAGGAACCCGAGCTCGAACGGCTCTCCGACGTCGCCGAACCCGAGTCGGTCACCGAGGACGCCGCCGAGTTCCCCGAGCCCAGCGACGATGTGTTCCCGGCAGGTCCCGGCGACGTGCCGGTGAGCGGCGAGGATCTGACGCTCGAGAGCGGCGGCCCCGCACCGACACGCGTCACCGACGACCCCGACGACGGTGTGCCGATCGTGCACGTGCCGCGTCACGAGGAGGCGGATGGCGAAGTCTGAGCCGATCCGCACCTGTGTTGGCTGTGGCCAGAAGCAGGCGCAGCAGCGGCTCGTTCGCTTTCACGCCGAAGAGGACGAGCTCGTCCCCGGCCCCGGGCCCGGCAGGGGCGCCTATACCTGCCGTCGCCTGGTCTGCTTCGAGCGCGCTCACGCCCACCGTTCCTTCAATCGTGCGCTACGACGCACCGTCCGCGTCGGGCCAGGGCTCGAACGCCTCTACACTTAGAAGATGCCCGGCGGAAGACCCATACGGCCTAGAGGTGGCGGCGGCCCCGGAAACCGGCGTCGCCGCGTCGTCATCGAGGGCGGCACCGGTCGCCCCGGCGCCGGCCAACGGCACCGCCCCGGCGACCGCGCGGTCGAGCGCGGACCGAAGGCGCCGCGCGAGGTCGCGCCGCCGAGCGGTCCGGTCACCGTCGAGTCGGGGGTGACCCTGCGGGACTTCTCGCAGGCACTCGGTGTCCCGATGGGACAGATCATCAAGATGCTCATGGAGCTCAACTCGATGAAGACGGCGACCCAGACGCTCACCGACGAGGAGGTCGAGCTGATCGCCGCGGAGCTCGAGCGCGAGGTCACGATCCGCCACGCCGGCGAGGAGGACGTCGAGCCCGAAAGCTACGACGACGACGACGCCTCGCTCGAATCGCGCCCGCCGGTCGTCACGATCATGGGTCACGTCGACCACGGCAAGACGACGTTGCTCGACGCGATCCGCAAGACCGCCGTCGTCGAGACCGAGGCAGGGGGGATCACCCAGCACATCGGCGCCTACCAGACCGAGATCGACGGTCGCCGCATCACCTTCCTCGACACGCCGGGCCACGAGGCGTTCACGGCGATGCGCGCCCGGGGCGCCAAGGTCACCGACATCGCCGTGCTCGTTGTCGCCGCCGACGACAGCGTGATGCCGCAGACGCTCGAATCGATTTCGCACGCGCGGGCCGCCGACGTTCCGATCGTCGTGGCCGTCAACAAGATCGACCTGCCCGACGCCAATCCCGACCGGGTGCTCTCCGACCTCGCCGCCCAGGGGCTCAACCCGGAGGAGTGGGGAGGCACGACGCAGGTAGCGAAGGTTTCGGCGCGCCTCGGCGAGCACCTCGACGAGCTGCTCGAGAAGATCTTGCTCGTCGCGGACCTCGAGCTCGTGCTGACCGCAAACCCGAACGCACAGGCGTCGGGCCCGATCATCGAGTCACGGCTTGACATCGGCCGCGGCCCGGTCACGACGATGCTCGTCCTGCGCGGCACGCTCAAGGTCGGCGACGCGATCGTCGCCGGCGACGCCTGGGGCCGGGTTCGTGCCCTCTACGACTACCGCGGCGAGCGGATCGACGCTGCCCGCCCGGGCGACCCGGTCGAGATCCTCGGTTTCGACAAACCGCCCCCGGCGGGCGAGCTCGGCCGTGTCGTCGACAACGACCGCCGCGCGCGGGAGCTCGCCCAGCAGCGCGGCGAGCGGCTGCGGCGCGAGTCGCTCGCCAAGCAGGCGAGCCGCGGCGTCTCGCTCGAGAAGCTGTTCGAGCAGCTCCAGGCGGGCGGAGTGGCGGACCTCAACATCGTGCTCAAGGGTGACGTGCAGGGCTCGCTCGAGGCGATCAGCGGCGAGCTCGCCAAAATCGACCACCCCGAGGTGCGCGTCAACGTCATCCACACCGGGGTCGGCGGGATCACCGAGAACGACGTCAACCTCGCGGCGGCGTCGAACGCGATGGTGATCGGCTTCAACGTGCGACCCTCGAGCGAGGCCCGCCAGCTCGCCGAGCGGCAGGGGATTGAGATCCGCCAGTACCGCGTGATCTACGAGCTGACCCAGCAGATCGAGCAGGCGCTCGTGGGGATGCTCTCGCCCGTCGCCACCGAGGCAGTGATCGGCGAGGTCGAGGTTCGGGCGCTCTTCAAGGTTTCGCGGCTCGGCACCATCGCCGGCTGCATGGTCACGAGCGGGATCGTCCGCCGCGGCTCGCGGGTACGGATCTTCCGTGACGGTGCGCGCATCCACGAGACAACGATCGCCGCGCTCCGACGCTTCAAGGACGACGTCCGTGAAGTGAGCGAAGGCTTCGAGTGCGGGATCCTGCTCGAAGGCTTCAACGACCTGCGTGACGGCGACATCTTCGAGGTCTACGAGACCCGCGAGGTGGAGCGCACCTCGCTCGAGGACGCCCCCTCCGCGCCGGCCCCCGCCGGCGACGCCTAGGCAGGCGCGCACGCAGCGACCGTGCCCGGCCACGTCGCGATCCTCGCCGTCGAGCTGCACTTTCCCGACGTCGCCTCGCTCAAAGGCAAGCGCAGCTACGTCGCCTCTGCGAAGGCGCAGCTGCGTAACCGCTTCGGCGCCGCGGTGGCCGAGGTCGCGTATCACGAGCTTTGGCAACGCTGCGGCCTCACAGCAGCCTTCGTCACGCGCGAGGAGCGCGAGGCGCAGACGCTCGCCGAGCGCGCCGAACAGTGGCTCGCCTCGCAGGAGTGGGTGCTGGTCTCGGCCCGACTCGTGTTGGTCGCGCCCGAAGACGACGACTGAGCAGCCGGGCGAGCCGCCCCGGCGGAGCTAGAGTCGAACCGATGCAATGTGCCCTTCGAGCCGAGCCAGGCACGCCGCAAACGATGCCTCGTCGAGTTGCCGGTGTGACCCCGAGGCGATCGTGAGGCAGCGGATGCGACGGGTCAACCGCTCGGTCCGCGCGGTCGTCGCCGAGTCGATCGGCGAGCTCAAGGACCCGCGGATCGGCATCGTGACCGTCACCGGCGTCACCGTCTCGCCCGACCTGCACGACGCGCGGGTATACGTCTCGGTGTTCGGTAATGCCAAACGCCGTCGCCACGCGCTTGCGGCGCTTGACGCCGCGACGGGGGTGCTGCAGCTGCGGCTCGCGCGCGAGCTCAGTCTCAAGCGGACACCGAGACTCGTCTTCGAATACGATCCGACCGTCGAGCACGGCGTGCAGCTGACGAAGCTGATCGACGAGCTCGCCCCTGAGGGACCCAACGATGAGCCTGGAGCAAACAGCGACACCGACTGACTTCGACGCAGTTGTCACGGCCCTGCGGGCCTATGACCGCTACCTCGTCGTCAGCCACGAGAGCCCCGACGGCGACGCGCTCGGATCGATGCTCGGCGTCGCGCTCGGCTTGCGGGCGCTCGGCAAGGATGTCCTGATGCAGCTCAGCGGCGACCTCGCATTCCCGGCGGAGTACGCGTTCCTCCCGCTTGCACAGGTGCTGCGCCTCCCGCCCGCAGACCTCGACACGCGCGTCCTGCTCGCAGTCGACTGCGCGAACGCCCGTCGGCTCGGCCCCGACCCGGCCTTGCTCGCGCAGGCCGCTCGCGTCATCAACGTCGACCACCATCACGACAACTCGCGGTTCGGCAGCGTCAACCTCGTCGTCGCCGACGCTTCCTCGACCGCCGAGATCATCGGCGACCTGCTCTGCGCGCTCGAAGTGCCGCTTGACCCCGCAATCGCCCAGGCGCTCTACGTCGGGCTCGTCACCGACACCGGCCGCTTTCAGTACGCCAACACGACGCCCAAGGCGCTCCGCTTCGCCGCCCAGCTCGCCGAGGCCGGTGCGGACCCGAACGCGATCTTCCGCTACGTCTACGAGACGGTGCAGTTCCCCAAGCTGAAGCTGCTGGCGCGTGCGCTCGACCGCGCCGAGCTGCACGCCCAAGGCCGGGTGCTCGTCTCGCATCTGTACGCCTCCGACTTCGCCGAGCTCGAGGCAGAGGAGCCGTTCGCCGACGGGATCATCGACATTCTCCGCCAGACCGAGGGCACCCAGGTCGTGGCGCTGATGCGCGAGCCGATCCATGCCGCCGGTGGGCCGGCGCGGCGCGTATCGCTGCGCTCCTCGAGCGAGGCGATCGATGTCTCGGCGATCGCGCGTGAGCGCGGCGGCGGCGGTCACCGCCAGGCCGCAGGGTTCTCGAGCGACGAGTCGTTCGACGACATCACCGCCTTCATCTGCGGCGCGTTCGCTGCGCAGGCAGCGGAGGGGGGAGGAGATGCCGCCACGGGCAGCTAGCCCGGTCGGGGTCGTGCTGCTCGACAAGCCCAGCGGGCCCTCCTCGTTCGCGCTCGTCGCCGAGCTGCGCCGCCGCACCGGGGCCCGGACCGGGCACACGGGGACGCTCGACCCGTTCGCGAGCGGGCTCCTTGTCTTGCTCTCCGGGCTCGCGACCCGGCTCGCGCCCTGCTTTGTCGGGCTCGACAAGCGCTATGTGACCGAGATCGACCTGACCGCCACGACGACGACGGGCGATCGCGAAGGCGAGCGCTCCGAGACCCATCCGCCGCTTGCGGGCACGGAGCTGGCTGCCGCGCTCGAGCAGCTGCGCGGCGAGATCGAACTCCCGGTACCCGCCTTCTCCGCCGTCAAGATCGACGGTGAGCGTGCATACCGGCTCGCCCGGCGCGGCGCTGCCCCGGCTGCGATGCCGCTTCGGCGCTCGCACGTCTACGCGCTCGACGTGCTCGCCGTCGACGGAGGGCAGCTGCAACTCGCGCTGCACGTCAGCTCGGGCACCTATGTGCGTGCCCTGGCAGAGGCGCTCGGAGGGCACTGCACGGAGCTGCGACGCACCGCCGTCGGCCCCTTCCGCGTCGAGGACGCCGACCCCGAGACGATCCTTTCCGCAGCCGCGGCGCTCACCGCACTGCCCGAGCAGGCCCGTGCTCGCGTTGCTGAGCCCGTCATCGCGCAAGTGCTTGCGGCCGAGCGCGAGCCGAGCGGCCGCCCCGCCTGATGCGGGTCGTTCACTCCCCCGGCGAGCTCGAGCGGCGAAGCCGCGCGGTTGCGGTCGGCACTTTCGACGGCCTCCACCTCGGCCACCGCGCGGTGCTCGCCGAAGTGGTCGCCGCGGGACCAACAGCGACCGTCGTCACTTTCCATCCCCACCCGCGCGAGGTGCTCGGCCACGAGGTCGCGTTGCTCGCGACGCTCGAACGGCGGCTCGAGCTGCTCGGCGAGCTCGGCATTGCCGAGACGCTCGTCGTCGAGTTCACCCCCGAGGTGGCCGCGCTCGCGCCCGAGGAGTTCGTTGGCTCCTACCTCGCGGCGATCGGCGCCGAGCTCGTGGTCGCCGCTACCGGCTTCCGCTTCGGCGCTCGTCGTGGTGGCGACCTCGCGCTCCTCGAGCAACTCGGGATCCGGACTCGGACGGTCGAACTGATTCCCGACATCTCCTCCTCCCGGATCCGGCGGCTGATCAGCGACGGCGACGTCGTCGCGGCGGCGACGCTCCTTGGGCGGCCGGTCGAGGTGGAGGGGACGGTCGTCAGCGGCGACGCGCGCGGCGGCACGCTCGGCTTCCCGACCGCGAACCTGCGGGCCGAGCCCACCCTGCTCGTGCCCGGCTACGGCATCTACGCCGGCTCGGCGCTCGGGCACCGCGCGGCCGTCTCGATCGGCGTCAACCCTCACTACGGTGGCGCCGAGCGCCGCATCGAGGCTTTCCTGCTCGACTTCGAGGGCGACCTCTACGGCGAGCGCGTCGTCGTCGAGCTGTGGCAGCGGCTGCGGGACGAGGCCGTCTTCGCGAACGAGGCGGAGCTCGTCGCCCAGATCGCCGCCGACGTCGCGGCGACCAGTGCCGCCGTACGTCCCTGAACCGCGCGACCAGTACTGCGAGGCGCAGCCCCGCAGGCCGCTTGGTACGCTTGAAGTGACCACGACTCGGCCGTGCGCGTCTTCCTTGCGCGGCGTGCTGGGTCGCCGGCGTCGTTCAACGGGAGGTAACAGATGGCCCTCAGCAAGGAAGACAAACAAGAAGCGGCGAAGCGCTTCGGGAAGTCGGAGACCGACACGGGTTCGCCCGAGGTGCAGATCGCACTCCTGACGCAGCGCATCAACGGCCTCACCGAGCATCTGCGCACCCACGCGAAGGATCACTATTCGCGTCGCGGGCTGCTGAAGCTCGTCGGCCGCCGCCGCCGCTTCCTGAACTACCTGCAAAAGAAAGATCTCGAGGGCTATCGCGCCCTCATCAAGGAGCTCGGCCTGCGCCGTTAGCTCCCAAAGCCCCCGGAGGGTGGAAGTTTGAGCGAGCCCCACGACGGTCACGGGGCTGACTCAAGCCTCCACCCTCCACAAGCACAGTGGAGGAAGAGAGAATGAGTATTGTCGAAGCCGAGCAGCAGTCGGCGCCTGTCACCGTGGCCGTTACGGTCGGCGGAACAGAGATAACGTTCGAGACGGGCAAGCTCGCCAAGCAGGCGGACGGCGCGGTCGTCGTGCGTTCCGGCGACACGATGCTGCTGGCGACCGCCCAGGGGCGGACCGAAGCGCGCGAAGGAGCGGATTTTTTCCCGCTCACGATCGACGTCGAGGAGCGGATGTACGCGGCCGGCAAGATCCCCGGCGGCTTCTTCAAGCGCGAAGGGCGGCCGACCGAGCGGGCGATCCTGACCTCGCGCATGATCGACCGGCCGATCCGGCCGCTCTGGCCGAAGGGCTACCGCAACGAGGTGCAGTGCGTCGCGACGGTGCTCTCCGCCGACATGGTGCACGCGCACGACATCCTTGCGATCAACGGTGTCTCCGCGGCACTGATGATCTCGCCGATGCCGTTTCTGGGGCCGATCGGCGCCGTGCGGATCGGGCTGATCGACGGCGAGCTGATCGTCAACCCGACGCTCGAACAGGCCGAGTTGCAGAGCACGCTCGACCTGATCGTCGTCGGTACCAAGGAAGGGTTGACGATGGTCGAAGCGGGCGCTGACGAGGTGCCGGAGGCGACACTGCTCGAGGCGCTTGACCTTGCCCACCGCGAGATCATCCGGCTCTGCGAGGCACAGGAGCAGCTCCGCAGCCAGGCGGGCAAGCCCAAGTGGCTCGAGCCCGAGGTGACCGCCCGGCTCGACGCCGCCTACGGCGAGGAGATCGCCGCGGCGATCGCCCGTGACGGGCTCGGCGACGGCGCCGCGGTGATCGACACGATCCAGGCACGCGAGGTCGGCCCGATGACGATCGACTCGACCGAGGCTGACATCGTCAAGGACGTGCAGACCCGCAGCTCGCTCGCGGCATTGCTGGAAAAGAAGCGGACGGCAGCCGTCGAGGGCCCGGTGCGGGAGCAGTTCGAGACCGACCTGCGCGCGTTGACCGAGGCCGAGCAGGACTCCAAGGAACTCAAGTCGGCGAAGCAGCATCTGCTCTACGACCGGATCATCGACACCGTCGCCCTGCCGTTCCCGACGGCGACGGGCGGCGACTCGACAACGCGTGACGCGTTGACCCGCCAGTACATCAGCCGGGCCGCCGAGTCGCTCTACAAGGCGCTCGTGCGGCGCAAGATCGCCGTCGAGAAGCGCCGTCCGGACGGGCGTTCCGAGCAGGAGATCCGCGCGATCGCCTGCGAGGTTTCGGTCAGCCCGCGCACGCACGGCTCGGCGCTCTTCACGCGCGGGCAGACGCAGATCATGTCGCTGCTCACGCTCGGCACCGCCAAGGAGGGACAGCGGATCGACGACCTCTCCCTCGAGAAGGACCGACGCTACATCCACCACTACAACTTCCCGCCGTTCTCGGTCGGCGAAACGGGGCGGATGACCGGGCCGCGCCGTCGTGACATCGGCCACGGGGCGCTCGCCCAGCGTGCGCTCGAGGCCGTGATCCCGGAGGCCGCCGACTTCCCATACACGATCCGGGTCGTCTCCGAGACGCTCGAGTCGAACGGCTCGTCGTCGATGGGCTCGGTCTGCGGCTCGACGCTCGCGCTGATGGACGCGGGCGTACCGATCACCGCGCCCGTCTCGGGGATCGCGATGGGGCTCGTCAAGGAAGGTGATGACTACGTGATCCTGACCGACATCCAGGGAGCCGAGGACCATCTCGGCGACATGGACTTCAAGGTCGCCGGCACCGAGGCAGGGATCACCGCGCTCCAGATGGACATCAAGATCACGGGCGTCTCGCGTGAGATCATGGAGCAGGCGCTCGCGCAGGCCCGCGAGGCACGCGTCGCGATTCTCGCCCGTATGCTCGCAGCGATCGACGCGCCGCGGACGCAGCTCGCGGGTCACGCGCCGAGGATCTCGACGATCCAGATCAACCCCGAGTACATCGGCATGGTGATCGGCAAGGGCGGCGAGACGATCCGTTCGCTCGAGAGCGAGTACGACGTCCAGATCGACATCGAGGAGGACGGGACGATCCTCGTCTACGCCACCTCCGGCGAGAACGGTGACGCGGCGATCGCCGCGATCGGGGCGCTCACCAAGGATCCCGAGGTCGGCGACGAGTTCACCGGCAAGGTCGTCAAGACGACCGATTTCGGTGCGTTCGTCGAGCTCAAGAAGGGCACCGATGGGCTGCTGCACGTCTCGAACGTCGGCCCCGGTCGCGTCAACCACATCGAGGACGTGATTCAGCGCGGCGACGTGCTCGACGTGCTCGTGCAAGAGGTAGACAAGGCGCGCGGGCGGATCGGGCTCAAGCTCGTCCAGAAGCACGAAAACGGCGGCTTCGTCTCGCCCGAGGATCTCGTCGAACGGGCTAAGGATGCCCCGCCGCGGGAACCTCGCCCCGAGCGGCCCCGTGACGGCGCCCGCAGTGGTGGCGGCGGCGGACGTCCGCGCGGCCCGCGCCGCGACTAGGACAGAGACCTGGCAGGAGGCTCCGGGGCGCGCGTCGCGCACCCCGGAGCCGCGCGCCGCCTCGCCCGCCGCCGGGCCGACAGCCCGGCCGCATAGGATCAGCGCGTGCAACGTTTCCAGCAGACCGAGCTCGCCTCGGGCGAGCGGGTCATCTCCGAGCGGCTGCCGCATGTGCGTTCCGTCGCAGCCGGCTACTGGATCGGCACAGGCTCGCGCGACGAGACCGCCACCCGCGCCGGTATCTCGCACTTCATCGAGCACCTGCTCTTCAAGGGCTCGAGCCGCTACAGCGCGCTCGCGATCGCGGAGCTCTTCGACGAGCTCGGCGGCGAGCTGAATGCCGCCACCTCACGCGAGCACACGGTCTACTACGCGCGTGTGCCCGACACCGGTCTCGAGACGGCACTCGATGTGATGGGTGACATGGTCTTCTCGCCCCGCTTCGACGATCTCGACGCGGAGCGGGAGGTGGTGCTCGAGGAGATCGCGATGTACGAAGACAGCCCGCAGGAGCTCGTCCACGACCTGCTCGGCGAAGCCGTCTTCGGCGACAACCCACTCGGTCGACGTGTGATCGGCAGCTCGGAGGTGATCGCGACCGTCTCGCGGCGCGCGCTGCGCAGCTACCACGCCCGCCAGTACCAGCCGGGCAACATCGTCGTCGCGGCCGCCGGCAGCGTCGACCATGACGAGCTCGTCGGGCTCGTGCAGCGTGCCGTCGACCGTCGCACGCTCGGAGCGGACGGGCGCCGCCCGGCACGCGCAGTCGCCGCCAAAACTCCCAAGCCGGGGCTGCGTTTCCAGCGCAAGGACACCGAGCAGTACCACGTCTGTCTCGGCGCTCCCGCCGTCTCGCGCTCCGACCCCCGCCGCTTCGCCGCCTCGGTGCTCGACGCGATCCTCGGCGGCTCAGCCTCCTCCCGGCTTTTCCAGGAGATCCGGGAGCGGCGCGGGCTGGCCTACTCGGTCTACAGCTTCGTCTCCCAGTACGCCGACACCGGTCAGATCGGGATCTACGTCGGCACGCGTGAGGACAACCTCGTCGAAGCGCTCGCGATCACCGCCGAGCAGCTCGCCGACCTGGCCGCCGGCAACGTCGGTGCGGCGGAGCTCCGTCGCGCCAAGGAGAACCTCAAGGGGCGGCTGCTGCTCTCGCTCGAGTCGACCTCGACCCGCATGCAGCGGCTCGGCAAGTCGCTGATCACCGAGACCGAGATCCTCCCGCTCGAACGGGTGCTCGCGTTGATCGAAGCGGTCGAGGCCGAACACGTCTGCGCGCTTGCCGCGGAGCTGCTTGCTCCGGGCCGGCTCTCGGCGGCCGCGATCGGGCCCAACGAGGCGCGCTTCCTGGCCGCGCTCGACCAGGTCAGCCCGGCGCTCGCGGCGGCCGCATGAGCGGAGCGGACAGGGTGCGGTGAGGGTGCTGCTGCACGGCGCGGCCGGCCGTGTCGGCTCGGTCCTCGGCCCGGCGCTCACCGCCTCCGGGCACCTCCTCGTCGGAAGCGAGCAGGAGGCTGAGGCGGTCGTCGACTTCACCGTCCCCGAGGCGGTCGTCCCGAACGTGCTGCGTGCACTCGCCGCCGGCGTGCCGTGCGTGATCGGCACGAGCGGCTGGGAGCAGGCCGGGGTCGCCGAGGCAGCCCTCGCCGCCGGAGTGCCCGTCTTCTACGCGCCGAACTTCGCGCTCGGGGCGGTGCTGATGATGCGTTTCGCCCGGGAGGCGTCTGCGGTCTTTGCGGCTGCCGAGATCATCGAGCTTCACCACGCGGGCAAACGCGATGCGCCCTCGGGCACGGCGCTCGCAACCGCGGAGCTGATGCACGGGACCCCGCCGATCCACTCGGTGAGGCTCCCGGGGCTGCTCGCCCACCAGCTCGTGATCTTCGGTGGCCCCGGCGAGACGCTCACCCTGCGCCATGACACGAGCTCACGCGAGGCATTCGTCCCCGGCGTCGAGCTGGCGCTCAGCAAGCTCGCCGAGCTGCCGCCGGGGCTGACGGTCGGGCTCGACCGGCTGCTCTAGCAACGCGTCCGCCTCACGGCAGCACGGAGCGTTTAGGATAGGCGCGTGCTCGGGAGCGTCCTGACCGCGATCGTGACGCCGTTCCGCGCCGACGGTTCCGTCGACTTCGACGCGTTCCAGCGGCTCGCCGTCCACCTCGTCGATCACGGCTCCGATGGGATCGTCGTCGCGGGCACGACGGGGGAGAGCCCGACGCTGAACGACAGCGAGCGGCTCGAGCTCGTCTCGGCAGCGATCGAGGCTGTCGGCGAGCGCGCCAGCGTCGTTGCCGGCACCGGCACCGCCGCCACCGCGCATTCGGTCGAGCTCACCGAAGAGGCGCACGCACGCGGCGCCGACGCCTTCCTGATCGTCACGCCGTACTACAACAAACCGCCGCAGGCGGGGATCGTCGCGCACTTCGAGGCGATCGCGCAGGCGACCGACCGGCCGCTGATCGCCTACAACATTCCGAGCCGTGTCGTCGTCGGGATCGAGCCGGAGACGATCTCTCGCCTCGCCGAGATTCCGGGTGTCGTCGCTGTCAAGCAGGCCGTCGCCGACCTCGCCGAGGCCCGCCACATCATCGCGACGGGGCTCGAACTCTACGCCGGCGACGACGTGCTGCTCGAGCGCTTCCTCGAGCTGGGCGCGGTCGGTGGCATCTGTGTCCACACCCATCTCGTCGGCCCCCAGGTGGCCGAGCAGGTGCGCGCAGCGCGTGCCGGCGAGTTCGAGCAGGCGCGAGCGCTCGACGCCGAGCTCGCGGCGGCCTACGAGCTCCTTACCGTCGCGACGAACCCGATCCCGGTCAAGGCGGCACTCACGATTCTCGGCCACGAGGTGGGCGGCCACCGGCTCCCGCTCGTCGGTCCGACCGCCGCCGAGCTCACCCGGATCCGCGCCTGTCTCGAGCGGCTCGGTCTTCCTGTCGCCGCCTAGCGTCGCGAGCCCGCTGGCGCGCCCCGCACCGCGGCTGTGCGGCGGCGACGCCGAGCGCCCGTATGCTTGAGCACGTGAGTGACCAGGAGCTCCGTGTCATTCCCCTCGGTGGGCTCGGCGAGGTGGGGAAGAACATGACCGTGTTCGAGTTCGCCGGGCAGACGCTCGTCATCGACGCGGGCCTCGCTTTCCCGCGCGACGAGCACCTCGGCGTCGACCTGGTGCTCCCGGACTTCGGCTACCTGCGCGACCGCGACGTGCTCGCCGTGATCCTGACCCACGCCCACGAAGACCACGTCGGCGCGCTGCCCTACCTGCTGCGCGAGGTGAAGGTGCGTTCGGTGCTCGCGACGCGGCTCACGCTCGGGCTCGTCAAGTCAAAGCTCGACGAGCACGGCCTCCTACACGTCGCCGAGCTCCGGGAGCTCGCCCCCGACGATGGGCCGTTCACGCTCGGGCCGTTCGGCGTGGAGCTCGTGCGCATGTCGCACTCGGTCCCCGACGCGGTTGGGATCTGCCTCGAGACGCCGGCCGGTCGCGTCTTCCACACAGGCGACTGGAAGCTCGACTCGACCCCCGTCGACGGGCTACGCACCGATGTCGGCAAGCTCGCGGAGATCGGCAACCGCGGAGTCGACCTGCTGCTCGGTGACTCGACGAACGCCGAGCGCCCGGGTTTCACCCAGTCGGAGCGGGTCGTCGGTCAGGCCTTCCGCCAGATCATTCCCGCCCGTCACGGCCGCGTCCTGATCTCCTCGTTCGCCTCCAACATCCACCGCATGCAGCAGGCGATCGACGTCGCCCTCGAGGTCGGCCGCTCGGTCAGCGTCGTCGGGCGCTCGATGCGCAAGAACATGAACATCGCGCGCAACCTCGGCTACGTGCAGGCGCCCGACGATCTGCTCGTACGGCCCGTCGACCTCGACCAGCTGCCGCCCGAACGCCAGCTGATCCTCTGCACCGGCTCGCAGGGAGAACCGCTCTCGGCATTGACCCGGATCGCCTACAACGACCACCCGTCGCTGCGGATCGCGCGCGGCGACACCGTGATCATCTCCGCCCGGGCAGTTCCCGGCAACGAGCTGCGTGTGCACGACTCGATCAACCGGCTCACCCGCAGCGGCGCCGAGGTGCTGCACGAGGAGAATGCCGCCGTCCACGTTTCGGGTCACGCGCGCGCCGAGGAGCTGCGCACGATGTTGAGCCTGCTCCGCCCGCGTGCGGTGATGCCGATCCATGGTGAGTACCGCATGCAGGCCGCGCACGCACAGCTTGCGGCCGACGCGGGTGTTCCCGCCGCCGGGATCATCATCGCCGAGAACGGCGATGTCGTCTCGGTCTCGCGGGCCGGGGTCGCGATCGTCGATCGCGTCGAGGCCGGTGTCACCTTCGTCGACGGCCTCGGTGTCGGTGATATCAGCGACGTCGCGCTGCGCGACCGCCGCCACCTCTCCGAGGACGGCGTGCTGATCGTCGTGACGACGCTCAGCAACGGGGTCGCCGCGGCGCCCGAGCTGATCTCGCGCGGCTTCGCGGAGTCCGAGGAGCTGATGGCGGAGATGCGCGCGGAGGCGAACGAGATTGTTGCCGAGCTGCTCGCAGATGACATCTCGGAGATCAAGCTGATCCAGGAGCATCTCCACGACGGGATCGGCCAGCTCGTCTACGACCGAACCCGCCGGCGGCCGATGATCCTGCCTGTGGTCGTCGAGGTATGAGCGCACCGGCCTGGGCCGAAGCGATCGACGCCCACGCTGGCGACCGGCACACCGCCCGCCGCCTGATCACCGAGCTGACGGGGCTCGAGGTTGCGGCGCTCGCCTTCTGCCGCCTGCTCGAACGCTGGGCGCGTGGCGATGCCGAGCCTGCGACGCCGCTGCGGCGGACGCTCGCGCTGCGCCGCTCGGCCGAACGCGTCGCCGCTGCGCTCGCCGCGCTCGAGCGTCCCCTCGGGCGCTACCTGCTTGAGCTCCAGCCCGAGCGAGCCGAGGGTCGCTCCTGGTTCGGCGAGCCGGGACCGGCCGAGCTTGTCGATTGGGAGCCGGTGCTCCTTCGCGCCGGAGTGAGGGTGCCGCCCCACCGTGTCGCCGCCGTCTACCTCGAACTCGCCGTGCTGATCAGGGCGCTCGAGGGCCTCTCGGCGGCCGTCAGCTTCGAGGCGACCCCCGACCGGGGCTCGCTCTGGGCTGGGCTCTTCGACCTTCGCGACAACCTGCTCGGCACCGCGCGCGACGAGCTCCGCTCGCTCGCGGCCTGAACAGGGGGCGTCGGCTTGCCCGTCGAGCTCACCGTCGTCGGCTCGATCAACCTCGACCTCGTCGCGCGGCTCGAGCGCCTGCCCCGCCCCGGTGAGACGCTCGCCGCCCACGGTTTCGAGCGGCATCCAGGTGGCAAGGGCGCGAACCAGGCGCTCGCCGCGGCCCGACTCGGCGCCCAGGTGACGCTCGTCGGTGCGGTCGGCGACGACGAGCACGCCGGGGTCGTGCTCGCCGGGCTCGAGGCTGCCGGCGTCCGGCTCGAGCTCGCACGCACCGGGGAGACCGGCCTCGCGCTGATCTATGTCGGGGATGACGGCGAGACCGAGATCGTCGTCGTCGCCGGCGCGAACGCGAGGCTCGAGCCGCGCCGCTGCGAGGGCGCCGTGCTCTGCCAGCTCGAGGTCTCCGACGAGGTCGTCAGCGCCGCCGCCGCCGAGGCCGCGTTCTTTGCGCTCAACGCCGCACCGGCGCGGCCGCTCCCCTGTCCCGCTGATCTGCTCGTCGTCAACCGGCTCGAGTATGAGCTCGTCGGCGATGGGCCGCTCGTCGCGGTCACCGACGGGGCGCGGGGCGCCGTGCTCTACGAGCACGGCCACGAGGTTGCACGCGCCGGCGCACCTGCGGTCGACGTAGTCGACGGCACCGGCGCGGGCGACGCCTTCACCGCCTGCCTCGTCGTTTCACTGCTGGAAGGGCGCCCCCGGCAGCAGGCGCTTGAGCGGGCCTGCGCCGCCGGGGCTTTCGCGACGACCCGGCTTGGTGCCCAGAACGCCCTTCCGACCGCTGCGCAGCTCGAGGCCTGGCAGTGAGCCGACCCGAGCCGGTCATCCTCGACTGCGACCCGGGCCATGACGACGCGATCGCGCTGCTGCTCGCGCTCGCCTCGCCTGAGCTCGAGCTTGTCGGAGTGACGACGGTAGCCGGCAACCAGTCGCTCGACAAGACGACAGCGAACGCGCTGCGCGTGCTCGAGTTCGCGGAGCGGGGGGACGTGCCCGTCGCCGCGGGCGCCGACCGCCCGCTCGTGCGCGCCCATGCCGGCGCCCCGCACGTCCACGGCGAGAGCGGGCTCGACGGACCCGCGCTGCCGCCGCCCCGGGGCCGTGCCCGGCCGGAGCACGCGGTCAGCTTTTTGGCCGACGCGATCCGTGCGCGTGACGGCGAGCTGACGCTGATCCCGACCGGGCCGCTCACGAACATCGCGCTGCTCCTCGCGCTCGCGCCCGACGCGCGTCCCCGCCGGATCGTGCTGATGGGAGGCGCAGTGGGGGAGGGTAACCGCACGCCTGCGGCAGAGTTCAACATCTGGAGTGATCCGGAGGCGGCACGGCGGGTGTTCGAGAGCGGGATCGAGCTGACGATGGTCGGACTCGACGTCACCCATCAGGCGCTGATCAGTGACGGCGACCGCGAGCGGCTCCGCGGCGTCGGTCGTGTCGGACGGTTGAGCGCCGAGCTGCTTGACTTCTACGGTCGCTTCCACCGGGTCGCCTACACGGACCTCGACGGCTCACCGCTCCACGACCCCGTCGCGGTCGCCCATGTCGTCTGGCCCGACCTGCTCGAGCTGCGACCTGCCTTCGTCGAGGTCGACTGCGGTTGGGAGCAGGGCCGCGGCCGCACGAACGCCTCTTGGCGGCGGTTGCCCGACGGCGTCGAGCCGAACGCGAACGTCGGCTTCGGGCTCGACGCGCGCACGTTCGTCGAACGTCTGACCGAGCGGCTCGCCTCGCTCGGCTGACGCGTGGGCGCGCCCGGGCAGGAGGATCAGGCGCCGCCACGAAGAGGCCTGGATGGCACAAGCACGGCGTAAGCCAGCCGCTCGGCCGCGGCCGAAAACCCCTGCGCGCGTCAAGCAGCAGCGGCGCAAACGGAAGCGAGCCCACAGTGACGTCGAACTCGCGGGGCTCGGCCTGCTCGCGGTCGGGATCTTCCTTGCCTGCGTGCTCTGGTTCGGACTCAACGGCGGCCCGGTTCCGCACGCCGTGCGCAGCGCGATCGGCTGGGCGGCGTACGTCTTGCCGCTGCTTGCCTGTCCGCTCGGCGCGCTGATCGTGACCCGCAACGCACTCGTGAGGATTGCGCCCTTCCGGCTCGGGCTTGTGCTCGCGAGCCTCGGGCTGCTGCTCGCGCTGGGGTCGGCTCACGGCGGCTTCGTCGGCCGCGAGCTCGAATCGTTCGTCGCGGTCGGTGTCGGATCGACCGGCTCGACGATCCTCGGTGTGCTCGCCACACTCTTCGGCACGCTCTTCCTCACCGGCGCCTCGGTCGGCGCCTTGATCCAGCGTTCCGGCCATGCCGTCCATCGCGTCTCGAACCGGGTGCGTCGCGAGCACAGCCAGCGCAGCGCCCGCGTGCGCACACGGCCCCTTCCGGCGCCGCCGCCGCTGCTCGAACCCTCATCCTTCCCGTCGCTCCACCTGCACGAGCCGCCCGTCGACGCCGCGCACGACTACCCGGACCTCGTCGGGGCGGCACCCCTGCAGCAGCCACAACAGCTCGAGGTGGCGTTTGCGACGCCGGCCGAGCCGGAGGAGGAGACACAGGAGTCGGCCTTCGCGGCCGTCTCGGTCGGTGGCAACTCCGACTACCGGCTACCCGAACGGTCGCTGTTGCACCGTTCGGACCCGACGACCGGCCCGAGCGGGGAGGCGAACCGGCGCGTCGCCGAGGCGCTGCTCGGGTGTCTCGCGAGCTTCGGGATCGAGGCGACGGTGATCGGGCAGATCTCCGGGCCGCGCGTGACCCGTTACGAGCTGCAGCTCGCCCCGGGGATCAAGGTTGGGAAGGTCGCGCAGCTGCGCGATGACCTCTCCTACGCGCTTGCGACGACCGAGATCCGGATCCTCGCGCCGATCCCCGGCAAACAGGCGGTTGGCGTCGAGGTACCGAACCTGACGCCGAACCTCGTCACGCTCGGCGACATCTTCGGTGAGATTCCGCCTCCCGCGAGCCCGCTCGCCGTCTGGCTCGGCAAGGGCATCGACGGGCAGCCGGTGTACTCGGACCTGGCCCGGATGCCGCATCTGCTGATCGCCGGCACCACCGGCTCGGGCAAGTCGGGCTGCATCAACGCGATCCTCACCTCGATCCTGCTGCGCTCGACGCCCGAGCAGGTGCGGATGATCCTGATCGACCCCAAACGGATCGAGCTCAACTACTACGAGTCGATCCCACACCTCCTGACCCCGGTCGTCTCGAGCCCCAAGGAAGCGAGTGCGGTGCTGCTCAACGTCGTGACCGAGATGGAGCGGCGCTACGAGCGGCTCTCGCAGGTACGCGCCCGCGGACTGCCCGAGGCGAACCGCGCGTTCCGCAAGCGGGGCGAGCCGGAGCTCCCGTACCTGCTCGTCGTGATCGACGAGCTCGCCGACCTGATGATGGTCAGCCCGCAGGACGTCGAGGACGCGATCATTCGGCTTGCGCAGAAGTCGCGCGCCGTCGGCATCCATCTCGTGCTCGCGACCCAGCGGCCGTCGGTCGACGTGATCACCGGGATGATCAAGGCGAACGTTCCCTCGCGGATCGCGTTCGCTGTTTCCTCGCAGACCGACTCGCGGGTGATTCTCGACCAGAACGGCGCCGAGAGCCTGCTCGGCTCGGGTGACATGCTCTACAAGCCGCTCGGGACCTCCCGTCTGCAGCGTGTCCAGGGCGCGTTTGTGACCGAGGAGGAGGTGGCGCTCGTCGTCGAGCAGACACGCGTGCAGCGGGAGCAGGAGGTGGACGTGAGCTTCCTCGACGCGCCCCAGGTCTTCGCCGACGGCTCCGACGGTGACGACGGCGAGTTCGACCCCGACGAGGACCCGCTGCTCGACCGTGCGATCGAGATCGTCGTCACCGCCCAGACGGCGTCGGTGTCGCTGCTCCAGCGTCGCCTACGCGTCGGCTACACGCGCGCGGGACGGCTGATCGACATGCTCGAGCGGCGCGGAATCATCTCGCCGTACGAGGGCTCGAAGCCGCGCAGCGTGCTCATCGACGGCAGCCAGCTCGAGCGTCTCGCCGCCGACTGACCAGGCCGCCGTCCGGTCTACCGGGCGCGAGTCGCTAGCCTGGCGGGCCATGCCCGGCCCGGAACTCTCGAAACGCAACGATCTCCGTAACGTCGCGATCATCGCGCACGTCGACCACGGCAAGACGACGCTCGTCGACGCGATGCTCTGGCAGTCGGGGTCGTTCCGCGCCAACCAGGACGTCGGCGAGCGCGTGATGGACTCGACCGACCTTGAGCGCGAGAAGGGGATCACGATCCTCGCCAAGAACACGGCGATCCAGCTCGGCGACACGAAGATCAACATCATCGACACGCCCGGGCACGCCGACTTCGGCGGGGAGGTCGAGCGGGGGCTGACGATGGTCGACGGCGTGCTGCTGCTCGTCGACGCCAGCGAGGGCCCGCTCCCGCAGACGCGCTTCGTGCTGCGCAAGGCGCTCGAGCTGGCGCTACCGGTGGTGCTCGTCGTCAACAAGGTCGACCGCCCCGATGCGCGCAGCGCCGAGGTCGTCGACGAGGTGTACGAGCTCTTCCTCGACCTCGACGCGGACGCCGAGCAGATCGACTTTCCGATCGTCTACGCGAATGCGCGCGCCGGCCAGGCCGGGCTCGACCCTCACGCCCTCGCACCCGATCTGCGCCCGCTTTTCGACACGTTGCTGGCCGCGATCCCCCCGCCGAGCTACGACCCCACCCATCCGCTCCAGGCGCTCGTCACGAACCTCGACGCGAGCCCCTACGTCGGCAGGCTTGCGCTGCTGCGCATCCACCACGGCACGCTTCGCAAGGGCGCCCAGATCGCGTGGTGCCGCGCGAACGGGACGATCGAAACCGCACGCGTGACCGAGCTCTTCATCACCGAGGCGCTCGATCGTGTGCCGGCAGACGAGGCCGGTCCGGGTGAGATCGTCGCGCTCGCCGGGCTTCCCGACGTGACGATCGGTGAGACGATCGCCGATCCCGTCGATCCGCGGCCGCTGCCGGTCACCTCGGTCGACGAGCCGTCGCTCTCGGTCACGATCGGGATCAACACGAGCCCGCTCGCGGGTACCGAAGGGACACGGCTGACCGCGAGCCAGGTCAAGGAACGGCTCGACGCCGAGCTTGTCGGCAACGTCTCGCTACGGGTACTGGCGACCCAGCGTCCGGACGCCTGGGAGGTGCAGGGACGCGGTGAGCTGCAGCTGGCGGTGCTCGTCGAGCTGATGCGCCGCGAGGGGTTCGAGCTGACGGTCGGTAAGCCGGAGGTGCTGACGCGCGAACTCGACGGCAAGCAGCACGAGCCGGTCGAGCGAGTCGCAATCGACATCCCCGAGGAGTACATCGGCGTCACGACCCAGCTGCTCGCGTTACGCAAGGGCCGGCTGCAGCAGATGGTCAATCACGGCACCGGCTGGGCGCGGATGGAGTACCTCGTGCCGGCGCGCGGTCTGATCGGCTTCCGCACGGAGTTCCTGACCGAGACGCGCGGCACCGGGATTCTGCACCACGTCTTCGAGGCCTGGGAGCCCTGGCACGGCGAGCTTCGCACCCGCCCGACCGGCAGTCTCGTCGCGGATCGCCGCGGCAAGGCGACCGGCTTCGCGATCGCTGCGCTCCAGGAGCGCGGTTCGCTCTTCATCTCGCCGACCGACGAGCTCTACGAGGGGATGATCGTCGGCGAGCACTCGCGCGACAACGATCTCGACGTCAACGCGGCGAAACCCAAGAAGCTCACGAACATGCGCGCCGCCTCGGCCGACGAGCTGGTGCGGCTGATCCCGCCGCGGCCACTCTCGCTCGAACAGGCGCTCGAGTTCATCCGCGACGACGAGGCAGTCGAGGTGACGCCGAAGTCGATCCGGCTGCGCAAGGTCGAGCTCTCCGCGTCGAAGCGTCAGACGGCCACCTCACGCCGCAAGCGCGACCAGGCGCCCGTCTAGGCCCGCTGGACTCGCCCGGGCCCGCCCCGAGCGGGAGGGGCCCGCTCAGCCCCTCACGTAGGGCTGTCCGTCGGCGGCAGGCGGCCGCACGCGGCCGACGAGGCCCGCGACCGCGAAGATCGTGACGAGGTAGGGAGCCATCTCGAGGAACGGCGGCGGGATCGGCACGTTCAGCACGGAGAGAAAGTTCTGCAGGCAGTTGGCGAAGCCGAAGAGCAGCGTCGCCGCCGCGGCGCGGAACGGGATCCAGCGGCCGAAGATCATCGCCGCGAGCGCGACGTAGCCGAGGCCGGAACTGATGTCGGAGGTGAAGGAGCCTGTGCCGCCGATCGTGAACACGGCGCCGCCGATCCCGCCGAGCGCGCCGCCTGCGATCACGTTGAAATACCGGACCGAGAGCACCGAGATGCCGACGGTCTCGGCCGCCTGCGGATGCTCGCCGACGGCCCGTACCCGCAGCCCCCAGCGGGTGTGGAAGATCGCGATCTGGAGGAAGACCACGAGCCCGAGTGCCATGTAGGTGAAGACGTTTTGATCGAACACGACCGGTCCGAGTACCGGGATCTTGTCGAGCAGCGGCACCGCGATGTCGGGGAAGGTGGCGGGGCTGTTGAGTGTCGACTGGTGGTTGTTGAGCACCTGGGTCGTCAGGAAGTCGGTCAACCCGGTCGCGAAGGTGACGACGACGACGCCGACGATGATCTGGTCGGCCTGGTATCGCAGCGCCAGGAAGGCGAGGATCGCGCCCATCGCCGCGCCCGCGAGCGCCGCGCCCGCGACGCCGAGCCAGAGAAAGCCGGTCGTTGACGCGATGACCGCGCCAAGGAACGCTCCGGCAAGGAACTGGCCCTCGATCGCGATGTTGATCACGCCCGAGCGCTCGCACATGATCCCGGACATCGCGCCGAACATCAGCGGGATCGCGTCGGCGAGCGCCAGCTGCAGCATCCCCGTGAAGTCGAGCATGTTGTCCCGCGCCGCCCAGATCACAAAGGCGAGCACGAAGGCGACGAGCCCGAGGCTGAGCAGCGTGAAGGTGAAGCGGCCGCGCCGGTTCGCGACCATGTAGGCGCCGACGACGAGGCAGAGGACGCCAAGCCCGACATTGACAGAGCGGACGGGGATGTTGAGGCTCGGGATCGAGAGCGCGCTCCCCGCGTTGAACTCCATCGTCGCCTCCGAGGAGCCGGAAATGCCGAGTGCGAGCGTCCAGAGCGTGAGCACCCCGAGGCCGACCGTGAACAGCCCCATGCGCACGCGCCGGCCGGGGCTGACCCCGCCGGTCGCAGCGACCGCCGTGGGTGCGAGCGAGGCGACGCTCATGCCGACCAGCCCTCGGACGACATCTTGAAGGCCTTGCCGCCGGTACGGATGCGGTAGACGTCGCGGACGAGCTGCGGGGCAGCGATGAAGAACACGACCACCGCCTGGATCACCTCGACGAGATCGAGTGGCACGCTCGTGACCGCCTGCATCTTGAGCCCACCCGCCTCGAGCGCGCCGTAGAGGAGCGCCGCGAGCACGACGCCGACCGGGTTGGCGCGGCCGAGGATCGCGACCACGATCGCGGTGAAACCGAGGTTCTCGGAGTATCCGGGGGCGAGCTGCGGGTCGACGCCGAGCACCTGGACGGCCCCGGCGAGGCCGGCCAGCCCGCCCGAGACGAGGAAGACGAGGCTGATCGTCGCCGGAATGCTGACACCGGCGGCGCGAGCGGCGGCCGCGTTCGCGCCGACCATACGGAAGCGGAAGCCGACGGTCGTGCGCGTCAGCAGCCAGCTGACCCCGAACGCGGCGCCGAGCGCGACAAGGATGCCGGCGTTGAGTCGCAGGCTGTCGCCTGCGAGATGCGGCAGGTCCGCCGAGGGCGCCGGGTTCTTGCCGATCGCGTTGCTCTGCCCGGGGGCCATGAAGAGCGACGTGCTGAGCAGCCACAGCAGCAGGTTGAGGACGACGTAGTTGAGCATGATCGTGACGATCACCTCGTGTGCTCCGGTGCGCGCCTTGAGCAGACCCGGGACGAGCCCGACGATCGCGCCGCCAGCGAAGCCGGCGAGCACCGCGAGCGGCATGTGGATTCCGATCGGCAGCCCTGGCAGCGAAAAGCCGACCCAGGCCGCCGCGATCGCCCCGCCGATCACCTGTCCCTGGGCGCCGATGTTGAACATGCCGGCCTTGAAGGCGAGCGCGACGGCGAGCCCGGAGAGCATCAGCGGCGCCGCCGAGACGAGCGTCTCCGAGAGCGGGTTGAACGCGGTCACGAACGCCTGCTCGTGCCAGGTCGTGAAGGCGTGGCCGTACGCGGAGGGGCTACCGAGCGCGCCCGTGAACAAGGCCGAGTAGGCGCCCCAGACGAGGTTCCAGGAGACATCGACGGCGTGGGTGGGGCGGGAGAAGAGCTTGCCCCAGGCGCTGAGCGCCGCGTCGTCGGTGACGACGATCAGCAGCGCGCCGACGACGAGCGAGCTGAAGATCGCGAGCACCGTCAGCGTCGTGTTGTTGAAGCGCTCGAGCGTGGCGCCGAGACGGTCCCGCAGGCGTCTCACGACGTCGCCTCCGCGGGTTCGCCGGCGCCGCCCGCGAGCAGCAGGCCGATCTCCTCGATCGGGGTCTCGGGAGTCGCGTAGCCGACGATGCGGCCGCGGTACATCACGGCGATGCGGTCTGCGAGCGAGAGCACCTCGTCGAGCTCCGTCGAGACGAGCAGCACGGCCGTGCCTTCGTCGCGCTCCTCGACGATGCGTCGATGCACGGTCTCGATCGAGCCGACGTCGAGGCCGCGCGTCGGCTGTGAGGCGATCAAAAGCGTCAACGGGCGCGAGAGCTCGCGCGCGATCACGACCTTCTGCTGGTTGCCACCCGAAAGCGAGCTCGCGGCGGCGCTCGGCGTCGGCGGTCGGATGTCGTACTCCTCGATGCGCTGGCGCGCATTGGCGAGTACCGCCTTGGGGTCGAAGCGGAAGAAGCCGCGGCTGAACGGGGGTCGGTCGTAGATGTCGAGCACAAGGTTCTCGGCGACCGGGAAGCTCAGGACGAGGCCTTCCAGGTGTCTGTCCTCGGGCACGTAGCCGACCCCCGCCGCGGCGACAGCGTGGGGGGGCTTGCCGGTGACGTCGGCGCCGCTGACCGCGATGCTGCCCGCAAGGGGCCGTTCGAGGCCCATCAGCGTACGCACGAGCTCGGTCTGGCCGTTGCCCTGAACGCCCGCAATCGCAAGGATCTCGCCGCGGCGCACCTCGAGCGAGACGTCGTCGACGGCGAGCCCGCCGAGCTCGTCGCGGACGCTCAGCCCCTGCACCGCAAGCGCGACGTCTCCAGGCTGCGAAGGTTTCTTGGGGACGCGGAAGACGACGGCGCGTCCAACCATCATCGTTGCGAGCGCGGCCTCGTCGGACTGGGCGGGGGTGGTCGTACCGACGACCTTGCCCTGACGCATGACCGTGATCAGGTCGGCGACCTCGAGCACCTCGCCGAGCTTGTGGGTGATGAAGAGCACCGAGTGGCCCTGCTCGCGCAGCGAGCGCATCACCGTGAAGAGCTCGGCGCTCTCTTGCGGAGTCAGCACCGAGGTCGGCTCGTCGAGGATCAGCAGCTGCGCGCCCCGGATCAGCGCCTTGATGATCTCGACGCGCTGCTGGACGCCGACGGGGAGGTCCTCGACGAGCGCGTCGGGGTCGACCGGCAGACCGAAGCTCTCCGAAAGCCGCCGGATCTCGGTTCGCGCCGTGCGGCGATCGAGAAAGCCGCCCGGTCGCGTCGGTTCCATGCCGAGGAAGACGTTCTCGGCGACGGTGAAGACGGGGATGAGCATGAAGTGCTGGTGCACCATGCCGATGTGCGCCGCGAGCGCGTCCCGGGGGCTCTCGAGCCTGATGGGCTTGCCGTCGATCAGGATCTCGCCCTCGTCGGGGTGCGTGAGCCCGTAGAGCACGTTCATCAGCGTCGTCTTGCCGGCGCCGTTCTCTCCGAGCAGCGCGTGGATCTCACCTGGCTCGACGACGAGATCGACCTGGTCGTTCGCGGTCAGGCTCCCGAAGCGCTTGGTCACGCGGCGAAGCTCGAGTTTCACGTCTCCTCCATGAAAAGGGCCGGTCTACGCCGCCCGCCGCGTGCGCGGAGGCGGCGTAGACCGGCGGGAAGAACTACTTGACGGTGAAGGACGTGTGGTTGTTCGTGGCGTTGACGTTGATCACGATCTTGCCGGCGATGATCTCCGACTTGATCTTCGTGATCGCCGCCTGAAGCGCCATCGGGATCTTGCTCGCCCAGTCGTGGTACGGCGAGAGCACGACCTGGCCGTTGGCCAGCGTGCCGATCGAGTTGCCACCCTGGAAGTGACCGGCCGCCGTCTGCAGCACGGCCGTCTTCACCGACTCCGAAATCCCCTTCGTCACGCTAGAGATGAACAGTCCGCAGTACTGGGGCTCGGCGACGCAGCCGTCGCTGTCGACCCACTCCATCTCGTACCCGGAGCCCTTGGCCTTGACCGCCGCGGCGGCCCCGATCCCGACTCCACCGGCCACCGGGAAGATGACGTCGGCGCCCTGGTCCATCAGCGTCGTCGTGATCGTGCTGCCCTGCTGCTGGTTCGTGAAGTTGCCGACGAACGTGCCGGTGCCGTCCTTACCCGTGTTCGGGCTCCAGCCGAGCACCTTGATGTTCGTGTGGTTCACCTGGTTGTAGTACTGCACGCCGTCCCAGAACCCGTCCATGTAGATCGTGACGGTCGAGAAGTCCTCGCCGCCGAAGGTTCCGACTGCGCCCGTCTTCGACATGCCGGCGGCCAGATAGCCGCCCAGGAACGCGTCCTGGTCGGTGTCGTAGAAGAACGAGTCGACGTTCTTGAGCGGCGGGTCGTAGGCGTTGTCGACGATCGCGAAGTGATCCATCGGGTTCTTCGCGGCGGCGTTCTGGGTCGCTTGCACCATCAGGAAGCCGACGGTGAAGATGATCCCGCACTTCTGGGTCACGAACTGATTGATGTTCGGCACGTAGTCGGCCGACGACGTCGACTGCAGATACTTGATCGTGATCGCCGAATTAGCCGGCCTTCGCCTCCTGCATTCCCTGCCAGGCCGACGCATTGAAGGAATGGTCGTTGATACCCCCGGTGTCGGTGACCATGCAGGCAAGAAAGCCCGAGCTCGTGTGGGCGGCGGCAACCGGGCTCCCGACGCTCAGCACCGTTGCGACGGTCGCGAGTGCGGTCACTCCGAGTGTGAACATGACGGTGCGGGCGCGCTTGCGCCGCACCCCCGATGCTGGTGAGGCCGACGTGGTCTCGTTCACGAATAACCCTCCTTGTTGAGAAACCCCTTCAACTGCTGACTGCTGGCCTTCGTCCAGCCCGTGTACGTGGCCACGAGATGCTTTAGCGGACGGTGCCCGCGAGGAAACCACCCTAACCTCTGGGCAGAGGCCCTGCAACCGCGAGTGCGTACGCGTGCGCGAGCCCGCTCGGTCTGCTGAAAGCCGTCGATCCCTCTGCTACCGTCCCGCGAGGTCGCGACCGTTGCTTGCTCGTCCTGGGCTCGGCGCGCGTGCGAATCTGGTGCTGTGCCAGCTTGGAGGTCGTGAGCGTGAAGGAAGGTCACCGGGTGGTAGCGAACGCCCTTCTCATGCCGAGCTGCCTCCGCAACCACCCAGCCGCCTCGGGAGCGAGGGGGCGCGGTGTCGTCTAGCCGTCCGGCCTGGGCCTCGATCGTCCTCGGCACGCTGGCGCTCGCCGCGCTTCCCGCGAGCGCGGTACTCGCCGAAAAAGTGTCGAACGTCGGACTACTCCGCGCAATCATCGTTGCGGTCGGGTTAACGTTCGTGTTCGGGCTCGCAGGCGTTTCGGCCTCGCGCCGTGCGCGCTTTCGGCTCGCGCTCAGTCTCGAGCCGCGCACGACCCGGGCGGTACGCATCGGCCGCTGGCTCGTCTTCCTCGGGCTCTATCTGGGCGTGGTCGGTGCGATCGCGCTCGGCTTCTACGGCGTCGTCCGCGCCCTCTCCTGAGGCTCGCCGCCCTCGCCGGACTGAACCGGCGGGGCGCGTGTGCGATCATTGAGGCATGTTTGAGATCGGAGAGAGCCTCAGGGAGGCACGCCAGCGCCGAGCGATCGAGATCGCGCAGGCGGAGCAGGCGACCAAGATCCGCGCCAAGTACCTGCGGGCACTCGAGGGCGAGCAGTTTCAGCTGCTCCCGTCGGCGACCTACGTCAAGGGTTTCCTCAAGAACTACGCGGACTTTCTCGGCCTCGACGGACAGCTCTATGTCGACGAATACAACTCACGCTTCGTGGTCGACGAGCAGTCGGGCCGCCCGCGCCGCTCCCGACCCGCGACCGCCAGCCGAGACCGCAGCATCGCGACGAGCATCGTGATGATCTCGCTCGCCCTCATCGCGACCGTCACGCTCGTCGTCGTCGGCGCCTGGCGGTTGACGGGCTCGAACCCTCCGGCCAAGCACCCGCCCGCCAAGAGTCACCTGACGCGGCACGTGATCTCGCACACGCCGAAGGCATACCTGCGGATCCTCGCACTCGACGGCCCCTCCTACGTCGCCGTTCACCGTAACGGCCCCGGCGGGCAGATTCTCTTCCAGGGAACGATCGAGAAGGGGGGCTCCGAGCCCTTCCAGGGCCACTCGTTCTGGCTCACCGTCAGCACACCCGCGAACGTCTCGATCCTCGTCGCCGGCTCCCGCGTCTCGGTGCCGGCCAACAAGCCCGCCGTGCTCACTGTCACCGCTCACGGGGTCCACACGGCCTGACCGGTGCGTGCCGCGATTCTCGTCACCGGCTCGGAGCTCGTCCGCGGTGACCGCAACGACCTGAACGGCCCCTACCTCGCGCGCTCGCTGCTCGGACTCGGGCTCGAGCCGGCAGAGGTCAGGATTGTCGGCGATGACCCGCACGAACTCGCCGCTGCGTTGCGCGAAGGACTCGCGAGCGACCTGCTCGTCGTCTCCGGCGGGCTCGGACCCACGCACGACGATCGCACGGTGGCGTTGCTCGCCGAAGCCGCGGGTGTGCCGCTCGAGCTCGATACGACCCTCGAGGAGCAGATCACGGCCCGCATGCGGAGCTTCGCCGCTAGCACCCGCCAACCACAGCGCGATCTCAGCGCCGGGATACGCAAACAGGCGACGATTCCGCGGGGCGCGCTCGTCGTCGGGCTCGCCGGTACGGCCCCTGCACTCGCACTCGAGCACGCGCGCGGGGTCGCGGTCGTCCTGCCCGGACCGCCTCGCGAGCTGCAGGAGCTCTGGCCGGCGGCACTGAAACTCGGCCCGTTACAGCAGCGACTTGCCGCTCTCAGGCCACGCGAGCGCCGTGTGCTCCGCTTCTACGGCGCAGGCGAATCGGTCGTCGCCGAGGCGCTCGCCGACGCGGGTGGGGAGCCCGAGGGAGTCGAGGTGACGATCTGCGCTCGCGATTTCGAGGTGCATGTCGACCTGTTCGTACGCGCCGGCGCCGAGAACGCCGCCGCGAGCCTGACCGCCGCGTTCACCGAACCACTGCGCGACTACCTGTTCGCAGAGAGTGAGGCCTCGATCGAGCAGCTCGTGCTCGAGCGCTGCCGGCAGCTCAGCTGGTCGCTCGCGACCGCCGAGTCGTGCACCGGCGGCCTCGTCGCCGCACGTCTCACCGCTCCGCCAGGAGCCAGCGCGGCGTTCCTCGGCAGCATCGTCGCCTACGCGAATACGGTCAAGCAGGAGGTCCTGGGCGTATCCGCCGACACGCTCGCGCGTTGCGGTGCCGTCTCTCCGGAAACCGCGGCGGCGATGGCGCAGGGCGCACGCGCCAGGCTCGGCGCCGATCTCGCCGTTGCCATCACCGGGATCGCAGGCCCGGACGGCGGCTCGGCGGATAAGCCCGTCGGCCTCGTCTATCTCGCGACCGCAAGCCCCGCAGGAACCCTCGCCCGCACGCTCGAGCTTCCGGGAGACCGCGAGACGATCAGGCTACGCGCGACCGTAGCCGCGCTCCACCTGCTTCACCGCGCCCTCGCCGAGCCGTGAGCGGGCAGGCGGCGGCAGCGGTTGGCGAACGACCGCTGCGCCTCTTTTGCGCTCTCAGGCTGCCCGCCGCAAGCGCCCGCGTGATCGTCGCCTGGCAGCAGCGGCTGCGCAGCGGTGGCCGTCTGGTCGCGCCTGACCAGCTCCACCTCACGCTCGCATTCCTGGGCGCGGTGCCGGCCACCTCACTCGCCACGGTCAGCGCACTGCTCGCCGAGGTGGCGGCGGCCGCCGCCCCGATCCGCCTCGAGCTCGCCGGCTACCGGGAGCACAGACGCGGCGCGATGCTCACCTTCCACGACCTCGAGGGGCACGGCGGCATGCTCGCCGCCGCGCTCGGCGAAGCGCTCGAACGCGAGGGGCTGTACCGCCGCGAGCGGCGCCGCTGGCTGCCGCACGTCACGGTGCTTCGCTACTCGCAGGCGCCCGCGCTCGGACCCGAGCTGCCGCCGCTCGGCGCCTTCAGTCCGTCCGATGCCGCGGTCTACTCTTCTTCTTTGCGTCGGCAAGGCGCGCAGTACGAGGTTCTGGAAGCGATGCGGTTAGGAGGCTGATCTTACGTGGATCGCGAGCAGGCACTGAACACTGCCCTAGGGCAGATCGAACGAAACTTCGGCAAGGGCGCCGTAATGAGGATGAGCGACCAGGCCCAGGTGTCGGTCGGCGCGATCTCGACCGGATCGCTTTCACTCGACCTCGCACTTGGTATCGGCGGGCTTCCGCGCGGCCGCATCGTCGAGGTCTTCGGCCCCGAGTCGTCGGGCAAGACAACGCTCGTCTACCACGTGATTGCCGAGGCGCAAAGGCGCGGCGGCATCTGCGCGTTCATCGACGCGGAGCATGCGATGGACCCGACCTATGCGAAGCGCATCGGCGTCAACATCGACGAACTGCTTGTCGCCCAGCCCGATACCGGCGAGCAGGCGCTCGAGATCACCGAGCTGCTCGTGCGCTCCGGAGCACTCGCAGTGATCGCGATCGACTCGGTGGCGGCGCTCACGCCGAAGGCCGAGATCGAGGGCGAAATGGGTGACTCGCACGTCGGCCTGCAGGCTCGGCTGATGTCGCAGGCGCTCCGTAAGCTCGCCGGCACGCTCAACCGCACCGAGACGATCTGTGTCTTCACGAATCAGCTGCGCGAGAAGATCGGGGTCATGTTCGGCAACCCGGAGGTCACCCCGGGCGGCCGTGCGCTCAAGTTCTACGCGTCGGTGCGGCTCGACATCCGCCGCATCGAGACGCTCAAGGACGGGGTCGAGGCGATCGGCAACCGGGTGCGCGTCAAGGTCGCGAAGAACAAGGTCGCACCGCCGTTCAAGCAGGCGGAGTTCGACATCATGTACGGCGAGGGGATCTCCTGGGAGGGCACGGTGCTCGATACCGGCATCGAGAAGAAGGTCGTCCAGAAGTCCGGCTCGTACTTCAGTTTCGGCGACGATCGGCTTGGCCAGGGCCGCCAGAATGCAACCGCGTTTCTGCGCGAGCATCCCGACCTCGTCCAGCAGATCCTGCGCGGGATCCAGCTCCAGGCACCACCCGAGCAGATCGTTTCTGCGCGTCTGCTCGGAGAGTTCGAGCCCACGGAGGCGACGCCCGTCGTGCCGGAGCTCGACGAGGTTGCGGAGCAGGAAACCGCCGCGGCGGCCTGAGCCGCGCGACATGACCGACTCCGTACCGAGGGTCACGGCGCTCCGCCTCGAGCGCCGTGACCGCGTGCGGGTCGAACTCGACGGCGCGCCCTGGCGTGTTCTGCCGGCCGCCGCCGTCGTCGACGCGGGGCTGAGCCCGGGGGTCGAGCTCGACCGGGAACGTGCGCGGACGCTGCGACGCGCGCTCCGCCGCACTGACGCGCTCAACCGCGCGGCCACTGCGCTCGGCCACCGCGATCGCTCACGGGCCGCGCTCGATGCGCTGCTCAGTCGTCACGGCGTCGCCGCGAGTGAGCGGGGTGAGGCGCTCGACACACTCACCCGGCACGGGTACCTCGACGATGCCCGCTTCGCCGCCGCCCGCGCGCAGGCGCTTGCCGGCCGCGGCTACGGCGACGCGGCGATCACGGAGGAGCTGACCCGGCAGGGGCTCCCCGACGAGCTCTCGCGGACCGCGGTCGACGCGCTCGCTCCCGAGGAGGAGCGGGCCCGCGAGCTCGTGACCACGCTCACTCTCGCGCAGGCTGCGCGACGGCTCGCCGCCAAAGGCTTCTCCTACGACACGATCGAGAACGTCGTCGGCAGCCCCGATCTGTAGCCGTGGCGCGGCCTCAGGCGTCGGTGAAGCCGACAACCTTGTGGCTGCCGTCGCAGAGCGGCTTGTTCTTGGAGGCGCCACAGCGGCAGAGCGTCACGCGGTTACGCAGCTCGAACGGCCGGCCGTCGGCACGCGCGACCGGGATCCCGCCGCTGAGGAGCAGCGGCCCGTCGGCGCTCACACCCACCTCGACGTCGAGCTCGGGCTCGAGGTCGTCGCCCTCCGGGGTCAGCCGGTAGCTGAGTGCCCCCGACGGACAGAGCTCGATCATCGTGATCAGCTGGGCGCGCAGAACGTCATCGGCGTCGCTCGGCGCCCCGGCCAGCTCCCAGACGTTCGTCAGCCGGTTCGAGCAGAAGCCCGCGTGCTCACAGACGGAGCGGTCGTCGCGCACGAGCAGCTGCTCACCCGGGTAGACGGTTACGCGCTCGTCGTAGGTGCTCGACGCCGCGGTCTCGGTGCCGTCGAAGCCGACGGACGCGTGCGTGCCGTCACAGAACGGTTTGTTGCTCGACTGGCCGCAGCGGCAGAGCGCGTACCGTTCACCGGTCTCCAACACCGCGGTCGTCTCCCAGGCCACCGGCTCGTCGTGTTCGGAGCGAACGGTGCGACGGCGCTTGAGCGGCACACTGCCCTGGACGAGGTAAGGGCCGTCAGGGATGATCTCGATCCCCGGCGAGGGTGTCGGCTCGCTCATGGCGCACTCCTTCTGGACTCGAGTGATCGGGATGGGGACATGCCTCGCCGTGAAGGTAGCGAGCGCGCCCGACAACGGCCAGCCCCGTCGACAGGCGCGCATGGATACGCTTGAGGCCGGTCACGAGTCGACACAGGGGGGTTCGTTGGCGAGCACATGCACGCATCTCGAGGCGATCCAGACCGACGAGGCGAGCGGCGAGGGCTGCGTCGAGTGCCTCGCGAGCGGCGGTACCTGGCTGCACCTACGCCGTTGCGCCACCTGCGGCCACGTCGGTTGTTGCGACAGCTCCCCGAACCGCCACGCGACGGCACACTTCCACTCGAGCTCGCATCCGCTCGTGCAGTCGTTCGAGCCGGGCGAGGAATGGTTCTGGTGCTACCTCGACGACGTCGGCTTCGAACTCGAGAGCGCCGAACCTAGCCCTTCGCATCCCTGAGCCCGCTCGACGACGACGCCGCGCGACCCGCGCAGGCCGGCACCGCGGGCCGCCCCGGCTAGGCTTCTCGCAGTGAGAACGTACGCCGTCACGACCTTCGGGTGCCAGATGAACGCCCACGACTCGGAGCGGATCAAGGGCATGCTCGAGGAGCTCGGGCTGGGGGAGGCGCCGAGCGCCGCCGACGCGGACGTCGTCGTCTTCAACACCTGCACGATCCGCGAGAAGCCCGACACGAAGCTGTCGGCCTATCTCGGCGAGGCGATCGCGCGCAAACGCCGCGACCCCGAACGGGTGATCGCCGTCGGCGGCTGCTTCGCGGAGGCGCAGCGCGAACGGATCTTCGAGCTCTACCCGGAGGTCGACGTCGCCTTCGGGCCCGGTTCGATCGCGCACCTCGGCGACTGGCTCGGCGCGGGCGGGGTGGGGGTGGCGCGCGGCGCTTTCGGCCTCGACCGGCGCGCGTTCGCCGCCGAGCTCCCAATGCATCGCGCGCGCCCCTTCCAGGCCTGGGTACAGGTCTCGATGGGCTGCAACTCGGTCTGCTCCTACTGCATCGTGCCCGCCGTCCGCGGCCGCGAGCGCAGCCGCGAGCCGGACGACGTGCTCGCCGAGGTGCGCCGGCTCGCCGCCGAGGGCGTCAGCGAGCTGACGCTGCTCGGCCAGAACGTCAACTCCTACGGGCGCGACCTCGCACCGGGGCTGCGCACCGAGTTCGGTGCGCTCCTGCGCGCCTGCGACGCGGTCGCGGGGATCGAGCGCATCCGCTTCACGAGCCCGCACCCGAAGGACTTCCGCGAGCCGGTGATTGCCGCGATCGCCGAGTCGCCGTCGGTGTGCGAGCACGTACATCTGCCGCTCCAGTCTGGCTCCACCCGTGTGCTCAAGGCGATGCGACGCACCTACAGCGCCGAGCGCTACCTCGCGCTCGTCGAGCGTCTGCGCGCCGCGATTCCCGATCTCGCGCTCGGCACCGACATCATCGTCGGCTTCCCGGGCGAGCGCGACGAGGATTTCGAGGCGACGCTCGCACTCGTCGAGGAGGTCGGCTTCGACAGCGCCTACACCTTCGTCTACTCCCCGCGACACGGCACCGAGGCCGCGACGATGCCGGACCAGGTCCCGCACGAGCTCAAGATCGAACGGATGGAGCGGCTCGTCGAGGCAACCCAGCGCAGCGCCAGCGAGCGCAACCGGGCACGCATCGGCACCGTCGAACAGGTGCTCGTCGAGGGACCCTCGCGCACCGACACGGCCGTGCTGCGAGGCCGCACGCGACGCAACACGACCGTCAACTTCGAGGGCAGCGCTCAGCCCGGGACGCTCGTCGAGGTCGAGATCACCGAGGCCACGTCGATGACGCTGCGCGGCCGGGTCGCCGCGCTCGCGCGGGTTTAGCCGCGGGCCCTGTCCTGATGCTCTGGCAGGCTTAGCGCGTGCGTATCCTCCTCACGGGCTCCTCGGGTCAGATCGGCACGAACCTTGCGCTGCGGCTGCTCGCTGAGGGGCACGAGCTTTTCGGTGTCGACAAGCGCCCGAATAGCTGGACGCGTGAGTTCGACACGCTGCTCCAGGATCTTGCCGGCCACTACGCGCCCTTCCCCGGCGGCATGAACGGCGTCGAGTATCCGCGCGTCGACCTCGTCATCCATCTGGCCGCCCACGCGAAGGTGCATCAGCTCGTCCGCGAGCCCCAGCGTGCGCTCGAGAACACGATGATGACCTTCAACGTGCTCGAGTACTGCCGCGGGCTCGGGCTACCGCTCGTCTTCTCCTCGACACGCGAGGTCTACGGCGACGTGCACCGCTTCGACGAGTACGGCGAGGCGAGCGCCGACTTCGCCTACACCGAGAGCCCGTACTCCGCCTCCAAGATCGCCTCGGAGGCGTTCATCTACTCCTACGCGAAGTGCTACGGGCTCCGCTACCTCGTCTTCCGCTTCTCGAACGTCTACGGACGCTACGACAACGACCTCGAGCGGATGGAGCGCGTACTCCCGCTCTTCATCCACCAACTCTCGCGCGGCGAGCCGATCACCGTCTACGGCGGCGACTCCAAGGTGCTCGACTTCACCTACATCGACGACTGCATCGACGGCATCGTGCGGGGCGTCGAGCGGCTCAGTGACGGGCGCGTCGCAAACGAGACGATCAACCTCGCCTACGGTCAAGGCAACACGCTCGTGCGCGCCGCCGAGCTGATCGCCGCCGAACTCGACGTGACACCGGAGATCACCCGGGCACGCTCGCTCGTCGGCGAGGTCACCCGTTATGTCGCCGACATCCGCAAGGCACGCGACCTGCTCGGCTGGGAGCCGAGGACGCCGCTCGCCGAAGGCATTCCGCTCAGCGTCGCCTGGTTCAAGGAATGGCGGCTCGCCCACCCCGAGCAGGAGTGGAGCGCAGGAACCGCCGCGGAGCGCGCCGACGGACAGCCCGGCTTCAAGCCGGACGTCGAACCGGTTGCCTGAACCGACGCCGGCGCGGGTCATCGCGCTCTACGGGCCGACCGGCACGGGCAAGAGCGCCGTCGCCGAGGCGCTCGCCGGCCGCCTCGACGGGGAGGTCGTCTCTGCCGACTCGGCGGCGCTCTACGCAGGGCTCGCCGTGCTCACCGCCGCACCGCCCCCGCCGGCGCGTCTGGTCGGTGTCGTGCCGCTCTCCGAGCGCGTCTCGGTCGGCGCCTACCAGCGGCTCGCGCACGCCGCGATCGACGAGCTACTTGCCGCCGGACGGCTCCCGATCCTCGCCGGCGGCACCGGGCTTTACCTGCGGGCCGCACTCGACGACCTGACGCTGCCGCCACCGCCCGCAGCAGGTGTACGCGACCAGCTCGCGCGGCTCTACGACGAGCTAGGCGCCGAGGGAGCCCACGCGCTGCTCCGCGAGCGGGATCCTGCCGCCGCCGCGCGTATCCACGCCAACGACCGCCGCCGCGTCGTCCGCGCGCTCGAGCTGAACGCGCAGGGAGCCTCGCTCGCCCCGCCGCGCGACCGGCTCTGGAGCGACGAGATGCGTCTGCCGACGCTGCTCGTCGGACTCGAACTCGCCCCCGAGTTGCTCGAGCTGCGGATACGCGCGCGGTTGAGCCGGATGGTCGACCAGGGAGTGGTCGAAGAGGCGCGTGCCGCCTGGACGCAGCCGCTTTCGGAGACGGCGCGACGGGTGCTCGGGCTTGAGGCGTTCGCGACCCTGCCGCTCGCCGACGCCGTTGAACAGACGGCGCAGGCGACGCTGCGGCTCGCGCGCTACCAGCGTAAGTGGCTGCGGCGGCTGACGGTCGCGGCTAGGCTCGACGCGAACCGTCCACCCGGGGAGATCGCCGATGAGATCGTCGCGCTGGCAGGCACACGGGAACGTCTACCTCGTCGTTGAAGAGCCGCTGAGCACGGAGGCTGTGCGAGCGCTCGCGGTCGGCACCGACGGCATTCTCGAGGTGCTGGAGCGAGGCCAGGACTGGCTCGAGATCGTGATCTGGAATCCGGACGGTTCGCGCGCCGAAATGTCGGGCAACGGCACCCGCATTGCGGCGCGCTGGCTCGCCGAGCAGACGGGAGCAGCGGCCGTGACGGTACGCGTCGGTCCGCGTAGCGTGAGCGCCCGCTTCCTCGCCGACGGGCTGATCGAGCAGGACCTCGGTCAGGTCGAGGTCGGCGCACCCGAGCTGCTCGACGGGATCCGCTTCATACCCGTCCTGGTCGGGAACCCGCACGCCGTCGTCGAGGGTGACCCGGCGGAGCTGCCGCGGCTGGGTCCGCTGCTCGAACGCCACTCGCGCTTTCCTGCCCGCACAAACGTGCAGGTCGCACGGCCGCTCGCCGACGGCACGATCGAGGCGCGCGTCTGGGAGCGGGGGGTCGGCGAGACCGACGCGTCGGGCTCCTCAGCCGTGGCAATCGTCGCCGCCTTCGGCGGCGGACGCCGGAGGGTGCGCTTCCCCGGCGGCACGCTCGAGGTAAGCGTCGAGGACGGCCACGCGCTCCTCACCGGCACCGCCGAGCGCAGCGAGCTTCCGGACTGAGCTCGGCGACCGCTCAGGCTCCGACGCCGTAGTCGCGCAGCGCGGCGTTGAGCGTCGTCTTGAGGTCCGTCGAGGCCGAGCGATAGCCGATGATCAGCGCGCAGTTGAGCGCATAGGTGCCGGCCGGAAACTCCTTCGGGCGCGTGCCCGGGACGACGACGGCACGCGGCGGCACAAGCCCGCGGTATTCCACCGGCTCGGCGCCGGTGACGTCGATCACGGGCACCGAGGCGGTCAGGGAGACGTTCGGTGCGAGCACCGCTTCGCGCCCGATCCGCACGCCCTCGGTGATGATGCAGCGGGAGCCGATGAAGGCGCCGTCCTCGACGATCACCGGACTCGCACCGGGAGGCTCGAGCACGCCGCCGATTCCGACCCCGCCGGCGAGATGCACATTCGCGCCGATCTGGGCGCCGGAGCCGACCGTCGCCCAGGTGTCGACCATCGTGTTGGCACCCACCCAGGCGCCGATGTTGACGTAGGAAGGCATCAGCACGACCCCACGCGAGAGGAACGAGCCGTAGCGGGCGACCGCGGGCGGTACGACCCGCACGCCGAGTGCCGCGTAGCCGGACTTCAGCGGGATCTTGTCGTGGTACTCGAAGGGGCCGACCTCGGAGGGCTCGAGGGCCTGCGAGCGGAAGAAGTCGAGGATCGCCGCCTGCACCTCGGGGTGGACGACCCAGCCGTCCGCGGTCGGCTCGGCGACGCGCAGCTCGCCGCGGTCGAGGGCGGCGATCGTCTCAGCGGTCGTCATGCGCCTCCGTCCGGCACATCCGCGCCGTGACCGTCGAGGAAGCGAGCGAGCGCACCGTAAGTACGCGCGAGCGCCGCGATCTCGACCTGTTCGTCGGCGGTATGAGCAAACCGGGTCGCGCCCGGCCCGAGGTTGACGGCGTCGAGGCCGCGTGCGGCGAAGTCGGCGACGTTCGTCCACGCCTGCTTGGGCTCGAGCGTGAAGCCCCCGCTGCGCTCGAGCTGCTGGAGCAGCGGAGAGCCCGCGGCAACGTGTGCGGCGGGGGAGTGGTGGATGATCTCGAGCGGGACCGGAACGAGCTCACGTAGCCGGGCCTCGGCCTCGGCCGGGCTCCGGCTCGGTGCGTAACGGAAGTTGAGCGTGCACTCGACCCGGGCCGGGATCACATTGGTCGCGTTGCCGCAGTCGTCGATCGTCGTCACGCTCAACACCTCTCGAAACACGAGCCCCTCCACCTCGACATCGTTCGGCTCGAGCGCCAGCACGCCCCGCAGCCCTTCGAACGCAAGCCTAATCGCGTTGACCCCGAGCCAGGGTCGCGCCGAGTGGGCGGCGCGCCCCTCGAACCGGACGCGCGCGTTGATGTTGCCGAGGCAACCGAGCTGGAGCGTGTTGTCGGTCGGCTCGAGGCAGATCACAAGCGCCGCCTCGTCGATGCTCGGGGTTACGGCGAAGACGCCTGGCAGCGGGTTCGCGTCGGGCCCGAGCTCCTCGCGCGGGAAGAAGAGCAGCGCCAGATCGTAGGCGGACGGCGGCTCCGGCCGGCAGGCAAGCTCGATCATGACAGCCAGGCCGCCCTTCATGTCGGTCGCGCCGAGCCCGTGAACGGCCCCGTCGGCGATGCGGCCGGGGAGGTTGTCCTGCGCCGGAACGGTATCGGTGTGGCCCGCGAGCAGCACGAGGGGGCGTCCGCGCCGGCGCGTGTAGAGCAGCGACTCGCCGTCGTCGAACTCGGGCTCGAGCGGCACCTCGCGCTTGACGTAGGCGTAGAGCTCCTGCTCTGAACCCGAGGGCGAGGCGATATCGACGAGTGCGAGCGTACGGCGTGCGAGCCGGTCTGCCAGAGGGTCAGGGGGCATAATGCACCGGATGATCTCATGTACCCCCGAGCCCGAGCGTGGGTTCGTGCTCGCGGTGCTCGCGCAGGGGGCCGATCCGGTCGAGGAGCTCGCCGAGATCGAGGAGCTCGCGCGCACCGCCGGGGTACTTCCCGTCGGCACGATCGTCCAGCATCGCGCGCGCCCGGCCGCACGCACCTACATCGGCAAGGGCAAGCTCGAGGAGCTGCGCCGTTCGTTCGAGGAGACCGAGGCGGAGAGCGTGATCGTCGACGGAGAGCTCGACCCGGTCCAGCAGCGCTACCTCGAGGACGCGATCGGCGCGCGCGTGATCGACCGGACGCAGCTGATCCTCGACATCTTCGCCCAGCACGCCGTCAGCGCCGAAGGCAAGCTGCAGGTCGAACTCGCCCAGCTCGAGTACAACCTGCCGCGGATGCGGGGGATGTGGCAGCACCTCGAGCGTCTCGGCGGCGGCGTCGGTACGCGCGGCCCGGGCGAGTCGCAGCTCGAGACCGACCGGCGAATCGCGCGCCGCCGCGTCTCGCTGCTCAAGCAGCGCCTGCGTGGTCTCGAGCGCCAGCGCGCGACGAGGCGCAAGGAGCGCCGGCGCGCCCAGACACCGACGGTCGCACTCGCGGGGTACACGAACGTCGGCAAGTCGACGCTGCTGAACGCGCTCACCGGCGCGACGACGAGTGTCGAGAACCGTCTCTTCGAGACGCTCGATCCGACGACTCGCGGCTTCGACTACGGCGGTCGCCGCTACCTCGTCACCGACACTGTCGGCTTCATCCGCCGTCTGCCGCTCCAGCTCGTCGAGGGCTTCGCCTCGACGCTCGAGGAGACGCTTGTCGCCGACTTCATCCTCCATGTCGCGGACGCCTCTGCGGGCGACGACCAGCTCGAGGCGATGGTTGCCGCCGTCGACGACGTGCTCAACGAGATCGGCGCGGTCGAGCTGCCGGTCGAGCTCGTGCTCAACAAGATCGACCGGGTCGACGAGGTCGGCCGCCGCCGGCTCGCAAACCGCTTCCCGGGCGCGATTCAGCTCTCGGCCGTGACGGGAGAAGGACTCGAGGAGCTCAAGGAGCGGATCGCCGACCGCTTCGCCGGCCGGCTCGAGACGGTGCGGCTGCTCGTGCCCTACGACGAGGGGCGCTCTCTCTCGGAGCTCTACGCGCTCGGCGCGCCGATCGAGGAGCGCATCGACACACCCGAGGGGGTGCGGGTGCTCGCGCGGCTTCCCGCGCGCGGAGGTGCGGCGTTTCGCACCCTTCCTCGTCAGCGACGAGCGGCTCGAGTCGGCGTGATCGAGCTGCCGATTCGTCGGCTTCACGAGGCCGCGGTCCTGCCCGCGCGCGCCTACACCGGCGACGCCGGGCTCGATCTTTCCGCGTGTGAGCGCGTCGAGCTGCTTCCCGGTGAGCGAGCGCTCGTCTCGACCGGACTCGCCGTGGCGATCCCCGAGGGCTACGCGGGCTTCGTGCAGCCCCGTTCGGGGCTCGCGACCAAGCACGGAATCTCGATCGTCAACACGCCCGGGCTGATCGACTCGGGCTACCGCGGTGAGCTGCGCGTCAACCTGCTCAACACCGACCTCCACAGCGCGTTCACCGTCGAGCAAGGAATGCGGATCGCCCAGCTCGTCGTGCTCGCCGTGCCGGCACTCGCCCTGCTCGAGGTCGACGAGCTTCCCGAGTCGGAGCGCGGCGCGCGTGGCTTCGGTTCGTCGCATGCCTGAGCCCGCCCCTCGTATCCGCGTCGCCGTGCTGCTGCGCTGGCAAGAGCGGATCCTGCTTTGCCGGCACGAGAAACCGGGTCGGGAGTACTGGTTGCTTCCGGGCGGGGGTGTCGAGCCCGGCGAGCCGCTCGGCAGCGCGCTCCGGCGCGAGCTCGGCGAGGAGCTCGGGCTCTGGGAGGAGTTCGCGCTCGAGGGCCCGATCGCCGTCGCGGACTCGATCGCGCCCCACTGGACCCCTGGCGACAAACACGTCGTGCACGTCGTCTTCGGTTCCGATCTCTCGGATCGCTCGCTCGAGCACGTCGAGTCGGCCGACGCGGCGATCCGGGGCCTACGGCTGTTCAGCCGTGACGAGCTCGAGGAGATCGTCATCCATCCGCCGATCAAGCGCTTCGTGCAGCGCTGGCGGCCTGGCGACCCGGCGGTCTACCTCGGCGCGCTCTGGGTGCGTTGAGCCGCGCCGGGTAGCGGCTGCTCAGGCGGCGCGGCCGCCACGCGCGTGCGCCCGCTCGGCGCTGACGGCGTGTGCCTCGCGCTCGAGCCGGTCGTCGAGGGCTGCGAGCGGCTGCGGCGAGGGTTCGCCCACGCGGTGAGCGAGCGCCTCGGCGAGCAAGAGATCCGCAAACCAGGGGTTGCGCGGCAGCAGCGGCCCATGCAGGTAGGTGCCGTAGACGCGGCCTGCCCGCGCGCCTTCGCAGCCCGAGACGCCGTCGTTGCCGAAGCCTGCGACGACCCGGCCGAGCGGCGCAGTTCCGGGATCGAGCAGCGTACGTCCGCCGTGGTTTTCGAACCCGGCAAGCGTCTCGCCGGCCCAGTCGCACTCGATCAGGACGTCTCCGATCATGCGCCGGTCGCCGGCGACCGTATGGAGCCCGAGCAGGCCGATCCCGGGCAGCTCGGCGCCGGCCCGGTCGCGATAGGAGCTGCCGAGCAGCTGGTAGCCGCCACAGACGCCGAGGACGACGGCCCCGCTCGCGACCGCCTCGGCCAGAGCCGGCCCCTTCGCCGTCAGATCCGGCGCGACAAGCTCCTGGTCGCGGTCCTGGCCGCCGCCGATGTAGAAGAGATCGACCTCTCCGACGGGCACCGCGTCGCCGACTCCGAGCGAGATCAGCTCGAGCCGGTGGCCGCGCGCGGCAGCACGTCCGGCGAGCACGGCGATGTTGCCGCGGTCGGCGTAGATGTTCAGATAGTCCGGGTAGAGATGGCCGATGCGGATCGTGCTCACGCCGGCTGCTCCCAGAACTCGGGCACGAGCCGTCGCCGTGCCGTGATCCCCCGCAGCGCGAGCATCGCCGTGTACGTCGGCAGCACGACCAGCTCACCGCCGGCAGGTGTCAACGCGATGCCGCGGTCGAGCGCCGCCTCGAGCGTGGCGACGACCTCGATCCGCTCTCGGGCAAGCCCGCCGTAGGCGAAGCGCAGCGCAAGTTCCGCCGCACGGCCGCCGCTGACCACGACGTGCTCGAGCCCGGCGAGGAGTGGCTCGAAGTCGACGTCCCAGATCCAGGAGACGTCCCGCCCGTCGGCGATCTCGTCGTTGAGCGCGACGAGCGCGCAGCGCGGGGGGGTGTCGTCGAGCAGCGTCGAGACCACCTCGTTGGCGCCCGCCGGGTTCTTGATCAGCAGCATCAGCAGCGTCTTGTCACCGACGGGTATCCGTTCGAAGCGACCGAACGCCGCGACGAAGCGCTCGAGGCCCGCAACGATCCTTTCGAGCGGGACGTCGAGTGCGGTCGCGATCGCAGCCGCCGCGACCGCGTTGTAGACGTTGTAGAGCCCCGGTAGCGCGAGCGCGACGCGTACCGAGCCTGCCGGCGTCTCGAGCAAGAAGCTGCTGCCCTCGAGGCCATGACGCTCGATCTCACGGGCAGCCACGGCGAGTGGGGGCCGCTCTCGATCGCAGGAGGGGCAGCGGTAGGCGCCGAGATGCCCGACATAGACAGCGCTGTAGTCGAGGGCGCTCCCGCAGGCAGGGCAGTGCGTCGAGTCGGCAGCGTGCTGGAGCTCCGAGCGCGCGTGACGGCCGTCGTCGAGCCCGTACCCGAGGACGCCCTCGCGGTCGCGCGCAAGCTCTGCGAGCAGCGGGTCGTCCAGGTTGACGACCAGACGCGCGGCGGGGTGGGCGGCGAGCATCGTCCGCCAGCGTGCCGCGACGAGCTCGAGCTCGCCGTAGCGATCGAGCTGGTCACGGAAAAGGTTTCCGAGCGCGAGCACGCGCGGCCGCGTGCGTGCGACGACATCGGGCAGCGCAGCCTCGTCGACCTCGAAGAGCCCGAGCTCGGCTCCCCGGGACGCGAGCAGCGTCGAGGTGACGCCGGAGAGCAGGTTTGCGCCCGAACGGTTGTAGGCAAGCGGTACGTCGAGCATCGCGGCCACCATCGCGGTCGTCGTCGTCTTGCCGTTCGTCGCCGAAACGACGACCGACCCGAGCGGCAGCTCATGGGCAAGGCGCTCGACCGAGCCCGGATCGAGCGCGGCGAGCAGCTTGCCGGGCAGTGTCGTGCCTCCACCACGCCCGGTGTAACGCGAAATCGCGCCGACCGCCTGCGCAGCGGCAACCTCGAGCCGAAGCAGCATCGCCTGAGCCTAGCCAGGGCGCCGAACTCTGCTTTATTTGCCGATCGTGCAGCATGATCTACCATTTATTGCATGGCTCCGAAACCCCGCTTCGAGGCAGTCGCCGGAATCGATCCGGAGGAGTTCGCGAGCTTCCGCGCGGCGATGCGCAAGCGCTACAGCGACGAGCAGATCCTCGACGAGCTCCGCGCGCACGCTGCACGCTCGGGGCGCTCACCGACGATGAAGGAGTTCGCCGCGGATCCCCTCGCGGGCGTCCACCCGCAGACGGTCATCGAGCATTTCGGCACCTGGAACGCCGCGAAGCGCGCCGCCGGGCTTGTGCCGCGCCGGTTCGCGACGCGCGAGGAGCTCCTGGGCGTCCTGCGCAGGCTTGGCGAGGAGCTCGGACGCACACCGACCGCGAGTGACCTCGATCACCGCCGCGGCCAGATGCCGTCGAAATCGCTCTACTGGCACAGCTTCGGGTCGTTCAGCGCGGCGCTTCGCGAGGCAGGCTTCGATGTGGCGGCGGGCGAGGAGCGTCTCGAGCGGGCCGTCGAGCAGGGCGTCGCACTCGCACGTGCGAGCGGCCGTCTGCCCAAGTTCGCCGACTGGGCCGAGGCGCGCCGTGCGCAACCGGAGCTACTGACCGAATGGCAGGTCTACCGCATGTTCGACTCTCGCCGTGGCGCCTGGGCGACGTTCCAGTTCCTCATACGCCAGCGGCTGCTTGCCGACGGCGAGGATGTCAGTGCCGATGGCACGGTTGCGCTGCCACCGTAAGCACCGCCACGCCGAGACGGACGACTCGCGCCACTGCTCGCGCGGTCAGCTCGGTCGCGTTTCTCGCTGCTCCTCGGCCCGTTTTCCAGAGCAGAAGTCCTCGTAGCGTGGGGCGTAGGGGCCACGTCGCCGGACCTCCGCACGCCAGCGCAACCATCGGTACGGGTGGCGAAGCCAGCGAAGATCGATCGGCTCCAACGTGCCGAACCAGCTCAGTGGGAGCCCCATCGCCCGCGGCTCGGTCTCGTCCAATCTGAACCGCCGGCCGGTGTACTCCGAAAGCCCGGCCGGCACGTCGCGATCCGGTTGATCCGCTTCCTCACTCATCTGGCCACCGGCAAAGGATAGGTGCTGGGCCCGCGGTTCGAATCGCGGCAGAGGCCGTTCGCTTCGCGCGGACGGCAGGCTCCCGCGGCGTGTCCCGGCAGCACGCGCGTTGGTGTGAACCCTCCGCGCTGCTCCAGCGTGACTCCCGGGCGGAGCGTGTCACCGTGGTGTCACCCGCCATTCTCTACAACTGGTTCAGCACCCACGTCGACGAGCGGAGCGAAGCGCAGATGAACGGCAACCCGACAGACTCTCGCCGCAGACCAGGACGAGAGTGGGCGACAACCGAGCCGCGAGCCGGAGGAGCCGCGCTTCTCTGCGTCGCGGTCCTCGTGCTTGCGGGCTGTGGCGGCTCGAAGGCGCCGTCGGTGGCAGAACTCGCAACGACGACCTCGAGCAGCGCGGCTACCGCGCACAACGGCACCGGCAGCACGAACGCCACCGGGGGTGCAGCAGCGTCGGGCTCGTCCTCGAGCCAGACGCCACAGCAGGAGGCGCTCGCCTACGCGCAGTGCATGCGCGCCAACGGCGTGCCCAACTTTCCTGATCCGACGGCTGGCGGGGGTTTCCTCTTCTCGTCCTCCGCAGTCGACCGTTCGTCGCCTGCGTTCATAGCAGCGCAAGCGAAGTGCAAGCGGCTGTTGCCGGGCGGCGGCCTTCCGGGCCCCGGCACCTCGACGCATCCGACGACCGAGGCGCTGGCGGAGATGGTGAAGATCGCTGCCTGCATGCGCCGGCACGGAGTCTCAGACTTCCCCGACCCGCAGACCTCGGTGCCGTCCAATCCCTTCCCGGCGGGTAGCGCCGGCGTGATCAGCGACATCGACGGAGTGATCCTCGTGTTCCCAGAATCGCTCGACACCCAGTCGCCGCTCTTCACGAAAGCGGCGGCCACGTGCCAGTTCCCGCTGCACAACCACTGAGCCGAACTGCCCGCCGCGAGGCGGATAGCGCCCCGGGCTCGCCACCTCGACGCGGCGGCGACGAATGCACCCGCTTGGGCCGGCGAAAGCTCGGGGCGCGGCGTAAAGCGTCGGCGCCACGTGTGACGCCAGCGTGACGGGCGGCGCGCAAGCTGGCGAAATCACCAGTCGAAAGCTCGGACTCGAGGAGGTTGTGATGCATGCGATGAAGGGATTGCTTGGCGCTGCGTTGCTCGCAAGCGTCCTACTTGCGGCTACGGCGGCGCTGGGAGCGGGCGCGCCGATGACGAGTGGCACGGTTCAGTTCTGGGTCACGCCGAGCCAGACCGGAAGCGGGGGTCAAGTGCTCATCACCGGAGCGATCGCAGACTACGGCAAGAGCCAGAACGTGACCGCGGCGGGAAAGCCGGTTTCGAAAAAGGGCCCTTACAAGAACCTGATGCTCAAAAAGGGAACGATTTTGCTCGATCTAAAGAACTACGAGACGGCCATGAACAACGCCAATCCCACCATGTACAACAGGTCGACCTGTTCGGCATACCTCACCGTATCGGCGCCGGTTCAACTTCTCAGCGGCACGGGCGCCTACAAAGGCATCACGGGAACGGTGACGCTCCACGCCGAGAATGCCGCGCTGCTGCCGCGAACCAAGAACGGGGCCTGCAACGGGAACGGCAATCCGGTGCGCTCCTACATCACGATCAGCGGGAGCGGGACCGTCAAGCTCGGCTGAAGCAACCACGGCCGAAGCGCTCGGGAACCCCTCGGCTCCCGGGTTCCCGAGCGCTTCGATCCTCCCTGGCGGCGGAACGCGAGCTACGATGCGACCGCATGCCGCACATCGACCTGCCAGAGGGTGTCCCCGGCATCCGGAGCGCGATGGCGTTCCGGCCGGAAACAGCAGAACCACTCTGCCTCCTCGCCGAGACACTTTTGCGGAACGAGAACAGCCTCAGTCGCGGTGAGCGGGAACTGATCGCAGCCTACGTCTCGAACCTCAACGAGTGTCGCTACTGCCAATCCTCCCACAGCGCCTTCGCCGCCGCGCAACTCGAGGGCGGGGGTGAGCTCGTCGAGCAGGTGAAACGCGATCCTGCGTCCGCGCCGATCACCCCGAAGCTCCGAGCGCTGCTCGCAATTGCCGCCAAGGTGCAAGTCGGAGGTCGGAGCGTCACTAGCGAAGACGTCGAGGCCGCTCGACAGGAGGGTGCGACCGACATCGAGATCCACGACACCGTTCTGATCGCGGCGGCGTTCTGCATGTACAACCGCTATGTCGACGGGCTAGCGACCTGGGCGCCGACCGATCCGGCAGTGTACGAGGGGCTCGCAGAACGCATGGTCGAGCACGGTTACCTCGCGATCCCGCCGGTACTCGCCGCAAGCTGAGAACCATTCGCTGCCGGCACGTGTGTTCTGCCGCACCGGTGGCGCCTCGCCAATGCGTGTAGCCTCCGCGCAGCTTTGACGCGTCGATTGCAGCGGAACGGCTCGTGACCACGGTGAGCAAGAGGCTCCTGGGATGCGTCGTCGTGCCGGCGTGTTGCGTGCTTGCCGTCGGAAGCCCGCTTGCGGCGGCGTCGCCGGCGCACGATGCGGCGCGGGCTCGCTCTGGCTCGGCGCCGCTGACGATGCGCAAGGGCGACGAGATCACCGTGACCGGGTCCCGACTGCGCTGCGCCGTCTCGACGGCCTCGGGTGCGTCGCATCCGCCCACGCTCGTCTGCGGGATCGGTGACATTCAGAGCCCCTTGCCTGGCACCTATGCCTTTGCGATCGCCGATACGGGCGCAATCGTGATCAAGTCGTCGCCGACGCGGCAGCCGCTCCTTGTCGCTCGCGAGGGCGAGCCGACACCTCCCACGCCGCTTTTCCCGGCTGCGGCGAAGCGTGCCGCCACGACGCTCAAGGTCGGCGTGGGCGCACTACTCCTCGTCGGCGGCAGCGACATCCTCTGTTCGGTCTCTTCTCAGTCCGACACCCCGACGCTCACCTGCGGCCTTGCCGCGGGCGGTTCGGGCACCTTTCTCGTCGGCAGCTACGTCGGCGTCATCTCGCAGCGCGTCGCCGTGCTGACCCGGCTGCTGACAAAGACGAGCTTTCACACCGTCTTCTCAGAGCCGCAGCCTGCGAGCTGAGTTGGAGGCGAGGAAGCGGCGTCAGCAGGCTTCGGCGAGTGTCGCCAGCTGCTGCAGGCAGATCTCGCGTTCGCGCGGCGCGCGAACCGCCGGGAGCGGCGCCTCCTCGACGTAGGCGTGCGTGCGAAAGCGCTCCTGACGGCCGACCGACCCCTTTTCGAGCGTCATCAGGACGCCCTCGGGGAGCTCCCGCAACTCGAGCGCGAGCCCGCAGTAGCGCTCGAGCAGCCCGAGCGCCTGCTCGGTCGAGGCGAAGAAAATCCCGTCGCCGCACTCACCGAGCCAGAGTGGCCTGCCGACGCCCCGGGCGAGGTGGATCACGTCGGGCTGCCTGCAGTCGAGCCACGCGGCCGCCATCGCACCACGGAGCAGCTCGAGCGCGCTCGCCTCGTTGCGTGAGTGTGCGGCCACGGCGAAGATGGCCTCGGAGTCAACGGTCATGCCCGGCACCGTGCGGGCGCAACCGTGCTCGGCAAGCAGGTCGTCGTCGTTCGTGATGATGCCGTTGTGGATGCCGACGACCGGCCCGTGGACAACCGGATGATTGTTTGCGGCTACCGAGGGGTGCCCCTTGGTGAAGTCCCGCACATGCAGGAGTAGCTCGGTGGCCTCGACCGGAACCGAGATGCGCCCAAGGAGCTCCGAGGCGGGCGTGCGCTGCTTGACGACGGTCGGATTCGTGCCGTGCGGAGTCCGGTAGGCGTAGCCGACCGCATCCGCGCCACGCTCGGCGATCCCCGCGAGCAACACCTGGGCGACCAGGGTCCGGTCAAGTCCCGAGCGTTCGCGGACGCTATACCCCGCAATACCACACATACGTCAATAGTAGGTCGTTTTACGGACGAGACGTCGCTCGAACGGGGGATTCCGTGCACGTTCCGAGCGGCACGGGCGCTGTTTCGAGCTCAAGGGGGCCGCAATGCACGCCGATACCCCGGTTGAGTCATGGCGACCCCTGAACGCAGCTACGAGAGCGACGACACCGATCCGCTGATCGAACTCGTCCCACCCCTTGACGATCCCGCTGCCGAGGAGCTCGAGAGCGACGAGGAACCGGGCAACGCCGAGCTGAGTGCTTCGGAGCGCCTGCAGTCGTCTGACCCGCTCAAACTGTATGTTCGCCAGCTCGGGAACGGACGGCTGCTGAGCTCGGCCGAGGAGCGTGAGCTCGCCCGGCTCAAGGATCTCGGCGACGAGAACGCGAAGCGCCGGCTGATCGAGTCGAACCTCCGGCTCGTGATGTCGATCACCCGTAACTACACGCGAGCCGATGTCGCGCTGCTGGATCTGATCCAGGAGGGCAACCTCGGCCTGATCCGGGCGATCGAGAAGTTCGACTATCGCATGGGCTACCGGCTCTCGACCTACGCCACCTGGTGGATCCGCCAGTCGATCTCGCGCGCGCTCGCCGACCAGGGCCGCACGATCCGGCTTCCCGTCCACGTCGGTGAGCAGGTACGGCGCGTGCTCCGTGCCCGACGCGTGCTCGGCCAGAAGCTCAACCGCGAGCCGACCGAGAATGAGATTTCCGCCGAGGTCGATCTGCCCGTCCCGCGGGTGCGGGTGCTGCTCGAGCTTGTCGCGACACCGGTCTCGCTCGAGACCCCGGTTGGCGACGGCGAGAGTCTGTACGCCGACCTGATCGAGGACAGCAGCTCCGACTCTCCCGACACGATCACCGCCGCCGGGTACCGGGCGCACGATCTCGAAGCGGCGCTCGCCGGTCTCGAGCCACGCATGCAGCTGATCGTGCGCCGGCGCTACGGACTCGACGGAGACAACCCGCGCACGCTCGAACAGCTGAGTGTCGAGCTCGGGGTGACACGCGAGCGAGTGCGTCAGCTCGAGCACAAGGCGCTGCGAGAGTTGCGCCGTCGCGCTCCAGGGCTCAAGGACTACCTGCTCGCCTGAAACGCCTGCCCCCGCCCAAGCTCGCGGTTGGGGCTCGGGCGTGCGGATCCAGAGTGCTGCGTCGGTCGGTTCAATCGCCCGTGCGACAGCGCTCAGTAGCTCCTGCCGAACGGTCTCGAGGTCGACCGCCTCGCGCAAGTGGAGCGCGAAGGCCGCGACGATCGCCGCAGTCGGAGTCGCGAGCCGCGGCCGACCCGCGGCGCGCGGCGGGCAACGTCATCGGATCGACTTCTGCGGTGAGGCGGGGAGGCTAGACGAGCCCCGTCCCGGAAGCGTTGCGGCAGCGCGGGCGCCTCAGTGCGCGTCGCAGGCAGCGTCGGAGCCGAGCGCGAGCAACTGGTTGCGCATCTCTGCCTGGTGGCTCACCTGAGCGGCATTCGCCGGATTGAACGTGCCCGGGTCGCGGATCGTGACCGCGACGTCGGGTGTCACACCCGGCCCGAGCATCGAAACGCGGTAGAGCGTGCCGACGCCGGGACCTCGCAAGCCGCCGTCGTATCCCGGTGGGGCGCTGTACCCGTTCGCAAGCGGGTTCTCAGGGTAGAAGCCGTAGCACCAGACTCCGGCCGGCGAGTGCGTGAGAAAACTGTTGTCTCGGTGCCAGCCGGGCCCGTAGGCCGGGGCGTCGAAGCTGTCGACGTAGATCAGCCGCCCGTACCCGTCGAGGGGAGCGCCGTGCGAGGTCGCGCTGAAGCCGTAGACGGGCTTGCCGGCGTAGCTCGCTCGCCCGAACAGGCGATGGAAGTGCTGCGGGTAGACCCAGTCGCTGTAGACCTGCAGCCGGGCGAGCGGGCCCTTCCAGTGCGAGACCTCGAGCCAGCTCGCGGCGAGCGCCGAGGTCCAGGGGACGAAGCCGAGGTCGGGAAGCGCGACGTGCCAGGACTGCAGGGCCCAGTACGAGCCGTCTGGGGCCTCGCAGGCCGCGACGACATAGGCGAGCGCAGGTCCAGTGTAGGGGCGGCAGGCGTTGACGAACGTCCTCCAGTAGCGGGCGCTGTGGTACTTCGCCCAGCCGCCGCTGTAGTCGACGTCGAACTTCACCTGTGGCGTGGTCGCCGAGGGGGTGCGGGCGTTGATCGCACCCCAAACGAGCACGTGCCGCACACGGCCGTGCACGGTGTAGGTCAGGAGCGCCTCGCCCTTGGCGTCGACGGCGAGGCTGATGTCGGTCGCGTCGCGATCGATCAGCTGGGAGCCACGCGCGAGCGGCGCGTAGAGGGCGCCGGCCGCGGCAACAACAACGAGCGCGCCCGCGAGCAGGATGAGACGTCGCAGGCGTTCGGCACGCACAGCGGGGTTATCGGCAGCGCGTGATCGATTCTTACGGGGCGAAACGAGGCTCCTGACGGCGGGCCATGCTCGACCGCTGCTCACTCACAGCGGGAGACCGTCGCGGTCGTGCTTGACGCTGTGCGTCGCAGCCGACACCGCTCGTGCCATTTGTTACATGAAAGGGAGGAGCAGACATAATGCGCCGCCGGGGGAGCCCCGTGACGAAGCCCGCCCGTCGTGCCGCGGTCGGGCAGACTCCGGGGATCCGGAGCCCGACAGGAGAGGCAACTCCGCCGACGCCACAGGACCCGTCGAGCCGCAGTCGGCCTCTGAGCGAGGGCACCGAATCGTCCTGCAGTGGCCGACGCCGCGCAGCGGTCGGCGTCGCGGCGCGCGCGAACGATGCGGCGGCAAAACAACCACGCGTTCCTGAAGCGTGTGCTGCCTGCGTGCACGCGAACCCACAGCACACTGTGGCAATCGCGCGCGGCACCGGCGAGCCAAACGCCCGTCGCGAGCACTGCATCGCGCGCACACTACCGACATGCGCCACGAGTCGAGCTCCGATAGGGGCGGCGGCTACCGCAGGTCGGCGCCAGCGCCGCTACGCCGTCGTCCCGAGAATGCACGATAATGGGTGTTATGTCGAGTTGCGACAGATCGATTCCGGGCTGGTCACCTCCCTGCCCGGTCGAGTTTTCGGTCGCGCACCGAGGGCGGTCGGCGTCGCGGCGACGGCGCAGGCGCGACGCGCGGAAGCCGGCTTGCGCGAGCGTCGAGATGCACGCGCTCTGAGCACGCAACAGCATGAACAAAGCCCGCAAAATGCTGCCTTTCGTACCCGCGCCACGCTTGCCCTGAGGGGCTTCGGCACGGTAGATTCGCATCAGCACCGAGCACGGAGCGCCGGTAGGTCGAAGCCGAGCCCGAGGGGAGTACGCGGAAGCGGAACGCCAGCGGGTTCGGGGGACGAAAGCGCCACCGGCTCGGTGAATTTTTCTGCTCCCGCTTGATACGCAGGGCGCGCGCGTTCTACACTTGCCGCAGTGCCTGCGCTTTCACACGGAGTGACGTCGTTTCTCTGGGCGGTTGCCTTCGCGCTGTTCATCCTCGTCGGCGGAATCGCGACCGGCTTCTCGTCGGCGGACGCCTTCATGGCGGCCGTCGTCGCGGCGCCCGCGATCTTCCTGTTCGTCCGGATCTGCGGCGAAGACGACCCCGATCGCCTCTAGCGGTCGACGAGCGCTCTCAGCAGAAACCCGGCGAGCTCGGGCCCGAGTTCGAGCTCGAGCCGCTCGCGCGGCGATGACGTGGAGCGCGCGATTGGCGCCGAGTGAACAAGTGAGAGCCCGACGGGTGCGTCCCCGGATACCTCCGCCGCGAGCGGCGGTGCTGTGCGAGCGACGCCGTTGAGGCGGAGCGAATTGACGTGTACGGCCATGACGTAGTCATCGACCGGCCCCCGCTCGGGGCGTGATCCCTAGCGGGAGGGGTCAAGGCGCTCCCGCAAGAATCTTTACCTTTCACCCCTCATCCGAGGCGTGTGGCTCCGCGCCAGCGCGTCAGCTCGCGAGCCGGCGGCTCTCGAAGCCGGCCTGCTCGGCATCGAGCGCGAGGGCGGCGAGCGGTGTTCCCGGGAGCGCCTCGAAGCGGTGTGTCAGCACCCCCACGTCGCGGTCGTTGTGGAACGGCAGATCGACATGCTCTCGTGAGACGAGGTTGACCGAGACGTTGCCGCAGTCCGGGCAGCGCACCGCGACGACGACGCGACCGTCGCGTCCGCCGCTCGCGAGCAGCCAGAACGACGACGGGAACACCTGGCGGGGACGTTCCTCGGGCCAGCAGAAGAAGCTCCACGGCCACTCCCCACTCTTGATCCGCACCGCGGCGAGCTCGACGAACTCGTCCGCGAGCAGGTCGCTGCGCGAGGTCATCAGGTTGAGGTAGCTCGTCTGTTCGGTCAGCCCGAGCGGCGCCCAGTCGAGGTCGCTCTGGGGCACGAGGCCCGGATGCAGCTCGCCGCAACCACAGACGAATTCGACGTGATAGACGGCGGGATGATGCGGGCCCGGCAGCTCCTCGAGCCGCCGGAAGCCCGAGAGCGCGACCGATGCGTGCCCGCGGTGAGGGCAGGAGAAGCGGTATCGGGTGGTGAGGGCGTCGTACATGCGTCTTATGACGCGCGAGGCAGCCGATTGTTTGCGCGCTCCAGAAGTCATCGGCAGCTCCCACCACCGATTCAGCCTCGGGCGCACCGAGCCTGCGCGCGCCGGCTCAGTACGTGATCAGCGTGTGCAGGTCCATTCCCGCGAGCCGGTCGCGGGCACCGAGGAAGCTGAGCTCGATGATGAAGCAGGCACCGACGACCTCGCCGCCGATGCGCTCGATCAGGCCGCAGATCGCCTCGACGGTGCCGCCGGTCGCGAGCACGTCGTCGTGGATCACGACGCGCGCACCGATCGGCACGAGATCCGGGTGCATCTCGAGCACGTTCTGGCCGTACTCGAGCGCGTAGGTCGCGGCGAGCGTCTCGGGCGGCAGCTTGCCGGGTCGGCGCGCCGGCACGAAACCACAGCCGGCGCGGGCGGCGATCGCGGCCCCGAGAATGAACCCTCGTGCCTCCGCGCCCACGATCAGGTCCGCCTGCTTCTCCGCCACCCAGGTCGCCAGCCCGTCGATCGCCTGCTCGAGCGCGACCGGGTCCGCGAGGAGCGGCGTGATGTCCTTGAAGCCCACGCCGGGCGTTGGGAAATCGTCGACCTCCCGGATCCGGGAGCGCAGATCGATGTCCGTCATCGGCTCGGGCCGGGGCCCGGCAGGAACGTGCTCACTTCTCCGCAATCTCCCGGACCTCGCGCCACAGCAACAGACTACCGAGCTCTTGGGCAAGCTCGGTGAGCGTCTGCAGATCGCCGAGCCCGGCGGCGCGCTGCTCGCTGTTACGCGAGCGCATCGCAGGCGCGATCACCTGGTCGATCAGGGACGCTTCGCGATCGGTCGCGGTGCGGAACGTGCGGAGATGGCGGGCGTTCATCCCGAAGCGGGTCAGGCGGGCGCAGACAAGGGCGACGTCAACGTCGCTCTCGCGATAGCGCTTCTCGGTGCCGCTGCCGACGGGGCTCAGCAGCCCGAACTCCTCGAGCTCCTTCGCGAAACTCGTCTCGATCCCGGCGCGCTCGCAGAGCTCGTCCCAGTCCACGAGCTCGACCCGCTCCCCCAGTCCCGCCGGCCGTCGGCGCTTGCGCTCGGCGGCACCGGGAATCGCGAGCTCGTCGCGGATCACTCGCAGCGGCAGGAACTCGTCGCGCTGCAGCCGTAGGATCGTCACAAGACGCTCGAGATCCTGCTCGCTGAAGAGCCGGTAGCCGCCCCGGGTGCGTTGCGGGCTCAGCAGCCCCTCGTCCTCGAGGAAGCGGATCTTCGAGATCGAGATGTCGGGAAACTCGTCCTGCAGCCGGCGAACGACCTCGCCGATCCGAATCGGACGCTCGCGCTGGGGTGTTCCGGCGAGGAGGCTCATCGCTGAACGAAGCTCATGCGGTACTTGCCGATCTGCAGCTCGTCGCCGTTTTCAAGGCGGACGCTGTCGATCCTGCGGCGGTTGACGAAGGTGCCGTTGAGCGAACCCTGGTCCTCGGCGTAGAAGACGCCGTCGCGCTCGGCGAGAACGGCGTGGTTGCGCGACACAGTGACGTCGTCGAGGAAGATCTCGCATTCCGGAGAGCGGCCGATCCGTGTGCGCGCGCCACTCGGGATGAACGTCTCCCCTGCGCGGCCGCCGCCGGAGCGCACGACGAGCGCCGGCCCGTCAAGGCCTTCGTCGAGCTCGTGAGAGAGGTCGTGAACCTCGTCGGCCGAAAAACTCTGCGTCGACTCGACTGCGGGCGCCTTCTCGAGGAGCGCGCCGCACCGGGAGCAGTAGTTCGCGGTCTCGGGGTTCTGGAAGCCACAATCGGTGCAGTAGACGTGGGTCATTCCCCGGGCGTCGTCTTCTTCGTGAGAATCTCGGTGAGCCGGGCGACGTCGACGTCGTCGAGCACGCGCTCCCCACCCGACTGCTTGAGCCGCGCGACGATCTCCGCCCGGAGGATGTCGATCTTGCCGTGGAGCAGCCGTCGCTGGAAGCTCAGCTCGTGCTCCTCGGCGGTGAGATCGTTCTTGAGCTGCTTGAGCTCCTCGTCAGAGAGGGAGCCGAGATCCGGAAGGATTTCCACGTTGCGCCTTTCGTTGGTCGCGAACTACGAGTTGAATTAGAGCGGACGATCGCCAAACCGTCAACCTTAACTTGAGGATCTAGGGGCCCGGTTCACCGTTCGAAAGCGATCTCCTCCCCCTCCGCGCCCTCGAGCACGGGCGAACCGCCGCCTCAGCCGGACTCCCCCGGGCCCGGGACGGGCTCGGGCACGGGAGCCTGAAGCGTCTCGCGGCGTGCCTTCTGCACGTAGAGCAGCAGCGAGAACAGCGCGAGCGCGAGCCCGCACCAGAAGATGAGCTGCGGCCAGCTCGCGTGATGGACGACCATCACGAGCCCGAGACTCAGGTAGAGCAGCCAGGTCGCGAGCTTGCCGAGCCGATTGACCTCGAAGCGGTAGCCGCGCCTGACCATCAGCGGGGTCATCGCGATCACGAACACGTCGCGCGCCGGGATGATCAGCGCCGCCCAGGGCAGCCGGCCCGCGTAGACGAGCAGGAGCACCGCGGCGTTGATCAGCAGACGGTCGGCGAGCGGGTCGGCGATCTTTCCGAAGCCGGACTCGACGTGCCAGCGGCGCGCGAGATAGCCGTCGATCTGGTCGGTGACCCCGGCGAGCCCGAACAAGATTGCCGCAGGCCAGCTGTAGCCGTGCTCCGCCTCGAGGATGAGCACGACGTAGGCCGGGATGACGATCAGCCGCGCGAGCGTGAGCGCGTTCGGAAGCTGCGAGCGTGGCCAGGAGACGGTCGGGTCGGCCACCGGGCAAGGATAGGCGCTGCGCCCGGCGGAACCGAGCATGCCGACGCTGTGGGTTACCGGCGGGCGCCCGCGGCGGGCGTCAATCGAGCCACTTGACGGTGCAGCCGACGGCGGGCGTCTCCTCGAGCGGCGCCCCATGGCCCGCGGTTGCCGCCTCGAGTGCGTCACGGAGGTAGTGCCGGCTGACGGCGCGGTCGTCGCGGCTGTCGTCAATCGCGCCGTGGTAGACGAGGCGGCGCGCGCGGTCGAAGACGAAGACCTCGGGGGTCCGTTCGGAGCCGAGCGCGCGGGCGAGCGTCTGCTCGGGGTCGTGGAGGTAGTCGAAGCTGAAGTCGCCCTCGGCCGAGTGCGCGACCATCCGCTCGAACGCATCGGCCGGATAGCGGCTCGCGTCGTTCGAGTTGAACGCCGCGAGACGTACGCCGCGGTCGGCGTAGTCGCGCTGGATCGCGTTCATCCGCCCCTCCCAGGCGAGCACGTAGGGGCAGTGGTTGCAGGACTGGACCAGCACGAGCACCTCGGCGTCGTCGTAGCCTCGAAGCGTGTGCTCGGCGCCGTCGACGCCGCGCAGGCTGAAGTCGGGCGCCGGGCTGCCGATCGGCAGGCTCACCGGAGCGCCGCCTCGAGCTGGGCGCGGCTCGGAAGCGGCTCGACTCGGCCGTCTGCGAGCCGGTAAACGCGGCAGGCAAGCCCGGGGGCGCCGTCGGCACCGCCCGGATCGACGTCGCGCCCGTCGACGCGGACGGTAGGCGAACCGGGGAACGCGAGTGTCCGTGCCTCCTCGTCGCTGACGGACCTCGTGGATCACGAGCTCGGCCTCAACTCCGCTCTCGGCGAGCACGCTGCGCACGAGCCCGAGCGCCTCGGGATGCGAGGGACAGTCGTCGACGTAGAGGAACTCGACCCGTCGCGCGCTCATCTGCACTCAACGGTAGCGGGCAGCGCAGCGCTGATGCGGCCCCTTCCCCACCCCCGTCCGCCGCTGGCTCAGACGCGCCGGCGGCGGCGCTGGCGATAGACGTGGAGTAGGTAGAGCGGTAGGGCGATCCCGAGCGCGGGAAGCATCGAAACGCCCCAGGCGGTCGGATGACGGCTGCCGTTCTTGTCCGCGTGCAGGAAGACGACGACACCGACTGCGCTCTGGATCAGCCAGGCAACGATCACCTCGTGGACGGTGTAGTGCCCGAGCATCAGTCTCCGGGCCCGCGCGCGGCCGCGGGACGCCCCGCCCACACACCGCCTCGCCCGCGTCCGCCGCTGCCGCCCGGGCCGCCAGGGGCGCTCACCGCCCGCCGCTCCTCGATCACGTTCACGCCACCTACGTTAGTGCGAGCGGTCGCGGTTGCGTGGCCGTGCCGCCCTCGCCGCGCAAGGAGCCCGCTCCGGCCCCGGCCCGCTCAGCCCCCGCGGAGGTAGGCGAGTGCAGCCGCGGCGGCGTGCGCCCCGCACATGCCGTGGACGCCGCCGCCGGGAGGCGTCGACGACGAGCAGAGGAAGACACCGGGGAGCGGCGTCGTGTAGGGCGACCGGCCGAGGACCGGGCGCGCGACCAGCTGGCGCAGGCTCGCGGCCCCGCCGTTGATGTCGCCGCCGACATAGTTCGGGTTGTAGGCCTCGAGCGCCGACGGTGCGAGCGTGGAGCGCGCGAGGATCAGCTCGCCGAAGCCGGGTGCGAAACGTTCGACCTGCGCCTCGATCGCGGCGGTCATGTCGACCGTCGTCCCGTTCGGCACGTGGCAGTAGGCCCAGGCGGTGTGCTGACCGGCAGGTGCGCGGGAGGGATCGAAGAGCGTCTGCTGCGCGAGCAGCACGTAGGGGCGCGCCACCGTCCGCTGCTGGGCGGGTGCGCGTTCGGAGGCGGCGATCTCGGCCAGCGTCGCCCCGAGATGGACGGTTGCGGCGCGGCCGCACTCCTCGGCCTGCCATGGGATCGGGCCCGCGAGTGCCCAGTCGAGCTTGAAGACCCCGGGGCCGTAGCGAAACCGCGTCAGGCTGCGCCGGTAGGACGGCGGCAGCGTGTCGCCGGCAAGCGCGAGCAACTGGCGCGGCGTGACGTCGAGCAGGACCGCGCGGGCACCCGCGAGCTCGCGGAGATCCTGGACCGTTCTGCCCGTCTCGAGCTCCCCTCCGAGCGAGCGCAGGTATGCGCTCAGCGCGTTCGCGAAGGAACGCGAGCCGCCCCGCGCGAGCGGCCAGCCGACGGTATGCCCGAGCAGCCCGAGCAGCAGCCCGAAGGCGGCGCTCGGGGGCCGCTCGAGCGGCACCATCGAGTGGGCGCAGAGGCCGGCGAAGAAGCCGCGTGCCCGTTCGTCGCGAAAGCGCGTGCGGGCGAGCAGCGCCGCCGGCAGCGCACCGTGGCGGCTGAAACGCGCGAGTGCGAGCGGATGGCGCGGAACCCTCAGCAGGGGGCCGAGCAACCCCTCGTAGAGTGACTCGGCGTCGCGGCAGAGTGGCGCCATCAGCCGCAGGTAACGCTCCCCGTCGCTTCCGAGCGTGCCTGCCGTCGTCTCGAGCGAGCGTTCGAGCAGCACCGCGGTGCCGTCGTCGAAGGGATGCGCGAGCGCCGCCGGCGGCTGGATCCACTCGATACCGTGCTCGGTGAGCGGGAGCTCGCGGAACAGTGGCGAGGCAAGCGCAAGCGGATGGATCGCGGCGCAAACGTCGTGCACGAAGCCGGGCAGCGTCAACTCGGCCGAGCGGGTGCCGCCCCCCGGCTCGGCGCGTGCCTCGAGCACCCGTACCGAGTGGCCGGCGCGCGCGAGCACGATCGCCGCAGCGAGCCCGTTCGGCCCGGAGCCGACGACGATCGCGTCCGGCATGGGTGTTGACGCTACCCGCTCGCGCGATTCCGCGGTGTGCAGCGCGGAGCGAAGGCCGCCGTTGAAGCGCAGGTTGCCCGCGCGTTTCCACTGCCGGCGGCGGTCGATGCAGACGATCTTCGTCTCCGGGTCGACCTCGCAGCCGAAGCGCAGCGCGAGCGCACGCAACGTGGCTCGCCAGAAGTCGTCCTCCTTGCGGTGCCCCCCGAGTGTCAGCCCGAGCTCGGTGGCGGAAGCTCGACGGCGGCTCGTTCAGCCTCGTAACCCCGTGAGCGTGCAGCTGGGTCGGCCTGCATCGACCGGGCCGGCCCAGCTGCCCCTCCCCCGCGACGTCTAGGAGACGCGCATCGACCAGCCGTTGCCGCCGGTGTCGGAGGCATCGCCGAACCTGCCTCGACGCCGGTCGAGCTCGGTGGTCGCATAGCCGTACTCGGGCGCTCCCGGCGGAGCGGAGTACGCAATCCGGAAAAGCGTCACGTCGTCGAGCGTCCGAAACCAGGCACGCTCCTCGAGCATCACCTGGAGCGCCGCCCAGGCGGCATGCCGACTCTCGGGCTCGGCCTCGGGCGGCGGCGCTGCGACTGCCGGCGGCTGCGCGACGAGCTCGCCGATTCGAGGTTCGTCCATCTGCCGACCCTATGCCTTGTGCGCCGACCGATCAACCCGCCTTGAGCCTGGTTCGAGCAGGCCATCAGGCTAGGTGCGCGCCTGCGCCGGGAGGCGAGGGCCGGAGACGTATCGTTGGCGGATCGCGACGCGCGCGCGTACCCCGTTTCGCCGTCGACGCACGCTCGATGCGGTCGCGCTCGTCGGCGTCTGGCTGGCGCTCGCCGGATTCGCGTCCTCTGCCGTGCCCCGCGCAGGAGGCCCTCTCACCACGAGCTCGCTGCGCGTCCCGGCCGCGAACGCGACCGTGCCCTTCACCGTCGCCCGCAGCCTGCGCCTGCCCGCCGGCTGGCAGGCGGAGGTCTGGGCACGCGTACCCGGCGCGCGCTTCGGGCTCTGGACGCCCACGCACGTGCTGCTCGTGAGCGTCCCGAGCGCCGGCGAGGTGCTCGCGCTCAGCCCCGGCCCGAACGCGGCGACCCCGCCCCGTGCGCGTGTCCTGCTCGAGGGGCTCGACGAGCCCGAAGGGCTCGGCTTCGCCGTCGTCGACGGCAAGTCGGTTCTCGACGTCGCGGAGGCCTCCACGCTCGTCGCCTACAGCTGGCCGGCGTTGCGGCCCACCCTCGTCGCCAAGGGGCTACCCGACGCCGACGGCCTTGACCGCCTCAAGGGGCTCGCGGTCGGCGCCGCGGGCAGCGTCGTGCTCGGCGTCGGCAGCGACGCACCGTCGGGGGCGCCACGCGGCGTGATCCTCTCGATCGGTGCGAACGGCTCCCGACACGTCCTCGCCCGCGGCGTCCACTACGCGGAGGGCCTCGCCTTCGACCCGCGCGGGCGGCTCTGGGCCGCGGTCAACGCCGCGGCCGGGGCCGCCGACGCGCTTGTCCGGCTCGGCCCCGGCCCCGCGCGGCTCGCACGCGTGCTCGGCGCGCACACCGCGCCGCTCGGGCTGAGCTTCCTGACCGGCTCGAGCGTGCCAGCCCCCTGGCGGAACGGCGCGCTCCTCGCGGTACACGGCGCGTTACAGGCCACACCCGCGCACCCTCCCGCGGTGCTGTGGTTTCCGTGGAACGGACGTGAGCTCGGCGTTCCGCGCGTCTTCGCCAGCGGCTTCGAGCAGGGAGACTCGCGCTGGGGACGCCCGACCGACGCGCTCCCCGGACCGGACGGGTCTATCTATGTCCTCGACGACATGGCCGGCGCGATCTACCGACTGACCCCCGGAGCTCCCGTTCGCAGAGCCGTACACGTCTCGGAGGCGTAAGCTCAGGCGCGACGCTGGTACGCCGCGAGACGACGCTCACGTCGTCCCTTGGGCGTGGTGTTGCTGAGGTCGAAGCTCGAGACGAGCGTGAAGCGCGTCGCGAGCAGGCGGTAAAGCGCCTCGTCGGTCGTGTGGCGGACGTGCGAGGTCAAAAGGAACCCGTCGGGATGCAGGAGCTCGTGGATCCGGTCGAGCACCCGCTCGAGCTCAGGGACGTAATAGAGCACCTCGGAGCAGACGATCGCGTCACTCGCGGGTAGCCCCGGGAGGAAGATGTCGCCGACCTGGAACTCGGTGCGAGCGTCGGCAGCAGGAAGCGCACGCGCGATCGCCTCCTCGATCGGATCGATCCCCAAGTAACGCTCGAACCCGACCCGCTCGAGCCGGGAGCGCAGGACGCCGTGGCCGCAGCCGAGGTCGAGGATGCTGGCGCAGTCGAAGTACTCGAGGTAGCCGACGAGGATGCTGTAGTGACCGAGTTGGTCGATGCCGCCGAGGTACTCCCAGGCGCCGCTCGCGTATTCGTCATTCCAGACCTGCGGGTCGCGCCGCAGCCGCGCCTCGTGGTAGCCGGCGAGCCCGGCCGCGGCGGCGCGCCCGCGAAGACCGTCAGCGAGCCGCGCCAGACGTGCACGAATCCCCCCGACGATGCTCATCGGCGCGCAGGCTACAAGGGGGCGCGCCGGTTCGCCCGTCGCCTCCCGACCGGCACGACCGTTGGCGCGACCTGACGGCCGCGCGCGGGCCCCGGACACGGGCCCCCGTCCGCGGGCTTCGCGGTGCCCCGGACCGTGTACGGTCCGGGTGTGAGCGGCGACCCTCGCGTCCTTTCCTCGGTCGTGGCGGGCTCGCCTCAGGCAGGCTCGAGCCACAGTGACGACGTCAACCCGGCGCGCCCCTCCGACACGGTGGCGGTTGTCGCGATGGCTGACGCCGCCGTCGCCCGCGATGCCGTTGCCGCCGCGGCGGCCGCAGCCCCCGCCTGGCGGCGTACGGTCGCGCCCGAACGCGGGGCGATCCTCCGGCGCGCGGGCGACCTGCTCGAGTCGCGCGCGGCCGAGATCGGCCGCGATCTCGCCCGGGAAGAAGGCAAGACGCTCGCCGAGGGTGTCGGTGAGACGATGCGGGCCGCCGCCATCTTCCGCTACCTCGCCGGGCAAACGCTCGACGCGGACGGCGAGACCTATCCGAGCCATTCCCCCGCCACGTTCCTCTATGCGCGCCGCGAGCCGCTCGGTGTCGTCACGATCATCACCCCCTGGAACTTCCCGATCGCGATTCCCGCCTGGAAGATCGCGCCTGCACTCGCCTTCGGTAACACGGTCTGCTGGAAGCCCGCCGAGCTCGTACCGCTGACGGCGACGCACCTCTACGCCGCACTGAGCGAAGCGGGGCTGCCGCCAGGGGTGCTCAACCTCGTGCTCGGACGCGGCTCGGTCGTCGGCGACACGTTGATCGACGCCGCGGAGGTCGCCGCGATCAGCTTCACCGGCTCGAACGCGGTCGGGCGGGCGCTCCAGCAGCGCGCTGTCGCCCGAGGCGCGAAGGTGCAGCTCGAACTCGGCGGCAAGAACCCGGCGGTCGTGCTCGCCGACGCGGACTTGGCGCTTGCCGCCGAGCAGGTCGCGCGCGGGGCGTTTCTCTCCGCCGGTCAGAAGTGCACGGCGACGAGCCGTGTGATCGTCGAGGCCTCGGTCGCGAACGAGCTCACCGAGCGCCTCGCGGCGATTGTTGCGAGCTGGCCGCTCGGCGACCCGCTCGACCCGGAGACGCGGCTCGGGCCCGTCGCCTCGGCGGCGCAGCTCGAGACCGTCAACGGCTATCTCGAACTCGTCCCGGGCGACGGCGGCAGCTTCGTGACGGGCGGCACCCCGCCGAGCGGACTCGGTGACGGCTACTTCGTGCAGCCGGCGCTGATCACGGGGCTCCCACCTTCGAGCCGGGTCGTCCGCGAGGAGGTCTTCGGGCCGGTCGCGGCCGTGCTCGAGGTCGCGGATCTCGAGGCGGCGATCGCGAGCGCCAACGACACACCCTTTGGACTCACCGCGGCACTCTTCACGACCAGCCTGCGGAGCGCCCTGCGCTTCGCCGACGAGGCTCGTGCCGGGGTCGTCAAGATCAACCAGGAGTCGGCCGGACTCGAGTTCCAGGTGCCGTTCGGTGGGATGAAGGACAGCTCGAGCGGCTCTCGCGAGCAGGGCAAGGTCGCGCGTGACTTCTTCACCGAGTGGAAGACCGTCTATCTCGATAGCTGACGGCCGCGACTCCCGCCACGGCGCCGGACGCAAGACCGCATACTGCGGGCGCATGGAGGGTCAAGAACTACCCCGCTGGAGCGCCGAGCTCGTGCTCGACGCGCAGGCGATGCTCGGCGAGAGCCCGTACTGGGATCTCACCGCAGAGGCCCTCGTCTGGGTCGACATCATGGCCGGCGCGGTGCACGTCTTCGAGCCCCGCTCCGGTCTCGATCGGGCCTTCACCGTCGGTCAGCCGGTAGGCGCGGCCGTTCCGCGGGCGGCGGGAGGCTACGTGCTCGCGCTGCGCGACGGCCTCGCCGTCGTCGACGGCGAAAGCGGTCCGCTCCGCTGGCTCGCGGAGCTCGAGCGTGACGAGAAGCGCACGCGCATGAACGACGCTGCCTGCGACGCGCACGGGCGCTTCTGGGCCGGGACGATGGATCTTGCCGAACGCGAGCCGCTTGGCAGCCTCTACCGGCTCTCCCCGCAGGGCGCGGTCGAGACACTGCTCACCGGCGTCACGGTCTCGAACGGGCTCGACTGGAGCCCCGACGGCGACGTGCTCTACCACATCGACTCGCCGCGGCTGACGGTCGAGGCTTACACGCTCGCCGCTGACGGGCACACGCTCGTCCCGCGCGGCACCGTGGTGCGGTTCGAGCCCGGCTGCGGCGAGCCCGACGGGCTGACCGTCGATGCCGAGGGCTGCCTCTGGGTCGCGCTCTGGGACGGCTGGTCGCTGCGCCGGTACCGCCCCGACGGGACACTCGTGGGCGTGCTCGAGCTGCCGGTCGCGCGCGTCACGAACAGCGCCTTCGGCGGCGCCGCACTCGACACGCTCTACGTGACGACGGCGAGGCCCGACGAGCCCGACGAGCGCCAGCCCCACGCAGGGGGCGTGTTTGCGGCCCACACCGGCGTCCGCGGCCGCCCGGCCCACCGGTTCGGCGGCTGAGCGGCCCACCGGTTCGGCGGCTGAGCGGCGCGCTCGGGGTCGCTACTTGCTCATACCCATCGTCAGCCCGCGAATCAGGTATCGCTGGAAGACGAGGTAGACGACGACGGCGGGCAGCGCGCTCACGAGCGAGCCTGCCATCAACACCGGTACGTCGAGGAAGTGCTGCGAGGGAATCGTCGCGAGCCCCACGGTGATCGGCCGCTGCTCCGGCGTCTGCAGGAAGAGGAGGCCCACCAGCAGGTCGTCCCAGATCTGGATGAACTGCAACACCGCGACAGTCACGATCGCGGGCACGGCGAGCGGGATCATGATCCGGACGAAGATCGCGCCGAAGCCCAGCCCGTCGATCAGCGACGCCTCGATCACGTCCTCGGGGAGCCGCCGGAAGTACGTCGTCATCAGGAAGGTCGCGAAGGGGGTGCCGAGCGCGGCGTAGACGAGGATCGCCGCGTAGTAGTGGTTGATGAAGCCGAGGTGCGCGAGATTGACGTACTCGGGGATGATCATCGACTGCATCGGGACCATCATCGCGCTGGCGACGATCAGGAAGATCAGCCCCGAGAAGCGGTAGCGGAGCGTGCCGAGCGCATAGCCCGCGGTCGTGCTCGCGACCAGGATCAGCCCGATCGAGCCGGTCGTGATCAAGGTCGAGTTGAAGAGCTCGCGGAAGACCGGCAGCGTCTGGAAGAGGTCGTGCCAGCTCGTCAGCGAGTAGCCGTGACCGAGGTAGTACTGGGAGAGCGACTGGAGCGACATGCGCCCCATGAACCAGAACGGGTAGAGCATCACGACGGTGACGAGCAGCAGGCCGGCGTAGATCAGCGCGCGCACGGCGCGGCGACGCCAGACGGTCGCGGCGGGACGCTGTGGCAGACCGACGGCGGTCAATCGTCGCTCCGCAGCAGCCGTATCAGCACCATGCTGACGGCGAAGACGGCGAGGAAGAGAACCACGCCGGCGGTGGCGGCGATGCCGAAGTTGTTCTCGGTGAACGCCTGCTCATAGATGAAGAATTCGAGCGTCGTCGTCCCGAACCCGGGCCCGCCGCTCGTCATCACGTAGATCAGGCTGAAGAGCGCACTGAAGGCGGTGATCAGGCTGACGATGAACGCCAGCTGCACGAAGCGTTTGATCAGCGGAAAGGTGATCCGGAACATCACCGAGAAGTTCCCGGCGCCGTCGACGCGCGCCGCGTCGTAGATCTCCTGGTCGATCGTCGACATCCCGGCGAGGAAGATGATCATGTTCGTGCCGAACATCGACCAGATGAAGGTGATCATCACGGCGATGAGCGCGGAGCGCTCGTGCGCGAGCATGTCGGGGTGCCAGAAACCGAGACCGACATGGTTGAGCAGGCTTTGCAGGATGCCGCTGTTATCGAAGAAGTTGCGGGCGACGTAGGCGATCACGACCCACGAGACCGCCGTCGGCAGGAAGAAGACCGAGCGGAAGATCTGCCAGCCGCGCACGTGGGTGTTGATCAGAAACGCGACCGCCAGCGGCAGCGCGACCGCAACCGGGATCGCGAGGATGATCAGCGCGTTGTTCTTGATCACGCTGACGAACTCGGGGTTCGCGAACAGCTGCTGGTAGGCGGAGAAGCCCACCCACTGCGGCGGGCTGAAGCCGTCCCAGCTCGTGAAGCTGTAGTAGAAGGTCTGCCCGATCGGGTAGAGCAGCAACGAGCCCACGAGCGCGAGCACGGGGAAGGTGAACAGCAGCCCGGCACGGCGCCGACGCCGGGCCAGCGGGCTCTTCGGCCGGGCGCGCCAGCGGCGCCCAGGGATGACGGTCGCGTGAGTGTGGCTGCTCATCTGCAAAGGAGCTGGGGTCTCGCTGCGCCTGTGCAGCGAGACCCCAGCCAAACGCCGGTCAGTTGCTGTAGCTCGTGCCTCGTTGATTCGACGGCAGCGACTGGAGCGTCTGCTGCATGCTCTGGAGCGCCGAGAGCGGCGAGATATCCCCGCCGAGCGCGGCGTCGAGCTGCTTCTGCCCCGTGCTGACGACATCACCCTGGGTGACGTTGTCGATCATCGGATACTGCGTGTCGCCGTTCTTGGCGAACGCGAGCATCTGGTTCGAGAGCGGGTTCGGTGTCGAGTAGCCCTTGAGGTCGGGAATCAGCCCGGCGGCGGTGATGATCTGCTCCGCCTGGGGCGTCATCAGGAACTTCAGGAACTCGACCGCCTGGGTCGGGTACTTGGTCGCCTTGGAGACGGCGAATCCGTCTCCGGCGAACTGGACGACGCCGGTCTGTGGCTTGGTCGTGTACGGCGGCAGCATCGCCGCGACCTTCGCGCCCATCCCCTTCTCGAGCGTCGCGGTGTCCCAGTTGCCGTCGATGATCATCGCCGCCTTGCCCTGCATGAAGGCGCCGAGGATGTTCGTCTTCGTAAGCACGTCGCTGTTGGTGCAGCCCTGCTTGGGCAGCGAGGCCCACTTCGTGATCTGGGAGACGATGTTCGGCGAGGTCCAGGGGATCTTGCCTTCGTAGAGGCCCTTCCACTGGGTCGGGCTGTAGAGGCCGGCCATCATGTAGCTCAGGTCGTAGAACGGGTAGGGCTCGGGTCCGATGCCCTGCGGGTCGGCCCCGTAGACGATCGGCGTAACGCCGATCTTGTCGAGCTTGGTGCAGGCGCTGTCGAGCTGGCTCCAGTCACGCGGCACCGAGGTGATCCCCGCCTTCTTGAAGAGCGCCTTGTTGTAGAAGCCCATATAGAACTGGTCCTCGAGCGGCATCACGAGCAGCCCCTGAGAGGTGTTGAAGTTGGACGAGGCCCACTCCGCGCCGTTGATCTTGCTCAGCTGCGCCGCCGTGAAGTAGGGCTTGAGGTTGAGCAGCTGCGACTCGTACTTGAGGTCGAACAGGCCCGTCCACTGGACGGAGATATCGGGGGCGGTGCCGGCCATCCAGGCTGCGCTCAGCAGCTGGAAGTAGTTGCCTGCGGGCTGGCTGACGACATTGATCGTGATGTTCGGATGGAGCTTCTCGAACGCCTTGACAAGGTTGGTCGTCGCAACCGCGTTGCCTTCGGTGCCGTAGTTGTGCCAGAGCGTCAACGTCACGTTCCCGCCGGCGCGACTCTCGCTCGCTGCGAATGCCGCACCCGTCGCGAGAACTGCCACGACTGCCGCTCCCACGCAGCCTGCGATCAGCTTTCTCTTACGCAATGTGCTCCTCCTCCTGTTTCAGTACGGCATGGCCAAACTCAGCGGTAGCACCGTTGCTCGCCCCTGGCGCTGGGCAGGCCGGGATCCCGAGGCCCGGCGCCCCCGGCGCCGACTGGGTCAGCTCGGGGCGCAGGCGCGCGAGCCACTCGAGGGCGACGGCGGCGCGGTGCACCTTCTCGCGCGCGATCGCGCAGGCCTCGTCGACGAGATGCAGGCCCGCCGGGTAGAGGGCGCGCGAGTTCCGGAGCCCGAACTTCGCGTAGAGCGGCGCACCGGCGGCGACGAGATCGCCGAGCTCGTTGCCACGGACGACCCCGCCGAGGCTGTCGGGTGACTCGACGTAGAGGTCGATCGGCATCGTCACGGCGGCGCGCAGCTCGGCAAGCTGCGCGAGGGTCACGTCGGAGGGAATGTTGGCCGTTGTCGCCCCGAGCTGCTCGAGCAGCCGCGCCGACACGGGGTTCGACGGCGCCATCATCACCGAGACCTTCCAGACGACCTCGGCGGGGAGCTCACCGCCCGCCTGCATGTCGGCAACGATGCTGAGCAGGCCGAGGTCCGCGATCAGGAAGCTTCGAATCCCGCACTCGACCGCGCGCGCGATGTCCTCGACGGCATAGGCCAGACCGCGTCTGCCTCGCAGTTGGCCAAAGTGCGCCGACCCGTCGGCGGTGCGCGGATGCGCCCCGACATCGAAGCCCTCTCTCGGTCCGACGAACAGTGAGACCTCGAGCCCGGCCGCCGACCCGAGCTCCGCCATCGCGGTCAGCTCGCGCTCGCGCAGCAGCATCGCACCCGAGCCCTGCGAGACCCGGTTGACGACGATGCCTTCCGCAGCGGCCGCTCGGATCACCTCCTCGAGCACGCGCGGCCCTTCGACGCTCGGAATCTCGATGCGGAACGCGGCTCCGTCGGGGAAGCGGGCGCTGCTTGCCGCCAGCGCTGCGAGCGGCGGCAGGCCGAGCCGTTGGAAGGCCGCGTCGCTCTTCACGCGGCGAGCCCCGTCGTGATGTCGAGGATCGCCGGCATGTCCGCCTCGAGCGGCCAGCGGCCGCTGTCGGTGAGGCGGCGGAGCCCGCCGTCTGTGACGAGATAGGTGTCCTCGCACTTGCCTCCGCCGGAGACGCTCGGGTTCCAGGCGAGCGCGTGCCCCTCCGCGAGCGGCTGTGCGAACCAGCGCGAATCGCTCTGCGGGGGCGCAAGCTCGAACTCGCGTTGGCGGTAGCCGATCGGGCCGCCCTGATAGTGCTCCGCCCAGGCGCCCGCAGCGCCGATGTCGTCGTAGCCGGCGGCGCAGGCCCGCAGCACGTCGCCGTAGCTCGCGCCCGGGCGCGAGGCGGCGAGCATCTCGGCCTCGACGCTCCGGGCGGCCAGCACGGCGGCGCGCCACGAGGGGCTCGCCGGCCCGGCGGAGGCGAAGCGTGTGAGCGCGACGTGCAGCCCCTCGCGCTCGCCGACGAGCACCGCCATCACGCTGCGGTACATCGGCGCGCCGATCGCAAGCGGATGACGGAAGCGCTCGAGACGCTCGTCGCCGCCGACGATCAGGCAGGCGCCGAAGATGCCGTCACGGGCAAGGGAAGCGTCGATCCGGGCGAGCAGGTCACGGTCGCGCTCCCCGGGCGTCCAGGCGGCGAGCGCCTGCTCGACCGCGGTGGTCGCGTCGCGCGCGAGTGCCCCGAGCCGCTCCTGCTCGCCGGGGCCGAGCGCGAGCCGGAGCTCGACAAGGTCGTCGGCACAGTCGACGCCCGCGGCTCCGGCGCGATCGCTCGCGATCCGCGCGGGCCGACCGCCGCAGAGCTCGAATGCCAGCTGCGCGATCGCCTCGGGCTCGTACCAGGGCACGGCGTGGAGCGGGACGCCGAGCCTGGACAGACCCGACTCGGCCTCGAGCCGCGGCAGCTCGACGGTCGTCGTGACGGCGACGAAGCTGCCCGCGCCGACGACGAGCGCGAGCGGCCCGCTGAAGGCGCCGCGCTCGATCGGTGTCGTCACGCCTCCGCTCAGCCAGGCGACCGCGTCGGCGCCGGTGAGCACCATCCCCTCGAGCTCGCGTTCGACGAGCCAGGCCCTGACGACGCCGAGCTTCTCTGCAACCTCGTCGGGGCGCGACGACGCGGCGGGCGGGCGTTGTTCGGTAGGGGCAAACACGATTCTGTGCTGCCGATACTCGCATAGCCCCGCGGCGTCTGTCAATCTGGACACGGGCGCGAAGGAGGCAGTAATGTTCGCCTCATCGGCACGACTGTTCGGGATAGCAGAACACTTGTGGACACCGACGCCCGGTATCGGGTTCAGAGCGTCGAGCGCGCGCTGATCGCGCTCGAGGCACTCGCCGAGGCCGGCCCGGAGGGGATGACGCTGACCGAGCTCAGCCGCGCGCTCGGACTCTCCAAGAGCTCTGCCTACGCGATCCTGCACACGATGCGCGCGCGCAACTTCGTCGCCGACTCGGGCAGCGGGATGCACCGCCGCTACCGCCTCGGGATGACGCTCGTACGCCTGGGTGACGTCGTTGTCTCTGAACAGGGTCTCCGCGACCTGGCGATGCCCGCGCTGCGCGCCCTGACCGAGGAGACCGGCCTCACCTCCCGCGTCGCGATCCTCGACCAGATCTACGCGGTCGCGATCGGCCGTGTCGATGCCCGGCAGGGCGTCGTGCGCTTCGCCGCGAATCTCGGTCGCCGCGAACATCTCCACAACTCCGCGGTCGGTAAGGCGATGCTCTCGCTCCTTCCGGAAGAGACGGTGCTCGAGATCGCCGCCACGACCGGGCTGCCCAGCAAGACGCCGCACACGATCGTCGACGCGGCCGAACTGCTGCAGGATCTCGCGACGGTGCGCCGGCGCGGGTACGCGATCGACGACGAGGAGGACAACGAGGGCGTGTTCTGCGTCGGCTCGGCGGTCGTCGACCACTCGGGTCGCTGTGTCGGCGCGCTCAGCGTCACGGGACTCAAGCTCGACCTTCCCGCCTGGCGCGTCGAACGGCTCGGCGAGACGGTTCGGACTCACGCGCAGCGCGTCTCGGCCGAGCTCGGCGCCCCCGTTGCGGCCGCCGTAGACGAGGACCGCGGGTGAGCAGACGTGCACTCGTCGTCGAGCAGCCGGGGTCGCTCACGCTCGCGACGCTGCCGCCTCTCGAGGCCGGTCGCGGTGAGCTCGTCGTCCGCCCCGCCTACTGCGGGCTCTGCGGCTCGGATCTGGAGCTGATCCGGGGCGAGGTCGACGCGGCGTTCGTGCGCTATCCGCTGACGCTCGGCCACGAATGGTCGGGCACGGTTGCCTCGGTCGGCGCAGATGTGAGCGGTTTCGCGCCCGGGCAGCGCTGCGTCGTCGAGGGAATCATCCCCTGCGGCCACTGTGCGAGTTGCCTGGTCGGCGCGACGAACGTCTGCGATACCTACGACGAGATCGGGTTCACCCGTGCGGGCGGTGCCGCTGACGAGGTGCTCGTGCCGGCTCGGATCGCCCACGCGCTCGCCGAGCGCGTCTCGCTCGTCGATGCGGCGCTCGTCGAACCGACGGCGGTCGTACTCACCGGGCTCGAGAAGGCCGCACCCGCCCGGGGCGCGCGCATGCTCGTGATCGGTGACGGCACGATCGGCCTGCTGGCGGTGATGCTCGCCGAGCTCTGGGCACCCGCCGAGCTCGCGATGGTCGGTCGCCGGGCAGACCAAGAGCCGCTCGCGCGCGCGCTCGGCTCAACCTCGTTCCGGCTCGAGTCGCCACTCGGTCTCCCCTACGATTTCGTGATCGAGGCGGCAGGCGTTCCGGGTGCGGTCGAGACCGCGGTCGCCGCGACGCGCCGGGGCGGCACCGTGCTCCTGCTCGGCTTGCCGCCGACCGGCTCGACGCTGACACTGCCCGCCGACCTGCTCGTCAATAACGACCTCACGCTGGTGGCCAGCTTCGGCTACACCTCGTCGGTCTGGGCTCGCGTCGTCGAGCTCCTCAACAGCGGCCGGATCGAACCCGGTCGGATCGTGACCCACCGCTACCCGCTGGAAGCCTACGAGCAGGCGCTGGACGCGCTGCGCTCGCCCGTGGGGCCGCGCGGCAAGGTGCTCCTGGAGCTCGCGCGTGGCTGAGATCACGCTCGAGAAGCTCTCGAAGGTCTACCCGGACGGGACGCTCGCGGTCAACGAGCTCGATCTGGCGATCGCCGACGGCGAGTTCGTCGTGCTCGTCGGCCCTTCCGGCTGCGGCAAGACGAGCGCGCTGCGGATGGTCGCAGGCCTCGAGGAGGTCTCGGCGGGCAACGTCCACATCGGCGGGCGGGTCGTCAACGACCTGCTGCCGAAGGACCGCGACATCGCGATGATTTTCCAGAACTACGCGCTCTACCCGCACATGACCGTCTACAACAACATGGCGTTCGGTCTCAAGCAGCGGCGGCTACCGAAGGAGGTGATCCGCACGCGCGTCACCACGGCTGCGCGCACACTCGGACTCGAGGATCAGCTCGAGAAGAAGCCGCGCACGCTCTCGGGCGGCCAGCGCCAGCGCGTCGCTATGGGTCGGGCGATCGTCCGCGAGCCGCAGGCGTTCCTGATGGACGAACCGCTCTCGAACCTCGATGCGAAGCTGCGGGTGGAGATGCGGGCAGAGATTCTGCGTCTGCAGCGTGATCTCTCGGTGACGACGATCTACGTGACCCACGACCAGACCGAGGCGATGACGATGGGCGATCGCGTCGCCGTGCTCCGTAAGGGCCTCCTTCAGCAGGCTGATGCGCCGCAGCGTCTCTACGAGCTCCCCGCGAACCTGTTCGTCGCCGAATTCATCGGCTCGCCGGCGATGAACCTTGTCGACGTGGTGCTCGAGCAGGCGGGCGACGGGCTCACGGCGCGCTTCGGCAGCTCGCGGCTTCAGCTGGGAGCGGAGCTCGTTCGCTCACGCGCGGCACTCGCCGACTACGTCGGACGTCCTCTGATCATGGGCTTTCGCCCCGAGGATCTCGAGGACGCTGCGGTCGCGCGTGGCGGCGGTCCGGAGAGCAGGCTCGACGTCGTCGCCGACATCCGCGAGAACGTCGGTTCGGAGGTCTACGTCCACTTCGGGCTCGATGTCGCGCCGGTGCGCCGGAGCGAGGTTGCCGAGGCCAGCGGGCCCGACGCTGTCGCTCCGGCGAGCGCCGCAAGCCCGTTCGTCGCGCGACTCGCACGCGAGAGTGATGCGCGCGACGGTGAGCCGCTCGTGCTCGCCGTCGACACCAACCGCCTCTACTTCTTCGATCCGGAAACGGGTGCAGGCGTCTACGGACGCTGAGCCGACTCGCTCCTGCTCACCAGCCGCCAACCCAGCCGCTGAGAAGTCCAAGCGGCTCGCTCTCGGCCCCTTCGCCGGGGCGTGCCCGTAAGAAATCGAAGTCGCAGCCCTCGTTCGCCTGGAGCACGTGCTCGAGGTAGAGGGCACCGTACCCACGCGTGTAGAGCGGAGTGCGCGCCGGCAGCGACGCGCGTCGCCGGGCGAGCTCCGAGGCGGGGATGTCGAGGTCGAGCCGACCTGCGTCGACGTCGAGCACGATCGGATCGCCGTTCTCGACCACCGCGAGTGCACCGCCCGCGGCGGCCTCGGGCGCAACGTGGAGCACGACGGTGCCGAAGGCCGTCCCGCTCATACGTGCGTCGGAGACGCGCACGAGGTCGTCGATGCCTCGTGCGAGCAGCTTGCGCGGGATCGGTAGCTGCCCCCACTCGGGCATCCCCGGCCCGCCCTTCGGACCGGCGTTACGCAGCACGAGCACCGAGTCGGCGCCGACGTCGAGCGCGGGGTCGTCGATCCGGCGGGCGAGATCGTAGACGTCGTCGAACACGACGGCGGGGCCGCGATGGCGAAGCAGCGCGGCGGTCGCGGCGCTTCGCTTGAGCAATGCGCCGTCGGGCGCGAGCGTGCCGCGAACGACGGCGATCCCACCGCTCGCCGCCAGCGGCGCTGCGAGTGGAGCGATCAGCTCGCGGTCGAGCACCTGGGCGTCCCGAAAGCCGTCCGCAAGTGTCCTTCCGGTCACCGTCAGCGCCTCGCCGTGGAGCAGTGGTGCAAGCTCGTTCAGGAGGGCGCGGATCCCGCCCGCGCGATGGAGGTGCTCGACGAGGTGCGCGCCGCCCGGCCTCACGTTGGCGAGCACCGGCGTCGTCGCCGAGAGCTCCTGAAAGCGGTCGAGCGTCAGTGGCACGCCGACGCGGCCGGCGAGCGCGAGAAGGTGCACGACCGCGTTCGTCGCCCCGCCGATCGCCATCAACGCGACGATCGCGTTGTCGAACGCATCCGCGGTCAGGATCCGGGAGGGACGAAGCCCCTCGCGCGCAAGCCCGACGGCGCGTGCACCCGTCGCTTCGGCTGCCCGTACGCGAGCCGCGTCCATCGCCGGGATCGATGCGCTCCCGGGGAGCGCCATCCCGAGCGCTTCGACGAGGGACGCCATCGTCGAGGCGGTGCCCATCTCGTTGCAGTGGCCGGGGCTCGGCGTCGCGGCCGCCTCGAGCTCGGCGAACTCCTGCTCGCTCATCCGCCCCGCCCGCAGCTCCGAGACGTAATGCCAGAGGTCGGTGCCCGCACCGAGCTCTCTGCCCCTGAACCAGGCGGCCTCGGACGGACCTCCCGTGACCATCACGGCGGGGACGTCGGCGCTCGCTGCACCCATCAGCTGCGCCGGCACCGTCTTGTCGCAACCGCCGAGGAGCACGACGGCGTCGAGCGGGTAGGCGCGGATGCACTCCTCGACATCCATCGCCATCAGGTTGCGGAAGAGCATCGCGGTCGGCTTCATCAGGTTTTCGCCGAGCGAAATCGTCGGGAACTCGAGCGGGAGACCGCCTGCGAGGAGGACGCCCCGCTTGACCGCCTCGGCGAGCCCTCGAAAGTGGAGGTTGCAGTTGACGAGCTCCGACCAGGAGTTGCAGATGCCGATCACGGGACGGCCGCTGAGCGCGTTCCGCGAGATCCCTTCGGCATGGATCGAGGCGCGATGAATGAAGCCGGCCAGATCGCGGCCGGCGAACCACTTGGCGCTACGCAGGTCGGAGCCGTCGTCAGTTCCCACGTGGGGAGCATACGGTGGCGTGACGCAGGCGAGGCGCGGGCGAGCCGGCGCGGTTTCCAAGCGGCATCATCCTCCCCACTCACGCTCCAGACGCCGACCGGACGCAGCGCCCCGTTCCCACAACCGTCCAGTGGGACGCTGAGGACAGTCGTACGCGCAGCGGACCCCGAGCATTCGGTCTTCCGAGCGATAGGCGTGCGCCGACGCTCGGGTCCGACGGGTGGCGAGATACTCTGGCTGCATGCCAGCGGTGCCGCGTGCTCACGAGCGCCCCCGGCGCCGGCTCGTTCGACACACGCTGGAGGCTGTGCGGAGCAACGCGTGTCGCGCGGCACCGAGGCCAAGGCCCTGCGGTACGACGATGGCGGGCACGTGACCGCCGCGGTCGAGACCTGCCCGTGACGACCGCACCGCTTGGCTCCGACTGGTCGTCGCAGCTCCGTGTTACCCAGCTTCGCGTCATCCGCTCCGAGTGGACCAAGTTCAGGACGCTCCGCTCGACGCTCTGGTCGCTCTTCACCGCAATCGTGCTGGCAATCGGCTTCTCCTGCCTCGCCGCGGTCATCACGGTGGTGCGGTGGAGTCACATGTCGATCGCAGAGCAGCTCGCGCGTAACCCCGTGACGATTGCGCTGATCGGCGTCAACCTTTCGCAGCTCGCGTTGAGCGTTCTCGGCGTGCTCTTCATCAGCAGCGAGTACTCGACGGGGATGATTCGCGCCACGATGGGCGCGGTGCCTTTCCGGCTGCCCGTCCTTTGGGCGAAGCTGGCTGTTTTTGCCGCCGTTACGCTCGCGGTGACGATTCCGTGCGTCCTGATCGACTTCTTTGCGACGCAGGCAATCCTCGGTTCTCATCAGATCCTCAAGATCCCGTTCACGGCGCCCGGCGTGCCCCGGACGATCCTCGGCGGGGCGCTCTATCTGACGGTCGTCGGCGTCTTCGCGCTCGGGCTCGGTGCGATCACGCGCAGTACGGCAGGTGGAATCGCCGGCTTCGTCGCCATCTTCTTCGTGATCCCGCCGCTGCTGAACATCCTCCCCACGAGCTGGAATAACGCGATCTCCGAGTACCTTCCGAGCAGCGCCGGCCAGGACGTCTTTGCGCTCTTCCACGGCCCCCACGATCTCGGCCCGTGGCCTGGGTTCGCGCTCTTTGTCGGCTACACCGCGCTCGTGATCGCGATTGCCGCGGTGCTTCTCGTCCGCCGCGATGTGTGAGCGGCGCCGAGAAGCCGCTCAGCTGCCTGCCTGAGTTGCCATACTTTCGCAGGGCGTGCTCACGACAGCGTTCTCCTCCCTCTCGACGCTCGCTCGGGGCGAACTCATTCTCGACACGGGCTTGACCTACGACGGGGTGGCGCGCGTGCGCATTCGGGCGACGAAGCGCGAGCGGCGCTACGAGTTCTCGGATGACGGCGGCGCAGTCGCAGCCGCAGGCGTCGACCCGGGCGCGTTTTCGTTCAGGGACTCTGTCCCGCTGGGCGAGTACTCGGTGAACGTCAGCCGACGAGGGGTGGTCTCGCTCCCGGGCGTCGCCGGGTCGGGTGAGGAATGGCTCGCCAGGCTGCCCGAACTCGTCGCGCAGGGCTCGGTCGCGCTCTACGAGTCGCTCCTCGAGCTCGAGCGCTGACACCGGGTCACTCGGGGCGACAGGCGTCGGAGCAGCCCGCTCGCAGTCTGAGAACAGTTCGTAGCGGGCCTGTCGGGATCAACGGTGAAGCCAGCGCGGGCCGATCTCGAAGCGGAGGACGACGGCCGACACCACGACGATCACGCCACCAGCCACGTACGCCGTGACGGTCTGACCGAACAGCGCCAGATCGCCTGCGAGCAGCCCCAGGAGGACGAGTCCAACGATCGCCCCCTGCCAGTTCCACTCGAACTTCAGCAGCTCTCTGATTTTGGGCACAGCTCCCCCTCTGTCGTCGTTGAAGCGCGAACCGCACTTCGAATCTAGAACGAGGCACCGACGACCGCATCAGTGGTCTTACCGACTGCCGGGCTCCGCCGCACACGTTCTCGAGCTTCAGCCTCCGGGGACACCAACGCCGGCGTGACCCGACGTTCCTCAGCCGCATGATCCTGCGCCACCGCGGCGCGAGCACGCGCATCACGTGCGGGCGCTCGCATCACGAACGACACTCGTGCCGGGCCGCCGCCCCAGCTGCGCAGAGGTGCACGGCTCGTGGTCTCGGCGCTCGGTTTCCTCGGAACGTCGAGCGACGGCAGGTACCGTTCCGGGCGATGAATCGCTTCTCGCGCTGGGCTTCGTCGTCGCAGGCCCTCATGGTGCTAGCGGCCGTGTTCGTGGTTGGGGCAGTGGCCGACGCGATACTTGGCCACAAGACGTCGGCGATCGTCTCCGCGGTGCTCGCGTTGGCCGTTTTCGACCGCTCGAGACCGCGCCGATCGAAAAAGTAGCGGCAGCAAGACGAGGCCCGCTCATCATGCTTTAGAAGCCGCCGGTCACGTGGCCTCGTCTCGGCCACGGTCAGCGCCGGCAACCCGCGCCGCGTTTCGCGGCTAGCCGTTCCAGACGGCATGGAGCTGTGACGCGCAGGCCTGGACCCGGTGGGCCGCCGTCGTGGTGAGATGGCTCGCGTACCACTGCTGCACGAGAGTGAAGGCGTGATTGGCAGCAGTCGTGCCGGCGTGCCGATTGACGGCCTGCCAGACCCCGACCGCGCCGAGGCAGAGATCGTTCGCTTGCTCCCGCGCACCCTGGCGGTCGAAGGTCTCATGGAGGACAGTGGCGAGTGCGACCGCACTGCTCGTCGTGATCGTGCCTCGGGCCGCCGTGCTCGCGTCGACGCATGTCTGGTAGGGGACATTCACCCACGACGAGCCCTCCAGGTGGAAGCCGAGCACCCCGGCGGACGCGGAGAACGTCGTCGTACCCGCCGCCGGAAGCGACGCCTGTTGCCAGGACGCGGCCGCCCAGCAACGAAGGTACGTGTCCTGGTACATCGGCCCGTAGGGGTTCTGATTCCCGAGGAGCGCGAGCCGCAGGTAGCCGTCCCACTGCGGAATCCCGATCCAGCTTGTCGCGGGAGCCGGACGGGACGGGATCGCGTTCGCCTTCATCTCGATCGTTTGCGCGTTGTAGGCCGCGGCACTCCCGCTCGCCGGCGTCGAGGTCGTTGACGACGATCTCGACGGCGTCGAGACGGTCGTCGTGCCCGTGGAGGTGGACGTCGCACCGGCGGCAGCAGCCTTCACCGGAGGAGTTGCGCCGGTGGTCACCGTGGCCGTTCCGCCGGCGTTCGTTGCGAACGCGACGCAGTCGATCGTGTCGCCAACGGTCGCCGCGGTGGCGACGTAGCTCCCGCTTGCGGCCTGCTGGAAGACTTGGCCGGTCTGGGCATTCTCGAACGCGTAGGCATACGAGGTCGGGTTGTCGGCCCACTGCGCCGTCGAGCAGGTGAGCGTGCTGCCGACTTCAAGCGACCCCCGCCACTGGATGTTGACCGTCGTCGCCGTGTTTTCGCGCGGCGCGGTTGGAGGCTGCTGGTTGCCTTGAACGAAGGTGAGGATCTCCGGAGCGGCCACGAACGTGAAGACCGAGTGCGAACCAACGGGACATCCGGGCGCCCCCGCGCTCAGCACCCCGATCAGCGTTGGCGTCGAGCCAGCCGTCACGAGCCCTGCGCCGCTGTCCCCTGGGCACGTCGAACTGGTCGGGGATGCGGCGCAGAACCTCGTCGCATCGTCATCGATCCCGGTGTCGTCGCCGCATGTTCCTTGTGGGTCGACCGTGCCTGTCATCGTGTTGAGCTGGCCGTTTGGGTCGACGCCGGAGGTCTCCTCACCGAAGCCGGCGAGCTCGACCGCCGACCCGGTCGGGTATGCCGAACCTGCTGTTGGAAGCGCCACCGCCTGCACCGGGCCTCCGAGCGTCAGCGGGCTCGCAAGCGCGATCACCGCGACATCGTCGGCGCCAGGTGTCTCAGACCACGTGTATCCGGGGTGCACCGTGAACGAGCTGACCGACCGCTGCTGCTCGGCGTCGGTCGAGGTGGGCGTCGTGTAGTTCGAGACGCCGGCGTCGACGACGAGTTGCGACGGCGTCGCGAGGTTGCCGTTGCTGTCGAAGACGCAGTGGGCCGCCGTCAGCACGTGCTGACTGTCGAGGATCGAACCCGTACAACTGTCGATCTCCGACTCGCCGCGGTTCTGGATCGACACCGCCCACGGGGCGGACTGCACCGAGATCGGAGCGCCCCCGACGACACGCCCGGCACCCAAGGCGAAACCGCACGCGAGTGTGAAGGCGACGACGCCCCCGAATCCCACCGCGCACCGGGCTGCGACACGCACCGTCACAAGGTATCGGAGGCTCCTGTCGGCGGACGTCGCCCTCTTGGCGCCGGGCCTGCGCACTCGTCGGCGAAATGAGGCCGGCGTCATCCCTTGTCTCATCCCTTGCCGCGTCGGAGGGCCTCGCGTCCACCGAGTTCGAGGGAATGAAACCCACGTGTCCACCGTTTTCCATAGGGAAATGACCACTCGTCCAGAAGGACATATCGAGTGACGTTTGACCCATCGCCACCGACGCCCGCGCGAACCTCGGTTCCCGCCGGAGACGTTGTCGGCCCGGCGTTGCGCACACGACATCAAACAAGGAGAGATCCGGATGACACATGAGACCACCGTCGGACAAGCCGAGCAGTACCGATTGATGCTGCTTGTTGAGCATCTGCAGAGCCAGAATCTGAGCGAAGACGAGATCGTCGCCGCCGTCCGCGAAGCCGCGAACGACGCCACACCAACGCGTAGCGACAACTAACCGCGCCCCGCAGGGCGCCTGCAGACCACACGGCTCGGGCAACCCGGGCGTTCATCGTTTCACCCCGTGAAGCCGCGCTCGCGCTCCAGGCGGCCGTTTTTGGGCTGCAACGACCGGTTGCTCTCCGGGTTCTGCGCTAATCCTCCCGTAGCCATGCCAGCCGCTGTTGGAGCCGCTCGTACTCCTCGCGCGTGAGTGACCAGTCCTGGAGCACCGCCCAGACCGAGGCCGGCTGCTCGTCGCGAGACCACGTGCGCACGCGAAGCTCGTCGACTCGCGCCCGTGTCCGAATCGCCTGGCGCCAGAGCGGATGTTGGGAAAGCGCGAGCCGGCGCATCACCGAGCCGCGCCGCAGCAGCTGCCGGTAGTCGGCCACCGCCTCCTCCTCCTCGAACTGCCCGTACACGCGCGAGGGAGTCTAGAACCGGCACGGGCTCGCCGTAGCCTTCGCCTGTGCTCGAGCTCACGGGCAGACGGCACTCGCGCGATGCCCGCGGCTCGCCGGGAACGCCTGCTCACTGCGTGGCGAGCGGCGCCCGCAGAGCCGAGAGGCCCCTGAAGGGGCCTCTCGCACTACCGGCCGAACCATCCTCCCGGCTCTGGACTGGGCCTGAACGAGGCCAGTCGGGCGGGCGGGATTTGAACCCGCGACCCCTAGTCCCCCAGACTAGTGCGCTACCAGGCTGCGCCACCGCCCGAGACTGCTCAAGATCCCAAGTCTATCCGCGCGCTCACGCTGCGCTCGGCCTGCTCTCGAGAGCGTGTGGCGGCGGCCGCGGGATGGCGCGCCGCCCCGGCTCGCACGGCCGGGAGGTTGGCCGGCAGCGTCCCTCACCCCCAAGGCGAATCCACCGAGACCCTGCCGGCCTATCCACTGAGACGATGAATGTGCGTTGCGGTTTGCCGGTGCGCGGGCAAGCGTCAGGAGCTCAGCCGGCGATAGAGGCGATCGACGAGCTCGGGGCTTTCGGCAAGCCGCTCAGCGATGATCCGCATCCTGTATTCGACGAAATGGTCAGCGTCGATGCTGAGCGCCTCGGCGAGCCTCGCAATTACCGCGTTCGAAGGCACCGGACGGTTGCCGTGCACGAGGTGGTTGATGTACCCGGCCGAGAGCTCCGTCTTCGCGGCAAGCCCCCGATAGGTGACGCCCGACTCGTTCATCAGCCGTGCGATCGCGACGCCGAACGGCTCCGAGCTGTAGCGACGGCGCTTAGGCACCGTTCCCCACCTCCTGCCCGAGCTCGGAGAGGGCGACGCGACGATCTTCGCCTCCTGAGCGCACGCGCACATCGACCTGCCCGTCCTCGAGCGTGCGGCGTCCGACGGTGACGCGGAGCGGGAGCCCGATCAGATCAGCATCGGCGAACTTTGCCCCGGCGCGCAGCTCACGGTCGTCGAGCAGCACCGCTGCACCGGCCCGCGAGAGCGTCTCCGCGGCCCCCAGCGCCTGCTCCTCGACTCCCGGCAACGCAACCACGTGAACATCGTACGGTGCGAGCGCACCTGGCCAGCGTATTCCGTTGTCGTCGTGGCCCTGCTCGACCGCGGCCGCCATCACGCGTGCGAGCCCGATCCCGTAGCTCCCCATCAGCAGCGGCTTCTCTTTGCCGTCCTCGTCCAGGAAGGTGGCCTCGAGCGGGATCGAGTAGCGGGTACCGAGCTTGAAGATGTGCCCGATCTCGATCGCGGTGACGAAGCTCAGCTCGCCGCCGCAACGTGCGCAGCTGTCGGACTCGACGGGCACCCGCAGATCGGCGAAACGGGCGCTGAAGTCACGCCCCTGCTCGACGCCGCGCAGGTGCCAGCCGGTGCGGTTGGCGCCGGCGACGAACTGACCGTCGCGCAACGTCTCGTCGGCGATGACCTCACCCTCGAAACCGACTGGTCCCAGCGAGCCGGGCTCGGCGCCGAAGGCGGCGCGAATCTCATCCTCGGTCGACGGTCTTGACGCCGCACCGAGCGCCGCCGCAAGCTTGGCCGGCTCGAGCCGGTCGTCGCCGCGGATCAGCGCGAGCACGACGCTGCCGTCCTCGCGCGTGACCGGCATCGCCTTCGACGTCGCGGCAAGGTCGACGCCGAGGAAGCCGGCGAGATCCTCGCAGGTGGTGATCCCGGGGGTCTCGATCTCCTCCGGGGCCGCGAGCGAGACCGGAAAGACGGGCGGACGCGGCACGGTGCGGGCGACCTCGAGGTCGGCGGCGAAGTCGCCGCGCGCGCAGCGAACGAGCGTGTTCTCGCCGGAGCCGGAGGGCGCGAGGAAGTCGACCGACTCGCTCCCGCCCATCATCCCGGACTCGGCCTGGACGGCGTAGTACTCGAGTCCGCAACGCGAGAAGATCGTGTGGTATGCGGCCTCGTGCGCGCGGAAGCTGCGTTCGAGCCCTTCCTCGTCGCGGTCGAACGAGTAGGAGTCCTTCATGATGAACTCGCGCACCCGAATCAGCCCTCCGCGCGGCCGTGGCTCGTCGCGGTCCTTCGTCTGAAAGTGGTACCAGGCCTGCGGCAGCTCGCGGTAGCTCTGCAGCTCCCGAGCGTGAAAGGTGAACGTCTCCTCGTGGGTCATCGGGAGCACGAAGCGACGCCCGGCACGATCCGCGAGGTTGAAGATCTCGGGGATCCCAGCGCGCGAGGTCGCCTCCCAGAGCTCGACCGGCGTCAGCACGGGCGCGAGCCACTCCTGCGCCCCGATCGCGTCCATCTCCTCACGCACGATCTGCTCGACCTTGCGGTGCACCCGCCAGCCGAGCGGCGTGAAGGTCCAGAGTCCTGCCGCGAGCTGGCGGATGAAGCCTCCACGGACGAGCAGCTTGTGGCTCACCGCCTCCGCGTCGGCGGGAGCCTCTCGAAGCGTGGGCAGGTAGAGCGCTGAGGCGCGGGCGATCGTCATCGGCTGTTCCCCAGGCTAATCGAGCGGAATGGCGGAGGCTTCGGCCATCGCCAGCGCCGCGGGCTTTGCCATCCGTCGACGCTCCGGGCGCGGCATCCCGGCGGCGATCCAGCGGTCAATCTCGTTGAAGAGCTCCGCGACAAGCACCGGAGACTCGACCTTGCGCAGCACCTTGCCGTGCGCGTAGATGAAGCCGATGTCGCGGCCGCCCGCGATGCCGAAGTCCGCATCGCCGGATTCCCCGGGCCCGTTGACGGCGCAGCCGAGCACCGCGACCTCGAAGTGCTCGGGATAACCGGCAAGCCGGCTCTCGACCTCCTCCGCGAGCGTCTGCACGCCGACGTTGTCGCGGCCGCAGCTCGGGCAGGCGATCAGTACCGGGCCCCGCTGGCGCAGCCCGAGCGACTTGAGGATCTCCCAGGCGACCTTGACCTCCTCGACCGGGTCGGCCGTAAGGCTGACCCGGATCGTGTCCCCGATGCCGTCGGCGAGCAGCGCACCCATGCCGACAGCGCTCTTGATCGCGCCGCTCGACGGCGGGCCGGCCTCGGTGACGCCGAGATGGAGCGGGTAGGTAACCCGGTCTGAAAGCATCCGGTAGGCACGGATCATCGTCGGAACGTGGCTCGACTTGACCGAGATCTTGAAGTCGTAGAAGTCGAGCGACTCGAGCAGGCGTACCTCCTCGAGCGCCGCCTCGACGAGCGCCTCGGCCTGGTCGGCCTGGGCGAGCTGTTCGAGGTGGCGTGGCAGCGAACCGGAGTTCGCACCGATGCGCATCGGGATACCGGCGGCGCGGGCGGCCTCGACGACGAGCGCGACCTTGTCGGGCCCACCGATGTTGCCCGGGTTGATGCGGACGGCCGCGACGCCGGCCTCGATTGCCTTGAGCGCCAGGCTGGCGTTGAAGTGGATGTCGGCGATCACCGGGAGCGGCGAGAAACGCACGATCCGGGGGAGTGCCTCGGCATCCTCGAGCTTGGGCACGGCGACACGCACGATCTCGCAGCCGGCGCTCGCGAGCGCGGCGATCTGCGCGGTCGTGGCCGGGACGTCGTGCGTCTTGGTGAGCGTCATCGACTGGATCACGGGCGGCGCGCCACCGCCGATGGTGACTCCCCCTACGTTGACCGAACGCTCGCTACCCATCGTCGAATCGTAGCCGCCTGCTAGCCGGAACCGAGATCGTTGCGGAGCCCGAGATAGAGCAGGACGCCGAAGATCGCGAGCCCGACGGCGCTGTAGCGCATGTAGACGAGCTGGGGAAACGCCCGTCGGCGCATCCCTTCGAGCACCGACATCACGATGTGCCCGCCGTCAAAGGGTAGTAGCGGCAGCAGGTTCGCGAGACCGAGCACAAGGCTCAAGGCGCCGACGATGTAGATGAAATCCCAGAACGACACCTGGTAGGCCTGGGCGGTGTCGCGGACCATGCCGACGACGCTCGAGACGTTGCGTGTCCCCTGCCCGTGCGCGAGCTGCCCGATGGCACGCAGCGTGCTCCAGGTGATCGAGCCGACCGCGTGGAACGCGCTCGACACCGCCTGCGGCACCGACTGCCCGGGGCCATTGACCGCCTTGATCACGAAACCCACCCGCCAGTCGCCGCTCTCGTCGCGTGCCCGGAGCGGCCCGAGCGTCTTGAGCTTGCCGTGCTGGTCGACGACGATCGTGAAAGGCCGGCCCGCGGTCGCCTGGATCGCTGCCTGGATGCCGGTGGCGCCGACGCGTTTGCCGGCGATCTTGATGATCTCGTCGCCGCCGCGCAGGCCCGCCTTGACCGCCGGGTATCCGGGCAGCACGCTTTGCACGCCACGGGTCAGCACGAGCGTCCCGGCCGAGCCGAACACGATCGCGAAGATGATCAGGGCGAGGACGATGTTCGTCGCCGGCCCGGCGCCGATCACGACGACGCGTTTCCACGCCCGTTGGCGCCAGTAGGCGTCGGGCGCGAGCCCGTCCCGAATGTCGGTGATGAGACGGTTGCCGGGCAGGTCCTGCTCGAGTACGTCGAGCTCGTCGAGCGCCGCGGCATCGTCGTTCTGTGCGAGCGCCGTGTCGAGCCGCGCGAGCGGCGTCCGCAGCGCCTCCGCCTGTGCGGGCGGCAGCGTCGCACCGAGGTCGCCCGGCGCGGGCCGGTGCATGCCCGGGATCTTGACGTAGCCGCCGAGCGGGATCACCCCGATCCCGTACTCCACACCCCGCCGGGTTGTTTTGATCAGCGCCGGCGGGAAGCCGAGATAGAACTTGCGCGGGCGCATACCGACAGCTCGCGCAGCGAGGAAGTGTCCGCCCTCGTGGACGAAGATGAGTACCGCGAGGCCGATGATCGCGGCGCCGAAGCTCATGCTCCGGCCACCACCACGAGCTCGCGCGCCTGCCGGTCTGCCTCGACGAGCTCGTCGAGATCTCGTGCGGCTGCGCCGTCGACGCGCGCGAGCACCTCGGCGACGGTGCCGGCGATGTCCAGGAAGCCGATACGTCCGGCGAGGAAGGCGCCGACCGCCTCCTCGTTCGCGGCGTTGAACGCGCACGGATAGGTGCCGCCCCGCTCGCCGGCCTCACGCGCGAGTGCGAGCAGCGTGAACGTCTCGAGGTCGGGCTCGAAGAATTCGAGCGTACGCAGCGTCAGCGGCGGCACCGGCGTCGCGGCGCGTTCGGGAAAGTTGAGTGCGTAGGAGATCGGCACCCGCATGTCCGGGTTGCCGAGGTGCGCGATTGCGGCGCCGTCGGCGAAGCGCACGAGGCCGTGGACGATCGAGGAGGGATGGATGACGACCTCGATCCGCTCGTACGCGAGTCCGAAGAGAAAGTGCGCCTCGATCAGCTCGAGCCCCTTGTTGGCGAGCGTCGCTGAGTCGATCGTGATCTTGGGCCCCATCGACCAGGTCGGATGGACGAGCGCCTGCGCCGGGGTCACCGCTTCGAGCTCGACGGCGCTGCGACCGCGAAAGGGCCCGCCGCTCGCCGTCAGCACCATGCTCTCGGGCTCGCCGAGAAGCGCGCACTGGTAGAGCGCGGAGTGCTCGCTGTCGACGGGAAGCAGCGCGCCGCCGCCTCGCCTGCGGGCGGCGAGCGCGAGCTCGCCGGCGGCGACGAGACTCTCCTTGTTGGCAAGCGCGAGCGTGACCCCGCGTTCGAGCGCCCACATCGTCGGCACGAGCCCTGCGAAGCCGACGACGGCGTTGAGCACGATGTCCGGGGCTGCGCGCTCGAGCAGCGCGGTCGGGTCCCCGCCGACCTGCGTCAGCGGCGCCAGCCCCTCGATCTGCTGCGACCCCGAGGTCGCCGCGACAAGCTCGAGCTCGGGGTTCGCGTCGATCACCTCGATCGCCTGGCGCCCGATCGAGCCGGTCGCGCCAAGCAGGGCGATCCGTTTCATCGCGTCTCAGGGTAGCGGCCGAAGAGGCCGTGAACCCTGTCCGCGGCGGTGCTGTGGCTCAGTGGACGCCGAAGGCGAGGATGCAGAAGTAGGCGGCGGGAGCCGCGAAGAGGATCGCGTCGACACGGTCGAGGATGCCGCCGTGGCCGCCGAGCAGCTGCCCGGCGTCCTTGACGCCGGCATCCCGTTTGAGCATCGATTCGAAGAGATCGCCGAGCGGGCCCGCAACCGCGATCGCCGCCCCCAGCGCGAGCGACTCCGGCACGGTCAGGAAGTGCGTCTTGTAGATGGCGACGAAGGCGACGAAGACGGTCGCCGCAGTGCCAAAGATGAAGCCCTCCCACGTCTTGCCGGGCGAGGTGTTGGGTGCCATCCGGTGGCGCCCGAGCAGGCGCCCGCCCGCGTAGGCGAGTGTGTCTCCGGCCCAGACGGCGAGCAACACCGTGTAGGCGGCGAGCCGTCCGTGCTCGGGGAGCCCACGCAGCAGCAGCACGAAGGAGAGCCCGCAGGCGACCCAGACCGTGCCCATGACCGTCGCGGCGATCGACGTGGTCGGCGCCTGCCGGCCTGCGGAGACTCCCTTGAGCAGAAACGCGAGCGCGAAGGCGCTGAGCGCGCCGCCGAGCATCCAGGTCGTTCCGCCTGCATGCGCCCCGAGAAGTGTCAGCGCCCCGCCGACGTAGCCGGCGAGGGCGAGCGGTCGAAGCGCGCGCGCCAGCACCCAGAACTCGTGCAGGGCGACCGCGGCGACGACGACGAGCAGGGCAAAGAGCCACCAGCCGCCGAGATAGAGCGCCCCGAGCACGATCGGGATGCCGCCCGCCGCGACGAGCAGGCGCGAACCGAGGTTGCTCATCTGCCGCCGAAGCGTCGTCGTCGCTGCGCGTACTCGAGCAGCGCGCCGCGCAGGTCACGTGCATCGAAGTCGGGCCAGTAGCGATCGACGAACACGAGCTCGGCGTAGGCGATCTGCCAGAGCATGAAATTCGAGACGCGCAGCTCGCCGCTCGTGCGGATCAGCAGATCGATGTCGGGGAGCTCGGGCGCGTAGAGGTGCGCCGCGAGCACGTTCTCGTCGATCTCGCAGGGATCGACGCCGCTTTCGGCGATCCGCCGCGCTGCCTGGACGAGCTCGGCGCGGCCGCCGTAGTCGAACGCGATCCAGAGCCCGAGACGCGTGTTGAGGGCGGTCCGGTCCTCGAGCGCCTCCATTCGCCGGCGCAGGTCATCGGCGGCGCGATCGCGCCGGCCGATGAAGCGCACGCGCACGCCCTGCTCGGCGAGATCCGGGAGCTCCCGCTCGATCGTCTCGCCGAAGAGTTCCATCAGCGCGTCGACCTCCTCGGGCGGTCGCGACCAGTTCTCCGTCGAGAACGAATAGACGACGACGTTGCGGATCCCAAGCTCGATCGCCGCCTCGACCGTCCGGCGCAGCGCACGTGTGCCGGCGCGGTGTCCGACGACCGTCGGCAGCGCGCGGCGTCGCGCCCAGCGGCGGTTGCCGTCCATGATGATGGCCACCGTCTCGGCGACCTCCGGAAGATCCCCCTCCGCCAGCGGTTGGGCACGCGCGAGCGTGCGGATGCGAGAGAGGAGGTTCACGACCGGTCGAGGATGCAGAGCGGACGGCGCACGGTCAAGCTGACGAGCGTACCCTGCCGGGGGCGGGAGCGGGTTCGGGTCGCGCTTCCACGAACGCGCCAGGCACCCGGCCGCGGCGCTACGCGCTGGCCGCGCCGCCCGGACCTCGTCATCCGCGTGGGCTGCCCGGGCCGCTCATTCGAGCGGCAGGCTGTTGCGCGACCAGAGCTGCAGCGTGAGCCCCGGCCGAAAGCTGATCTCGCGCTCGAACTGCTCACCGATCTTGGTCCCCACGCGCATCGAGCGCACGTTTTCAGGATAGAAGAGCGAGATCAGCCGCGTGAAGCCGAACTCGCGCACGCTCCAGTCGCGTGCGGCGAGCGCCGCCTCGGTCGCGTAGCCGTGTCCCCACGCCGTGCGGCGCAGCGTCCAGCCGAGCTCGACCTCGGCGCGTGCGCCGAGCACCGCACGCGTCCCGGTCTGCCACTGCTCCGGATCCCAGGCGAGGAAGCCGACGCGGCCGAGCACGAACCCGTCCTCGCGCCGGAGGACGGTGAAACGACCGAAACCGTCCGCCGCCCAGGCGCGGCGCATCGAGGCGATCTGCTCGACCGCGTCGTCGTGGCTGCGTACCGAGCCGTCGCCGACGTACCGCATCACCTCCGGGTCACCGATCTCGTCGGCGACCGCGTCAACGTCGTCGAGCACCGGGACTCGCAGCAGGAGCCGTTCGGTCTCGATCATGGCGCCCGAGAATACCCCCGGCACCGCAGTGCTTGCAGGTGCGACGAGCCGTTGCGGCGTTACGCCCAACCCCCGCGAGCCGAACGTCTTTACACGTTTCGAACGCGGCGGCGCCTACGCTCGGTCGGCATGCGCGCTGGCCTGCTGTCGGGGCGAACGGTAAGGACGGGAGTCGCTCTCGTCGCGATCTTCGGCGTCGCCGTGCTCGCCGAGGCGGCCTACGTGCATTCCGCCGCTCCCGGCCCGCTGACGCCCGTCGCGAGCGGGTGCCGCGGCAGCACGATGCTCGGCGGGTCGCGCTTCGGTAGGTCGCAAGCGACCCTTCTGCCGTGCGCATGGCCCGGCGCCGGCACCGCGGTGCTCGAGACCTCCTCCCTCTCTCCCCGCTGTCCGAACGCCGCGCTCGTCGACGAGACGCTCGGCGAGCACAGAACGGCACGTGCGCTGAGTCACGAGGCGTCGGACATGCTGATCTGCGAGTACCCGGTCAGCGAGGACGCGCCGGCTCAGTGGACGCAGATCACGTTTTGGCCGGCAACCGCGGCGGGATTCGCTGCGACCCGAGCACTCGCCGTCAGGGTCGGCTACGCAGGCGCGAAGACCGTTGAGGTGGCCGGGCTGCAACCGAAGGCCTGGATCACGAGCGGGCTCGACCTCACCTTCTTCGACGGGCACCAGCAGATCGAGATCTGGGCGCCCGGCCTGCGCGCCGTGACCACACTGGCGAGCGGGGAGTCGCGAGTCGAGGCGCTCGCCCGCCGGTTGCGCCGATCGCAGCCTGGGCGGCCGGTGACGGTCACGGCCGTCTTGTCGCCTCTTCAGTCGTGGCGTCCAGTTCGAGCTCGTAGACGTACATCACCGGCCCGTCGGCACCACGCACCCGGTTGCTGAAGCCGAGGCTTTCGTAGAGCCGTCGCGCGACCAGATCGGGCTCGTCGACCCCGATCTCGATCGTGTCGGCGCCCCGTTCGCGTGCGAGCGCGATCACTCCCTCCATCAGCGCACGCCCGAGCCCTGCTCCGCGTCGGGCCGGGACGACGTAGAGCTCGGCGAGGTAGCACTCCTCGCCGCTGCTCCAGAGTGCCGCGCGGAAGCGGACGAGCGCCACGCCGGCGGGTGGCTCACCGGCGACCAGCACCACCGTCTCACCCGCCTCGAGCAGCTCCCCGAGCCGGGCGGTGAGGCGCTCGGGCGCCGGTGTCGGTTCGCCGAACTCGCGGTTGAAGTCACAGAGCAGTCCCGCGATCACCGCAGCCTCGCCGAGCTCGGCGCGTCGTACGCGTGGGGCGTCTGCGCTGCCCATCCGTCTCGGCAAGGTAGCCGGCAGCGCGGCCCTGCCAGGGGCGAAGGAAGGTCCTGACGGCTCGACCACCCGCCACGATGCGGGCGCCCAGCGAAGCGCTGCCGGACGCCCGCTCCCTCGAGTGCACGCGCAGCAGGCACGAGCGGGTCAGTCCGCGTGTCCGAGCCGCTCGTCGTCCGCTCTCCGGCGGTCCAGCGCGCCTCGCGGGATGCGGCGGACGTGCGGACTGTCTGACCAGTCGAGCCCCGCTTAGACCTCCATGATCTCTGCTTCTTTGTGCTTCAACAGCTCGTCGATGTTCTGGACGTGGTCGTCGGTGAGCTTCTGGACGCGCGTCTCGGCGGCGCGCTCCTCGTCGTCGCCAACGTCGCCGTTCTTGACGAGCTCCTCGAGATGCCGCATCACGTCACGACGGACGTTGCGAACCGCGACTCTCCCCTCCTCGGCCATCGTCCGCACCTGCTTGGCGAGCTCCTTGCGCCGGTCCTCGGTCAGCTGCGGGATCGGCAAGCGGATCACCTTGCCGTCGCTCGAGGGCGTAAGGCCCAGGTTCGACTCCATGATCGCCCGTTCGATCTGCTTGATCACCGCGGGGTCGAAGGGCTGGATCGAGAGCAGGCGCGGCTCGGGCACGCTGATCGTCGCCAGATTCTTGAGCGGCGAGGGGGTGCCGTAGTAGTCGATCTGCACCCGGTCGAGCAGGGCGGCGGAGGCGCGGCCGGTGCGGATCGAGTTGAAGTGCGCGTGCGTCGCCTCGACCGACTTGTTCATGCGCTCGGTCGCGTCGCTGAGAAAGTCATCGATCACGCTCAACGTCTGCCTCCTTCGGTCGGTGTCGAGATGAGCGTTCCCGGGCTGTCGCCCGCGAGGACACGCCCGACATTCCCGGCTGAGAGCTCGAAGACGTGGATCGGCAGGTTGTTGTCCATGCAGAGCGAGAGCGCGGTCGTATCCATCACTCTGAGCCCACGCTCGATCGCCTCGCGGTGGGTCAGCGTCGGCAGAAACGCGGCATCCGGCTGCGAGCGCGGGTCACCGTCGAAGACGCCTCGCACACCGTTCTTGGCCATCAGGATCGCCTCTGCCCCGATCTCGAGCGCACGCAGCGCGGCGGCGGTGTCGGTCGTGAAGTACGGGTTGCCGGTGCCGGCCGCGAAGATCACGATCCGGCCCTTCTCGAGGTGTCTGATCGCGCGACGGCGGATGTAGGGCTCGGCAACCTCGCGGACGTCGAGCGCCGACAGCACCCGCGTGTCGGCGCCGTTACGCTCGAGCGCCTCCTGGACCGCGAGGGAGTTGAAGACCGTCGCGAGCATCCCCATGTAGTCGCCCGTCGCGCGGTCCATGCCGGCGGCCGCGGCCTTCATGCCGCGGTAGATGTTGCCGCCGCCGATCACGAGCGCGAGCTCGATCCCCGAGCCGTGGACGTCGACGAGTTCGGCTGCCAACTCGTCGACGACGGAGGCGTCGAGCCCGAACTCCGCCTGCCCCATCAGAGCCTCGCCCGAGAGCTTGAGCAGCACGCGTTGGAAGACGGGCGCGAACGCCGGTCGTTCGCTCGCGACCGACGTCATCAGCCGACCGAGAACCAGGCGTAGTCGACGAGTTCGAGCCCGCCCTGCGCGAGCGCCTTCGCGACCGTCAAGCCGGTGTCGTGGATCCAGGCCTGCTCGGCAAGCACGGACTCGGCAAAGAAGCGCTTGTTGAGCATCCCTTCGACGATCTTCGGGCGGACCTCGGCGGGTTTCGACTCGACGTCCGGCAGCTTGCCGAGGATCTCACGCTCGGCCTCGACGAGCTCGGCCGGCACCTCTTCGCGCCGCGCGTAGGTCGGCCGGGCGAAGGAGATGTGCATCGCGAGCTGCCGCGCAAGCTCGGCCGAGCCGCCGCGTACCTCGAGCAGCACGCCGATCTTGTGGGCCGGCGGGTGGACGTAGGCGGCGAGTGTCTCGCCGTCGGCGGCGGCCATGCTGCGGGCACCGGCAACACGGATGTTTTCTCCGAGGCGGGCCGTCAACTCGCTGCGGCGCTCCTCGAGCGCCGCACCGACTTCGGTGCCGCCGCTGGCGAAGATCTCCTCGAGCACCGCGTCGGCGAACGCCCGGAACTCCTCGTTCTTGGAGACGGGCTCGGTCTCGCAGCCGATTGCCACGATCGCGCCGCGCGCACCCTCGACCCGGGTGAGCACGAGCCCTTCGGTCGTCTCACGACCGGCTCGCTTCGCCGCCGAGGCCATCCCTGCCTCGCGCAGATGCTTGACCGCGGCGTCGAAGTCCCCGTCGGTCTGCTCGAGCGCGCGCTTGCAGTCCATCATCCCGGCGCTCGTGGCGTCGCGGAGCTGCTTGACCATTGCTGCAGAGATCTCGGTCATGCGCCGGCCTCCGGCTCGTCGTCGGCCTCGGGCTCGGCTGCGACCGCCGGCTCCGGTGCCGCGGCGACCTCCGGCGGCTCTGCGCTTGCCGGCTCGACCGCCACAACCTCGGCGGCGGCCGTCGGCGCGGCCTCGGCGGGCGCAGGCGCCGCTACCGGCTCTGCAGGGGCCGCTACCGGCTCGGCAGGAGCCGTGGCAGCCGGCTCAGGGCTTGCCTGTGGTGCGGGCGGAGCCGCAGCCTCGGCGGCCGGCTCGGAGCTCGCGGGCGGCGCGGGCGGCGCTGTCACCTCGGCGGGCGTCACGCGCTGGCGTCCCGCCTCGATCCCGTCGGCGACGGCCTTGATCACGAGTGAGCACGAACGGATCGCGTCGTCGTTGCCGGGGATCACGTAGTCGGCCTCGTCGGGGTCGCAGTTCGTGTCGACGAGCGCGATCACGGGCAGGCCCAGGCGGCGCGCCTCACGCACCGCCAGCTGCTCCTTGCGCAGGTCGACGATGAAGATCGCATCGGGCTGACGGCGCATGTCGGCGACACCGCCAAGGTTCGACTCGAGCTTCTCGAGCTCGGCGAGCATCGCGATCCGCTCCTTCGCCGGGAGCAGATCGAGCTGGGCTTCGGCGCGCAGCGCGCGCAGTTCGTGCAGCCGCTGGATTCGCTCGGCCATCGTGCGCCAGTTGGTCAGCAGCCCCCCGAGCCAGCGGTTGTTGACGTAGGGCATGCCGACGCGGCTCGCCTCCCGGGCGACAGCGTCCTGCGCCTGCTTCTTGGTGCCGACGAACAGCACCGAGCCGTTGCGCTGCGCAACGGCGCGCACGAACTCGTAGGCCTCGTCGAGCAAACGCTGGCTCTGCTGCAAATCGATGATGTAGATCCCACCGCGCTCGTTGAAGATGAACCTCTTCATCTTCGGGTTCCAGCGGCGTGTCTGATGGCCGAAATGAACGCCGGCCTCCAGCAGATCCTTCATGGAGACAACGGGCATGAGAGCCCCTTTCGGTTGCGGTCTGTGTCACACCGGTGGTTTCTCGGCGGGTGTCGGGTTACCGACCACCGTCCGCCTCGAATCCTCCACCGGGTCGAGGGTCTGAACAGAGGGATGGTACCGGGAACCGGCGCTAGCCGAGCGCGTCCAGGTACGACTGGAGCTCGGGCGGCAGCGGCGCGTCGAGCTCGAGCCTCTCGCCGCTGTGCGGATGCGTGAAGCCCAGGTGCGCGGCGTGCAGGAACTGGCGTCCCAGCACGGCGTCGGTGACCCCGTAGACGCTGTCGCCGACGACGGGGAGCCCGATCGCCGCCAGATGGACGCGGATCTGGTGGGTTCGGCCGGTCTCGAGCCGTACGCGGAGCAGCGAGTGGCGGGCGAAGCGCCCGACGAGCTCGAAGTGGGTGACGGCCGCGCGCGGAACGTCGGTGTCGAGCGAAATCCTCGTCGGGTCGTCGCGGTCGCGGCCGAGCGGCGCCTCGATCCTGCCGGCGCGCGAGCGCGGCACCCCCTGCACGAGCGCGAGGTAGACGCGCTCGAGCTCGCGGCGGCGGACGAGACCCGAAAGCGCGCGGTGCGTCTCCTCGTTGCGCGCGACGACGAGCAGCCCCGAGGTGTCCCGGTCGAGCCGGTGGACGATCCCTCGCCGCTGCTCCTCCCCGCCGCCGAGGATGCCGGCGAGCGCGTCGACGAGTGTGCCGCTGGGGCGCGCCGCGCCGGGATGGACGACGAGCCCGGCGGGCTTGTCGACGACCGCGAGCTCGTCGTCGCTCCAGACGACCCGCGGCTGCAGGTGCTGCTCGACGGCGACGGCGACGACCGCGAGCGGCTCGGCGAGCTCGATCCGCTCGCCACCCTCGAGCCGGTGGCTCTTGAGCCGGGCGCGGCCGTCGAGCAGCGCTCCGGCTGCGACCGCCCGCGTCGCGGCGGCCCGCGAGCCAAGCTGGCCGGCGAGGAACTGGTCGAGCCGCTCGCCCGCGGCCTCCGCGGGCACGACGATCACCGTCGCCGGGGTCGGGGCGGCGGCGTCGGCGTCGGCCGCTCCGCTGTCGGTGCCCGCGATCGGACTACCGCGCCGCGATGTCGAGCCGGGGGCGCGAACGCTCCGGCCGCCGGTCGACGAGCGCGGCGATCACGAGCATGGCGACGCCGATCACGATGAAGCTGTCGGCAAGGTTGAAGGCGGGCCACCAGCCGAAGTCGATGAAATCGGTGACGTAGCCGAGCCGGACGCGGTCGACGAGGTTCGAGAGGCTGCCGCCGATCACGAGCCCGAGCCCGGCGGGCAGCACCGGATGGCGGGCGCCGGAACGTGCGAAGTACACGGCCATCCAGCCGAGCGCGACCAGCGTGAGCGTGATCACGACGCTTGTCGCGGAGGTGAAGAAGCCAAAGGCGATCCCCGAGTTGTCGAGCCGGTGGATCGCCAGCGGCCCGAGCACGTGGTCGGCCTGGTTGAGCTGGAGGCGGCTCGTGACGAGGTGCTTGGTGACCTGGTCGGCGCTGATCGCGGCCGCGGCGACGGTACCGAGCCCCAGCCACTCGCGCGGCCCGGCCGCGAGCGAGCGGCGGGCGATCGAGACGGGTTCGAACCCGTTTGTCGACGAACCGACGCGCACGTCGGGCTGGCGCTCCTCCACGCTCTACCCCCGGTCGGCGAGACGCTGGTCGTCGATGCAGAGGGTCGCCCAGGGTCGGGCGGTCATCCGCTCGGGCGGAATCGACTTGCCGCAGCGCTCACACGTGCCGTAGCTGCCGTCGGCGAGCCGAGCGAGCGCGCGCTCGATCTGTTCGAGCGTCTGGGTGGCGCCCTCGAGCAGCCCCTCGTCGAGCTCGCGGTCGACCGTTACCGCTGCGGTGTCGCCGCCGACGCCGCCGGCGTCGCCGCCGTCGTCCTCGACGGTGCGGCGCCCGTTCTCCTGGAAGCTCTCGAGTGCCGCGGCAATGCGATTGCGCTCCTGCAGGAGCCGATCGCGGAGCTCGTGCGTCTCCGTCGCGCTGAGGCCGGTCTCACTCATCGGCGGCCGATCATCCCTGTCCTGCAGCAAGCCCGAGCCGTTGCTCGAGCTCGGCGGACTCGATCCCGCTCACCGAGACGACCTTGTCGCGGGCCGAGTGCCCGCTGAGTACGGCGACGTCGCGACGGTGCAGGCCGAGCGAGCTCGCGAGCAGCGCGACGACCGCGTCGTTGGCCCGCCCGTGCTCGGCGGGCGAGGAAACCTTGATCTTCCAACCGCTGCCGTGGCGTCCGACCACAGCCGTTCGCGACGCGCCCGGAGAGACTCGAAGCTGGACACGCACGCTCTCACCCACAGTCCGAAGTGTACGCCTGCTCAGCTTCCCCAGTCGAAATCGCGGGAGCTGCCACCGGCCAGCCGGCGCAGGAAGCTCTTTGCCTCCTCGCTGCCGTCGGAGATGCCCAGCTCGGCGGGTTCGGGTGCCGGCGGCAACGCGACTGCGTCGAGCTCGTCGGTGTCGTCGGAACCCCAGGGGCGCGGCTGCGCGTCGACGAGCCGCGGTCCACGTCCGAGCGGAAACTCGGGCGCGTCGTCCTCGTCGGGGAGCTCTCCGAACGTCTCGCTGCGCTCGGGCGCACTCGGCGCAGCGACACGCTCCTCGAGCACGTGCTCGAGCGAGGTTTCGGCGGAGTCGTCGACAGGCTCAGGCCGCGGCGCGGGCGGTGTGATCACGGGCCAGTCGCCCGAGTCGTCGACGCCGTTGCGGGTGCCTGCCGTCGCGTCATGCTCGGGCAGGGAGAGCTGAGGCGGCAGCGGCTCGATCGCCCCGGGGCTCGAGCCCTCCTCGACCATCACGAGCGAGGCACGCAGCATCGCCTCGATCCGGCGCGACTCGAGCACGAGCCGCTCCCGGTACTCCTGGGCGGAGCGCAGCAGCGCCCGCGCCTCCGCCTGCGATTCGGCGAGAATCGCCTCGGCGGCCCGCTTGGCCTGGTCACGGACCTCGCTGGCGACCTGCTCGGCGGCGACGAGCGTATGCGCGAGCAGCTCCTCCCGGCTACGGAGCTCGATGATCTGCTTTTCGAGGGCCTCGATCCGGTCGGCGAACTCGCCGCGTTCGCGCCAGGTCGCCTCGAAGCTCACGGCGACCTCGTCGATGAGTTGCTCGACCGTGGCGCGGTCGTACCCGAGCAGGCGTCGGCCGATCCGCACGTGTCGCAACTCGACTGGTGTGTAGGACATTCCTCTCCTTTCTGACTAGTGGAGACGGTTGAGGAGCGCGTCGATGAGCTCCCTGAGGATGATCAGCGCGAAGATCGCGACGATCGGGGAGAAGTCGAGCGCGCCGAGGGACGGCAGCACGCGACGCCAGAGCCGTAGGTACGGATCGCAGACGTCGCTCAGGAACCGCCGGATCGGGTTGAACGAGTACGGAAGCCTGATCCAGGACGCGAGCACCCACAGGAAGATCACGAGGACGTACACGCCGATGAAGACGTCGACGAAACGCTCGATGTCGGTGACCGTGTCGAGGAGCATCTTCTGCCCGTTCGGCTTAGCGAAGCCGATTCCTACGTTACCGGCATCGGTGCGCGCCTGAAGGCGCCCGTCCGGAGCCCCGGCGGACGCCGGCCACGTGCGCGTCCTCAGGCCTGGTTGTAGAAGCCGCCGCGCTCGAGCAGTTGGGCGCGCTGCTCGGCGCTCACTTCGACGTTTCGCGGCGTCAGCAGAAACACCTTGTCGGCAACACGCTGCATCCCGCCGTCGAGCGCGTAGGTGAGCCCGCTCGCGAAGTCGATCAGGCGCTTGGAGAGCTCGCTGTCGGCGCTCTGCAGGTTGAGGATCACCGGGATCCCGTGCTTGAACTTGTCGGCGATCTGCTGCGCGTCGTTGAAGCTGCGCGGAAGCACGAGATGGACGCGTACCGCGCCCGGGTTCGGCACCGCCTCGATGTGGCGGGGCGCGGTCGCCGCCACGCTCCGGCTCCGACGCGTCGACGGCGGCGGCGTCCGCACCTCGGTCGCTGCGGGGGCCGCGTCCTGAGAGTCGGTCCAGTCGTCGAAGCCGTGCGCGCGCCGGCGGGGCGTCAGCCGCCGCACGTTCGGCCGTTCCCGGTAGCTCTGCTCCATCGACTCCTCGACGCTGAAGCCGTCCTCCTCCTCGTAGAACTCGTCGTCCTCTTCGGCGATTCCGAAGTAGACGAGCGTCCGTGTCCAAAGCTCGCTGAGACTCATGACCCGTGATCGTAAACGAGGGGGTTACCGGAACAGCACGCTTCCGACCCGGACGAGCGTCGCCCCCTCCTCGGCGGCCACCCGGTAATCCTGTGTTGTACCCATCGAGAGCTCCTGCAAATCGTGTGCGCGTGCGAGCGCGGCGAGCCGTCGAAACCAGTCGCGCGACTGCTCGGGATCACTGCTCTGGGGCGGCATCGTCGTCAGCCCGCGCACGTCGTAGGCGAGGAACTCGTCGAGCTGCTCGGGCTCGACGCCGCCCTTGGAGCGCTCGCCGGCCAGGTTGACCTGGACGAGCGCGGGCACCTCGAGCCGAGCGGCGGCCGAGAGCGAGTCGAGCGAGTGGACGAGCTCGCAGGAGCGGTTGACGAGCTTGACCTTGTTGGACTGCAGGCGGCCGATGAAGTGCCAGCGAAACGCCGAGCCGTAGGCGGCGTGCTTCGCCTCGAGGTCCTGGGCGCGATTCTCGCCGACGACCTCGACGCCCGCCTCGACGAGCACCGCCATCTCGGCGAGCGTGACGTACTTGGTCGCGGCGACGACGGTCACGCCCGGCCCGACCTCGTCGCGGACACGCCGGTAGCGCCGCGCGATCTCAGCACTCGAGAGCACCGATCACCCCCTGCAGCCCGTAGCCGCCCGGGCCGCTGCGCCGATGTGAGAAGAAGAGCTCCGGGTGGCAGCGGGTGCAGAGCCCGACCCGGTCGACGCGGGCAACGCCTGCGGCACCGAGCAGCCTCGCCGCCGCCTCCCAGAGGTCGAGCCTGCCCTCCTGCGTCAGCTCGGGGTCGAAGCGCTCCGACGACCTCGGGCCCGACCTCGTAGCAACAGGGGCCGATCGCGGGGCCGACGATCGCGGCCGTCTCCGTTGCGGCGAGCGCGGCGACCGCTGCTGCGAGGATCCCGGCCGCGAGCCCGCGCCAGCCGGCGTGCACGACCGCAAGCGCGGGCGGGCCGACGGTGCTGACGATCGCGACCGGGACGCAGTCGGCGGCGAGTGCGAGCAGCGGCAGCCCGGGCTCGTCGCTGAAGAGCCCGTCGCCGACGCCGCGCAGCCCCGGCCGCGCGCGCGTGACGATCGTCGAGTGCTGCTGGCGGTTGAGCGCGAGTGCCCCCGGGTCGAGCCCGAGCTCGGCGCAGGCAAGCCGGCGGTTCTCGTCGATGGCGCGCGGATCGTCACCCCGCGCGCCCAGGTTGAGCGAGCGGTAGGGGCCGCCGCTGACGCCACCCTCCCGGGTCGTGAACGCGACCCGGTAGGGGCCAGGTGCCTCCCAGCCGATCATGGCTCGCGAAGCTCCCGCGCGCGCTCGAGCAGGAGCTCGCGCCGGTTGCGGGCGGGCTCTTCGACAACCTCGGCGAGCAGCCGTGCGAGCGTCTGGCCGAGCGGCCGCCCGGGCCGGTAGCCGAGCGCGAGCAGATCGCTTCCGTCGACCGCGAGGTCGGCGAGCCGGTGCGGGCTCCCGCGCTCCTGCTCGACGCGCCGCCGGAAGCTCGCGAGCCGCGCAAGTGCCTCCGCGCCGGCCCCGCCTTTGGCGCCGAGGTCGGCGGCCCGCAGGTCGAAGAGCGCGCCCACGAGCTCGTCGCCGTGACGGGCAAGCAGCTGCCGCGCGGCGACCCCGTTGCCCGCGCCGGGCTCGAGGGTGTGGAAGCGCACGAGCTCGACGACGCTTTGTCTGAGCTCGCTCGGATACCGCAGCCGCACGAGCGTCTCGGCGGCGAGCTGGGCGCCGAGCTCGGCGTGGTCGTCGGCGACCGGTTCGCCCGCAGCGGCAGCGGCGCGTGCGAGCTGCTGCGGCTTGCCGAGATCGTGGAAGAGCGCGGCGAGCCGCACCTGCAGCGAGCTGCCGGCGTCGGCGGCGAGCTGCACGACGGTGAAGGTGTGCGTGTCGAGCGTCAGCCCGTCGCTCGGTCGGCGTACGCCGACCGCGGCGGCGAAGGCAGGCACGATCACCTCGAGCACGCCGGTGTCACGGGCGAGCGCGAGCGCCCGCGCGGGCTGCGCCCCGAGCAGCAGCTTCGAGAGCTCGCCGAGCGCCTCGGCGCTGATCCCGCCACCGATCCGCTCACCCGAGACGAGCGCGACCGCGGGCGCGTGCTCGGCCATCGCGGCGAGCGTGCCGGGCTCCGGCTCGAGCGCGAGCTGGGAGACGAAACGGAGCCCCCGCAGGATGCGGAGCGGGTCCTCGGAGAGGCTGCGCGGGCCGACGGCACGGAGGATCCGCTGCTCGAGGTCGCGGCGTCCCCCGAACGGGTCGACGAGCGTCTGCTCGCCGACCCGCCGGGCGATCGCGTTGACGGTGAAGTCGCGCCGGGCGAGGTCGTCGGCGATGCTCGCGGCCGGGTCGACGACGATCTCGAAGTCGTGCCGTCCCGGGCCGGTCGAGCGTTCGCGGCGGAGCGGGGCGAGCTCGATCCCGGCGGGGGCGAGCGCGCGCACACGCCGCTCCCGCGGGTAGAAGCGCACGCCGACGAGCCGTCCCGCGACGGTCAGCGGCTCGACGCGGCCGAGCGGTGCGAGCCGCGCGCGCAGCTGCTCGCTGTCGACACCGGCGACGAGGAAGTCGGCGTCCTTGGCCTCGCTGCCGAGCAACTCGTCACGAACGACCCCGCCGACGACGTAGGCGTCGAGCCCGAGCCCACCGACGTAGGCCTCGATCGCGTGCACCCCGTGCAGGCGCTCGGGGCTGCTCACCGGCCTTGTCCCGCCCTCGGCGGCGCTCCGCAGCGCGTGCGGTGTCGGGCGCATGGGCAGGCTCGGCGGGGCCGCGCGGCGGCCCTAGCGTGCGCCGCCGTCGTCCCCACCCACGAGCGCGATCGCCTCGATCTCGACCAGGACGCCCGACGGCAGCTTGGCGACCTCGACGGTCGAGCGTGCCGGCGGCTGCTCGCCGATCTCGCGCGCGTAGACCTCGTTCATCCCCGGAAAGTCGTCGAGATTCTGGAGGAACACGGTCGTCTTGACGACCTCCGCGAGCGAGGAGCCGGCCGCCTCGAGGATCGCGCGCAGATTGGCGAACGCCTGCTCGGTCTGCGGCCCGATCCCGCCCTCGACCGGGCCGCCGCCGCCGGGGACGAGCCCGAGCTGGCCGGCGACGAAGACGAAGCCGTTGGCGACGATCGCCTGTGAGTAGGGGGCTCCCTGGAACGGCGCCGGCGCTGCGTCTGTGCGGATGACCTGCTTGCTCATGGCTCTCTCCCCTGCTCTCCGGTTGTCGTTGCCTGGCCGAGTGCGGCGCCGAGCGCCTTGAAGATCGCGAGCAGCACGTTCTGCGGATCTTTGCCCTCGAGCACCCGGATGTGGATGTTCAGCGCGGACCCGTGCGCGAGCTCGCTCAGGAAGCGCGCGACGACGTCGCCCTCGAGGCCACCCACGCGCTGGCCGGAGAAGTCGACGTTCGAGGCGAGCAGCGGCCGCTCGGTGACCTCGAGCACCGCACCGGCGAGCGCCTCGTCGGCCGGGAGCCAGGCGAAGCCGCGACCGCTCGCGCCGGGGGCGCGCAGGAGCGGCGAGAGCGCCTCGCCGAGCGCGCGGCCGGCAGCGACCGCCTCGCGGTCGCCGGTGCCGGGCGCGACCTCGAGCGCCAGCTGCAGCCCGGCAGCGCTCATGCACGCCCCAAGGAGGTAGTCGAGCACCGACAGGCCGGTCGCGATCTGCGCCTCGCTGCCGTCGTCGAGGCCGACGCGGGCGTAAACCTGCGGCTCCTGCGCCTCGCTGTTGCTCATCGCCGCGGAGCCTAACCGACCGGGCGAACAGCCGGGCGCCGGGCCTCGGTCGTGGTGCTCAGATCCGCTCGATCGAGGCCCCGAGCGCGCGTAGACGCTCGTCGATCCGCTCGTAGCCACGGTCGATCTGACCGATGTTGCCGATCACGGAGGTGCCTTCGGCGCAGAGCGCGGCGATCACCATCGCCATGCCGGCGCGGATGTCGGGGCTCTCGAGCCGCTCGCCGTGGAGCCGTGCGGGCCCGGTGACGACAGCGCGATGCGGATCGCAGAGGATGATCCGGGCACCCATCCGCACGAGCTTGTCGACGAAGAAGAGCCGGTTCTCGAACATCTTTTCGAAGATCAGGATCGTCCCGCGCGCCTGCGTCGCGACCGCGAGCGCGATCGAGGTCAGGTCGGCGGGGAACGCGGGCCAGGGCCCGTCCTCGATCTTCGGGATCTGGTCGCCGAGGTCGTCGCGGATCACGAGCTCCTGATCCGGCGGGACGCGGATGCTGTCGCTACCGAGCTCGACGTCGACGCCGAGCCGGTCGAAGGCGGCGAGGATCGAGACGAAATGGTCGGGCTCGATCCCCTCGATCGTCAGCTCGCCGCCGGTGACGGCCGCGAGCCCGATGAAGCTCGCCGCCTCGATGTGCTCGGCGCCGATCCGGTGGCTTCCACGCCGTCGAGCGACTCGACCCCCTCGATCCGCAGGACGTTCGAGCCGATCCCGTCGATGCTGCGCGCCGAGCTCGACGAGGAAGCGGCAGAGATCCTGGACGTGCGGCTCGCAGGCGGCGTTGATCAGCGTCGTCAGTCCCTCGCGCGAGCACGGCCGCCATCACGGCGTTCTCGGTGCCCATCACGCTCGCCTCGCCGAGGAAGATCTCGGCGGCCGCGCAGCCGGGCGCAGCGCAGCTCGTAGCGGCGCCCGACGGTCGACCTGCGGCGCCGAGCGCCTCGAAGGCGTGGACGTGGGTGTCGAGCGGGCGGCGGCCGATGAAGTCGCCTCCCGGCGGCGAGAGCACGACGTGGCCGCAGCGCGCCAGCAGCGGCCCCGCGAGCAGGAACGAGCCGCGGATCCGCTCGGAAAGCACCTCGTCGATCTCGGTATGCGTGATCTGCTCGGCACGGATGCGCAGCTCGTTGTCGCCCACCCATTCGGCGTCGACGCCGAGATCGACGAGAAGCGCGAGCATCGTCTCGACGTCGCGGATGCGCGGCACGTTCGTGATCGTCACCGGCTCGGTCGTGAGCAGCGCCGCAGCGATGATCGGGAGCGCGCCGTTCTTGTTGCCGGCGACGCGGATCCGGCCGCTGAGCGGCCGGCCGCCCTCGATCACGAACGATTCCGTCGCTGCCTCCCTCGTGACTGTGCTCTACACGGCGGCGGCTATCCTAGCTGGCCGCCTTGACCCCGACCCGTGAACAGGCCTGGGAGACGCTCACGACGCTACACGACGAGCGAGGCGCTGCTGCGCCATGCGCTCGCGGTCGAGGCGTCGACCGCGTGCGTATGCGCGCCACTTCGGTGAGGACGAGGAGCTGTGGCGGGTTGCGGCGCTGCTCCACGACTTCGACTACGAGATGCATCCGACGCTCGACAAGCATCCGCAGGACGGCGCGCCGATCCTGCGCGAGGCGGGCTACCCGGAGGTGGTCGTCGAGGCGGTGCTCTCGCACGCCGAACATCTCGGGCTTCTGCGTGACACGCCGCTGAAGCGGACCCTCTTTGCCTGCGACGAGCTCTCGGGCTTCGTGCACGCCTGCGGGCTCGTACGACCCACCGGGCTCGACGGGCTCGAGCCGAAGTCGGTGCGCAAGAAGCTCAAGCAGCCGTCGTTCGCCGCCGGAGTCAACCGCGACGATGTCGTTGCCGGCGCGGAACTGCTCGAGCTGGAGCTCGACGAGCACATCGCGAACGTGATCGCGGCGCTCGTTCCGATCGGGCCCGAACTCGGTCTGCGTACGGCCGCCGACGCCGCCTGAATCAGCGCCGCGTCAGCTCGAGCTCGAGCTCGAGCGGCGCATGGTCGGAGAGCACGACGCGCCCGACCGTCCGTTCGGGCTCGGTCCACCGCCGCGCCGAGGTCGCGACGATGCGCCGTAGCAGCACGTTGTCGCTGAGCGCGCCCGTCGCGGTCCAGCGTGAACTCCGGCGGGGCGCTCTCGAGCGCCAGCGTCGTCTGCGACTGTGCGCGCACGACGTTGAAGTCGCCCGCGACGATCACCGCCTCCTCGACCTCCGCGTGGCGGTCGACGAAGTGCACCGCGCGCTCGAGCTCGGCGTCCGCGAGCCGGATGTCGTTGCGGTTGGCGGTCGCCTGCAGCGTCGCGACGAGGAAGCGCCGCCGGTCGGGGCGCTCGTACTTGACGAGGTGACAGATCCGGCGCGGCTGCTCCCAGGCGCGGGTCGCCTTGGCGCTCAGCCCGAGCACCGCGCCTCGTTGCTCGCAGAAGACGTTCGTGTTGAGCGTGACCGTCGCGACCTGGCGGATCGTCGCCGACGCCGGGATCAGGATCGCGTTGCCGCGGCCCGCGAGCCCCGCGAGCCTCCCGCGGTGCGGGGCGCTCAGCAGCCGCCCACCGCCCGCCGCGAGCGCGAGCGGGCCCGCGTGGGCCCGCTCCGAGCGCGCCGGCACGACCTGCCACGCCGGTGCCCAGGCGCCGATCGCCTCGAGGCCCCAGGCCGGCAGCTCCTGCAGGCAGACGAGCTCGGGGTCGCCGGCCGTGATCAGCTCGATCATCGCCCGCAGGTGGTCGCTGCGGCCGGGGGGCAGCGCGTTGCCGCGGTTGACGTTCCAGGTCCGAAGCAGCACCGCGCTCTACTGTAGGGCAGCGTGCACGTGGTGATCGCCGATCCGCCGGCCTTTACGCCCTGGTACGACCACGAGCTCGGCTCGGCGCTCGCCCGTGCCGGCGCCGAGGTCGAGCTCGTCACCTCGCGCTTCCGCTTCGCGACGCTCCCGGCTCCGGTCGGTTACCGCCGCCATGAGCACTACTACCCGCTCTCGGGACGTCTGCCGGGCCGTTCGCGCGCGCGGCTGCCGCTCAAGGGCGTCGAGCATCTCGCGGTCGCGGCCTCGCTCGGGCGGATGCGCGCCGACGTCGTCCACGTGCAGTGGCTCGCGCTCCCCCAGCTCGACGTCAACGTCCGCTACCGCAGCCCCGCCGTCTTCACCGCCCACGACCTGCTGCCGCGGCGCACCGCCTCCAAACGGGAGCTCTGGCGGCGGCTGCTCGGCCGCTTCGAACGCGTCGTCGTGCACACCGAACGTGGCGCCGCGACGCTCGCCGAGCTGGGGATCGCGACGACGGTGATCCCCCACCCCGTCTATCCGAGCGCGGCGACACGCGCCGACGACGGCCAGACGATCCTCGCACTCGGCGTGATTCGCCCCTACAAGGGCTTGGCGGACGCCGTCGAGCTCGTCGGCCGGCTTCCCCGACGCGCGCCTGCTCGTCGCGGGCGACCCCGCGATGCCGCTCGGCGAGCTGCCGCAGACCCCGCGCAGCGAGTGGCGGCTCGGCTACCTGACCCCGCTCGAGCTCGAGCGCGCGCTCTCGGAGGCGACGATCGCCGTCTTCCCCTACCGGGCCGAGCTCGACCAGTCGGGCGCGCTGCTGCAGGCGCTCGGTGCGGGGGTGCCCGCCGTCGCCTACGACGTCGGCGGGCTCGCCGAGCCGATCGTCCGCTTCGCCGCCGGACGCGTCGTGCCGCCCGGCGACATCGAGGCGCTCACCGCCGCCGCAGGCGAGCTGCTCGGCGACCCGGCCGCCCTCGCCGCCGCCCGCGAGGGGGCCGAACGCGCCCGCGCGGCGCTCACCTGGGACGCCGCGGCGACCGCCCACCTCGCGCTCTACGCGGAGCTCGCGTGATCTTCCGCGGCCCGCGCTTCGGCGAGCTGATCGAGCGCCAGCTCGACCTGTTCGAGCGCGAGCACGGCGACCTGGTTCTCGAGGCAGCCGAGCGGCTCGCCGCCTACAACCGTGCCGGCCGTGAGGACGCCGAGGAGCTCTACGGCGACTATCTGCTGACCGTCGAGGCGGGCGTCGAGGCGCTCGAAGATCTGCGCGACACGTACGCCCGTACGCTCGCCGAGGGGGTCGACGTCCGCTACGAGCAGCGCTTCAACCGTGCCGCCGCGCGCCGCCTGCCCGCGTTTCCGCTCAAGACGCTCGAGTTCTGAGCCGTGCGCGCCGGCTGGCGGCCGAGCCCCGGGCCGGCCTCAGCCGACGAAGGTGTCGATCTGGCCGATCAGCCGCTTCTCGATCTCGAGGCTCCAGGCCATCTCGGCGACATCGACGACCAGGAACAGGTCGCTGAGCAGCAGCGTCTCGATCAGTGCGGTGGCGAGGTGGTCGATCCACTTGCCGATCCCGACCCGCACGGTGAACTCGTCGGGGCTGCCCGAGTCACGATCGAGAGCGCCCGGTCGGCGGCGATCAGCTCGTCGAGAAAGCCACCCTTGCGCGCCTGGATCACGTTCCCCTCGGGGCTCGAGGGCGAGCTCTGAACCTTGAAGCCCTCGCCCTGCAGGTAGCCGGAGATCTTCTGGGCCAGGTCGTCGAGGTTCGTGCCCTTGCCCTGATAAGCCACCGTTTTCTCGCCGATCATGCTGTCGTCTCCTCTGCTCGAGCGGGATTGAGCGTACGGCTGCGAGCGTAGCGCGCGGCCGGCCGCTCGTGCCGGCCGCGGCCTAGCGATGCCCGAAATGATGAGGGGCCGGGAGCGCGCCGAGCAGCTCGGCCTCGCCGGCGACCCGGCGGGCGAGCGGTCCAAGCGACTCGACCGCGGAGACGACGAGGTTTTCGTTGCGACCGACGCGTTCGAAGCTCCCGTGCGCGAGCAGCAGCGGCTCCCCGCGGATCAGTGCCCTGTGCTGCTCGTAGACGGGCGGGGGCACGATCAGGTTCATCTGGCCGTGCTCGTCTTCGAGCAGCATGAAGACGACACCCTTCGCCGTCGCGGGGCGCTGACGGGCGACAGCCATGCCTGCAAGCGAGATCGTCGCGCCGTGCGGCACCGACGACAGCTCCTCGCTCGAGACGCAGCCCTCCGGGAGATGTGCGCGCAGCAGCCCGAGCGGATGCAGGCCGACCGAGAGCGAGGTGTGGCGGTAGTCGGCGAGCATCCGCTCCCAGTCGGTCTGCGGGCGCAGACCCGGCTCCTCCGAGGTCGCCTCGAGCGGAAGCGCCAGCTGCCGGGCACCGCCGCCGAGGTTCTCGTCCCGGGGAGTGATGCCGCAGCGCCAGAGCAGCTCGCGGCGTGACCCCCACTCCTCGCAGGCGCCGGAGGCGACGATCGCCTCGAGCGCGCCCCGGGCGCAGGGGGCGCGGCGGGCGAAGTCGCGGATGTCGCCGTAGGGCTGCTCGGCCGCGACGGCGGCGGCCGCCTCGCCCCCGACCGCACGGATGTAGCCGAGCCCGATCCTGACGCTACCGTCTTCGACGCTGCAACCGACCGCGCTCCTGTTGACGTGCGGCGGGCGCACCTCGATCCCGCGGCGGATCGCGTCGCGGACGAGCGAGGCCGGTGGGTAGAAGCCCATCGGCTGGGCGTTCAGGAGCGCACAGAGGAACTCGGCCGGGTAGTAGCGGCGGAGCCAGGCCGACTGGTATGCGAGCAGCGCAAAGGCGGCGGCATGCGACTTCGGAAAGCCGAAGCCGGAGAAGCCGACGAGCTTGTCGTAGATGACGTGAGCGACCGCAAGCTCGATCCCGTTGCCGAGGCAGCCCTCGACGAAGCGTGGCCTGAACGCCTCGATCGCCTCCTCGCTGCGCTTGCGGCTCATCGCCCGCCGCAGCCCCTCCGCCTCCCCGACGCTGAAGCGCGCTGCCGCCATCGCGACGTCGAGCACCTGGTCCTGGAACACGACGACACCGAGCGTCTCGGCGAGCGGCACCCGGAGCGACTCGTGCTCGACCGGGTAGACGAAGCCGGGGTCCTCCCGCCGCCGCTGGCGCCGTTCGATGTAGGGATGCACCGCCTTGCCCTGGATCGGGCCGGGCCGGACGAGCGCGACCTGCACCGTCAGATCGTCGAGGTTCTCTGGACGGGTCCGCAGCAGGCTCTGCATCTGGGCGCGGCTCTCGATCTGGAAGAGGCCGACGGTGTCGGCCTGCTGGATCTCGGCATAGACGAGCGGGTCGTCGAGCGGGATCCGGGAGAGGTCGATCGGCGCCTGGTGGAGCCGGGCGATCTGGTCGACCGCCTCCTCGATCGCCGAGAGCATCCCCAGCCCGAGCAGGTCGATCTTGAGGAACCCGGCATCGGCGCAGGAGTCCTTGTCCCACTGGCAGATCTGACGTCCCGCCATCGCCGCAGGCTGTACCGGCACGAGCTCGATCAGCGGCCGGGTCGAGATCACCATGCCGCCGGGATGCTGGGAGATGTGGCGCGGCAGCCCCGCGATCTCGCGGGCGAGCTCGGCGAAGGCCCGCCAGCGCGGGCCGCTGTGGCGGCCCGATGCCTCGTCGAGCTCCTCGGCGACCTCGCCGGCGCTCCAGCCCTCGGTCAGCCGGGCGAGCCGTTCGAGTTCGCCGGGCGGCAGCCCGAGCGCCTTGCCGAGGTCACGGATCGCACCGCGGCTGCGGTAGGTGGCGAAGGTCGCGACGAGCGCCGCATGCTCGCGGCCGTAACGCTCGGTCAGCTTGACGATCAGCTTCTCGCGGATGTCCCGGGGGAAGTCGAGGTCGATGTCGGGCACCGAGGTCAGCTCGTCGTTGAGGAAACGGCCGAGCGACAGGTTCGCGGCCACCGGATCGACGTGGGAGAGCCCGGTCAGATAGCAGACGAGCGAGCCCACACTCGAGCCGCGGCCCCGCCCCGGCGGCAGCAGGTTGCGGGGGGAGCCGGGGCCGCGCACCTCGTAGGCGCAGGTACGGGCGAGCTCGAGCACCTCCCAGTGCAGCAGGAAGAAGCCCGCGAGGCCGAGCCGCTCGATCAGCGCCAGCTCTGTCTCGAGCCGCTCCCGACTGCGGCTACGCGACCCCGGGGGCGCGCTCGCATAGCGGTCTGCGAACGCCTGCTCGCAGATCTGGCGCAGCTGGGTGCAGGCGGGGTCGTCTCCGTCGGAGAAGTCGGGGTAGCGATAGCCGAGTTCCTGGGTGAGGTCGAAGCGGCAACGCTCGGCGAGCTCGCGTGTGCGGGCGACGGCGGCCGCCGGCAGCCGCTCGGCGCTCTCGGCGGGTGTGCGCAGCACCGACTCGTGATTGCCGCGCCGCTCCCGCTCCGAGCCGTCGAGCGAGCTGCGCGTCCGGATTGCGACGAGCGCATCCTGGAGGCGCAGCCGGCGTGGATGGTGCGCGTGCACGTCGCCGGTCGCGACCGTCTCGGCGCCGAGCGAGGAGGCGAGCGCACAGAGGGCGGCGTTGCGCCGGACGTCGCCGCGCTCGAACGGCCGCTGCAGCTCGACGAAGAAGGCGTCTCCGAAGGCGCGCGCGAGCCCGCTGGCCGCGTGCGGGTCGTGCACGGCGAGCCCGTGGCGGGCGCAGCCGGAGAGGCAGACGAGCCCCTCGGCGTGCCCGGCGAGCATCTCGAGACTCGTCTCGGGCGCGAGCAGCTCGCGCTCGCGTCCCGGCAGGCGGGTACGCGCATGCGCGTCGGTGATGATCCGGCAGAGGTTGGCGTAGCCGCGGCGGCTCTCGCACAGGAGCGTCACGTGCAGGCCTCCTGCGAGCGTCAGCTCGGCACCGGTGATCGCCCTCACGCCCAGATGCCGGGCGGCGTGGGCGAACTCGAGCGAGCCGTAGACGCCGTCGTGGTCGGTGAGCGCGAGCGCCTCGTGGCCGAGCTCGGCCGCCCGCGCGGCGAGCTCCTCAGGAAGCGAGGCACCGTCGAGGAACGAGTAGGCGGAGTGCGCGTGCAGCTCCACGTAGCCGTTCGCGGCCGTCATAGAATCGGGTCGTGCAGAGCTACGGGGAGATCGTCGACGACCTCTGCGCGCGTCACGACCACGTCACGCCCGGAAGGCTGTTCGGGATGGAGTGCTTCAAGAGCAACGGCAAGGCCGCGGGCGGCCTCTGGCAGGGCAACATGGTCTTCAAGCTGGTCGACCCGGCGGTGCACGAGCGGGCGCTCCAGCTCGAGGGTGCGCACCGTTTCGACCCGATGGGCGGACGGCCGATGAAGGAGTGGGTCGTGGTCCCGCTCGCCCAGGCGCGCCACTGGCCCGAACTCGCACGCGCCGCCGTCTCCTAGCAGGCGCCGCCGCCACTTAGGCACGCTGACTGAACCAGCTGCCGCTGACGCCGTCACGGAAGACGACGGCGTTCTCGCCGGTTTCGAGCACGAGCTCGAAGTAGCGACGGTCGATCGGCTCGTCGGTCCACCAGCGGTCGGCGATCCGCCACTCCTCGCGTACGAAGACGACCTCGCGGCGGTTGACCCGACGCGGCGCCCCGTTGGCATGCGCTTCGACGAGCGCCGGACGCGGCGTGTTCAGTCGTCGCGGGGTACGAGCAAGCTGCGCGTTTCCGGAATGCGCGACCACGGCGCCACCTCCACGATCGTCGAAATTCCGCCCGCGCCGACCGCGGCTTTCACCTGGCGCAGGCCTTCCTGCAGACGGCTGTGCCGCCCCTCCCCCTCCGCGCGCAGCAGCTCGAGCTGCTCGCCGCAGTCCTCTGCCAGCTCGAGCGCCTCGAGCCGCAGCTTGAGCACCGGAGCGGGCAGCTCGGCAAGCTTCGAGCCGAGCACGAGCCGCAGCCGCGCGGGATCGGCGGTCGGCTCGCGCAACATCACCGTGCGCCGCCAGGAACCGCCACCGGCGAGCCGCGCCCAGAGCGCGAGCTTGCGTGGCGGCCGTTCGCCGCGCTCGGGGCGGGCGAGCAGACGGTCAACGAGCACGCCCACCCCTCGCCGCAGCGTCAGCTCCTCGGCGGCGGCATCCGGAAACTCGAGCGTCTCGACGAGCGGCTGGAAGATGCGCCGCGGCGAGACCTTGCCGTCCTGCTCACCGCTGGCGAGCGCCCAGGCCCGGCGCCCGTCGGGGCCGAGCCGGTCGGCGACGGCGCCAGCGGGAAGGTTGGCGAGCTCGCCGAGCGTACGCACACCGAGCTCCTCGAGTTCCTCGTAGCGTTTGCGCTCGAGCGGAAGCAGGGTCAGCGGCAGCGGCGCCAGGAAGCCGCGGGTGCGCTCGTCGGAGACGATCAGCACCTGGCCGGGGCGCGCGACGCTCGCCGCCGCGAGCGCAGCGAAACGCCGCTCGGCCGCCCCCACACGGGCGTCCCAGGCCGGTCCGACTGCGGCGAGCGCCCGTCGCAGTGCCGGCTCGAGCCCGCCGTAGAGCCGGTCGACACCGCCCGTCTCGAACAGCACGGTGCCCGGCTGCGTCGGCTCGACCGCGAAGCCGGCATCCTCGAGTCGGCGCAGGATCTCCTCCCAGGCCTGCTCGACGCTCGCGGGGTCGTGCTCGACGAGCACGAGCTCCGGGCAGGACGCGAGCGCCTCTCCGAGCCGCATGCCCGGCCGGAGCCCCCGGGCCTGTGCGGCGGCGGTCACCGAGCCGAGCAGTGGTTCGCTTCCCGCGACAGGAGCGAGCGCCGCGGGTTCCGTCTCGAGCGCCGGCCGCAAGCGGAGCGCCGCGCGCAGATCAAAGGCCGGGATGACGACCGCAGCTATCACGGAACGTATGTTCTACACGAACACATGTTCGTGTGTCAAGGGGCGGTTCGCCTCCACCCCGCCCGCGGGCGCGGCTGCGCCGTCTCAGGCGACGATCTCGGCGGCCGTACCGACCATCCGTGCGAGTCGCGGCACCGTCTCGAGCACGCTCTCGCGCGCGCAGAAGGTGATGTCCTGCTCGAGTCCCGGCGGGCCATAGCTGCGCGCGTTGAGCCCGGCGAGCGCCTCGGGGTAGCTGCCCGCGATCCGCTCGACCGCCTGTGCCGCGTCGCTGCGGCTCCCGGCGAGCCCGGCGACGATCCGGCCGGCGCAGTAGGCGTCATCGAGCGCGAAGCCTCCCTTGTAGCCGGCACAGAAGACCGCCACGTCGTCACCGTGGGCGCGCGCGGCCGCGATCAGCGCCTCGAGGTTGAGCAGCGAGCCGAGCAGGACGATCTCACAGCGCGCGGCGGCACCGAGAATCGCGGCGGTGCCGTTTGTCGTCGAGAGGATCAGCGTCGGCGCCCGCGCGCCCTCCGCAAAGGCGGCGGGCGAGGCCCCGACGTCGAAGCCGCTGACCATCGTGCCGTCGCGTTCGCCGCCGACGACGGCCTCGCTGCCGAGCTCGGCCCGAAGCGCGAGCGCCTCCTCGATCTCGCGGCAGCAGAGCACGCGCTCGTAGCCCGAGGCGAGCGCCTGGGCGATCGAGGACGTTGCGCGGATCACGTCGACGACGATCCCGACCTGCGCGTGAACCTCGTCGCGCGGGACGAGGGCAACGTGAACGGGCACGTCTATACGCTAGTTCGTGTGGACCCCGAACCCCGCTACTGCTACCGCCATCCCGACAGGGAGACAGGGCTCTCCTGCTCCGAATGCGGGCGCCCGATCTGCTACGAGTGCATGACCCCGGCACCCGTGGGGCTGCGCTGCCCGGAGCACTCGGGGAAGCCCCAGGGGATCCGTAAGGTCACCGTAGCCGCCGAGCGCGTCGCGACCGGTTCAGGCTCGCGGTACTCGCATCCGATCACGAGCGCGCTGATCGCGATCAACACTGCCGTGCTCCTGATCGAGTTCGCGCTCGGAGGCTCGAGCGACGGTACGAACAACTGGATCTACTACCACGGTGTCTTGATCTCGAACGCCGAGTACGCGAGCGGCGCGCTCGCAGGCGTTGCCAACGGCGAATGGTGGCGCCTGATCACCTCCGCGTTCCTGCACGAGGGCGTCGTCCACCTCGCCGTCAACATGCTGAGCCTGTTCTTCTGCGGGCGCATCCTCGAGATGGTGATCGGGCGCTGGCGCTTTCTGACGCTGTATCTCGTCGCTGCCGTCGCCGGCTCGGCGGGCGCGCTGTACCTGAGCCCGAACTCGCCGACGCTCGGCGCCTCGGGGGCGATCTTCGGTGTGCTGGGGGCGCTGCTCGTGCTCGAATACCGCGGTGTGATCCACACGGGCGGGCAGATCCTGCTCTGGATCGTGCTGAACCTCGTTTTCACCTTCTCGATCTCGGGTATCTCGATCGGCGGCCACATCGGCGGGCTGATCTGCGGCGTCGTGCTGATGTTCCTCTGGCTGCAGTTCCGCTCATCGACGCGGACCGCGGTCCTGATCGCGGCGGCCGTGCTCGCCGTCTCCGTGATCTTCGCCTACGCGGTGATCTGACGCCCCGGGCGTCAGCCGCCGGCGGCGACGTAGCTCGACGTCCCCTCGCGCGCAAGCGCCGCCTGCGCCGCTGCGAGCCGTGCGATCGGCACGCGGAAGGGTGAGCAGGAGACGTAGTCGAGTCCGAGTGAGTCGCAGAAGGCGATCGAGTGCGGCTCCCCGCCGTGCTCGCCGCAGATGCCGAGCTTGAGCTCGGGCCGGGCGGCACGCCCGCCGGTGACGGCGATCCGCATCAGCCCACCGACACCCTCGGTGTCGAGCACCTCGAAGGGGCTGTGGTCGACGACCCGCTCCTCGATGTAGCGCGTGAGGAAGGTGCGGTCGGCGTCGTCACGGGAGATCCCGAGCGCCGTCTGGGTGAGATCGTTCGTGCCGAAAGAGAAGAACTGCGCCTCGCCGGCGATCTCCTCCGCGCAGATGCAGGCGCGCGGCAGCTCGATCATCGTCCCGACGGTGTGCGTGAGGCCCGACGCCTCCTCCGCCCAGATCGCCTCGGTGAGCGCCCGCAGTCGTCGCAGCTCCTCGGCGAACGCAACGAGCGGATGCATGATCTCGACGTGCGGGGCCTCGCCGAGCCGCGCTTCGACGGCCGCGGCGGCACGGGCGATCGCGCGGATCTGCATCTCGTAGATCTCGGGGTAGACGATGCCGAGGCGGCAGCCGCGCATCCCGAGCATCGGGTTCGTCTCGTGCAGCGAGCGGATTCGCAGCCGCATCCGCTCGTCGGTCGCCTGCTCCTCGAGCGGCAGGAACTCGTGGAGCGGCGGGTCAAGCAGCCGGATCGTGACCGGCAGACCTGCCATCGCCTCGAAGATCCCCTCGAAGTCGGCCTGCTGGAAGGGCGCCAGCCGGTCGAGCGCCGCGCGCCGGCCCTGCTCGGTCTCGGCGAGGATCATCTCCTGAACGACGGGCAGCCGCTCCTCGCCGAAGAACATGTGCTCGGTGCGACAGAGCCCGATCCCCTCGGCGCCGAACTCCCGGGCACGTGCGGCATCCTCGGGGGTGTCGGCGTTCGCGCGCACGCGTAGCCGGCGGTACTCGTCGGCCCAGCCGAGCAGCGTCTCGAAGTCTTCGTTGAGCTGCGGCGGCACGAGCTTGACCTGCCCGACGAACACGTCGCCACTGCCTCCGTCGATCGTGATCACGTCGCCCTCGCCGAGCGTGTGTCCGCCGAGCGTGACGACCCCTTCGACGATCGAGAGTCCGTCGCAGCCGGCGACGCACGGCTTGCCCATTCCGCGCGCGACGACGGCCGCATGTGAGGTCATGCCGCCGTGCATCGTCAGGATCCCCTGCGCTGCGATCATTCCGTGGATGTCGTCGGGCGTCGTCTCGTCGCGCACGAGGATCACCGGGCCGGACTTGGCGCGCTCGACCGCCGTGTCGGCGTCGAAGACGATTGCGCCGCTCGCAGCGCCCGGGCTCGCGTTGAGCCCTTTGGCGACCGCCGAGCGGGCGGCGTCCGGGTCGATGCGGGGATGGAGGAGCTGGTCGAGCCCGGCGGGGTCGATACGGACGAGCGCCTCCTCCCGCGAGATGACGCCTTCGTCGACCATCTCGACCGCGGCACGCAGCGCGGCGGCGGCGGTGCGCTTCGCGGCACGTGTCTGGAGCAGGTAGAGCCGCCCGTCCTCGACGGTGAACTCGACGTCCTGCATGTCGCGGTAGTGCCCCTCGAGGCGCTGGAGCGCAGCGAGGAGACCCACGTAGGCGTCAGGCATCAGCTGCTCCATCGACTCGACCGGCTGCGGCGTGCGGATCCCGGCGACGACATCCTCGCCCTGCGCGTTGGCGAGAAACTCGCCGTAGAGCTCCTTGCTGCCCGTCGCCGGGTTGCGCGTGAAGGCGACGCCGGTGCCGGAGCGCTCCCCCTTGTTGCCGAAGACCATCTGGACGACGTTGACCGCCGTGCCGAGATCGTCAGGGATGCCGTTCGCCTTGCGGTAGACGCGAGCCCGCGGCGTCTCCCAGGAGTCGAAGACTGCGCCCACCGCGCGCAGCAGCTGGTCGGTCGCGGTCGCGGGGAAGTCGGCCCCCTTGGCGTCCCGGTAGATCGTGCGGAAGGTCTCGACGAGCTCCTCGAGGTCGCTGGCCGAGAGCTCGTTGTCGGTACGGACGCCGCGCTCGCGCTTGAGCGCGGTCAGCGCGTCCTCGAAACGGTGTGGGTCGATGCCGTCGACGACCTCACCGAACATCTGAAGCAGACGCCGGTAGGAGTCGAAGGCGAAGCGCGGGTTACCGGTGCGCGCGGCGAGACCGGCGACCGCCTCGTCGTTGAGGCCGAGGTTGAGGATCGTGTCCATCATCCCGGGCATCGAGATCGCGGCACCGGAACGGACCGAGACGAGCAGCGGATCGTCCGGGTCGCCGAAGCGCCGCCCGGCGTGGCGCTCGAGCGCCTCGACGTGGGCCTGCACCTCCTCGGTGAGCCCCTCAGGGAACGTGCCGGCGGCCATGTAGCTCCGGCAGGCCTCGGTGGTGATCGTGAACCCGGCCGGGACCGGCAGCCCGAGCTCGGTCATCTCGGCGAGGCCGATCCCCTTCCCGCCGAGCAGCTCACGCCCGCCAGGCGCCGGCTCGTCGAACCCGTAAACGAAACGGCCGCTCATGCTCTGCTGATTGTTACCACGCGGGCTGGGCGCCGAGACGGGAATTGCCTCCGACTCCTTGCGGACTCTTGCGGAGGCGAAGCCAGCCACCTCACCGGGCTCAGCGGCGCCGACGCGCCCGGAACTCGGCCGTCCAGGCGAGCGAGCGCAGCCCGAACCAGAAGGGCGTGAAGAGCCCGTAGAAGACGACGAGCGCGACGACGAGGATGCAGCTCCAGAGGAGCCAGCGCCAGAGCGGGACGGGCGGCTTGGGTTTCACCCTTTGTGCGCGTCGTGGGCGCCGGTGCGCCGTTCGACGGCCCGCACGATGCGCAGCGCGAGCTCCTCGATCGAGTGCTCGGAGACGTCGAAGACGGGGCAGCCGAGCCGACGCTGGATCGCGGCGGCGTGCTCGAGGTCCTCGTAGACCTCGTTCAGGTTCGCGTAGCTGCGGTCGCCGCCCATCATCGCCAACCGGTCCGAGCGGATCTCCGCGAGCCGCGCGGCGTCGATCGTGAGCCCCACGATCCGGGCCGGGTCGATCTCGAATAACTTCGCCGGCGGCTCGATCCCCTTGACGAGCGGCACGTTCGTCGCCCGCCAGCCGAGGTAGCCGAGGTAGATCGACAGGGGCGTCTTCGACGAGCGTGAGACGCCGACGAGCACGACCTCGGCGGCGGCGAGTCCCCGTCCCAGGCCGTCGTCGTTCTTGACGGCGAACTCGATCGCGGCGACGCGCCGGAAGTAGTTCTCGTCGAGCGGCGGCCGTGCCCGCGGGGTCATCGTCGCGGCGCGGCCGGAGATCTTGGCGACCGCCTCGAGCGGGCTCGCGAGCAGGTCGCAGTAGTGGACGCGAGCACGCCGACAGAGGGTCCGCATCGCCGCCCGCAGGCTCGGCTCGACGAGCGTGTAGATCGCGACCGCCGCCCGCCCCTTCATCCGCTCGACGGCAAGCTCGAGATCGGCGACCGATTCGGCGCGCGGGTGGCGAATCACGGCGAAGCTCAGCTCCGGGAACTGCGCCTCGAGCGCGAGCGCGACGCGAGCGGCCGTCTCACCGGTGGAGTCGGAGAGGACGTGCAGCTCGACGAGGGTGGGCGGCGCCATCGCCCCGTTGACTCTACGGCGCTCGGGGCCGTTACGTGCACCGCGAGGCGCCCACCGGCGCCGCCGCCGCGCGCGCACGCTAGTTTCAGGGGATGGCGGAGCGCGAGCAGTACGACGGGCCGGCGACGATCGAGAAGGTCGCCGCGCTCTGCCGGCGCCGCGGCTTCGTCTTTCCCTCCTCCGACATCTATGGCGGGCTCGGCTCCTCCTACGACTACGGCCACTACGGCGTGCTGCTCAAGCAGAACGTCAAGGCGGCCTGGCAGCGCGCGCTCGTGCAGGAGCGCGAGGACGTCGTGCTGCTCGACTCGGCGATCATCCTCCACCCCTCCGTCTGGGTCTCCTCCGGACACGTGGGCGGCTTCTCGGACCCGCTGATCGACTGCCGCACGTGCAAGCTGCGCTTCCGCGCCGACCACCTGGCCGAGGCGGCCTGCGGGCGCAAGCCGTCTCGGCGAGCCGGCGAGACGCCCGAATGCGACCTGACCGAGGCGCGCGCGTTCAACCTCATGTTCGAGACGCAGATCGGGGCGGTACGCGACGAGGCCTCGCGCGCCTACCTGCGCCCCGAGACGGCGCAGGGCATCTTCGTCAACTTCAAGAACGTCACCTCCTCCCAGCGGGTCAAGCCGCCGTTCGGGATCGCCCAGATCGGGAAGAGCTTCCGCAACGAGATCACGCCCGGGAACTTCCTCTTCCGGATGCGTGAGTTCGAGCAGATGGAGATGGAGTTTTTCGTCCCGCCCGCCGACGCGGTCAGCTGGTACGAGTACTGGATCGCCGAGCGGCGCCGCTGGTACCTCGAGCTCGGGCTGCGCGAGAGCCACCTGCGCGTCCGGCCCCACGACGCCGACGAGCTCTCCCACTACTCGAGCGGGACGAGCGACATCGAATACCTGTTCCCGATAGGCTGGTCCGAGCTCGAGGGGATCGCAAACCGCGGCGACTTCGACCTCCGCGCCCACGCCGCCGGCGCGAACACGAAGCTCGAGTGGGTCGGCCACGAGGAGCGTTACGTGCCGCACGTGATCGAGCCCGCCGCCGGCGCCGACCGGGCCGCGCTCGCCTTCCTCGTCGACGCCTACGACGAGGAGATGATCGCCGAGCGTCCGCGCACGGTGCTGCGGCTGCATCCGCGGCTCGCACCGGTCAAGGCGGCGGTGCTGCCGCTCGTCGGCAACGACCCGGCGCTCGTCGAGAAGGGGCGGGCGCTCTTCGAGGAGCTGCGGCGTGCGCTCCCCTGCGAGTACGACGACTCGGCGGCGATCGGCAAGCGCTACCGACGTCAGGACGAGATCGGCACCCCCTGGGCGCTGACGATCGACGCCGAGACGCTCAGCGACGACACGATCACACTGCGCGACCGCGACTCGCTCGCACAGGAGCGGATCCCGCTCGGCGCCGCCCGTCAGCTGCTGCTCGAGCGGCTCGACGCGCCGTGGTCGCCGCGTTAGCCGTGAGGTCGCCCGGCAGCGTGCCGCACGGTCGCGGACGGTGAGCGGCCCGCAGGGACGCTGGCAGGAGTTCGCGCTGACGAGCGCCGCGCTGCTCGGAAACCCGCTCGGCGACCCGGCCACACGGCCGCTCTTCGTGCTCACCCCGCCCGGGTACGACGCGCAGCCCGACCGCCGTTACCCGACGCTCTATGTCCTGCACGCGATGACCGGGCAGGCACGCGCGTTCTTCAACGTCGCCCCGTTCAGTGACAACCTGCCGACGCTGCTCGAGGCGGCCGCGCTCGAGGCGATCGTCGTGCTCGTCGACGGCTTCACCGCGCTCGGCGGTGCGCAGTGGCTCGACTCGCCCGCGGTCGGCGATTACGGCCGCTACCTCTGCGAGGACGTGATCGGCTTCGTCGACGCCCGGCTGCGCACGCTTGCCGAGCCGGCCCACCGGGGGCTCGCCGGCGCCTCCTCCGGCGGCTTCGCCGCGATGTTCTGGGCGATGCGGCGACCCGACCTGTTCGGCGGCTTTGCGAGCCACGCGGGCGACTGTCTCTTCCCGGTCACGCTCCAGGGCGAGTTCGGGCCGGCCGCCCAGGCGCTCCGCAACCGCTACGACGGCTCGTTCGAGCGCTTCTGGGCGGACTTCCGCTCCGGCCGGCCGGTGCTCGACACCGCGACCGACGCGCTCCTCCAGAACCTGTACGCGTCCGCGGCAGCGTTCTCACCGGGCGCCGACGGCCGCCCCGAGTTCCCGTTCCTGGCGACGACCGGCGAGCTGGTGCCGGCCGTCTGGGCGCGCTGGCTCGCCTTCGACCCGGTCGAGCTCGCACCGGTGCACGCCGAGGGGCTACGGACGTCGCGCGGGATCTGGATCGACGCGGGCCGCAACGACGAGTACCGCCTCGACCTGGGGGCGACGGCGTTCTCGCTCGCACTCGAGCGCGCCGGGGTGCCGGCCGAGCACGTTCATTTCGAGCTCTTCGAGGGCGGCCACCGCGGGCTCGGCCGCCGCTACCCGCTCAGCCTGGCCTACCTCGCGGCGCGTCTCGCAGCCCCTGCCTGAGCGCCCGCCGGCGACACCGACGTCCCCCGGGCGGGGTGCTCAAGCAGCTCTCCGGCGTTGCCGATGCTGAGAGCATGGGACGTTCTCTGATCGGCTTCTCGGCGATGGTCGGCGGCACCGTCGCGAGCTTCGCGCCCGAGCTCTGGGGCGGCTCGGCGATGTCACTCGCCTCGATCTTCTGCGGCTTCCTCGGGGGGATCGCCGGCGTCTACATCGGCTACCGGCTCTCATCGGTCTAGCCGGTAACGACACGGCCGGACGCCGCCGCGGATCGGCGAACGTCCGGCCGCACACGTCCTAGCCCTTGAGCAGCCCACCCAGGATCGCGCCGACGGCACCGCCTTCGATCGCGGTGCTCGTCTGGCCGCCACCGCCCTCGACGGCCTCGAGCGGGTCGTGGTACATCGTCTGGATCGCGAGCGTGCCGGGGCCGGTGAAGCGGTTCCAGGTCAGCTTGCCGCCGCCACCCATGAAGCCCGTCTTGAGCCCGATGCTGAACGACTCGAGCTTGACGCTCGTGTCCTTGTAGAGCCACCCGCCGGCCTCGACGTCGATCTGCTCGCCCGCGTCGAGGGTGACGGTGAAGACGTTCCCCTGTCCGTGCACCCACACGATCGCGTCCCCGTGGCCGGCATGGAAGTTGTCGATGAACAACCCGGAGCCCCCCATCAGCATGTTGCGTAGCCCCTGGACGCGCTCGTAGCTGTAGTCGACGTTGTCGGTCGCCGCGACGTAGGCGTGCTCGCGCACGTTGAGTCCCTCTCCCTGGGCCAGGTGGAGCGGAATGATCTGACCGGTCCAGTCGCGGGAGAAGGCGATCCGACCGGGGCCGACCGCCTTGGTGACGAAGAAGTCGAGCCCTGCGATCTTGCGCTTGACGCCACCCGAGAGCTTGCGCAGCTCGATCTGGACGCCGGGCTCCTTCCAGAGCAGCACGTGGTGCTCGAACATGACCGGCTGCCCCGAGAGCTCGAGCTGGAGCTCGGGGACGAGCTGGCCGCGAACGTGGTAGGTCACGCCGGCAAACGCCTCGTCGCGAATGTCGGTCGCGACCGGCTCGGGGATGTGCATCACGGCCTCCTTTAGGGGTTTGTCTGAGCCTAGATCATCTTCCCGGCGAACGGCCGCGGGCGGCCGCGTCGCGGGCGTGCGATTATGCCGCCGTGGACGCAAGCGCACCGCGCCGGTGGTCCGAGGCGACCGTCGTCGGTATCGCGGTCTACGTGCTGATCGACGTTGCGCTCGTCTTTCTCCGCCCGCACTTCAGCGTGCTCCACAACGCCGAGAGCGACTATGGCTCGAAGGGGCGCTTCGGCTGGGTGATGAACGTCAACTTCCTGCTTCGTGGCGTGCTCAGCCTGACGCTCGTCGGCGCGCTCGCGCTCGAGGTCGGGACGCGCGCGAAGCTGCGGGTCGGGATCGTCCTGCTCTCGCTCTGGGCGATCTGCTCGGCGCTGCTCGCGTTCTTCCCCGACGACCCGGTCGGTACGCCGACGCTCGGCTCGGGCAAGATCCACCTCGCGCTCGCCGGGATCGCGTTCCTCGCCGTCCTCCTGGGAACCTTCGTCACCGTGCGCGAGCTGCGTGCGGACGAACGCTTCGCGCCGGTGCGGCGCCGCCTGCTCGCCCTCTCCTGGGCCGGCGTCGTCGCCGTCGTGCTCCTCGGCCACAGTGGCCTGCACCGTCACTCCCTCGGCGGCCTCTGGGAGAAGGTCTTCCTCGGCTGCGAGCTCGGCTGGTTCCTGCTCGTCGCGCTCTGGATCGTCCGGCTCGAGCGCGAGTCGGCCGACCCGTCGCGGCCGCCGGCCTAGCCGGCGGCGCCGCGGTGGCGCTCGGCCGGCCCCGGCGGCAACGGGCGGGTCCCGGAGCGGACCATCGTGCGGGGATGCGGCGCCGCGAAGCCGAAGCGCCGGTAGAGCTCGTGCGCGTCGGCGGTCATGAGGATCCACGGCTCGTCGCGGTAAGGCCCCCGCTCGATCATTTCGCTGACGAGCTCGACCCCGAGCCCGCGGCCGCGGTGCAGCTCGAGAACGTAGACGTCGGCGAGGTAGACCCAGGGGATGCCGGCGCAGGCGACCGCACGGCAAAACCCCACCTGTTCGCCGGCGTAATAGAGCCCGACGACGCGGGAGGCCTGGCGGAGGAGCCGCTCCTGCTCCTCGAGGCTGCGCCCGACCGCCCAGTAGGACTCCTCGGAGAGGTAGCGGTGGACGGCAGCGACATCGATCCGGGCCGGGTCGTCGTCAAGCGCGTAGCCGCCGTCAAGCTCGCGCCTCATGCGCTCAGGGTCCGGAGCCGAAAGCCGCCGTGCTCCTCGTAGGAGGAGGTGACGATCGAGAGCGCCTCACGCGTCGCACGCTCACCGAGCCCCGCCGCGTAGGCCTCGGCGAGCGGCGTCGTCAGCAGCCGCTCGACGCCCGCAAGCCCCTCGGGCGAGAGCGGCAGCGCGCCGCGAGCGTGGCCACGGCAGACGGCGCCGCCGCCGCGGGACGAAAAGCCGACAAGCTCGTCGCGGGCGCCGCATTCGACGCAGGCGCCGAGGTGCGGCAGGTAGCCGGAGAGCCAGAGCAGCTTGAGCTGGAAGGAGAGCGCGAGCGGGTCGAGACCGGGCCGGGACGCCGCAGGCGCCTGCTCGAGCGCGTCGAGGAAGCGTGCGAGCGCGGTGAAGGCCCGCTCGTTCGGCTCGGGCTCGCCGAAGAGGCGCAGCATCGCCTCCGCGCCGAGCAGCGCGACACCGAGACGGTTGCCGTCCTCGCGTACGCCCCGGTGTGAGGCGATCAGCGAGGCGCCGGTGACCGTCTGGAGCTCGCCGGAGCCCTCGTGGAGGACGAGCTCGACGTGCGAGAGGGGCTCGAGCCGCGCGCCGAAACGGGAGCTGGTCTTGCGGGCGCCCTTGGCGATCGCACCGAGCCGGCCGCGCTCACGCGTATAGATGTGGAGGATCCGGTCGGCCTCCGAGAAGCGCAGCGAGCGCAGCACGATCGCCTCTGTCCGGTGCGCGCGCCCCGCCATCGGTCCCAGTCTAGGCGGGCCGGCGGAGACCGCTGAGCCGGCGCCGCAGCGGTCTCCGCTCCTGGCTCAACCGCCGAAGAGGAGCGCGGCCCCGAAGGAGACCGCGATCATGATTCCCGCCAGCGGGAAGAGCACGAGCGCAAGCCCGACCATCGCGATGAACGGCGTCGCGGCGCTCTCGCCGACCGCCTCGAGCTCGCGCAGATGCTGTGCCTCGGCCTCGACGAGCCGGAGTGGGCCACGGTGCAGCTTCCCGCCCGTGCCCTCCGGCCCGCTCGCCGTCGGCTGGTGGCTTGTATCCATCTCTGGCTGCTACCCGCAGAGCTGCGAGGCTAATCGTGCTCGGCGGAGGCAGGTACGAGCCGCTGGCAGTGCGGGCAGTACCAGCTGCCACGGCCGCCGACGACGATCCGCTCGATCGGCGTCCCGCAGCGTGGGCAGGGCTCCCCCGCCCGCCCGTAGACCTTGAACTCGTGCTGCATCGTCCCGGAGGCGCCGTCGGGGAGGCTGTAGTCGCGGAGCGTCGAGCCCTGGCGCGCGATCCCCTCGCGGAGCGCCGCCCGGATTCCGCGGTGGAGCGCACCGAGCTCCTCGCCGTCGAGGCTGCCGGCGCCCCGGCGCGGATGCAACCGCGCCCGCCAGAGCGCCTCGTCGGCGTAGATGTTGCCGACCCCGGCGAGGGTGCGCTGGTCGAGGATCGCCGCCTTGAGCGGCACTCGCCGGCCGGCAAGCCTGGCGCCGAGCGCGCGCGCGGTGAACGCGGGCGCGAGCGGCTCGGCGCCGAGCCGCCGGGCGAGGTGCTCTTCGAGCTGAGCGGGCCCGAGGAGCTGCCAGGTGCCGAAGCGGCGAACGTCGCGGTAGGCGAGGCTCGAGCCGTCGTCGAGCCGGATCAGGGCACGTTGGTGGGCGTCCTCAGCCGGCTCGCTCAGGGCGGGGCGCCAGCGCAGCGAGCCCGTCATCCGCAGGTGGATCACGAGCCGCCGGCCCGATTCGAGCACGACGAGCAGGTATTTGCCGCGCCGCTCGAGTGCGGCCGCCCGCTCACCGGTGAGGTTTGCGGCGAACGCGTCGGGGTCGAGCGGCGCGGTCAGGCGCGGGTCGCTGATCGCGACCTGGTCGAGAGCGCCGGCCGACAAGGAGCGGCTCGAGCACGCGCCTGACCGTCTCCACCTCGGGCAGCTCTGGCATGCCGGGACACGCTACCGCGAGCCCGGAACCTCACTCGACGCGGGGCAAAGCTCAAGCTCGGCGGAGCCCTCGCCGATATTTCCGCCATCAACTGGTAGGGGAGTGAGTTCGGTTGAAGGCAACAGTGCTGAGCGCGCGCGCGTTGAGCCCCGAGGCACGGGCACGCTGGGCGGCGCTTCAGGAGGCCCACGAGCGCTTCTCGAGCCCGTTCTACCGGCCCGAGTACACCCGGGCGGTCGCCGCGGTCAGGGACGACATCTTCGTCGCGGAGCTCGAAGCCGACGGCACGCCGGTCGGCTTTTTCCCGTTCCAGCGCAGCAAGCACGGGCTCGGCTTTCCTCCGGGCGGCGGGCGCACCAACTACGACGGCCCGATCATCGACCCGGCGGCCGACTGGGACCCGCGCGAGCTCGTCCGCAGCTCGGGCCTGCGTGCGTACCGCTTCCGCTCGGCACCGGCGCTCCCACCGCTCTCGATGCTCGCCGGCGTCAGCCGCGACGAATCCTCGACGCTCGCGCTCGAAGACGGCTTCGACGCCTATCGCGCGGCGCTGAAGGCCGCCGGTTCGAAGGTCGTCAGCAAGACCGAGGCGCAGGCGCGCCGGCTCGCACGCAACGTCGGCGAGGTCAGCTTCGAGACCGAGCTGACCGACCCCGAGCTCCTGCGCCTGCTGTTGCGCTGGAAGTCGGCACAGTGGCGACGCAGCGGCGAGATCGACAGGTTCGAGATCCCCGCGAACGTCGCGCTGACCGAGCACGTGCACCGCCTGCGTGAGCCGAGCTTTCGCGGCGTGCTTTCCGGCCTGCGAGCCGGCAGAGAGTTCGTCGCGCTCACGCTCGTCCTGCAGACGCGGCGGACCTGGCACGGCTGGCTGATCGGCTACGACCGCCGCTTCCAGACCTACTCGCCCGGGATGATCCTGCTGCTGCGGCTGATCGAAGACGCAACCGCCCGCGAGGTGCGCCTCTTCGATCTCGGCCCTGGCGATGTCGGCTTCAAGTCGCGGCTCCGCTCCGGTGTCGTGCCCCTGCTCGAGGGCCAGATCATCGCCTCACCGCTCGTCGGCTCGGCGCTCGGCCTGCGAAGCTGGCTCGGCGGAGCGAGCGGTCGCGCGCCGTTGCCCCGGCCGATGCGCCGTGTGCTCCAGCGTGCGCACCTCGTCACCGGCGGGAGCGCGCGCCTCTAGGCCGGCCCTCGCCGCGC